>NZ_JAUOPD010000001.1 GCF_030546745.1 Thalassotalea sp. 1_MG-2023
TTCTTTTTGTCATTTAACACCTCAATAATTGGATTATATTCCATTATTAAAGTGTCCTGTTTAATTAAAGCAGATCATTCACAAAGATAATTATCAGGGTTGGCATTTTCATTCGTAAAATTACAACGCCCACCGCCTGAGATCAGAATTTTACGTCCTGGCTTTTTCCCCATATCAACTACCGTAACTTTTTTGCCTCGATAGCCAGCTGTTGCTGCGCACATTAAACCTGCTGCGCCGGCGCCAATGATTAAAACGTCAGTATGTATCAAGTTATAAGCCTTAGAGTAAATCAGGCAAGCATTATAAAAATATTTTGCTTTTATCACCAGTGTATTTACTGCGGCTTGTGTAACAGACTGCTGAGAATTACCAAAAAGTGTCAGTATTTTGTAAGGAAATACAAAGATAAAGTAAAGAAACGCAAAGCTCGAGTAAAGAAGTGCAAAGATTGAGTAAATCGTTGAACGAACAGTAAGAAGTCGCCTCTATATGCAGACTTTTGATATCAGCTTGATATCGATTAACGATGAATAAAAATGAGATGAAAAATGCTGAATTGTACGAAACAACGTAATGAAAAATTATCCTATAACAGCTTAATGATACTTTTATTATCAAGTGTGATGCTAATTATGGCCGGTTGTGGCTCTAGTGATAGTAGTGATAATAAAGTGGGTTATTTAAAATTTTATAATGCTTCTACGAATGCGCCGTCACTGTTTTTGACTGTTGATGAAAATCTAGATGAAGATGAAGACGATGAAGTTGAAATTACTTTTAGCGCTACAGCATATGGTACTGCTGATACGCGCAGAGAATTGCCAACAGGTGATTATTTTTATGAATTAGCGTGGCAAGATGAAGACAGTGCAGCACGTGCTGATTTAGAAATGATATTCCAAGATCAAATCTCGATTGAACAAGACACTATCAGGTTCGTAGTGGCTAGTGGCGATATCAGTCAACCTCAAGTAAATGTGTATGATATTCCCTTAGTGGATGATGAAGATGACTCAACGCTATCGTTATTTAATCTTCGGGTGTTGAATATGCACGGTTCTAATCAAGCGGTAGATATATACCTTTCTCAAACCGATGAAACGTTTAATGAAGCAACAATGATTGGTAGCTATACGTTTCAAGAGCTTTCGGAAAACCAAAAATTCGATCAAGATCAATATGTGTTCTATATTACCCACGCAGGTGAAGATGAGGTGTTGTTTCAATCGAACAATGTAAGCTTTTTATACCCGTCGCAATATGTCATGGTTATCCGTGAAAACTTAGGAAATAGTGACTCACCTTATATTATGGATAAAGTGTCGTCTTCGTACACTGAAACCTTTCTTGATTACAACGCAGAAGCACATTTTCGCGTATTTAATGCCATTGACCAGCATGAGCTGATTGCAGACTACAATGATGTTATTGATGTTGAAATAACCGGTGGTAATACAACATCTTCTTTATCATCGCTTGAACGCGGAACGTTTAGTGATGAAATCGTAAAAGATAATGGCGATTTTAGTGTTAAGGTGACGGTCAGTGGCAGCGAAAGCATTTTGCTTAATAATCATTTATTATCGCTACCTGAAAATGCTAATAAAACGCTCTTTTTATATTTAACAGAAGATAATGTTGATCATGATGGCGATGGTGATGTAGACGAAAATGGTGACGGCATTGTTGATGAAATTGAAATTTCTATTAACTCGTTGGTCGTTGATAACAGCGTAAGAGAAAGTATTTATGATCATCAATTACAACTCGTTAACTTAGTTGATAGTGATGATTTTGGGGTAGTTGAGTTTTATTTTGTACGTAGTGATGAAACAATCGCAACGGCTTACTATTCAAGTGCTGTTTCTTATGCAAATGCCGAATCAATTATTTTGAGAAATAATACTTACCAAGTTTTTGCCGTGGCAAAACATAACAGTAGTGAAATAGTGTTGGCTAACTTTGAGTTAACCTTAGATGAAAGCAGTGATGAATTGTTTTTAATTATTGAACAAGATGACACTTCCGCTAGCGGTTATCGGGTTACAACAGAAGAACAGCTATAGCTTAAGTACTGATGAATCAGTTATAAGAAAGGGGCTTTTTAGCCCCTTTAACATATACGAATATAATGATTATGCGGTGGGCGCATTTGTCATAATGCTAGAAGAGCCTGTTTTTGCTAGCTCTGCTAAGTCTTTATCAACAAAAAATAGTGCGTGGCCATCATGGCCAACTAAGTTAATTTTATCTAACACACTTTTAAAGAGGGTTTCTTCTTCGTGTTGTTCAGCCACATACCATTGTAAGAAATTAAAGGTAGAATAATCTTGGTTAGTAAATGCTTGATGCGCAAGTGAGTTAATGCGTTCAGTAATTTCACATTCATGCTGATAAGTTTTTTCAAAAACATCGGCAAGAGACTCAAACTCATGTGGTGGAGCATCAATGGCTCCTAAAATTGGCAAAGCACCGGTTTCACTCACATAGGTGAATAATCGAGTCATATGATCCATCTCTTCAGCAGCGTGTTTACGCATAAACTCAGCTGCGCCTTCAAAGCCTTGCTCCTCACACCAAGCACTCATCTGTAAATATAAGTTAGAAGAGTAAAACTCTAAGTTAATTTGCTCATTGAGCTTTACGATCATGTCTGATTTCAACATATTACACCTCGATAAAATAGTTTGCGCATTATCACGTATCAATCAGAGTTTTGCAAATAAAACTCAATAAAATCAATGGCATATCAATGATAATTATTTCCATTTGTGTTTGTTATAAGTTTTGTAATATTGATTCGCCACCACTGACAGATAATTCGCCTGCTTCTTCAGTCGCTAAATGAACAACCGTGCCGTTATCGATAATCATCGCATAACGTCTAGAGCGAAAACCGCCTAGTGGCTCCATATCTACCCCTAACCCTAATGAACGTGTATAGCTGCCGTCAGCATCTGAGAGCATGGTAATATGTTCAGCGTTTTTAACGTCTTGCCACGCCTTCATAACAAACACATCATTAACAGCAATACAGATAATTTCATCAACACCTTTAGCTTTAATTTGATCTGCTAAAGCAATGAAGCTAGGTAAATGGTTGTCAGAGCATGTAGGAGTAAACGCGCCCGGAACGGCAAACAATACAACTTTTTTACCTGCGAATAAATCAGGTAATTGATGAGTGATAGTATCGTTATCGGTACGTTGGTGAAGTTTTCCGCTTGGCATTTGTTGATTTACGTTAATCATAATTTTCCTTTTCGATATGAGTAAAAGTGAGTTTTATCGGTTTACATAAAAAACTTTTTGAATGAGCCGAACGCGCACAGTCTTTACATGCAAAGCGCGGCGTAAACACAATTTGTGCAATAATGTGTATATTTTTTTCTATGTCTTTTTTCTTCCATTTACAAAGCGACTTAGTCATACACTTATACCCAAAAAGTCTTGCTGTTGTTAGTCTAGTTGATACTAGCATCGAAAGCACGGTAGCTTCGCTTAACAAATCATTTTTTTAAAATGAAGGAGAATATTTGGCTCGGTATTGAAAGCTATTGTGATGCATTACAGACAATGATTAAATGCAGCTTAATTTAATTCAGCAGGGAATATTATGATACATAGAGTTAATCAGTTTTATGCCGCAGACAACCAAACACAAGCATTAAAAGAATTTTTCCAAGCGCTTGTTGATTATATTAATCAAAGTGAAGGATGTATAGGTTGCCAACTTTTACAAGATGAGCAGGATGACTCACATTTTGTGATATTAGAGCAGTGGCAAACTAAAGAAGCTCATCAGGCATCGTTAAGTCAATATCCTGCAGATAAAATGCAAGCTGCTATGTCGCTTTTTGGCAAGCCACCAAAGGGCGATTATTATACTTTGATTAAAGATTAAAGATTAAAGATTAAAGATTAAAGATTAAAGATTAAAGATTAATGAGATCTTGTCACTATCTATGATGATTTTAGACGCTGTAATATTAATAAAAGGTAAAAACTTATCAAAGTATGAATAATAAAATTGTTTTAAAAGGTATTCATCACGTAGCGATTATTTGCGCTGACTATCAACGTTCTAAAGCCTTTTATGTTGATATACTTGGGCTTGATATTATTGCGGAAAATTATCGTGCAGAACGCCAATCATATAAATTAGATCTAGCGCTACCTGATGGTAGCCAACTCGAAATATTCTCATTTGCCAATGCGCCGAAACGCCCTAGTTATCCTGAAGCTCAAGGACTAAGACATTTAGCTTTTCAAGTAGATTCTGTTGAACAAACAGCATTATTACTGACAAAAAAAGGCATTGATGTTGAGCCGATTCGTGTTGATGAATTTACTGGAAAACACTTTACTTTTTTTAGTGATCCCGACGAATTGCCAATTGAAATATATCAAACATAACAGGGTATTTTATGTATAAAGGAAGCTGCCTATGTGGCAAAGTACAAATAACGATTAAAGGTGCTATAAGCGATATTATTCATTGTCACTGCTCTTTGTGTCGTAAAAATAGCGGTACGGCTTATGCCACGAATGGCTTTGTTGATCGAGAAGACTTTGCCATTATCGCTGGCGAGCATGAACTCAGTCAATTTTCGTATAAAGCTAAACGAGTGCGCCACTTTTGCAAACATTGTGGTTCTCCTGTTTATAGTGAAAACCTAGAAGATATTCAACGAATTAGATTACGTTTAGGCCTGTTAGACTCACCGATTTCTGAAAGACCTATTTCACATAATTTTGTGACTTCTAAAGCAAATTGGGAAGAAATGGATGCAAAGCTTCCTCGCTATGAAGCGTTTGAACCTGAGCGACAAAAATAGCAGTATTTAACTATCTTCGTGAAGTTGAATTCAATACAGTAAAAAGCCGTTTTGTGCGTAACACGAAACGGCTTTTTTACTGTTAAAACTTGCTATTTACTAGCATATTATTTTTTTAGTGTTTCAAAGGTAAACTCTTTAGGTGGTGTTACCCCTTTTAAGTGTTCAACGAAATAGTCCCAACGTTTACGCAACATAAACGGTTCACGTGCAAAGCCGTGACCGCGATTCGGTAGCATGATCATGTCGAAATCTTTATTGGCGTCAATTAATGCTTCAACAACAACTAAGGTATTGTAAGGCGGTACATTGGTGTCTGTCGTGCCGTGAGCAATTAATAATTTACCTTTTAAACGATCTGCAATCAGTTGATTCGCTTGGCTGTCGTAGTTCGTAGTACCGTCTTCATTGTTCACTAACATACCATGCCATTTTTCACCCCATTCATCCGCATAGTTACGGTTGTCATGATTACCTGCTTGAGAAACAGCGACACTATAAAAATCTGGATACATTAATAACGCGCGAGTAGAGGCAAAACCACCACCTGAGTGCCCCCAAATACCTACTTTACTGTCATCAATCCAATTGTGTTTACTGGCAAGTTGTTTGATGGCAGCTACTTGGTCTGGTATGCCACTATCGCCCATGTTGCCGTAATAAAATTCATGAAACGCTTTTGAACGACCTGGCGTACCTAATGCGTCAATTTCAATGACGATAAAACCAAGTTCAGCAATGGCTTGATTATCGCCTCGTGATGCACGGAAATGACGACCTCGAATAGAGCCTACTTGCGGCCCAGGGTATAAGTAGTTTACAACAGGGTATGTTTGTTTCGGGTCAAAATTGCTTGGCTTATACATTAAGCCGTAAATATCGTGTTCACCGTTTCTATCTTTGACAATAAACGGCTTTGGTGCGACCCAGTTGTTCGCTTTTAATTGTTCGATATTCATGGTTTCGATGGCAAAACCTTTACCGTTGTTGGTGTTTCGAACATAACTTTTTTCTGGTGTAACATACGTTGAGACGCGATCGACAAAGTATTTACCGTTTTCACTTAAGGTGATGCGATGGTGTTGTTTTTCTGGCGTTAACAGCGTTAAATCTGAACCATCAAGGTTTACGCGATAAAGGTAGTGAAAATATGGGTCACCGCCTTCACGCCCAGCACCGGTAAATAAAATTTTGCCGTTTTCTTGGTCAACATGAAGTAATGAAATTACCGTCCAGTCACCTTGGGTAACTTGTTTCTTTACTTTTCCTGTATTTGCATCAATTAAATAGAAGTGACCCCAATTTGAACGTTGAGAAAACCATAATATTTCATTGGTTTTATCAAGGTACTGCCAGCTAACCCCTTGAACACCCGATTCAAAAAAGGTGTCTTCGGTTTCTGTAAACACAGTTGTTACTTTACCTGAACTAGCATCTGCAAAACGTAACGTTGCTTTTTTATGGTCACGAGAAGAAGAAACAAAAGCAAAGTGAGAACTATCACTAGACCAATCAATATCAAGTAAGCTGCCATCTCGTGCGGCAACATGGTCAGTGATAGTAGAGCGATGCTCGTCAGGCGCCATATCTAATGGAATAACCTTCGCTTTTTCTACGTCGATAACTACACGATGAATTTTAAAAACATGCTCATCGCCAGGTAATGGATATTTCCAAACATCAATTTTTGGGTGACCAACAGCCGTGGATACAATGCCCATATCGCCAACCTTACGGCCGTCATGCTTGAAGGTGGTTAGCTTGCTTGAATCAGGTGACCAGGTCACAACAGGTTTGCTACTACGTACCCAGCCAGCATTGTTTGTTGCATAGCCGAAATTTTCAATGCCATCAGTGGTCAGTTGAGTTTCTGTATTATCAGTAAGGTTTCGAAGCCATAAGTTATGCTCACGAATAAATACTGACTTGTTACCATCAGGCGAAACAAACTCACTACGCTTTATTGATGTTTCATCTTTTTTACAAAGGTAATTGCTTAATGGGCACTGGTAATTAGTACCTTTGTAGCTCACGTTGAGTACGTTATCGTCACTGATAGTTACTTGATAAAAAGGCAATTTATTATGGTTTACTTCACTTTCAGAAATACGTGCAAGTGATTCAGCAAGCTTTTGATGATCAAAGGCAGGTACTTTCGTTTGCTTGTTAGCATCTACTTTAAAAAATCGTAACCCTTCAGGGGTTTGGCTACGATAAATTAAGGTATTGTTGTTAGACCATTTTGGATAGTCGACGGTACCAGTAACCAGCTTTGTGGTGGTGGTTGATAATTGTTGTTCTGCGCGTTGATAATCGGCTTTCGTTACGTCAGCGTGTGCAACGCTTGAAACCGATATTATCGCTGCAGCCAAAGACACATATTTGTTCATGGTGAGGAAACCTGCATTTTAGTTGTTATAAATCACGATAGTTAAGCGTAATTTTCGCTGACAAAGAGCTTAGCATACATTAGGCAGAAAAAGGCTGGCACACTCGACCAAAGGTCATGAATACACGATAAAAAGTAGCATAATATTATCGATTAATAATCTATTATTCGAAAGTAAATCTCTTTTAGTTACGACTAAAGTCTAATGAGAAATGTTGCTCTTATAGACTTAGGTCTAATTTCTAAATGGCTGATTAGCCTCTACGGTTATACCCAGAAAAAAAATAACAGTTTAAAAATAACGATAAATAGCTGACAGATTGTTAAGTTTTCTTTCTCAGGCTATATACACGAAACATGGGGAAAGTAGAGATGAAAATTTATAAAGCCGGTTTACTGGCGACAGGCTTATTAACACTCGCAAGTTCAGCACACGCAGGATATGAAATTAAACTAACTGAAGATGATAAAATAACCTTCGGAGGTTTTATACAAGGAGATATTCGTTATATTGATGGTAATGCATCATCAACGTTAACCAATGATGATTTTTGGATCGGCCATGTCGTAAACGATGATATTTCAAACACTCGCTTTTCTGCCAGTTCAACACGCTTCAATACAAAATATCAGCATGGTGATATAACCGGCTTCATTGAAATGGACTTTTATGGCGGTGACGGTAACGAGCGCTTAACTAATTCTCGTCATCCTCGTTTACGTCATGCGTTTATTAAATATAAAAATTGGACCGTTGGTCAAACATGGTCAACGTTTGTCAATACTAGTGCTTTAGCTGAAGCTGCTGACTTCGGTGGCCCTTTAGTTGCAGCGGCATTTATTCGTCAAGATTTGATCCGTTATACCAACGGTAACTTTCAGGTTGCGATTGAAAACCCAGAGTCTTACGGAGGCTATACTGGTGCAGGTGGTTATGGCTCACAAGATTCAGTGCCTGATGTTATTGCTAAATACACCTTCTCGGGTGATTGGGGTAATGTGTCAGTTGCAGGTGTCGCTAAACAATTAGAAACAGTTAGTGGCGAATCAGAATCAGGGTTTGGCTACGGTATTGCCGGTAGAATCAAAACTGTGGGTAAAGATGATTTTAGATTTCAACTGCATGGTGGCAATACGGGTCGCTATGTAGGAGCGGCTGCCGCGACAGACCTTGTCGGTGAAGAAGTCGAGGAAACAAAATCTATTTCTGTTGCTTATCGCCATTTTTGGACAGAAACATTAAGAACGAATGTTTTTTATGGTCGAACAGAAACAGAAGAATCAGATCGTGAACGTACACACTGGGGCGTAAACCTGTTTAAAAGCATAACGCCAAAACTATCGTACGGTGTTGAGTTTGGTAATTTTGATGCAGAAGACCTCGCTGCTGATTCTAATTACGCACAACTTTCTGTGAAATATGTTTTATAACGTTACTGTGTTAACACGTTTTTGCGTTAGTTAGCCTCACTGAGGTTATCTTTATAGGGAAGCAATGCTTCCCTTTTTTTATAGGTAAATAATCACGTTAAGTCATAGAAATATTGGATATACGCCAATTTAATTCAGTCACTCTAAATATTCCAGAGCTGCATGTTTTACGTTAATCACAATATCAAGCGAATCGCATTAATCTCCTTTCTATGGCTTATATATCGTTATTATCCCGTAAATATTTTGTGGTTATTTTGTAAACCGTTAAAAATTTTATATTTTTTTAACAATTTGGATTTTTTGCCGATATAATCTTTACTTAGATAGACCATTAACCACAACTTCAATACGGAATTTAAAACCTTAATGAATACCACAACGAATGAAGTTACATTTTCGCCTTCTGAACAGCTTGTTTCGATTACCGACACTCAAGGTGTGATTTTATATGCTAATGAAGATTTTTGTCGAATAGCGGGATATTCACAATCTGAACTAGAAGGGCAGCATCATAATATTGTTCGTCACCCTGATATGCCTAAGGCGGCTTTTGCTGACTTATGGCAAAAACTTAAACGGGGAGACTCTTGGCGAGGCATGGTTAAAAACCGTTGTAAGAATGGTGATTATTATTGGGTAGATGCCTACGTTACTCCTTTATACGAGGGGAATAATATTGTTGGCTACCAATCTGTTCGTTGTTGTCCTACGGCCGAACAAAAACATAAGGCACAGGCGCTGTATCAACAGATAAATCAAGGGAAATCGATAAACGAATTTTCTACGAATGTGTCTTTAAAACGTAGCTTGGCTGCTGCGCTTGTATGTTCAGTTACGATATTATTAGCATGGCTTGTTTCTATGTACGCAGCAGGCGCGTTACTTCTGACGGTTGCGTTACTGGTTATTATTTTTAAAGATGAGTTTATTGATATCTCTAATCAAATTTCACAATATAAACAAGAATTCGACAGTCCATCTAGGTTCGTGTTTAGTGGTAAAGGCATTGCCGCGTTAATGCGATACCCGTATTTAATGCAGCAAGCAAAAATAAGAACAATTTTAGGAAGAAGCCGTGATTCAGGTGAAGGGCTTGTTAATCTTGGAGTAAAATTAAAAGATACCTCTGCTCGTTCTTTGGAAGGTCTATTTAATGAAAACTCGCAGCTAGATCAATTAGCAACGGCAATGACAGAAATGTCTGCCACCGTTCAAGATGTCAGTCAAAGTACTACAGATGCTTACGACAAGGTCGTGGTAATGCAGTCTGAATGTAATCAAGCAATTAGTGTAATTGATCATAGTCAGAAAAAAATCACCGTATTATCAGGTGAGGTAGAATCTGCTGCAAATACTGCAACTAACCTTGTTACAGATATCACCCGTATTTCAGATATCATGACTGAAATTCAAGGCATTGCTGATCAAACTAACCTATTAGCTTTAAATGCGGCTATTGAGGCTGCTCGTGCTGGTGAACAAGGACGAGGTTTTGCTGTTGTTGCAGATGAAGTGCGAACCCTTGCTGGCAGAACGCAATCTGCAACCGAGCAAATACAAGGTTCAGTGGTAGAGCTTCAACAAACGCTACAGCAATGGAGCGCAACCATGGTTTCAAGTCAAGGTGAAGCAGAATCATGCGTAGAAGATGCAACAGAAGCAAAAGCTGGAATGGATCGCATCAAAGGTATGATGGATGAAGTAACAGATATTGCAGGGCAAATAGCAACGGCAACCGAACAACAAAGTGCCGTCGCGGCAGAAATGACCCAAAGCGTGCATAGTATCGATGGTATTTCAAAAGAAAACACCGAAATTGCTGAGCAAGTTAACCGTTATGGTATTGAGGTGAACAAAAGTGCGGAAACGTTAGAGTCGTTAAGCTCAACGTTTCGATAATGAAAATGTTAAGCACCTTATTGATAATGGGATAGGGTGCTTTTTTATATCGAAATTACACCGTTATGACTTCAATTAATTTTATTTAAATCTGCTGCAGTGAAGTTACTTTTAAAGCTAAATGCATAGGGTGAATCCCCTCGTTTTCTTAAATGCATCAAACGCTCAATTGCCTCTTCTACTGTAGGTATATGATTAACCGGTACCCACCATAATACGTAAGAGTCTTCGGGGATGCGATGAAACCACTCTTGCTTTCTTTTGAGAAAATCAATGTGATGGGTTCTGAACATAAAATTCTTTAATGACTCAATATCTTGCCAAACAGACATGTTTACGATGATATCTGGGTCATCCATGACTTTGATATCTGTGGCGTCACCACTGTCATCTTTTAAGCGCCAAACAAAGCCATTGCTTGTTTCTGCAATAGCATTGATCGGTTCCAGGTTGTTGATAAATTCTGCTATTTCTGGTGCGTCTAGCGCGTATTTTGCTTTCGCAATATTAAGTTGTGCAAGATTCATTGTGCCTCCAGTACTAAGCAGTACGCTCTAGTTTATTTTTTTTAAGCTATTATTTTTTCAACTTTGCAAAGGCATCAGCAAAGGCATTTCCCATGGCGGCATTTTCTACCGGTTTTGGTTTTTTGTTGTGATGCTGCGGCCTGGCTTGCTGCTTACCTTTGGGGTTACTTTTGGGTGTATGGGTTGGTTGATATTTTTGTTTTGTAGGCGCTGATGCTTCATCTGTTAATCGCATTGTAAGACTAATGCGCTTTCGTTCAACATCTACTTCCGTTACCTTAACTTTGACAATATCACCTGCTTTTACCACATCGCGAGGGTCAGAAATAAACTTATTGGTGATCGCAGAAATATGCACTAAACCGTCTTGGTGAACACCTAAATCAACAAAGGCACCAAAATTTGCTACATTAGACACCACGCCTTCAAGCACCATACCAACGTTTAAATCTTTGATTGATTCGACGCCTTCGGTAAAGGTCGCTGTTTTAAATTCAGGACGAGGATCTCGAGCCGGCTTTGCCAGTTCCTGCACCACATCTTTTACGGTAATATCACCGAATTTATCATCAACGAGCGACTGAAAATCAACTTTATTCGCTAATGTTTCTTCATTAAGCACTTGGTCTATTGAGGCACTTAGCTGGGCTACAATTTTATCTACAATAGGGTAGGTTTCGGGATGAACACCAGATGCGTCTAGTGGATTAATACCATCAGAAATTCGTAAAAAACCAGCGGCTTGTTCGAAAGCCTTAGGGCCTAAACGTTCAACCGATTTGATTTCTTTTCTACTGTTAAAACGACCGTGCGCATCTCGGTAACGAATCACATTATTAGCAATGGTTTTATTTAATCCGGCCACTCTGGTAAGTAATGCCGCAGAGGCGCTGTTGATATCAACACCAACTGCATTTACACAGTCTTCAATGACATTATCGAGGGCTTTACTTAATTTACTTTGACTTACATCATGTTGATATTGTCCTACGCCAATGGCTTTAGGGTCAATTTTAACTAACTCAGCCAAAGGATCTTGTAACCGACGAGCAATGGATACCGCGCCACGAATAGACACATCAACATCAGGAAATTCTGTCGCGGCAAGTTCAGAAGCTGAATAAACAGAAGCACCTGCTTCGCTGACAATAATTTTTTTGACTTTTCCTTCGCATGCTTTTACAACTTCACCCGCTAACTTATCGCTTTCTCTTGAGGCTGTGCCATTGCCGATAGCAATAAGGTCAACCTTGTATTGGCGCGCTAAATTAACCAGAGTACGAATAGATTTATCCCAGTTATTTTGCGGCTCATGTGGAAAAATAGTAGCCGTTTTTAGCAACTTGCCGGTTGCGTCTACCAACGCTATTTTACAGCCAGTTCTAAAGCCTGGATCGATTCCCATTGTTATTTTTGGCCCAGCAGGCGCAGCCATTAATAAGTCTTTCAGGTTTTTAGCAAAAACAATAATGGCTTCTTGTTCTGCTTTTTCACGTAAGGTGCCTAAAAACTCAGTTTCTAATGATTGACTAAATTTTACTTTCCATGCCATATGTACCACTTTGGTAAGAAATTTAGCGGCTGGCTGCGAAGACAAGTTGAGCTGATAATGCTCGGTAATCATTTGTTCTGCTGAAGAATAGTGGCTATTATCTTGCTGCGGATCTACGTCAAGCGATAAGCTTAAAAAGCCTTCGTTTCTACCTCGCAATAATGCTAATGCTCGATGTGAGGGAATTTTTACAATTTTTTCAGAATATTCGAAATAATCACGGTATTTAGCACCTTCTTTTTCTTTTTTCTTTAGCACCTTACTTTTTAAGTGCGCTTGTTTGGCAATTAATCTACGTAGTTTTGCTAATAGTGATGCGTCTTCGGCGAAGCGCTCGATTAGAATGTAAATGGCCCCCTCTAACACCTTATCGGTATTTTCAAAGCCTGCGGGAATATTAATGTACTGCTCAGCTTCTATTTCAGGCACGAGTTGCCATTGCTGAAACAATGCCGTAGCTAAAGGTTCGAGGCCAGCTTCTATGGCGATTTGTCCTTTAGTTCTTCGTTTTGGTCGATAAGGGAGGTACAAATCTTCAAGGCGTGTTTTATTGTCTGCCTCAAGAATGGATTGTTTTAATTGTGGCGTTAATTTTTCTTGCTGTTCAATGTTCGTTAGTACAACGTGTCTGCGTTCTTCTAGCTCGCGTAAGTATTCAAGTCGTTGTGATAATGTTCTAAGGTGGCCATCGTCTAACCCTTGCGTAGCTTCTTTTCGGTAACGGGCAATAAATGGTACTGTAGATCCTTCATCAAGTAATGAGATTGCAGCGGTTACTTGATGAGTGTTTACATGGAGTTCTTGGGCAATTTTTTCAGCAATTGCAGACATTATGTCGTGTCCTATAAGGTAATTAGCGCTTTTTTCTATATATATGGGTGCAAATAACAATTTCTAGGCTATTGAGTGAATATCATTGAATTTATAAATGTCGACATGTGAAGTGATATAGCCTAATAGCTCTTATAATCGATAACTATTAGGCTACAAAGCTAGCCGTTATTCCATCATATTATTATCAAGGGCTTTCACGGGAAAGCTTTTTGCAAAGGCTAACACAGCATCTTTATTTGCTGAATTTGATTCAAACGCTAACATGCCACCGCTTTTTAATGAAACGGTTAGCTTTGTAGAGCCATCAGTGTGTTCTAAGCTTGCGTTACGTCTTTGAATACGCACTTTATTGTTACTAGAGGTCATACCAAATTGTGCCAGAGCAGCAAAAGCAGAAGCGGCAGCGCCTGTATTTCCTGTTGTTAATGTTACTTGTATGTATTGATCGTTGTGATGATATTCACGCTCAATAATATTCATTCCCATGGCAGATTGATGGGAAAGCTCATTACCCGAAAAATCGTTGATTTTATCTTTGAAAAAACTGCTAATTTGATTGTTTTTTAATTGCTCAAGTTGTGTAACACACCAACGAGCCTCTTCTAGCGCACCTTCAATATCTCCGCTTTCAAATAAATTAGCGGCATTTTTGCAAAGCTTTGCTGGATCTTCATCGTTGGCCAAGGTGCCAAATGTGGTCACACAAATTAGTAATGAGAGTATGAGTTTCATAGTCAATATCCTTATAAATTAATAATGGCAAATAGTATAAAAAACACACAAAAATTAATAGTGCTTTGGTGAATTTATTTTGGTAAATGTCACTTGACGAAAATTGATTAAATTAATGAGTGGTCTTTATTTAGCTTGTTATCGTTTGCTATTTTTAATAGAAATGTAATCGTTATCATTAAAAGTCACATACCTTGAGTAATTACACTATTTCACTAGAAAACAATCAAGATATGGGTATAATCAAACGATTAATAATCACACAGTGTCACCTTGTATTTGTGGCATGAAGGTAATAAAAATGCGCGCTAAAGAGTATTTATTTCATCATCCTGTTGCTTTTTGGCTGGGTTGTGTGTTGATCACTCTAGGTGTGCTGTCTCATATTCCAATGTTTATTCATGCTGCTCATATGAATTACCGTATGGCAGGCATGGCTATGGATAACACCATGCTTATTGGCATGGCGTTGATTCCATTTGGTTTAGCATTAGCTTGCTATGGTTTGATGCCCCGCTTAGCAACGTTACGACTCAATAACAGCACTGAAGAAATTCAGTTTCATGTTGCTGACAATAGCCCACTCAACACAGAACATATTAAATTAGTTATTGCGTTATTAATTGCTGTGATTGTTGATGTAATGAAGCCTGCTACGTTAGGGTTTGTTATGCCAGGGATGACTGATGAATACCAAATAAATAATGAAACAGTAGGGGTTGTAGCACTTGTTGCCTTGACGGGAACAGCTATTGGTTCTGTTTTATGGGGCAGAATGGCAGATCTACTGGGTCGTCGGGCTGCTATCCTACTCTCAGCATTAATGTTTATTGGTACTGCAATTTGTGGAGCGATGCCGAGTTTTCAGTGGAACCTTATTATGTGTTTTTTAATGGGGTTATCTGCAGGTGGTCTATTACCCATAACCTTTACCTTAATGGCTGAAATGGTACCCGCTCATCACCGAGGTTGGTTGCTTGTTGCATTAGGTGGTATTGGAACCTCAGCAGGTTACTTGCTGGCGTCAGGTGCTGCTGCACTGCTTGAACCGTTATTTAGTTGGCGAGCACTTTGGCTATTAGGCTTACCTACAGGTTTAATTGTTATTATCTTGAATAAATATATCCCTGAATCACCGAGATTCTTAGCAAATATGGGATTAGTAAACCAAGCAAAAGCGGTATTAACTAAATACAATGGCGAACTTGATGACCCCAAAATTCAGCAAACGCTGCCAGTAACCTGTGAAGAAGTTGAGCCGAGTAGTTTATCTCAAATGATGAAAGGGCCATATGCTTTAATTACACTAGCACTTATTGGCACAGGCGTAGCGTGGGGGGTTGCCAATTTTGGTTTTTTATTGTGGTTACCAACCAATTTGCGTGAAATGGGTATGAGTGCTCAAGCCACTAATCAGTTGTTAGCACAGTCAGGCTTATTTGCGCTTCCAGGCATTCTGATGGTTGTATGGTTATATCACCGTTGGAGCAGTATCAAAACGTTAGTTCTTTTTGTTGCGTTAACGGCGCTTAGCTTAAGTTTGTTTATCATTGGCGATTTACTTGGGCAACTTAATAGTACTGTGATCATTACTTCTACAGTGTTGCTGTTAATCAGCAGTAGCGGCGTTATCGCCATGTTAATTCCCTACGCAGCGGAAATTTATCCCGTACAGCACCGTGGTATAGGGGCTGGCCTAATCGCTGCAAGCTCTAAATTTGGTGGAATAGTTGGCGCATTACTCGGTGTAATGGGGTTATTTGAACAAATAGGGGTATCTGCTTTCACGATTGCAGTACCATTAGTATTGTGCGCTATTGTTCTTGCTAAAAACGGCATAGATACCCGCGGGCGCCGTCTAGAAGATATACATTTAGCGTTTGTTAATCGCACTTAGATGTCTTTATGCCAGTGCAACCTCAACAATCAAAATTGATGTAGATTAGTGAAGCATCAAAACAAACAGGTTTATCAATTAAAGCTATTCCATTTTATCGAGAAAAGGGCTGTTCATAAAACCTAGCAGGAACGGATGATGTAGAGTGAATGACGCCATTGATATTGACGTTTTAATCTTGCTTATAGAAGCCAAAGCGTCAAGCGCATCCTTGTCGATTCTTAAGGGAGTTATTATTTGCTTTCAATGTTCAAACCACTCTATTCATGATAATGCTCTACTTGCAATACTATCGTAACGTGTTAATTTCTATTCTTAATTGACCGGTCTATTTGTTGGTGGAGCTGCTAAACGCTTACTCGGCTTCACTGTCTACATTAGCATTGTAAGCACATACTGATCCGCTGTCGCGGTGTTATATAAGGATATCAAGTGAAAAAACGTTTAGTACTACCATTAATATTATGTACCTTGTCATTGCCTACCATGGCACAAGAAAAACCCATCGATGAACTTTTCAGTGTTATGGCGATGGAAAAGCAAATGGCAGGTGGGTTTGAAGCAATGCTACCTGTGATCGATCAAATGACTGCTAAGTTTAAATTAGATAGTAAAGGCAAAGCAGAGCTAAAGGATATTTTTCGTACTTGGTATAACGAAGATATTGATCGTACAAAGATGATAAATGAAATGAAAAAGCTGTATTCGCAAGCATTTACCGTCGATGAACTTAGCGAAATTATCAGCTTTTATAAGACGCCTATCGGCCAAAAATTTTTAGAAACATCACCAAAATTAATGCAACTTGGCGCTCAAATTGGTATGCAAGAAGCACAGTCTAAGCAAATTAAACTGATGGAACGTGTGAAACCTTTTCTAGAAAAGCACGGTATCAAACAGTAAAAAACCTTTTCTGATTAAAAAACGATTCGCTATCTAGTTTTCCAAAGAATATGGTTATATAAAGCTTTCGAGTAGGCACTTTAAGCCTTCGTGTCATTGAGATGCTTAAGGTGCTTTTATCTTATTGATTTATAACAAATGTCGTGTATATGTCATGTAAATGTCGTCGTTAAAATACAGCTTGTAATTGATAATTACTCTCAAACTTCAGCAAAGAGTGTATAAATGATTGTTCGAAAATTAAGAATTCAGCGTGGTTGGTCTCAAGATCAACTTGTTCAATTTAGTGGGTTGAGTGTACGCACTATTCAACGGATTGAAAGGGGGCAAAATGCTGGCTTGGAATCATTAAAATCTTTAGCTGCTGTTTTTGAAGTTAATATTCAAACATTACAACAAGAGCCTGTTATGAATGCCGATAGAGAATTATCAAATCAAGAAATCGAAATCATTGAACATGTTAAAGACATCAAAGACTTTTATACGCATCTAATTAACTATGCGATAGTGGTAGGAGCACTCTTCATCTTAAACTTTATCATGAGTCCTGGTTACATTTGGGCTTGGTGGGTGGCTTTAGGTTGGGGAATTGGTGTCATTTCACATGGCTTGAGTGTTTTCGAGGTTGTTAATTTTTTCAGCGCAGATTGGGAAAAAAAACAGATAGAAAAAAGACTAAATAAAAAATAACATCGTATTACAACGCGTATTATTGAAAGGGATTTCAGTGTATGCAACCTTTGCTTGTTTGTAATGTCTTTGGCGCAGCCAACTTGAGCCTAACCAATAAAATGCACACACATTCTAATTAGATTAGAGATTATCACATTAAAAATGCCTGTAATCACATAAGCGTTGTCGTTTATTTTGTTAGACGTTATTTTTAGGTGAAATAAATCAACAAATTGATAAGTCTAAAATGCATTCAATACATATTTTATCTTTTCTAATCGCTTGTACGATATCATTAACGGTTACAGCTGATGACGTAAGTCCGGTTACCGTTAATAAAACAGCCAATTTTCCATTGCTAGATGGCCACTGTGATAGTGCTGAATGGCGAGGAGCGACTCTGTTGCAATTACCTGCCAATATCAATATTCATATAATGCACAATGAGCATTCGGTCTTTATATGTGCTCAAGGAAAAGCAGAAGATTATACTGTGCTTGATTTGTATATTGAGCACGGTGACACGAAAACACTTTATAATTTACACGCCTCAGCCCAGCTTCTAGAGCGTAGATTAATTGAACAACAGTGGAGCAAGTCTGATTTTTGGAATCATAAAGAGTGGGGTGGGTTTTGGGTGCCTTATGCCGGTGAAGAATCTTCTGAAAGTGGCAAACGAACAAAATTTCTCACCGGATCATCGAGAGAAATTCAAGTGCAAAAGAAAAAATTTCCCGGTGATGTGTGGCAGATGATGGTTGAAATTAGTGGTATATATCAAAACGGTAAATATGGAGCTAGTTTTACCTATCCTAAAAATGCGATTGACACAAATACATCAACGTGGACAACATTTTCATTTTCAACTCATTAATCGTGTAAAAGCTTGTTAATTTTTATCAAATGGCGCGAAAAAATTAATGTTCTAGTCACAACAGGTTTACATTATATTTAAGTTTTTTGAAAATACCTGTCAGAATTTTTTACAGGAACCTCAATCATTATCTTGATAATTAAAAGTTTATTACATTTTAAAGTTATATATTACAGTATGTTATTTGGTTTGTTAACGAAACCTTGCGATCTGGTCTGATGATTGCTTAGTTGCATATTAGTACAATATCGGAATGATATTGACGTTGTAACTTAAAGATGGATGTTCAAATGAAAAAGCTTCTTAGCAAAATTACTGCAATTGCGACATTAAGTGTAGTGTCTACATTTTCAAACGCAGATTTAATCACTACAATCACGCATGATTACGGTCAACAACAATATACGCCAAACAGTTTAGCGTCTAATAATAGTTGTGATACGTTAAATGCAGATTCAGTAACGATTACCGATAACTCAAATGGTTGTGGTCGTTTTTATGACTACTTTGACTTCTCTACTGTGAATTTTAACACAATTGATAGTTTTGAATTAACATTAGATTTTGACAATGCTTCAGATCAAGGCATGTGGTTTTGGAAAGAGAATTGGGATGTTAGACCTGGTGCTTCAGCATCTTTAAATTCTGGTTATGATCGAAACCATGATCAAGGTATTGCCACTACAATCACAATTGATGCCAATACTGTTGATGCACAAATTTTTCAAAATATGATCACAAACCAAAACTTTTCATTAATGTTTTCGGAAACTTCATTTGGAAATAGAGAGTTTGAGTTAAATAGCGCCTCATTAAGTATTTTTGGTACGCCAGGTGAGCCATTAGCTGCTGAAATACCAGAGCCGGCACCACTTGCATTGTTAGCTTTAGGCATGTTTGCCTTAGGTGTTTCAAAACGTCGTAATGCTAAATAAGCGTTAACTGTCGTAATAAATAAAATGATTAACCTCTGTCATTGAATGTAACAGTGACAGAGGTTTTTTATACTTACGTTAAGATATATCATTGCTTGTCATAAAAATGTAGGAGCTCTAAGTAGCCATCACGCGACAAAAGTTAAGCTGGCACATTTCATGATTCAACAGGTATAATTGCTTTTTTGGCTGTTCAGCCGTAATCGCACTGACTTTTTCAAGGTTATTATGCCCGATTTCCTACTTTCCCAGATTTTAGTTACCTTTACATTAATTATTGAATGCTTTGCCATGCAGCTAAAAGATAAAGATCGTATCTTGGCGTTGTTATCGTTAAGTTGCTTATTTAATGGTCTTCATTATTTGTTACTAGATCAGCCAACGGCCGGTTATATTTTTCTGTTTTCAAGTATTCGTTTTTTGTTGTCTATTAAATGGAAGTTTCAATGGATGGCTGCGGCGTCATTGTGTGTTAGCTTGTTTATCACAATCTATACGTACACGGGGTTATTAAGTATATTAGGCTTTATTGCAACCGTTTTTATTACTACCGGTTCTTTTAGCAAGAATGATAAATTTCTACGCTTGATGATGATTTTAGGTGGCTCTCTTTGGTTAACTCATAACGCTATATTGTGGTCACCTGTCGGAATTCTTGTTGAAGTTATTTTTGTTGGTAGCGGTGCAATTGGCTATTATCGTTATTATCTTGCGGGTAAATTAAAAATGTCGCAGCAAGATTGAATGATGCATCTTATCAAAGTTAAGAAAATGGTTAATTATCATGAAACGTAGTCATTACATCACACGACATGGCTGGGATATGCTGGATCGTGAATTAAAATATTTATGGAAAGATGAACGTCCTCGCGTTACAAAGTCGGTTTCTGAGGCTGCAGCATTAGGCGATAGAAGTGAAAATGCAGAATATATTTATGGGAAAAAGCGTTTAAGAGAAATTGATCGCCGTGTACGGTTTTTGTCAAAACGTTTAGATGAATTAACCATTGTTTACCCTGAAAAACAGCAAGAAGGAAAAGTATTTTTTGGTGCATGGGTAAAAGTGATTGATGAACATGATAAAACATTTACCTACCGTATTGTGGGTTCAGATGAATGGGATGTTTCTAAAGGTGAAATCAGTATAGATTCTCCTGTGGCGCGTGCATTAATTGGTAAACAAGTTGATGACGAAGTGGTCGTGAAAACGCCAGAGGGTGAGCGTATTTTAGATGTAGTCAAAATTTGGTATAAAAATTAAGGTGTGCGGGTTGTTAACACACCTTATGGTAATGAATCATCATTGAAAGAACACAAACGTTAATGATTTGTATAACTGAAGCACCAGTCGCTTACTTTGATAATACCTTTACCTTTACTTTCGATTGGCAGATATCTAATACTGGCAAAGGTTTTTTATAAAAGAAAGGGTTATCACGTAATCGTTTCTTGTCAATTTTATCTGCATAGTGCGAGTTATCTGTGTTTTCTACGGCAATTTTGAGCTGTTGTGCTTTTGGTAAATCTGCCATTACCGTGATATTTTTTATCGTGGTAAACTTTTCAGGTAATACCTCAGGCATCCCTTCTATAACAGCTGTACGTTGAATTGATTGAACATGCTGCATTCCGAGTATCACTCGGCCAAAAATGGTCATAATGCGGTCTAAATAACGTGGCGCTTGACCATTGGTAATATAAAAGTGGCTGGTGCCAGTATCAGGTGCTGATTCTCTTGCCATCGCAATGACGCCTGGGCAATGTAATAACCATGCCTTTTGCTCTTTTTGCGAATAACCAACAGCAAAACCTTTTTTAAAGCCTGTTTGTGGTGCAAACATATCGTGTTGTTGAACTTGGGTAAACGACCAGTTTTCGTCGGTGGTGATTTCTTCTTCAATGGTCAACGGTGTAATGCCCTTGTCTTTATCTGATCCATCTTGTGGTCCCGCTTGTGCAACGAAACCATCAATTACACGATAGAAGCTTTCACCTTGATAAAACCCATCTCTTACTAATTTTTTGAAACGTTTTACATGGTTTGGGGCAAACTCGGGCGATAATTCCAATATTACATCACCTTGAGGTAGTGTCATGATCACAGTATTTTCAGGAGAGACAATACGCCAATCATTATCTAATTTTTCCTTCGCACTAGCCGTAAAGCAAATTATTAGTAAACACGTTAATATGGCTTTAATCATGATAAATTCCTATGTAATGTTAGTGTTTCACGTTAACTCAACTGGCTTGGCGTGATCAAGATAGCTTGATAAAATAATATAAAATTAACCAACGTATTTCACTGGAGACAACATTGAATAAAAGTTTAATAACCAATGTATTAGCGCTGTTAGTAACCATAAGCGGTTATTATTTTTCTTTGAATGTTGTTTACGCCATGGGGATTTTTGCTTTATCGGGTGCTATAACTAATTGGCTTGCTGTGCATATGCTTTTTGAAAAAGTCCCTTTTTTGTATGGTTCTGGTGTGATACCTGCGCGTTTTGAAGAGTTTAAAGCGGCCATTCGTCATTTGATGATGGAGCAATTCTTTACCGAAGATAACATTGATCGGTTTTTATCTGACAATGCTGGTAAGGCGAGTACCTTTGATTTAGTACCAGTGATTGACAAAATAGATTTGTCGCCAGCTTTTGATAATTTAGTAAAGGTAATCGAAAATTCTTCTTTTGGTGGAATGTTAGCCATGGTTGGCGGTAAAGAAGCGCTTGAACCGATGCGTGAACCTTTCATTTTGAAAATGAAAGAAACCGTGGGGGATATTTCGCAAAGTGAACAATTTAATGAAGCTCTACGAACGCAGTTAGAACAACCAAATGTGATTGCTGAAATGCGTGAAAAAGTAAGCAATATCATTGAAAAACGCTTGAACGAATTAACCCCTAAATTAGTAAAAGAAATTGTACAAGAAATGATCCGCCAGCATTTAGGCTGGTTAGTTGTTTGGGGTGGAGTTTTCGGCGGTACTATCGGTTTAATTGCCGCACTTACTGGTAATTTTTAATCACTGTTAATGGTTATATTGAATTACAAATTCATGGTGTTTGCTTAGTTAACCCCCTTAATTAATTGCGGATTATTTTCGTTAGTGCCTTTTGTACTAAAAGGTAACTGATTTTTCTGTCAAATTGCTTTAATTCTCGCTGGATAGTCGCTATGCTAGCCCTTTCAAATCGGGATTTTACTGGCATTACGTGCGATGGCGCATTGCAATGCAAAATCTCACTCTATCTATAAGGTAAATGGAGACATGTTTGGTAGCTTAAAGGCATTGCCTGCCGATCCTATTTTAGGTTTATTGGCTAAATATCGTGAAGATTCAAATCCACAAAAAATTGATTTAGGCGTGGGTGTTTATAAAGATGAGGCTGGCCATACGGCTATTTTAAAGTGTGTGAAAACCGCTGAAAAGCATCGTAACGATACCGAAGATACCAAGGTGTATATTGGCCCAACAGGCTCTCCTTTATTTAATGATGAAATGTCGAAGCTTATTTTCGGCGATCATAAAGTATTGAGTGAAAACCGTGCCCGAACTGTTTCTACCCCAGGTGGCACAGGTGCATTACGTGTAGCAGCTGAATTTATTAAGTCATGTAAAGCGGGCGCAACCATTTGGGTTTCAAATCCTACTTGGGCAAATCATACTGGCTTATTTGAAGCGGCAGGCCTTACGGTCAAAACCTATCCTTATTATGATCATGAGAACAAGTGTTTAGACTTTGATGGTATGTTAGCAGCACTGAAAGAAGTCAGTGCTGACGATGCGGTGTTATTACACGCGTGCTGTCATAACCCGAGCGGTATGGATTTAAACCAAGAACAATGGCAACAAGTTACAGAAGTTGCAAAAGATATTGGCTTTCTACCGGTTGTTGATATGGCATACCAAGGCTTTGGTACAGGTTTAGATGAAGATGCTGCTGGTTTACGTCTATTAGCTAACAATGTTGAAGAAATGGTTGTATGCAGTTCATGTTCAAAAAACTTCGGTTTATATCGTGAGCGTATTGGTGCAACTACTATTATAGGTAAGTCATCTACTGCCATTGATATTGCATACTCTGTATTACTTTCAGTAGTACGAGTTATTTATTCTATGCCACCCGCACATGGCGCAGCATTGGTTGAAACAATACTATCTTCTGATGAATTACGTTCGCAATGGCATCAAGAATTGGCTGAAATGCGCAATAGAATTAACGGTAATCGCCAGATAATTGTTGATAAACTAATAGAAAACGGCGTTGAAAGAGATTTTAGTTTTATTACACGTCAAAATGGTATGTTTTCGTTTTTAGGTATTACCCCTGAACAAGTACAACGTTTACAAGACGAATTCAGTATCTATATGGTTGGCTCTAGCCGTATGAGCATCGCTGGCATAGCAAAAAGTAATGTAGATTACTTAGCACAATCAATTGCAAAAGTGCTGTAATAGAAGTCTTTATTTTGTTGAGTCACTTTAAGAGCCGAGTATATTTACTCGGCTTTTTTATGTTTGGTGATTAGAGAACGACAGGGTTGGTTGGATGCTTTTCTGTCTAGAAAAACCATTGAATATGATCGTAATCTACTGATGCTTATGATTAGAACGCATTAACAGAATAAATATGCCTGCTAAGATAATTAAAATGGTAGAAGGCTCCGGTACTTCAATTGATGGTGAGGCAGTACGAACGGTTTGAAAATTACCAACAAGTGCATGATTGGTATAAAATCTAACATCATCTAACGTTGCACCATCGCCTGCATTAAACGCACCTTTAGTCGCTAAAAATGTGCCACTAATATTAGCACCACCAAAGTTTAATGATGAAAAGTTATCATCGATAAAATTAAACAAAACATTTGCAGACGTTAAACCATCCGATAATAAAATTTGCGCACCAGAGGCAATCTGTGCGTTGCCTAAGATGTTGATAATTAAGTTATCATTGCTACTACCGTTTATTTGTAAAATATCTGATGAGCCTAGTGTGATTGAATCTACATTTACAACATTAAGTTGACTAGCATCTAAGGTGGTTGACTGGCTAATAGCACCTTGAGTTACTCCCGCTAAGTTTTTAGCGGCTTCGCTTGCGGAAGCAATATCTATTGATAATTGATCAAATTGACTACTGCCATTTTTCTGTACATCGGCACAAATACTTTGCGTACCAGTTACTTTACTTGCTGATCCCATTATCAATGTGTTTGAACAGGCATTGCCGTAAACGATCGCCCCTGATGCAAAGCCGATATCTTTACTGGCAGCAACATTACCATAAATATAAGCCTCACTGCCTAGCACTAATGAGCCATCTACAGGCGAACCGTGAAAATCCCATTGGCCCACACCAATCGTGTATTTATCAGCAACACCAAGATCTACGCCTAAGTCGATCAGATCGGCTTGTGCATTGTTCATAATAAACACGTAAAAAATAGCGGTAGTAAAAGCTTTAAACCCGTTCACGTTGTAAGTCCTTTATTTATAACCATAATGAAAAATGACAGCGTTATCATATCATAAAAAGTAATTAGAGTAATAGCTCTTAATTAAAAAACAATCAAATAATGTGTGAAAAGCAATCGACAATTATGTTGTTCATAGCGTTGTTTATAATTTAAGTAGGGGAGCGAAAAATAGTTTTCCAATCATTTTTCATATCTACTACGTGCCAGTTTAACGCCTTGGCATAACACAGGGTATTTTTGCCCCAGAACTTAAAGCGACAGTTAGGGCTGTATTTGTATTCTCGAACACTGTCTGTGTGATGGATAAGCACACAAAGAGAATGTTTGTTGGATGTCCAACGTAACATGTCGACGTCTCCATAACTATTACCAAAAGCAGCAATGGGTCTAATTGAAATTCGTCTTTCAATACTTAATACTTTTCGCGCACGGCTCTCAATGGAAAAAGGAATCGGCTCTAATTTAACAGTGAGATTGTTGTTTCTCTTTGATAGCTTGGTTTTTAAGCTGCTACCAATGACTCGATTCACCGATACTTGATAAGCTTCTTGTGACCAAGGTCTAACGAAGTTTGCTGTACTTCCTGTAACGATATAATTGCTAAAATTGTTTTGCTGAAAGTAAGCCAGCACTTCTAACATGGGTTGATAGGTTAGGTTGGTATACTGCGTGTTGAACCTTGGGTGTTCAGCTTGGCTGATCCACCTGGCAACAGATGCGCGATACTCTTCTGTGGTCATGCCTTTACGCAAAAAGTAACAACCAACTTTCATGATATTAAAAAAATCAAAAATAGCGGTTTTGCACCAGTGACGTATTCGTTTTGAATGGCTAGTAGTGTTCAATACATGTTGATTAAAAAATTTTCGTTTAAAGTAGGCGACTTGCGCCATCACTGGTTTTTCAACAATCAAAGTACCGTCGTTATCGAATGTTGCAATGCGATTTTCTATTGGTACAAAATTAGGAGAGTGTTGGTCGCAAACCTGCTCGACAAATGAAATGATGCCTTGTTTAACCTTGCCATCGTGCCACGACGGCAAGGGATCGACGATATTACCCATTGGCCATATTATTGATTTGTTTTAGGAGGGATTAGAATATTCGTATCGAAGTTAAATAACTTACCGCTCCAAATAAACACCTGCCAAACTAAAACGCCAAAAGGAATATATCCAAAGTAACCTAATAAAGGCATTTCCGAGAATATATGGATGACATCGACATACGGAATATTATAAACCCAATAATTTGGATTTGTGATCGGCTCAGCGTTAGGGTTACTGGAACCAAAGTTCCACATTTCCCAAAATAAACCGTTTAATAAAGAGGATACACCAATAAGAACGCCTGCACTCCAGTTGCCTTTGGCGATATCGGTGAAGGGATTCCAAATGTTTAAGCGCATAAGTATACCCGTCATAACAGCGTAAGGGCCGATCCAAACAACCCAAAATAATGCATACGGCCAGTAAACCATGGCGGCAATAAGTAATGCGCCGATGAAGATCATAACATTACCGTTTAATGGCATTTTGGGGCCGTTCTGGTATCGAGCGACTAATTTAGGAAACGTATTTAATAAATTATACCAAGTAAGAATTACCGGGGTGACCGTTGAGTATGTAATAAGAAATTCAATAACAATTGTTGATCTAGACCAACCTACGTGGTTCGCGTTAGGGTAAAACCAGTTACCTAATACGAAATAATCGTAGTATTCAAAGTATGCCCAGCCAACGATTGAAACCAACGCACTGATGAACAATGTTTTTGGTTTTTCTGAAAATAAAGATGCCCCGTTATTCCGCTGATATACAATACCATCTAGAAAGAAGATAAATCCCCACCAAAGTGGTGTAAATGCCCAAAAAACCAGGTCGCCAAAGGGGGTGACGCGGGTCCACATTAACCACCAGAAAAAGCCCATTACAACGCCACCACACCAAAACCACCATGGTAGAGATACCGTAGAAGGTTGACGAGGTTTTACGGTTGCGCCTTTAAAGCCGAATAGCTTTGGAAATAAAATAAGGCCAGTAATAAAAAGCGCACTGGCTGCCATAATTAGAAAGTAGGTTAAACTAAACCCTGGTACTTTTCCGGCGAACGTTGGTGGAAATTCACCAAAACCCGGTGGAAGGTGGTTAGGGTATACAAACCAAGCGACAACCAGCGGCACTAATAAAGTGAGTAATATTGGCCATAATAGCTGCCATGGGGTAACTTTTTGCATCGTAAACGTCCTGTATTGTTATTATCATTGTTATTTTTTTGCGTATTAACTAGTACACTTTGTTCACTTTAGCGACTTTATGATTTTCTGTCTATAAAGCGAATAAAAGGAAAGTAAACGGTTAAAAACGATATTGCAAGGTTGCCCCAAACTGTCTGGCTGCGCCTTTAAGTTCAGTTACCGCGCCTAGTGCAGCTATAGAGTCAAAGCGTAACTCGGCAAATTCCGTTTTGGTCAAGTTTTTGCCCCATAAAGTCAATGAAAAATCAGGATGAAAGGCATAATGTATACTGCCATTAAAAACGGTATAGCCGTTCTGTTTTGTGTAGGGGTTCTCATTTTGATCAAAGTAAAACTCAGATTGATAATCAAAGCCTAATTGCATGGTTAGTGGGCTGGCAAATAATTGAAACTCAGTCAGTATATGGCCTGATACATTCCACTTCGAAGAGAATGGTAGACGGTTATCGTTAACAAATAGATTTTCTTGTTGAAACTTACCTATCGATGCTTCAGGTAAATAGCCAATATTTAAAACAAATTCCAGTTGGTTAGTCGGTGCATAATAGAATTCGCTATCTAAGCCGTAAATTTCTGAAGCCCCTGCGTTTTTTAATACGTGATAAGGCACTGCGCTATCTTGAATATTAATAAACACTTGCTGATCTTGGTAGTCATAATAGAATGCGGCTAAATGCCAACGAGCATTATGATCTAACCATTTCAATTTTGCACCGGCTTCATAGGCATTTAGTGTTTCAGGTGCATATTCAGAATTCATTGCTTGTTCTGGAGTGGTGGAGTAACCAGCGTTATAGCCACCGCTTTTATAACCACGGGTATAGCTGGCGAATAGGTTTATATCATCAGCGAGTGCGTGGTTAATTGCTAGTTTACCTGAAAATTCGTTGTCGGAAATGTTACCTGCTAAGTCCCATAGCTTAGGTACATTACCATACACAGTGTTTAGGTCAGCCTTTGCCTCGTAATCAGTTTCTTCTTTCGTAAAGCGAATGCCGGCAATTAGCGTAGTGTCTCTTGTTAACGTATAGTCAAGTTGACTATAGAGTGCAGTCGAGGCATTTTCTAATGAGTTGTCATAATAGAAGGTTGCTGGTATATCAGCCAGTGAAGGTATGCTTCTAAAATCTCGAAATAAGTCAAAGCTATTATTTTGTTCTATGGTTTCTTTTAAATAAAAAATACCTGTTTGCCAAAAATATTTTTGCTGTGTGATACTCAAGTTGACTTCTTGTGAATACAAATTGTTGTTGGTATCAAATGCACCTTCAATTAAGTTCCTTGCTCCATCAGAATCAAAAGAATGAAAACGTGTTAGCTTTCTCACTCCCGTGATTGAGGTTAACTGGCTGTGTTCAGTTAATTGCCAATCAAGGGTTAAGGCGCTACCCCAGCTATCGGTACTATGTTTTCTATCGGCAGTATCTGCGCGAACATCCCAATAATTATCGCCCCCCACTTGCTGGTCAAAGGCATCAACACAGTCATTACTACCAACGATACTTGGCTTACATAGACCACTGTTATCTTTTCGATAAATACCATTACTTGCAATAGGCTTTGGTTTACCCGTTGATCTTTCTTTATGCAGTTTTATAGTTGCAGTTAAATCATCAAACTGAGAGCGAACAATGAGCCTAACATTGGTTTGCTTTAAACCGCCATCTGGTTGTTCAGGCATTAAATTATTGGTAGAAAATTGATAGTCGTCGTGATCAAAGGCTATTCGAGCGGCCGTTGTATCACCAAGAGGAAGATTGATCGCGCCATCAATAGACGTCGTTTGATATTCAGCGACACCGGCATTTACATAGCCGCCAAATTGCTGTTCTGGCATCTTTGAACGCAATAAAATAGCACCGCCAGTGGTATTTCGGCCAAATAACGTGCCTTGAGGGCCTCTTAATACTTCGACTTGCTCAAGATCAAAAATATTTGTTGCTAAATTATTGGCACTACCGCTGACAATACCATCACTATATACCGCAATGGGTGATATGGTTGATGTATTGTAATCAATCATACCGATGCCTCGGATGTTAAATGCCGGCGGTGTACCTTCGCCAGCATTGTTGGTGATTTTCATGTTTGGAGTGAATTTGGCAAGCTGCGAAGTATCTTTGATCTGTTGCCGTTGAAGAGCGTCTTCACTTACTACCGTAACCGCTACCGAAACGTCTTGTAGTTTTTGCGCACGTTTTTGCGCATATACTTCAATTACCTCAACCTGTTGTAGGCTTTCTTCACTCATAACCGTCGTCGAAAAAATGATAAACAAAGAGATAAAACAACAGTTTATATATCGACCAAATTGATGCGTATTGAACATGTACAACTTTCTCACGAAACAGACTCCGCCTAATTATAAATACCAAAAAACTGCTGTAAAAACCAATTGTGAATGTTCAACAACCCTAGCCTATTAAGTTATAGCTTGTGTTTACAGAAATTGCTCATAAGTTTGATTTTTGTGCAATTTTAACGCTGAATAAACAGCTTTATTTAATACTGCTAATTTACAGTGAAGCATAGCACGGCTTCGTTTAACGCGGAATATGTAGGGGTATACATTCGTTTACTTATATGTATTTTTTTTGATGAATGAATCAAGCTTGGTTTATCATTACGATATTATATTAATTATGCTGACTCAAACCTTGTTACAGCGCTTTATGTTGAAGAATCTATCCATGTAATTGTTATTATCTTGTACTAACATTGAATTTTTATGGCTAAACGCTTATAACTATAGGGGAATGAAAAAGGATGTACAGCTCTCATGATTGCGCTTCAAGGCTATGAAATACAACGCCACTTTTTTAGCATTTCAGACGCCATAAAAGTGTATTTAGCCAAAAATAATAAACAACAATTAGTGCTAATAAAGCAATTTATCAAAGATGACAGAAGCCGTTCTACATCACTATTTTTCGAGCGCGCGAAACTAGCAGAGAAGCTCAACATATCGCAAGTAATATCACCACAACAGCAACAACAAGATCAACAAGCCTGTTATTGTGTGTACCCATATCAAAAAAATTGGTTAACACTGCAACAATTAAGTGATGAGACAGAGCTCAGCATTGAACAAAAACTAACGATATCGACAAATCTTGCCCGATTAGTTCAGCGCATTCATGATAAAAAAATATTTCTCAACGGTTTATCGCCCTATAGTATCCTTATTGATAAAGCCACGTTTGAATGCTTTCTTATTGATTTAAGTTTCGCTAGTTCAGTTGCGGTTTTACACAAAAAATCTAAACGCATCATGTTTGATAAACAGCGTTTAAAAACCCTAGCACCAGAGTCTACTGGAAGAATTAATTGGCCAGTTCAGCGTTTCGCCGATTTATATTCTTTAGGGGCATGTTTATTTAAACTTTTTAGCAGCCGGTTTCCTTTTGATATTGAAGACGACATGGAAATGATCCATGCTCATATTGCTAAATCGCCCCCTAAAGCTTGCCGAATAAATACATCAGTGCCAAAAACAATTTCGTCAATTATCGATAAATTGTTACGTAAAAATCCTGAGTCGCGGTACCGCTCAGCAGAAGGTCTACTACACGACTTGCAACGTTGTTTATTACTATGGCAAGAACATCAGAGCATTTCTACTTTCAAGCTGGCCCAAAAAGATAGTAACAATCAGTTGCACTTTTCTCGTACCTTGTTTGGTCGAGAGCAAGAATTAAAAATTCTATTGAACGGCTATCAAACCGCCAAAGAACAAGGTCAGTGTCAATTAAGTGTGATTAGCGGTTATGCGGGCGTGGGTAAATCTCGATTAATTAAAGAAATACAACAAAGCGTGGTGACTGATGAAAATTACTTCGCGTTAGGAAAGTTTGAACAATATCAAAATAGCACGGCATATTTTGCCCTCGTCATGGCCTTAAAAGATTGGGTAGATCAATTATTATGCGAAAGTAATGAATCACTTGCCAAATGGCGTATAACGTTAGAAAGTGCGTTAGCGGGTAATGGACAGTTATTGGTAGATTTGATCCCTGAATTAGCCTTGATTATTGGACCACAGCCTGTGGTGCCATCAATGGCACCAAGTGAAGAAAAAACACGCTTTAATAATGTGTTTATTGCTTTTTTAAAAGCTTTAGGAGCAACCAGTAAAACGGTGGTGATTTTTCTTGACGATGTGCAGTGGGCAGATCACGCAACCATAAAATTATTAGAACATATTGTAGAGCACCCTGATCTTGGCCACTTATATTTTATTATTTCATATCGAGACAATGAGATTGTTAAAGAGCATCCATTAAACGCATTACTTAATTCCATTGATGTTGCTCCATCATTTCATAGTCATCAACAGTTGCAGCCGTTGACTGTAGAGGCGGTAAAAGATTTTTTAAAAGCATCACTTGGTGGTAATAACAAGATGCTAAGTGGTTTGGCAGATACCTTGATAGACAAAACACAAGGTAACCCATTCTTTATTAAAGAATTTATCAAATCTCTCGTAGATAAAGGCTTTTTATACCAACACGAACATGGTGTATGGCAATGCAGTGTTGAAGACATCGAACGGATTAGTGTGACAGATAACGTTGTAGACTTAATGGCTAACCGTATTCGCCGTTTAAGCGACCAACAACAAGACGTGTTACATATCGCGGCCTGTATCGGTGTGAATACTCACTTGCCTGTATTATGTTATGTGCTTAATTGCAGTCAAGACGATATAACTGATGCTATTACCGTTTTGGTTGAAGAAGGATTTTTGTATGCCTTTGAAAATAGCGTAGAAAATTCACAAATAGATACATTGCGCTTTATTCACGATAAAGTGCAGCAGGCAGCCTATCAGCTTAATCGGCCACTCAGTAAAACCAATATTCACTTTCGCATCGCACAGTACTACTTGTTGCACCAACCTTCGACCATTTTTAAATATATTGAACATTTGAATGCAGCGTCGAGCATATTTATTGAGCGCGGTGATTTTCTGTTGTTGGCAGACTGTAACTTAGCTGCAGCTAAAAAAGGCCTAGAAAGTAATGCCAGTGCAGATGCAATGTATTATCTTGAGCAAGCAGAACACTACCTACCTAAAGATCATTGGCAAAGTTATTATCAACAAAGTGTGGATATTACTCTTGCAATGGCAAAAGCCTGTTACTTAAATTTAGATTTTGAACAAGGCAACCAGCGTTTCGATAAAGCAGTATCTTGTATCAAAGGTGATATCGAATTTGGCTATTTAGCGCGAACACAAGTATTAGCGTTAATAGCACAAAACGAGATGCTTCAAGCGTATGAGCTTGGTGTAAAAACACTTGAAAAATTAAAGGTAAACCTTATCAGTGCAGAAAATATAGCAGAAAATTATATCGCACTTGATAACAAAAAAAGGCCTGATGAAATAGCCGCCTTAATTGACTTGCCGGTAATGACGGAACCTCGATATTTAATGGCAATAGAAATATTAAATGCCATTCAAACGCCGGCATACTTACTTAATCCTATCGATTATATGCGAGTCGCGTATGCCAGCTTGTCATTATGTTTACACGAAGGTCTAAGCCCTGGCAGCAATAAAGTATTTGTTACGCATGGTTTGTTACTCTGTGGTGCGTTTTCAGAATTCACACGGGGAAAAGCATATGCTGATTTAGCATCTCGTTGTATTGAAAAATATCCATCGGAACATCTACACATTGAAGTTGAATTTGCTAAGCATGTGTCGATAGAGCATTGGAATGCTCCGCTAGCGTCCTCTTTAAAGCCACTTGAAGATAACTTTTACCGAGGTATTGAAGTGGGAAATATTGAGTATGCTTTTCACTCTGCGTTATTTTATTGTAAGCATTTACTGTTCTCGGGAACGCCACTTCCAGTGGTTAAATCGAAATATAAGCTGATTTTACCAACCGTTATAGAAAAAAAACAAACGTATCATTTAACTTTTATTCAGTTATGGCATCAATTTATACTGAATGTCAGCGAACCAACGATAAATCCAATAGTACTTCATGGCTCCGCTTTCGACGAGCATAAAGAATTCCCCATCTTGCTCGAAACCAACAACGTGACTATTCAATTTAGTTATCATTTGGTGAAAATGAAGCTAGCGTTTTTATTTGGTGATCAAACTCAAGCTTTTTCACACTTTGAACAAGCCGAGCCGTTAATGAATACGGCGCTATCATTATACAATTATACTGAGTTTTCGTTTTACGCAGCATTAGTGTTAATCGAACGATTAAGATGTGATAAAGCAGACGATGCGGTTTTGTTCGATAAGATTAATCACTTCCATGAACAACTGAGTTTGTGGTCAGAAAACGCCGCTGAAAATCATCATCATAAAGTGAAACTTGTCGCAGCAGAACTCGCAGCACTCGGCGAGCAAAACAATGCATGGCATTTATATCAACAAGCGATTGATTTGTCTTCTAATAGCGGTTTTATTGAGCATCAAGCATTGTCGCAAGAGCTTGCTGGCCATTATTGGCGTCGCCAAGAAAAAGCTTCTATGGCGAAAGACTATTTTCAACAAGCTTATCAAAGCTATGTAGACTGGGGTGCTAATACTAAAGCCAAGATGTTAGCGGATAACTATTTAACCACCAATGATAATCAAATACGTCATGGTACTCTGACGCAGCAGCCAAACAGCCTAGCGTCAAACAATGAATTAGATTTTGCTTCGGTGTTAAAAGCCTCAGAAACGTTAAGCGGTGAGATAGATCTACATGCTTTTTTACACCGCATGATGGTGATTATTATGGAAAATGCCGGCGCTCAAAAAGGCAGTTTACTTTTGATTACTGAAGGCATTCTTAATACCGAAATATCGGTGTCTATGGATGGTAGCACGCAAGAAAATGTTCAGTTACCGCTAAGCTTAATTAACTATGTATCTCGTACCTTAAAACCGCAAATTACTTCTGCTGATCATCCTCAATTCTCTCATGATATTTACTTTAAACATCATCAAGCAAAATCGATTTTATGTGTTCCCATTATCGTGAAAGGCGAGCTTAAAGGTGTGTTGTATTTAGAACATTTAGCGGTCGAGAATGTGTTTAGTAAAGATCGTATAAATGTGCTGCAAATGTTAGCGAATCAAACGGCAATTTCTTTTGATAATGCGACTTTATATCAGCAGGTCTTGTCATACAATAAGAATTTAGAACAACAAATTCATGAACGAACAAAAGAGCTTGCCGCGGAGAAAATCAAAGCGGAACAAGCCAATCAGGCAAAGTCAGACTTCTTAGCAAACATGAGTCATGAAATAAGAACACCGATGAATGCGGTTATCGGGTTAAGTCAGTTAGCACTACGTACTGACTTGAGCGCTGTGCAGCATGACTACTTAACTAAAATTCAAGATTCTTCCCGTTCACTACTCGGCTTAATTAATGATATTTTAGATTTTTCTAAAATAGAAGCGCAGAAACTTACCTTAGAGCAGGTGTCTTTTTCATTACACGACATTCTGCAAAGAGTCGTCAACGTATGTACGTTTAAAGTACATGAAAAAGGGTTAGAGCTAGTTGTTGATATTGCTCATGATGTTCCTAAAACTTTGATCGGTGATCCATTACGATTGCAGCAAATCATTGTAAATTTGGCCAATAATGCGGTTAAGTTTACTGAACAAGGAATAATCCATATTAATGTTAAGCACCTACACAGTGATGAGATAACTAGCCAGTTAGCTTTTGCTGTGCATGATACAGGTATTGGCATGTCAGCACAGCAGCAAGAAACGCTGTTTCAATCGTTTTCACAAGCTGATAGCTCTGTCACCCGAAAATATGGCGGAACTGGGTTAGGGTTAGCGATTAGTAAACAATTAACCGAGCTTATGGGGGGCGAAATTTGGCTTGAAAGCACAGAAGGCGAGGGTTCTACCTTTTATTTCACCTCAACCTTTGAGCGTGCTGAGCCAGATATGGTGGAAACTGTAGCGATTGATAAAAAATATTTGTCATCGTTAAAGGTGTTAGTGGCTGATGATATTGAAATAGCGCGCAATGTCGTGCTAGACGCTTTATTACAAGCTGATATTAAAGCAACAGGTGTGGCTGATGGAAAAGCAGCATTAGATGCAGTACTAGCAGCCGACCGTGATAAAGAACCATTCGATTTAGTTTTCATGGATTGGAAAATGCCTGAAATGGATGGCATTGCCGCGGCAACACAAATTCATCAACATACCCGTGGGTCATTACCACATATTTTAATGATGTCAGCGTATGATAAAGACGAGGCGAAAAAGCTCGCGGATCAACACGTTTTTGATAAATTTCTTGAAAAGCCCGTGACCGCTTCGTTACTCATTGATGCTGTGCTAGAAACATTAAGTAAAGAAAGCGATCACATGACAACGGTCAATGAAGAAGAAATCACTATTGATATTCCTGATTTAAGCCGTTTTCATGTGTTATTAGTTGAAGATAATATGATAAACCAACAGGTCGCTTTAGAGTTTTTATCGGATACGAAAATAAAAATCACTTGTGCAGAGAACGGTGTTATCGCGCTTGATTTACTGGCAAAACAAGCATTTGACATTGTACTAATGGATATTCAGATGCCAGAAATGGATGGCTTAACAGCAACATCTGAAATAAGAAATACGCTGAAAATTCATGATTTACCCATAATAGCGATGACAGCACATGCAATGGAAGGTGATGTCGAAAAAAGCGTAATTGCCGGGATGAACCATCATCTGACTAAACCCATAGAGCCACAAATACTCTATGATACTATGTGTAAGTACTTGCTAACTAATAGGTTGATCACTGAAACTGTTGCGATTAATGACAGTGAAGGTGAACAACAAATTACGCAAGAAGCAATACAATTAAACACGTTAAAAAATCATACGATATTAAAGGTTGAGCATGCCTTAGATAAGGTGCAAGGAAAACAAACGTTGTACTTACAATTAGTGCATGATTTTTGGCATAAACACCAAACATTATCTGATAGCCTAATGTCACTTTATCATGATAATGCTAGCGAAGAACTCTATCGTGCTGCGCACTCGCTCAAATCAACTGCGCAATATATTGGTGCTTTTGATTTATCAAAGTCTGCACTATCACTCGAAAGCGAAGTGAAACAGCAAGGCAGCTATATTGAATTAACCTTAAACGAAGTCACCACCCAATTAGACTTTCTTATTGCTCAATTAAATAGAATATACCAACATAAAGAAGAAACATCGGGTGAAGAGCAACTTGATATTGCTCAAGCTAAAATGCTCATCACTTCTTTAAAGCGTTTAGTCAGTGCTGCTGATATAATGGCTGAAGATGTTTCGAAGGAGTTGCTGATGCTGGCAAGCCATACAACGGTGTATCAAGACGTGAAAGCGTTTCATCAGTTAATTGCTGATTTCGAATTTGAGCAAGCTTTATTATTAATCGACGACTTCGAAGTTTCGCTGAACCCCCAGACAGGTATTGAACATGACTGACCAGTACCTTGATACAAATCGGCGTGCAACGGATAAGCAATTTACCCTACTTTGTATTGACGATGAGAGCGCTAATTTAAAAATACTAGCGTCAATTTTCAAAGATACATACAAAGTGGTCGTTTGCAAACAACCAACCCAGGCATTAGCTATCGCGTTAGATGTGCTACCCGATTTAATATTACTTGATGTGGTAATGCCAGATATTAATGGCTTTGAATTATACGAGCAATTCAAGGAACAGCCAGAAGTTAAACATATCCCTATTATTTTTATTACTGGTCTACAAAGTGCTGAAGATGAAGAAAAAGGCTTAGTACTAGGCGCGTGTGATTACATACAAAAGCCTTTTAACTACGGGATTGTTCGGGTGCGAGTTAACACCCATATGGAAATTATTCGCCAGCGAAAATTATTAGAATCTTTTGCGCATATTGATAGTTTAACTGAACTGCCAAATCGGCGGAAATGGCAAGAGGACAGTGCTAATCAGTGGGAATTTGCTAAGGCGAACAACAAACGCTTGGTATTAGGGATTGTTGATATAGACTTTTTCAAAAAATATAATGACTCCTACGGGCACCAGCAAGGGGATATTGTGTTGAGAAAAGTTGCCAATGCTATTCGGCGAGTGCTGTTTGAACATGACGGCGCAATTTATCGTTGTGGCGGCGAAGAATTTTATTTTTATTTTCCCTCTGAAAAGCGTACTAATATTGAAGAAATATTGGCCCAATGCTTAGAAGCCGTTAGCGGTTTAGAAATTCAACATCAATCTTCATTAGCTTCATCGATATTAACTGCTAGTTTAGGTGCCGTGGAAGTACAGCCTAATGATGCTCATTCAGTTGATAGTATGCTTGCAATTGCTGATGAAAAACTTTATCGAGTTAAAAATACCACGCGAAATGCTGTACACTTTTCGCAAATACCATAGGAATTATTGCCGACAGTCAGTGCTTTCAGGTATAGTTCGGCATTATCGTTATTGAGAAGAGAAATAGATGGCTGCCAAAGGAAATTTATTCATCCTATCTGCGCCAAGCGGTGCTGGAAAATCTAGCTTGATTTCCGCATTGCTAAAGCAAGAAAGTACACGCCCTATGCAAGTTTCTGTGTCACACACAACAAGAGCTCCTCGTCCGGGTGAAGTTGACGGTCAGCATTATCATTTTGTTTCTGTTGAAGCATTTAAACATCAAATTGCACAAAAGCACTTTTATGAATGGGCAGAAGTATTTGGTAATTATTACGGTACGTCGGCGCTCGCCATTGACGACCAATTAGCGAAAGGAATCGATGTGTTTTTAGATATTGATTGGCAGGGCGCACAGCAGGTACGAATGAAAAAACCTGATGTTACGACTATTTTTATTAGTCCCCCTTCAAAAAAAGAGCTAGAAAATCGATTACGTGGCCGAGGACAGGATAGCGAAGCCGTAATTGCTGAACGTATGGCACAAGCGCAATCAGAATGTTCGCATTATCAAGAGTTTGACTATATTATTGTCAACGATGATTTTACGCAGGCATTACAAGATTTAACCACGATTGTCACCAATCAACGCTTAAAACGTAGCCAACAAATCGAAAATTATAAACTTTTATTCACACAGCTATTGGCTAACGATTAAGCATTTAGTAAAATAGTCTGCTATTTTGTAAATTTATTGAATTCTGGAGTGACCAAATGGCTCGCGTAACCGTAGAAGATGCCGTAGAACAAGTTGGTAACCGTTTTGACCTAGTACTTATTGCGACACGTCGTGCTCGTCAAATTGCTACTGGGGGTAAAGAACCTTTGGTTGAAATAGAAAATGACAAGCCAACTGTTTTAGCATTACGTGAAATTGAACAAGGCTTGATCACAACAGATGTGATGGATCAACATGATCGTCATGAAGCTGTGCAACAGGAATCTGTTGAATTAGCAGCAGTAGCAGCAATTGTTGGTGGTCAAAACCAACAATAAACTGTTAGAAAAACGTTTAAAACGCGCAATTGTGCTTCCCATAATTGCGCGTTTTTCGTTTCTGTTCGTGGTAATTGCATTGGCAAGCGTGTTAAATCAACGTATTCTAATGTTGCGATGATTAAACGTTTGGCTAACCTACAGTAAAACGATGATCAATCATAACAACAACGTGTCTTCTAATCTGCATTGAAGGAAGTATTGAGTGTACCTTTTTGAACCACTTAAAGAGTATGTATCGAGTTACTTATCGAAAGTACAAATTGATCTGTTAAAACAGGCATACATTGTGGCACGCGATGCGCATGAAGGGCAAATGCGTTCAAGTGGTGAACCCTATATTACCCATCCAGTAGCGGTTGCGCATAATTTAGCAAAAATGCACCTAGATCACGAAACCCTAATGGCGGCACTACTGCATGATGTGATTGAAGATACGCCAGTAACCAAAGATGAATTAGCAGAATTATTTGGTCATACCGTCGCTGAACTTGTTGAAGGGGTGAGCAAGTTAGATAAACTTAAGTTTGATAACAAAGAAGAAATGCAGGCGGAAAATTTTCGCAAAATGGTACTCGCCATGACGCAAGATATTCGTGTTATTTTGATCAAGTTGGCTGATCGTACGCATAATATGCGAACATTAGATGCACTTCGCCCAGATAAACGGCGTAGAATAGCTCGCGAAACGCTCGAAATTTATGCACCTATTGCTAATCGTTTAGGTATTCATGACATTAAAAATGAATTAGAGGTGTTAGGGTTTGAAGCGCTATACCCAATGCGCGCTCGGGCGTTGAAATCAGAAGTAAAAAAAGCACGCGGCAACCGCAAAGAAATTATTAATAATATTCGTGAAGAAGTCGGGCAACGTCTGGCAGAACACGGCATTAATGCAGAAGTGTCAGGGCGTGAAAAGCATTTGTTTTCTATTTATCGAAAGATGAAAAACAAAGAACTAATGTTTAATGAAGTGATGGACATCTATGCATTTCGCGTCATTGTTGATAACAAACTTGATGAATGCTATCGCGCGTTGGGTGCCGTACATAACCTCTTTAAACCAATAGAAAGCCGCTTTAAAGATTATATTGCTATTCCTAAAACGAACGGTTATCAATCATTGCATACATCGCTAGTGGGTCCGCATGGCATACCGGTAGAAATACAAATTCGTACGAAAGATATGGATCAAATGGCAGACAAAGGGGTTGCTGCTCATTGGTTATATAAACAAGACGGTGATGATGGCGGTACAACTGCTCAAATGAAGGCACGTCGTTGGATGCAGAGTCTATTAGAACTGCAACAAAGTGCTGGTAGTTCCTTTGAATTTATTGAAAATGTAAAAACTGATTTATTCCCAGAAGAAATTTACGTATTTACCCCAGATGGTCGGATTATTGAATTGCCGATGGGCGCAACGCCCGTTGATTTTGCTTATGCAGTTCATACTGATGTGGGTAATTCTTGTGTTGGGGCTAAAGTAGATCGTAAGCCTTATCCGTTAAGCCAAGCGATTGACTCAGGCCAAACTATTGAAATAGTTACCTCGCCTGCGGCGCACCCTAATGCAACGTGGTTAAACTTTGTGGTTACAGCTAAGGCGCGTTTACAAATACGCACCTATTTACGTTCACAAGAGAAAAACCATTCACACATGCTCGGTAAACGTTTACTAAGTCATGCCTTAGGTAAAGTAAAACTAGACGATATACCGCCAGAAAAAATACAACAAGTTCTGCAAGAAACTAACAACAAAAGCTTTGATGATTTACTGATCAACATTGGTTTAGGCAATGCGCTAAGTATCGGTATCGCACGCCGATTAACCGATGAATTTACTGAAGATAGCGAGTTAAACCCACCAACCAGTAAAACAAAAATGCCGATTAAAGGCACTGAAGGCATGCTCGTTAATTACGGTAAGTGTTGTCGTCCTATACCAGGTGACAGCATCATGGCTTATTTAAGCCCTGGAAAAGGCTTAATGGTACACCAAGCGGGTTGTCGAAATATTAAAGGCACACAAGATCAGCATTTATTCCCAGTAAGATGGGATTCAGAGATAGATCGAGACTTTATCGCAAAGTTACGTATTGAAATTATCAATCATCAAGGTGCGCTAGCAAAATTAACCAATGTGGTTGCCAAATGTGACTCTAATGTTCATACCTTGAACTCAGGCGAAAAAGACACGGGTTTATACGTTATCGACTTAGAGTTAACCTGTCGAGATCGCATCCATTTAGCGGATATTATTAGAAAAATCAAAGTGATGATTGACGTACAAAAAGTAGTGCGTAATAAATAATCATTTATTAAAGTTTATCTTGAGATAAACAACAAGGAAAATTATGAAATCAATTATTCGTACGGAAAATGCACCTAGTGCCATTGGTACTTATAGCCAAGCCGTAAAAATTAAAAACACTGTTTACTTGTCAGGCCAAATACCATTAGTGCCTGAAACTATGGAAGTGGTTGCAGATGACTTTGCTACACAGGCTCATCAAGTGTTTAAGAATTTATCAGCAGTATGTGAAGCTGCTGGCGGTACATTAAATGATATGGTGAAAGTGAACATCTTTTTAATGGATTTATCACAGTTTTCAACTGTTAATGACATTATGTCAGAGTACTTTTCGCAACCATATCCAGCACGTGCAGCCGTGCAAGTTGCCCGCTTGCCAAAAGACGTAGCAATTGAAATTGACGGCGTTTTAGAATTGCCAAACGTTGATTAATAACAGTTTATAACAAGACGTATAAAGAAAATGACACCGGAACGCTTACGCCGAATTAACGCAATGCTGGATATGCGCCAGCCAGATCTTACCGTATGTATGGAAGGGGTACATAAAACCCATAATCTTGCTGCGGTGGTTAGAACCGCAGATGCTATAGGTATTAGTGATGTACACGCGGTATGGAAAAATGAACGTATGCGCGTCTCAGGTGGCAGTGCTGCGGGTAGTCAACATTGGGTTGATGTGCATAATTACTCAAACACAAAAGAAGCTATTGTTGAATTAAAAAAGCAAAATATGCAAGTGTTAGTGACTCATTTGTCAGATACGTCGGTTGATTTTCGTGACATTGATTACACAAAACCAACGGCGATTATTTTAGGACAAGAAAAGTTTGGCGCCTCTGAGCAAGCATTGGCAATGGCAGATCAAGATATTGTTATTCCCATGGTAGGCATGGTGCAATCGTTAAATGTCTCAGTAGCAAATTCAGTCGTGTTGTATGAAGCGCAAAGGCAACGAAAAGCTGCGGGTTTGTATGATACTCCACGAATTGATGAAGCACGTCGTCAACGCTTTTTGTTTGAGGGGGGGCATCCTATTTTTGCTCAAGCGTGTCAACGAAAAGGTTTGCCTTATCCAAACATAGATGAAGAGGGTCAAATTGTTGCGTCAGATGAATGGTGGCAACAAATGCAGATGACCCAAGAAGCGTGGCAACAACTCGACAACTAATTAAGTAAAAAGGATTTTCAATGGCGTCATCCGCAATCGGACTTGGTAACCTCGCTCGTATTGCGGTTTCATCGCTAAAGGGCGTTGGCCCTAGCATGGCAGAAAAGCTCGCCAAAATTGGCATTGAGTCAGTGCAAGACTTATTGTTTCACCTTCCTAATCGCTACGAAGACAGAACACGTATCACAACAATACGCGATTGTTTCCCTGGGGTTTTTACTAATATTATTGGTGAAATTACGCATAGCCAAGTTGTGCAAGGGCGACGGCGCATGCTCGTGGTATCGGTTAACGATGGCACAGGTGGTGCCAACTTACGTTTTTTTAATTTTACTGCTGCACAAAAAAATAACTTGTCTATTGGCCGTGAAATTCGTTGCTACGGTGAAATGACCCGTGGTGGGCGTGGTCTTGAGATTATCCACCCAGAATATAAATTCTTAGAACAAGACAGCGCACCAACATCCGTAGAAGAGACGCTTACTCCGGTATATCCTACTACCGATGGCCTTAGGCAAATTACTTTACGTAATTTAACCGACCAAGCCATTGTTCGCTTACAGCGCGGTGATATTGAAGACATTGTTCCCGATAGTTTTATTCATGAACCCTACTCGCTCAAACAAGCTTTAAGTTTTATTCATCGTCCAACACCAGATACTTCGGTTATTCAGCTTGAAGAAGGTAAACACCCAGCACAATTGCGGCTGATTAAAGAAGAATTGCTCGCGCATAATTTGAGTATGTTAAAGCTTCGACAGTCGGTAGAAAAATTTCAAGCAGTGCCGTTAACTATTGATAAAACGTTGGAAGATAAATTTCTAGCTACGCTGCCATTTTCACCGACTAACGCCCAAGCTCGTGTGGTCAATGAAACACGAGGTGACTTAACAAAGTCTCAGCCTATGATGCGATTAGTGCAAGGTGATGTTGGTTCAGGTAAAACCTTGGTGGCGGCCTTAGCTGCTTTAACTGCTATTGGGCAAGGTTTTCAAGTGGCATTAATGGCGCCAACTGAAATTTTGGCTGAGCAACACGCGATTAATTTTCAGAAATGGTTTCAGCCTTTAGATATTGCCGTTAGTTGGTTAGCCGGAAAAACAAAAGCAAAAGCACGCCGCGAAGCCTTAGCACATATTGCTGATGGTAGTGCAAAAATGGTCGTGGGTACGCATGCCTTGTTTCAAGATGACGTTGTATTTAATCAGCTCGCGCTGATCATTATTGATGAACAACATCGTTTTGGAGTACACCAACGCTTATCGCTACGTGAAAAGGGGGCTTTTGATGGTAATTATCCGCATCAATTAATTATGACCGCCACACCGATCCCAAGAACGCTTGCGATGACAGCGTATGCTGACTTAGACACGTCAGTAATCGATGAATTACCACCAGGAAGAACGCCAATAACCACCGTAGCGTTACCTGATAGCCGTCGAGATGATGTAATAGAGCGTATTCATCAAGCATGTATTGGTGAAAACAGACAAGCTTACTGGGTATGTACCTTGATTGAAGAGTCGGAAGTATTACAATGCCAAGCGGCTGAAGATACGGCTATTTATATTCAAGAACATTTGCCTGAATTACGCGTTGGATTAGTACATGGTCGTATGAAAGCACAAGAGAAACAAGCGGTGATGGAAGCTTTCAAAGCCGGAGACGTAAACTTATTAGTGGCAACAACCGTTATTGAAGTTGGCGTTGATGTGCCGAATGCAAGCTTGATGGTGATAGAAAATCCCGAACGGTTAGGGTTAGCACAACTCCACCAATTAAGGGGGCGAGTAGGTCGAGGCTCTGTGGCCTCTCATTGCGTCTTAATGTATAAAAGCCCGTTATCAAAAACCGCTACTAAACGGCTAGCTGTTTTACGAGAAAGTAACGATGGTTTCGTTATTGCACAAAAAGATTTGGAAATACGTGGCCCTGGTGAACTACTGGGCACAAAACAAACGGGGTTGGCGGATTTGAAAATTGCTGACTTAATGCGAGACGCAGACCTTATTCCTCAAGTGCAGCAGCATGCGTATTTATTGTGGCAACAATCACCTGACAAAGCGATGGCGCTAATCGACCGTTGGCTCGGTAGCCGTGAGCATTATTCTAATGCGTGATCAATATTATTTGCCTTTGTTGTTAAAAATACGAAACACATAGAATAACCCATTGATTTTGGATAAAAATAAACTTAACAATAAATAATTTTTAACAGCCTAGCAGGTGGAAAGTCAGATGGATGCCAATCCGCGTTTTTATGAAATTGACCTTTATCGTTTTTTAGCCGCTATTGGTGTGGTTATTTTTCATTATACATATACTGCCTTTATGGAAGGCTATGCACCTATTGCGAACTTCCCACAGGTAAGAGAAATAACACGTTACTTTTACATGGGCATCAATTTCTTTTTTGTGATTTCGGGTTTTGTGATTTTGATGAGTGTTGCTGACGGCAGTGTTAAAAAGTTTCTTATCTCTCGGTTTGTACGGTTATATCCTGCGTATTGGGCGGCATTAATTATTACCAGTATCGCGACCTTGTATTTTGGTGGCGACGTATTTTCTATTGCGTGGCCACAATTTTGGGCCAATGTTACCATGGTAAATGAAGCAATGGACTATAAGCCGATAGACGGCGCATACTGGACATTGTATATCGAATTAAAGTTTTATCTCTTTATGCTGTTTATTCTAGTAACAGGTGTAATGAAATACTTTCAATCTATCATTGCTTTGGTATTAATCGGCTCTACCGTTGCGCTGCATTACCCTTGGGCTACTCATATTAATATGTTTACCGCCATTTTCCCTCATTGGAGTGGTTATTTTGCAGCCGGTTGCATTTTTTACTTGATCCGTAGAGATGGCATTAACCTTTATCGCACTTTACTGTTGGCACTGGCTTATTTTTATATTATTAAGCAGTCAACATTGTTTGGTGATCTTATGGGCCAGTGGTTCGGCATTGGCTTTGATTCTATAACCATAATGTTGATAAATAGTGTTTTCTTTGCATTGTTAATGGTCACAGCATTAGTGAAAGATAATCCGCTGCGTAGAGCTTGGTGCTATTACTTGGGGATTTTCACTTATCCTATCTATTTAGTACATCAACATATAGGGTACATGGCGTTTAATTATTTTGGCACTGAGAACAATATTACCTGGTTAGTTGTTTTTACCGTTTTAGTCATGGCAATACTTGCGTGGTTTGTACATCGATTAGTAGAGGTAGAATTAGGAAAGCGCTTGTCTGTGATCTTGAAACGTAAATGGTTAACGAATACAGATAAAGCGGCCGATTGTCAGGCAGGGTAATAAATGGGTATTAATTATTACCCCAAACTGCGCTAAACTAGCAGCACTTTTATTATTCAACCATTGAACGTTGCCATGAGTGAAGAAAAACAACCTGTTAATGAGCAAAATGCTTCATCAACACATTTTGGGTATCAAACCGTTGATACCGCAGTAAAAGAGTCTAAAGTTGCCGGCGTCTTTCACTCTGTTGCACAACAATACGATGTGATGAACGATTTAATGTCATTTGGCATTCACAGATTATGGAAACGCTTCACAATTGATGCAAGTGGTGTCAGACCAGGTAACAATGTACTTGATTTAGCTGGCGGTACTGGCGATTTAACCGCTAAATTTTCAAAACTTGTCGGTAGAGAAGGCCGTGTTGTATTGGCTGATATTAACAGTTCGATGCTCAATGTTGGCCGTGATAAATTGCGTGATAAAGGCCTAGTGCAAAATATTGATTATGTACAAGCTAATGCCGAATATTTACCGTTTGAAGACAACACCTTTGACATCATTACTATCGCTTTTGGTTTGCGTAACGTAACCCATAAAGACAGAGCATTACGCTCTATGTACCGTGTGTTAAAACCCGGTGGTCGTTTATTGGTGTTAGAGTTTTCAAAACCTGAACATGAAATCATTAATAAAGCATACGATTTTTATTCGTTTAACTTATTACCCAAAATGGGTGAATTAGTCGCGAAAGACGGAGATAGCTATCAATATTTAGCGGAATCTATACGTATGCACCCCGATCAAGAAACACTAAAGCAAATGATGGACGACGCAGGCTTTGAGCAAACCAGTTATAAAAATTTAACCGACGGTATTGTCGCATTACACAAAGGGTTTAAGTTTTAATTCGCATGTCTACTATTATGCATCATCAAATGTTGTGCGGCTTTATTGAAAAAGTGGTAAATGCACTTCTTAGTATGAATTTATCTAGTAGTGCATCACTTGTAGCGCTTGAACAAAAAACCTTAGTGGTTTCGTTAGCGGAGCTTAATTTTCCATTATCTTTAACGGTTAGTGATAAACAACTCCTTGTCACTTGTATTACTGAGCGCAGTGATTGCCAAATTGATACGAGCCTTGCGACACTGAAAACACTTAAAGAAGAACAGCAACTTACCGAGTTAATTAAACAAGATAAATTGAATATTGTTGGTGATGTTAAAGTTGCACAGCAATTCGCTGATGTTTTTCAACAGTTAGACATAGATTGGCAGTCAGAAATAGCAAGCTATATAGGTGATGTGCCGACATATAAATTAGGGCGGTTTCATCAATGGCTTTTGGCTAAAGTGACATTTGCTAAACAGCAAGTGTCAGCTGATGCGAGCGAATGGTTGCTACATGAAAAGCGTGTATTGGTGTCAAACGGTGAACTTCAGCAGCTCTATGGTCAAATTCAACAAGCTCAGCAAGCGATTCAACAAATAGAACAACGTATTTCACAACTGGATGATGCGATTAACGCATCACATCAGGAGTCATTGTCTTGAAGAGTACACGACGGTTATATCGCATTACCGCAACGTTTTTCCACTACGGTTTAGATGAACTGATCCCGCCGAAGTTGATCCCTTGGTATGTCAAAATAATGCGTTGGTCGCTGTTTTGGCTTCGTAATAAACATAAAGAAAAACCAAGAGCTGTGCGGTTTCGATTAGCGATCGAATCGTTAGGGCCTGTGTTTATTAAGTTTGGTCAAATGCTCTCTACCAGGCGTGATTTACTACCCGATGACTTTGCTAATGAGTTAGCTTTATTACAAGATCAAGTACCGGCTTTTGATGGCGAATATGCTAAAAAAGTTATTATTAATGCGATAGGCAAAGAAGTATTTGAGCAGTCATTTTCCCATTTTGAAACCAAGCCTTTAGCTTCAGCCTCAATTGCACAAGTACATACTGCAACACTATTACAAGACGATAAACAACAAAAAGTGGTGATCAAAGTCTTGCGTCCAGGTATTGATAAAGTGATCAAGGCTGACGTGAGCATGATGGCGAAGTTGGCAAAGGTTGTGTCAAGGTGGCTGCCTGATGGTAAGCGATTAAGACCAACCGAAGTAGTTGCCGAGTATAAGAAAACAATTTTAGATGAGCTCGATTTACAACGCGAATCTGCAAATGCTATTCAATTAAAACGCAACTTTAGTTTAGGCAGAGATAACGACCATATTCTGTATGTGCCAGAGGTTTATAGCCAATTTTGTCATAAAAACGTACTGGTGATGGAGCGTATTTATGGTGTCAGTGTTGGTGAGGTTGAAACGCTTACTGACCTTGGCGTAGATATGAAGCTTTTAGCTGAACGTGGCTTAGACGTGTTTTTTACGCAAGTATACCGTGATAGTTTCTTTCACGCTGATATGCATCCAGGTAATGTATTTGTTGATGCAACCGATCCTGCAAATCCCACTTGGATCGCAATAGATTGTGGCATTGTAGGCACATTAAACCGTGAAGATAAACGCTACTTAGCAGAGAACTTCGTTGCATTCTTTAATCGAGATTACCGTAAGGTTGCGCAGCTGCATGTCGATTCAGGGTGGGTACCACCGCAAACGAGTGTTGATGAATTTGAATTTGCAATACGTACCGTATGCGAACCGATCTTTAATAAACCATTGGCTGAAATATCATTTGGTCAAGTGTTGGTAAACCTGTTTAATACTGCACGGCGATTTAATATGGAAGTGCAGCCTCAACTAGTATTACTGCAAAAAACCTTGTTGTATGTTGAAGGGTTAGGGCGGCAGTTATATCCGCAATTAGACTTATGGCAAACGGCGAAACCTTTCCTTGAAAACTGGGTAAAAGAACAAATGGGCGTTAAAGCGGTTTTTGCCAAAGTGAAAGAAAATTTACCTTTTTGGAATGAAAAACTACCTGAAATGCCTGATTTGGTTTACCAGTATTTAAAAGAGGGTAAACACGCGCAACAACAACAGGTTGATCTGTTAAAACAAATCAAACATCAACAACGAAAAAACAATCATATTTTAGTTTATGCAGTTATTGCCAGTAGTCTCATTATCAGCTGCGCCATTGTGTTGGGCTGATAAGCTGACAGGATTTTATGAGTAAGGTAAAGTAACTTGCAAAGCGCTGATTAACCACCACCTGTTCTAAGTGATATAGACATGCAACATACTAATAATAAATCATTGCCCACGTTAATTGCTGGTCCAATTCTAAGGCATGTATCTTCTACAGAAATCACGTTTTGGTTGGTAACATCTACACCGAGTTGTTTGTCATTATCGTTATATACCGAGACTGAACGAGTATTTGAACAACAATTAACTCAAGAACAACACCAAACGATTGATATTGGTAAGCATGCTTATATACACCTTGTGACATTGGCCGATGTAGCGCTAACAACTGAACAAAACTATTACTATGACTTTACTTTTACTTATCAAACGCAGAACGAAAAACTCAGTGAAATAGCACCTGCTTTATTATATCAATCGCAGCAATATTGTAGTTTTACTGTACCTGATAAAGTAGAGCGCATGTTACATGGCTCATGCCGTAAACCACATTTTCCTTCAGATGATGGGTTAGCACAAGTAGACGCGGTGATTGAGCAAACAATCTCAACACCTGCAGAACGTCCTGCTTTACTCATGATGTCAGGTGATCAGGTGTATGCGGATGATGTGGCAGGCCCAATGCTATCTGCAATACATCAAGTAATAGCTTTGCTTGGCTTATATGATGAAACATGGCAAGGGGCTGTGATTAATCATAGTCAGGAGCTGTATGACAGTGAGTTCTGTTATTATCACCGTGAACGTTTGTTACCACATACCCAAGCCAATGAGGCACTGTATGATAAGTTCTTTGCTGCCAGTAAAAAGCCTATTTTTACTTCGGTGAATGCGAAAAATCATTTAGTCACCTTGGCTGAATGTTTTGCTATGTATTTATTGGTCTGGTCGCCGGAAATGTGGCGCTTAGTGGAAGTTGATACGCCTGATTTATCAGCTGAGGATTTAGCAAAGTTTTCACAAGAACAGCAAATACTTTCTGGTTTTCAGCAAACATTGCCACAAGTGGCTAGGGCACTTGCTCACATTCCAACGTATATGATTTTTGATGATCATGATATTACTGATGATTGGAATTTAACCCGTGGCTGGGAAGAAGCGGCATACGGTCATCCTTTTTCCAAGCGAATTATTGGTAATTCATTAATCGCTTATTGGTTGTGTCAAGGTTGGGGGAATGCGCCGAAAAAATTTACCGCGTTAAATAAAGAGGCAAATAAATATTTTGCTCAGGGATACTTACAACTCGACGAACTCGTTGAACGTGTGCTTGATTGGCAAGACTGGCACTATAGCTTGCGAACTACGCCAAAAATAGTGGTGTTAGATACTCGTACGCAACGTTGGCGTTCTGAAAGCCGCTCTTCTAAACCTTCAGGTTTAATGGATTGGGAGGCTTTGTCAGAGATGCAACAAGAGCTCATCAATGAGCCTCAAGTTATTTTAGTCTCTGCAGCGCCTATTTATGGTGTGAAAATGATTGAAACTATTCAACGTATTTTTACCTTTTTCGGTCAGCCCTTAATGGTAGATGCAGAAAATTGGATGGCACATAAAGGCACAGCTAATGTCATGCTTAATATTTTTAGGCATGTTAAAACCCCACCGGAATTTATTATTTTATCTGGTGATGTGCATTACTCGTTTGTCTATGATGTGAGCCATCGTTTTCAGCGCAGCCAATCTAAAATTGTACAAATTACCAGTAGCGGTATTAAGAATAAATTTCCTGATAAGTTATTAAATGCTTTAGATAGATTAAACCGTGCTTTATATGGTCCATATTCACCGCTTAACTGGTTTACTAAGCGGCGGAATATGAAAGTGAGGGTGCGTAAACCAAGTAACAGTAAAAAAGGGCTCACCTTAGTCAATGCGAGTGGCATTGGTGAAATACGATTAACCCATGATGAACATATTGTTCAGGTAAATACGTTAACGGCTTCAGGGGAAGCGATTCATTTTACTGTTGATAAAGATGAAGCATCGTAACCCTGTTTGTTTAAGCTCAACAGTTGTGATACGAGCATATTCGCCGTAACGAAATATGCTCATCGATATATTTAAGTACTTTGTTTTTGTTGGTTAATCCAGTCTATTGTTAATTCTTCAAGTAGTGCCATCGGCAAGCTACCATTTTTTAACAGTTGATCATGAAAAGCGCGGATGTCGAATTTATCGCCAAGTGTTTGCTCTGCTAATGCACGTAATTCACGGATTTTTATTTCACCAATTTTGTAAGCGAGAGCTTGAGCTGGCCAGCTAATATAACGATCAATTTGGGCGATTACATCTGCCATACTTAATGCCGTATTCTCGGCTAAGTAATCGATGGCTTGTTGTCTGCTCCAACCTTTGGCATGCATACCCGTATCAACTACTAATCGACAAGCACGCCATGCTTCATAGGTTAAACGGCCAAAATCACTGTATGGGTCTTGGTAAAAGCCTATTTCCTTACCAAGACGTTCTGAATATAATCCCCAACCTTCGCCATAAGCCGCATGATAGAGGGTTTTACGAAACTCAGGCATATCAACTTCTTGGGCAATGGCACTTTGTAAATGATGTCCTGGCTCAGCTTCATGAAAGGTCAACGCTTCAAGCGTGTAAAGTGGCTGACTTTTTAAATCTTTAGTGTCAATAAAGTAAGTGCCTGACGTTGTGCCACTACCATCTGAGGCTACATAATAAGCCCCGCCGTTTGGTGCTGGTTTAATATCAAACGTTTGACGTGGTAGCACCGAAAACCATTTTGGCAGTTGAGCCGCCATTTTACGGGTGATATAACTGGCTTTTTCGATTAAATCTCGCTCTGAATCGGTATAAAACTTTTCGTCTGTTCTCAAATAGGCAATAAAGTCTTTAAAACTGCCATCAAATCCCACTTGCGAAATAATGGTCTCCATTTCACCACGAATACGTTTAACTTCATCTAGCCCAAGTTGATGAATGTCATCTGCTTTCATGTTAGTTGTGGTATAAAATTCAATTAAATATTGATAGTAATCTTTACCACCAGGTAAATCACTAATACCGACTGTTTTACGACAGTTTGCCATGTATTGATTAATAAAAAAATGATGGAATTTCTTATATTCAGGGATGACTTTTTCAGTAATGAGTTGGCTGGTTTTCTTGGTAAAATAAGCCTTGTCTTGTGCTGAAAATGAAGCAGGCATGTTCGTTATTGGCCCATAAAAAACACTGTCTTGAGCCTGCTCAACAACATGTTTACTGATCGATTGGTCATAACCTTCAAAAGACTGACAATAATGCACGTGACCTTGCTTTATTGCTTGGGTGAGAGTGTTAATATGTTCTTGGTTGTAACGTGGAAAATCAGCAAGGCTAATTAAATACTGTTGATAATCTTCCTTGGTTAAGAACGACATGTTTGCCGGCGCACCTGCAAAATAACTGTGGAACCCTGAGTAATAATTTAACGGGTAAAAATGATCAAGTTGTTGATAACTTTTGGCTTCTGTTTTGCGTTCATACTCAAAGAGTCGGTAGGTCACTTGCTCGTCAGAAGATAAGGCGTCTTGATCAATTTTTGCTAAACGTTTCAGCAACAGTGCGTTATATTGTTCACGGCGATCTCTGCCCGCTTTCGACATTTCAGGCAACTTGCCATTCATGCGGAATGCGTCAGGGTCTTTTCTGAAGAAAATTTGTTCTTGGTTTGCTGTTTTCCAATGATCGTTGAGTAATTGAGTAAATGCTTGAGAGGCAGTTTGTGCAGTTGCCGTGACACTTATGCCAAAGGCGATTACACTTGCAACAACAAGTTTATTTTTATTATTCATCTTATTATCCTGATTAATAGGTATCACGATTTATTATAAAGCATAAAATACCTAGGTATAATAAGCAGTATTCATTGGCGATAACAACTTAAAGTTTGCAAGTTTATATAAAGGAGCATTATGCTTAAATTATCTCGTGCAGGTTGGAACAACGTCATTATTTTTGGGGTTTTGGCTTTTATTTTATTAATTAATGCCACCCATGAAAATGTTTTTACAGATGAGCAAGCTCTACAAAAAGATGACAGCTTTTTCCCAAACTCTGCGGTTATCTTAACCATGTCGTTAAATCAACAAGTCACTATCGAGCGTATAGGAAAAACATGGCGTGCTACTCCTGCGGTCATTGAAGGACAAGCGTTGGCGCAAATGATGCGTTCTTGGCAACAGTTGTCTGTTGAGCCCACTACCCCAAATGATAATGTTGATCCGCAATTATCGTTATTAGTAAGTATCGAGATATCAGGTCAAGATGAAGCAATAAACTTACGATTAAACGCACAAACTGATCAGTTGCTAATTTATCATCAACAAAAAGAACGTTGGTACGTATTACCCTTAGCTATGTATGATCAGCTTGTTCCACAAGAAATATTCGGGTCAAAATTATTAAATGATGATGCGTAAATGTGCTTTTTTATCCATGGATTCGTTAGATGATTTTGAGTCTTACGATCACCTCGTTGAACCCCATTTAAAAGCTTTAGGCTGGCAATTGGATACCATTTCATGGCGAAAAAAACAGGTGAATTGGTCAGACTATGAAGCAGTGATCATTAGAACGCCTTGGGATTACCAGCAAGACGAACAAGCTTTTTTAAAAGTGCTAGCTGAAATAGAGCAATCGAGCGCACATTTAGAGAACCCGTTAGAAATTGTGCGTTGGAATATAGATAAAATATATTTGCAATCGTTAGAACTGCTCGGCGCCACCTTAGTGCCTACGTTGTGGCATTCACGATTAGCAGAGCAATCGCTAACAGAACAAAGGGTTGATGATTTTTTTGCCCATTTTTCCTGCGAGCAATTGATTATTAAGCCAAGAATAAGTGCTAATGCTGATAATACCTTTTGGCTCGATAGGGATTCAGCAAAGGCGCGTATCATTGACCTTAATCAGATCTTCAATAACCGTGACTTTATGGTACAACCCTTTATGGAGCACATTTTAAATGAAGGTGAATATTCATTATTTTATTTTAATGGGCAATATAGTCACGCCATTTTAAAAACACCAAAAGAGCATGATTTTCGTGTTCAGGAAGAATTTGGCAGTCGGTTAACACAAATAACCCCTGAGCCAGCGTTGCTTAAAGCGGCACAAACGTGCATGGCTGCTATAGATAAGCTGCATATTATGCCCTTGTATGCTCGTGTCGATTTTGTTCGCCATCAGCGTGGGTTTGCATTAATGGAAGCAGAACTTATCGAACCTTCTTTATATTTCAATATGGATCAACACGCGGCAAAGCGTTTTGCTGATGCGTTTGTTGAACGTATGCACCAGTTAACCTTATAAGAGTTATTATGCCTGAATTACCCGAAGTAGAAGTATGCCGTTTAGGGATCAGCCCACATATTGAAGGTCAAACCGTGAAAAAGGTCACTGTTCGTCATAAACAGTTACGCTGGCCGATCCCCGAAGAAGTATTATTGCTCAATGGGCTAACGGTATTGTCGGTTAAGCGACGTTCTAAATATTTATTGATTGAATTTACCACTGGAACCTTAGTATTACATTTGGGAATGTCAGGAACCATACGTGTTATTGATGAGCATACTCCTGTGGCAAAGCATGACCATTTTGATCTGGCATTTACCCATGGCAAGGTACTACGGTTAAATGATCCTAGGCGATTTGGTGCAGTACTGTGGTTGGCGGATCATCAAGATGAACAGGGGCTTTTTACGCGTTTGGGACCTGAGCCTTTAAACGATGCTTTTTCATCAGGGTACTTATTCGAAAAAGCGCAAAATAAACGAGTCGCGATAAAGTCGTTTTTAATGAATAACCATGTTGTTGTTGGTGTGGGGAATATATATGCAAATGAAGCATTGTTTCTCGCCGGTATTTCTCCCTTAACGATTGCGGGTAACGTTAGCCGACAGCACTTTGATCAATTAACCGAAATAATTAAACAAGTGCTATCAGCTGCTATCGAACAAGGTGGTACCACACTCAAAGATTTCACCCAAGCAGACGGCAGACCAGGTTATTTCGCGCAACAATTGTTAGTGTATGGCCGTAGCGGCAAGCCTTGCGTTAATTGCCAAACAACTTTACAAGAAGTTAGGCAATCTAATCGCAGCTCTGTGTTTTGTCCTCAATGCCAGCCGGCAGTGAGCGCATAATCAGTTTACTTGTTTGAATTTTCTTCTTCCGGTGGGTTTTTTATCGCAAATATTGCATCTTTTTGTTCTGGTGTTATCGGGTAAATTTTCTCAATACGGCAATTTAATGCTGGTTGGTCGGGAACGCCGATAGAATCAAATTTTGCGTGTAATGATGAGTCCATCGAGCGATCTAAAATGATGGAGTGCGCCCAGCGGATATCGGAACAATAGCCTGACATTTCTATTAAATATTTACGTTTTGGTGATGAGTTTAAAAGTAAAAATTCATCAGAGATACTATTCCAGCCATGAAAGCGAAATGAGGTTACGCGGCTAACATCGGTCATGTCATTAGCCGTAATATACTGGCGTATGTCGGTATTCATCTGTGTTAAATTAACGGAACGATTGGCACATGCTGTTAATAACATTAATAAAAAAAGAATGACACTTTGCTTAAACATATAAATTCTCCTTTAGGGAATCGTTAATTGTTCAATAATTTAGTTTCTAGGGCTTTTTTTACGGCAGGGTGAACAAATTCGCTTACATCACCTTGATGAATGGCGACTTCTTTTACCAGTGAAGAAGATATAAACGAATTTTCTTCAGCGGGAGTGAGAAAAATACTTTCAAGTTCAGGTGAAAGTCGTCGATTCATATTGGCTAATTGAAATTCGTATTCAAAATCAGACACTGCACGTAAACCACGAATTAATACAGTTGCTTGGTGCTCTTTTGCAAAGTTAACTAATAAACCTGTAAACCCGACAACAGTAACATTGCTCAGATGTTGCGTCACCTCTTGTATTAACTCAACGCGTTGCGATAAGTCAAACATTGGTTGTTTGCTGGGGCTTGCAGCTACGCCTACGGTAACTGATGCAAATAATTTGCTCGCGCGTTCAATAAGGTCAACGTGACCATTGGTTACTGGGTCAAATGTACCTGGATAAATTGCTTTAACGTTCATAAAAATTCTGATTTTTCAAAGGTAATGTTTATTTTAGTCAGCAATAACGCGGAAGACAACACGGGCTTATGCATTATCTGTCTTGGCTATCGCAAGTACAACTTAAAGTATTTACTCGAATATCTTTACCTCGAGTAATTTTTGATAGTATGATGTTAAAATTGAGCAATTAACAAAGCAATCTAATGAGCATGAAAACCCGTGATAAAATAATTCAAGCCAGTATCGAGTTATTTAATGAGCAAGGAGAGCGAAACGTAACCACCAACCATATTGCTGCTCATTTAGGTATTAGTCCAGGTAATCTTTATTATCATTTTCGCAATAAAGAAGACATCATTTTGTCGATTTATGAAGAATATGCTCGTAACTTGCTGCTTGAAACTTTCCCACAAGTAAACCCGAATACTAAGCCGCTAGATACCATTATTTTATATATGGATGCCGTATTTCAGGCGTTAATGAAGTTTCGCTTCTTTTATGCAAACTTACCGGTACTCTTGGCAAAAAGTCCACAGCTTCATGAAAAGTATGTTGAAGTGCAACATACCATTTCGCAACGATTAAGCGAGATGCTTATCGCGTTACGCGATGCCGATATGATGACCTTTGCAGATGATGAGCTGGCTGATATCGTGAGTATTTTACGTTTGATAAATACGTTTTGGTTAAGCTTTTATCAAACCCAAAATGAAAATACAGAAATAAATGATTCTGTGTTTTTAGATGGTGTTTTAAAAATATTAGTTATGATCAGACCGTATATTACAGAATCTGCGATGAATGACTTTTTAACGGCTAAGGCTATGTATCAGAAACGACATAGAGATGCGCTAGCTGTTGCTTAACGCCTTATTTACTCTTTAATTAAGCCAAATAGCCTGTTAACAAGGCCTGCCAATGTTCTTTATGCCAATGGAAGTTGCTATTCAGTTGCTTTTCTTTATTAAAAGATCTGAGTAATCGATTCATATTCGCTTGCTGCCATTGGTGCTCTGGTGTTCTTAGTTCTCCTCGATCAAAATCAATTAGCCAAATATTGTCGTCGCTATCTACTAAAATGTTATGTGCGTTTAGGTCGTGGTGGTAGATACCATGCTGATGAAATTGTCTTAAACAACGACCAACTTTTTGCCATTGTTGATTACTTATCGCTTCATGCTGCAATATTGCTACTAAATCTTTTGCTTGCGCTATGCGCTCTGTCAAGATGTCTGCTTGGTAAAATAACCCCTGCTTTTTGATTTGTATCGCGATAGGTCTGGGGGCTGGTAATGACAATGCTTGCAATTTTTTCAGTAATGCAAATTCACGTACCGCGCGAGTATTTTGGTGACCGGTGAAAAAATAACTATCATGAATTAGTTTGCCAATTAAGCCACCGCGAAAATAGTGTTTTAATACCCACTGATTTTTATTATGTTGGACAAAATAGGTTGTACCTCTACCTTGTGCCGTGCCAAGTACAGCGTTTTGCTCTTGCCAATAGGCTGGAGAAAGCATTGAAGGTGAGAACGTCTCAATTTGATTTGCGTCATATAGACAAAAAATATTACCTTGCTGGAAAGGTTTTTCATCACAGGGTTTTACAATTGTGGAAGGGTTCAAGATAATAGCGCCTAATATTAACATTCTACCTACTATTGTGGTGATTCCTTTATGCCGGGTCAATTAGCAGCACCAAAAACTTTATGTATTTTACGTCTTTCAGCGATCGGCGATGTTTGTCATGCTGTTGCGATGGTTCAACAAATTCAAAAACAGTACCCAGATATTAAGATCACTTGGGTCATTGGCAAAGTTGAAGCAATGTTACTTGATAATTTACCAGGCGTAGAGTTTGTTGTTTTTGATAAATCAGCAGGTATTAGCGGTTATCGCGATCTTCGTCGAGCTTTTAAGGGACGTCATTTTGATATATTGCTACATATGCAAGTTGCACTAAGAGCCAGTATTGCTAGTTTATGTATTCCGGCAAAAACAAAAATAGGCTTTGACCGCCAGCGCGCGAAAGAAGGGCAGTGGTTGTTTACTAATAAGCGTGTTGAACCACTTGAGCATCCGCATGTGTTAGACGGATTCTTAGGTTTTGCTCAAGCAATTGGAGTAAATATTGAAGAGCCGACATGGAACATGCCGCTTAGTGACGAAGATTTATTATGGGTAAGTGAAAAAATAGCGACGGATAAACCCATTGCGGTGATTTCACCAGCAGCGAGCAAAGTAGAGCGAAATTGGCATGTTGATGGTTATAGTAAAACGGCAGATCATTTATCAGCCTTAGGGTTTCAGGTGGTATTATGTGGTGGGCCTACCACGGTTGAAACGTTATTGGCACAACAAATAGAAAGCCAAAGTCAACACACGCTATGTAATTTGGTGGGGCAAACTACACTAAAACAATTATTATCCGTTTTAAAATTAGCGCATTTGGTGATCGCACCAGATACTGGTCCAGCTCATATGGCTGTAACCGTTGGCACACCTGTGATTGGGCTTTATGCTCACTCTAATCCACATCGAACAGGTCCATATTACTATCAGCACTATGTTGTCAGCTGCTATCAGCATAATGTACAGCAGCAATATGGTAAGCCCTTAGCAAAATTACCTTGGGGTATTCGTGCAAAAGGCAGTCAGCTGATGAGTGGGATATCTGTTGCGCAAGTAAAAGATAAAATTAGACAGTTAATTGCAGATCATTACCCAGAAATCGCCGGTGATGATTAGTGACTTACGAAGCTAATTTTTACTGAGTAGGTTAAGTATCGCTTGTTGAGTTTTAAAGCTCGCTCCTTGGTTCTGTTTAACCACACTTAATGCTGCTTTACCCATCTGTTGGCATTGTTCGGCGTTATTGAGCAACGAGAGAGTTTTTTCTGCTAATTGTTGACTGATGATTTCTAGCGATGAATTTACACTATATTCAAGTTGGCATATACCACTAGCGTTGTGTAACTGTTGGGTAACCTCTTTAAAGTTAGCCATGTCATGACCGACAATAATCGGCTTTTCAAATAATGCAGGCTCTAACGGGTTATGACCACCAATATTACTAAAGCTTCCACCCATCGTAACAATATCGGCTAAAGCGCAGCAAGATAATAGTTCACCAAGCGTATCGATCAACCAAATATCATGATCTTCTGTTACCGATAATTTCTCGCTACGAGACACTACCTGCCAGTGATGTTCAAGACAGCGTTGTTTTACCATTGAAAACCGTTCAGGATGTCTTGGAACCAAAACTAATAACAAGTTTGGTATCGCTTTTTTTATCATGGCGAAGGCAGCAAGAATAATGTCTTCATCGCCAGGGTGTGTACTGGCCACGAGCCAAATAGGGCGTTTATTTTCAATATGATGCTTAAGCTCATTCGTTTTAGCGCTAGTTTCTTCGGTTATGCTGATATCGTATTTTAAGTTTCCGCTTACTTTGGTGTTATCAGCATTACTGCCTAATGAAATGAAGTTTTCTTTATTATCAGTGCTTTGCGTTAATATTTGTTCGAAGTGCTGTAAGCTAGGTTTTATTAACCAAGAAAGCTTACGGTAACCGTTCATTGAACTGTTAGACAAACGAGCATTGATTAATAAAAGCGGGACAGATTGGCGAGCGCACTGAGCGATAGTGTTCGGCCATAGCTCTGTTTCCATTAAAATGAGAGCAGCAGGCTTAAGCTTATGTAAAAACAATGTACTACAAGGCCAAAGGTCTAATGGAAAGTAACAATGCTGTACTTTTTCACCAAATATTTTACTTACCTGAGCAGAGCCTGTGGGGGTAAATGTTGTTAAGGTAATTTTCGGGCAGTTAGGCTGTGCCATTAATTGTTGTACTAACGGTTTTAGGGCGATTACTTCACCGACACTCGCCGCATGGATAACAAGGGTATTTTGTTGTAAGTTTTTTGGTACCCAGCCTAAGCGCTCAAATAAACGTTGACGATAGGCAACGTTATCACGTGAACGTATCAACAGCGCTAGTAAAAGCAAGGGTGATAATAATAAAAAAATAATACGGTAAAGTAATAAGCTAAAAAAAGTGCGCACAATTCTTTAAATATTTTGCAATAAAGTACTAAGTATACTGGAAATGTTGTCGTTAAATAATCTGTGTTTGGTAGTTTAGTGAGAAAAAATAAGATAGTCTGTTAATTAAGCATAAAGAAAAGGGGATGACAGTGCGTTTAATCAAGGTGTCTATGCAATATGTAAAAGCAATGTGCCAGTATTGCGTTTTATTCTCTTTAAGCTTAAATGTATTTTCTGTGAATGCTTGGCAAAGTGAAACATTGCTTGCTACCGAAAATGAAACCCCAATGCATCAGGTAACAATTACCGCCAATGATGGTTTCGAACTGGTCGCGCAATATTACCCCGGAAAGTCTGATGCTTCAGGTGTATTGTTATTACATGATTGTCACCACGACAGCAAAAGTTATCAAACATTATTAACGACATTATCTTCACTAGGTTTACATGCACTTGCCGTTGATTTTCGCGGTTATGGGGAAAGCACTTCTGAAAAGTTTTCTCACGCAACCATCAGAAGTAACACAAAAGATTTTGCTACCTACCAATTAGAAGTAGCGCGATTGACCGCGTTTTGGCCAAGTGATGTATTAGCAGCGCATCAATTTTTACGGGAAAGGTTAAATAATAATGCCGAAATGGCAGTGGTATCTTCTGGTTGTTCTGCATTGCAAGCGATTGAGTTAGCAGAAAAAATGCGAATAAATGCTTTTGTGATGATCACACCAGAGTTGACGTACATGCAGAAAGAAAGTTTTAAAAACCTAATAGACATGCCAATTTATTTTCTGAGCTCAGTGTATCATGCGAATACTTTTTTAACCGCTAAAGAGCTTTTTGATTGGAATGGTGATTCACGTTCCCTGTCGCAAGTCTTTAAAGGTGCAAAACACGGTGACTCATTATTAAATGGTCGTCGTTATATCATCAAAAATGTAGCATCATGGTTAGAAGATACCCTTGATCATTAACGGATGAAATTTTTGTAGGGTTAGCGTTCAAAAATTGTATCTAAAATAATAGAAGAGTTTGTTCGTTCAACACCATCTAAAGCGCAGACAATATTTAAAATATCACTTAATTTTTCTAAGGTAGCTGCTTGTACCGTCACCAGTAAATCAAATTCACCACTGATGGAATAAATATGGCTAATTTGGTGCATCTTTCGTAAGGTAATACTGATGTTCTTACGTAAATTTGGGTGAACTTTCAGCGACACATTGGCCGAAATCATTTTATTGTTGTATTCACTGCCTAACACAATGCTATAGGCTTTAATAATACCGTTGTTTTCTAGCTTATTAATGCGATTTTGAACCGCTGTTCGTGAAACACCTGTAGCTCTGGCAATATCAGAAACACTCGCTCGTGCATTACAACGTAAGATTGATAAAAGCTCTTCATCTTTTTCTGATAATGTCATGCTTAGTCTTCAATTTAACTCATATTATGCTTCTATGTTACATATTGACTATTTAACCTGTCAATATGATTAAAAATAAATGCAATTTGATAATTTATGTCACTTTCTTTGTAAATTCGTCTAGGCTGATAATACTGCACATAACAGATCACTTAAGAACCAAGGAATTATTGTGACAAATTCAGCATCAACAACGACTTTTTATCATCATTTAGCAGAGCAAATTGAACAAGTAAAACAAGATGGCTTATATAAAAGCGAGCGTGTGATTACCACTGCACAACAGGCAAAGATAGCCGTAAATACTGGTGAAGAAGTCATTAATTTTTGCGCAAATAATTATCTTGGCTTAGCGAATCACCCAACATTGATTGAAGCAGCTAAAACAGGTTTATCTGAGCACGGTTTCGGTATGGCTTCTGTTCGTTTTATCTGTGGCACACAAGATATTCATAAAACCTTAGAAACCCAGCTTTCAACATTCCTTGGCATGGAAGACACCATTTTATATTCTTCTTGTTTTGACGCAAATGCGGGACTATTTGAAACTTTATTAGGCCCTGAAGACGCGATTATTTCTGATGCATTAAATCATGCTTCTATCATTGATGGCGTTAGGTTATGTAAAGCCAAACGCTTTCGTTACGCAAACAACGATATGAGCGAGTTAGAGTCGCGCTTACAAGAAGCAGATGCTGCAGGCGCAAGATTTAAACTAATCGCAACAGATGGCGTGTTCTCAATGGATGGTGTGATCGCTAACTTAAAAGCGGTATGTGATTTAGCGGATAAATATGGCGCATTAGTGATGGTGGATGATTCACACGCTGTTGGTTTTGTTGGTGAACAAGGCCGAGGAAGCCATGAATACTGTGACGTGATGGGACGTGTAGATATTATTACCGGTACGTTGGGTAAAGCGATGGGTGGTGCTTCCGGCGGTTACACCTCTGGCAAGAAGGAAGTCATTGACTGGTTACGTCAACGTTCGCGTCCCTATTTATTTTCCAACTCACTAGCGCCGGCTATTGTTAATGCTTCAATCAAAGTGCTTGAATTATTGGCAGATGGCGATGATTTACGTAAAAAATTAAGAGAAAATGCCAGCTATTTCAGAAATAGTATGGAAGCGGCAGGCTTTACATGTGCTGGTGCAGATCATGCCATAGTGCCGGTTATGCTTGGAGACGCGAAAGTGGCTAGCGCTATGGCTGATAGACTATTAGCGGAAGGCATTTATGTCATTGGTTTTTCCTTCCCTGTTGTTCCAAAAGGGCAAGCGCGCATTCGTACCCAAATTTCAGCGGCACATACACAAGAGCAATTAGATAAAGCCATCGAAGCATTTATTCGTATAGGCAAAGAAATGGGAGTCATTTCATAATGAAATCATTAGCTAAGCTACATGCAAAAGAAGGCATTTGGATGACAGATTCGCCTGAGCCAACGCTTGGTCATAATGATTTACTGATCAAGATAAAAAAAACAGCGATATGTGGTACAGATATTCATATATATAACTGGGATGAATGGTCACAGAAAACGATTCCTGTACCCATGGTTGTTGGCCATGAATATGCCGGAGAAGTTGTTGGTATTGGTCAAGAGGTAAAAGGCTTTGCGATCGGCGATAGAGTATCAGGCGAAGGTCATATAACGTGTGGCCATTGTCGAAACTGTCGTGGTGGTCGTACGCATTTGTGTCGTAACACGGTTGGAGTTGGTGTTGATCGTGAAGGTAGCTTTGCTGAATACTTAGTGATCCCAGCTTTTAATGCCTTTAAATTACCGGATGAAATTTCGGATGATCTTGCTGCTATATTTGACCCGTTTGGTAACGCCGTACATACAGCATTATCTTTTGATCTTGTTGGCGAAGATGTGCTAATAACCGGTGCTGGGCCTATAGGCATTATGGCTGCTGCAGTCGCAAAACATGTAGGCGCTCGTCATGTCGTGATCACTGATGTTAATGAATACCGCCTAGATTTAGCAAGAAAAATGGGCGCAACACGTGCGGTGAATGTTGCTACTGAAAAGCTTGCAGATGTGATGAATGAACTTGGTATGTCAGAAGGATTCGATGTAGGTATGGAAATGTCGGGTGTGCCAATGGCATTTACTGACATGCTCGATAATATGAACAACGGCGGTAAAATTGCCATGTTAGGTATCCCTGGCAGCGATATGGCAATTGATTGGTCAAAGGTGATTTTTAAAGGTCTTATAATAAAAGGAATTTATGGTCGCGAAATGTTTGAAACTTGGTATAAAATGGCAAGTCTTATTCAGTCTGGATTAGACTTAACGCCGATTATTACTCATCATTTTGATATTGATGACTTTCAGCAAGGGTTTGATATCATGCGTTCAGGCCAATCAGGCAAAGTAATTTTAAATTGGGAGTAACAATATTGTGAGTGAAGTAGGGTTTAAACATATGAATATTAGCGATCTGCACCAAGTGTTAGCAGATAAAAGCCATGTGGTTGTTGATATTCGCGATCCTGCTTCCTTTCAATCGGGTCGTATTCCAGGCGCAGTGCATTTAACTAATGATAATATCAGTGACTTTGTTCGAGAAGCAGATCTAGACGCTCCTTTAGTGGTATGTTGCTACCATGGGCACTCAAGTCAACAAGCCGCGCAGTTCTTAGCGAGTCAAGACTTTACCGATGTTTACTCGCTTGATGGCGGCTTTGTGGCGTGGCAACAGTCTTATCCTGAGACAGTTGAAAACGCATAAATACTTTTCTATTAGCAAGGTTCGTTTATGTCAGATATTCAACTTTCGCCGTTAGCTGCGGTTAAAGATCATGGGATAGCACTGCTATTTTCAAATTACTTACGCGCTCAACAAATCTCGAGCGATGTTCGTCCGCATGAGGGCGAATTTATTGTACTTTGTGATCAACAACATGTTGAGCAAGCCAAAGACTATTTTCAAGAATTTGTACAAAATCCGTATGCGGAAAAATATCAGCAAGCTGCTTGGCAAAGTGGTGAAGCGGTTCACGTTGAAAAATCAGCATTAACCACTAGCTTTAAACAGCAATTTTTATCACATGCAGGCTTAGTGACCTTAATTGTTTTTGTTTTGTGCTGGCTCGTGTTTATTGCATCAGCATTGGGCTGGAAACAATCGTTGTTTTTTGAGCTGCGCTTTTTCACACAATTATCCTTAGCGAACTTGGTCAGCGAACCTTGGCGATTAGTGGGGGCAGCTTTTTTCCATTTTTCATTGCTGCATATTGTGTTTAATACGATGTGGTGGTGGCAACTTGGCGGTGCCATTGAAAAAATTATGGGGAAAACTGAATTACTCAATGTCTTTTTTGTTTCCGCTATTTTATCCAATTTCGGCCAATATATCGTTTCAGGTCCTAACTTTGGCGGCTTGTCAGGTGTGGTGTATGCGGTTTTTGGCTATGTGTGGATTGCGGGCTGGCTAGCACCAGAGAAGGGCTTACACCTTGCTAAGCCAATTATCGGTTTTATGTTGTTTTTCTTAGTGTTAGGTTTTGTAGACTTATTGCCAATTAATGTCGCCAATACTGCACATACAGTAGGCTTGTTATCAGGGAGTTTGTTGGCATGGATGCGCTTTGGAAAATGGAGCCAGCGTTAAAGTACTTTCGCTGGCTGTTCATACTAACAGGCGTTAATTATCAAGCCATTGAGTGAAGAGTAATTTCTTAATTAATGGCTGACCTGTTTCTTGAGTCAGTAAGCTTTTCACTTTTTCTTCACACAATTTTTGAATTTCATGACGGCCATTAATCGATTTTATTTTCGCTTCAGGTTGTTGACCAATAATACTGATAATTGCGTCTCTTAAAAGGGGGGCATTATGCTCTACCGCCTCGTAATTAGCAGAATCTTCTATCATTAATTCTACGGATAAACGCACGTAGCCCATTTTCTTTTTCACTGCGACGTAGTTGGTCACAATCTGGGGCTCAAAGCCATAGTATGCGTAGTCAGCAGCAAATGTTTTTGGTGCAAAATTACATAGTAGTAACAGGGTAAAAAGCAAAAATTTCATAAAAAACAACCTGTAAATCAGTAATATCTTAATCAATATTGTTCATTATTGTAGCCTTGTTATTGTAGTTTTTCACCATTAATTATCGATCTTGTCAGAATAATCCTGATATCATACGTGCGGCGGTTTTTAACAGAGTTTATTTGAGGTAATGATCGAACAACAGCAACAAGAAATGGTGACATTTCCAATTACTTTACCAGCAACATGGTGCTCAGAACATTCAGCAAAACTAACACCACAACTGCGTGATTGGTTGCTTGACCCGGGATCATTAACCCAGCGCTTAAAACAACATTGTAAGCAGTTTAAGGTACAGGTACTCGGCCAAAAGATTGAGCCATGTTCAGCACTTGAAGCAAATGTTGATATTGTTGCAGGTGAAGAAGTATTAGTGCGGGAAGTGCTTTTATGGTGCGATAACGTACCTCAAGTATTTGCCAGAAGCCTATTGCCTCTAAAGTCGCTTACTGGCGACGAACAAAAATTAGCACAGCTAGGCACGCAGTCCCTAGGGCATGTGTTATTTACTAATCCTAAATTGCAACGTAAACAAATAGAAGTAGCATGCTTTGATTCATCTACTAAGGTGGCTCAGTTAGCACGTTCATATCAATTATTCAGTGAATTACCCATGTGGGGGCGGCGGTCAATTTTTTTGGTTGAACAAAAACCCTTAATGGTCGCTGAAGTTTTTTTACCACAAGCGTTTGCATACCAACAGACGGTGATTGATTCATGAGTCAAACGATAACCATAAAAGAAAAATGGCAAGCCGTTAAAGACATTACCCGTATGGATAAGCCGATTGGCACTTATTTATTATTGTGGCCAACATTATGGGCATTATGGGTCGCCGTGGACGGTTGGCCTTCCTTACATTTATTGGCGGTGTTTACATTAGGTGTTTATGTAATGCGCTGTGCAGGATGTGTCATTAATGATTATGCCGACAGAAAAGTTGATGGCCATGTTAAACGAACCGCTAATCGGCCATTAGTCACGGGAGCCCTTACTGAAGAACAAGCTCTTTGCTTATTTGGTTTTTTTATTGGTGCTGCCTTAGCATTAGTGCTTACATTGTCTTGGTATACTATTTCACTCTCAATAGTGGCATTGCTGCTAGCGGCGAGCTATCCGTTTATGAAGCGTTATACTCATTTTCCACAAGTCGTGCTCGGTGCTGCTTTTAGTTGGGGAATGATTATGGCTTTTGCTGAAGCAACGGGTGAGATCCCAATGGTTGCCTGGTTATTGTTTTGTGCCAATTTATTGTGGACGGTTGCATACGATACTATGTATGCCATGGTTGATCGTGATGATGATCTTAAAGTGGGAATAAAATCTACCGCTGTGTTGTTTGGTAAGTATGATAAAAAAATCATCGGTGCTTTGCAGATAACTGCGCTATTAATTTTGATGGTAGTCGCAGATATGCTTGCATTTGGCTGGCCGTTTTATTTAGCGCTGGTGATTGCGGCAGCTCTGTTTAGTTACCAGCAAATGCTTATTGTTGATCGTCAACGAGAAGCTTGCTTTCAAGCATTCCTTCATAATCACTGGGTAGGATTAGTGATTTTCATTGGTATTATAATTGAACATTTATAACATAGGTTTTTTGCCCTAGTTGTAAAACCAACAAAAACTAGGGCGATAGACTAACGAGCAATACTCTGCAATACCGAAATATCTACTAAATTGTTCACGTTTTCTTTTAAGGTAATTAACGTACTGTTTGGCGTTAATTTTCCGCTGTCGTCTTGTGCAAATATTTCTTGCTCTTTCATGCTGTTAATCAAGGTTAACTGAGCTTTCTTATCAATAAATTCTGGCGCGTTGATATTATTAACCACTGATAATCGCTTAGCAATTGATACGGCTTTTTCACTGAGTTCATTCTTACTTATCGGTGATAACCGCGTGGCCAAAGAAGTAATAATAGCGAAACGTTGTAAAGTTTCATCGGCAACTTCGCCTAGTACTTGTACATAATTTTGTGTTTCGGTATTTTCAACCAAGCTCCAGAAGCCTGCTTTACTTTGTTTGACAATATTTTCCTGGCTTAGAAAGTGCAAAACATTGTCGATTTGCTTGTTCACTTCAGCTGGGCATTGCCATAAAAATAAATCATTTTTCAATAACACAATAAATTGTTGGATCTGTGCATGTATACTTTCACTGCTAATTTTTGTTGTTCTATCGAGCAAACGACAGATTAATGCTGGTAGAATGTATGCATGTAAAACATTATTGCGGTAATAGCGCATTTCTAAGGCGGCAAAATCGCCAAGTGAAATAATATCGCCACAGCTGTCTTTATCAACAATGACTTTTTTCAGTGCGATGACATCAGCTAATAACGCGCTGCCTGATGTGTCTGGAATGGTTAATTCATCGCTATAAGGTACTGCTTTTTGTAAAGACAGAAAAAAGTTAAGTAAATATTCCAGTTCACTTCGCGGTAACGCTTTATTTTCTGTGGCATGTAACACCATAGCGACAAGCGACACACCATTTAAGGCAGCACATTTATTAATAGCAACCATGACTTGATTTGCGAGTAAATTAACACTTGGTGTTAACCAGCTAGGCTTTTGGGGATCGATTGGGTCAACATCATCTTTCCAATTTTCGACATGTTGATTTAAAAATTGGTTAATGTTGATTGGCGTACCAAAATTGACAAAACCTTTACCGTAATTACGTAGATTTTTAATCGCTTTTAACACGCCAAAAATTGATTCATTTTGCTTTTTACTACCGCTTAACTCTTTATAGTAAGTACCTACTTCCATGACATGTTCATATCCAAGATAAACAGGTACTAAAGTGAGCGGCCTATTAATACCGCGTAATAAACTTTGAATGGTCATCGCTAGCATGCCAGTTTTCGGTTCAAGTAACTTACCGGTTCTGCTTCGACCACCTTCTGAGTAATACTTTACTGAATAACCACGTTCGAATAACAGCCCTAAGTATTCGCGAAAAATTGCAGAATACATACGGTTACCTTTAAAGCTGCGGCGAATAAAAAATGCGCCAGCTTTTCTAAAAATAGGGCCTGCTGGCCAGAAATTTAAGTTGATGCCCGCAGCAATTCTAGGCGTTACTAAGCCTTGCTGGTAAATAATGTAAGTCAGTAATAAGTAGTCCATATGGCTGCGATGACAGGGCACATAAATAATTTCTTGGCCGTCATCAGCAAGCTCGCGCAGAGTATTGGCGTTATTAACGTTTATGCCGCTATATAATCTATTCCATAGCCAGTGTAATACTCGCTCACCGATGCGGATCATACCTTCTCGATAATCACCGGCGATCTCATCCATAATGATCAAGGCTTGCTTTTCAATAGCTTCTTTTGACAGACCCTTAGCCTGTCTTTCATCTTCCATCAATCGCACAATAGAAGGGTTTTTTAACAACGTTTTAAACATTTGCTGGCGGTGCATTAAACGTGGGCCCGTCGCAGCAACTTTTTGACGATGAAAATGAAAACGCGCAACTCGTAACAGCTTATGAGCGTTGCTTTCGTCACTGCCAAATTTGTCGGTCATATATCTGATAGATAGTGGCTCACTAAATCTCACCAAGGTATTACGACCAAGAAATAGCACAATAAAAAACTTTTTTAACCAGCTAGGAGATTCTTGCTCTGCTAGCACCTCTCGCACGCCGGTATTGTTTTTTTCTTTGGTAGGCTTACGACCCCAAACTAAGCTGGCAGGGATTAGTTGCGCAGCAAGGTTTTCATCTTGTTCATGCGCATTAAGAATCGCTAAACTTTGTTGCATTGCACTAGAGTTTTTTTTGTTGAATAGCAATGAACTGGGTGTATCGATACAAATTGTACGGGGTAAAACTTGTCCTTTAATCGTCACGTTAGACAAGGGATCTGGCAGTGCTAATTTTTTACAGGATTTTTGCAGTGCAAGCAAATCACTAGCAGAACGATGTCTGACAATATAAAAAATTGGCTTACGTTCACTGTCAGTGAATTGCTCCGATAGTTCATCGGCGACGATACGACATTTTACCCAAAGAAATATTGGAAATTTTAATAGAAGATAAAAAAAACTTCTCAACGCTAACATCTTGTTTACTCATTATTATGTGAACCAGAATTGTAGCATTATCGCATTGGGTTGTCTTTTCTTACGCGGGTGTTGCTTTTAATGCTAATTTCTATTGGCAACGGTTCTGTGAATATCACCACCTAGGCTTTCTAAATGGCTAACCATGACACCGTGTTTAGACACATCATAGCCATAGAAACCTTGTAGCAAGTGTTTACTGGATGAAGAAGTCTGTAATTTGCTATTCAACGGTGTTTTAAAGATGAAATAATCGCCTTGCTGTCGGGTTACATAGTATAAGTTTTCATTGAATATTTTAGGTTGGATATATCCGCGAGGCATGACAATACCCGTATCTATGATGGGTAAATCTTTGGCGGTTAATTGGTGCTTGTATCGTTCGCGGTTGGCTTTGTATAGGCGATTTGTTGTTTGTTCAATTAAATATACATTTTCAAGGTTTTGGTGATCAAGAAAAAGTTGTTTCCAGCGCAAGTCTAACGTTTGGCTATTATTCGTATTTGTAGTAATGATGGTAGGCGCTTTTTGATTCAATGAACTAATCGCCACAGTATTGTGAGCTATCCAGTCGACACTTGTGATGGGGGATTGGCTATAAAAAACATGATTTTCATCAGTAAAAGAAAGTGCGTTAATCTTGGTATTTAAAGCTGAACGTGAAATTTTCCAAACGTTATTTTGCGTCGCGATTAAGAGAGTTTGATCATCAGGACTTAACTGCATAAAAAGAAAAACATAATACTGTTCAAAGTGAGATAAAGTCGTGGCCTCACCGCTAATTAGGTTACCGATAAAAAGTTGACTTTTTCCTGAACGCTTAGAGGTGAAAATATATCGATCTTCATGATGAAATAACGCCGGAACAATATCGTATACCGTTGAATTATTGATAGTTAATGAATTTTTGTTTAACCATTGGTTACTAAAATTAGGCGATCGCGTTGAAAACACAATAGATTCATTATCATTATGCCTTACCATATCGCGCGATAAAAAATCAGAAACACTAACAATTGACTCAGTGGTTTTGCCATCAAGATCAGCCAATAGTATCTGATGTGAAGGTGGTGGAGCAAAATAATAAATATGTTGATTATCGTGATGCCAAATTGCTTCAGACACATAATAGTTAAGACGTTGATGTTTGGTTAATTTATTTGATTGTAAATGTAAAACATAAAATTGAGTGTTTCGCTCGAAATTTGTGTTCATGATTAACATTTTTTCACCATCAGGTGATATATCAAAAGCATTGTTGCCCATACCTTTAGGCGTGGGTTGAAGCAGTAAAGTTTCTTGATGTGTGTTTAGGTTGTATTCAAATAATTTAAAAGCCGTTTGCTTTGGAGGGCGCGCACTATAATAGAGAGTATTTTTGTCAAGATCGTATTGAATATCTCCCAATATTATGTCGGAGCAATCAAATATTATTGTTTTATTTTCCAATTGATTATGTATTACTTGCGCTTTAACGATGTGGCAATTTTTTTGCTGACGATGAGCAATATATACAGAAGTTTGCTTATTTTTCTCATCATAGATTCCAGCAATAAGTTTGAATACCGAAAGACCATTAAGTGCTATTTGGCTTGTCTGTTCTGTGGCTAAATCTTTTTGCCATAACTGAGTGGCTTTTTGATTTATCTGTTGTCTTAAATAAAGTATTTTATCTGTGGAAGAAATGAACTTGGGTGAATGTTCTTGTCCTGCTTGTCGAGTGAGTTCCATTGTATGGCTAGGTTTATCAAGTTGATTTTCACCTTTATATTCTCCTATTAGGAGCAATACGAACAGTATTACCAGCACTGCCAATATACTGTAATAACGGATTTTATTATTCGTTGCGTTAAGACGTTGCTCTTTTGATGTAGCGTTTATATCAAGTGCAATAACAGGACAAATTAACCGATAACCTCGCTTGGGAACGGTTTGAATATACTGAGCATTTTTTGGGTCATCATTGAGTAGCTTTCTCAGGTTTGCTATTTGCTTGTTCATGGCGTTGTCAGTGACATAGCGGCCTGACCATAAACACTCAATAATGGCTTCCCGGGTTAATACTTGATTTGGATTTTCAATGAAAAACAGTAATAACTGAAATAACTTAGGCTCAATGGCAACTTCAGTGTTTTGATAAAAAAGTTTGGCGTGCGTGACATCGACACAAAATTGACCTAATTGAATCATTCGTTGAGAACTGCTTTGCACACTAAATACTGAATAAACGATATTCTGTCAGAATTTGATTGATAGTTAAAATTAATCCCACCCAAAATCGTTAGAAAATGCGTAATTACCCTAAAATTCACTTTTAATTCAGGTTTTTTCCCTAGGTTTTCACAACATTACACAGAGTTTATGTGATGTTGAGTATTGATGAATCATTCTAATAACAGATTAAGGATATTAATTTTGACGACAATCTATAAAGGAATTTGGTTGACAGGGTTATTGTTAACCATCACGTTACTTTCAATGTTTAAGGCTAATGCAACGGAGTTAAAATACTTTTCTTCGCTTCGCTATAATCATGTTTCTTTACATGCAGGTACAAAAGGTATTTTACCTATTTCAGAACAGCAAGCAGCAAAGCAACGTCATTACGTTTTTAAATATAATGAGGTAGGCAAACTCATTGAAATAATTAACAACACTTATCAAAACGTGAAACTACATCCATTGACCCATTTTGGCGCAAAGCGAGTAAAAATAGACTATGCAAAGGGAAGAAAAACATTCACTTTTTATGACATAAACGATCGAAGAATGTTAAATATTCGCGGCGTGTTTAAAGAAGTTTATCGTATTGATGACACGGGGTTTGTTGAACAACTTAATTTTTATGATGCCGATGATAAAGCAATGGAATCTCGTTGGAATATCGCCGAATATCGCTGGCATAAACATAACAATTTAGTGATTGAACAACGATTTAATGCCGCAGGTGTAAAACAGCCGCTCTCACCTTATTTTCATTTTAATGACACTGCGATCGAATATGATGAAATAGGTAATCCGTACCGCCATTATAACATCGACGAAAAATTTAATATCGTACCCAATAGTAATGGTATGGCGTATTATCAGGATAGTTATGATGAGCAAGGGTTACATACAAAATATGCCTATTATGATCAGCACTACCAATTAACCTTAAATGCATGGGGCTTTGCTTACGCAATTAAACAATATGACACCCAAGGGCAATATACCGGGCGAACAAAGTACGGCTTGCAAGACCAAGCAATAGCAAATTTGTATCCAACGGTTAAAAAAGATAATCGCAAAGATGCCGATAAGATAAAACAAGTATCGCTAAGTTATTTGAAAGCTTTGCAAAGTTTAGACCCTGAATTAATGAAAACAGTGATACATCCTGAGCTGTCAAAACATACTGTGCCACCTTTTCCTGCGCCAAACGGTAAAATTTCGTTACGTGAAACAAGCTATAAACGCTTGATAGAGCATGCGGAACACTGGAATAAGAGTGGCATGAAATTTCCACCAGTTACGAACAACAATGTGACGATTTTGGACCAACACAATAATATAGCCACAGTGAAAATGGTTTCAGATAATTGGATAGAGTACATACATTTAGTCAAACTGAATGGCAAGTGGCAAATTAAAAATTTACTATGGGACTATAATCGCGAATAAATTGTTAGGTAATCGTGAAATTAACGTATAAAAATTTAAACAGAGGGCATATGAGACGAGTAAATATCAAGGCTGTAGTGATTCTGCTCAGTGTAATTCTGTGTGTAATTGGTTATGTGTTTACTCAACAATATAATAACCAATACACCTCTGATTATCTTGATCAAACACTATATTCTTCGGTACTTGATGAAAACAGAAAAATATTTATTCGTTTACCCAGAACGTTCGATAAGCACAAACAGTATCCGCTCATCATAAGATCAGACGGCAACTTTAATTTAAAACGTTGGGATGATTCATTACATTTGCTGCATAAACAACAAATGACGGAAGAATTCATTTTGGTCTCAATACCAAATCTATTTTGGCAAGATACCCGCAACCGTGATTTAGTTCCGCCTTATGCACGAAAGGATGTAAATATAGAAGCTCGGCCCACGACAGAAAACAACCCAGAAATTTTTGGTAAAGCAGATTTGTTTTTAGCCTTTATTGAAAAAGAACTGATACCGCATATTGAAAAGCAATTTAAAATCTCATCAAATAGAGTACTGAGTGGTTTTTCTGCTGGAGGCAGTTTTGTTTTATATACCATAGTAACAAAGCCGCAACTATTCACGGGATATTTCGCTTTCAGTCCTGCAGCATGGTATGACGATTCAGTTGTGGTTAAACAATTTAAAAACCAGTTAGCAAACACTGTTGGTAAACCGCGGTTTTTATATTTAAGTTTAGGGGCAAAAGAGAATGACATTATCACTGGCTCATTTGAAGGGTTACTTGAAGCTTTAAAAACAAAAGCTCCTGAAAATTTGTATTGGCAATCTAGCTATAGTGCTGATGCTGGCCATGCTGACACCCCGTTTATATCCGTGCCGAAAGCATTAAAGGCATACCATGAGTTTATTGAAGGTTTGTAATGGTTAAAAAGTTTTAATCACGTAGTTGCGATTATTTACAGGCTGTATATACTAACAGTGAAGCTGTCCATATATACAGGGAATAATCGTGAGCGAGTTTAAGCCATTAACCAATAGACAAGAACAAATTTTTGATCTGATTAAAGAGAAAATATCAGAAACTGGCATGCCGCCTACCCGTGCAGAAATAGCGACCTTTTTTGGTTTTAAATCTGCTAACGCTGCAGAAGAGCACTTAAAGGCGCTTGCTAAAAAAGGTTACATTGAAATGTTACCGGGCACCTCTCGTGGTATTAGGTTAGCTGACGATTTTGTTGAGGAACAAGGTTTACCTTTAATCGGTAGAGTAGCCGCAGGCGAACCTATTCTTGCACAAGAGCATGTTGAAGAACGCTACCAAATTGATGGTAGTTTGTTTCACCCTGCAGCTGATTACTTATTACGAGTAAACGGTGAAAGTATGAAAGACATTGGTATTTTCGATGGTGATTTGCTTGCTGTTCATCAAACAACTGATGTACAAAATGGTCAGGTTGTAGTTGCTAGGGTTGAAGATGATGTAACGGTGAAGCGTTTGAAGCGAGAAGGTAATGTTGTATACCTTCATGCTGAGAACGAAGATTTCTCACCGATAAAAGTCGATTTAACCAGCCAACATTTCAATATTGAAGGTTTGGCGGTAGGGGTTATTAGATCCGCCGATTGGATGTAAATATTTTTATTGCTGGTAAACAGGTATTATCGCTTTTGCTGGAGCATAATACCTGTTTTTCATTCTCTTGATTAAAAATCAACCTTTAATTGCTAAATCTTCATATTAACCAGTGCTCACTACCAAATAACCCTGTGTATAAGTGCTTTTCTGTTTAAATAATCACCATCTATAATAACGCGAAGAAAAAACTTTTTTAGAGTAAATGCTTAAAAAGTATACATTTGCGCTATGCCCTTCATAATGCACCCTCCAGTCATTTAGAGTTTATACTCAATTGTATTTATTATCTTTTTATTGTATGTGTCGATCAAATTAAAAATTGACCCAGATCAAATATTAAGTAATTCTAGAACAGAAAGTAAACAACACTAATAATAAGGCGAACTTTCACCTGTTTAAAAAATCGCCATAAAAAATAACAATAAAATCGCATCAAAAACACAAGTAAATAAGAGCTAAGTATTACTAAACTGCTTTGTTTTTGACTTAGAAAGGGTATAAGGAGATGTCGAGTGAAAAGACGTAACCTAGGTTGGCTGTTATCTGGAATTTTATTTCCCGGTATGGCTTGGGCTGATTCAACGTTAAACATGACCCCTGGGGTCACAGAGATAAGTAACGAAGTATACGGACTACACATGTATGCTTTGTATATTTGTACGGGGATAGGTGTTGTTGTATTCGGCGCCATGATCTGGTCAATGATTTTCCATCGAAAGTCGAAAGGCTTTAAACCTGCAACGTTCCATGAAAGCACTAAAGTTGAAGTGTTATGGACGGTTATTCCTATTATCATATTGATCGCAATGGCATGGCCAGCAACCAACACCTTAATCGCGATGGAAAATAATGATAACTCTGAGTTAACCATTCAAGTGACAGGGTCTCAGTGGAAGTGGCATTATAAATACTTTGATCAAGACATTGAATTCTATTCTGTTTTATCAACACCACGTGAGCAGTTCGATAATAGAGCTGGCTTGGGTGACACAAAAGGTGAAAATTATCTTTTAGAAGTTGATAAACACTTGGTAATTCCAGCCAATAAAAAAGTACGCTTTCTGATCACTTCTGATGATGTCATTCACTCGTGGTGGGTACCGGCATTTGCTGTTAAACAGGATGCCAATCCGGGTTTTATCAACGAAGCCTGGGCAAACGTACCTGAGCCAGGTATTTATCGTGGGCAATGTGCTGAATTATGCGGTAAAGATCATGGTTATATGCCTGTGGTTGTTGAAGTAAAAACTGAGCAAGACTACCTAGCTTGGGTAGAAGAACAAAATCGTCTGAAAGACGAAGCAAAAGCAGCTGAAGCGGCATCGCTAAATGCATCATTGTCGATGGATGAATTAATGACCTTGGGTGAAACCACATACATGGCTTATTGTGCGGCATGTCATCAACCAAATGGTTTAGGTTTACCACCAGCATTTCCTGCGTTAAAAAATAGCCCTATCGCAACAGGTGATGTTAATGCGCATATTGATATTGTTTTCAATGGTAAAGCAGGAACAGGGATGCAAGGTTATGGTAAGCAGCTGAGCTTGAAAGAAATAGCTGCAGTAGTAACTTATGAACGTAATGCTTGGGATAATAATACGGGTGATACAGTACAAGCTAGTGATGTACAAGCCGCATCAAGTGGGTCAGAAACCACGACTGAAGCAACACCTGTTGAATCTGCTGCGACTGAAACCGAAACAGTTGAACAAGCTGCTCCGCCGGAAGAAGATCTGAGTAAAACTTATTCATTAGAAGAGTTAATGTCAAAAGGTGAGCAAGTTTACGCAACACGATGTGCGGCATGCCATAAAGCGACGGGCGAAGGCTTATCGCCAGCATTTCCTTCCTTAATTGGTAGCCCTATTATCACAGGTGATGTTTCTGCGCATATTGATATTGTATTTAATGGCAGTAAGAAAAACCCAGCGATGGCAGCGTTTAGCAGTCAGTTAACGAAAACAGAAATAGCAGCTGTTATTACTTACGAGCGAAATGCTTGGGGTAATGATTCTGGTGATCTTGTGCAACCCGCCGATGTTGATGCGGCAAGTGCTAAGTAAGGAGGACGAATAATGACTACTGATACTATTCACGACTCGCATGGGCACGATCATCATGATCATAAAATGACGGGTATTAAACGCTGGCTATATACAACAAACCATAAAGATATAGGTACATTGTACTTATGGTTTTCTTTCATCATGTTATTAGTTGGTGGTGCGCTAGCGATGTTAATTCGCTTAGAGTTGTTCCAACCAGGTTTACAATTTGTTGAACCAGACTTTTTTAACCAATTAACCACCGTACATGGTTTAATCATGGTATTTGGTGCCATTATGCCAGCCTTTACAGGCTTTGCTAACTGGATGATCCCAATGATGGTAGGGGCGCCAGATATGGCACTACCGCGTATGAATAACTGGAGCTTTTGGATATTACCTTTTGCTTTTGCTATTTTACTGTCGTCATTTTTTATGGAGTCAGGCGCGCCAAATTTTGGTTGGACGTTCTACGCACCGCTTTCTACAACATTTTCAAATGGCAGTACTGCATTCTTTGTTTTTGCGGTGCATATTATGGGTGTTTCCTCAATTATGGGGGCAATAAATGTAATTGTTACCATTATGAACATGAGAGCACCTGGCATGACCTACATGAAAATGCCATTGTTTGTTTGGACGTTCTTTATTACCGCCTACCTATTAATTGCCGTGATGCCGGTACTAGCCGGCGTGGTAACCATGGTGTTAACTGATACCTACTTTGGTACTAGCTTTTTTGATGCTGCTGGCGGCGGTGACCCTGTGATGTTCCAACACATCTTTTGGTTCTTTGGGCATCCAGAAGTATACATCATGATATTACCGGCCTTCGGTATTGTATCAACGATTATTCCTACTTTTGCGCGTAAGAAACTGTTTGGTTATAGCTCAATGGTTTACGCAACTGCATCCATTGCCTTTTTATCGTTTATCGTTTGGGCGCATCACATGTTCACGACAGGTATGCCATTATTTGGCGAGCTGTTCTTCATGTATTGCACCATGCTGATTGCCGTACCAACTGGGGTTAAAGTGTTTAACTGGGTAGCCACTATGTGGCGAGGCGCAATGACGTTTGAAATACCAATGCTATTTTCATTAGCGTTTGTTATTTTGTTCACCATTGGCGGCTTTTCTGGATTAATGCTGGCATTAACACCCGTAGATTTCCAATATCATGATACGTACTTTGTGGTTGCGCATTTCCATTATGTGTTGGTAACAGGTTCATTATTTTCAATTTATGCTGGCGCATATTATTGGTTGCCTAAATGGACCGGCCACATGTACAACGATAAGTGGAGTAAAGCACATTTTTGGTGTTCGTTAATTTCAGTCAATATTCTGTTTTTCCCAATGCACTTTTTAGGCTTAGCGGGTATGCCTCGACGTATTCCTGATTACGCGCTGCAATTTGCTGACTTTAATAAGTGGGTGAGTATTGGTGGTTTTGCGTTTGGCTTATCACAACTGATTTTCTTAGTGGTAGTGATCAAGTGTATTCGAGGTGGTAAAAAAGCGGAAGCAAATCCTTGGGAAGCTACCGAAGGCTTAGAATGGACCGTTGCAAGTCCTGCGCCTTATCACACCTTTGAAACACCACCAAAGATTGATTAATAGATATTGAATAACGAGAGTTTAGCAACAGTAAGGGAAAAATATGTCTAAAGGTACAGATCAAAATATTCAAAAAACGGTGAAAAAGCTGATGCTGATCGTTTTTGCAATGTTTGGTTTTGGCTTTGCAATGGTGCCTTTATATGATGTGTTTTGTGATATTACTGGTTTAAACGGAAAAACGTCTAATGTTGCTGCACAAGAGAATCAAGATGGTGTTGATAAAAGCCGCTTGATCACTGTGCAGTTTATTAGTCATTTGTCTAAAGGGATCCCTTGGAAATTTGAACCAATGGTTAAGGAAATCAAGGTGCATCCAGGGGAAATGAAACTCGTTAAATTTTATGCGAAGAATGAAGCCGCCCATGACATTATCGGACAAGCAGTTCCTTCTGTTTCTCCGGGAAGAGCGGCCATTTATTTTCAAAAAATAGAGTGTTTTTGTTTTAACCAACAACCTTTAAAAGCACAAGAAGATGTGGAAATGGCATTACAGTTTTATGTTGATACTGAGCTGCCTAAAGAAGTGAGTACCATCACCTTGTCTTATACATTATTCGACATTACTGGTCGAATTGAGTCGTAACGGTTAACGCGAGTTCACAGGGGAAAAAAGATGACAACAAAAGAATATGAATCTTATTATGTGCCCGCCAAAAGCCATTGGCCCATTGTTGGTGCCGTAGCTTTATTTTTAATTGCCGTTGGTGCGGCAAATTACGTAACTGATCTTAAAAATGAACAGTCTGGTTTTGGCGGCTATATTTTAATAGCGGGTATCGCACTTGTTATTTATATGGTTTACGGCTGGTTTAGTAATGTGATCACCGAATCAATGGCAGGTAAATATAGCCATCAAATGGACACCTCATTTCGTCAAGGTATGAGTTGGTTTATTTTTTCAGAAGTGATGTTTTTCGCCGCCTTTTTTGGCGCACTCTTTTATGCGCGTATGTATTCAGTGCCTTGGTTAGGCGGTGATGGTAACAATGCCATGACCTTCGAAGTATTGTGGCCTGAATTCACTGCTCAGTGGCCGTTAATAGCAACACCCGATGGCACAACAACAACAGCAATGGGTTGGTATGGTTTACCATTGATAAATACGGTATTACTACTAACGTCATCTGTTACTGCACATTTTGCACATGTTGCTTTAGAAAAAGATAACCGTGGGCAACTAAAATTTTGGTTAGGTTTTACTATTTTATTAGGGCTAGTTTTCCTCTATTGCCAAGGCCTTGAGTACGCCCATGGTTATGCTGAAGAAATGAAGCTTTATTTAACCAGTGGTATATATGGCAATACCTTTTATTTACTGACAGGGTTCCACGGTATGCATGTTACTTTGGGAACTGTGATGTTGATCGTGATGTTTATACGAATCATGAAAGGCCACTTTACGCCAAAAAATCACTTTGCTTTTCAAGCGACCAGTTGGTACTGGCATTTCGTTGATGTAGTGTGGGTTATATTGTTTGTGTTTGTCTATATTATCTAAAATTAATGGCACGCTTAGCGTGCCATTTTTAATATGGACGAGGGTTTGGTGTGATCACACCCGTTAAAACCCCAATAAGTAATAACAACACAATGACAACAGAAGTCATCACACGGCGTCCAATAAACTTCGACATACTGGGCTTATTGGGGTCGTTTTTACTCATCAAGCGTAGGGCTTGAAATAGGTTATATATCATATATATGAGTAAGCCTATAATAATTACCTTGATGATCATTGTTCCCTCTATTTAATTAACTATCGGTGTTGTATGAAGGTAGCAAAATTAAAAGATTATTTATATCAGTTAAATTGGCTATTGGTCATTTTAACGTTGCTAGTCTTTATCGGATTAATCAAGCTTGGGTTGTGGCAGGTATCAAGAGCGATTGAAAAAGAACAACGTATCGCGCGTATCGCTGACATACAGCACAAAGAACAGTACTCGTTGACCAACATATTATCACTGATAGCTGATGAAAATATTAATGATTTACCGGTAGCCGTTGCTGGTCGCTTTGATAGTAAACATATTTTTCTGCATGACAATCAAACCCATCAGGGACAAGTGGGTTATCGAGTTTTACAAGTTTTAACTAACGAATATGGTAGCGTGTTAGTGAACTTAGGCTGGATAAAAGGTGATAGAAGCAGGCAAACATTACCAACAGTTAACCCTGTAGAGGGAACTCATAATATCAGTGGGCATATCAGAATCCTTGAGTCTGGTTTTATTTTATCGGCGCAAGATTTTTCAAACGTTAGTTGGCCGTTAATTGCTCAACAAGTCAATTTGAATAAATTTTCACAATTAATTGGTCAAAAACTGTTGCCCTTTGTCATTTACTTAGATAAAACAGAGAGCATAGGATTTGAAAAAAACTGGCAGCCTATCGTGATGCCACCTGAAAAACATCGTGGTTATGCTTTTCAGTGGTTTTCGTTAGCATTTGCTTGGCTTGTATTAATGCTAAGTGCCAGTATTTGGTTTTATAACAATAAAATCGACAATAATAATAACAAGGATCCCAATGTCAGTCGTAAAAAATAACCGAGCAAGACAAGCGTTTATCATTGTAATAGTAGTATTTGCTTTGCCTGTAATACTTGCAAAATTAGCCTTACACTTTCAATGGTTTGATTCAGGTGTCACCAATTACGGGCAATTATTTTCATCGGAAAAGTCGTTAACTGATTTAGCGATAGACCAAGAAACAATCAAAGAACAATGGTTGCTACTGTATTATCCGAATAAAAGTTGTCAACAAGTTTGCCAACATGCGTTAACCACGATTAATAGTACATATGTCTTGTTAGGGAAAGAAATTCCACGAGTAACGCCTATCATACTTACCGACAGCGTATTTTTTGACAATCACCGCGATAAACTGACTCACCATAAATGGCAAAATTGGACGTTAACAAGCGAAGCTGCATCAGAGCTAAGTGAAGGCGATTTGGTTATTGTTGACCCGCTAGGAAATTTGGTTGTGAAGCATTTAACACCTACCGAAGATAGCGAGATAGTGTCAATGGGTAAAAAGTTACTTGCTGATATGAAAAAGCTTTTAAAATATTCGAGAGTGGGGTAACGCTATGCAAGATAAAAATATTGTTACTATTCGAAAGCTTGTTTTTATCAGCATTTTGTTAGCAATATTGGTCGTGAGCTTAGGTGCTTATACCCGATTAACACATGCTGGACTTGGCTGCCCTGATTGGCCTGGTTGTTATGGACATTTAGATGTACCGAAAACTGAAGCACAAATCGCGAAAGCTGAACTTGCCTTTCCAGACCGTCCTGTCGAACCCCATAAAGCATGGAATGAAATGATCCATCGCTATTTTGCCGGCACATTAGGGTTATTTATTCTGGCTATTGCATTGTTAAGTTTTAGAGCGAGAAATGCAGGCGCGCCAGTCTTTTTACCGTTGTTTATATTATGTGTAGTTATTTTTCAAGCAGCGCTTGGTATGTGGACTGTCACCATGAAGTTAATGCCGATTGTGGTGATGGGACATTTAATCGGTGGCTTTACGACGCTGTGCTTGTTGTTCTTACTGTATTTACGGTTAAAACCCTATCGTGTACCTGGTGGTGATCCTGCCATTAGAAAGTATGCCCGTTATGGCATTATTGGCTTGGTATTACTGACAGGTCAAATAGCTTTAGGAGGTTGGACATCGTCTAATTATGCGGCATTAGTGTGCACAGAATTACCTATATGTCAGGGAAATTGGACTGAGGAGTTAACCTTTGAAAACTCGTTTGACTTAATTCCACCGGAACGAGAAAGTTATGAGTTTGGTCATTTACAGCATGATGAAAGAGTGACTATACATGTTATGCATCGCTTTGGTGCTATTCTTGTTAGTGTGTATTTATTATGGCTAGTTTTTGCTATTTTTACCAAAGCGCAAAGTCAATTTTTTAAACGTTGTGCGCTTGGCTTATTGGCAACATTACTGCTGCAAATAGGGTTAGGTGTCAGTAATATTGTCTTGTCATTACCATTGTTTATTGCAGTGAGTCATAATGTTGTGGCTGCTTGCCTAATGTTAATGTTGATTTTGCTGACATACAGCTTAAAACGGAAAACGTAGGGGAGAGTAATATGACATCAGCACAAAATGCCATTGAGCGTACTACATCGGCGTCGTGGCGAGATTATTATGAAATTACCAAGCCTCGTGTTGTTGCGTTGTTAGTACTTACTGCGCTTGTTGGTATGTGTTTGTCTGTACCGGGGGCAATTCCATGGCAAGTTTTAATCCCCTCTATCATTGGCATTGGCTTTTTATCTTCTGCAGCAGCGGCAATTAATCATATTGTTGATGAAAGAATAGACAGCGTAATGGCACGGACACATAATCGACCTGTTGCTACTGGCCGATTAACGACGACACAAGCCACTATTTTTGCAGCGCTTTTGGCATTGGCTGGTTTTGTAATGCTGTATTTCTTAGTCAATCCTTTAACGGCTTGGTTAACGCTGTCAGGGCTTGTGGGTTATAGCTTTGTTTATACGATGTATTTAAAACGTGCAACGCCACAAAACATAACTATTGGCGGGCTTGCTGGTGCTATTCCACCTTTACTTGGCTGGACAGCGGTAACCAATGAAATTCACCCACATGCATTATTATTAGTGTTGCTAATTTTTACCTGGACACCACCGCATTTTTGGGCACTAGCTATTCATCGTAAAGATGATTATGCCAAAGTAAATATTCCAATGTTGCCGGTAACGCATGGCATCAGCTTTACTAAAACCCAGATATTGTTGTACACCATTTTATTGTTTGTTGTTGGTCTTCTACCTTATCTTGTTGGCATGAGCAATTGGTTGTATCTAGTCGGGGCCATAGTACTTAACTTGATATTTTTTGTGTATGCATGGAAATTAAAATTTAATGCCGATGATAATACGGCAATGGATACTTTTAAATTTTCTATCATCCACTTAATGTTATTATTTATTATCTTATTGGTAGATCACTACCTGTTACCGGTTTAGCGTAAGGGCATTGTTGTGAATAAGTTATTGGTTGTTATTGTGGCAGTTATCGCGCTGGTTAGCGGTATATTTATTTATAAATCAGCGTTTAATAAGGTTCAGCCTGAATTTTCATTGTATTATCAAACCCCACGCGTTATTCAACCGTTTACAATGACTAAACACACCGGTGAACAATTTAGTAATACACAATTAGAAAATAAATGGTCTTGGGTGTTTTTTGGCTATACTTCCTGCCCTGATGTTTGTCCAACAACGCTACAAGAGCTTAATTTTCGTTATGATGATTTAAAAGCTGTTGCTGATAATACTCAGGTAATATTAGTGTCTGTTGACCCGCAGCGTGACTCAGCAGAACGTTTAGCGAAATATATTGCTTATTTTAATCAAGAATTTATTGCGCTAACCGCGGATCACGCTTCGTTATTTCCATTTGCCCGAAATTTAGGCTTAATGTATGCCATTTCAGATGAAGCACAAAGTTCAAGTTATTTAGTCGATCATAGCGCTTCAATAGTGTTAATTAATCCTCAAGGTAAAATCGCGGCAATATTTAAACCTAAGCATGAGCTAGGACAAGTGCCGATTATCTCTGGAGATGAATTAGTGAGCGACTTCGCTAAAATCGTAGAACTCGAAGGCTAGTGTTAAACGAGTGTCAAAGCTAATCTAGGTGGCTTACACTACGATTTTTGGTAAACCACCAAGTATTTAATTTCTGAGTGAAATGGTATTAATGAGGATACCAACTGCCATCTTCGTTTAAAATAAACCACGGTTTAGAATACCAGTAGTAACGACCAGGTTGACTAATACTTGGCGCAGTACAGTTACTACGTACTCTGCCACTGGGCAACGTTTCGGTAAAGGTAATTGACAATTGTTTGTCATCTAACCATTTAACGGGCTGCTTGCCAACACTGGTGACATAACAATTAAGTTGCTCAGTTCGAATATCATCGCTATTAATCGTCATCGTGACCTTTTTCAATGCACCTCTGGTGTAAATGGTTTGTGCATCTTGATCAGACAATGTTACCGAGAGTGGAAGAGAGTGTAATTTATCTTTTAAGCTAGATAACTTATCGTATGGTTGCGAAGCCGGAAACCTCGGTATGCTGGTTAAATCAGTATTTTGCCCAACAGCGCCACTTTGTTGCGAGAAAGCTATAAATTGATTTTGCTCTAGCAGTTGTTGAATGCGTGGAGAAAATTCACCGTAAGGATACGCAAAATATTGCCAAGACTGCCCTGTTTCAGTTTTTATTTTCGCTTCTGCTTTTTTGAGTAAAGCAATTTTCTGAGCGAGCCAGGTATTGAAGTTCGCGTCTTTTGGAACGCGCGTCCATGATTCATGTTCAAAGCCATGATTGGCAATCATTACGCCATCATCTGCCATTGCTTTTAACTGTGACCACGATAAATAATGTGCCGAGCCTTGATCAACAATGCCCGGATTAATAAAAATAGTAAACGGAAATTGATGTTGATCGAGAATGGGTTTAGCATTTTCTAAAATGTTTAAATAAGCATCATCAAAGGTGATAACAACACTTTTGTTCGGTAAAGGTTGCTGTTGTTTTATCGCATCAACAACTTCGTTTAGCGGAAGCACGGTAAAGTCGTTGTCAGCTAAATATTGCATATGTTTAGCAAACTGTTGTGGCGAAATGCTGGTGCTTTTCGGTGTATCGTCACTAACGTGGTGATATTGTAAAATAACGCTTGCATTAGTAGAGTACGTAAATAAACAAGTTGCGAGCAGCCCTAACAACATTGAGGTAAATGATTTCATATAATTAGCTTACCTATTGGTGAATTACTGATATAGTTTAGCATCATCTTTCCTGTGTCTAGAACTGAATACCTATTGTTTATAACTTTTACTTTTTACCTTTCGATTAATTGATATGACAACCGTTACCCACCGCCAACTTTTTGCGTTAGCGATCCCTATGATTCTGTCTAATATTACTGTGCCATTGTTAGGCTTAGTAGACACGGCTGTTATTGGACACTTATCTCATGCTTATTTTCTTGGCGGTAGCTCTGTTGGGGCGATGATAGTTACTGTGATCACTTGGCTGTGTGGCTTCCTTCGCATGTCTACTACGGGCCTTTCTGCTCAAGCGTATGGTAAACAAGACGTTGCGCAAAGCTGTAAAGTTTTAGTTAAAGGTGTGGTGTTAGCTATTGCGATAGCGTTAGTGGTGCTACTTTTTCAACAAGTGTATATTTCATTAGCGATTGAACTTGCCGGCGCAAGTGATCAAGTTGCATATTATGCGCGAGAATACGCAGAGATTAGAATTTGGGGCTTGCCAGCAGCCTTGGTCAACCTAGTATTGATAGGATGGCTTCTAGGTAACCATCAAGCTAAAGCGGTGATGTGGCTGTTGATCATCACAAATGTGATTAATTTACTGCTCGATTTGTTATTCGTGGTGGTTTTTGACTGGCAAGTGAAGGGCATTGCTTACGCGACACTAATCGCTGAATATTCATCCTTACTCATTGCTGCGGTTATCGTATTCTATTATCAAAAAGCTTATTGGCGTCAGCTTACTTGGCAGATAGTTTCTCAATATTTATCTTTGGTAACCTTAAAGCAATATCTAGCGCTAAATCGAGATATTTTAATACGTACTTTATCTTTACAAGCTTGTTTTGTTTTTATTACCTTTCAAGGCGCACGATTAGGCGACAATGTTGTTGCCGCTAATGCAATTTTGATGAACTTTTTATTATTTATCTCGTTTGGTTTAGACGGTATAGCGAATGCAGCAGAAGTCTTAGTCGGTAAGGCAAAAGGCGCACATAAACCAAACATGCTAAATGATGTGGTGAAAATGAGCTTACTCTGGACGTTAATCTTTGCTTTGGCTTATAGTTTAGTGTTTTTTGTCGCGGGTCATTGGATGATCCGTCTTATTTCAAACATAGAGCCGGTGGTTAACTTTGCTGAGCAGTTTATTGGCTGGATTATTATTTTACCCATAGTGGCTTGTTGGAGCTATTTATATGACGGTATTTATATTGGACTAACACAAGCAAAAACTATGCGTAATAGTATGGTGTTTTCTACTTTTGGTGTGTTTTTTCCTAGCTGGTTCATTTTCCAACACTTGGGAAATCATGGCTTATGGTTCGCTTTTACACTCTTTATGGCAGCAAGAGGAATCGCATTAGCTATTGATTACCATCGCAAAGGTGCTCGTTACCTTCAGCCATAAAAAAGCCGAGTGTCTTGTACTCGGCTAATAGAGTCTGTTGATCTTCAGTGTTTAGTTCAAACAAAATTTAATCTCAAAAGATCAACAGATCCTAACTGGGGTAGATAAATACTTAGTAGTAAGAGTGTTCGCCTCTTTCGTGCTCTGTCATATCTTTAACCCCTTTAATTTCATCACCCATCATGTCAATTAACTGTTTTTCAATGCCGTCTTTTACCGTAACGTCAATTTGACTACAACCATTACAGCCACCGCCAAATTGTAATACGGCATAACCGTCGTCGGTAATTTCCATTAACGTACATTCACCGCCATGGCCTGCTAATTGAGGATTTACTTCTGCTTTAATAAAATAATCAATTCGGTCGAAAAGAGGAGCATCGTCATCTACCTTTCGTAACTTAGCGTTAGGTGCTTTTAACGTAAGTTGCGAGCCCATTTGGTCAGAAACGAAATCAATTTCGGCGTCTTCTAAAAAAGGTTTGCTGTCTGCGTCAATGTAAGCTGAAAAACCTTCAAACGTCATCTTAATATCTTCAGGCTCTACTGCATCAGCAGGACAATATGAGACACCACATTCTGCGCTGGCAGTTCCTGGGTTAACAACAAATACACGAATACTCGTGCCTTCAGCTTGTTGTTCTAGCAGTTTAACGAAATGTGCTTGAGCATTTTCTGAAATGGTGATCATAATCTTTGTACACTCTTACTAATTGGAAAACGAAATAGCGGTATACCTGAGTAATTTAGTCAAGTATGACACCATTTTACTCTTGATAGACGCGATCTTCCAGTGGTGTTTTATTTGTCGGTAATATTTTCATCGATGAAATTAAAAATAGAGTTAAAAAAGAGATAACGATCAAGGCTTTTTGGCGCTATGAACTGGATGGGCGTAGAAGAGTTTGTTATGTTGTTGAAGTCAAAAATTATGGGAATTTATCTACAATGCGCATTCAAATCTTATTACTTGCCGTGCTGGTTACATGTTTTAGCGTTGCCGTACATGCAAAGAAAATTACTGACTACTTACCGAATCATATTTTTTTGGAAGAGATTGAAACGCCAGAAAAGCACTTAGGATTTGAATTGGGCGAGCGTCATATTCGTCATGATCAATTGGTGCAATACATGGAAAAAGTAGCGGAACAATCTAGCCGAGTACTACTTACTGATATTGGTTTTACCCAAGAAATGCGCCGTCAGGTGTTAGTGACAATTTCATCGGAAGAAAATTTAAAAAACCTGCCTTCATTGTTACAACAAAAAACTAAAGGTGATAGTGAAAATGATCCGGTAGTTGTCTGGTTAGGTTATTCAGTACACGGCGACGAAATTAGTGGTGCTAATGCATCGTTAGCCGTGGCGTATTATTTAGCGGCTAGTCAAAATAAAGCGGTTAAAGATATGCTTGCTGATACAGTGATTGTATTAGAGCCAAGCATGAACCCTGATGGTATGGACAGGTTTACAAATTGGGTGAATATGCACCGTGGCACAACACCAAACGCTGATCCTAATCATATTGAACATCACCAAGATTGGCGTTCTGGTAGAACTAACCATTTCGGTTTTGATTTAAACCGTGATTGGTTGTTATTGTCGCAAAAAGAAAGCCGCAACCGTATTCCATATTTTCACCAGTATCAACCTCATGTGCTAGGCGATTTCCATGAAATGGGGGCAAACAGTAGTTTTTTCTTTCAGCCGGGTATTCCAACAAGAACACACCCTCTGACACCAAAGCGTAATACAGAACTGACCCAATTAATGGCGACCTTCCACAGTGCTGCCTTAGACGCTGAAAATAGACTTTATTACAGCCAAGAAAACTTTGATGATTTCTATTATGGCAAAGGCTCAACGTATCCTGATATTAACGGTGGCGTTGGCATTTTATTTGAACAAGCTAGTAGCCGAGGTTACCAACAACAGAGCATAAATGGCTTATTAACCTTTGAGTATGGCGTTAAAAATCAAGTGTTAACTTCTTTGTCTACGATTCAAGGTGCATGGGAGAGCAGAGATACTTTTAGAAAATATCGTGCAAAATTTTATGACGAAGCAATGCAAGCCGCTAAAGATGAAAAAATTAATGGCTATATAATTTCAGAAGCGCACGATACGCAGCGTTTAAATCATTTTCTAGATAAATTAGCTTTACATCAAATAGATGTTTATCCGCTAACAAAAGATTATCGTCTTGATGATACAACCTATGCGAAAAATGCAAGTTTCTATGTGCCGCTAGCACAAAAGCAATATCGTGTTATCCAAGCATTGTTCAGTCAAGGCACTAATTTCCAAGACAATACCTTTTATGATGTCTCTGGTTGGACTATGCCACTAGCCATGGATATCGACTTTGCACCGGTTAAACGAAGCAGAGGCCTATCATTAGCAGAAAATACGTGGCAACAAACACAACGTACCGTTAAGCCCGTTGATCCAAATGCTTATGCCTATGCCTTTGAATGGCACCATATGTATTCAGCTAAGCTGCTTAATAATTTATTAACCAACAATATTAAGACGCGAGTAGCAACGAAACCGTTCGCTTCAACAATTAATGGTAAGGTAGTGCAGTTTTCACCAGGTACCATCGTTATTCCTGCAGGAATTCAACAGGCTAACCAATGGCGAGATCTTGTTGCCCAGCTTAGTGAAGATACTGGTATTGAAATGTTCAATATTGATACTGGGCTGACTATTCAAGGTATTGATTTAGGTTCTCGCTCAATGCATGCGTTATCACCGGTTAAGCCTTTATTAGTTGGAGGCAAGGGAAGCTCACAATACGAAGCTGCTGAGTTACGCTTTTATATTGATGACATGTTAAACATTCCTTTAACGGTTGTAGAACAAGCACGCCTATCAAGAATTGACCTTTCGGATTACACGCACATCTTGTTAGTTGATGGAAACTATAAAGGTTTAAGTAAGAAGTTTGTTGAAAGCTTCAAGCGCTGGCTAACGAATGGCGGTACCGTTTTTGCTCAAAAGCGCGCTGCTCAATGGTTAGCTGAAGAAGAAATATTGAAAGTGAAAATGGTTAAGAAAAGCGTGATAAATGATTTATTTACTACCGATGGCTTAACTTATCAAGATAAAGAAAGTTTATCGGCACGTAAACGTATAGCAGGTGCGATCTTTCAATCAACATTAGATTTAAGTCACCCATTAACTTACGGTTTTAATAATGAAGGTTTGCCGTTATTTAAAAACAGTACGCTAATTATGGAACAAGCAGGCGCAGTATTTAATACGGTGGCAAGTTACACTCCTACACCGTTATTAAGCGGTTATACCGATAAAAATTTAGTCAATAAAATTGCACGTACTCCAGCATTAGTTGCTCATAATGTAGGGCGTGGGCGTGTTATTGCTACACCAAATGTAATGGCTTTTCGAGGTTATTGGATGGGAAGTGCCCGATTGATCTCGAATAGCTTGTTCTTTTCAAAAGCATTTAGTGCTTCAGCACATTAATGTTTAGGTAAAGAGAGGCTGATTGCCAAGACGGTAATTGACTGAACTCCATGTTGCTTTAACAACTGGCTTATTGTGTTTACGGTAGAGCCAGTTGTTACAACATCATCAAATAAAACGATATGTTTAGGCAACGAAATTTCTTCATTTAACATAAAATCTTGCGCCATTAAACGTCGTCGCTCTTTACCTGAATATCCTACCTGACTCTTTTGTTGCTCTACTCTACATAAAGCATGGGGTAAATATTGACAGCCAATGTGTTTGGCAAATTGCCGAGCAATTAAATGACTTTGATTATAGCCGCGTTGCTGCCATTTTTTAATATGACTTGGTACGACTAACAAGGTGGTTTCTTGTGAAACGATTTGGCAAATATTATTAGTAGTGATGAGCAGTTTTGCTAACAGTTTGCTTAATTCGAATCTATTATGAAATTTAAGTTGCGGTAGCCATTGGTTGAACGGAAAAACATACGGAGCTACACACACAAGTTGATCAAAATCGCGTTTAGGAAATAAACGATCGATTGCCGGCCAATTTAATAAATCTGTTCCGGATAACGTGTAATTAAATAAGGGTAAATCATTGACACAATGATGACAAAGTAAGGGGATAGTAACAGGCTGTTGATGACATAAATCACAGCTACCAAGCGTGAGCAAAAGCTGCTGATAACGCTGCACGCAACGATCGATAATGCTGTTATTGTAATGCTGTAAAAATTCCATTTAACCATGTCTTTAAGTAAACTATGCCCTTTAACCGTTAAGGGCTTACGCTAAAAGCATGGCAAATAAATCAGATTTTGCGAGTCAAAAACAGGGTGTACCCATCGTATTCATTCATGGTTGGGGGTTAAATGCAGGGGTTTGGCAACCATTGGCAGAAAAGTTAGCGGATAAATTTCGTATTATCACTGTTGATTTACCTGGCTATGGAGAAAACCATCAACAGTTGTGTTCGCCATATTCACTAACCACTATCGCTGGAAAAATCTGTCAAACTATTAATGAACCCGCTGTATATGTGGGTTGGTCGCTTGGTGGTTTAGTTGCCAATCAAATTGCGCTTGAATATCCCAGCCTTGTAACCGGTTTAGTGAATGTAGCGAGTACGCCATGTTTTTTACAGCAAGATAATTGGCGAGGAATTCAACCCGCAGTGCTAACAAACTTTCATCGCCAATTAGCAAAAGATACACAGAAAACAATTGACAACTTTTTAAAAATCCAAGCCATGGGTAGTCCGCATATTCGACAAGATATCAAACGAATTCGCGCATTAATTATGCAATACCCTATGGCGAATAAAAACACGCTAATGCATTCTTTAACCTTGTTAGAAACAACTGATCAGCGCAATCAGTTAGTTAGCATTAAATGTCCGTATTTACGAATGTATGGCAAACTTGACGGGTTAGTCCCCAAAGAGGTGATAGCTAATATTGCCAGATTAGCACCAACCAGTGAGCAAGTTATTTTTGAACAATCATCGCATGCACCCTTTATTAGTGAGTTATCGTCGTTTACTGACCAGCTACAAACATGGTTAGTAAACGTAACAAATTAACGGTATTAGAACGTACCGACTAAAGGCTGCTTATTCCACGCAACGCTTTACATTTCGGCTTGTTTGGTTAATAATTAAACAGATTGCATTTGAGCTAGTATCAGCGGTCTTATTACCATGAATAATTGGTAAATGTGATATTAAGGAGAAGTAAATGAATATTGATTCTGCATTTAATTCAGGCTTACAAGGGTTTCAAAAAGCAACTGAAACGGCTAATCAGGCTGCATCTGACATAGCAAGAGCTGTGGGATACAACCCAGAAGAGCCTACCTTAGGTCAGCAAGAAAATGACAACATGATGAACCAAAATACAGGTTCAGGTGAGTTAGCTGATTTGAATAAATCTATTGTAGAAATGCGAGTAGCTGAACATCAAGCAAAAGCCTCTGCTAACGTCATTCAGACGGCTGATGAAAATCTTGGTACATTGCTAGATGTTAGCGTATAACTAATGAACATTACGACGCATACTGCGAATATCCCTGTTCCGACGGTTACAAATCCGCCTACGGAAGCATTGCGTCGTGATAATGTGCAACGTGAAATTATCACGCAACCTGCAGCAGCTCAACAATCGGCAAGAGAGAAAGGCGCTGCATCGGAAAGAGAACGCGCTAGAACACCTGCCCAAAACAATGAACAAATTGATTTCGAACAGCTGCGCAAACAAGCTGAGAAGGAAAGCTCCACCATCACTGAAGATGGCAAAGGTGATTCTGAAAACCAAGGAGACTCTTCACAGCAAGACTCTTCACAGCAAGGTAATCAAGCATCAAAGAATAACCCAGATAATCAACAAGCGTCGTCCGATGACGGTGCTGATAACGCCTCTGAACCAGACTTTGCTGATCAACAATTAATACGAGAATTACAAAATCGTGATAAAGAAGTGCGTTCGCATGAGCAAGCACATGCTACGGCTGGTGGTGCTTATACCGGAGCGCCAAGTTATAGTTTTGAAGTTGGCCCTGATGGAAAAAAATATGCGGTAGAAGGAGAGGTATCCGTAGACTTATCACCAATCAAAGGTGATCCACAAGCTACAATAGCTAAGCTACAAAAAGTATATAATGCCGCATTAGCGCCAGCAAACCCTTCTATACAAGATAGCCGGGTAGCAAATAAAGCTGCACAGCTTATCGCACAAGCACAATCTGAACTTTACGAAATAACGCAATCAGCAATAAATGCTACAAGCGGTGAGCGTGTTGTTATTGACACCAGTGATCGTTTTGCATCCAACAATGCAGAGGAAGTGTCTGGTAACGATTTTGATCAGCGTATTCAGCAAACACTTAACGCGCAAGAGGAAATAGCGCCTTTCAGACCTGCTAAAGTAGAGAAGGCTGCTGTTGTGATTGAAAGTCTCTATAGCAATGTGCATAGTGCTTACGAGAAGCCATCTCGCTCACAATTTGAATTAACGGCATAATGGTCATTGTAAAACCTATTACCTTTTAACAAATGTTTTGGCTAAAACAGCGATTGATAGTTGGAAATAGTCGAACATACCGTTTTTTGATTTTCTTGGTGCAGTTTCGGCGAACGTTTTTTTCCTTCACAATATTCTACAAAAAAATCTTTAACTGAAGCGCGCGTAGCGGTAATTTGCTTTAAGTAGTCTTGCTCACTTTCATTAAAACGCTCTAACTTGCTTTCTAAATCACGATATACTTTGCTGGGGTTTAATCGCACTTTAGTATCTGTTGCATCATTAAATTCCGCTAATAGATTCTCTTTCTGTGTTAAATACCATTTTTCAAGTTCTGGTTGTGGATAAAAGTGCAAAAATATTGCAATTGCCACGATTAAGATCAATAAATTCTTCATAGCTTGTCGTATAATATAGCCCTACAGATAGAATAGTAAATTAAGCATCAACAATACACGTATTTTTTCCAATAAAAGCATAATAAAAATTACGGTATTGTCCTTTTTCGACGTTTAGATTAGGACTTATTGTGAACAAAGAGCAAGAAAACGCTAACAATCGTTTAGATATTCCAGTTAAAAATATCAAAGTAGAGCGCCCAGATCCGGTTCAAGAATACAAACCTCGTGATCAAATTTATGTGCGAAAGGTCACGGGATTTTTCCAACAACTAAGACAAAAGATGAACTTCTTTTTCTTGGGGCTCTTTGCGGTATTACCATGGTTAACCTACAACGGCGAACAAGCCATTTTATTAGACATCGCGAACCAGCGCTTCACCTTTTGGGGGTTAACACTCTGGCCGCAAGATTTAACGTTGCTTGCTTGGTTATTTATTGTCAGTGCCTTTTTGTTGTTTTTCGTCACCACTTTTCTAGGTCGTGTGTGGTGTGGGTATTTGTGTCCACAAACAGTGTGGACGTTCATCTTTATTTGGTTTGAAGAAAAAATAGAAGGTACGGCAAATCAGCGGAAAAAACTCGATAGTCAAAAGCTCAACGCTAATAAGCTATGGCGTAAAACACTTAAACACAGCTGTTGGTTATTCTTTTCACTCCTTACATCCTTAACGTTTGTTGGCTATTTTGCCCCAGTTGAAGAAGTTTTTATTAACTTTTTCACCTTTAATAGCTCGTTTGTCATCGTGTCTGTTGTGCTGTTTTTTGCGTTGTGTACCTATGGCAACGCGGGCTGGATGCGTGAAATCATGTGCCTACATATGTGCCCATATGCGCGTTTTCAATCAGCAATGTTTGATAAGGACACGCTAACAGTTTCATATGATTATAACCGTGGTGAAACAAGAGGCCCCAGATCTCGTAAGCAAGACCCTAAAGAGCTAGGGCTAGGTGATTGTATTGATTGTAACCTTTGTGTTCAGGTATGCCCTACGGGTATCGACATTCGAAATGGGTTGCAGTATGAATGCATAAATTGTGGGGCCTGTGTAGACGCCTGTGACGGTGTAATGACCAAGATGAAATATGATACAGGTCTAATTCGCTATACTACAGAACATGAGTTAGAGGGTAAAAAAGTACACTTAATTCGCTCTAAGTTAGTGGGTTATGCGGTGGTTTTATTGGTAATGACGAGTTTATTAATGTGGGAAATTACCCACCGAGTACCTGTATCGTTAGATATTATTCGCGATCGAACTGAGCTGGCTAAAGAAAACTTTAATGGTGACATTGAAAATGTTTATACCCTCAAGGTGTTGAATAAGTCGCAAACTGATAACACTTACCGCTTGAGTGTAAAAGGCATTGAGAATATACAATGGCATGGGCCTAAAGAAGTGACTGTTAAAGCGGCTAGCGTACAAATGCTACCCATGAGCCTTTCGGTTGATCCATTTGAACTGGAAGAGTACATGACAGATATTATATTTGTTATTGAGTTAATTTCTGATGAAGATGAAGTATCATTGGAACATGAATCTCGCTTTTTTAATAAACGTTAATGTCAGTATTTAATTTTAGTTCACTGTCTCCAGATCTTATTTTAGATGGTATTGAATCAACAGGCTTGATGGTAGACAGTGGCCTGTTACCACTAAACAGCTATGAGAATAGGGTGTATCAGTTTCACAATGAAGCGAAGGAAAAATTTGTCACTAAATTTTATCGGCCGCAACGTTGGCAGCCCGTGCAAATCCAAGAAGAGCTCGATTTTGCACTAGAATTACAAGAACATGAATTACCTATCGTTGCGCCGATACAAATTGACGGACAGTCGTTATTTGAATATCAAGGGTTCCATTTTGCGTTATATCCTTGTCGAGGAGGGCGTATATTTGAGGTGGATAATTTAGATCAACTAGAATGGATGGGGCGGTTTGTTGGCAGGATCCATGCAATATCAGCCAAAAAAGCATTTCAACATCGACCAAGCATTTCTACAGAAGCTTTTATTGTTGATGCCATTACTACGATAAAAGCGTCAGGTTATGTGCCTAAAACACTACATATCGCGTTTTTTACCATATTAGAACAAGTTGCAAGTCTGTGTATTGATCAATATCAAGCTGAGCATGTTATTCGTTTACATGGTGATTGCCATGCGGGAAATATTCTTTGGCGAGATGAAGGGCCACATTTTGTTGATTTAGATGATTGTCGCATGGGGCCAGCTATTCAAGATTTATGGATGATGTTATCAGGTGATCGTCAGCAACAATGTTTGCAGCTTGATACGTTACTTTCTGGCTATGAAGAGTTTTTTGAGTTTGATAGCAAAGAACTTGCGCTTATTGAATCTTTACGTACTATGCGAGTGATAAATTATATTGCTTGGCTGTGCAGGCGCTGGCAAGATCCAGCATTTCCGATGAATTTTCCATGGTTTAATACCGAAAAATATTGGGAAGAACAAATTTTAATGTTAAAAGAGCAATACTCGGCGCTGCAGCAAGCGCCACTTTCATTGCTTCCATAAAAGAAAAGGGGTAAATAATGCGAAGAATAGCCAGTATGTTGGTGTTAATGGCATCTATTTTTAGTGCTAATGCAGCTGACTACGAAGAAGGAAAACACTATAAAAAAATAACACCACTTCCTGTAGAATCACCTGAAGTGAGAGAGTTTTTTTCGTTTTATTGTAAACACTGTTTTAACTTCGAACATATGATTAAATCGATTAAAGCAGATTTACCTGAAGGTGTTCCTTTAGTGAAAAACCACGTTGACTTTTTACCTGGTGCCTCACAAAAAATGCAACGTATGATGACCCGAGCGATGATAACGGCTCAATTACTAAACATGGAAGATAAGCAAGTGGCTTCTATGTTTAATTACATTCATGAACATAACGCGGTTCCGACTTCAGAGCGTGATATGCGTAATGTTTTTGTGCTTAATGGTGCAGATGGTAAAGAGTTTGATCGCTTAATGGCAAGTGATGAAGTTCATGAAAAAGCAACTAAAATGCAGTCTTATCAAAACATGTTAGCTTCAGCAAATGAATTACGAGTTGTACCAAGTGTTGTAGTAAACGGTAAATACATGATTGATACTCATGATTTAGATCCTGAAAACTTCATCGAAGATTATAATAAATTAGTGAAATATTTATTAACGCTAGATTAGGGCGTACTTTAACGGCACACATCGAGGTGTGCCGTTCAATTTGCTAGCATTTTAGCAGCACAACTATGAAGAAAGCTTTTCGATTATTCTTGCTTTACTACGGTTAAACTCTTCCTCACTTAGAAAACCCTGCGATTTAAGCTCTAATAACTTATTCAGTGAATTGATTAACACTTCATCATTGTCTTCGTTTTTCGCGGTTACCTTCTGTGCGGGCTTTGCATCATGGTGTTTTGGTGCTTTATGGTTAGTCATAGCTTGCGCTGTACGCTGAGAACTATCATGCTTTGGTGTTGTCTCTTGCTTGTTAGCTTGAGCTGTTGCTGATGACCGAGTGGAAGTGTGTGTTACACGCTGTTTTTGAGGGGGCTCTACGGGCTTTGGTTTAATCACACGCTTTTCTGTATTGCCTTTACATAATTGATGTGAAATCAACCAACACCAGTTAATCACTTGTTGTTGTACTTGTTCAAAGCGTGCTTTAGTTAGGCGTTGATTTCCTTCCCTTAAATATAAACATAATTGTTTTGTCTCTTGGTTTTGTAAGTGGATAACCATGACAATTTTTCGTACTTTGTTATCCACCATTTTATGACGCTTTTCTTCTTTAAATACTTGATCTATGCGTGACTCTGCTTTGTTACTAAAGGGTGAGTTTTTATTAATAGTGCTGATTAATTCACCGTTCAAGTAAAGCTCGTTCATAGCAATGTCGTTTATGGCAATATGGGCACTTGCCGTTTTTTCATGGCGTTTAAATAGCAATAATTCTGCTTTTTCTTTATCTATTGAAAACGTTGCGTAATGAGTACGTAATAGTTTTTTAGCGTTCTTATATTTCTCATCTTGTCGAAATAGTACCGCTACAATAGCACCGGCGATCACTAATAAAATCACAATAAAGTAAAGGCTATTTGACTGTTCTTTTTGTTCTTCAAGGGGAGTAGTTTGCACTGGAATCTCGCTAACATCAGTAGTGTTATTCGTTGTTAGCAGGCTTTTGTTTGCAAGATCTACAATAATAATTTGATTTGCCGAATTGATGAGTAATTGAGGCCTCGCATTGGCGTTAAGTAGCGAAAAATCGATGGTTGCTATTGGGTTACTGCTGATATTTGCCGTTATTGCGGAGGCTTTTATTAACCAGTTGTCAGAAGTTTTTTCGAGAAAAATTAATGGATAATGTTCGTTACTTAATTGCGGGTTTTTTAAATAAATACTGTTACTAAAAATGATATCTTGTTGTAGCAAATGCTCGTCAGTAGCAGGCTGTAAAAGAAAGTTATCGCCTAGTGTCGCTTTACGTAATTGTGTAGTTTTTTTTAGTTTTTCAATAATAACAAATTGATTTTCATCTTCTTTTAACCACGTTAGATCGAGTACATTGCCAAGTCCTGTGCTGACAACCTCGCTAGGAGAGTCGTTACTACTAAACAATATATTATCAGGCGGAACTGTGTATTGTCGAAGGCCAAATTTTTGTGGGTTGATGCGTAATAGTGCACCCGAAAATAAGGGGTGATTTGGGTAGTGTTTTTCTGCTGAAATAACAGCAAAAAGCTGCCCATACCCTTTTTGCCAAGATTTAATATAAGGATTAAAGCTTAGTAAAGGTATACTCACGCTGCTGTCGGGTAAGGGGATACGAAGTACTTCTCGCCGGCTCTCGGTTAATATCGCAGTTGAATCTGATGATAAACTGAGTTGCCATTCAAAAATAACCGCCTCAAAGGGCATTTGTTTGTCATCATCAACGGTAAGCTTCATTGAGCGGTTAGTTAACGAAGCAGATTCAATATGTGCGCTATAAAAGGTGGCGTAACCAATTTTCTCTTCTTGAGCAAAGTTAGGGTGTAAAGCTAATGCTGTGAGTCGTTGAAAATCATCTGAAAAATGCTTAGCATTTAATAGTGGTTGGTATGTAGATGCTGATTGTTTGATTAACCCAACATCGCCAAACGTTGAAAAACTGATAAATTGATGAGGATGGTTTGGTAACAGCACTATCGTTGAAACCTCGCCTCTAAAATCTGAGGGAAGTAAAGGCTTTTGACTAAACTCAAGCGTGTTGGCTTTCGCAAGTGAAGTTAGCAATAAGCCAACAGATATGATCAAGTATTTTATTATTATTTTAATGTTTATCATATTGAAATTATTCCGTTTGTTACGGATTCGTTAATTATATTTTAGGCAACACCAGTTGGTGCACATCGATTAATTGAGATTTATCTTTATTATTGGTATAGCTTAAATTTCCGTCAATGATTATTTCATCACCATTTTTTGCACGGTTTTCCAAATATTCAGCCTGTTTTCCCCAAGCATGTAACGTTCGCTCTATTGAAAATTGTCGATATGCTTGTTGGTGAGCAGAATAAACATTGACATGACTCAGTATTGTACATTCCGCTAATTGTGTGTTGTTTTCAGTTTCAACAATTTTAATTTCACTGTTGATAGCCCCTGATAGCTTCACTTGATTCATTGAAGGTACATAGCCTTTAGCGTACGTATGAGCATAGGTTGCATGTATGATTTGACGGTTAGATTGTTGACTATCAACAAGATGCCCTTGAATAAATACCACATCGCCTTTATCGGCAAAGTTAAGCGTTTTTTCAACCACATCTCCAATCATTTTTACAACATGAAAATGGGTCCATTCTTTTTGCTGCTGTGTTTTTTTATCGAACCATTTATGATGAGTGGCAATAGTGAATTCAGCAATAGCAACCACAGGATTTGCTAAATATCTGATATTTGGTTTAGCAACTAAGTTACCTAACAGGGTAATTGAGCAAAGGTGATTATGAGTATGCGGGTGTTTCATTGAAGTCCGTTACAATTGAGTTAACCCAATTAATTTATAAGATGCCTCACCTTATCACAAGTTTATTCTGTTATTAGGTAGTAGATTTAGTCTATTTTTAAAGGGTATTTCCAAATTAGGGGGTGAACAGGGTTAACTTGCAGATGAAGCGTATAGTGAAAAAGCCATAAAGCGAGAACATGCCACCCGTTTTTAGTGAGTGGCAATTTTAATTTAAATCATTAATTTAAATAAGGGATGAAGGTAATTCTGATACCAGCCAGCCTATAACCGTAAGAGCACCACAATACATTAAAATGCCAGCATAATTAGCCATCATCACGAGTGGAATAAAGGGCAGTACTAAGCACCACGATAGAACTTTTCTTGTTATAGGTCGCATTACAAATGCGGCATTGCCTTTTATATCTGTTTTATTAAATATTTTCCTGCGTCTAGGGTCTGTATAAGCAAGTAATAAAATAATGATTAGACTAAAAACAATAAAAGGTAATGTCACTATTAAGTGGTTCATTGAACGGCCTCCTGTGATGAAAGCGTTGAGTTTTCGATTACACTATCTTTCTTTGTCATTTGTACTGATTTGTACAGGCGATAAAAACATAAAGCAGAGCAAGCTAATAACATGCATTCAATAAATATCATCGATACCATGTGATATTGTATTGCGTCTATCCAGCTTACGCCTGAGCTAGAGAATCGAATAAAAGGTAACAGCAAGCAAAATAACCCATTGCTGGCTAATAATACGTTTGAAAGCAGTCTAATATTTTTTATCGCTAACGTTAGTACAGTGACGACGGCAGCTGCAATTAAAAATGACAAAGGCGTCCAAACACTTTGATTTAATGCTAAAGTTTCACTAATAAAAAAGCCTGATGCGCTACTTAAAGAGCACAGTGGCAAACCTAAAAATCCCCATGTACACAGTCGACTAAACCAACGCCAGTTTTGTTCGCCTTTTTCATTTCTATGTGCATAAAGTTGTAACCCTGTAATGGTGACATAGCATGTTGCAATACCTAGGCCTACCCAGATAATCTTTGAGAATAAGCCTGCAAACGTTCCATAATGAATAGGGTAGATCAGTGATAAAATAGCACTCCCTGCAGAAGGCACTGTGCCGACTAACGGCTTGTATTCTATAAAGTCGCCATTTGTTGCATCGTACACCAATTGCTCAAATCCAACCTCTCCTTCGTTAGGCATGAAAAACGTAAGAAGGCTGGCTGATTCAGTAGCAAAATGAGAGATCGAAATAAACGCTGGAACCGCTGATTGTCGCTTCGCTGCATCTGCTATCATCAGGGTTAAGTTAGCTGAATCTTTTGGTGCTTCACTTTTTTGTTGTTGTTCTCCAACAAGCGTATGCATTAATGCTTCTTGATCCCCGCCAAAAGCAACAATTCCCATTGCCGGTAAACCAAAAGAGTCAGAAAAACTAAAAAAACTCCCAGTAAAGGCAAGCAAAATGGCAAATGGTATGCTCCAAGTACCTGCAACTGTATGTGAGTCTCGCTTAAGAGATTTACCGTCGCGTTGTTTTCGAATTGAGAACATATCAGTAAACAAATGACGGTGCATCATGAAACCAGAGACAGAAGCAATTAACATTGCTAGTCCTAAAATTCCGGTGAGAATGAGACCCCATGGTGATGGGATATGCAACTCTGTATGGATAGATACTAAAAAGCGACTTAATGCATAGGTATCATCTTGAGCAAATAATTCGCTACCAAAACCCTGTTGCTGAGAGATTATTTCGCCCTTAGGGCTTACTTTATATTGAAAACCAAACTCATCCATATTTCCGCTCGGGTTTAGTTTATGAGTATGAAAAAAATATACCAATTGCTGACGGTCATTTTCATAGACAGAAATTTCATCAAGATATTGATCAGGAGTGATTTCTGCTAGTTGGTTCACTGTGTTATTTACATCAGTTGTTATTAATAAATTTTTCGGATAGTTACTGTTAGACCACTCGCCTATCTCATCTGCAATGACAGCAACCGTGCCGGTGAATATAACTGCATATAGCAACATGCCTAAGACAATGCCAGACCAAGAATGTAAGTTAAGTAAGGCTTTTGCTTGAGAACGAATATTAGATGCATTTTCAGCCATAATAGTTAACCCAAAAATTGAAATGTTAAAATAAGGCTATTAATAATAAACAGTATTACCAGTAGCCATTGCGCTTTACGTAGGTCAGTTGTTAAATAGGTATAGAAAAACAACAAAGCCCATATTAATGGGAACATGATAAGCGGCATCATTATATTATTTACATTACCTATGCCGGGTGGAAACCACACGGCCATGGCAAACATGAAAAACAGAGACACTAACAGTGTTGCTGGACCACTAAGCCAGAAACGTTTGTTTTTGAAAAAGTGTAGATATGATGTATTCATACAAAGATCCGCGTTAAGTAGTTAAGTGAGCTGCTTTAAATCAGCAAGCTAACTCACTTACATGAGTTAAGGTTATAACTTCCAGCGCAATGTTAAGCTAAAGTAAGTAGGTGAACCGTAAAAGGCTTGATCCGTTCGAACAGAGCTCAGGTATTTCTCATTGGTTATATTATCGAGATTGAGACTTAATGAAATTTGATCGCTGAAATCGTATTGAACATAGCCTCCGAGCAATGCATAACTGTCTTGATTAATGCTTCCATAGCTTGTGTCATAATACACTTCACTTTGCCAACGAAGAGATATACCAGCATTGAGTTTCTCTTGCCATTTAGGGGCGTAATCTGCAAGTACCTTGAGTGTTTTACGTGGAATAAAGGTACGAGCCTCATCACCGTTTTCATCATCCATTGTCAAGAATGTATAACCACCTTGTACTGACCACTCCTGTGAAATATTACCGGTGATTTCTAGTTCAAAACCATTAGAGTCAACGGTGACGCCTCGATATAATGAATAATTGAAGTCATCTGAATAATCATCGTCATCAATACCGTCACCATCGCCAAATTTAATGAAGTCATATAGATTTTCTTGTTCCGTTTTAAATACGGCAACACTAACGAGCAAGTTGTCTTCAAAGCGTTTCTTGATTCCTAGTTCATAACCACGTCCTTCAGCTGAGCCAAGTGGTTCAAGTTGTTCATTTAAATAGTATTGAGGTTGATAAATGTCACTGTAACTGCCGTATACATTCAAGTCGTCTAACGCTTCCCATGTAAAACCTATATAAGGGCTAGAGCCATCCTCAGAGGTTGAGGTTGATGCTCCCCAAGAATCACCTTCATTTTCATAATCGACAAAACTTGCACCTAAAACGAAATCAAAGTTTTCGGTAGCAGCTAATTGTATTGAACCATAAAACCGGTTTAAGGTTACATCAGTTATGCCTGCTTGAAACGGATCATCCCAGGTTGGTCTTGATACTTCTGTTCCTGACCAATTAGGGAATGAAGGCATAACGTCGAAACCGCTTAACGCAGTATAATCAAGATCAAGCGTTTCAGAGTCCGCTAAACTAAAACCTAGATTGAAAGCATGCTCAAATCCCCAAGCTTCGAATGTCCCTTGCAGTGTATTATCCCAGATCAACGTTTTGTCATCCGCATCAAACTTTCCGGGATATCCTAAAAGTCCTAACCCTGTATTTGATGCTAAACCCGTATTTGAATAAGTGTAGAAAAGTTCTGAGCGATCTTCGTACGTTGTATAATTTAATTTACTGGTAAAAGTAACTTCATCAGTAATATACCAACCTAATTCAGCAAAATAATTTTCATTTAATGTGTTCCAGTAAGTCCAATTCATCGCGGTAGATTCCGATGTATCGAAATCGGTTTGAGTGCCATCCGAATAAATTAATGGAGAAGCTCCCCATGTAACGCCATCACTCTTGTTGTCTTGATAGGTATAACCAAAAGTAAGGGTAACATCATCATTGATCTGTCCATCAACTACGCCATATAACACGGTGCGTTTGTTGCCATAATGGTTCAGCCAGCTTTCCTTATCTTGGTGTACTAATACTGCGCGTGCAGCCCAGCTGCCTGAGTCTGTTAAAGGTGTAGATACATCAACAACGGCACGCATATTTGACCACCGACCTACTGTGAATGCGCTACTAAGTTGTGGCTCATTAGTTGGACGTTTCCTGACATAATTGACTGTTCCCGATGGATTGCCTAAGCCAGTAATAAGCCCGTTAGAGCCTCGGATAAATTCAATTTTTTCATAGATAGCAGTATCAAGATCGCCGACAAAAATATTGCCAAAAGGAATACCTGCACCATCTACATGCATACTGGTTATGTCGAAACCACGAGCATTAAAATAGGTACGGTCTGTTTCAGTTTGATCTATGTTTATACCGGTTACTTGTTTAAATAAACTATTTATGTCACTGAAATTGTATTTTGAAATGGTGTCATTTTCGATAATAGACAATGATTGTGGGGTATCAAAACTGTCAAGACCTAGGCCAGTTGCCCCAGAGCTAATGCGTTGTACACGGTTACCGAGTATGCGAATTACTTCTATCTCTTTGTCAGTAATACGTTGTGCTTTTTCGTTACTTAATTCAGCAGAATGAGCAGTAAAGCTTAGAGCCAAAAAAATTGGCGATAATACGAAGGTGTAAGGGGATTTCATATTATTCTCGTAATAGTTGATGTCAAAAACAGGCGCAGTATAAATGCTTAGAAATACTAATGCAAATAACAATCATTATTATTTAATGGTTGTAAGGGTTGATTTATTTATGCACTGATAAGACAGTTAGCTATAGCTGATGTATTTACTGCTATTTTTGAATACGCTAACGAGAGCTTAATTTGAAAAGATCTGATTTATGTATTTATGAAGGCTCGAATAAATGATGAATTGCTCTCTTTGCCAATAATCGCGCAAACTTCATTTAAATGACCAATCAAAATACACAATTTTCGAGAACATTGTCTTCAAATAATAAAGGGTTTAAATGCGTGCATATAAACAGGCGAGAAAATGACTTGCCACATGTGTTGAACGTTGTAGATGCGATGATAGTTGCCAATATAGGAGATAGCGCAAAAAATCGTGGAGTAATAATGATGGCCCACCCGGCAGGAGTCGAACCTGCGGCCTCGCCCTCCGGAGGGGCGCGCTCTATCCAGCTGAGCTACGGGTGGATTAACTTTTTAGCCTTAGCGTTATTGTTTTGTTCAAACTACATGACACTTATTAATAAATAGAAATGATATCCGAAATGTTTTCTATTTCTTGCTGCTATGTAGTATCAGTATTAAGGCGGCGCAATACTAATACCTATCGTTTTTGTTGTCTACCGCTAAAAACGAAAAACGTGGAATAGGGAGGTAAATAAGCGATGGAATAAACACGTAAAATTGATGAAATTAATGTACTTTCAGTGACTAGCAGCTTAAAGTATCACTATAATTAATGCGGGTTGCAACAACAAGGCAGTACATTTGTAATTTTATGAAGCTACTTTTCCTCTTTTTCATCAGCTTTCTATTGCTTGGTGCGATAAATACCAACGCGCAGCAATATGCTACGCAAGAAATTGACGCTGCTACGTTTGAAAAAAATATCGTGCGGGTTGGCAAAACGCGCTTTAAAAAAACACATGTTTTATCGTTCAAAAGTCAGGGTTACTTAACCACTCTTGCCGTTGATGAAGGCGATAGCTTTTCTGCTAAATCAGTATTGGCAAGCCTTGAAACAACTGAATTAAAAGCATTGAAAAATGCTAATTACACTGAGTTATTACAGGCAAAGCGTGACGTTAAGCGTGTAAATGCATTAATCAAAAATGGTTTAAGTTCTCAGCAAGCATTAGAAATGGCTAAGTTCGCCGAAGACAGTGCGCGCGAGCGGTATCGTATTTCCTACTACAATCTTGAAAAATCAGAAATTGTAGCGCCGTTTAATGGTGTGGTGTTATCACGCTATACTCGGGTAAATGAGTTGCAATCCCCAGGTACACCGGTGCTTGAAGTAGCTTCTACCGAAAACAACTTTATTGTTGAAGTTGCTGTAACTACCGATGAAATTAGGTTTATATCGCGTGGACAACAGGTTGAAGTAGAAGTGATGGGAGTTCAAGGTATTGCCGGTATGGTTAGTAAAGTACCCGTAAAAGCAAATAGTGCCGCTAATATGTATTTGGTGGAGGTAGCCTTAACAAATTTTCCATCTACGTTAAAACCTATTGCTGATCAACTTGCTACAGTGCGAATTCCGCTATCAACTCAGCAAGCTGTTTTTGCAGTACCAAATAGTGCGCTCATTGAAATGAACAATAATGGTCATGCTGTTGTTCTGGTTAAACACCTTGATACCTTAAAGCGGCAAGCCTTTGTTGTTGTTGGTTTAGATAAAAACTTTATTTATCTTCAAGCTGACGATTTATCATCAAACCTTTCTGTGATCACCCAAGGCTGGCAACAATTTGAGTTAAGCGAGTTATAGAACATGCGTTTACCTAAAATTGCGATTAACAACAAACAATTTACGTTAACGATTGTATTGCTGTTGGTTCTGGTTGGCACCATTTCTTATTTCACTATCCCTCGTTCAGAAGATCCACAATTCGACATACCGATTACTCTTATTGAAGTGATATATCCTGGTGCATCACCACATGATATGGAAACCTTAGTGGTAAACCCACTTGAAGAAGCCTTTAATAATATTGAAGGGATCAAGGTTATTGAGTCGCAAATTAAAAGTGATGGTGCACGCGTTAAGGTGACTTTTTTATATGGCACCAATATTGATTTAGCCTTCAGTGAATTAAAGCTCGCGGTAGCTTCTGTTAAACCTAATTTACCCGCCGGCGTGCAAGATGTGCTAGTTATCAAAGCAACACCCACCAGTGTGGCGGTAGTACAAATGGCGTTGTGGAGTGAACCAACTGATTATCGAAAAATGGAGTTTTATGCTAAACAGCTCGAAAAACGTTTAGAAGCTATTTCTGCTATTAAAAAAGCTGATATTTGGGGTTATCCACAACAGATTGTGGCGGTTGATGTTGATGTTACAAAGTTGCAGCATTTTGGTTTAGGTGTAAACGATGTATTAAATACGCTTAATAAGCGTGCTATGAATATTACGCCTGGTTTTATTGATGCCAATACCCGTAGGTTTAATGTTAAATCAAGTGGTAATTATAAAGATTTAGCACAGTTAAATGACACCATAATATTGGCTAATGAACACACTGCAATAAAACTTTCTGACATTGCTCGCGTGAGCTTTTCTGGGGTTAAACCAAGTTATTTAGCTTACTTCAATGAACACCCTGTTATTTTCATTACTGCGGAACAGCGCGCAGATACCAATATTTTTGAATTAACCAAAGCAATAGAGCAGCAAGTCACGCAATTTAAAACATTATTGCCAGAAGACGTAAAACTTGATGTTTTTTTTAAACAGGCAGAAAGCGTTGAAACTCGCGTAAATGGCTTTTTTGATAACCTTTGGTATGGCTTAATTCTTGTTGGGGTAATGGCACTACTTTTCTTAGGTATACGAGAGGCATTAGTTGTTATTGCGGTGATCCCACTATCATTCCTTATTGCTATAGGGTGGTTAGACTTTGCGGGTTTTGGTTTACAACAAATGTCGATCGTGGGCTTAATTATTGCGTTAGGCTTACTTGTTGATAATGCCATTGTTGTGACAGAAAGTATTCATCGACATAAAGACCCGAGTAAACCAATGCAAATCGCCGCTGCTCAAGGGGCAAGTACGGTAGGTTGGGCGATTAGTAGTGGTACCATTACCACCTTGTTTGCTTTTCTACCAATGTTAATGCTAGCAAGCAGTACCGGGGATTTTCTTCGTTCAATGCCGATTACTGTTGTTCTTGTGCTGTTAGCCTCGTTGTTTTTAGCATTAACTTTTACACCATTATTGGCGAGTCTATTATTTAGCCAAAAACCGAGTAGAATAATTACCTTGCAAGTGGTGATAAATCGTTTTTCATCAACGTATTATGCAAAGTTGTTAACATGGTTTATCACGAAAAAAACATTACTCATTTCAATATTTTTTATCGCATTAATTGCGATGTTTTCATTGTTTAATAACGTTGGGTTAAGCTTATTTCCGAAAGCAGAGAAACCAATGATTTTAGTCGATGTTCAAGCGCCGCCTAATTCATCACTAGCATACACAAAAAAAGTAATGGATAAGGTAACTGTTTTACTAAAACAGCAGCCAGGTGTGTCACAAGTAGCTCAAAATATTGGCAATTCAAATCCACGCATCTACTATAATGAAATCCCAAAACGAGGTGTTGCATCGTTTGGCCAAGCGCTAGTTTTGCTAGATGAATATAATGCAAACGATGCTCAAGCGCTGATTGATAAACTTCGTAAAGAGTTTTCTTCGTGGTCGCAAGCACAAATTACCGTCAAAGAGTTTACCCAAGGCCCGGTAACCGATCAGCCTGTAACCATTCGCCTAATGAGTGAATCGTTTGATGATTTGTCGCAAGTAGCAGATGATCTAGCGATGTATATGGCAACGCTTGATGGCTTAATTAATATTGAAAATCCAATTGGAGTCGCAAATACAGAACTTGCCTTGTCAGTAGATTATGAAAAAGCGGGTATGCTCAATATCGATATTCAAGCGCTAGACTTAACTATTCAAACGTTAGTAACAGGTAATGCAGCTGGTGTTTTTAGTGATGCTAACGGGGAAAGTTATCCATTAGTGATCAGAGGGAATAAACAAGATATTTCGCTCTTTGAGCAAGCCTTTATTTCAACACGAACAGGCGCGTTAGTACCTTTAAGCCAAATTGTTAACGTGTCATTGCAAAAAGGTCATACCGAATTTTATCATTACCAAAAACAACGTATGGCTAAAGTATCTGCAGATGTAGCTACCGGTAAATCTACTGCAGTATTAACCCAGCAAGTTGTTGATTTTATTGAACAGTATAACTTGCCAGCAGGCATGTATTATTCTTTAGGTGGTGAAGAGGAATCGAGACAAGAAAATTTCGCAGGCTTGTTTCAGATTATGATCATTACCGCCATTGGCATTTTTGCGGTATTAGTCTTGCAGTTTAAATCCTTTTTACAACCGTTAATCATCTTTACTTCCATTCCTTTCGCTATGGCGGGTTCAGTGATTGGCTTGTACCTGTTTGATTTGTCTTTTTCGATGATGGCGTTTATAGGATTGATCAGTTTGTTTGGTATTGTGGTCAATAATGCGATAATTCTAATTGATACTGCGAATAAGAACTTACAACACAATGCTGATAAACAAACGGCAATTATAGAAGCTGCCGTGGTACGTTTTACACCTATTTTACTGACCACAATCACCACTGTTGGAGGTTTACTTCCTTTAACATTATTTGGTGGGGGCTTGTGGCAACCATTAGGCGTTGTATTAATTTCTGGGTTATGTGTTTCAGCCATAGCGAGCTTTTTATTAGTGCCGATATTGACTGAAATATTCACGCGTTCATCACAACAGTTGCGAATAGAATAAAGATGGAATTTATTGGCTTTGTCGGTTTTGTATTAAGCTTTATTGCTTATGTTATTTTTACTTTTTTACTCGTTGCAGCACGTAATACGCAGTTACTTGCTCGATGGACAATTGTCTCAGTATTAACTACCACGGTTGCCTCTGCTTTGGCGGCTTTGCAAATTAAACTTGGCTTTGGCTTACAATGGGTGCTCGTAGCTGACGGATTAAAGGTCGCCTCTTGGGCTATTCTGGTTTTGATCTGCAATACCGAATTAACATCAATTCGGCAGTTATTATCAAATTATCATATTCGGCAATATGTTAGCGTTTGGTCTGCGTTAATGTTGGTTTGTTGGTTAGCGTCTTACTTATTGAATTATTCCTATGAATATATTTACTTGCTCTTCATTGTGTTAAATCTGTGGAGTTTAGTATTGATGGAGCAATTATATCGCAGCGCTGATGATCAAATTCGCTGGGCAATATGGCCATTAATTATTGCTCTGGCGAGTATCGCGATTTTTGATTTTGTTATGTACGCCCAAGCAACAATGGTGGGCAGTATTGATTTCGACTTTTGGTTTAGTCGTGGTTATATCGCAGTTGCTGTATTGCCGTTACTCTTGGTAAGCACGAGAAGAATCAAAAATGGCTCTGTGCGTATTTTTGTCTCAAGGCAGGTAGTCTTTTATAGTTCTATTCTAATGATGGCCGGTTTGTATTTATTAATTATGGCGCTTGCTGGCTATGTTATTAATTATGTAGGCGGAGAGTGGGGCAGTGTTGTAAGTATTGGCTTTTTAATGCTTAGTGGCGTTGTGTTAGTCGCATTATTAATCACTGAATCTCTCAGGCGAAAACTAAAAGTATTTATCGCGAAAAACTTCTTTGCAAACCGCTATGAGTACCGTGACGAATGGTTAAATTTAATTGAAAAAATAGAAACAACCAACGCGGAAAATTATTACCAAATGGCGACATCTATTATGATGTCAAAACTTAATGCCGGCAGCGGCGCCATTGTTAAGCGAAAAAGCGACTTACATTTTGATATCAAGTACAGTCATGGTTTAAAGCTGACCGAGGCATTTGATTTACAGCTGACGTTTATCAGTCAATTTTGTCAGAAAAAAGGCTGGATCATTGATGTTGAGGAATATGAAATTACCCCAACAATGTACCCGGAACTGAACCTTGATTTAGATTTATGTCAAAGTTTTGATGTTCGTTTTATCATTCCAATTTTTATAGGAAAAGCCTTTTATGGTTTATTTTTAATTGGCAACATTAATGAAGCGAATCAATTAAATTGGGAAGACAGGGACTTACTTTTTGCCGTGTCAAAACAGCTAGGTAATTTTATTTCTCTCAATGAAGCGAACGACGAGTTAGCTGAATCTAAACAATTTGATGCGTTTAATCGGATGTCTGCCTTTCTGGTTCATGATTTAAAAAATGTACAAGCGCAGTTGGCGTTAATTACAACCAACGCGGAAAAACATCGAAATAACCCTGAATTTGTTGATGATGTCTTTGAAACGGTAGAGTCTGCCACAGATAGGCTGGGTAAAGTGCTTTCCCAACTACGCAATAAACGCGTAGAAAAATCAACCAATTCAGAGATAGATCTCGTTGAGTTACTTGAAAAAGTTGTGGAACAACGTAATGTAGAAAAACCGCTAGTGATAGTTACACAAGCGGTGGCTGCAAAGTTGGCAACGAATGAAGAGAAATTGCACTCGGTATTGAACCACTTAATTCAAAACGCGCAAGAAGCAAGCACAGAAGATTCAACGGTAGAGTTATCACTAAAAAATAATAAAAACATTGTCACCATCACCATCACCGACCAAGGCACTGGTATGAGTGAAGACTTCATAAAACATCGGTTATTCAAACCGTTTGATACTACAAAAGGCAATGCTGGTATGGGGATTGGTGTTTATGAAGCGAAACAATTTATTGAGAGTGTTGACGGTACGATAGAAGTCATCAGTACTGAACATTCAGGAACAACATTTACTATTCAATTACCTATTAACGCAACAGATAATGAATAAACAGGAAGAGCAAGGATCAATTTCATGGAAAAGCTACTAATCGTCGATGATGATAAAGGAATACAAAAACAATTAAAATGGAGTTTATCTGATTACGAATCAATTTTAGCAGCTGATCGAGAAAGCGCGATAGCAGCTGTACGTCGCCATGAACCTAAAGTAGTCACATTAGATTTAGGTCTACCGCCTGATGCCGCAAATGCGTCAGAAGGGTTAGCGGCATTAGATGAAATTTTACGTATTGCACCACATACTAAAGTGATTGTAATTACAGGTAATGATGACCGAGAAAACGCGTTAAAGGCTATCTCGTTAGGCGCATATGACTTTTATCAAAAGCCTATAGAACCTGAAGTTATTAATGTTATTGTTGCAAGAGCCTTTAGTGTTGCATCGATCGAACAAGAAAACCGACTAATGCGTGCCGTTGGCGGCAATGATATTGGCATTGTTGGCAATAGCAGTAGCATAGATCGGTTACGTACCATGGTTAAGCGCATCGCACCAACGCAAATTACCGCTTTATTATTAGGTGAAAGTGGTACCGGTAAAGAAGTCACCGCTAATGCGATACATATGGCAAGTGAGCGCAGTAAAAAGCCATTCATTGCGATTAATTGTGCGTCAATACCGGAAACCTTACTAGAAAGTGAGTTGTTTGGCTTTGAAAAAGGTGCCTTTACTGGAGCTGTACGCACGACTAAAGGTAAAATTGAATGCGCAGAAGGCGGTACCTTATTTTTAGATGAAATAGGCGATATGCCCTTTAACCTGCAAGCGAAGCTATTACGATTTTTGCAAGAAAAGAAAATAGAACGTTTAGGTGGTCGACAAGAAATAGATGTTGATGTGCGTGTTGTGTGTGCCACGAACCAAAATCTCGAAGAAATGGTCGCTGAGAAACAGTTTCGCGAAGACTTGTTTTATCGGGTGAGTGAAATTACCTTAAATATCCCGCCATTAAGAGATCGGGAAGAAGATACCTTAATACTGGCTCAGTTCTTTTTACAACGCTACGCAAAAGAATATAAATCAAACGTTAAAAGCTTTGCTGACGATGCGTTAAATGCGATAAGACACCACAGATGGCCAGGCAATATACGTGAGCTACAAAATAAAGTAAAAAGCTCTGTGATCATGGCAACAGGCTCTCAAGTGACGGCGATTGATCTCGGCTTTCTTGACCATGACGGACAAGAGCTACAATTAGATTTAAATTTACGTAAAGTACGTGAACAAGCAGAGTCTATCGCCATTCAAAAAGCTTATGCGTTAACGGAAGGCAACATGTCAAAATGCGCTGAATTGTTGGGTGTTACAAGGCCAACGTTGTATTCGTTAATTGAAAAGTATTCATTAACGATTGGTGCGGAATAACAAGTAAACACGTTATCAAAGAAAGGGTAGTATCAAATATTTATACTACCCTTTTAACTATCGCTATGTTGCCAAATATTTATGAAATTAGCATTAATCTTATTTTACAAAGTAGATAACTTTCTGTTTATCCACTTTTTAAGTAATGATCCATTTATAAATTTGAAATTTTGCGGTCTTTTGGCATAACATTATGCCCATCTTGCACGACAAGTAGCCCTTCTGGATGTTGACTACCCAAAGCGACACTATTAACAACTAGACCGTCGGCTTTAGATGTACCATCTATTCGATTATTTAGATCTGCAGAAATACGAAATACGGCCAAAAAGGCGTTTTTTTTGATCAATAGCATAAACTGTGTAGCGGTTATTGGCTGCGACTTATCGTGGTTGAAACTGCAAAATAAACAATGTAATGATCTTCGGAAGTGGCATGCCGTTTACCAAGCAAAAGCTGAAAATATATTTCAACTAACGCTACTAGAGCTTATTCGTCTTCAATTTTAATCAACACCAGATATCACCTTGCCAGATATCGCACGTACATTAAATACAAGTTCTGCTACGGTTAAACGTAAACTTGATGAATTGACCGTGAGCTATAGGCAATTACATCATGAAATGGGTAAACACTTAGCGATTGATTGCTTATTAGTACGAGACTGAAACAATGAGCAAAGTGCATCGGTAATGGATATTTCAGATCCAACAAACTTTCGTCGTGTGACCAAAAAATGGACAGGATACACACCCACAGAGCTTAAAAGATTATACACACGACTATTAAGTACTGAAGCTAATACACTCATTGAATGAGTCGGTGATGATCTACTGAACAGCTATCCCATGCTCAAAGCGTTATTTTTCCAGTGCTACGATTGTTACACATGGGTGTAAATCGGTCTTTATATGACAATTTAATGAAATTTATCGTATGTAGCTTGTTTCCTCAATATTGCTACATTATCATCTGGTCTAGACCAAATTAAACAACCTTGAGAATTAAAAATGGAACATTATTTACTGCTGACGCCAGGACCGTTGACCACCTCTGCGTCAGTTAAACAGGCTATGCTGAGAGATTGGTGTACTTGGGACGATGATTATAATATTGAAATTGTCGAAAATATCAGAAAAAGTTTAGTTGACCTAGCAACTCAGAGCGCTGGTTATACGTGTACTTTAATGCAAGGAAGTGGTACCGCTTCCGTTGAATCAGTGCTTGGAAGCGCAATAAGTGAGCATGATAAAGTACTTATTGTTGATAATGGCGCATACGGCCATCGCATGTCGGAAATTTGCACGTTAGCAGGTATAAATCATACCGTGGTTTCCTTTTCAGAAACACAAATGCCTGACGTTGCTGAAATTAAAAAGCATGTCATTGAAGATGGTAACATTTCGCATTTAGCGATGGTGCATTGTGAAACAACTACAGGCATGTTAAATCCTATAAAGCAAGTTGCACAATTGTGCCAGGAATTGAATTTGGTTTTTATTTTGGATGCTATGTCTAGCTTTGGGGGCTTAACATTTGATATTGGTGAATTAGATATTGGCTTTATGATCAGTTCTGCAAATAAGTGTATTCAAGGTGTGCCGGGCTTTGGATTTATTATTGCAAAACATGAACTAATGGAGCAATGCAAAGGAAATGCTCATTCACTCAGTTTAGACTTGTATGATCAATGGTACACCATGCAAACTTCAAAGGGAAAATGGCGTTTTACCTCGCCTACGCATGTTGTAAGAGCCTTTGATCAGGCTTTGCTTGAACTACAACAAGAAGGTGGAATAAATCAACGTGCTGCAAGGTATGCAGAAAATCAGAGAGTATTAGTTGATGGTATGCGAAAGTTGGGCTTTAGCACCTTATTACCTGATGAAATGCAATCTCCGATTATTACTTCGTTTATCTCGCCAACGTCTGAACGTTACGAGTTTAAATCGTTTTATCAACGATTAAAGACAGAGGGTTTCGTTATTTATCCTGGTAAAGTGTCAAATGCTGATTGCTTTAGAATCGGTAATATTGGAGAGGTGTACCCTGAGGATATTTCCAAACTACTAAATGCAATAGAAAAAGCCATTTACTGGTAATTATAATTCACGATAAGGCGAATTCACCTTATCGTTGACTCTTAGTAACTATCAACTTTAATTTCTATGGCACCATGTACCCAATATTCAATGTTATAGTCTACTAATGTTTTGTGCTGTGAAAAGCGTTGGCGAATTATTTTTAAACATGATGCACCACTGTTTAAATGTAATAATTTAGCGACGCTTTCCGGTAGTGCGGTAACATGAATACTACTTCGTTCAGCAGTTACATTAACATTGTAATCATCTTTAAAAATAGCAGTAATTGAACCTGTTAACTCTTTTTCTGCCAAACCATGGAAGTGTTCGGCTTGGCAATAAATTTCTTCCACCATAACAGGTCGATGGTCTAAAGACCGAACACGACAAATTTGATAAAATTCAGCATGATTATTTAACGAAAACGCCGATGTTATGGTTTGATTTTTTTCGCCGACAAGCGCAGCGCAATCAATAGATACTAAACGAGTATTTGCATCAAAGCTTTGTTCTTTAGCTAATTGATAGAAATTTACTTTATTAACCGGGTTCCACTCTAATCTAGGCGGGCAAATAAACCAACCTTTTCTGTTTTGACGATAAATAATACCTTCCACTTCTAACCGCATGAGTGCCTCTCGAACGGTAATTCGCGTTGAATTAAAGTGCTCCTGTAATTCACGCTCTGAAGGTAATTTCTTCAAGGTTTTGTCTTGTGCAATTAATGTAAATAAATAATCACGGATTTCTTGGTAAAGTAACATTTACCTGTTGTACTCCAATGTTGAACTTGTGCCTATTTCTTCTTTAAGAACTCGGCTGATCAAAGGTAACCAAGGCTTAAGTGTGGTGAAGCCTTTTAGCGAAACATGCAAGTTTGGCTTACCTAAATCGTCATATTGTCTTAACGTCAATGCCGCAGAAAAATAAGCTAGACGTTCAAAGTCTTTCAGCTCATCGTTCGACATTTTACCACCTTGTTGCTGCAATGTGTGTTGACTTGCTAAAGACAAGTGAGCGTTTTTTTCGTTTTGGTCAAATAACGTCACTAAATAGCGTTTCGCTTGAACATGATAACGAATTGGTTGATAAACGCTAGCAGGAAAACCGCGATCTTTAAGCCAGTTTGCCCCGATGCTGGCATGTTCTTTATGACCGAAGTCATCAACACCCTTAAATTGCTGCTTATCTGCGATAAAATGACCAATGTCATGCAGTAGTGCTGCGATGATTAAAGTGATACTGGCATTATCTTGCTGTGCATGCCATGCACAACTTATCGCATGGATAAGTTGACTACATTGTTCCCCATAATGTAAATGCCCATATTCAATGAATAATTGTTCAATGTCGCGAATAGTCGACATTATTTTAAGCTCGTTCATCATTTGCCCCTATTTATCAGCTTTGCCTGCAGCTGCAGCGAACTTAGCTAATTGAATATCAAACCACTTAGGCTGATGTTCTTGCGCTTCTGCTTGCTCTTTACGCATGATCGAGCGCTTGACTAATTGTGCTCCAAGGTAACGGATGGGTTCTGGTGGAAATTTAGAAATAGGACCTTTAGCCATCGGTGAGCGGGTCCATTCATTATCGATGCCCAATACCATAGAAGATAAAATATTGCCGCCAAGGTAACTTTGCACAACGCCATTACCTGAATACCCTAAACCATAATAAACATTTTCTTGACCAGCCAGTCTGCCAAAAAAAGGTAACCCTGTGGTTGATCGATCAGATGCGCCAGCCCAACTTGTGGTGAAATCACAAGGCAAGCTAGGGAAAAACTGTTTAAATGCATTCGTTAATTGTTGTTGGTAACAGCTTGGTTGATCAAACGCCGGCAACATTCGGTTGTTAAATGCAAAGAGGTTCCCTCCTTTACCTAACATTAAACGGCCATCTGGCGTGCTTCGGTAATAATGAACAAAAATACGTGAATCTGCGATCGCTTTACCATGGTCTAGTCCCACGTTTGCTAATAATTTAGGCATGGGTTTGGTGATCACCATATCAGAAGATACTAAGGTGTAGTAACGATTAAAGTCTTTAAATAATTGTCCCATCCAAGCATTAACAGCAAACACTAATTTTTCAGATTTTATTTCCCCTTGAGCCGTTTCCACGTGAATGTTCTGATCTATTGCTTTATGCGATAGATAAGGGCTTTGTTGATATATGGTAATACCCATCGATAAGGCATGTTTAACAAGCCCTAATACAAGTTTCCCCGGATGAAGGCTACCTGCAGCAGGCGATTCAATGCCACTAATGGCATGTTTTGATCCTGTTACTTGGGATAAGTAGTCTTTTGTTTTCTGTTGCCATCGGTTTATATTATGGGCTTTTAGTAGAGGAATTGGTTGTGTCACTATTGATTGTTGTGCTGAATTTGTTGCAGTATAAATGGCACCATCAGTTCGTATATCTGCATAAATATGGTGCTGTTTACAAAAATCTGCAATATCAAACACTGCTTGTTCTGAAGCTTGAACCAAGCGCTTTGCTTCATTAATACCAAATAATTGTATTAATGAAGCAAATTTAGTTGAAAAAGTCAGCATACAACCACCATTTCGGCCAGATGCACCTTGTCCGCATATCCCTTTTTCAACAATAACAACCTTTAGAGTAGGGTTTTGCTGTTTGATTTTTATAGCTGTCCACAACCCCGTATAGCCACCACCTATAATACATACATTAGCTGTAATTTTTCCTTGTAAAATAGGTATATTAGGTATTTTACATGATGATAATGCATCATTAAACCAAAATGCTTGGTGTTGATTGCTCACGCTTTCCGCCTATTAATTTTGCTATGTTAAGGGCGTAAATGCCTAACTCTTGCTGCAGTAATTTTTTGAATAACTGGAATGGCGTCAGCTAAAGAATCGACCACATAATGTGCGCCAGCTTGATACAACGTATCATAAGCTTTTTGCTTTAAAGCAGCTTGTTCTGAAATTGATAATGTTTGCCACTCTGATTCTGTAAGACCTACGGCATTGCCTGTTAACGCAAGTCCTACAGTCCACATACCTGCGGTTAGTCCTTCTGTAATACCTGGCGCAGAATCATCGAACTTAATACAGTTTGCTACATCTGTTACGCCTAGCTCAATAACATTCTGTAATGCCATCCATGGGCCAGGTCGAGAGCCTGCGGGTAGATCGTCACTTGCTACCCATGCATCAGGTTGATAGCCATAATCGGCTGCTACGGGTACTAATATTTCCATTACTTCACGTGGGTAACCAGAGCAAGAACCCACTTTGATATCGTGCGCTTTTAACCATTCAATTGTGCGTAAAGCGCCAGCGATAGGTTGTGCATGATCAGCTACTTTTGCTTTTTGTAGGGGCATAAATGTTTGATAAATGTCATCAACAACGGTATCTGTCATTGATTGACCGAATTGCTTTTTCCATCGCGCATCTACACTGGAAAGTTGGCCTAAGGCTTTAATATGATCCCATTTCCCCATGCCCATCGGCACACGAGCTTCGTCAAGTGACACCTCAAAATTAAACGCTTGTTTAAAGGCTTCAACAAATATGGTTGTTGGTGCAACTGAACCATAATCAACTACGGTGCCAGCCCAATCTAATACTACGGCTTCTATCTTAGACATTTTTTGTTCCTCTTTTTAAATGTGTATTTACGCATTTGAGTTGACTGAGTAATGGTTTGCATTGCTCTGTATGACAACATCCACTGTTTTTTTGGCGTTGTGTTTGCGTAAACGAAATGAAAAATAGATTAATGAAGTGATAACTAACAATGCACCTGCACAGGCAACGAAGTAACACAAAAAAATAAAAAATTGTAACCAACTTATTTCTGGCGTTGCAAAGGTGCGGTAAAGCAACATGCCAACACTGCCAACGTATCCGGCAGAGTCTGCTAAATAAATCAGAAACCCTGCATTGGCAGTAGAACCCACTGCAGAAATCATGCGGTCGAATAGAAAACAATTATAGGGAATATAGGCAATATATAAGCCTGCGCCTAACCATACCATCCAACTTTTTCCATCGATCCACTGCTGTTGAAAAGCAAAAGTAGTGGCGCCTAGTAACAAGCAACCAAAGCAAATAAAGCCATGATTGGTGAGAAAAGCCTTGCGATTGTCTTTCACTAATACCATGGTAGCTAACACCACTAAGACTACTCCTGCAATTCGTATACCTGCGTAAGTAAATATGGCAGGCTCTTCTCCATACCCAAGCGCATACCAAATTTCAGCAGAAAAATTATCGCGAAAATCTCGTAGTCCAGTGAATAATAAAAAGCTGAAAATTAGTAGTAAAATACCAGGGGCGTATTGTGTAAAAAACTGCCAACGCTGTTTTCCTGTCATTGGCTGCCTGGCTTGACGAGCGAGTTTATCACTTGCCGAAGGTGCCGGTGTTTGTGCAAGAAAATACACTGAGATAAATAAAGGAATTATAAATAACGCACCTGTAGCTGCTGGCATCCAGTATTCAGTTACTTGTAAATCCGTTAATAACCATTGTCCAACCGTTCGAACTAAACCCGATGCAACAATGAAGGTAACACTGAGAAAGGCGCCGAGTATTTCAGAGGTTTTTCGTCCTTCTAAAAAGCTAAAAACAATCCCCCAAATCATGCCCAGTGGTATACCATTTGCAAACATCATTAAGGGCTTCCAAGGTTCTGGTACCACCGCAAATAAAATGAGCGCACATTGTGCTAGCATCACTAAGCTCAATAACATATAGGCACGTCGCGCGGCTGGCAGTTCGGATATCACTTTTATGCCAATGAATTTAGATAACATATACCCTAGTACTTGCGCTAGAACGATCGCGACTTTGAAATCTAATTCGCCAAAAATATCGCCGCTTTCTTGGTAGGTAGCAACTGAAAAAGGCTTACGAAAGGCATACATGCAAAAGTAAGTCATGAATGCTGCTGAAGAAGCATAAATTACGAATAACAGAGTATGGCAGCGTTGAAGATAATTATGTACAGCAGACATTGATCACTTACCTGTAATATTGAATAGAACCACCTGAGGTGTTCAGGTGGCACATTAATGTGGAGAGTACTCTCCACAGGTGACAATCACATTAAAAGAAGTCGTACTTAATGCCGATTTGGCCACGAATACCGTAGTACTCAATTTGATTTGGTCGCTGCTCTGAACCGGTAAAATATTGTAACGGTTCATCGGTTAAGTTATTGAGTTCTAGATAAATCATGGCATTGTCTGAAATGTTGTATGAGGCAGTAGCATCAACACTGGTGTAATCACCGTAGTATGTGTCTAAGCTGGTATTACTGCCATGGTCTTCTATGTATTCGCCTTTATGGTTCACTGCTACACGTGCGGCAAAATCTCCATTATCGTAATAAACTGCAAGGTTATACAGCATATCTGCTTGTCGTGATATTTTAACGTTATCTTCACGACCGGGGATCTCCATTTCAGAATCCATCAGGGTAAAGTTGAATGAAAGGCCAAAATTATCAAGTGAATCATCAATGAAACCTAAGCTTGAATTTGTGGCAAATTCAATACCATGTAACCATGCATCATCACCATTTAGTGGACTTTTAACGGTCACTGATTGACCACGATATGTTCCTTGATAACTTTGTGAAAACACAGGGTCAATAATTTGTTTATAGAAATAACCCAAGGTAATCACACCAGCATCATCAAAATAATATTCATACATTAAATCTAAGTTGTTCGCATAGGTTGGATCTAAGTCAGGGTTACCAGACTTGAGCTGATTTTCCATTTCCAGATAGGTTGCTCCTGGCGAAAGTTGGCCAAAATCAGGACGTGAAAAACTACGTGTTAATGCTAATCGAATATTGCTTAAGTCACTTTGATGATAAGTAATGTGTAGAGATGGCAATACCGACCAATAATCTTTCCCCCCTTTTTCTTGCTCGACTGAAGTGCCGTCATCATTTTGAACCGCAACATAACCGTTAACATCGGTTTTAGTTTGCGTTGCTCTTATCCCACCTAAGACTGTCCATTGATTTGAAGGCTTATATGTAGCCATACCATAGAAAGAAGTGTGGGTTTCTTCCAGATCAAAATTTCGGCTTAAACCACCACCATTTTCAACAATTTCAGAATCGCCTGATAAAAATGTAAGTTTGTGCTTGTTATCAACCCACCAACGTTTAAGGTCTTTTACAGGAATCACCTGCGAAAAGTGCTGTTGATAATCAATGTTAAAATTATTTAAATAATCAGAGCGACCAGGCTGGTTAGTAAGGCTTACCCCTAGTTCATCGGCGACTTCTGCTAGTGTTGGCGTTGCACCATATTCTGCTTCATTCCAACCATAAAACTTGTCATAAAAGTTCGCGTTACGTTCTTTACTTCGGTATTTCGCCCCAGCTTTGATTTCGAGTTGTTCACTGGCCTGATGATAAATATCAAATTGAGCAACAATTTTATCTCGTTCTTTGATGTCAATGCCGTAAAGCTCTACATCTGCCAACACGGCTTGTGTTGGATCCATTACCCAATCACTAGGTAAATGCATACCAATGTCTAAAGCAGGATCAGTACCGCCATCTATCTCGTTATAAATTAATCCGCTGCCTGTATCAACACCATTCCTGACGCCTACATCACCATCAAAATCTACGTTTTGTTTAAATTTAACAACGTAGTAAGCGTTATCTTCGGCGTTTGGTATATCACCGTATTCAAATTTATTTTCGTAGGTGCTTAATTTCCATTCGAGACGTGTGTCGATATTAAAATCATGCTCACCACCTACTTCAAATCCTCGCATTTCGGTAATAAGTTCATCGTAAATATGTTGAAGTTCAACACGATTTTTGTTGTAACGGACACGGTGTTTATAGTGGGTTTCTTCATCAGATAAAGTGCCGTACATTGCTTTAGCATAAACAAGGCCGCTATCTAACAGGTATTCGCCGGCTAAATTCAAACCGTACGTTGCACGAGTACCGGTATAATCTCTAAGCTCTAATCGGTGAATACCGGCCACACCATCTTCATCTATTTCACGTCTAGGTTCGTAATTGTCTGTCGCCCAATCTCGTTCCCAGGCCGTAGCATTGACTAAAAAGCCAAATTTTCCGTCATCTGAACGATCACCATAAAGTACATTGAACGAGTGGCTACCACCTTCGGCTTTTTCTGAATCACCAACCCCAATGTTTACTGAAAGTAGCTGTTCATCAGGAGCACGACGCGTAGTGAAATTAATATTGCCGCCTATAGCATCGCCTTCCATATCCGGTGTTATGGCTTTTGATACTTCTACCAGTTCAATCATGTCAGTGGGGAAAAAATCAAATGCTACTGCACGACTTGTTGTTTCCTCTTCTGCTGTCGGCAAGCGATCACCGTTAATAGATGTTGAGTTCCATTGAGCAGGAAGGCCACGAACGGCAACAAAACGCCCTTCACCTTGGTCACGTTCAATCGATACGCCGGGCATACGCTGTACCGCTTCAGCTGCATTTCGGTCAGGTAATTTTCCAATACCATCAGCAGACATTACGTTTTTAATGTTGTCTGACTCTTTTTGCATGTTCATTGCTTTCATTTGGCCACGGCGCATGTAGCCAACGGCAACTACTTCTTCGAGTGTGTTTTTATCGACATTTAAAGTCAAGTTACCTAATTGAGTTAACTTATCATCAATCACATGGATACCGAATTCAGCAGAAGGGTAACCTAAGTAGTCAACACGAATTTTATGCTCACCAGCGGGTAAACGGTTTAAGGTAAATTGCCCCTGATTGTTAGTTGCTGCTTTGCCATCCCCGCCAATTAATGTAATTTTAGCACCTGATAAAGTACCTGTTTTATCCATGACAGTTCCAGAAACAGAACCATCGGCAAAAGCACTTAAACTAAAGCAGGCAAGTAAACTAGCTGCAATTGGTGTAAGTTTTGTCATGTTAATCCCTAAAGTTTTTATGATATGTATTCACTAAACCTATTCTGGTCTAGACCAATTATTTGATGCACATTTTATTAGGAGTTTGTGACAGTAATATTTCAGTTAATTGAAACAATCGTGACGGTAATATATTGATAAGTTGGGTAGAGTTTATAAAGAAACGTGTTTAGCTATTAAAAGGCTTAATTAGATAAAGCAAAGGTCTTTAGAGCGCTGAATGTTATTACTTTTGGTGGAAATGAGAAATTTTTATTAAAAACAAACTTTAATCATGAGTTGGATCAGAGTGGTTCAAATGAGCCGCTGCAATGATTTAAATTTTTGAATTTATTAAAGCTATAAGTATCTAGGTAAATATATACAGATTCCCTGAGTCTAGATGGAACTTTAACATTTATTGGTAGGTACTAATGTCTATATTCTTTAATAAGAGGATTGAACCATCTACCGATAGGTGGCCAGCGTCACGATATAAAAATGTTCCGTTGTTATCTACGCGACATGTTTTACCTTCACATAAATAATCTTTTAGCCAAATAACGGTAGATTGACTTTCAATAGTCTGGAGTACTTCATTAACTAGTTTTTGATGGGATGAATATTCATTAAAGTCGATTTCGCATGAATCTCGTAATAAAAGAGCTCCACCATACTTTCTTTCTAAACATTCACCAATATCAAACCCTGATTTGGGGGGGGGGAGATAATTACAGTTGTTTTTCCATGAGCCTGTAATGTACGAAGGGTAGTATTGAAGCTTTTAAGAAAAAGTGTTAAATCAGCTGTAATAGCGCCATCAATGGTTTGATAATGGCCGTTCTCAAAATCTAAATAAGTAATCAAAGTTGAGCTAAGCACAACATGCGAAATATCCTTATTATTAAGTATGTTGTTAAGCGCTTGCTCATTAAAATAAAGACATTCTTTTGCCCAAATAGAATCATAGTTACCTTTAATTGGCGCTATTCCTGATATTGGACCGCACATGCTTTTTGTTAGCTGTACAAAGTTTTTATTATTTACAGCAAGTCCAGGCACCAGATGCATAGCGTAACTGTCACCCCAAATAGCCATGGTTGGTTTACCTGATATACATGTGTCTTTTAAGGTACCATCTTGTTCAAAAGAACCATTGCATGATTGAGATAGACCGTAATTATTGCGCTTTATATGTGCGTATTCGTCAATCGTTGTAGAGCTAACTACGCCAGCGAGTAAAGGAATAGTTAACAAAAATGCCGTTGTTATTGACGTCATTTTCCAAGTAGTAAAATTATTTTTAAAGCGACCTAATCGAAATGGTGTTTCTATGAATAAAAACTGAGCATAACCTAGGATTAACGATATAAAAATAAGTAATATTTTCGTCGATAATGGAACATGACCAACATAACTTAGGTACGCAAATGCAAATAACGGCCAATGAACGAGATAGATTGAGTATGACCAATCCCCAATTTTTTCAATAGATTTAAAAACCTTAAGGTTTGGCAACCATTCTTTATCACCGAGTAAAATCAATGACGTTGCTATGACAATAATGAATGATTCTAGACTTGGGTGTTCATTGTTTATATTGATTGTGCAAATGATAAAAATTATAAGCAAGCATGCAAACTTCACTATAGCGTGCGGGCGTATAGTTGATTTATTGAGTACAAACCATGCACATAAAGAACCTGCTAATAATTCCCAGGCTCTAGTAAAAAGGAGATAAAACGCCCATTCAGATTTAGACGTGTCGGCTAACCGCCATAGTATAGGAGTTGCTCCATCCCCTTTATAAACCCAAGTTAGACACCAATAAAGGCTACCGATAAAGAGTGCAAACAAGCCGAATAACCGCAATTTTTTGGGTATTAGAAATAGAGTTATGGGTAGTAGGAAGTAATATTGTTCCTCTAAAGATAATGACCAAATATGTAATAAAGGTTTACCTTCTGAGGTACTTTCAAAATATCCTGTTTGGGTCGGTAAAACCATATTTGCACTGAAAGTTAGAGCGCCAACTAACTGCTGAAGGAAATCGAGCCACTGTTGATGTGTTAATATGGCTAACGCTAATAAAGACGTGAAAAGTAGCGTGCTATATAGTGCAGGTAATAGTCTTTTTGCCCGCCTTAAATAGAATGTTGAAAATGAAAATTCTTCTTTCTCTAACTGTTTTAAAATTAATGACGTGATTAAAAAGCCAGAAAGTACGAAAAATATATCAACACCAAGGTAACCTTGACTTAAAATACCAATATTGCTGTGATAAAGGACCACGAAAAGAACAGCAATGCCCCGTAAAAACTGTATATCTCTTCTCAATGTAGTTTTGCCTTAATGTGGATTAAAAAAAGCAGTATTAAAATAGTTAAAAATCTACAACTGCTTATTTTATATTAATTACTTCTCTTCAGAGGTATTTGTTTCAGCATATTGTTTGCTTTTATGCTTTAACAGTTTATCGACATAACGGGCCATTTTTACTTTTTGCTTGATTGAAGACTCTAAAATTTCTTCAACATCTCTAAGCACTTCTTTTATGTTTTCAACATTTTCTGTTGAATTTACTACAACCTGTTTATTTGGCTCTTGGCTGGTAAGGGTTTTATTGTTTAGTGAACCTGTGAGCTCTACGTCCATTTCTTCTGCGACCGCTAAAATAGCTGCAGAGTTGATAATCTCAAGTTCTTCTAGGAAGCCAAATAATAATAACCGATCAACAAAAATGTTTATTTTACGGGGAACACCAAGGGTTTTTTCATGGATAAGTTCAAAGGCATCATCAGAGAAAACATCATCTCGTTCACAGCCTGCTTGGTGAATACGATGGTTAATATATTCTTTAACTTCTTCTACGGATAATGGTCTTAAATGTGCAGAAGCGATGATGCGTTGCCTAAATTGCTCCATATTAGGCGCTTGAATAATAGGTTTTAATTCCTCTTGGCCCAATAAAAAACTTTGAATTAGGGGTTTATTATCTAATTGAAAATTAGATAACATTCGTAGTTCTTCAACAGTTTCTGAGGGCAAATTTTGTGCTTCATCAACTATTAGTAGTGCGCGTTTACCTTGTTTATTCAATGAAATAAGAAATTCTTCAATTGCTTGTATTAAATCTGCTTTAGTATCGCCTTTTGCTTTAATCTGAAATTCAGATACCACAAGGGCAAGTAATTCGTGAGGATCTAATTTTGTCGTCACTAACTGCGCAGCAACAATACTTTCATCACCAAGCTGATTTAATAAGTTTCGAGCAATAGTCGTTTTTCCAGTGCCAATGGGACCAGTGATCACAATAAAGCCCTCACCTTGATCTAAGCCATATTGTAAATATGACAATGCGCGCTGATGATGATTTGAAGCAAAGAAAAAACGCGGATCAGGGCTTAACTGAAAGGGCTTTTCCGTAAACCCATAATGACTTTCGTACATGGTTGTTAAAAATCCTTGGTGATTTTTAAGGTCACTCGACCTTCTTCATAATTAAACTGGGATGTAGAGCTACGATTTAAATGTCGTAAGTCCACCGATAAATTTAACGTTTTATTGAGTGACTTATTATACCCTAGGGTGATTGTTCTGTATCTATCTTCACGCTCGTTATCAGTATTTACTTGGAATTTACGCTCAGTATAAGAAGCCACAAACTTTACTGTAGAACGTCCACCAATTTTTCTAGATACTTCAAAAGATGTCGACAACATTTCGTCAATGTCGCTTGTTTCTAAATTTTCTCTCTCATTTGCACGTAATGAAAAATTAAAAGTGGTTCGCGGCAATGCTAATGTTGACTGCCAACTTCCACCTTTATTTAAGGAAAAAACGTTATCTTCAATTAATTCGTAATCAGATACATTAACGAGTTGATAGTCATCGAAAGAAATATCACCACTTCCTGGTAAGTAACAATTAGCTATCTCGGTGTTATCGCCTTCTGGGCACCAAAAAAAGCCTAAGTTAATAAGATTATAGTTATCACGAGTGAAACTTTGTAATTGTTCTTGGTAACTTATTGTGTTGGTTAATCGACGGTTGCTATGGGTTAAATTAAGCCCGTAACTATCACCATAAAAGCGTTGTGAATAATTGGCTGATAATTGTGTTCTAATGCTCGGCTGCCAATTAATGTTAGCATCTACATATTCTTCTTGTTCGTTACCATCAATATCGAGGTCATCACCAATGGGGGTATTATATGAAAGGTCGATGTTTAATCTTGGGGTCGCTTCCCAACGAAAACCTGCACCAATTGAATTTGATTCGTTAGTTCTACCTTGGTTTAAACTTCCTTTATTATCTTCGTCGTAATAGCGAATAAAAGGGTTGAACTTCCAGCCGGTAATATAACCAATCTTTATCTCGGTTTGGTAAATACGGCTAGTAAGGTCATTATTTTCTTGCTCTTGATAGCTGCCATTAGCATTCCAAAAAATATGACGTGCAGAAGAACCATTCGACGTAATGATATTGCCAGAAAAACCATCCCTTTCACCTATGCGATCTTCTGTTTCGCTCGTATTAGCTGCAAGAGAGCTACTTAATGAAAAGTCGCTATTATTGACGTCGTAATTAATACCTGCACTATAGCGCTCAACTTGAACAACATCACCAGAAACAATGTCTGCTAAGGAGTTTCTCGCGCCATTTTGTGCTTGATTTTTGATGCTTGCACTACCAAAAACGCTAAAACCACTTGCTCCCAATCTTAGGTTTACATTTGAACTAAGTGAATGAAAGTCGTCATCTAAGTCATGATCATGGCTATACCAAACATTTGTACTAGTTGATTGAAAATCAAAATTCAATAATCGCGTTTTATACGTTGAATTTAGAGACACCGCAGCTTGGCTAACTAAACTCGATATTTCATTTGTTTGGTTAAGCTCTACATTGTCTGAGTATGTTTCATCAAGCGATAATGTTGGCGTAAACTGCCAATCACCTGCAACACTAGGAAGTGCAGCAAGGCAAAGGGTTATCGCAACGGCGAGCTTATTCTTTTTCACCGTATCCGTAGCCATAATAGCCATACAAATCCTTATGAGATCTTATTGCTTTATTGAGTACTAGACCTACCGCTAAATCTTCATTAAGCGATTCAGTTGCTTCTTTAATGTTAGCAATGCTAGTTTTAGATTCTTCTACAACAATTAATGCTTGCCCCATGAGATTAGCAAGTACTAAGGTTTCAGTAACACCAACAAGTGGTGGGCAATCAAAAATAACGACTCGATCAGGGTAGCGATTTGCTAATTCATTCGCTAATGCTGCCATTTTTTCACTGGCAAGTAATTCATTTGATAAATGATGTGGATTACCTGCAGGAATGATTTTTAGCTTGTCGATATTAGTATTAAAAATTACTTCACTAACGTCTTTATCAGGGTCTAATAAAAACTCTATTAGTCCTTCTGTTTGTTCTACACCTAACTCTCTATTGATACTTGGGCGTAGTACGTCTGCATCTACAAGTAATACAGTTTTATCTTGTTCTAATGCTATGCTTAACGCTAAATTAATGGCGACAAAAGTTTTACCTTCATTCGGTTTAGCACTACTAATCATAACCAGATTAGGGTGATTCAGCATTTTAGAAGCTACACCAAAAGCATTGTTTAATAGCTTACGTTTTATCTGACGAAACTCATCTTTAATACTTTTACGTGCGCCAGTATCAATTAAATAACCTTTGGTCGTAAGACCGCTTTTATCTATATTTAATATGTTGGTCGTTGATAAGTTCTTCGGTGCTGCTTTATCAACTGGTTTTTTTTCAGCTTCAACCTGCTCATTGGCAATATCTTGAGTGTTATTATCAAGTGCTTTGTCTTTTTTCTTCGCAAGTGCTTTTTCTATGGTACTCATGTTATAGCATTCCTTTTAACGGAGCCTGAATTTGCTCAGGAAACATCGCATATAAGATGAAAAGTATTAATAAACAAACCAATACTGAGTTAGAAGCAATAAAAATTAATGTTTTCTTCTTATTCCATTTTTGTAAGCCTAAGTTTTCTGTTGCAGAAACAATACCGAAAACAGGAATGCCTGTTTCACGGGTTACTTGATTACGTGAAGTGACTACAGGGTTTATTTGACTGACTAATAAAGATAGTCCTAAACCAACACCAAAGGCTAAAATTGTACTACCAATTAAAAACAGAATGCGAGGTGGCCCACTAGGATCTTTTGGAGCTCTTGGCTGGTCAATCACACGAAAGTTTATTTTACTGGTGGTTTCATCAGCTTGTTTAGCTAACTGTGCCGTTTCTTTCCGTTTTAATAACTCTTCGTACTTAGTTTTAGTGATTTCATAGCCACGATTTAAACCCGTTAGTTGAGCTTCAATCTCAGGAAGAATATGTATTTTATTTTCTAAATCTTTTACTTCTTGTGCGTAATTATCACGGCGCACTTTAATTGAAGCAATTTGATTTTCTAACTGATTAATCTGTATTTGCAGATTTTGAATAACGGGGTTTTGCGATAATGACAGCGAAGAAGAGTCACTACGTGCCGTTAAATATTCATCTATTTCTTTTTTGCGTTGCTTGTTTAAATGAGCTAGACGATTTTGCACTTCTTTAACGTCTGGATGTTGCTCAGTATATTTGAGTAACAATGAATCTAACATAGACTCAAGTTCAACTATACGGTCATCATAGCTTGTGTTTACGGTATTCGAATCAACAACTGCGTTAGAACGATCAGTAGAGTCAGCCTTATTACTACCTAGCTGAGCTACTGCGTTTTTAAGCTGAGATTGAGTTTCAGAAAGAATGAGCTCAATCGATTTAAGGCTTTCCTTAGCGTTATTCAATTTACTGTAATACCCGCCAAATTGGTTGGGTAACACTTCACTATATTTTTGTTTGAACTCTGTCAGTTTAGCTTCATCGGCTAACAATCGATTTTCATATTCTTTTATTTGGGTATCTAAGAACTTTTGTGCGGTATCAGATTCGCTTCGATTCTCACCTAGGGTATTTTCAATAAAAACCGTTAACGCTGATTGCACAACACTTTTTGCCATCTCTGGGTCTTTATCTTGATACGAGATAGTAAAATAGTTTTCACGTCCGGCTTTTCTGATTTCTATACCATTTTTTAATGTGTTTATAAGTGCTTCATATTCATCAGAAGTTTGTACTTGCACATCTAAATCAGTCATACGTGTGATACGCTCGAGGTTTTCTCGAGAAAGCAAGGTTCTTACCATGTAAGATATTTGCTTATCTGGATCAGTTTGTACGGTTAATCCACGTAAAAGTGGTCCTAAAATAGATTGTGTATCTGCATAGACTTTTGCCTCAGATTCGTAAACATCATCCATTTGAGAGATAACTACCCATGCGACAGGGCATATCATCCAAGTCGCTACAATAATATAACGACGCTTTAGCCAAATTCCTTTTAAGTAATCTAAGGCTTGTTCTATAATTTCTTGCATTCCTGACCTCTGTACAACAGGTAACTAATTATCAAAAACGGTTCAGTTAAAACCAGGTTTCAGGGATGACAATAATATCGCCGGGCAATACATCAACATTCGCTGATATTTCACCATTCTTAATTAAGTCTTCAATTTGAATTCGATACTGTTTTTGTTGACCGCTTTCAATGCGTACTAGTTTTGCATCGTTTCCGTCTGCAAACTCAGTTAAACCGCCCACTTGAATCATGACATCAAGTAAGGTCATATTCTTTTTATAGTTAACCGATTGCGGCTGCGTTGCTTCACCAATGACACGAATTTGTTCGCTAAATGGTCCAACAAAATTGTTTACAGTGACAGTAACAACGGGATCTCTCAAATAAGTTGAAAGAATTTCTTCGATAGAACGGGCCAGTTCAGTTGGCGTTTTACCCGATACTGGAATGTCTTCCACTAACGATGTCGTGATCATACCGTCTGGTCTTACTACAAATGATCCTGAAACTTCAGGGTTACGCCAAACAAAAATGTTTAGAACATCACCTGAACCTATAAGATATTTATAAGAGGCTACATCTCTTGTTTCAGATTGATGTAATGTTGCAGGAGGGAGCGAAGTAGAGCTACATCCATTTAAAATATACATCGCACTTAATACTAATATTGCTTTTATTTTCACGAAGGTTTTGTTTTCCATGGCTTCAACCTTGAGTTAGGGTTAGTCGTTACTTAAGTTAATTGATAAGCTAACAGATTTTTTACACTTTTTACAGACTGTAAATTTAATTTTAACATCTGTCATAAAATAATGAATTTTGGTATATTCTCGTCTTCTATTGTATTTGTTGATTTTAATGCAAAAGAAATTACATTGTGAATAACAAAAAACACAGATATTTTTAGCTATTTAAAGCGCTTTTTTCAGGGATTGTTTTTACTTTATGTCTAATAGTAATTTTCGTAATTTATCAACGGGAAGTAAATCATTAGTTATTATTGAACTAATACTTTTTGCTGGTGCTTTTCTCAGTGCTTATACGCTAAACCAGTATTTTTCTATCGTTAGTCACTATACGTTAGAAAGTAATGTCATGTTTATTTATGCCATTGTGTATGCATTAGTTATCCAACTTTCCTTTCTCGCATTAGGGCTTTATAACACCAAATTACGGGAAAGCTTTCGTGGTTTAGTTAGACGCATATTAATGTCAGTCGCCATTGGCTTTTTTGTTGTTACCTTGCTTAACCCTTTTTATCCTAATGGCGGTATAGCCACTGAACTATTAGCAATAGCTTCTATTATTAGTTTTATTTTTAGCTGTATTTTCCGTTATTACACTTTAAAGATAGACTTTTTTGGTCTAAATAAGCGCAAAGTGTTAGTACTTGGTGCAGGTGAAAGAGCCTCTATTATTGAAAAGCGTATGCGCCGTGATGTAGACAGGCAAGGTTTTTCTATGCATGGCTTTTTGGTCATGAATGGTGATGCTGATGTAAACGGTATCGTGAATGAAAATCGTATCGAACTCGATGGTGCGTTAGTCACCTATGCTATAGAGCATGAAATTGATGAAATAGTGGTTGCTAGTGATGAGCGCCGCGATAACCTGCCCGTTGATGAACTTTTTGCCTGTAAAATTCGCGGTATTGAAGTCACAGAAATTTTAGATTTTATTGAACGTGAAACTGGGCAAATAGCGGTAAATTTAATTTATCCAAGTTGGGTGATATATTCCAATGGCTTTGCTAGCAGCAACCATTTACGGAATACGTTAGATTGGGTGTTTAATGCCAGTATCGCATTTGTTCTCTTTTTGATCACTTGGCCCGTTATGTTGATCACAACATTGTTAATCAAACTTGATGAAGGGTTCAAAGCACCTGTATTTTATTTTCAAGAGCGAGTCGGTTTAGATGGGCAAGCATTCAAAATTTACAAATTTAGAAGCATGCGTATAGATGCTGAAAAAAATGGTGCCCAAATGGCATCAGAAAATGACGATAGAACCACACGAATAGGTAAGTTTATACGCAAATATCGTATTGATGAATTACCACAAATATATAATGTAATGCGTGGTGATATGGGTTTTGTTGGTCCTCGTCCTGAGCGTCCAGAGTTTGTACAGCAGCTGATTAAAACCATTCCTTACTATAACGAGCGTCATAACGTAAAGCCAGGGTTAACGGGTTGGGCACAATTAAAGTACCCTTATGGCTCTACCGAAGAAGATTCGTTAGAAAAGCTGAAATACGATCTTTACTACATCAAGCACCGTAGCTTCATGTTAGATTTATTAATTTTGATCCGCACTGTTGAAATAGTGTTGTTTGGAAAAGGCCGTTAATTTTGATTCAATATAACAAAGTAAATGCCATGACGGTTGATGTAGAAGACTATTTTCATGTCTCTGCTTTTGAAAACATCATTACAAAAGATAACTGGTCGCAATATGAAATGCGGGTTGAAGAAAACACCTTTAAATTGCTTGAATTATTTGCCAAGTACGATGCGAAATCTACCTTTTTTACCTTAGGTTGGGTGGCAGAACAGTGCCCCAACCTTATTAAAGAAATTGTTGCACAAGGCCACGAACTAGCAAGTCACGGATATGCGCATAAACGTGCATTAGAAATGACAAAAGAAGAATTCTTTCAAGACGTTGATCGTTCAAAAAAAGCCTTAGAAGATATCTCAGGTACTGCCATTAAAGGCTATCGTGCGCCAAGCTTTTCTGTGAAAGACCAAAACACCTGGGTTTACGATATATTAGTAGAACTTGGCTTTGAATATAGTTCAAGCACTTATCCAATAGAACATGATTTGTATGGGGTACCTGATTGGCCAAGGTTTATCTATCAGCGACCGGAAGGTATAACTGAAATTCCTATTCCGACTATTCGACATAATGGTACCAATACAGGTATTGGTGGCGGTGGTTATTTTAGGCTCTATCCATATTGGATGTCGAAAAAACGCATTGAAAAGTATTTATCGATAGAACAACAACCTTATAGTTTTTATTTTCACCCTTGGGAAATAGATGCACAGCAGCCTAAAGTGGCAGGAGCATCGTTAAAGTCGAAAATAAGGCATTACATCAATTTGTCACGTATGGCAGGTAAAGTTGAGCGCCTTTTACAAGACTACCAGTGGGACACCATGGAAAATGTTTATTTAAAAGGAAATCGCACTCAATAACGAGGATTGAAAATTGGTTGCACGCGTAATAACAATAACAGAACAAGATTTTACCCGTTGGGATAACTACGTAAGAACTCATAAACAAGGCTCTTTTTTTCATTTGTCTGGCTGGATGTCGGTCATTTCAAAAAGTTTTGGTCATTCGTGCTATTACATAATGGCAGAAGATGGTGATCAAGTTTTAGGGGTATTACCATTAGTAGAGGTGAAAAGTGCGTTGTTTGGTCATGCGCTTATTTCAACGCCATTCTGTGTTTATGGCGGTGCTATAGCTGATAACGATGATGTAGTTCGAGAATTAGAATCACACGCTAAAACGTTAAGTGAATCGCTCGAGGTTGATTACCTCGAATTACGTTACCGACATGCTCAAAATAATGGTTTACTGCTTAAACAAGTGCACAGCACTTTTGGTTGTGAATTAGCAGAAGATAGCGAACAAATACTTGCTAAAGTAAAGAAAAAGCAACGTGCTGTTATTAGACACTCGTTAAAAAATGAGCTAAAGCATCAAGTTACGCATGATGTTGAACAATTTTATCAATTACTCTCAGAAAGCTATCGTAATTTAGGTACGCCGATTTTCAGTAAACAGTATTTTGAAAATTTAATGAATGAATTTTCTCAAAATGCCGACATACTTGTGGTGAATGATGCTGAAGGTAATCCTTCAAACGCTGTCATGAACTTTTACTTTAACGATCAAGTGCTGCCTTACTACGGTGGTGGCAATAGTGCTTCCCGTGCAATAAAAAGCGCTGATTACATGTATTATCAGGTAATGTGTCATGCTAAAGAAGAAAAGGGGAGTCAATGGTATGACTTTGGCCGTAGCAAACATGACAGTGGCCCATATAAATATAAGAAAAACTGGGGTATGGAGCCAGAGCCACTTCATTATTATTACCACTTAGTTAATGCCAAAGAATTACCTAATTTAAGCCCTAATAATCCTAAATATAAATTGTTTATTAACCTTTGGCAGAAGTTGCCGTTAAAGGTCAGCCAATTTTTAGGACCATTTCTTTCAAAATACTTAGGATAAGCATATATGAACAAGGAACCGTTACTTTATCTTTGCCATCGTATTCCTTATCCGCCGAATAAAGGCGATAAAATACGCTCATTTAATATTTTGAAAAAGTTAAGTGAACACTACGATGTCTATTTAGGCTGTTTCATTGATGACCCTTTTGATAAGCAATATGTATCAGCACTGAATAAATATTGTGTTGATGTCTGTGCGATTGATCAACACAAAACCTTGTCAAAAATAAAAGGTTTAAAAGCCTTTATTACCGGCCAAGCTATTACGTTACCTTATTATGCTGATACCAAAATGAAGCATTGGGTGAACCGTACCTTTCACCAGCAAAACATTAAGAATATTTTTGTCTATTCGTCATCTATGGCGCAATACTGCCAAGACGATGAATTTTCCGTAGCAACACGAGTGATTGACTTTGTTGACGTAGACTCTGATAAGTGGCGTCAATATGCGGAGAAAAAATCAGGAATTGCTAAGTGGGTTTTTCAGCGTGAGTATGAAAAGCTTGCTCAATATGAAGCACAGATCACTGAAAAATTTACCCATAGCTTATTTGTTTCGCCAGACGAAGCTGCACTTTTTAGAAGCTTACAGCCAGAGCAGGTGCAACATAAAATCCATGGGGTATTAAATGGCGTAGATGTATCGTTTTTTGATCCAGAAGCTAAAATGGCTGATGAATCAATTCCTGAACACCCTTTTATTGCTTTTACAGGGGCGATGGATTATTGGGCTAACGTTGATTCAGTGCTGTGGTTTGCTGAACATGTTTGGCCGAATATTAAGCAACAAGCTCCTGACTGTTTATTCTACATTGTGGGTGGAAATCCATCAGCAGAAGTTGAAAAACTTGCGGAACGACCTGGAATCGTTGTAACGGGGCGCGTGCATGATATTCGTCCGTTTATTGCCCAATCAGCATGTGTAGTTGCACCAATGCAAATTGCTCGGGGAATTCAAAATAAAGTATTAGAGGCGATGTCGTTAAATAAACCTATTGTTACTACCACGATGGGTATGGAAGGCATTAACGCGCCAAGTAATGAACATTTAGTGATTTCAGATGATCCTGTTGAGTTTACTAATGCATGTGTAAATTTCTTAGCGGATAAAACCCAACCGGCGAATAGACGGTGGGTAATTGATAACTTTACATGGCAAGCAACACTGGCAAACTTGCCAGACTATTTTAGTGGTAAGTAATTAGGACGAGAGAAATGCAAAGTAGAAATGCGAAGGTTTTGCTTGGTTTTAGTCTACTGATTTTATGTTGGGGCTGGCTATTTTCTGATGCCTTAATAGGTATGGAAGCTATATGGCGCCGCTCTGATACATTTGCACACGGGTACTTTATTTTACCTATTGCCATGTGGTTAGTATGGCGTAATAGAACGCCTTTATTAACCGTGCCGTTAAGTACGAGTTGGCAAGCACTCGTGGTATTATTAGGCGCTGTAGGGTTAGGATTAATTGCAGCGGTTGCTGATGTCAATGTTGTGAGTCAACTAGCTGCAGTTATCGCCTTAATGGCTATTTTCTGGTTAGTGATTGGTAACAAGCTAGCGCGCATTTATAAATTTCCGCTAATCTATTTATTGTTCCTAGTGCCAATGGGAGAAAATTTGATCCCGTGGCTGCAAGATGTCACCGCATGGTTTACGGTATTTTTCTTGCAGTTAACAGGGGTGCCTGTTTTTCGCGATGGATTATATATTCAAACACCGTCAGGCCTTTTTGAAGTTGCCGTAGCATGCTCAGGTATTCGCTATTTAATCGCATCTGCAGCCGTAGGTGCTTTATTTGCCTACTTAAACTATACCAAGCTTAAAAAACAAATCATTTTCTTCTTATTTGCCTTAATTTTACCTATTTTGGCGAATGGTATTCGTGCTTACCTAATCGTTGCTATTGCCCATTATTCTGATATGAAATATGCAACGGGAGCAGATCATTTAGTGTACGGTTGGCTGTTTTTTGGTTTTGTTATCATGATGATGTTTTGGGTGGGTGGTAAGTTTATTGATGAAGAGCAAAAACCTAACGCTGAACTACCCACACAAACAGGGAATTATCGGGTTACCAGTATCATCAGTGCAAGTGTGGTAATGATCACTGCGGCGCTTCTTTTAAAACAAATTCCGGTGGTTGAAACACCAAGTAATCCTCAGCCGATGTTAAACGGTGCGCTTGTCAAGCAATCAAACTGGGGGATCACGTTTTCAAAACCGATTGCACATTCTTTTATCACTGACGGAAACTTTGAAGTATTTGTCGCAAAATATGCAAATAAACAAACCGAAGGTGAATTGATTTCATTTACTAATAAATTGCATGATGCAGAACGCTGGACTGTCATTGAACAGCAAGAAGTAGAGAATGAACTTGGGCAACTGCAATTTGTTCTATTACGTAACACATCGGGCAAAACACGCAGTTATGTTTATCAATATGTTATTGGTCAATATTCAAGCGTGTCTTCAATGTGGACCAAGTTGTATCAGGTAATATCGTCGTTAACTGGCGGGGCACACGTCAGTTATGTTATCGCAGTATCATTAGCACCAAGTAATGAGCCAAGCCAAGAAAAGTCGTTACTTATTGAAAAACTGTCAGCGGTGAAAAATAAGATGGAACCGCATTTGTGAGTACGAGAAAAACGATAGCGCATTTAATTTTGCAGCTGGACATTGGCGGGCTTGAACGGGTAATGCTTAATTGTATTCGGCAAATGCAGCAACAAAGCGATGTTAAGCATGTCATTATTTCACTGACAACAGCGAATAACTTCTCTCAAAGCGATCTTAATGAGCAAGTCCCTGTCTATTGCTTGCATAAAAAAGCTGGGAATGATTGGAAGTTACACTTTCGCTTATTTCAGCTATTAAGAGAAATTAAGCCTGATATCTTACATAGTTATAATTTATCAACGATTGAATATCATCCTATTGCGATGTTAGCGGGCGTGAAAGGCAGAATACATGCAGAGCACGGACGAGATATAAATGATCCACAAGGTTTAAACAAAAAACATAACGTTTTGCGAAAGCTTATGTCTTTATTCATTCATCGATATATAGCCGTTAGCCAGGAGTTGTTTCAATGGTTAAATACCACCGTGGGTATTTCAACAAAGAAAACGCAGTTGATTGCCAACGGTATTAATACCGAGTTGTTCAATTTACCGAAACAGCATAGCCAACATATACGTTTTGCTAATATTGCTCGTTTATCTCCGATTAAAGATCACAAGAATTTGCTACGAGCTTGCCAATTACTGCAACAAGATCACGGTGAACAAGCATGGTCAATGACCATCATCGGTGATGGCCCACTTCGTCAAGAACTCGAGTTATTAACCCAAGAATATCAGCTCAATGAACGGGTACACTTTCTTGGTGCGCGAGACGATATTGCGCAGTTATTAACACAGGTTGATGTGTTTGTTTTATCATCAATTGCTGAAGGTATTCCAATGACCATTTTAGAAGCAATGTCGGCATCAACCGCAATAATCGCAACCGAAGTAGGTGGTATTCCACAAGTCATTGAACAGCATAAAGAAGGGATTCTAGTAGAAAAACAAAACTCAGTTGAGCTTGAAAAAGCGATGGCGTTTTATCTAGATAATGTTGAAAAAACAACAGAACACGGTGAACAAGCCCGTGAAAAAGTATTGAATTCATACAACGAACAACGCATGGTGAAAGACTATTTAGCATGCTACGACCAGCTGCTATAGAAAGGGTAAACGAAGAATGTGTGGTATTACGGGTTATTTAAAATTAGATAAAGATGCAGAGGTTGATGGCACATTACTGGCTAAAATGAACCAAGCGCAGTTTCATCGCGGGCCAGATGAAGGCGATCAATATGTTGATCAATATGTTGGCTTGGCACATCGACGTTTATCCATCATAGACCTATCATCGGGTCAACAACCGATGAGTAGTAATTGTGGTGACTATATTATTGTTTTTAATGGTGAAGTGTACAATTTCCTTGAAATAAGAGCTCAACTCATCTCGCTTGGTTATACCTTTAATACCCATTCCGATACCGAAGTAATTTTAAATGCTTACATAGAATGGGGGCCACAAAGCGTTGAACGACTCAACGGTATGTTTTCTTATGTGATTTGGCAAAAGTCTACCAATGCCTTTTTTATCACCCGTGATCGTCTTGGCATTAAACCGCTTTTTTATACGGTGATTGATCGAGTTTTTTATTTTGCATCAGAGCTTAAAAGTTTAAAATTAATACCTAACCTTGATAAAAAAGTTGATGTAAAAGCGCTAGAGCAATATTTTGCATTTGGTTACGTTGCTGAACCAAATACCATTTATCAATCTGTGCATAAATTAAGTCCAGGCCATACCATTTACTTTGAAACACCCCAAAGCCCAATGAAGATTCATCAATATTGGGATGTGAGTTATGCCAAACAAACCGATCTATCTGAACAAGAATATATCGACCAAGCGGTTGCACAGTTAAAGAAATCTGTTGATAGTCATATGATGGCAGAAGTGCCTCTAGGTTCGTTTTTATCAGGTGGGGTTGACTCAAGTGCTGTGGTGGCAATGATGTCACAAGTGAGTGAGCAAAAAGTAAAAACTTGTTCAATTGGTTTTGATGTAAAAGATTATAATGAAACTGATTTTGCTCGTATGGTAGCGAAGCGCTACAACACAGATCATCTAGAAAACATCGTAAAAAGCGATGACTTTGATCTGCTCGATATGTTGGCTGAACTTTACGATGAACCCTACGCTGATAGTTCAGCAATGCCAACGTATCGTGTTTGTGAACTAGCACGTAAAAAAGTAACTGTTTGTATGTCAGGTGATGGTGCGGATGAGCTTTTAGCTGGTTATCGTCGCTATGCATTAATGATGAATGAACAAAAAGTACGAGATAAAATACCAGCAGCAGTGCGTAAGGCTATTTTTAAACCGTTAGGGAAACTATACCCTAAGCTTGATTGGGCCCCACGTTTTCTTCGCGCTAAAACCACTTTTCAATCGCTAGCCATGGATATTGTCGAAGGTTACTTTCATGGTGTTTCAATCATGAATGATGAACAACGTAAGGCATTGTTTTCTCCAGAGGTTCATGAGCAACTTGCGGGTTATCATGCACTTGATGTGTTTAGACATCACGAAGCGAACTTTGATGGCGATGACCCACTTTCCTTAATTCAATATTTAGATATTAAAACCTACTTAGTGGGTGATATCTTAACCAAAGTAGATCGCGCAAGTATGGCACACAGTTTAGAAGTGCGTGTACCCTTTCTAGATCATGAATTTGTCGAGTGGTCTGCCCAAGTTCCACCACGGATGCGATTAAAAGCAGGGCAAGGGAAATATGTTTTGAAAAAAGCCATGGAAGAGCACTTGCCGCACGATGTACTGTATCGCAGCAAAATGGGCTTTAGAGTACCACTAGCTGACTGGTTTAGAGGCCCACTAAAACAAAAGCTAAAAGATGCATTACTCAGTCAAGAAATGCACGAATCAGGGTTATTCAATATGAATACTATTCGTCAATGGATAGATGATCACCAGTCAGGCAGAAAAGAATACAGTGCTCCATTATGGACTTTACTGATGTTTGCCTCTTTTTATCGTCAAGCAACGAGTTAATTGCATGAAAGCATTACACGTATTAGACCACTCAATACCTTTACATAGCGGGTATACCTTCCGTACACGTTCGATCTTGAAAAAACAACACCAGTTAGGGATTGAAACCTGTCATGTCACTAGTCCTAAACATGGTAATAGCGTAAAAGAAACAGAAACGGTCGATGACCTAGTGTTTTATCGTAGTGCGCCACCAAGTGGCGTGTTGTCAAAATTGCCTGTTTTGAATCAGTTAGCCTTTATCGAACCTATGGTGGAACGGATTCTAGAAGTAATAGCGATAGAAAAACCAGATGTAATACATGCACACTCACCGGCTTTAAATGGCCTAGCAGCTCTTAAAGCCGGTAAGAAGTCGGGCTTACCTGTGGTGTATGAAATTCGTGCCTTCTGGGAAGATGCCGCCGTTGACCATGGTACCTGTAAAGAAGGGGATTTACGTTATAAATTAACGCGTGCCATGGAAACACATGTTGTTAAACATGCTGATGCGGTGACAACAATTTGCCAAGGTTTGAGAAAAGACTTAATCGGTAGAGGGTTCAACGAAGAAAAGTTTACTGTGATTGCCAATGCGGTAAATGTTGAGCAATTTGATGTTATTACTGAGAAAAATCAAACTTTAGAACAAGAGTTATCATTAGCGAATAAAACAGTGCTTGGCTTTTTAGGATCTTTTTACGCCTACGAAGGACTAGATTTAGCCATTAATGCATTAGCGGAAGTGGTAAAACAACGGCAAGATATACATTTATTGTTGGTCGGTGGTGGTCCACAAGAAGACAACTTAAAGGCGCAAGTGGCAGCATTAGGGTTAACTGATTATGTAACTTTTACTGGCCGAGTACCACACAGTGAAGTAGGGCGTTATTACAGCTTGGTTGATTTATTAGTTTACCCTCGAAAATCGATGCGTTTAACTGAACTTGTTACTCCATTAAAACCATTAGAGGCGATGGCTCAAGGTAAACTGTTATTAGCGTCTGATGTCGGTGGTCATCATGAATTGATCACAGATCACAGCAATGGTTATTTGTTCAAAGCGGATAATGTCGATAACTTGGTTGAAAAAATACAACAAATATTAACGGAGAAAGCCCATTGGCAGGACGTTATTGCCGAAGGTAGGCGCTATGTAGAGCAAGTCAGAAACTGGCAGAATAGCGTGGAAAACTATATCGAAATTTATCAAAAAATAACAGGAAAGTTAGTTAAGTGAGTACTTTAAAGCGCGTCGCGATTGTTGGCCCTTTACCGCCTCCTGCTGGCGGAATGGCGAACCAAACAAGAAAGCTTGGTGAGTTTTTAACAGAAGAAGGGCTTGACGTGGATATCGTTCAAGTGAATCCTGCTTACTTCCCTGCATTTATTGGTAAAATACCTATTATTCGCGCGGGTTTTCGCTTAGTTCAGTATCTTGTTTCACTAAAGCGGCAACTCAAGCACGTAGATGTGGTACACATAATGGCGAATTCTGGTTGGTCTTGGCATTTGTTTGCAGCCCCCGCAATTTGGGTTGCCCATGGCTTAAATAAACCAGTAGTGTTGAATTACCGTGGTGGCTATGCACAAACGTTTTTCGAAAAATCATGGTTTTGGGTCAAACCTAGTCTTCGTAAATGTCAGCAAATATTAGTGCCGTCCGCTTTTTTACAACAAGTATTTCATCAATTCGAACTGCAAGCTGAGGTAGTGCCGAATGTATTGGATCAAACGAAATTTTATCCAGCAGAGCAAAAAACGGTTAATGAACAACCTCATATTATTGTTACTCGAAATTTAGAAGAGATTTATGACGTTGCTACCGCTATTAAAGGCTTTGCGCTTGTACATCAACAGTTTCCACAGGCACGATTATCAGTAGCAGGTACAGGACCAGAGTTAACTAATTTACAAGCGTTAGTGAAACGATTAGCTATTGAAAGCCAGGTTAGTTTTGTTGGGCGATTATCCCCAGATGAAATCGCTGATCTATACCGCTCAGCCGATGTTATGGTCAATACCAGTATTGTTGATAATTCGCCCAATTCGATAATTGAATCGTTAGCGTGTGGCACACCAGTGGTTTCAACGAATGTAGGTGGTATACCAACGTTAGTAACAGATCAGCACGATGCAATTCTGGTAAACATAGAAAATGAACAAGCCATTGCTGATGGTGTAATTAAGCTCTTGCAAGATGATGCATTTCGCGTGACACTGATTGAAAATGGTCAAAAAACTATCAGTAAGTTTTTTTGGAAAAATGTCTGGAGTAACTTACAACAGCATTATGTAAAGGCCATTGCGGAAAAAGGATAAACGCTTCGTTATGTATACTAAAATTGTTTCGTCATTGTTGTTTCCACTGCATGAAAAATTAAAAAAACATGATACTGTGGCGATTAAAAAAGCCTTAGAAGAGTCGCAATGGCAAAGCAAAGCGGCAATTTTAGCGCAACAGGAAAAGCGCTTACATAGCTTCATAAGTACCGTTGTTAAGCATGTGCCTTACTATCGTCAATTATTTAAAAAATTAGGCCTTTCAGCACAAGATATTAACAGCAAAGCAGATCTCACCAAGTTACCTTTTTTAGATAAACCCGTTATACGTGAGCACTTTGAACAACTAAAGGCCGATAATGCTGGGCCAGTCAGCCCTTTCACTACGGGTGGCTCTAGCGGTACGCCGTTAACGTTTTTGCTAAGTAATGAACGCGTCAGCCATGATGTTGCTGAAAAGTGGCGTGCAACCCGTTGGTGGGGTGTCGATATAGGTGATAAAGAAATTGTTGCATGGGGCTCGCCAATTGAATTGGGCGCTCAAGATAAAGTCAGATTGTTTCGCGACAAATTATTCCGTTCCACCTTAGTGCCAGCTTTTGATATGAATGACACTAAGCTGTTGAATTTCATTGAAACGATAAAAGCTGAAAAACCCAAAATGCTATTTGGTTATCCGTCAGTGTTTAGTTTGATCGCTAAAACAGCACAAAAACACAATATTCGTGTAGATAATCTTGGCATTGAAGTGGTGTTCGTAACATCTGAGCGTTTATATCCCTATCAAAGAGACATCATTGAAACAACGTTTGGTGCACCTGTAGCCAACGGTTATGGTGGTAGAGATGCAGGGTTTATTGCGCATCAATGCCCTGACGGTAAAATGCATTTAAGTGCCGAAGATATTGTCGTTGAAATCATCGATCGTGAGGGTAACCCAGTGCCTGATGGTGAAAAGGGTGAAATAGTGATAACTCATATGGCGACATCTGACTTCCCGTTTATTCGTTATCGTACAGGCGACGTGGCGGCGATTGACCCTGAGCCATGTTCATGTGGTCGAGGGCTACCTTGCTTGATGGATATCGAAGGAAGAACCACTGATTTTATCGTCGCTTACGATGGCACAATTATGCACGGACTTGCATTAATTTATGTGTTAAGAGAGCTTGAAGGCGTTGGTGAATTTAAAATAATTCAAGAAACGACATCATTAACGAAAGTACAAATAGTGACTGAGACCGGTGATTTAAGCGAAGAATTATCGTCTAAAATCATCACTGACTTTAAAAAGCGCTTAGGTGAACAAGTCACTATTGAAATAGAATTAGTAACGAAAATTGATGCTGAAAAGTCAGGTAAATTTCGTTACGTAATCAGTAAAGTAGAGGCATAACGTGGAAAGCTTTCTATGGGCGTGTAACCTTGCTGCTGTTGTCTACCTTTGCTTTTGGGCAATAAAAGAAGATAACAAAACAGCAGAGGCTGACGAAGAAGACAAGAAGGATACTCGTCGATGAGAGATCTATTAATGGTTTGCGTGATGCTTGCCATTTTCATTGCTGTGTTACGTAAGCCTTTTATCGGAGCTGCAATGTGGCTTTGGGTCGCCATGTTTTTCCCTAAGGGTTGGGTATACGGCTTTGCTGGCTCATTCAGATATAATTTGATCGTCGTTATTTTGGCATTTGTCTCTTATATTGTTAGCAAAGAAAAAAAGGATAAATTGCCGTCTGACGGTTTAACCATTCTAGTATTCATGTTCCTACTTTGGACACTCATCACCAGTATATTTACTATTTCCATATCGGCTGTTGTTTGGACTGAATGGGTTGAATTTCTAAAAATAACCTTACTGTTTTATTTTTGTATTTTAGTGATCAAAAAAGAGCTTCATATCAACGTTATGATATGGGCACTGATGCTCTCAATTGGCTTTTATGGAGCGCTTGAAGGCCTTAAATACATTTCTTCAGGTGGTGGACACCGAATACATGGCTTTATTGGTCATGTGTTAGGTGATCGAAATGAATTGGCTTTAGCATTTAATATGTTGCTGCCATTAATGTTTTATTTAGTGAAAATAAGTAAATCCAAACTTTTTAAGTTTGGTATTAATTGCGTGATAGTACTTTGTGTCGTGGCTATTATTGGAACGCATTCACGAGGCGGTCTTTTGGCTTTAATAGTGGTTGGCGGATATTTTTGGTGGCAAAGTAATCGTAAAATACTCTATGCATTATTGTTGACTGTATCGCTTGGTTTAGGCAGTAAATATATTCCAGACGACTGGATGAATCGTATGAATACGATTGAAACGGCAACAGAGGATAATTCATTTTTAGGCCGGGTTTTAGCTTGGAAAACGGCTGTGCTTATTGCCAATGATAATTTTATCACTGGTGGCGGCTTTAAATCTGGGCAATATTCAATAGTGTGGGATGGTTACGAAGGTTATGCTTATTTCAATAATATTGTCGATACGTCTCATTTGTCACATGTTCGGTTTAAAGCTGCACATAGTATTTATTTTCAGGTATTAGGTGATCATGGCTATATTGGCTTTTTTATCTTTATGTTGTTGATTTTTGTTGCCTATAGGAAGGCATCGAAAATTGTAAAACACTTAAAGAAAACAAAAGAAAATGAAGAAATGCAGTTATTGTGTCGCATGATAAAAGTATCTCTTATAGCTTACTGTGCCGGTGGTGCCGCCGTGAGTTTGGCATATTTTGATATGCTCTACGCCATACTTGCGATATTGTTTGCTATAGAACATAGAATTATTAAAAAAGAAAAAAAGAGAACATTCACACTCGATGGACGGAGGGTTTAAGTGTTGAATTGGCTGCTAAAAACAATAATAAAACATTACAGCAAAGGACGTCACGGTAATAAATTAAATATTTTGACTTATCACCGTGTAGATGAATTTGAAGATCCACTTAATCCAACGGTATTATCCGTTAAAGATTTCCACAATCAATTAAGGTGGTTAAAAAAACACTTCGTTGTTTTGTCTATCGACGAAGCACTTAGCTTAATGGAAGCTGGTAAATTGCCATTTGGTGCCGTGTGTTTAACCATAGACGATGGTTACAATGATAGTTACCACCATATTTTCAGGTTACTAAAGGAAGAAGGGCTTGTTGCTAACTTCTTTATTGCTACAGGCGGTATAGAAAGTGGAGCCTTGTGGGATGAATTCATTCGTCATGCTTTTGCCAAAGCACCGGTATCGCTGACTGAACTCAGCCTAAATAATCAAATATTTGATATTTCTACGTTTAATCAACGATTGAAAAGTAGAGATATCATTATTGAAAAAATTAAGTACATGACCCTAGAAGAGCGTGAGGTGATGATTGACGCACTATACAAGCAAACAGGTGCAACGAAACCACAACACAGCTTTTTGTCTAAAGAGCAAATTAAAGAAATGCACGACAATGGCATGATTATCGGTGGTCACACACATAATCATCCAATATTAGCGGTGGAAAATAAAGACGTTGTCGATCAACAGATAATGGAATGTCATGGTATTTTAGAAAGTATTATTGGGGAGAAAGTGAAATATTTTGCTTTTCCTAATGGCAAGCTAGGTATTGACTTTCGTGAAGAGCATAGCCAATTATTAAAAAACATCGGCATTAAAGCTGCACTTTCCACTGATTGGGGAACATTAGAAAACCTGACTGAAGACCGCTATAGAATTAAACGGTTTACCCCATGGGATGATACCAAGTGGCGGTTCTGTATTCGACTAGCGTTTAATTATAGGAATTGATCCTATTATGAGGCTCAAACACGCCTATTTTGTCAGTTCTGGGATCATTGCGCATATTAGCATCGTGATCTTCATTATTTTGGTGGCTAAGTTTTATGATTTGTCGCCAAGGCAGTTTGTGTTTAAGTTATTTGAACGGTCAGGTGCGCAGAGTCAACTTGTTGATGATATGTTGTTAAATAAAGATTTTATTGAGCAGCATTTAACAGCATTTGACATACCTGAACTTAAATCACCGCGAACATATCTACCGCAAATCGCTCAATTACAAGCGAATGAGTTAGCGGTTAGTCGTTTAAAAACACCTCAATTTAAACATTATGACCCCTGTTTATTTTCTGGCATGTTTTGGAACGTTGCCTGCTATTTAACAACCAAAGATCAATCATTGTCTCCGTTAGTGGTCAATAGTTTACAGCAGTTTACCCTTACCACGCCTAACGCATCGGGCCATTATGGCAATGGCTGGCAATTAGCGTTTATATATAGCTCAGTAAAAAACACGTTAAATATAAACGCTGAACAGCGACGTATCATTAATGAAAAATTACGGGTTGCGATAAATCATTATTTGTTATTGCTTAATGATAAAAGTGCATCGATGTGGCACGGGCGTGCAAGTTTAATTGCTGAGATGTGGCTTTGTGTTCTAGCTTTAGATAAACCTACAACGACAGAGTTAAGCAACACTGCTCCACATTTGTATGCTTTAGTGAGTGCAATGGAATTAACACAAGCATGGCCGGAAGGGTTTAACTACTGGATAAATTCGAGAGCGTATCCAATAACATTAGCACTATCAGGTTATTTACAGGGCACTCAGCCGGATAAATGGCATCACAGAATTCAAGCGATTATGAATAAAGTTGGCCTTTGGCATATCTATGCGACACGTCCAGATAATCGCGTTGAACCGCTTGGTGATGAAGGCCCTCGATTAGATCTAAAAGACGAAACACGTCGCGTTATCGATATTATTGCACAAACGACGAACAATCCTGTATTTCATGAGTATTCGTTGCAACTTGAAGGGGTACATGGGCGAGAAAGCTATTATCGAGGTTATCGTTGGGGGTTTAGTTTATTTAATCAATGGCATGTACCTGCTTATCAAAACAATCAAATTGCTCATTTACCTAAAGCTGAGGTGTTTGGGCTACCTTACTTTGGCCAAGCGTATATTCGTCAACATTGGCAGTCTGACGCAAGTTTTATGTCTTATCGTAGTGGTAGTAGTTTTACCCATCATGGTCATTATGACAGTGGTCATATAACGTTATTCAAAGGCGCCCCGTTATTGGTTAATAGTAGCCAGTACCAAGGCTTTCAAAAAGCAAATCGACTTGATTACTCCATCCGAACTATTGCCAAAAATTCGATCGTTATTTCTGGTGATAATCTGACGGAAATTGATGGTGGTCAGCGCGTTGTTTTACCAACGGGGAGTGCCATTTTTAGCCCTAAACATTGGCTTAATAATCGTAATAAAGGCCAATATCTCATTGGTGGAGAAATAAAACAATTTTTTAATGCGACAACTTATACCTATATTAATTCTGATTTAACGAAGGCTTATCATAGTGCATGGTTACCTAATACAAGCACAAATGATCTTATAAATAGTATCAAGCGAGAGGTTTTATACTTACGTAAACTTGATGTACTTATTGTTAGAGATCAAATACAAACGGGGAACAATGAACAGCAAGCTAAGCTTTTGTATCATACCGTTAATAAGCCGATGGTAGATCATCAAGTTTTAGTCAAAGGCGAGTTAAACAATGGCATCATAAGCACCGATAATAACGAGTTGTTCATAGAAAATGGCAAGGGAAAATTGGTGACTGAAGTGATGGGCGATGTTGAACATATTCAATTAGTCGGCGGCAAAGATTTTCAGTTTTACTTAGCAAGTGTTGATGAAAATAAAGATGAAGGCCTTTCTGTTAGTACGATATCTTCGGCGCCAAAATGGCGCTTTGAAATTATCCTGCCAAAAAGTAATACCAAACAAGAGGTCTTTACTATTCACCGACCTTCACTAGAAACGTTCAGTAATAAGCGCACTACGTTACATACTTTAGATAGTGGTAGGCGTTGGTTACAAGTAGAGAATACCGCTGTGTTTTACGGTGATATTGAAGCTAACATGGTTAATAATCTCGATAAATCAATCACAACCATTTATCAATGTGATATTGCGACTGAAAACACTGAGCAGGGTTGTGCTGTTCTTGATAGACAAGAGCACTTTTATGAATAACGTTATTCATTTAATCAAGCGTGCAGTAATACGCTATCTCTATATTGTTGGCATATTGTTTAATATAGGTTTAGTACTTGCAGTTGTAGTAAGCGTATTTTTTAGTCTCTATGTTTACCGTTCATACCAACTTCCTGCTTATGTTTTTTTTGAAAAAGCAGAACAAAGCTTAGCGAATAATCAGTCGCCGTTATTAAACAAATTAGCGTTACCAGCGGGCATATTATCAAAATGGTTATCTCCGATAAGCGATAACAAGCGTTTATCAGTGAGTGGTCATGAGCAAATTATCGGCGCTCATGAATTACATTCTCATGTACCCGATTATCGCGGCAAAGAAGAACGACTATACCCACACTATCAGCAGCTAGCAGCTAGCAGCTATTCTCGCACTGTTCATGTAAATTCTACTAAAGCTTTATTAAAAGCAATAAAAACCGCGCAACCAGGTGATGATATTGTTATTGCCAGAGGCGATTATTTTATTAAGCAACCTCGTATTTACCTCACCGTAAATGGTGAGAAATACCAACCGATTCGCATACGAGCAGAGCGTTTTGGGGATGTGACCATCGGCTTGTCATCTTATGAAGGCTTTGTGATGCAAGGTAATTATTGGTCGATTGAAAATTTAAAAATTAATGGCGAATGTAAAAAGCACCTCTCATGTGAACACGCCATACATATTGTTGGCGGCCAAAATATTATCGTTCGCAATAATGAAATCACTAATTTTAATTCAATTATTAAAGCGAATGGTAGTGGTAAGTCGACTCAACGCTTATACCCTGATGATATTTTAATTGAGCAAAACAGTTTTTATAACACCAGTAGACGAAATACCCATACCGCAGTGACCTTGATTGATGTGGTTGCGGGTGATAACTGGTTAGTACGTAAAAATATCATCGCTGGAAATAGTAAAAATGGTAGTGATCGCACTAGTTACGCGGCTTTTCTTAAAGGCAATTCTTCAAATGGCTTATTTGAACGAAATATAGTTGATTGTGATAAAAACCTAGAGCAAGACGGTTCTACTCGTATAGGTTTGTCTTTCGGTGGCGGCGGCACCGGTACCGCTTATTGTCGTGATGCAAATTGCGCAGCAGAACATCGAAACGGTGTTATGCGCAATAATTTAATCCTTAATTGCCAACGAGATGTTGGGGTGTATCTAAACAAAGCCAATAACAGCCAATTAATACATAATACCATCATTAATAACCTTGGCGTTGATGTACGCTTTAGCGCTAGTGATGTTGTAAGTCGAGCAAACTTGACCACATCAGCAATTAGAGAGCGTGATGGCGGGCAGTTAATCAGCCACGAAGATGTTGTTATTAAAGAAATTAATGTTGAAAATATTCCATTGACGAACAGTGAAGCATCTGATGATTTATGCGGCGATAGTCGTGGTAAGTTCAGTGCAGTTGGCGCGATGAATCGGCAGTGTTTAGGTAAAATAAGAATTATTAAGGAGAATAATTAATTCCATGAAAAGAATTTTAATGGTGGCCTTAGACTTTCCTCCTTGTAAGAGTGCCGGCGTACAACGTACGCTGAAATTTGCCGAGTACTTACTCGACTTTGGTTGGGAGCCTATCGTATTAACGGTAGAAGAAAGTGCACATGAACAAATAGATACAAGCCAAATCGTTTCTGAAAAAATAAAACACGTTTACAGAAGTTTTAGTTATAACGCTTCGCGTGATTTTTCTTTTCGAGGTAAGTATTTAAGCGTCATGAAAGAACCCGATCGCTGGTGGACTTGGCGCTTTACGGCCGTTCCATTAGGCAAAAAACTAATAGAGCAATATCAACCAGACGTGATTTGGTCTACTTACCCCGTTTCAACCGCTCACAATATTGCCTATTCTTTAGCAAAACATAGCGGTTTGCCGTGGGTTGCTGATTACCGTGATCCTGTTCAGAGTCGTTACGATGACACCATTAAACCTGTATTGAATATTTCCCGCGCGATTGAAGAAAAAACCATTAATAATGCCTCAGCGGTTGTGTTTACTACTGATAGAGCGTCAATACTTTATCAATCGTTATATCCTGATTTACCTCTTAAAAAGTTTCATGTGATTGAAAATGGCTATGATGAAGGAAACTTTCAATTAGAGGAAGTTAAATCAGGTGGTGAAAACAAAACATCAAAATTAACCTTGCTGCACAGCGGTGCTGTTTATGTTAATGGCCGAGATCCAGATGAAATATTTAAAGCCATCGCAACCTTAAAGCAAACAAATGAAATATCTTCCGACAATTTTGAGTTGGTCTTTCGAGGTATTGATGGCGCAAGTTACCAGTCAAGAATTACTGAGTTAAATATAACGGATTTGATTGTATTTAAACCTTCTATTAGTTACATGGAGTCGTTGAAAGAAATGATGGCTGCAGATGCATTGTTGGTAATTCAGGGGCCACTTTTTAGAAATCAAATACCAGGTAAATTATTTGAGTATATTCGCTCTACTTTACCTATTTTAGCGTTAACGTCTAAAACAGGTGCAACGGCTGATTTATTGCAAGACGTAGATATGGCTTACTCGGGTGAGTTTTCAAACGAGCTGGTTGATGGTATTAGAAATATTCAACAAGTAGGCACTAAAGTAAGAGAAAATTATCAAACATATTCTCGTTACGAGAAAACACGTCAATTAGTCACATTACTGAATGAATTAAATAGCTAATGTCTGAACTAAAACGAAAGACGATTAGTGGTGTCGCATTTTTGTCGCTAGGCAAAGGTGCCGGCAAGTTGATTTCATTCGTTAACACATTGATCTTGGCTAGAATTTTAGCACCTGAAGATTATGGATTACTTGCCATGGCGATGGTATTCATTGGTATTTTGGGCTTTTTCAGCGATATGGGCCTCGGTATGGCCATTATCCAAAAAAGTGGTGTTACCAAAAAGCAGACGACTGCCGTTTTTTATTTAGCCATTGTAAACAGTGTGCTGCTAGCGACCTTATTGTTTTTAATGTCTGGGTATATTGCATCATGGATGGAAAGTGAAGCGCTAGCACCTATTCTTGCTACGATGGCATGGCTAATGATCACTAATGCCATGTTTGTAGTGCCTGAATCACTGTTAGCTAAAGAGATGCAGTTTAAACTGATTTCATTTGTTGAATTCATTACGATTATATTGCAATGCGCGATTACCTTAATGTTGGCTATTTATGACTATCAAGTATGGGCGTTAGTTATTGGCACGATGGCGGCAAGTGTGATTAAACTGCTGTTGTTTTTTATGTTGTCAAAGTGGCGACCATGCGGGTTTGAGGGAATAAGTGCCGCTTTTTCGTTATTGAGATATGGCGCATCGGTCACTTACTCGCGAGTAACGTGGTTTGTGTACACTAATATTTCAATTTTGATTTTAGGCAAAATGAATGGAGAAAAACAAACGGGGATTTTTTCGATGTCGCAATCTTTGGCAAATCTTCCGACCGAACATTGTACTAACCTCGTTGTACAAGTGGCTTCGCCACTATTTTCAAAGGTACAGACAGAGCTCACTTCACTGACCAATGCGTTATGTCGATTAACAGCAGGCATCGCATTTTTAACCTTTCCAATGCTTGCTGGCGTTATTGTAACTGCGCCAGAACTCGTTATCGTTTTATTAGGTGATAAATGGGCAAGTGCCGTTATACCCTTGCAATTTCTTTGCGTAATGGGCTTTTGTAAAGCAATTGACCCCCTTATCACGCAAGCCTTAATTTCTTCAGGTCGAGCAAATGTTGCTGCACACTATACGTCAATATGTGCTGTTGTTATTCCAATTGCGATCTTTATTGGTAGTTACTTCTATCAAATTAATGGTGCTGCATTTGCATTAAGTGCGACCTATCTTTTGCTATTTAGTTATTTGTTGATCTGCGCGAAGCGTCATTTAGGTTTGTCGATATCGCAATATTTATTCCTGCTTAAAACGCCTGTATCAGGTGCTATTGTTATGGCGATTGTATTAATTTTAACGAAAACGATGGTATTATCTCTCTGGCCATTGTTGGAGATAACTTCACTTATCATACAAGTGATGTTAGGTGCATTGAGTTACTTTGTTTGGATTGTGTTCTTTAGGCGTAAAGATCTGTATTACTTACGGGATTTATTATCAAGCGCAGGCATAGCGAACCGTTTGCTTAATCGCTGGCCGTTTGTGGCAAAAAATTCGCCTTAATGATGTGTAAAATGGAAATTTAATAATGACAGTAGAAGTAGTAGTGGTAGGCTCGGGTTTAAATGCCTTAGGTGTTATGCGTTCATTAGGTCATGATGTCGAATCAATATTAGTGACGCAGGAAAATGTTGCGGCGCGTTATACTAAATTTGGTAAGAAGCATTTTGTAGCATCAACAACCGATAACAAAATTATCAGTGAGCTTCAGCAGTTAGGGGCCCAAATAGATGGTCGTCCAGTGTTGCTGTTAACCGAAGAGAAAACAGTCGCCCTTGTTAGTGAGAATCGAGCAATACTCGCAGAATATTTTCAATTTCTATTGCCAACGCATACACAGCTACTTGGATTGCAATCAAAGTCAGATTTTCAATTAATGGCAGAAAAATCAGGTAGCTTGATCCCAAAAGCGTTAATTATGTCGGAAGCGACCGATATTGAAGCCGAAGCATTAACGTTTCCCTGCGTATTCAAACCTCTGTATCAAGATAAAGCATATAGTCAGCGCTTCAAAAAAGCATACAAAATGCATAACTGGGCTGATGTAAAAGCATTATATGCTGAGATTTCACCGATCATGCCGGATATGATTCTACAAGAGTGGATTGAGGGTGAAGACAGCGATATATATTTCAATTTAATGTATGTTGCCGAAAATGGTGACGTTGTGACGAGCTTTTCCGGCAGAAAAGTTCGCTCTTGGCCGCTCAATGTTGGCGGAACGGCAAGCTGTACCTCTACAAAAGAACATCATCACACCCTACATCAACAGACGAAAACATTTGTTGAAAGTATAGGTTATGTCGGCTTAATAGGTATGGAATATAAATTTGATGTCAACCGAAAAGGTTTTTACATGATAGAACCTACGGTTGGTCGCACAGATTATCAACATGAGATAGCTGCTTTATCGGGTTGCAATATATTGAAAGCAATTGTTGATTTTCACCTGGGCGGTAGCATCAAAGATCTTGTAAGCCCATCAAGTTATAACGAAGTGCTTTGGTTCGACGAAATCTCCGACGCTAATGCATTAGCCCATGGTGGGATAAAAATGGCTGATGAACCTAGTAAAAAATTTGGCGCACTTTTTCGTTTTTCTGACCTAGGTCCTTACTTTTTTGCTTTTAAACAAAAAGTAAAAAGACGGCTGAATATATCCTAATGATAAAAGTACGTGTATGCCAGTGGGGTTTCAAAGAATGGTGGATATTGTTCACCGCTTTAGTGTCATCTCATAAAAAAGCTCCCGAGCGCTTGAAAGATCGTCTTGCTCGTTATTTTCACCGAGAAATAGTGTTATTTAATTCTGGTCGAGCGGCAATAGCACTATGCTTACAGTTTGTACGTCAGACAAAAAAAGGTAAAACGGAAGTTATTATTCCTCGGTATATATGCACAAGTGTGATTGAAACTATCGAAAAGTGCGGCTTTCAGGCGATACATGCTCCAGTTAACGATGAGTTAAATCTAGATATAACGGCTTTACCTGCGTTTATTTCTGACCGCACCGCGGCGATTATTGCGCCGCATATGTATAGTTGTAGTGCAGATATTGAAGCAATAGCTTCACTTTCACGAGAGAAAAATATTTTTTTGATAGATGATGCTGCACAGGTCTTTGGTGTAAAGCATGCAGGCAGTCTATTAGGTACATTTGGTAATGCAGGTGTCTTAAGTTTTGCTCAAGCAAAATCAATCGTGACAGGCATTAAAGGCTCAGGTGGTGCATTGCTTATATCTGACCCAGAATTAAAAAGGTTTGTTGACGATAACGTGGCATCTTATGAACGTAATCGTGTCAGCTTTTCACGTATTGTTGAGTTTCTATGTGTCTATAAATGGCGTGGCATATTTGAAACCGCACATTATTACCTCGATAGAATTAAAACGTTATTGCAGGTGAATAAACCAACTGATGACTATGAACCTCGAAAAATAGCTTATTTGGATGCAGCCATTGCGTTGAGACAAGTTGACACTTTTAATCAGCGTTATAGCCAAACTTTGCAACGTTTAGCTATCTATCAACGAGAACTCTCCCAGCTGCCTTTTCTGTCTTTACCGCAAATAGCTAATGAAACGCGATATGTATCTCGTTTTATTGTCAGGCTTGCGTCAGAATCGCCGAAAGCGTTTCGTCAGTACCTTAAAGAACATGGTGTTGCATCAAAGCTGACTTACTTAAATGGTTCGAAGTTGTATGATGGTACCGCTGATTCTGGGCTGCTTGAATTGCCTTTACAGGATATCTCTACTGCAGATGTACAAAAAGTATGTAATGTATGTCAACAATACTCCAAGCACTTAACTGATCAAGAAGTAGTGGAAAACAATAATGTCACAAGATAGTCAAAAGCTTATTAGCAGCGCCGTATGGATGTTAGTCACTAGAATGATTATAAAGTCGCTAGGTATTGTGAGTTCTGTGGTGCTTGCCAGGTTACTTGTGCCTGAAGATTTTGGTTTAGTAGCAGTGGTCATGGCGATATATGCTTTTTTTAATATCTTTAGTGCCGCAGGTTTTAATTCTGCATTGATTCAACGTAAAGAGTTTGATCCTCAAGCCTATAGTACGGTTTGGACGACAAGTGTGCTGTTTGCAGTGTCGGCATTTATACTTTTTATCGTATCGGCTGACTTTGTTGCGGCTTATTATGAAGATGCTCGCCTGGAAAATATAATGTACGCGGTTGCAGCTTCATTTTTATTACAAGGTTTTTATAATACCGGCGTTGTTCACTTTCAACAAAGTCAAAACTTTAGACAAGAATTTTATTTTCAAGTGTTACCTAAGCTAATATCTTTTTTTATAACCCTTGGATTAGCGTTCACGCTTCGATCATATTGGGCGCTAGTCATAGGCATGTTATTTCATCAAATGTTAACCTTGATCACCAGTTACGTGATGCATAAATTTCGCCCTTATTTTACCTTGAAAGGCTTTAGGCGGTTATTTACTTTTTCAAAGTGGATCATACTGAACCAACTGCTTTACTTTTTTAATAATTTTTCAATTTCTCTTATTGTAGGTAAAACAATATCTTCAAGAGCAGCAGGTTTAATGGGGCTTAGTGTTGAAATGGCATCTTTCCCGGTGACAGAAATGGTTGCCCCCATCAATAAAGCTGCCTATCCAGCCTACGCTCGAGCAGCAGAAAATATAGCGCGTTTGACAAAGTTATATTTGGAATCATTAAACATGGTTTCATTGATTGTTTTACCAGCGGTAATGGGTATTTATTTAACAGCACCGTTATTAGTGCCTGTATTGTTGGGCGATAAATGGTTAGAAACTATCCCATTAATTCAGGCTATTTCAATTGCGAGTTTGTTTCTCGGGTTACAATCTACTAATGGTTATTTAATGATGGCATTAGGAAAACCACAGATATCAACACTGGTAGGGTTTATTCGCGCTGCTTGTATGTTGGGGGCTGTCATTACCCTAAGCCAGCTTCATGGGGTGATTGGAGCGGCAGCAGGGCTGTTAATTGCATCTGTTGTAGGTTTTTTGTTTTCGTATATATTTGTTTGGGTTTATTTAAAACTAAGTATTGTTGCGATGATCCGCAGTGTGTTAAATCCACTTGTTTCTGTTGTGGTAATGTTCGCTACAGTCACACTTGCTCATATACAATTATCGGGAATTAACCAGACCTTGTTATTGGCGATATTGGTGATAACAGGTGGTATTACTTATCTTGGCATGATTGCACTCCTATGGCGGTTAAATGGTTGCCCTGACGGAATAGAAAAAAAATTCTTGAACATTGTGCGAGTTCGCCTATTCAAATTAGAAGTGATTTAAAGAGAGTAAACGTGAAGCAGGATATAACGGTAAGTATAGCGACAACCGCGGAAGGAAAGCGTAAACATCAACTTGAAAGGGCAATAGAGAGTGTGTTGTCTCAGGAAGGGTGTTCATTTAAATTACACATCATTATAAACGGTGATCGATTCGATAAAGCGTTTCGAGCACAATTAGAGCAAGATCAACGGTTCACCTGTTTTTATCGTGAAGAAGGGCACTTACCAAAAGCCTTAGTTTACGCTAGGCAAGTGATTGATACTGAATATTTTTGCTTTCTTGATGATGATGATGAACTGTTATCTAACTCTTTATCACACCGGCTAAATGGTTTCGACACCACGCTTGATGTGGTTGTTGGTAATGGTGTTAGGTGTGATACACAAACAAAAGAAGAAGTGGTTTCACACCCGTCTTTTGATCAGTACCATCAAGATGCCATGCTGGCATTGTTTGGAAAAAGCGGCACTTGGTTATCAAGTTGCGCTGGTCTATTTAGAACGTCTGCGATTCCTACTGAGTATTTTTCAGATTATATTAAATATGCTGAATGGAGTTATTTAGCCTTCAAAATTGCGCTAAATCATCAAGTAGGGTTTGTTAATAAGCCTTGTCATCGCGTTAATATTCAACCAGGTTCACTGTCTAGTCATAGTGCGTATTTAGAAGGGCAAATGGCTTTGCTTCAGGCATTAAAGAATATGCAATTACCCGCTCGAGTGATGTCTTTATTTAATGATAAATTGATTGATACATGCCATGTTCTGTCGGTTCATTATCTGAGTGAGGGTGAAACGTCTAAAAGCTGGAAAGCACATTTTGCCTCGATGAAAACATGGAAAGGCTTTTGTCAGTATGTGTTATACACCCGACATGTGATTTTAGGTAGTGTTAAGTCACTCAATAAGTAGCCGTTACCTAAGTAAAATAACGGCGATAACGTTGATTAGTTTTCAGCGACACCTTTATTTTTCGTTAGCTATCAGGCCAACGTTTTTAAAACAATGGTGGCCGCTGAAGAGTTAATGTTTCTCTAGGGTAAAAAGTTTTCCACTAAAATGCGCTGTATTTGTTGTTGTAAATAAAAACTGGTTATCAGGTACAGTACCAATGGGTTGGTAAACATACGCATACTTAGAGCCATTAATTTCAGGTGATGCTTGATAGGGAAAAGCTTTTACTTTACGCCAATTTTTTCCGTCGGCGCTGAACCAAATGGCAGCTTCTTCAGCGATTGCTTGTTGGCAGCCCGGTTCGTAATTAACCCCGAGATAATAACCGCCAGACTGTGTTTTTGTGCAGTGATATGCTGGAGCGTCAATCTTGGCGACTTGCTCTAATTCATTCGTGTGCAAATCAAATCGATAAATATAATTAATGTCGTCTGCAGAAGCGTCTTTTCCTGCATCCATCCCCCAAACTAGCGCATCGTTAAAAAACATCAGTGAAACTGCGCGCCAAGTTTGACTGCCGCCATTAAATTTTTCTATTGTTGTAAAGTTATCATCGGTATAGAAAAACCATGATTGTTGGTCGGAATCACCGGTGGTTATCCAAATTTTCTCACGAAAGTCATCCCAATAAACTCCATGAATATGCTTTATTTCTTCGCCGGTAAATGTATGTTGTATTTGGAGAGTAGTGCCATTATTAACAATACCAATAATATTAATTTCTCTGCCTTTTTGATTAGCATATTCGCCAAAATATACGTTTCCATCGGGTGTAATTGCGATACCGTTTCTAAGCGGAGGTAAAATATTACTCGTGGTAAATTCGAAAATAGTAGTAGCGACATTTTTATCGTTAGCAGGGTCAAACCGATACACTTTGTCATAAATCACCAACACGACTTTTGATGGCAGCTCAATGACATGACCTAGCCCCATTCCTTTATTTAGTTTTCGTACCAATGCACTTCTGGCGATTTTATCTTTAATTTTTGCTACAAACCCTTCACCGTTTGGTGGAATTTGAAAAAAACGCTCAAATTTTTCAGTGTTATAGATATATTTGTAAACAATGTGATCATTAACAACTAAACAATAATCTTCTGTGGAAAAATGAGGGTAATAATCATTTTTTAATTTTTTCATTTTTTAAAACAAGCTTTTGAAGTTAATTTAAGAGTGACGCTCTATTTTTTACCTGTTCACTTATAGAACTATTGTCGAAGTTGTAGCCTAATGTTTTTATGTCTTGTTCGTAGACCTGCTCAACTATCTTTTTTGTTTTATCTGTGTAATAAGTCATATAATTATTATGTTGGCTTTTATTCTGAATAGAGATTTCCGCATCGATGTTGAGTTTATTTGATATGAATTGAAAGTCATCATCCATATTTTCTAAGAAACCAATAAAATCTAATGCCACCTTTTCGTGCCTATCAAGAATGTAATGTGTTTGAGGACGAAAGTGGTGCCATTTTTGAATATTCTCTTTATTTACCCATTCAGTTACAAATTGATCAAAGCTAGAAAACATAGATAACTCTTTTTCAAACCATGTTTTGTCTTTTTCGCCAAAACCACCTTTTTGAAGAAAAAAGTAGGCAGAAACCAATCTATCCCAAGGGTTTCTAACAAAAGTAAACTTATAATAGTTTTTAATATTTTTTGGCTCAAATATCACTAAGTACTCATTTATTGATGTATGTCCTCCAGCTAGGTTTCCAAATAACTTTTTACAGACAGAAACACCCGCGCATTTTGGAATGTGAACAAATATTGCCTTATTATCATCAAAAGGTTTGTAAGAATAACCGTCACTTGTTTCAATTTTTCTCTTTGTTTGCAACGCGTCGAATATTTTTGGGTTGTGTTTTTTATAAGCGAAACGCAACAATCTAAGGTAAATATTATCAGGTATAATACTTACTAGCTTTTTTTTCATATTATCTTCCATAATTAAAGTTTCAAACTTATTTATCTTGGCGTTAAAGCCCATTTAGGATTTGAATGATAGCTTTCTTTATTCGCAATATTGCTTTGGATAAAGCGCCATAACGGTGTGCCATTCTCTTGTTCTTTAACATATGAAGCAGCACTCATCGCGATTGAGTAATAACCGTGCTCAGTATCTTGTCCAGCGGCCACGTTTGTTACCAGTTGCTCTACATATGACGTTTGGTAATTACCAAAAACGTTTTGCCAATTATCAAACCAGTTTGTCTGATTGTCGTGTGTAGGTAACACGTAAGCAAATAATAGGTTAGGTTCAATGTCGTATGAAAAAATGCCTCTTATCGGACGGGATGAATATTCTAGTAATTTATCCGTCGGCCAACCTAACTCTGCAGCACGTCCCATTGCACTGACCACAAAGTTTTGCATCCAAGGTGCAGTTGCGCGTGATACATTCTCAGTCTTAACAAATTTATCATTAACATATGAGGCACTGGTGATCCCAGAACCCCAATAGCCGAGTTCAGAAGGCTCACCGTTACCCACAAATGCGGTTGATATGTTGTCATAAGAAAAATCATATAAATCTTGTAATGCTGGTTGGCTATTACCTACGCGGTATTTACCTTCCCAAAGAGCGATGCCGTTTGAGATTAATTGACCAAAATATGTTTTTTCGTGAAAACCATCTGGAATAATGTCGTATGTATGTACACGTGTGCGTAAATGCCAAGCTTGAGCGCGCACTTCGCCAGAATACATCGCACCTTCACTGCCTGTTGGGCCCCGACCATAACTGCGTTTATAGGCTTTTGCATTACTATCACCACTAACAAATGCAGCAGAAAATAGCATTTGCTCTAAGTAATAATATTCGCCGGATAATAAATATTGTAATGAAGAAATATCAGGGTGATGTGCGGTATCAGGTCGCCAAGGTGTCGAGTCGACTTCACCTACATAAGGTATTTTATCGTTTTCATCGATTTCATGCCAATTTGGTCTGTATGTCCAGTGTGTTGGGCGAGCACCAGGTGCCATCGATACTATTCGTCCTAAACCTGATACTTCCTTTTCAAAGTCAAAGGTTCTTTCGTCATCACCTTCACGGTAGTGCATTGGCCAATTTCCAGAGAGGTCTGCCTGGGTAAACGCAATGTCGGCTAAACGCCAATCACCTGTATATAACCATTTTACTGTCCAAGAAGGGTACAAGCCAATATCTGGTCTTCCCCCAGCAGTTGCCATAGCAGGTTGCCAAAACCCTTTTTGATAAATATCGGTACTTCTTGATTGCCATTCATTCCAATAGGCAGTTATTTTATCTGCAGGAATCACTTTGGTGGTATCGAAGTTAGGTACTGAAGGCGTTTGTACAAGATAAGCTAGGTTATGATCAACAGTAATGGGTGAATCATCATATGTTGAGAATTTTTTTGTCCATCTTGTTCTTGCTTGATGGTTGATATCATCTTTTTGGTAAACTAAAGCCTGTTCAGTACCTAAATGTAACGTTACATCGTAAAGCTGATCTTGTAACGTTGTGGTATTGATATTCTCACTGACAAAACGAACTGAATATTCACCTAAACTTTTCCAATAGGTAACATAAAATAACGGCCGAATAGATTTATATTCATCGCTACCAACATCATAGCTTCTTTGTGATGAATGATCTGCCATTAACAATGTTGTCGCAACAGGGCCATCTTGCCATAAGGTAAAATGATTGTTAGTTAATAAATTACGTGCAGATACGGTGCGTTCAGTGCCGTCAAAATTATAGGTAATCGTTGCATCAAAACCAATTTCGCTAGCAAGTAGTTGGTTTTTATTAAAAGGTGTAAAGCTTTCAGGCGTTTCATTAACGACATTAGCAATAACGGTACTATTTTCCTCTAACGAACCTAAGACAAAGCTAAGTATTGCATGCTTGACCGAGCCGTCATCATAACGTTGTTTAACCGTCGCTTGAGCTGCAACATTTTGACCATTTATACGAATGGTTGGGCTATGGGTAATTTCTCCTTTAATAAAAGGTCGTGCAATTTGTATGGGTAAATTTGTTCTTTCTTTATCAACAGGTTCTTTGATTGTTATGGTATTGGTGGTGGGCTCGATAGGTTCTTCTTCAAAAAATGCAGAAATGTTCAGTGTTTCAGAAATATTAAGGGTACAAGTTGTTGCTGATACAGGGCAGTTTTCCCATGATAGAAAATCAAAACCGCTGCTACCGATACTTTCAAATGTTAATTGTGTATTTTTATCGACAGAGTATTGGCAGTAATTGGTACAGGTTTCATCTAATTGTTCAATATGCACACTACCATTACCCGTTACATTAAGGTTTACATTAACTTTATTCTGCCCTGATTGCTCAAAATTAGCATGTACACTGGAATAGCCATTAACGATTATATCGCAAGTCGGTTTTGTTGTTGGGCAGTTATCACTCCAGCCTGTAAATTCGGCACCAGACTCAGGTTGTGCGACTAAGGTAACTACGGTATTTGCAGTAAGATGGTATTCACACTCAACATCACAGGTTTTATCTAGTTGCGGAATTGAAACGGTACCATTGCCTTTTGCTTGCACTAATAATACCGCAACGTCTTTTGGCGTAAACTCTGCTTTTACGCTTTTATTGCTGTTTAACGTGATTTTACACTCTTGTTCTTGCTGACAACCTTCCCAGCCGTTAAATTGGAATGCATCAGTGTTTGTCGTAGCGACTAAAGTTACGGTTGAATGGGCTTTAGCATTGATTGTGCAATCTTGAGAGCAGCTTTGATTTAGCTCAACAAGATCTACTTTGCCCTCACCATCACCCGTAAACTGAATATTGATAGAATAATCATCAATAGGTGTAATAATTGCTTTTGAGTCACTGTCGCCACCACCGCCACAAGACGCGAGTGTACAGGTAATGAAAATAGATAATATTCGAGCCAGTTGCTGTCGAAAATGAAGCATATAAACTTAATCCTATTGCGCTGAAAAATGTACGTCACTGTATGGTTATTAATTATAGTTGCTCAAGCAATTGATGCCAATGATGAGATGAGTTTTTTAATGCTTGAATTTCACTTTCGAAATTAGGCGTGAGGGCTTTATTGTCAAGGCGTTGACCAAAATCAGAAGTATCTCCAGAAAAGATACTCTTTATCAACACATTACCAAGCAATACATTGTAATGGGCAGGCTCCCAATACCATTGCATTTTTTGATGTTGAAGCATTAATTTTTCAGGCTCTAAAGTATATTGATTAAAGCCGCTAAAATCCCACAAGCTTATCTGTTGTGATTTATGGTCACGTACAACATCGGCCAATGTTTTTTTCCATTGTAAGTAAAGGTCAAAGTAACCCTGTTGATCAATGGCGTGTAAATAACTGTAATGATAAGGGTTTATGAAAAGGTGTAATGTGATATTTTTGCTTTCTGCCACCCTTATTAATTCAAGCAGCTTTTCAAACTTGGGGCTAATGGGGGTACCTTCGTTACTGGTTAATTGCCATGGCTTTTGACTTAACTTTTCTTTTACAAAATTTAATTTTTGTTTAAAAAGAGGTTTTTTCCCTTCTGATTCAAGAATTTTAACATATGCTTGAGCACTATTTAGACCGAAAGGCCCGATGCTATCTACCATTGAATATTGTTGGCTCATCGTAAAAAGTGATGATATAAGTGCATCGACTGAATAGACTAAAGCTAAACGCTCCGTGTAACGTTTCTTTGCGTGTTGAAAACCTTTGGCCGAGAATACACGGTGGCCATAACTCGTTTTTGTGGCATTGGTTTCATTGCCTGTAGGCGTTACTAAAAAATCAAAAAAATCTAAACCAAACACAATGGTTTCAAGGTTTGGGCTAGTTTGAATAGCGTGGTAAATGTGATCAATCTGAGAATGTAAAGTAGCGCCAGCTAAACCAAGGTTATAAACTTTTTTGCCTTTAAATGCGGGGTGATAAGGAGATAAGCCCATTTCTACACGAGAATTGCCCATCAATAACACATCAGGTTTAATTTGCTCAACGCGATAGGGTTTACTTATCCGCACTCGGTTGCTTGCTTCGGGTTTAATTTTGTTGATATTACTGATTGTCGGTGACCAATACATGCCGAAAGGGTCAACAAACCAGTTAAGTCCACCAATAATAATTAGTAATAAAGCAATGATGAGGCTAAATTTCTTTAAATAAGTCATAGTTAAAATTGAAAATATAAAAATTCACTGACCTGGTTAAGCGTAAGTAACCCTAAAACAAACGCTAGCGCAGAAAGAAAAGCAAATTTAGTTGAGTATGAAAATTGCAGCTGTTGTGCCATTTTTTTTGCGGGCCAAATGGCATTAGTCGTATCAAAGTGGAGTGTGCTTAGCGTCGCTTTATGCTTGGCAAACATATCTTGTATATTAGGTAATACTAATACCGCTACCGTTAAGGTTAAGACCCACAGCCAGGTTTTTACAAAAACAGCACCGCCGCCGAGTGTTGGAGTAACGGCTAAAGCGTCTAATATTTGTTGCAGTGGAGATAAGCTAACATAAATAGCATTAGGTATAGATATGCCGTTTAGTCCCGCCATACCTGATAGCATATTGAACGCACCATCTAATGTAACGGCTCTAAAAAATACCCAGCCAATAATCACGGCAATAATGGTAATAAACCAAGCTAAGTATCGGTACAACACACTATTTACAAAAGAAATTTTACTTGTTTGTATTATGTGCTGCCAACTATGGTTTATGATCAAATATGAACCGTGTAAGCCGCCCCAAATAACAAAATTCCAACCGGCGCCATGCCATAGGCCACCAAGTAACATGGTGATCATTAAATTTGTATAGCGAGAAACTTGGCCTTTTCTGTTCCCCCCAAGGGCAATATAAACATAATCGCGTAAAAACTTAGATAATGTCATATGCCAACGTCGCCAAAACTCTGAAATATTGGCTGCTTTATAAGGAGAATAAAAGTTAAGTGGTAACACAATGCCAAATATTCTTGCTAGCCCAACTGCCATATCTGAGTAACCAGAGAAATCAAAGTATAGCTGGAAAGTATAAGCAAGTGCGCCTCCCCAAGCGGTGAAAAAATCAACCTCTTGGCCGGCATCAGCTAATGAAAATATTGGTGTGGCGTAAACGGCAACGCCATCGGCAATCACTGTTTTTTTGAATAAACCAATGGCAAAAATAGATAGGCCTATGGCTACGTCGTTTGCGTTTAATTGAAAGGGTTTGTTGCGGTTAAATTGCGGCAACATATCTTTATGATGAACAATAGGTCCTGCAATAAGTTGCGGGAAAAACGACACAAATAAAGCATAATGCAAAAAGCTATATTCTTTGGTGATACCTTTGTAAGAATCGACTAAATAAGCGATTTGTTGAAAGGTAAAAAATGAAATCGCCAGTGGTAAAATAATATTACCGATAGAATAATCAGCATCTAGCACGCTATTTATGTTGTTAAGAATAAAACCGGCGTATTTAAAATAAGCAATGGCGAATAAATTTACTGCGATGCCAAAAATGAGTAGTCCTTTATGTTTCGAACGACCACCTAGCATTCCGCCCAATAAGTAATTGAATCCCATTGAAGCGAGTAACAAAATGAGATAGAGCGGATTCCACCAACCGTAAAAAAATAAAGAACATGCCACCAAAACTGCTATGGCGGGTTCATTACCGTAGCGCTTTGCTATTTGTAAAAATAACAAAATCGTTAAAGGTAGAAAAAAGAAAAGAAATTCAACCGAATTAAATAACACCTGACTTCCTTGCGTATCGTATTATGTTTCGTTATTGCAATTTAACTATCTGCTTATGATCCATAATACATTTAGCAAATGTACTTTCGAAGCATTAATAAATCACTTATGATGACATTATAATTAAATTCATCGTTTATGGAAGACAAATGGATCAACCTATCATAACTCCAGTTGTGTTGTGTGGTGGAAGTGGTACTCGACTTTGGCCATTATCACGCACTTATACCCCGAAACAATTTTTACCGTTAACTTCTTCTTATTCAATGTTGCAAGAAACGGTGCTGCGATTACCTAAAACGATTAATCAAGGTATCTTCATTTGTAATGAAGAGCATCGCTTTATGCTTGCTGAGCAATTGAGGCAAATTGATGCCAATAACAGCACTATTTTACTTGAGCCTGAAGGCAGAAACACTGCACCCGCGGTAGCTTTAGCTGCTTTGCAGGCAATGAAAGATAATCCGCATGCGATGTTATTAGTGTTAGCAGCAGATCATGTAATCTCTGATCATGGCGCATTTCATCAAGCGATTGAACATGCCACCGCAGCGGCCATGCAAGATAAGTTAACCACTTTTGGCATTGTGCCTGATAAGCCTGAAACAGGGTATGGTTACATTCAACATGGCAACGATGGCGAACAATTTCATTCGGTAAAACAGTTTGTTGAAAAGCCAGCGCTTGATGTCGCTAAACAATACGTTGCTTCTGGTGATTATCTGTGGAATAGCGGTATGTTTTTGTTCAAAGCGTCATGCTTTATTGATGAATTAGAGAAATACTGCCCAGAAATACTCATAGCGTGTCAGCAAGCATTCAGTGGCGCAGAACAAGACTTAGATTTTATTAGACCAGAAAAGTCAGCATTTTTAACTTGTATCAGTGAATCTATCGATTATGCCGTCATGGAAAAAACATCAAATGCCGCAGTAGTGCCTCTAGATGCGGGTTGGAGTGATGTGGGTTCTTACGGCGCGTTAGCGGATGTACTCGATAAAAGTGATGATAAAGACAATGTTTTTATTGGCGACGTATTAACTCATGAAACCTCGCAATGTTATATCAACAGTCAAGATAAACTGGTAGCGGCAGTCGGGGTTGAAAACCTTGTGATTGTTGACACGCCAGATGCGGTATTAGTGGCTAATAAAGATAAAGCACAAGATGTTAAAGCAATTGTTGAACAATTAAAGCAACAAGGCAGAAGCGAAGTGTCATTTCAGCGAGAAGTGTACCGTCCTTGGGGTAAATATGACTCTATCGACATGGGTGAGCGTTTCCAAGTAAAACGCATTACGGTAAAACCGGGGGCAAAACTTTCAGTACAAATGCATCACCATAGAGCTGAACATTGGATTGTTGTCTCAGGTACGGCAAAAGTTACTATTGGCGAAACAACGTCGCTTTTGAGTGAAAATATGTCTACTTACATCCCGATTGGTGAAGTTCACGCATTAGAGAACCCAGGAAAACTCCCCCTAGAAATGATTGAAGTACAATCAGGTAGTTACCTTGGCGAAGACGATATTGTAAGATTCGAAGACAGATACGGCCGTAGTTAATAGTAGAATAATTATCATGACAAAAGAAAAGTTAACCTGTTTTAAAGCTTACGATATTCGTGGCAAATTGGGCGAAGAGCTAAACACTGATATTGCTTATCGCATTGGTCGTGCTTTTGCTCAGCACACGAAAGCTAAAACAGTTGTGGTTGGCGGCGACGTTCGCTTAACTAGCGAAGAATTAAAACTGGCATTAGCCAATGGTTTGATGGATGGCGGCACAGATGTCATTGATCTAGGTCTTAGCGGTACTGAACATATTTATTTCGCCACAAGCCATTTAAAATGTGATGGTGGTATTGTAGTGACAGCGAGTCATAACCCGATAGACTACAACGGAATGAAGTTAGTTAGAGAGCATTCTAAACCGATTTCTGGTGATACTGGCCTGTTTGATATTCAAGCCTTAGCAGAAAACGCTAATTTTGTTACGCCAACGCTAAAGGGAAAAAGTACTTGTCATGATATTTCCAGTGCATATACCGAGCATTTATTAAGCTATATTGAATTGGACAATATTAAACCGCTAAAAGTTGTTGTTAATGCCGGCAATGGTACCGCAGGGCCAGCGTTAGACTGCATTGAACAAGCATTTAAAGCGCGTAATGTTCCAATTGAATTTATCAAAGTAAATCACCAGCCTGACGGCACGTTTCCAAACGGTATTCCGAACCCTTTATTACACGAGAACCAACCTGTAACAGCGAATGCTGTGAAAGTACATCAAGCTGATATGGGGATTGCGTGGGACGGTGACTTTGATCGCTGCTTTCTATTTGATGAAAACGGCAGCTTTATTGAAGGCTACTACATTGTTGGGTTACTCGCAGAAAACTTTCTCGCTAAGCAGCCGGGCGGAAAAATTATTCATGATCCACGTTTAACGTGGAATACCATCGATATTGTTGAACAAAGTGGCGGTCAAGCAATACAGAGTAAAACCGGGCATGCTTTCATCAAAGAACGTATGCGTGAAGAAGATGCGATTTACGGCGGCGAAATGAGCGCTCATCATTATTTTCGAGATTTTGCCTATTGCGATAGCGGTATGATCCCTTGGTTATTAGTGGCAGAACTACTGTGTATTAAAAACCAACCCCTCTCAGCCTTAGTACAAGACAGAATCGCGAAATATCCTTCACCTGGTGAGATTAACAGTACGATAGCTGACCCTAAAAAGGCCATTGCGCGTGTACTAGAATATTACCAATCGCAAGCGGTTGAGATTGAGTATGTTGACGGTATAAGTGTTTCATTTGACAACTGGCGCTTTAATCTACGCTCTAGTAATACTGAACCGGTGGTCAGGTTAAATGTTGAAACCAAGGGTGATGTCACCTTGATGCAAACAAAAACTGATGAAGTACTGCAATTATTGCGACAACAGTAATGAACATGGAATATCGTATTCTAACGCTAAGCGACTTAAGCGAAGAATACTGGCAACAGCGCTTTTCACCGCAACTGTTTGAACACTCGTTGTTTTGGCTACAAGCTACCGAGCAATATGTAACGAAACAACGCTGTAAGTTGCATACCTTATGGTGTGATGAACAACTAGTTGCGGCGCTACCGCTTTATCAAGAGCGGGGCTTTTTAGGCGCAAAAGTGTTAAAAAACTTAATAAGCTTTTATTCAACAGAAGTGAGCTTTTTAGTCAATAAAGATTACCCACAAAGTGGGCAACTACTATATGACCACATTATTAACGCTAATCGTTGGCACTTGATTGAACTTGGTCCCATTGTTAGCGAACGTCTCAGCTTTCATTATTTAAATACAGTGGTTGCACAGCAAACCAATTGGTTTATTCACGATATTGACTCAGAAGATACCTACTTTTCCACAAGACCGAGCCGATTGAAAAATACGTTAAAACGTAAAAATAAGCAGTTAGTCAAACATAATTTTCGTTTTCAAATTGCAGATGATCCAACAAGCGTTAAGCAGATGTTTACTGACTATCAAGCGATTTATCAACAAAGTTGGAAAGGCCAAGAATACAGCGACGATTTTATACTGGCTGCCTGCTTAAACGCACAAGCAGAACAAAAGCTATGTTTTGCGACGCTATATATTGATGAAATTCCAGCAGCGTCTCAAATATGGTTTACTCAAGAAAATCAGGTCTCTATTTTTAAGTTAGCCTATGACCCGCAGTTTTCCTCGCTGTCAGTAGGGAGTTTATTATCTGAATACATGACAAAACATGTGTTAAACCACTATGGTATGCGCCATATTGAATTTGGTATGGGTAATGAGCGTTATAAGCAAGATTGGATGAACGAAAAGCAGCACCGTTATTGTTATTTGGTGTTTAATACCAAGTCGATTATTGGCATACTGGCGTGGTTAAGATATAGCGTATTGGCTAGCTTTAAAAAAACTTTAACAGGATGGTTAGGAAAAAACTCGGATGACTCAACGTGATATTAAACAACAACTAATAGAAATTTTATCTGGCTTAATGCCGAGTTATAACCAACAATATTGGCAAAGCAACCCTGAACTCATTGGCGTGGTGCCTGAATTTGACTCCATGACCATCGTAAATCTGATTGGTGAATTAGAAGATCAGTTTGATTTAACCTTAGACGATGACGACGTAACGGCGGAAAACTTTGAATCTGTCGATACCATCGTTGCGCTTGTGAATAGCGAACGTTAATGCTTCAAACTGGCGCACATTTTTATTCAATACGTTCAACCGCATTATATCGCTTTGTTCGTTTACCTACGTTGTTTGAACGATTAGTGGTGTTTTGTCCGCCGTTGTTTGAAGACGCGAACAATACCCGCCACGCTTATAGTAAGTTTGCACAACAACTTGAAGTACAGCAAATAGCGTCTGTTATTTTTGATTATACAGGCACGGGAGATAGTGCTGGAGAGCTAACTGATGCGTCAATTGCTACTTGGCGCTTAGAGCTTACTGAACAAATTTCTGATATTAAACAACAGTTTCCTAACGTGAGAATTACCTTACTCGCCTGCTGTTCCGCTGCGCTGGTGTTAAACGAAACGCTGTTTGAGTGTGCTCATGATATTGTTTTTTGGCATCCAGAACTTAATGGTAAAAAATACCTTAACCAATTAAAGCGTATGGCAAAGTTGCAACCTAATGATGACCAATACATTGGTGAAGCATCGACATCGCTTATTGCAGGGTATGAATTATCAGCAGGGTTATTAGATGAACTAGCAGCAATCAACACAAGCTTACCCATTAATAAAAAAATCTTCTGGGGCGAGTTTTCAATGCAAATGCCTGTACCAGTAGCACGTAATCGCTTATATCAATCTGTATCGCAAAGTGCTCACTTTTCCCTCGAAGTTTTTCAACAAGCAAAATTTTGGCAGGCGTCAGAGTTAACCCTACCGATACCTTTACTTAAGCAAACAATGCAGTGGCTTGACGATGCAACATAATCAAGAAATTCCTGTTAGTTTCAAATCGGGCGAAGCTCACTTGCATGGCATTTTACATCAGGTTGAACATGCTAAACAGGGCGTGATCATGGTTGTTGGCGGCCCACAAACGCGGGTTGGTAGCCATCGAATGTTTGTTCAAATTGCACGATATTTAGCTAGCCAAGGAGTTAGCGTTTTACGGTTTGATTATCGAGGCGCTGGTGATAGCGACGGTGAGATACAATCGTTTCAACATACCGTTGGTGATATTTCAGCGGCAGTAAGGTTTTTTAATAGACAATACCCTAAAACAAACATCGCCTTGTGGGGGTTGTGTGACGCAGCATCTGCTATCGCTTTGTTTTTAAAAACAGAACAAGTAACTTCGATTAATCATGTGGTGTTACTAAACCCTTGGGTAAAACAACCAGCGACTGAAGCCCAAGCGTATTTATCACATTATTATTGGCATCGACTGCGCGACATAAGTTTTTGGAAAAAGCTTATCACGGGTAAGTTAAACATTTTTCGAAGTGCACAAGGTATTGCAGAACAAAAAACATTAGCCAAACAACAACAGGAAGGCTCATTTGTTGATGGCATGTTAGCGGGGTTGCAACAGTATACGGGTCAATCTCATCTAATTTTGGCAGAGCAAGACCTAACGGCACAAGAATTTTGCCAGCTCAGAACACACAATGCTCCTTGGAAAAAATTAAATTTTAGTAGTGAAATCATCATTGCTGGTGCTAATCACACCTTTGCGTCACCCCGTTGGAAACAACAAGTAGCAGAACAAACCTTTAATGCGATTATATCTAGTTAATTTTAATCATTATCGCTACAATGGTGAAGGTGTTAATATTTTGTAGCAACTTATTAACGTAAGTAAACAGCGGTTTTGTTTCGGAAAGATAAAACAAAAAAGAATCACATTTTGCTTGGTAAAGAATATGGAATCAGTTTTTCAGCCTAAAATTGCAATTATTGGCTTAGGATATGTAGGTTTACCCTTAGCGGTCGAGTTTGGTAAAAAGTTTCAAACTATTGGTTTTGATATCAATGGTCCTCGTGTTCAAGAACTCAACCAAGGTATTGACCGTACACTTGAAGTAAATCGTGAAGAGCTAAATGAAGCAACACAACTTACTTGCTCATCTAACACTCAAGATATTATTGGTTGCGATTATTATATCGTTACCGTTCCAACCCCGATTGATCAACACAAGCAACCTGATTTAACTCCGCTGATTAAAGCGTCTGAAATGCTCGGTGGTGTTATCGCAAAAGATGCGACAGTGATCTATGAATCAACGGTTTATCCTGGTGCAACAGAAGAAGATTGCGTACCAATTTTAGAGCAAGTATCAGGTTTAACGTTTAACCAAGATTTTTTCGTCGGTTACTCCCCAGAGCGGATAAATCCAGGTGATAAAACACACCGTTTACCCTCTATTTTAAAAGTTACTTCCGGTTCTACACCTGAAGTTGCTGAAAAAGTAGATGCCTTATACCGCAGTATTATTACGGCTGGTACATACAAAGCATCATCTATTCGCGTGGCAGAAGCGGCGAAAGTCATTGAAAATACCCAACGTGATGTCAATATCGCACTTATTAATGAGCTATCGATAATTTTTAATCGCTTAGGTATTGATACATTAGAGGTGCTTGAAGCTGCGGGCACAAAATGGAACTTCTTACCATTTCGTCCTGGTTTGGTTGGTGGCCACTGTATTGGTGTTGATCCTTACTACCTTACGCATAAAGCGCAAGCAGTGGGGTATCACCCTGAAATGATTCTCGCTGGCCGACGCCTTAACGATGGCATGGGTCAATACGTTGTTTCTCAATTAGTAAAAGGTATGCTGCAAAAGCGTATTCAGGTTGATCAATCAAATGTATTAGTAATGGGCTTAACGTTTAAAGAAAATTGCCCTGATTTACGTAATACTAAGATAATCGACATTATCCATGAGCTAAAAGAATACAACATTAACGTTGATGTTGTAGATCCGCTATGTGAGAGTGAAGAAGCTCAAAAAGAATACGGTATTTCGCTAACCAAAACGCCTGAAAAAGGTAAATACGACGGTGTTATTCTTGCGGTCGCACATAGCGAATTTAAAGCCATGGATATTAGTGAAATTAAAGCACTTGGCCGAGAAAACCATGTGTTGTATGACTTAAAGTGTGTGTTGGATAAATCACACGTAGATATGCGTCTATAAACGTACAAAGGATTAAACAGTGTCATCATTTGAAACAGTAAAAGCGCAATTATTAACCAGTCCTAAAACCTGGTTAGTTACCGGCGTTGCAGGGTTTATTGGCTCTAATTTATTAGAAGCGTTATTAACGCTGAATCAGAAGGTTGTTGGGTTAGATAACTTTGCTACCGGATATCAGAAAAACCTAGACGAAGTACAACAAAGCGTTAGCAGTGAGCAATGGCAAAATTTTCGCTTTATTGAGGGTGATATTCGAGATTTTGAAACCTGCCAAAATGCTGCAAATAGCGTGGACTACGTATTACATCAAGCTGCATTAGGTTCAGTGCCACGGTCAATTGCTGATCCAATTACCACTAACGCCGCCAATATTACCGGCTTTTTAAATATGCTTGAAGCCGCGAAACAGCAATCGGTCAGCAGTTTTGTCTATGCAGCTAGTAGTTCAACATATGGCGATCATCCGGCATTACCAAAGATTGAAGAAAATATCGGTAATCCATTGTCTCCTTATGCTGTGACCAAGTATGTTAACGAGCTATACGCAAGTGTGTATGCCAGAACCTATGATTTTAACTGTATCGGTTTGCGTTACTTTAATGTGTTTGGAAAGCGTCAAGACCCAGATGGTGCTTATGCAGCTGTGATCCCTAAGTGGACAGCCGCGATGATTAAAAACGAGCAGGTATTTATCAATGGCGACGGCTTAACCAGTCGTGATTTTTGTTACATTGAAAATACGGTGCAAATGAATATTTTAGCGGCTACAGCTGCTAAAGATGCGAAAAATGAAGTGTATAATGTTGCTGTAGGTGACCGTACTACACTAAATGATTTATTCGCATCAATTAAAACAGCGTTAATTGATAACGGTGTGAATGTAGAGCAAGCCCCAGAATATCGAGATTTTCGTGCTGGTGATGTAAGACATTCGCAAGCTGATATATCAAAAGCCGCAACGAAACTGGGCTATGCTCCAGGTTATAAAATACAACAGGGTATCTTAGAAGCGATGCCTTGGTATCTAAACAATGTTAAATAACATCATTAAGTCAAAGATAAGCTTATTAGTAAGGATTGAAGCATGAAAGTAGGGATTGTTGTTGGGACACGCCCAGAAATTATCAAAATGGCACCAGTAATTCGCGAGTGCCAAAAGCGTGGCGTGGCTTACTTTATTATTCATTCAAATCAACATTATTCAGAAGAGATGGACAGCATCTTTTTCAAAGAATTGAATCTACCTCAACCAAATTACAATTTAGGCGTGGGTTCTGGTTTGCATAGTAATCAAACCGGTAACATTTTGATCAAAATGGAACCTATCTTACTTGACGAAAAGCCTGATGTTGTATTGGTACAAGGTGATACTAATACGGTGCTTGCCGGTGCATTAGCTGCATCAAAATTAGGTATTAAAGTAGGTCACATTGAAGCAGGTTTACGTAGTTATGACCGTACCATGCCTGAAGAAACCAACCGAATTATGACCGATCATATCAGCGATTATTTATTTGCAGTTGGGCCTAATCAACATAAAATATTGTCGAAAGAGGGCATTAATGCTGACAATATTTTCACTGTGGGTAACACGGTTTCAGATTCATTATTTCAACATTTAGAGATTTCAGCTGAAAAAAGTAAAATTTTAGCTGATCTTGGTGTTACCGATAAAAACTATTTTTTAGTAACCGCGCATCGTGCATCTAATGTTGATACGCCAGCAAGTTTACAAGCGCTGTTAGCTTTGTTTGATAAACTACACGCTAAATACAGCCAACCTATTGTATGGCCTATTCACCCTAGAACGCAGGCAAAGTTAAAAGAATTTAGTATTGAAGTACCAAGTTACTTAAAACTATTACCGCCTATTGGTTATTTAGATTTTATTCAATTACAAAAACACGCACTATTAATTCTTACCGACTCAGGCGGCATACAAGAAGAAGCCTGTTTATTAGGTGTGCCATGTATTACCTTACGTGAAAATACAGAACGGCCAGAGTCTATCGAAGTAGGCGCGAATGTATTAGTGGGTTTAGATGGCGATAAAGCATTAGCTGCAGCTGAAAAGTGGTTAGCAAAAGGTGATTTTTCTTGGGAAAACCCTTTTGGCGACGGCCATGTAGCTGAAACGATTCTAGATATTATTACGGGTACTGAACAAGTCGACTTGCAAGAGAAGATTGTTGCTAAAAATGAAACACTTGCCGTTGTTGGTATGGGCTATATGGGCTTGCCAATTGCAAGTTTAATCGCTCAAGCTGGTTATTCAGTCACGGGTATTGATTTAAGCCAAGAAAAAGTAGACTCAATCAATCGTGGCGAATGCCCGTTTGATGAAGTAGGTATGCCTGAATTAATCAAAAAAGTGGTAGAGCAAGGCTTCTTAAAGGCTTCAACGTCTATACCTTCTTCTGATACTTACCTCGTTGCTGTACCTACACCGCACAAAGATAACGCTTGCGATCGAAGCTATGTTTTCAGTGCCGCAGATGCTATTGCTAAAGTGGCGAAAAATGGCCAAACAGTAATTGTTGAATCAACCATTTCTCCGCAAACCAGTTTAGCGGTTGAACAACGATTTGCTGATGCGGGCTTACAAATTGATGTAGTGCATTGCCCTGAACGCGCAATACCAGGCCAAACCTTACACGAACTAGTGAACAACGATCGTATCATTGGCGCATCAAGCAGCGAAGCACAACAAAAAGTAAAACGTATCTACCAAAGCTTTGTAAATGGTGAAGTGTTCTTAACGGATTTAACAACAGCAGAGTGCGTTAAATTAGTTGAAAACACCTCAAGAGATGTAGGTATTGCTTTTGCAAATGAGCTTGCACAAATTGCCGAAGAGCTAGACGTAAACGTGTACGAAGTAATAAAGCTGGCTAATCGTCATCCACGGGTGAATGTATTAACACCAGGACCTGGAGTAGGTGGTCACTGTATACCGATTGACCCATGGTTCTTAGTTGAAAATACTAAATCGGGTGATTTTGTCCGATTAGCACGTAAAATCAATGATGAAAGACCTTACGTGATCGGTGAAAAAGCATTAGAAATGCTTTCTGCCGTTAAAGGTAAACGTATTGGTATCTTGGGCGTCGCGTATAAGGCGAATGTTGATGACTGTAGAGAAACACCCGCTGACGCTATTTTAGATTGCTTCAATAAAGCCGGTGTTGAAGTTTGTTACCATGACCCGTTTGTTCCTAAATGGGATTGCCCTAGAAAAGATAGCATTGCTGATATTGAAGCATGGGCTGACGTACTCATTTTAGTAACAGACCATACTTGTTACAGTAATTTAGCAGTCAATATTCCACTGCTTAATACTCGCGGTTAACCATAAAAAGCTCACGTAATGTGAGCTTTTCTATAAGTTGTGTAATAACAATAAAGCAAAATTAAAACAGGTTTAGACTAGCAGTTTTACGGTAATTGCTATACAAATAGAGTAAATTATCAACAGACTACATTCGCTGTTAGACGCCAAGTAGACAATATAAAAATAAATAGAACGAAAGAGGGAATTCTCATGTTAAATAAAAAAGCAGCAATATCATTAGCCGTTATGGTCGCATTGGCTGGCTGTGGTGAAACCCTTACTGTTGAAGATCATCTCGCGCAAGCAAAACAATACCAATCAGAAAACAAATTAAAAGAAACTGAAATAGCGCTGAAAAATGCCATTCAATTAGACATGAAAAACCCACAAGCAAGGTTTAGCTTAGGTAAACTTTACTTGTCGCAAGGTGAAAGTGCTGGCGCAATAAAAGAATTAGAAAAAGCACAATCTTTAAAATTTACTGGGCGAGACTTAGTACCTTCGTTAGCCAGAGCATACCTTATTGCTGATGATAACGAAGGAGTGATTAACTTATCAGAAGCATCAACATCACTTCCAGATGAACAGCAAGTTGAATATTTGTCATATAAAACTTTAGCGTTAATCAAAACACAACAGCCTGATTTAGCGAAACAAGCGGCAAAAGAGGCTGATAAACGTTTACCTGCTAACCCTTACGCTATTTTATCTAATGCGTATATCGCAATGTTAGATGAAGAACTCGACAGAGCTTCTGCATTGGTGAATAAAAGTCTAAATTTAACAGCTGACATTCCAGAAGCGGTGATGTTGCAAGGGCAAATCGCTATAGCAAAAGCTGATTATGAAACCGCTGCCCAACATTTTGAGCAATATTTAGCATTACAGCCACAGTCAAAATTAGTTTACTTATTATTGGCCGACACGTTAGTTAAAACAGATAGATACCTAGAAGCAGAAAAATATGCAGATCTCATTTTATCTGCGATGTCTCAACAGCCTGTAGCCAACTATGTTAAATCACTGGTTCGCTTTGCTGAAAAAGATTATGAAGAAGCATTAAAATATGCCGAGGTTGGCCTCAATAGCCAATACATGAAGCCTCATTTACGCTTAGTTGCTGGCGCAAGTGCATTCTATTTAGCAAAATATGAGCAAGCAAATTTACATCTAGGCGCTATCGTTCATCAATTAACCCCAGAGCACTCTGCGCGAAAAATGTATGCAGTTAGTCAATTTCACTTAGGTGCTATTGAAAATATAACCGATGCTTTACAAGGTTACACACCCGTTTCTGAACAAGATCAGGAATTTCTTTCATCGCTGAGCTTTAGTTTGTTCAGTATGGGGGCAAAAGAAGAAGCTAAAATTATTGCTCAGCGAGTAGCGGATTCTGAACTTTCTTCTGCGAAGTCGTCTGGGCGTAAAGGTTTGTTAAAACTATTAATGGACGACTTCTCCGGAATTGATGATTTAAAAACCGCACTTGAGAAAAACCCTGATTTAATTGGTGCTGAGTTAGCACTTGCTTACGTTGCTTTAGATCGTGAAAACTATGAAGAAGCTAGAAATATTGCAAGTGAATGGCAAGAAAAAAATCCTGAAAAAGCTGATGGTTATAACATGTTAGCAGCTGTTCATATCCGCCAAAATGAATTTGAACAAGCACATGACATGCTGAAAAAAAGTTTAGACGTTGTGCCAAATAATGCATTTGCACTAACAGAATTGACTTCAGTGTTAATGAAGCTTGATAAAAAATCTGACGCAGAAAAAATTGCACAACAAGCTATTCAAGAACACCCAAATAACCTGAAAGCCTTACATAATAATTATGCATTAAAGCGAAATGCAGAAGCGTTGGACGCAATAAAAGTGGCATTTGAAGCAGCTGATAATAAAAATACCTATGCACCCTTATATATGCAAGCGTTGCTAGATGCCGATGAAATACAAGCCCTTTTAAAAGTTGCAGATACGCTAACGCTTGACTTTAAAACACCGAAAAAAGTGTGGCAATTACAAATTTTTGCTTATCATAAATTACAAAAAGGTAGGCAGATTAAAGCAACCCTTGAGAAGTGGCTAACGGCAAACCCTTATCACGTTGAACCGGTTTTTTTATTAGCTGATTATTATGTGAAAGCAAAAGATGCTGATCGTGCATTAACGGTTATCAATAATGCATTGGCTGGCCCACATGAAAAAAACACGAATGTTCAATTAGTAAAAATGCAATTATTATTGGATGGTCGTGATACAGCGCTGGCGAAAAGACTATTAAATGAAATAGATACTGACGCATTAAATGAAAACTTGCTTGCCGGTATTCACGGACGTATTGCACTGCTTGAAAATAAATTACCTGAGGCAGTAAAAGGATTAACAAAGTACTATCAAGATTATCCAAGTAGTCAAAATGCGGTATTACTTGCTATTGCTCGAAGTCGCTCTGGTGATCAAGAAGAAGCGATTGCTGGATTAGAAAAACACGTAGAAGCTCATGAAAATGATTTACCCGCACGTAACCTGCTTGCCAATTATTACGTTAAGCAGGATAGCTCAAAAGCTATAGCTCAATATGAGCAGTTAGTGAGTAAGCAACCTTTAAATGTTGTCGCGTTAAATAACCTGGCGTGGTTGTCATTAGAAAATAATAAGCTGGATAAAGCAGAAACCTATGCGAAGAAAGCTTATGAACTTGCACCAAACGTGCCTAATATTGCTGACACTTATGCAAAAGTATTGTGGGCATCAGGTGATAAGCGTGAAGCGCTAAATAAATCGAAAGAAGCTTATGATTTATCGAAAGGACAAGACGTAGACATTACGTTAAATTACGTTGAACACTTACTTGAAAATAGCCGTAACAATGAAGCGAAATCTGTACTATTAAAAGTAAAACCAGCAACAGAAGCACAGAAAACGAAAACCTCTGAGTTGTTAAATAAAATCTAGTATTGAAGGAACGATCATGAATAATAATAAAAAAATAACACTTTCTATTGCGATAGCCGTTGCACTAGGTTTATCAGCATGCGGTGATAAATCTTCGCAAGAATACATCCAGATGGGTGAAAAATCGATTGAGAACGCAAATACTGCTGAAGCTATTGTACAATTTAAAAACGCGGTAAGGATCGAGCCTAAAAGTGTTGCGGCCAGAACGCACTTGGGGCTAGCCTATGTTAAACAGGGTGCATACGCTAATGCTGAAAAGGAATTAGAAAGAGCACTCGAACTCGGCGCAAGTGACGACAGTGTTGTGGTGAACTTAGCACTTGCCAGAGGTAAGCTTGAAGATCATACCGGGTTGCAATTACTTATCGACAATAACAGCAACATGAGTGATGAAACCTATCAAGGGGTGCTTTATTATGCGGGCACTGCGGCTTTAGATGAAAAAGATTTAGCCACAGGTCAAGACCTACTTGGCCAAGCAATCTCTATCGCACCAGAAAGTCGTTTTGGTCAGCTATCAAAGGCATACCTATCTTATGTAGAAAAGTCATATGCTGAAAGCGAACAAATAACCAAAGCACTATTAGAAAAGTCTCCAGAAGATGCAGAAGCACTGGTTATATTGGGTCATAATTACTTTGCTCAGAAAAACTTTTCAGCGGCAAACGACACGTTTGCAAAACATGTAAAAATGGTTCCTGAAGATTACCCCGTTTTACTTTTTCAAATTAACTCATTATTACAAGCTGAAAAATTTACAGAAGCTGAACCATTATTAGATAAAGTGATGTCACGCTTTAAAAACTTATCGTTGGCACATCAATATAAATCGCAAATTGAATACCATAAGCAAAACTATCGTGATGCTTTATTTCATGCCGAAGAAGCGAACAAAGGCAGCTTAGAGTTTTCTGTTGCACGTATGATTGCAGGTGTGAGTGCTTATCAATTAAATGAAATTGAGCAGTCATATGCCAACTTAAAAATGGTCGAAGATGTATTGCCATTAACGCATCCAGTACAAAAGTTATTAGCCATCGTACGTGTGAAGTTAGGGTATACCGATGAAGCGGCCGAAACCTTTAATTTAATGGAAGGTTTAACGGAAGCTGATGTTGCTTTTTTACAAGAAACAAGTGCAGCTTTGGTTGATTCTAATGATTTTAATACCGCTAAAGACTTATTAGAAAAAGCACAACAATTAGATCCTGAAAATGCGAATGTGGCAGCGCAGAAAGGGGCAATGTTGCTATCTCAGCAAGATGTTTCAGGGTTAAGCTCTTTAGAGCAGGCTTTAAACATAGATCCATCATTAGCAGATGTTGAATTTTCATTAGCCTTACAGTATTTGCGGTTTGATCAAGTTGAAAAAGCACAATCTATCGCAACAGAATGGATCGAAACTACAGATAAAAAATCTACGGGTCACCTGCTGCAAGGTATTATTAATACTAAAAAAGGCGCGACTAATGACGCTAAAGAAGACTTCGAAACAGTATTAACGTTAGAACCTGAAAATATTTCAGCGTTATACAACCTTGCAATGTTAAATGAAAAAGACGATGTTTCTAAAGCAAAAGCGTTATACGAAAAGTTACTCGTATTGTCTCCTAGTCATTTAGGAGGGCTCAATCGCTATAGTTTGTTGCAACAAGAACAAAACAAATCTGCTGAATCGATCACTTTTTTAGAAAAGCTATTAGCCGAAGATAAAGACAATACCAATTTGATGCTAGGATTAGCTCAAAATTATCGGTTAAATAATGATTTACCAAAGGCGATTGACGTATTAACAAATATTGAAAATCGAGATAATTTACCCGACGCTTATTGGACTATTTTAGGCGATAGTTACCTACAAAATAAAAACGTGACGTTAGCTAAAACGACCTTTTATAAGGCGATTGAACAGTTTCCGAAAAATTATATTTTACATTTACGCTATATTGGTGTGTTAGAAATTGAACAAGCGTTTGATTTAGCATTACAAGCCGCAGAACAAGCCTATAAGGTGTTTCCTGACAATACCAGAATAGAAATGTTAATTGCTTATTATGAGGCACGTAACCAAAATATACGGGGAAGTAAAACATATTTAACTAAATTAGCTGATAAAGGTGTTGAACATCCGTTTATTAATGCTATTGCAGGGCAAGTAGCAGTGCTTGAGAAAGATTACGAAGCGGCGGTTGAACATTTTTCTGAAGCTTATTCGTTAGAAAGTAGTGCACAAAATGCTATTTATCTGGCCAGAGCATTGCGTTTTACCGGTAAGCAAAAAGAAGCAGAAGCCGTGCTTGAAAAACATTTAGCAACAGAGCCAAATGTGAAAATGCGTATGTTATTGGCAAGTTTATATACCGATAACAGCGCAGAGAAGAAAATTGCTCAATATGAACTCGCTTTGCAAGAATCACCAGATAATTTGATTATCTTAAATAATTTGGCGTGGGCGCATTATACGCAAAATAATTTAGCTAAAGCTAAGCAATATATCTCAAAAGCGTATGACGTTAAGTCTGATTACTTACCTGTTTTGGAAACATATGGGGTTATTCTTCATGCGCTAAATGATGAGCAAAGTGCTGATATATTAAAGCAAGCAATGAATGCTGGCAGTACTGACATTAAAACCCAGTTATCGTATGCCGAGGTATTAATACAACAAGGTGATAATGATAAAGCTAGAGATGTGTTAGATAACATCGCAGTGAAAAATGCAGATGTACAACGTGAAATTTCAAAATTACGTAGTCAAATCTAATACCGGCTAAGGCGCACTACATTTTATTATGTGCGCCTTAACAATTCATTGAAACTTAGAACTTATAAATTGACTATCTTTAATAATGCATTCATCGATCATAAAGCCTCAAGCCGGTGAATGCGCTAATATCTAAGATTTATCCATGAATCCTACCTGACTGTACTTTGTATACGAATTAGCAATTTTATCGAGATAAAAATTACAAGTTAACACGATGAAATAAAACTAAGTTGCTGTTTTTATTGAGTTAGAATTTTCTTATATAAACTCATCGTTATTTAATACTGTACATTTGATTATAACTTGGTAGTATCGCCGCCAAGCCAAGGGGTGCAATGCTTTATCGAGTATTTGCTGAGAGAATTTACCCTTATTACCTGATGCGGATAATGCCGATGTAGGGATGGTTAATTGAATGACATTATGCATTTTGCCGTATATTTCATCTCAATTACTTCTTCCTTTCCGGCTAAGTCGAGAGTTGAATGAAGTTATCACAAATATCTATTGCTATTACCTCCTTAATTTTTGCCCATAGCGTTATTGCTGACGAGCAAAAAACTGAAAATCAATTTCCAGAAAGCCAAGTTACAGATGTTGAAGTGGTTACTGTACATGGTGATTATCGCGCGACTAATTTACAAAAAGCACCAGCATCGTTATCTATTTTGACGACACAAGATATTGCCAACCGTCACGCACAAAATTTAGAAGATATTATTGGTGCCGTCGCAAATGTTAATTTTGCGAGTGGCTCGCAACGGGCACGTTATTATCAAATTCGTGGTATTGGAGAGCGTAGTCAGTTTAAAGAGCCCATTAACCAATCAGTTGGTGTGTTAGTTGATGATATCGATTTGGCTGGTATTGCCAGTATTTCTTCAACATTCGATATGGAACAAATTGAATTTTTCCGTGGTCCACAGGGGACTAGATTTGGTGCTAATGCACTTGCTGGCCTTATTTATATGACATCTAAGGCGCCGAGTGAGGATTTTGAAGGTGCTGTACGTGCTAGTGTTGGCAATTATGGAAGCTACGGTACTGCGTTAATGCTTTCAGGGCCTGCATCAGACTCGGTTAATTATCGATTTGTCGCTGAAAAGAATGTCAGCGATGGCTTCATGGAAAACCAATATTTAATTGTTGATGACACAAACAATCGTGACGAATTAACGTTACGCGGCAAAGTAGCGATTGCTGCAACAGAGGATCTTAATATTGATTTGACCCTACTTTATGCTGATTTTGACAATGGCTATGATGCGTTTTCATTAGATAATAATCGCACAACCTTGTCTGACGAGCCGGGTTTTGATCAACAAAAAACGCGAGCCTTAAGCAGTAAATTTACCTATAGCGGTTTCAATAACATGGATATGTTAGCGATTGTTTCTCATGCTAATTCTGATTTGGCATATGGTTACGATGAAGATTGGACTTATGCTGATATTCATCCTTGGTCATATGTTTCTACGGATTATTACTTTCGTGAACGAGAAAATACTACTGCTGAAGTTCGTTTTATGTCAAAAGCGAATGCGCAACTATTTGGGCATACAGATTGGATATTTGGTTTATATGCTAAAAATGATCAAGAAGCATTAACACGCGAATATACCTATCTTTCAGGTGATTTCACTTCAAATTTTGATGCTGATAATTACGCGATTTATGCTCAATTCGATAGTCAATTAACCGCTAATTGGTCACTTACTACTGGCTTACGTTTTGAGCAACGTAAAACACAATACAAAAACAGTGATGGTGTCGCTTTCTCACCTGATGACTCAAAACTTGGCGGTAAGTTGGTGCTTGCTTATCAAATAGACTCGGCATCAATGGCTTATGCGTCAATAAATCGAGGATTTAAAGCGGGCAGTGTAAACAGTGTAGGCAGTTTGCCAGAGCACTTACGTAGCTTTGAGCCGGAATTTTTATGGAATTATGAACTCGGCTATAAAACATCTTTCTTAAACGATAACGCTTTTTTACGTACCGCCGTTTTTTACATGGATCGTGATGATATACAAATCAGTAGTTACCATCTCGATGAACGTAGTGACGGTAGTGCTGAGTTTATAAGTTACTGGACAAACGCTGCTAGCGGCAAAAATTATGGTGTAGAAGCTGAGTTTTCATGGGATGTATCAGATACTGTTAATCTTTATGGTAGCGCTGGTTTACTTGAAACCGAGTATAAAGGTTTTTCATATGAAGATGGCAGCGTTGAAACCGGTAGAGAACAAGCTCATGCGCCAAACTATCAGTTTAGCGTAGGCGTTAATTATTACCCGAGTGAACAATGGCATGTAAACGTTAGTGTTGATGGTAAAGACAGTTATTACTTTTCTGATAGCCATGATGAAAAGTCGCAAAATATTGCGTTATTGCATGGTTCAATTCGCTATGTGCAGCCAAATTGGCAGGCAAAGCTTTGGGTGCGCAATTTATTTGATAAAACCTACGAAACTCGTGGCTTTTATTTCCCAAATGACCCGCGAGATGGTTACACGCCAAAAGCGTATTATCAACTGGGTGAACCTGCCGTATTTGGTGTAACCTTAGATTACCAATTTTAATCGCGTTAAAAGTCAAAGGAGACTTTATGGATATTTCAATTGAAATTAGTCTTTATCCACTAGCACAAGAAAAATTTAAACCAGAAATTTGGGCTTTTATTCATAAATTAAGAGCCGTTGATGGTTTAAACGTGGTGACCAATGGAATGAGCACTCAGGTGTTTGGTGAATATGATTTAGCAGTACAAACGGTAATGGCTGAAATAAAACACGTGCATCAAACGGTAGATGCTGCGGTGTTTGTCTGTAAGTTTATCGGTGGTGATCGATCACAAGTAGAAGCGGAAAGTTAATGCAAGCCATTGTTGAGTATTACACCACATTACCTTTTTGGGAACTTATTGCCGTGTTTACCGCGTTGCTGTACGTGGTATTAGCGGCTAAAGAGAGCATTTGGTGTTGGCCAGCAGCATTAATAAGTACCGTTATTTACACCGCGATATTTTATGACGTGTATTTATGGATGGACGGCCTGTTACAGGTGTATTACTTTGCGATGGCTATCTACGGTTGGTATTGTTGGCAAAGCTTGGCAGGTAAGAAAGCCCTTGCTATCCAACAATGGCCAGTAAGTTGGCATATTAAAGCGATCGTCTTATTAAGTGTATTATCACTGTTGGTTGGCTGGTTTATGGCAAATTATACGCCTGCGCACTTTCCGTATATTGATGCCGCTACAACCGTGTTTGCTGTTTTTGCGACGTATTTAGTTGCGAAAAAAGTATTGGAGAATTGGATTTATTGGATCGCCATCGATGCGGTATCAATATATTTATACATCGAAAAGCAATTAATGCCAACGGCAGTACTTTTTGTATTGTATGTCTTTATGGCTATTTATGGTTACATTCAATGGTCTAAACGTATGACCATGAATGATAACGCTCTTGAACATGAGCGTGACTCTGTGCCTTCTTCACGTTAATGATGAATAGTGTTGATATTGATAGAAAAGAAGTTGTCAATAACACAAGGCAACTGACTTGCTTTGCGTCGTTACCCTGTAGCATTGACTTTATTAATCAAGGTTTAAGTCATAACAATGTAAAAGTGACCACCTTTGACCGTCATCAACAGGTCAGTGCTCAGTATTTTGTAAAATGGTTCAACAGTGATGCGCAAACTGCATTGCATGAAATTGCCAGTGCGAAGTTAGCGATGCAACATGGCCTTGCCCCAAAGATTGTTTATTCATCGGATGAATGTTTTGTTACTGAGTTTATTCAGGGTGAAAGTTTGCAAAGCCTTTTATCAAAACAGCCATCACAACTTTCATCAGCGATAAGGCAGACGGCTGTGTTGCTCGCACAATTACACCAAATACCTGCTAATAACAGCTGTAAGCCTTTTGACATTCATGCATTATTAACAACATTAACCGCAGATTGTAACGTTACTGCATCGCAAGCTAATGAAATTAGCCAGCTCATTGCGCAATTCCCCCGCCTTGAACACAGCAATGCGCCAGTAATATGCCATGGTGATGCTAATTTTAGTAACGTATTAGTGGATATTACCGAGCGGTATTGGCTCATTGACTACGAGTGTAGTATTTTTACCGATGCTGAATTTGATATCGCCATGTGCATCGCGATTAATCAGCTAGACGATCATGCGATTTCTATCATGCAACACGTATATCAACAACATTCCGGGTGCCAACTGTCATTATCGCTTGTGAACACTTACCAACCATACTGCGCATTAATTAATGCGCTCTGGTTTATTGCAAAAGCAAAAAAATCGCCCCAAGAGACGATCTTATTGAAACATGCCGAACAGCAATTAACACGGATAGAAGCTTACACAACGCCGTGTTTATTAGAGCAGCTATTTACTCACAGCACTTAGTTCTGGCGCTATTTGAGTTTCCTTCGCTTTACCCATTTGTAATAAACTTGGTAAGAAAATAAGCGTAAATACTGTACTCACACACATTCCACCAACTATCACGGCGGCGATACCACGATACAGTTCTGCACCCGCGCCAGGGATCATCAGCAACGGCAACATGCCACAAATACTTGTGAGTGTGCTCATTAATATTGGTCGTAAACGTAATCTAACGGCCTGTTGAACCGCATCATGCCGAGACAACCCTTCTCCTTCGCCTATACGTGTTTGATAGACTAATAAAATTGCGTTGTTTACGACTAGGCCAAGCAAAATAACAAAGCCAATCATGGTTAATAAATCTAATGGTTGAAAGATAAACAGGTTCGTTATTTGTAACAATGCTATGCCGCCAACCGTGGCAAGAGGGATGGTAAGCACCACTAATAAGCTGTCTTTAAACGACCTGAACAGCGCTGACATCAATAAGTATAGAATGGCCAGTGCCAACAAAAAGCTTTGACTCATGCTTGATAACGCTTCGGTAAGTGCTTCTGCTGAACCACGGTAGCTAACGGCACCATCTTGTGAAAGTTGCGCCATAATCGCAGGTTCAGCGTTTGTTTTTATCATCGCAATAGCTTCTTCTAAGCTAATGTTATCTGGCGGCGTTACTTGTAAAGTAATGGTGCGTCTACGATCAACACGGCGAATTGAACTTGGACCAGCCGTTCGTACTATTTCAACTAATTCGCCCACAGGCTGAATACCAGCTTCTGGTGTGTATAACGGAATGGCTGCGAGCTCTTCAGGAGAATCCCAGTCAGTAGAGCGTAGGAAAACATCAAGCCGTTTTTGACCATTAAAGTAATCACCAACATACATACCCGTACCTAATGCCCGTGAAATAGAAGCAACCTGCTGGCGTGTCCAACCCGCTTCTGCCACCCTTCGCTCATTGGGTAACATACGAAGTTCAGGCTCTGCCAATGACAAGCCAGGAGTTGGTTGAATCTGAGCACCCGGAAGTGCTTGACTGACCGCACCAAAGCCAATACGAGCAGCGTTGAGTAATTCATCCACTTCATTGCCTTGAATATCAATATCAATACGGCGACCACCACCTAGGTTGCCAAATAACTCTTCTTGGGAAGCAAAGGCTATGGTATCTGGAAAGCCGGCAAGTACTTCACCGTTAATGACATTAATAATGTCTTTGATGCTATCAGATTCAGCAGCACGTCCACCCATAAAGCCAAAGTTACCAAAAAAACCAAGCCACGAATGTTCAATTTTGGGAGTTTTCTCTCCGGTTAAATAAGGCATTAATCGACGGTTTATTTCATCACTCATTTCTTCACGAGCAGCGGGGTAACTTTGCCCCGGTGGAGGTAGTAAAAAGGCATTGAAAGAATTCTGGTTACCTTTGGGTAAGTAATCCACTTTCGGGAAAAGTAAGTAACTGCCAGCAAATGAAAATAACATTAAGCCAAACACCCAAGCATAGCGCTTTTGCGGTGTTGAGGTGATGTTCATGATCGTTTGGGTAATGTTTTGCCACCAGCGTTCGTGAGGATCATCAGCATTCACTTCTTTTAACAAACGACGTGCTGCAGTAGGTAAGACCGTCACAGCAATGAGTAGTGAGGCGACGATAGCAACAGCAATGGTGATGGCTAGGTCGGCAAAGAGTTGACCGGAGACTTCTTCTAAAAACACAATGGGTAAAAATATTGCCACGGTGGTTGCTGTAGACGACATTAATGCTCCCCACACTTGTGTGGTGCCTTTAAAGGAAGCTTGGTGAGCATCTTCGCCTTTTTCACGTAGGCGTACGATATTTTCCAGTACGACAATGGCGGCATCAAGCACCATACCTACAGCAAACGCCAAACCTGCCATCGAAATAATGTTCAATGTGCGGCCTGCGCTATACATCACCACGAGAGTAACAATTAACGAGATAGGAATAGCAATAGCAACGATCAATGTTGCTCTGAACTTACGTAAGAACCACCACAATACGATAACAGCAAGGAAAATTCCGAGCAGTAAATTGTTTTTTACCAGACTCATTGAACGACCAATGTAGATGGTTTCATCATACATTTGGATTAATTCTAAGTTTGCGCGTTTGAGTGGCCCTTCGTTAAGTTCTTTCATGGCAGCTTGTAGGCCTTCCATGACTTGGATCACGTTGACACCTTGCTCAACTTGCGCATTCATAGCAATTGCTGGTTCGCCATCAAGCGTAAGAATACCGGTGCGATCTGATAGTGTTAATGCCACATCAGCAACATCTTTTAATAAGATAGGCTGACCATCGCGCCAATCTAACACCATGTTTTGTAATTGATCTACGCCGTATTTACCTGAAAAACGTAGGGTGTATTTACGTCGACCAATTTCATTAAAACCGCCAGATGTATCACTGTTGTTTGTCAGCGTTGAAGCAATCTCAGGCACATTAAGCCCTAAATTTGCAGCTTTATACGGATCAAAGGTGATACGTAACTCTGTAGGCAAGCCGCCAAAGGCATTCGTTTGAGAAATACCTTCCACACGTTCTAAACGTGTTTGTATGATTTCTTCGACATAATCTTGATACGAGACGATATCGCGGGTGTTACCTTCGGTAGGTTTTACTGCAAACCAAGCAATGGCTTCGAACGTACTTGCACCACCTACCGCAATAGTCGGTTCATTCGCATCAGGAGGATAGAAGGGCACTTGATTAAGCGCATTCATGACATCAATTAACGCACGTTCTAAATTGATACCCGTTTTGTAACGCAGGGTAATACTACCTTGACCTTGATTTGAGCTTGATTCAAGCAATTCTAACCCTTGCAAGCCCTTTAATACGTCTTCTTGGCGCTCAATGATCTCAGCTTCTATTTCTTCTGGCGCAGCTGCTCGCCAGCTGGTAGAAATAACAATTTGTGGCTGACTAATTTCTGGTGTTAGTTGTATCGGTAATTTGAATAAACTGATCGCGCCAAATAAAGCTATCAGTAACACAGCGACAACAACCGCTGTTGGGTTTCTAAGTGATGCGGACGTTAAGGTCATGATTATTTCTCCGCAGCGGCAGTGCCTGAAACAAGTGCATGATTGTTATCTTTTATGTTGACAGCTTGACCTGGCTGTAAACGCTCGGCGCCACGAATGATCACTAAATCACCTGCTTTAACATCACCAACTACTTCTAATAATTCGTTTTGACTGATACCAATAGTGACCGGTACTTGTCGAGCCGTGTTATTATCATCAACAATAAAAATAGAGGTTTGATTGCGTCTTAATACTAATGCATCTCTTGGTACGGCAAGGGTTTCTTTGCTTTCGCCTGTTGCAACAGCGGCTTTTATATCTAGTCCTATTGGCCAATCTAAGTGGGTCATATCTAAGCGAACTTCCATCAAGTGAGAGCGAGAGTCAGCAACAGGAATAAGTGATTTGATCGCTGCTTGACCTTCACCTAAAGGCGACTTGATTGCCAGCGTGTTACTTTGTTTTAAAAAGCGATATGCGGTTAAAGGGGCAAATAACGAAGCTTCAACATTGGCGGTTTCAACAAGTTGTATAATGGCATTACCGTTATTAACAAACTCACCTTGGTTACTTAAACGTTTGGCAACAATTCCATCGAAAGGTGCGCGTAATTTTGTATAGGCAAGGTCTTGTTCTATTTGCGATAATCTCGCTTTTGCTGCCGCTAAACGAGCTTTAGCTTGGCTGAAACTAGCAGCGGTTTCTTCTAAAGATTGCTGCGCGATTAATTTTTGTTTTACAAGAGACTCTTTTCGGGTACTTTCCGACCGTTGAAATTCAAGCGTTGCTTTTGCATCTGCTACGTTCGCTTTGGCTTCTTGTCGCTGTAGCTTGAGTGGTTTGTCGTCAAGTTGTGCAATGACATCACCTTGTTTTACCTCAGCACCTAAGTCGGCAAGCTGTAATAATCGACCTGATACATTGGCGGCAATATTGGAGTTATTCCTACTTACCACAGAGCCTGATACCCAAGCCACAGGTGATAATGTTGTGCTTTTTACTTCTATTACGTTGACATTGGCAGCGCGCCCTTGAAAAGCTTGAGATGAAACAGAAAGAAAAAATAATGGTAGTAAAAGCCCACCAGTGAGTACTTTAGAAAAGTGAAGTAAATTCATTGTTAATGACAACTTATTTGTTATTGTTAGCGCTATGAAGGAAAGCTAACATCGTTAAAATTATGTCCCTATCGATGAAATTAGTTCAAATGTTTACTTGGCCAATAAGCAGTCGAAATAATTTCATCTTAACCGTGCGATGCCAAATATGTTGGTTATCAAGCGTATTTGGCATTTAAGAACTTATGGTTTAGCACGCAACTTATCGCGTTAAGTATAGCTCAGGTTTACTGAGAACTTCAGTTAAAACCGTAACATTTTGTGATAACTGTTGAGCGAGTCTACCTGGAAATAAGCGGTTGATGGTATCAAGTTGGTCAAATTTTGTGTGCCACATTTTACCCCACTGTTTTTCATCATCTCGCTGACAGGCGGTTTTAGTTGATTGTTCAAAACAATCCCAAGTTTCGCTATGTGTGGTTTGAGAATAGCCATCAAAACCAGCTTCACCGTTTATGGTGAAATTTGTCGACTCAACGTAAGCGATGGGAATACCAGCACAAGCAAAGGGTGCATGATCAGACCATTCGCCTGTTACGCCTTCAGGGTAGCCAGGGTAAGCAGGATGAATTGTATATTTATGCTGCTCACCTAGTTTTTTTTCTGAAGCTGTTAATAATGCATCTCGAATGGTGGTTTCACTGTTAAAGGGTATATCATCGGTAGCGCATTTATAAGGTGAGGTATGCGCACTGTGAACATAAGTAATATCACCACCGGCAATAGTGTCAAAATTGATCATTCCGATCACTTGTGACAGTGCTTCTGGTTGCTGTGTTAGTTGTTTGACATAATGCTTTGAGCCTTTTAAGCCGTTTTCTTCTGCACCAAAAGCAATAAATCGAATATTAATTTTTGGTTGGTTGCTAAGCTCGGCAATATTTTTAGCAATCGCTAACATAGCAGCGACACCCGCACCGTTATCAATTGCGCCTAATGAGCCTTTACTTGCCGCAGTAGAGTCGTAATGCGCAGCTAATATGATGGTTTTTTCTGCGTTAGGTGCGCTATCAACAATGACATTGGCTGAATCTTGCAATAAGCCGAAGGTGAAGGTTTGTTTTACGGGTTGATAACCCATGGAGCGGAAAGTATTAACAATAAAATCAGCGGTTTTTTTCTCTTCGGCGGTGCCTGCCTCTCTTGCACCAATACCTTTTGTGCCAGATATTAATTCAAGATACTGATAGACTTCACTTTTATTTTCGTTGTTTGCAATCGTCGATAGCGATACCGTCATTAATGCAGCTGCTAACAAATGTTTAGATCCCACAATGATTTTCCATAAATGATTGAAGATAAAATGATTGTACTTGATTTCCATACAAAAAAGCATGGTAATTTAGATAAAATGATTGTGCCTGTTTAGCAGTGTGCTACTGTTTAATTTCAGTGTAGAGTTTGGCAGCTTATAGTTAAGGCAGGGAGTTGTGTGATGAAAAAGTTAATTGTTGGGTTGTTATTGTGTTTTGGCGTTCATGTAAGTGCCGCTGAAGAAGAGTTCGCGTCAACGAGTTGTCCTGATTACCTTAAAACGACTAAACAAAAATTATATTCATCGAAATCAGTCAATCTTTGCGAGCTAACGCAAGGCAAGCCTGTGCTAATTGTGAATACGGCGAGTAATTGTGGTTATACACCTCATTTTAAAAAACTTGAAGCCATTCATCAGAAGTATCAAGATCAAGGGTTGGTTGTGATTGGTTTTCCTTCCGACGATTTTTTCCAAGAAGAAGATGATGAAAAAGACACAGCTAAGGTATGTTACGTTAACTATGGCGTTACCTTTACTATGCTATCGACAAGTTCAGTAAGAGGAAGCGATGCTAACGATGTGTTTCAATATTTATCAGAACACGCTACCTCGCCGAAGTGGAATTTTTATAAATATCTTGTTGATGCTAATGGGGAAACAGTGAAAGCGTTTAGCCCAAAAGTTGCGCCTGACAGCCAAGAGTTTATTACTGCGCTTGAAGCAACGTTATCTACAGAGTAATGTTATCAGTATTAACCACCGACATTGTTCGTGATAATTGAACATTGTCGGCTACCATCATGTCATTCCGTTTTAATAAGTGAAGTAAAATTGAAATACCTTTTCATCTTGCTATGTATGTCTCTATCTGCACATGCACAATTTATACTAGACAAGCAACCAAAGCTTTCCGGAGAGTTCTCTGTATCTGCTAACGCGCTGTGCCAAGTTGCTACGAATACTTTGACGTATATGAAGCAGCAGCCAGATGATGCATTCGCCGTTCACGCGGGTAAACATGTTTTACCGCAAGCGAATTTATCACGGGTTAAAGAGACGTTAGCGTTTGTTTGCCAGCTAAAAAATAAGCCTCTTAATGCTCAGTTTTTAAAGCATCATTTTGACTTTTACCAATGGATCCCGGATAAAAAAACCGCAAACATTTTAGCGGATAAAAGTACAAATGCGGTTAAAACACGGTTGTTAACGAATATCCCTAAAGATCAAATTTTGTTGACTAAGTATTACACGAAATTGCTTGATGCTAGCCAAAATGCCACAAGCAAATACAATCAAGCGTTATATGCTTTACCTTATGACGAGCAAGGCTTAACTGAAGAACAAGCATTACAAAAACGCGATTCATTGACCCGTTTCCGTTATACACGACAAGATGTGATTGCTGGCGTTCTACGTGAGAAAAATCTCGCAAAGCCACTGGTGTGGTTAACAGAGGAAGCATTACATGATGTGTTGTTACAAGGCACTGGTGTAGTAGATGTTGATGGAAAACGCCGTTACTTTAATGTTCATCGAAACAATGGTATTAGCTATGATTATACCTTAGGTAAACGAGAACAAGCACGTTACTGGTATTTTGCTGAAGTACCGAGTGTTTTGGGTTATGGCACCACGATTAAGAATAAAATTGTTATCGATAAAAATGTAGCTTTTGCTGGTAACGTTAAGCAATTAGGTTTAGGAAAATTGTTTTTAATTCAAGTGGATAATGATAATAATCCGCAGTTACAGCTGGGTGTTTTAGCCGATCAGGGTGGTGCTTTCGATGATAATTTATTTCAATTAGATTGGTTAAAAGGTAGTTATTATGGTTGGCAAGACTACTACCAAGAAAATAAAGTTTATGCTGATTATGCTCACGCTTGGATATTACTTAAAAAGCAGTAATATTCATTAAAATCTTTAGTGCTATTGACGTATTTGAACTGTAAAAACAACGGTCAAATACGCATTATTAATGGCAAGTTGGGGGTTGGTTACATAGCTACCGAGTGTTGCTTAGTATCTGCTGTTAGTGGCTCAGATGCATTATTATTTTGTTGGTTAAACTTGGCATTGCCTGAACTTCCTTGGTGTTGCGCTGTTTTTAGTTCAGGGGTGTAATCTAACGGTGCGGCAAGTAAAATTTCACGAAGTTTAGCGGTGTCTTCAGCGCGCATAGCATCATTAATATCATTTAATATTCGGTTGACATCTGGCCAACAAATTGAGCGCTCATTTGCCGTTAGTATACGTTGATGCTTTGTCGGTTTTGCGTGGTCATCAATAAGCAATTCTTCATAAAGTTTTTCGCCTGGTCTTAAGCCACTATATTGAATGGTGATATCGCCGTGCGGATTTTGTTCATCTTTAATCGTTAAGCCCATCAAATGAGTGATGTTGTACGCTAAATCGACAATTTTTACGGGCTCACCCATATCTAATACAAAAACATCACCACCGGCCCCCATCGCACCTGCTTGGATCACTAACTGGGCGGCTTCCGGTATGGTCATAAAGTAACGAATAATATCAGGGTGTGTAATGGTAATTGGCCCGCCTGCACGTATTTGTTTTTTAAATAAAGGCACTACAGAGCCTGATGAGCCTAATACATTGCCAAAACGTACCATGACAAACCGCGTGTTGTGATCCCGTGGCGCGAGAGATTGCAAAATTAATTCTGCTAATCGCTTTGTCGCTCCCATAACATTGGTGGGTCTAACGGCTTTATCTGTTGATATTAAAACGAAGGTTTCAACGTCGCAGTAAATTGCAGCTTGCGCGATTTCATAAGTGCCTAATACATTATTTGAAATGCCCGCCATAACATTATGCTCAACTAGCGGCACATGTTTGTATGCTGCGGCATGATAAATAGTTTGTACTTTTTCACTGTGAAAAATACTGCTCATTAACATGCCATTTTGTACATTGCCTATAAGGGGAATTAATGGGATGTCGCTGCTAATCTCTTGTAAATAGACGCTGAGTTCTTGGTTTATCTCATATAAAAAGGCTTCGCTGACATCAAGTAAAATTAATTTTTTGGGTTTCTGATGAATAATTTGTCTACACAGTTCTTTACCGATTGAACCACCTGCACCTGAAACCATCACCACTTTATTGTAAATATTGGCGCTAAGTAATTCAGGGATAGGCTCTACTGGCTCTCTGCCCAATAATTCAGTAATGGATACTTCGCGAAGTTGATCTATTTTTCGTTTACCAGAAACAATATCAGCCATTGCAGGAATTGCTAACAGTTCTAAGGCGTGAGGCTCAATCGCACCAACAATTTCTTGCATACGTGCTTGCCCTACATTAGAAATGGCAATTAACACTTTAAACTGCCCGTATTGCTTAATAAGTTTCTCAATATGGGTTAGTGAATAAATGTTTAACCCGACAACTTCTCTGCCATGGTAACGGCTTTTTTCGTCTATAAAGGCGACGGGTTGATATTGGTGACCGGCTAGTAAAGTATTGGCAAGTTGTCTGCCTGTGCTGCCTGCACCGTAAATTACCACGGCTTCGCGTTCATCAAACAACTTGTGATTGGTGATCACTCCAATCACGGCTCGGGCGCCAGCGATAAAACTTGCAGCAAGTACGAAAAATACAATCGGCACAGATCTTGGTACAAAAGCACCATAAAATAAGCCAGATAAGTAAAATAGCAGGGTTGAGAAACCAAGAATACCGATCACTTTTAACGTTGAACGAGCATTGAAATAACGGACTACTGAGCGATAAACCCCCATAAAATAAAAGGCTAACATAGTGCCAATGCCCACTTGAATGAACACCGCCCACTCTGGCCAATCGAAGGAAATATTAGACGCGCCTAAACGTAGCAAATAAGCAAGAAAAAATGCTACCCCTAGGGCGGTTATATCGTAAGCAAGCGCAAGTAAAAGTTTTGCTGAACTTGGAATTAAATCTATTTTTCTTATCATCGGGTCAAACCCTGTGTGCTGTATAAAATCAAATTTACACTTTTGTGCAATATAACTGGGTTATACACGCTTAAATGTTAACTTTTTGTTATATTAACAGGATATTCTCAACTGTCTGCAATTTTGTTGCAAATTTGTTCAATAACCTGGCACGTCTTATTGATTTCTTCAATGGTTAGTGTCGGATGCACTAAAAACATTAAACTAGTAGCGCCAAGTTGTTGGGCGTTCTTTAACGGTTTTTCGGGCCTGTATGGCTTATTATCAAAGGCTTTTTCTAAATATACTTCAGAACAACTCCCTGAAAAGCAAGGTACTTCTTGCTCATTAATCGCGGAAATGATTTGTTCTCTTTCCCACGGTTTAGGTAATAATTCAGGTTTAATGAATACGTAACATTTATAAAAAGCGTGTTCAATATATGGGGGAATTTCAGGAACATGTAAAAATGGAAATTGCTGACAAGTGGCGAATATTTTCTCAGCATTTCGAGTTCGTAACTGTTGCCATTCAGGCATTTTTGTTAACTGGATGCGACCGATGGTTGATTGCATTTCAGTTAAACGCCAATTAGTCCCAAAAGATTCATGTAACCAACGATAGCCAGGTGGATGTGATTTTTCATAGACCGCAGCATACGATTTACCATGATCTTTAAACGCCCAAGCAGTACGCCAAAGAGTTTCATTATTGGTGGTTAACATGCCGCCTTCGCCACCAGTGGTCATGATTTTATCTTGGCAAAAAGACCAAGCGCCAACATCACCAATACTACCAACGCTTTTACCTTTGTATTTAGTGCCATGTGCTTGTGCGCAATCTTCTATCACATAAAGCTGATGCTTTTTAGCCAATGACATAATGGGATCCATATCACATGGCCACCCAGCTAAGTGTACACAGATGATTGCTTTTGTACGCTGAGATAACACAGCTTGAATAGTGTTAGCCGTAATGTTTTGTGAATCTAAATCTATATCAGCAAAAACAGGTGTTGCTCCCGCGTTAATAATACAACTTATCGAAGCAATAAAGGTTCTTGAAGTAACGATCACCTCATCACCTTGGCCAATTGCTAAACTCCGAAGCGCTAAGTCAATTGCGAGTGTACCATTTGCAACGGCTACGGCGTATTTACTATCAGAAAATTGTGCGAATTCTTTTTCAAACAGTCGGCCTTCATTACCTGTCCAATAGTTTACTTTATTTGATAACAAGACCTTTGAAACGGCATCGGCTTCTTCTTGACTGAAACTTGGCCACGGTGACATAGCGGTATTTAACACATGATTTCCTTATTCAATATCTTTAATACGTTTAGCTGGTACACCAACATAAAGGCCATTCGCTTCGGTAGATTGAGTGACGGCAGCACCAGCACCGACTTGGGTGTTTTCAGCGATATCAACACATTGTACTGAGCAACTGCCAACGCCGAACCAAGTAAGCTCACCAACATGTACCGTACCGGCTAAGTGAGCGCCTGGGGATATATGCACCGCATCAGCGAGATTGCAGTCATGATCAATGGTTGCAGCAGTATTAATAATACAAGCATTACCCAATTGAGTGCCGGGGTTAATAACCGCATTGGCGAAAATAACATTACCCGCGCCTAAGCTAACGTGTTTACTCACTACCGCTTGCGGATGAATAATATTGGGTAATCGGGCGCTCGAACTGGATAACGCACGATACATAGCAAGGCGAGCTTTATTATTGCCCATCGCTAGCGCAAAATCATATTCATCTTGGTAGCACTTCCACTGCGAAGATTTATCAATGATGGGCCAATTAAGGTTAGCGCCTCTTTCTGGAAAGGTATCATCTAAAAAAGCAATGTCAGAGTATTGGCTGCTTGCTTCAGCGCAATCTGCAATAACTCTACCGTGCCCACCAGCACCGATGATTAATAATTTACTCATGTTGACTCCCCTTGAATTTACTCATGGTGGCTTCTCCGTCGGCATGTATATCCGCTTTAGAAAAAACCTTCTTTATTGTTAACAATAAGATTTTTATATCTAACCATAATGATTGATGATCAACGTACCAAACATCAAGTGAAAATTTTTCTTCCCAACTGATAGCATTGCGCCCATTTATTTGTGCCCAACCGGTAATGCCGGGTTTTACATGGTGTCTTCGTGCTTGTTCAGAAGAATAAAGTGGTAAATATTCAACTAAAAGTGGCCTTGGCCCAACTAGACTCATGTGGCCGATAAATACATTCCATAAACCTGGCAGCTCATCTAAGCTGCTCGCCCGTAGTTTTTTACCAAAGGGTGTTAAACGTGCATCGTCGGGTAATTCATTGCCGTTAGCATCAGTTGCATCACGCATCGATCTAAATTTAAGCATATTAAACACCTTGCCATTTAGCCCAGGTCTTGGTTGTTTGAACAACACGGGTTTACCCAAGTTTTTCGATACTCGCCAAGCAATATACCCCATCAGTGGCGATAAAAATATGAGTGCGATCCCAGAGAGTAGGATGTCTAAAAGGCGTTTAATCATAGGAGTAACGGTTAGTTAGGGTGCAGTATTATGCTTTATTTTTCTATATAACCAGAGTAAATTGGTTAATACAATCATCATTTACATAAAAATTAAAACAATATGCATGCAGTTGTAAGGCTATATTACCTTTCTAGGCGACTTTATCTCAAAGGTGTTCCCCTTTTACCAAAGCTTATTTATATAATAATTCGCGTTATTTTCGCGTGCGACGTGAAGTACACCGCAAAAATTGGTAAAAATGTTGGTTTTTTTCATAATGGTTTGGGCGTGGTTATACACAAAAATGCTGAAATTGGTGAAGGGACTTGCTTATATCAAAATGTCACAATCGGTGGCAATGGAAAGGAATCAAGCGAAAATGGTGTTCCAACTATTGGTAAACATGTTTTTATCGGCGCAGGTGCTGTTATTTTAGGCCCTGTTCGGGTGGGGAATTATGCAAAAATTGGAGCTAATTCTGTCGTACTGGATGACATACCAGCACATGCAACTGCTGTAGGTTCGCCAGCTCGCGTCATCAGTCGTGCTTATGAATAACAATAAAGTTCGCGTCTTACATATTTTTGCCAATTTAAATTTAGGCGGCGCCGAAAGTAGGATAATGGATCTGTTTAGGTCGCAGTCTGCTTCAGATGTGCAAAACGACTTTTTAATAATGACAGATGAAGAGTGCTATTACAGCACTGAAGTCGCACAACTCGGCGGAATTATACATACCGTGCACAGCCCTAGAGAAGGGTTGTTTAAAAATATGGTACAGGTCTATCGTTTATTTAAAAAAACGCCGAAATATGATGCGATACATGCACATACGTCCTATTATTCGGGCTTCCTCGCTTTTATTGCTTGGCTTGCAGGAATTAAATTTCGGGTTACACATGCGAGAAACAAATTAAAAGGGCGTAACTCAATAGCCTCATCAGTGTTTTTTTTCATTGGACGAACTTTATGTAATATATTTTCAACTCAACGGCTCGCTATTTCACCAGATGCTGGTCAATTTTTATATGGAAAAAAAGCGAACTTTACTGTTGTCCCCAATGCTTTTGATTATGGTCGAATACTACATAAATCTGCATTGAGCCGAGAACAAGACAGAGCGCACTATAAATTATCGTCAAAGGCCATTCATATTGTTTGTGTCGCGAGGTTTTACGCCGTTAAGAATCATCAATTTCTGCTTGATATTGCTAAGGAAATGCAAAATAAACACATAAACGCAGTGTTTCATTTAATCGGGGATGGTGAGCTTCGCGATCAAGTTACGAACTCGATTAAATTACGAGGTCTTGAAGAGTACTTTGTCTTCTGGGGAATTAGACAAGATGTTTTTCAATTGCTGTACTTATTTGATTTAGCGATAATGCCATCTTTTAGTGAAGGGTTAGGGGTTGCAGCGTTAGAGGCTCAGGCTGCTGGTTTACCTTGCGTATTATCTACAGGTATACCCAAAAGTGCTGATATTGGCTTAGACCTTTGTCATTTTAAATCGTTAGAACATGGTGCAGCTTGCTGGTTAAAATCTATTCTAGCATTTGTTCAACAACCTGTAGTTGAGAAGTGTATTATTGACGAACAATTTGCAGGAGAAGGCTATAACATAGAAGTGGTACGAGATAAGTATCGACAGGCTTATATATCATGACAACTAAAATGCGAGTTTTACAGGTCATTCCAACTTTATCTGTAGGGGGAATTTCATCAGTTGTAAAAAACTGGCAACAAGCGGTTTTTTCAACAAATATTCAATTTGACTATCTAGCCTTTAATGATGGTATCTTAAAATCAACATTTGAAGCAGCCGGCTGCCATGTTGACGTTATCCCTACATTTCGGCAGCGTCCTTTGCATTACATTATTGTGATTTATAAGCTATTAAAACAAAGACAGTACGACGCCGTGCATGTGCATAATAGTTTTAAAAATGTCGTTTTACTTATACTCGCTCGATTTTTAGATGTACCAGTACGGGTATGTCACTCTCATACATCAGGTCTAGAAAACAAAAGATTACAATTGATTTTTTTAGGCTTGCGATGGTTAACGAAACGAATGTCTACGCATTATGTTGCTTGTGGCAAAGCTGCAGGTGAGTTTTTATTTGGTGAAGACCAATTTACGCTGCTTAATAATGCAATAATAGTTGAGCAATTTTCACAGCAAACAGATCTCACAACTACTGACTTCATTTTACCTGAAAATAAAAAGCTCTTCTTACATGTTGGACGGTTTTCTCAAGTAAAGAATCACGCTTTTATTCTAGAAATAGCCCAACAGCAACAACTGAATAGTAGTATTTGCTTTTTATTAGTCGGAGATGGACCGCTTAAAGCAATGGTTGAAGACAAAGTTAAGGTGCTAGGCTTAAAGGAGAACGTAAAGGTTTTTTCGAGTAGCAACCAGATCCCACAATTATTGCAGCAAGTAGATGGATTTATATTACCGTCGTTATTTGAAGGGGTTTCTGTGGCGTTGCTTGAAGCCCAAGCAGCATCTTTGCCTTGTTTAGTTAGTGATTCAGTTAGTAAAGAATGTGATGTTGGTTTAGGCTTAGTGTCTTTTCTGTCTCTTAATCATATGAATGATTGGGTTGAAGCGTTGAATCACGTATCTTCACCAAAACTTAATGTTGAGCATATATCTGAGGCGTTTGATGAGTCTGGATTTTCGAACTCTCAGAATATTAATAAGCTCATGAGAATTTATCGCGGGCTATAGCATTAATATGACACAAACGTTAACAAAGGTGCCATATGAATTACTATTTACGGGGGGGGTGATTCTCGCTTTCGCTGTTTTTAATGTGCCCATTCTGTTATTAAGTGTCGTGGTATTAGGTATCGCCAGCGCACTTGTTTTACCTTTCAATCGAATACTTTCTTTTACTATTTTTCTTTTACCCTGCTTTGAAGTCTTTACTAGAACAAGTTACCTCCCTATTTCATTGGTTACATTGATTTATATTGCTTTTTTCGGACGGTATTTATTAACACAAATAACTCAAACAACGTTTTTCTTACCAGGGGTAATGGTCTTGCTTATGGTTGTTACATTTGAGCTTTTACATGTGATTTATAACCCTGTTATGTATTCTGCAAAAACACTTAGATGGGTGATGTTATTTTTGTTTGTTGCTTTGCTTATATTCGATAAAAATAAATATGCAAGCTTCTATGAATTGCGCCGAGCGCTGTTGTACGGGGTCATTGTTTCTGCGACTTATGGACTGATGTTCCATTATTTTCACCCCGTTGATTATATGAACATTGATAAAATAAAACGGTTTTCAGGCGGGGCAGGTGATCCTAATAATTTTGGATTATATTGTTTATTGACGCTGTTCTTTTATCTACCAACAATGCCTAAGGAAAGTATTTCTTATAAGGGCTTTAGCATCATGTTAGTGATGATACTTTTAGGTTCACTTACGGTGTCTCGAAGTTTCTTTTTAATATCTGCGGTTAGTTTATTTTTATATTTTGTTTTCTATTTTCGTTCATCGATAAATGAAGTGATTTTTAGGTTGTTACTCGCATTTAATATCGTGGCGGTTTTGGTTGCGGTAGCTTATTTATCGGGGATAAGCATGCCGACAAACCTAGACATTGTAAAAAGGTTTAGTAGTAATGATTTATCAGCATTGACGGGGGCACGAAGTGTCATATTTCAAGAATATGTCGCGGTGTTAATAAACTTACCGGTAATCTTTCTTATTTTTGGTGCTGGAATAAATGGCTACTTGGGGTACTTTAATCATAAGTTTGAGCAACTAGGTCTGTTTTCTGAGGTCGTTGGCCCACATAATACATTTTTAGAGCTTATTGTCAGTTTTGGACTGATTGGTTGTATTTTGTTTTTTGCGTTTCTTCATTTTGCTTTTTATGCAGAAAAAATTCGCGCTACTCCAACAAAAGTTTACCGTCTTGCATATCTGCCTTTGATTGTCTTAGCCATGTACAGTATTAGTTTACAAAACCTTGGTAAATACGGCAGTTATTTTATTTTAATGTTAGTGATTTATCATACCTATAACAGAAGGAGTTGATAGTGTCTCAGGACAGTAAAGAGCGCAAATTAGGTGTTTTACTAGGCTATCTATCAGTTGCCTTTAGAAATATTGCATCTTTGTTGTTAATTCCTTTTATTATCAGTCAGATAGGTGTTTCTCATTATGGGTTGTATGGTCTAATAACTGCGATAACAGGCTATCTTGTAATCATTGAATTTGGTTTAGCAAATACCACAATTCGTTTTATTTCCAAATACCGTGTTGCGAAAGATAAAAGTGCCGAGCAACGAGTGGTTGGCAATATTCTGTGGTTGTACATGATAATTGTTTTAATCGTCTTAGGTGCAGGTTTTTTCATTTGGCACGCAATTCCTTTTTGGTTTGTTGAAGCACTAACAACAAGAGAAATTGCACTTTTTCAAACACTGCTTGTTATTTCATTGTTGAATATTGTTGTTACTCTAATCAGCAATTCATTTACCGGCATTATTTCTGCGTACGAAAAATTTGTATTTTTGAAGTCACTTGAAGTGGTTACTTTTTTATTGCGCGTATGTTTAGTGTTATTTTTACTGTCTTTAGGATTTGGTGTTATTGCGATTGTTGTGATTGATACTGTTGCAAATTTAATTGCTAGCGCTTGTAAAGTCGGTTTTGTTATTCGTGTAATGAAAATAAAAGTGATTATTGAAAAACCAAGTAAAGAGTCATTGTATGTGATCGGTAGTTACACCTTTTTTATTGCACTAAACGTCATTATCAACCAAGTAAACTGGCGTGCTGATAGTTTTATTTTAGGCATATTTACAGATAGCCATACGTTGGGTGTCTATAATGTTGGAAGCCAATTTGTCTTGGCATTTATTGCGGTGGCAAGCACGATGACTTCTATCTTTATGCCGCAATTTATGAGACTAGTAAATCAGCAAAAAAGTATGCATTTGATTACGAATCATTTGATCATTATTGGTCGTTATCAATTTATTGTTTTAGGATTAGCTTTTATTTGCTTTATGTCTTTTGGGCAGCTATTCGTTGAGCTTTTTGTGGGTAAAGGGTTTGAAAATGCTTATTGGATAACGTTAATCTCACTGGTGCCTCTTATATTTGTATTATCTCAGTCGTCATCAAATGCTATTCTTCAAGCGATGAATAAACACAAAGTTCGCAGCATTTTGTTATTATCTACAGCGATATTAAATATTATGTTATCCGTCTTTTTAGTGCAAAAAATAGGTATGATAGGTGCTGCAATAGGTACTGCTATTACATTGATCATTGGTGAAGTTATACTGGTGAATATTTACCTTATTTGGTCAGTTAAGCTTGATATGGTGCGTTTTTACAAGACAATCTTTATTCGTGTAATACCTGTTATTGTAATCAGTTTACTTATCACGATGGTTGTTCGCGACTACATCCCTGCAACTTGGCTAGGTTTAATCTTGGGCTGTAGCTTTAGTGCGTTTATTTATATGATTTTAGCGGTGGTTATTAGTTTAACTGTTGAAGAAAGAGGGCAGTTAGTGGCATATATAAAAGTAAAAAAGAGTGGATAGTTTGCTTTGCATATTCTAATCATTGGTGCTTATCCAAAATCAATATTGTCTTTTCGTGGCCCTTTAATTCAATCGTTTTTAAACAGTGGTCATCAAGTTACTATTATGACTGCCGATGCTCCGCAATCAATCAAAAGTAACTTGAATCAAATGGGGGTTAACTTCATTCCATTTGACATATCGAGAAACGGATTAAACCCTTTTTCTGATATTAAAACCTGTTGGCAACTTACGAAAGCCATCAGTAAGATGCGTCCAGATAAAATATTGGCGTATACCATTAAGCCAGTTATATGGGGTGGTATCGCTGCTCGTTTAAACAAGATAAATTCGTTTTATGCCATGATTACTGGCTTAGGCTTTGCTTTTGAAAAAAGTAACCTTGTTCGTTCAATTATCAACAGGCTTGTTAAAACACTATATAAGTTCAGTTTGCAAAAAAGTGCAGGTGTTATTTTCCAAAATGAAGATAATCGTCAGCTTTTTATCGACCAAGGAATAGTGCCTCAATCGCTAACGCATCGAGTCTACGGCTCTGGTATTGATTTAGACGTCTTTGACTTTCATCCGTTACCACAAGGAAAAACGACGTTTCTATTAATCGCGAGGTTACTCGGGGACAAAGGTATCAGAGAATATGTGGCAGCGGCGAAATACGTAAAACAATGTTACGCTGATGTTTGCATTCAGCTTTTGGGGCCGTTTGATCCTTCACCCGATGGCATATCACCTAGTGAGCTAGCACAGTGGCAGGATGATGGCTTGATATCGTATTTAGGTGAACAAAAGGATGTTAAGCCTTATCTACAAAACTGTCATGTTTATGTTCTGCCCTCATATCATGAAGGATTACCTAGGACCGTTTTAGAAGCCATGGCAACTGGACGTCCCATTTTGACAACCAATGTTTGTGGCTGTAAAGATACTGTCATTGACAATAAAAATGGTGTGATTGTTCCTGCCAAGAATGTTCAACAATTAGCGGAAGCTATGTTGTGGTTTGTTGAAAACCCCAATGAATGGCTTCAAATGGGTAAAGCGAGTCGTGAATTTGCCGAAAAATACTTTGATGTTCGTAGTGTTAATACAGCAATAATAAACATTATGTTTAAATCATAGGATATCAATTAAAACATAAAAAGTGATTAATTATAAGTCATTGTATGATTTGTATAGAAACAGTAAGTTAAGCAAACGCCCTATTTTTTCCTGCATAAATACTACGGAATTCACTTGGCTTCATTGCCTTAAACTGCAAAAAACGACGGTTGAAATTGGAAATGTTGTTAAAGCCACATATATCACTAATGGTGTAAATTGGTTTTTGACTATTGATCAGTAACGAACATGCTTTACTAATGCGTAATTGGTTAACAAACTCAGTGAATGTTTGCTCTGTTCGGTGTTTAAAGAAACGGTGAAAGTGGTTCGTGCTCATATGCACTAATTCAGCAAGGTGTTCAGCTCGAATAGACTCTGTGTAGTGCTCATGAATATAGCGAATAACTTTATCCAATTTATCGGTTGAAGGGTCAGAAGTGATATCCACACTATAGCCGCTGCTTGATAAAGGCTGTTTATCTGGATCATTCGCCATAATGTCTAATATGTTAAGTAAGCCGATTAGTCGAGTACTGGCGTCAGCATTGTGCATAGATGAAAATATCTTAGCGGCATCAATAACGGCCTGTTTACCAAAAGTTACCCCTCTTTTTGACAGCAATAACAGCGCTTTGAGTTTTTCTAGATCAGGCATCCCAAATACCAGACCTTCTAGCCAGCTAATAGGGAGTTGCGCAACATAGACTTGCTGTTTTTTTCCTTTCACTGCAGCAGAAGAACACCAAGTATGGGGCAAATGAGGACCTATAAATGCCATGTCGAATTCATCGTAATCATCTATGTTATCACCTACATAGCGTTGGCCTTTGCTATTTAGTGTTAGGGCGATTTCGTATTCGGGGTGATAATGCCAATGAAAACCAATATGTTCCTGCTCGTATAACCAATAGCGCCATGAGGAGTTTTCAGAAGGAATAATTTTTTCGAAAACAAGCTTCATTATCGTAAACCTGTTGTAAGTGATAATAGAAAAATATCATTAAGTGATAGAAAAGTATATCAATAGCGCTTTAATACCCAGCACACTAGTCTTTAACAACATTTTTATTGATCGTTTTACCTTCATACACTGAATGTATTAAATATCGTTAAAAAATAATTTGCTGTGAACAGGTTTTTCGGCCATTTATATTATGGTTGAAAGCATGCATGTTCAAAACGGATTTAATGGTTAACACTGGATGAGGCAAGGATTGTAAGGTGGCTTCCAGAGTATGTGTATATCTCACCTCGTAGGTCACAAGTACTTAACTGTTAAATTTGGAGAAAGTAGTGCAACGTTATATCGCTCTTGATGCCTTTCGTGGGCTCACCATTGCTTTGATGATTCTGGTGAATACACCAGGGTCTTGGTCGCATGTATATGCGCCGTTATTACATGCAAAGTGGCATGGTTTAACCCCCACTGATCTTGTCTTCCCGTTTTTTATGTTTATTGTTGGTTCAGCTATGTTTTTTGCTTTTAAAAAGCAAAATTTTCAATTAGATGCACCTCTAGCTTTTAAAGTGATAAAGCGCGGATTTTTAATTTTCTTAATTGGTTTTTTATTAAATATTTACCCATTCACTGCAGATCCAGACACATGGCGAGTGATGGGGGTATTACAACGAATTGGTATTGCCTACATCTTTGCAGCGTTTATTGTCTTGTTGTTTAAACAGCGTGGTGTTCTTGTTACTTCTGTGGTTATTTTGATTGGGTATCATTTTTTATTGATGACGGTTGGCGAGGGTGCATATGCGTTAGAAACTAACTTGGTGCGTCAAGTTGATGTTGCTTTATTAGGGGCTAATCATATTTATGGCGGTTTTGGTGTACCGTTTGATCCTGAAGGGCTTGTTAGCACGATACCGGCTATTGTTAGTGCATTATTTGGTTTTGAGGTCACCCGTATTATCAGTCAAGTAACAGATAAGCGAGAGTCAATGATTAAACTTATCCAATTAGGGGCGATTGGCGTTCTTGCCGGTTTAGCCTTGGACTTTATTATTCCGATTAATAAAGCATTATGGACAAGTTCATATGTTATTTATACCGCAGGATATGCCTGTTTAACCTTGGCAATTTTTGTCTACCTGATTGATATCAAAAAATTAGAAAAGCCGATGAAGCCCTTATTAGTATATGGTACGAATCCGCTGTTTATTTATGTGCTTTCATGGGTTTGGGTCGCGAGCTATGTTTTTTTCCCTGTTGGCGAGGGTAATGTTCATCACTTTATGTTTAACAGTTTATCCGCTATTTTTCCGGCAAAATTTGCCTCATTTTTATTCGCCTTTTTACATGTTGTATTTTTTTGGTGGTGTTCAAAATGGCTATATGAACGCAAAATTTTTATCAAAATCTAGAAAATATAGCTTTCAAGGCTATGTTAAGCCGCTTTGAAAGCCAATGTTTATAGCGTGTGAGTATTTACAGCTAAAATGTCGGTAAGCATGAAAACTTTTCTACTGGTGAACAAGTCAGTAATGCCGTAAAACTAGATGCATAAAAGCTTAGCTGTATTCATTACGGTTTTTACATGGTTAAGGCAATCAACAGTTTACACACGGAATATTAATTACAACAAAAGGACACTTTTATGAAAACAAACTACACAGGGGTAGCGTTAGTACTGATTACTTTTTTTGCTATCTCTTTTATCACAAATATTTTAGGGCCGTTATTCCCATCATTGGTTCAAGACTTTGATATTAGTCTTGCCGTGGCGGGCTTTTTACCGTTTTCTTTCTTTGCGGCTTATGGCGTTATGTCGATTCCTTCAGGCATTTTAGTGGATAAATACGGTGAAAAATTTGTCATGTTAGCTGCCTTTGTAATGGCGGCAACAGGGTCTTTTCTTTTTGCGTTAAACCCTAGCTTTTTCATGGCGATGGGGTCGTTATTTTTAGTGGGTACTGGCATGGCAATGTTACAAGTTGCGATTAATCCATTGTTACGGGTATCTGGCGGCCAAGAACATTTTGCGTTTTATTCGGTGTTAGCCCAATTGCTTTTTGGTGGCGCTGCAACATTAAGCCCAATTGTGTATAGCAATGTTGTACAGTCAATGGCAACAGGTGAAACGTCTGGCATTATTGGTTTTTTCAATAGTAATGTTCCTGCGAATATGAGCTGGCTTTCAATGTATTGGATTTTTGCGGCTGTATCTGTCGCAATGCTGATCTTAATTGCGCTCATTAAATTGCCAAAAGTTGAATTAAAAGAAGACGAAGCTGTTGGTGCGATCGGTATTTATAAGCAATTGTTGAAAAACAAATCAGTGATATTATTTTTTATCGGTATTGCTGCATACGTAGGAACAGAGCAGGGTGTTGCTAACGCTATTTCAATTTTCTTAGAACGCTACCACGGGTTAAATCCAGTAACCGTTGGGGCAGAAACCGTGAGTGAATTTTGGTTGATGTTGACCATTGGCTGTCTGTTAGGTTTAGTGCTTGTTAAATTATTAGATAGCCGTTTAGTCTTGAAGCTTTTTTCTGGAGGTGCAATGATAGCGCTGTCATTTGCGTTATTTGGTAGCGCAGAGGTATCAGTTATTGCCTTTCCGTTAGTGGGTTTTTTCTTATCGGTAATGTGGTCAGTGATATTCTCATTGGCGCTAAACTCAGTGGCAGAGCACCACGGATCGTTTGCGGGCATATTATGTACTGGCATTGTCGGTGGCGGCTTAGCATCACCGTTGATAGGTGTAATAGCTGATTTAACTGATGACTTACGTATTGGTATGGTCGTGGTGTATATCACCTTAGCGTATATTTTTGCTATTGGCTTTTGGGCTAAACCTCTGGTGGTAAATAAAACCATTAAGTTGTTTAACAAGCCAACTGCTGATTCAACGGCTACGTAATATGAATAAGTAAAAAGAGAAGTTTTTTAAATGGCTGCTCATGTTGGGCAGCTAAACAATAAGGTAATCTAAACATGAAATTATCACGAGTATTCCTGGCATGCAGTGCAATGGCACTTAGTATTGCTGGGTGTAGCCAGGAAAAAAACGTCAATTCAGCCGAGGGCTTGGTATCACCAACACTGACAAGCATAGATCAAGCGTCGTTAGATACGCTAGCCACTACGCTTGATGTAAAATATCAAGTATTAAGTAACATCGAGACTGACTGCCCTGATCGTGATGGTAAAGAAATCAAGCATTGTTTCAGCGCCCATATTAAGTTTACTTCACCAGAAGATATAGCGGTGAAGGATTGGCATATTTATTATTCACAGGTTTATCCAATTTATGCCGGAAAATCAGATACGCTAGACATAGAATTTTATAACGGTGATATACATCAAATTTCACCAACAGAGAAGTTTTCTGGTTTTAAAGCGGGCGAAACACAATCTATTCAAGTGTATATGGCAGCAACTGCGGTTACACATTCGCAATTAATGCCAAATTATTGGATCGCGGGGAATAGTTTAACTCCCGCCGTCATTGATAGTACAAGAACTACAATTAACCCAGAAACAAAGTTAGAACTTACCCCTTGGATCGAACCTTACACGGATATTCCGAAACAAATTAAATCAACGCCTGAAGACATTAACCAATATGCCAATGCTGAATGGTTATATGAGCACAATGCTGATATTGAGGTAGATGATAGCCAGTTGGCGACTACTGTTATCCCTACACCTCGTGAACTGACAGTAACTGATGCTGATAAACAGCTTGATGTCTCACAAGGTTTAAAAGTGAGCTACCTTGGTTTAGAGGCTTCAGATGTCAGCGCGGCATTCGAGCGATTAGCTAAACTAGGTGTTGAGCAATCAGAAAATGGCACTGCGGTTAATATCAAAATTGACAAGGCGTTACACACCGCTGAAAGCTATGAATTAACAACTTCAGATGAAGGTATTAACGTTGCCGCCGCTGATTTAGCAGGGGCATTTTATGGAGTACAAACGCTCGCAAGCTTAGTGGATGTTGATACACTTGCTTTACCTTATGTCACAATAAACGATGCGCCTAAATATGCATATCGTGGTCAGCATATGGATGTAGCACGTAACTTTCATGATAAAGCGATGATCTTTCGTTTAATTGAACAAATGGGCGCATATAAATTAAATAAATTGCACATGCATTTAGCCGAAGATGAAGGCTGGCGTATTGAGTTACCCAGCTTTCCTGAACTGACAGAAATAGGAGCTAAGCGTTGTTTAGACTTGTCTGACAAACACTGTATGCAACCGCAATTAGGTGGTGGTGATGCTAGCGAACGTGATGGTTATTACAGTGTACAAGATTACCTTGAAATTCTTAACTACGCGAGTCGTCACCATGTACAAGTGATCCCCTCGTTAGACATGCCGGGACACTCTAGAGTTGCAGTGAAAGCGATGGAATCAAGATATCATCGCTTTATGGCAGAAGAAAACGAAGTTGAAGCGACAAAATATTTATTGTCAGATTTTGAAGATAAAACAGAATACCGCTCTATTCAAAACTATAACGATAATACCATTAACGTTTGTTTAGAATCGTCATATGCGTTTGTTGATCAAGTTTTAGAAGACTTAATAGCACTTCATAAACAAGCAAAACACCCACTAAATATGTATCACATCGGTGCTGATGAAACGGCAGGTGCCTGGATTGAATCACCAGCATGTAAGGCATTAGTCGCTGATACAAGTAATGATGTCTCTGATATTAAACATTTAGGCGCGCATTTTATAGAACGTGTTTCTAACATGATTGTCAGTAAAGGTATTTCTGTTGGTGGTTGGAGTGATGGTTTAGGCGAAACTCACGCTGAAAACATGCCAAAAGATGTTTATTCGTATATTTGGGGCTCTTTACCCGGTGGCGCACATAAAATGGTCAGTGAACAAGCGCACCGCGGTTGGAACGTTGTGTTATCAGTACCTGATGTTTTCTACTTTGACTTCCCATATGAAGTAGATCCTAAAGAACGTGGCTATAATTGGGCTTCACGCCGTATAGATAGCCGTAACGTATTTAATTTTATTCCTGATAATTTACCTATTAATGCAGAGTTTCGTTTAACAACGCTAGGTAAACCGTTTGAAATTGATGACACAATACAAAAAGATGAAGCGGGTAAAGTGGTTCATCAACCACTACCACAAGGCTTTACCGTTGCGGGTGTTCAGGGGCAAATATGGAGTGAAACGATTCGCAGTGAAGAGCAAGCCGAATATATGCTTTATCCGCGTTTATTGTCGTTAGCAGAGCGCGCATGGCATGAAGCTGACTGGTCAGTATCGTATAACTATAACGGTGCTAAATACAATCAAGATACCGGTGTGCTTACTGATGAATTAAAAGCACAGCGTAACAAAAAGTGGCAAACGTTTGGTAATGCTATTGCGCAGAAAGAACTTATTAAACTTGATAAGCTAGGTGTGTTTTACCGCGTGCCAACCGTTGGCGCAAAAGTAATTGATGGCCAATTACATATCAATAGTTCATTGCCGGGGCTACCACTTGAGTACCGCGTAAAGGGCGGCGAATGGCAGGCTTACACAGCACCTGTAGCTGTTTCTGGTAAAGTTGACGTTCGAGCAAGAAATGCTGCTGGTGACCGTGCTGGTAGAAGTTTTAGCGTTCAGTAAATATTAACAAGTCACTTGCCGAGCGACTGCGAGCGCTCGGCATCTTTCCATCTGTATATAGGTTTTTCAATGCATCCCACCTCACTTGTTACTTTAGATATCGGTGGTACTAAAGTAAATTTTGGTCGATTTCGCAATGGTATTATTGAGCATAATCAAGAAGTGCCTTTTTGTGCGCATGGTAGTTCAGCACAGATACGTCAGTTTTTAATTGATGGCATTGCTGCAATGATCGCAACAGATACGACTGCTATCTGTATCGGTGTACCGTGTATTGTTGATGTTGAGCATGGCATCGTTTTCGATGCGGTTAACATTCCTGCATGGCAAAAGTATCCGCTAAAAGATGAGTTGAGTGAACATTTCGATTTACCCGTATACATTAATAATGATGTAAATTGTTTTGTTGCAGGAGAAGCAAATTTTGGTGATGTTGCCCGTTTTGAGAAAAATGTTGTTGGAATTTGTTTAGGTACTGGTTTTGGTACAGGGTTTTATTTAAACGATCAATTGTATGCTGGCCATAACTGTTGCGCGGGTGAGCTCGGCGGCATTCCGTATTTAAATGGCACACTTGATGATTATTGTTCAGGTTCTTTTTTTACAAAAATGCATCATGTTAATGGTGCCGAATTGGCAGAAAGAGCACGCGCGGGTGATGTTGCAGCACAAGCTATTTTCCATGAATTTGCTCAGCATTTAGCAAAAGGCATCAGCTACTTAATGTTTACGGTTGACCCAAAAGTGATTGTTGTTGGTGGTTCTGTCGCCAAATCGTTTGATTTGTATATTGATTCGCTTTGGCAGTCATTAGATAGTTTTCCTTATAAAAAAGTACGAACTAACTTAAACATCGTAAAAAGTGAACTTAAAAATGCCGCATTACTTGGCGCTGCAGCGCTATATATAGGCAGTTGTTAATGCAGGGTCTACCCGACTAGGCATCATATTTTCAATGGATGGTAATAAACCAATCATCGTTAACATGTCAGCTGTATTACCGCGTGTTGCGTTAAAAATACGTAATATTATTTGATTTTTACGACAGAAGTTTTTCAAGATCAACAACATGCCTAAACCAGCTGAATCGATATAAAGTGTGTTTTTAAAATCAATATCGATGTGAGTAGTCTGTTGGCGACATAATCTTTTCAGCGCGCAAACAGTTTGATGGTGAGCGTAGGTAAAGGTTTTATTTACTTCTAATAAAACAATGAAGTTTTGGTAACTAACTTTGGGTGCTGCGTTCATTAAAAAACCTTGTAACGAACGTCCGTGTTGACAGTGAATGACCTAGAAAAACGAGACAGAATTATACGTATAAACTCATCCGACCACAAATATTTCTCATCCATATAAAGTAAGTATTCAGCAAATTTTTTTGAAAATTTATTGACGTTTAACCAAGGTTTTACTCTTTTTATATCAATAAAATTTATCTTTTAGCTAAAAATAACTAAATATATTTATCTTTTAGTTGGCGATACAGTCAGTTGATGACGCACGCGACAATCTGATGAATATGCTAAATGCACTACATTGCTATATTGATGGGAAGTTTCAACCAAGTGAATCTTACTTTGATAATATTAGTCCGATAAACGGTGAAAAAATTGCGGATATTGCTGAGGCAAGTCCTCAGCAAATTGATTCCGCTGTTCATGCTGCAAAACAGGCGCTTAAAGGCGACTGGGGGCAAATGAGTGTTCAGCAGCGAAGCTTGTTACTACACAAAGTCGCTGATCGTATTGAAGCAAGGTTATCTGAATTTATCGACGCTGAAATTGCCGACACAGGTAAATCTTTGCATCAAGTTGAAACCATCGATATTCCCCGTGCTGCGGCAAACTTTCGCACTTTCGCAGATTTGGCAAAATTTCATACCGGGGAAACCTTTGTCACTGATACGCTTAGTGGTGAACAAGCGCTTAATTATTCAATTAATAAACCACTAGGCGTCGTTGCGATTATTTCACCTTGGAATCTACCTTTACTGTTGGCAACCTGGAAAATAGCGCCAGCATTAGCGTGTGGTAACTGCGTGATTTTAAAGCCTTCCGAAGAAACATCATCGACAGCCTTTTTATTAGCCCAAGTTATGGATGAAGTAGGTATTCCTAATGGAGTGTTCAATCTGATTCTAGGGCGCGGTAACAAAGTTGGTGACCTACTTACCGAGCACAGTAAAGTAGACGCGATCACATTTACGGGGTCGTCCTCTACAGGGCAACATATCATGAAAAAGGTAGCCTCAGGAGTTAAACCGATTTCCTTTGAGCTTGGGGGTAAAAATGCTGCTATCGTTTTTCAAGATGCAGATATTGATAAAGCCGTTGCCGGCGTAGCTCGCTCTTCTTTTACTAATTGTGGTCAGGTATGCCTATGTACTGAGCGCGTCTATGTACACCGTGAAATATATCAAGATTTTGTCGAGCGCTTAGTAAAAGCAGCCAAAGCAATAAAAATAGGTTATCCGAAAGAGCCAAAGGTGCTTATCGGGCCATTAATTTCAAAACAACATCAACAAAAAGTATTGTCCTACTACCAACAAGCAAAAAAATCAGGGGCAAAGGTTCTTACCGGGGGAGGTGTGCCTAACTTTGGTGATGAACGTGATAATGGTTGTTTCATTGAGCCAACTATTATCACGGGGTTGTCGGATCAGGATCCGATCAATCAAGAGGAAATTTTTGGCCCGATATGTCACGTTGCAATGTTTGATAGTGAACAAGAGGTAATAAGTCGAGCCAATAACACAATTTATGGTCTTGCCGCTGCTATTTGGACTGAAAACTTATCAAGAGCGCATCGAGTAGCTCCGAAAATGGATGTTGGTCTTGTGTGGGTCAACACTTGGTTTTTACGTGATCTTCGCACACCTTTTGGTGGCGTTAAATTATCTGGCATCGGTCGAGAAGGGGGCGCGCATTCTATGGCATTTTATAGCGAAGCTACCAATATTTGTATCAACATTGATAAGAGCGAAAAATGACGATGGAAAGTAAAGTACTAGCAGAAAAAGCCGTACCGCGAGGAAAATTTCCACATGTAAAACGTGCAGGTGATTTTATCTACATTTCAGGTACGAGCTCAAGACGGCCAGATAACAGCTTTGCTGGCGTGGAAGTGGATGAGTTCGGTGCAACGACCTTAGATATTCGTGCTCAAACAACAGCGGTGATTGAAAACATTCGTGATATTTTACAATCCGTTGATGCAGAGCTATCAGATTTGGTCGAGATCAGTACGTTTTTGGTCAATATGAATGACTTTAAAGGGTATAACGAAACCTACAGCGAATTTTTCGACATTGATGGGCCGACAAGAACAACCGTTGCCGTGCATCAACTTCCGCATCCTCATCTATTAATAGAGTGTAAAGCAATCGCATATAAGCCATTAGCAAAGAGCGAGAAATAGCTATGAAAGCAAAGTTAGCGGCGTTTAACTTCATGCAATGGATTGAAGATCACAAAGACCTTTTACAACCACCCGTGGGGAATGTTCAAGTTTGGCAGAATACCGACATGATGGTCACAGTAGTAGGAGGGCCTAATCAACGAACTGATTTTCATGATGATCCTGTTGAAGAGTTTTTCTATCAACTGAAAGGCGATATGGTGCTAAAAGTGATTGAAGAGGGCAAGTGTAAAGACGTTTTTATTCGTGAAGGAGACGTTTTTTTCTTGCCAAAACACGTACGACATTCCCCGCAGCGCCCAATGGCTGGCAGTATTGGTTTAGTGATAGAGCCTAAACGACCAAACGGCGTGAAAGATGCGTTTGAATGGTATTGTTTTGATTGCGGCGCATTAGTGCATCGAACCGAAGTGCTGTTAACGTCAATTGTTGACGACCTTCCTCCAGTGTATCAGGCTTTTTATCAAGATACTCAAGCGAGAACCTGCCCCCGCTGTCAAGCGGTACACCCTGGCAAAGAACCGCCGAAAGGTTGGGTTACACTAGAGGAGCGAAACTAATGCAAGTAGTCGATATACATTCACATTTTTTCCCAAAAGAATGGCCTAGCCTTCAAGAAAAGTTTGGTGGTAACGATTGGCCTTGGTTACAGCACTTACCGAATGAAAAAAATGAAAGTGGTTTTGCAAAAGCCATGTTAATGAAAGGTGATAAAGCATTTCGACCCATCTATGCCGCTTGTTGGGATCCTGAAATAAGATTGGCAGAAATGGATGCACAAGGTGTTTCACAGCAAATTATTTCTGCCACGCCGATCTTATTTGCTTATGAAAAGCCCCTTGAACAAGCGTTGTACTGCGCACAATTATTTAACGATGCTGCACTGGATATTTGCCAACAAGGTAAAGGGCGACTATTCGCTATGGCTCAAGTGCCATTACAAAATGCAGATGCCGCTTGCATAGAAGCGAGTCGAGCAATAAAGGCAGGTCATGTTGGTGTGCAAATCGGTAACCATGTTGGTGAAAAAAACATGGATGATGAAGGTGTATTAACCTTTCTTCAACATTGTGCGGCAGAAAATATACCGGTGTTTGTTCATCCTTGGGACATGATGGCAGCAAGTCGCACTAAAGATTACATGATGGGTTGGACAGTTGGTATGCCCGCTGAAACACAGCTTTCTATTGTTTCGATGATCTTAGGGGGAGGTTTTGACCGTATTAGCCGTGATTTAAAAATGTGTTTTGCCCACGGCGGTGGCGCTTTTACCTTTTTGTTAGGGCGTTTAGAAAATGCATGGCGATATCGTGATATTGCGCGTGGTAAATCGGAACATCCACCAAGCTATTACCTTGACCGATTTTATTTAGATACCGCCGTGTTTGACCATGATGCGCTTGCATTATTGGTTAAAAAAATGACCACCGATCGTTTACTGTTCGGCACTGATTACCCTTTCCCGTTAGGTGAGCAAAAAATGGGTGAGTTAATTAAAACAGCGCCAGATCTAACGGATGCCGAAAAGCAACAAATGCTCGCCACAAATGCACAACAGTTTTTTTCCTTGCCGACTTGTTAATTGAGAATGTTATGACCTTTGAAAATACCTTAGCTTATGCACAAAAACTTGATAATGACGACCCGCTCGCGGGCTATCGAGATAAATTCTTTCACCCAGTCATAGAAGGTAAGCAAGTATTATATTTCACCGGTAATTCATTAGGGCTACAACCGAAAACGGCAAAAGATTACTTACAAGTAGAGCTTGATGATTGGGCGGCATGGGGTGTAGAAGGACACTTTCACGGACGTAACCCTTGGGTGAGTTATCATGAGATGTTAACGCCAGCAAGTGCAGAGCTTGTTGGTGCAAAAGCATCAGAAGTCGTGTGCATGAATTCGCTGACAACCAACTTACATTTATTGTTTGTTAGTTTTTATCGTCCAACAAAACAACGCTTTAAAATTATCAGTGAAGCTAAAATGTTTCCATCTGACCGTTACTTACTGGAAACGCAAGTAAAACACCACGGTTTTGAACCTGATGAAGCCATTATTGAAATTTCACCGCGAGCGGGTGAATTTACCATCAGAGAAAGCGATATTTTAGCAGCGATTGAAGAGCATCGTGATGAGCTTGCTTTAGTGTTTTTTGGTGGGGTTAATTATTTTACCGGTCAGCTATTTGATATGAAAAAACTGACTGCAGCGGCACATAATGTTGGTGCATTAGCAGGGTTTGATTTAGCGCATGCTGTTGGAAATGTGCCGTTGAAGCTTCATGAATGGCAGGTAGATTTTGCCGCGTGGTGTACTTATAAATATCTCAATGGCAGTGCCGGTAATGTCGGGGGGATTTTTGTGCATGATAAGCATGGACAAGATACCGAAATACCAAGGTTTGGAGGTTGGTGGGGGCATAATAAAGAACGCCGCTTTTTAATGGAAAATACCTTCGAGCCCATGCCCGGCGCTGAAGGTTGGCAATTGAGTAATGTGCCGATAATGGGCATGGCTGTTTTAAAATCTTCGTTGGATATTTTTCAGCAAGCGGGCATTGAGGCATTACGTAAAAAAAGCCTCAAGTTAACTGCTTTTTTGCAGTACGTGTTTGATGATGTTGTTAACAAGTTTACAAATATTGAATTGCAAATTATTACTCCTACAGCACCAGAGCAACGTGGTTGCCAACTATCAGTAAAACTAATTGGTACAGACAAAGGTTTTTTTAATCAATTAACCCATGCTGGTGTGATCACTGATTTTAGAGAACCCGATGTGATTAGGCTTGCACCCGTGCCGCTGTATAATTCATTTGTAGATATCTATCAATTCGGGCAAAAATTAAATGCCCTGCTTGAGGAAATAACCAATGATCGCTAACCCAGCTATCACGATCAACGGTGCTGGACCTGTCGGCGCATTGCTAGCGTTGATGTTGGCAAAGCGTGGTTATGCTATTGATCTATTCGAATCTCGACCAGATTCACGAAAAACAAATATATACCAAGGGAAGTCAATTAATTTAGCGCTTTCCGATCGCGGTTGGAAAGCCTTAAATGCAGTGGGAATTGATGAGGAAATTCGCCAACAAGCAATTCCCATGTACTGTCGCGTAATGCACGATACTGAGGGCAATCTTACTAAACAACATTATGGTAACAACAACCAAGCCATTTGGTCTGTTTCTCGTGCAGGGATTAATGAACAATTAATGACATTAGCAGAGCAGCAAAATAACGTGTCATTATATTTTTCACATCGGCTTACCCAGCATGACTTTGAAACGAACACTGCGTTATATGTTGATGGGAAAAATCACGTTAAGCAACATCAAACCGATTTGCTTTTTGGTGCTGATGGTGCTTTCTCAAAAGTTAGACGATTAATGCAAGAACTGCCACGGCAGCGAATTAGCTATAGTTTAGAATACATGCCGCAAAGCTACATTGAATTAACCATTCCCGCGGGTGAAAATGGCGAACATTTGATGGAAAAAAATGCGCTACATATCTGGCCACGTAAAGACTTTATGTTGATCGCATTACCGAATGCTGATGGTTCGTTTACTTGCACCTTGTTTATGGATCATCAAGGCGAGAATTCGTTTTCTGCATTAACGGAACATGAAACAGTCGCCGCGTTTTTCCAGCAGCACTTTGCCGATGCGCTACCGCTGCTAGATAATCCGATTGAAGAATTTCTTGCAAAGGCACCTTCACCGCTATGTTTGGTGCATGTTTACCCTTGGTTGGTAAACGATCAAGTAGCCCTTATTGGTGATGCTGCACATGCAATGGTGCCATTTTATGGTCAAGGGATGAATTGTGGTTTTGAAGATTGTCGTGTGTTGTGTGAATTACTTGATAGTTTTCAAGGAGATTGGCAGCAAACATTAATGGCCTACCAACAAGAGAGAAAAGAAAATGGCGACGCGATTATTGAATTAGCAAAGCGTAACTTTATCGAAATGAGTGATTTTGCCGGCGATGAACGCTTCCTGTTACGTAAAAAAATAGAAGCTCGCTTTCATCAGCGCTATCCCGATTTATGGATCCCACTTTATTCAATGGTGACATTCTCGCCAAATATTCCCTACAAAACAGCACTGGAAATAGGTGACATTCAAGCCAAAATTATGGATGAAATTATGCACATAGAGAATATTGAGCAATGTTGGCAAGACGAATCTGTAATGACGACCTTATATGATATGAGTCGTGACAGAATACCGCTGATCAAGCAAGAGGTATAACATGAGCTGTCCGTACCAAGCATCAAATTCTGATAAGGAAAAATCAAACTACCGCGATATGGAAGAAGGCATTCATACCGACTTTGAAGATGACATGTCTTATGGCGATTATTTATGCCTTGAGCAAATATTAACAGCTCAAAAACCCGTTTCTGACCAACATGATGAAATGCTCTTTATTACTATTCATCAAACCAGTGAGTTATGGTTAAAACTTGCCGGCCATGAATTAACCGCAGCAATAACCAATATACAACATGCAGATTTTGGCCATGCATTTAAAGTTATTTCTCGTGTAAAACAGATACTTAACCAACTAACGCAATCTTGGCACATTCTGTCAACGTTGACGCCTGTTGATTACTTGAAGTTTCGTGACGCCTTAGGACACTCCTCTGGGTTTCAGTCGTATGGTTACCGTAAACTTGAATTCTTATTAGGTAATAAAAATTCACACCTATTGGCGGTTCATAAAAATCAACCGGAAAGCTATCAATCATTAAATGCTGTGCTCCATGCACCAAGCTTATATGATGAAGTACTTCGAGCATTAGCAAAAAATGGCCTAGCGATTGATAAGCAAGTACTTGAAAGAGATTTTACCCAGCCCTATCAACAAGATGAATCTGTGCTACAAGCATGGTTAAACGTTTATCAACATGCTGATGAACATTTCCAGATGTATGAGCTTGCTGAAAAATTGATTGATATTGAAGACGCCTTTCAGCAGTGGCGTTTTAAACATATGTATACGGTGCAGCGTATCATCGGTCATAAAGCAGGAACAGGTGGTTCGTCTGGGGTAAGTTTTTTAAAGAAAGCATTAGATATTAGCTTTTTTCCTGAACTGTTTGCTTTACGTACCCATTTATAATTGTGAAATTTTTTTTATCGTTATAGCATGATATATCAGTAATGTTGATATGTTGAAATTCAGTGGATATTAGCAAAAGCCAATTAACGATTAGTCATTTAAAAATGATTTGTCAGTTAGCGGAAAGTGAAACGGTAAAAGAGGCGGCTCAAGCATTATTTATTAGTCAGCCGGCATTAACCAACCGTATTCGCGAGGCTGAAAAACGTTTAAATAGTCAATTGTTCTACCGTCGTGGTCGTCGAATTTATATGTCGAATGCGGGTAAACGTTTGCTAGTCTCTGCCAAGAAAATTTTACAAGAATTAGCGCGCGTTGAACATGATATTTCTCGCTTAACTCATGGTGTTGAGCAGGTGCTACGCATCAGTATGCCGCACTATGCAAATTTTTCATGGCTACCTGATGTACTAAAGGGGTTTTCGTTAAGCTACCCACAAATAGAGCTTGAAATTACCTCGCAATCTCCAGTCAAACCGCTTCAAGCCTTGCATAATCACGACGTAGATGTGGCTCTTATTTCTAGCGCTAAAGCTGAGTTAGAGATAGATGCTGAGCAATATGTCGCTAAAGTGATCACCAAAGATGAGTTAGTAGCTTGTTTATCTAAGCAGCATCAAAAATCAGATCAGCCGTTTTTAATGCCGGAAGATTTCGCCGATCAAACCTATGTAACAAATTCAACTGAAGCGGAAACTGAACGTGAATATGAGTTGTTTTTTAAACCGGCAGGGGTTATCCCGCCTAAAGTGTTACAAGTCGGTTTTAATGATGCTATTCTCGCTTTAGTTAAAGCCAATATAGGCGTGTCTATATTTTCTCAACGTCAATTAATCCGGTATCTGCCCGATGCTTCCTTAACAACATGCCGATTAGGTGAAACAGGATTACCCGTGTTTTGGCATGTCGTTTATCGCAAACATGATCATATTATTGCACCGGCAGAAAAATTATTTTCTCTTTTATCTCAACATTATAACTAAACACTATAGTGATATAAGTAAATTTATTTCTTTTGATGTTACTTAGTAACTATTAATTTGATATATTGTTGTTATATTTTAACATTGATGTCTGTTGAAAGGCAATAATATGACAACAAGCAAACAGCAACTGCATGTAAATAAAGGCTTTGGCGATGTAACAGCGTTAGAGAGCTCTGGTTGGAATATTCTTAATGAAGAGGTTGGCTTACCCGTAGCGGTGCTTGATGAGGCATCTTTACAGAGTAATGCGCAGTGGATGCAATCGTTTAGTGAGCAAGCAGGCGTTAAGTTAGCTCCGCATGGTAAAACAACCATGTCTCCAGAACTTTTTAAGCAACAGTTGTCACAAGGATGCTGGGGTATAAGCTTGGCAACTATCCCGCAAGTGGTAAGTGCTTACAAACAGGGGGTTAAACGCTTTATCCTTGCCAATCAATTAATCGGTAAATTTCACTGTCAGCAATTAGTTGAGATTTTACAGGAACCCGATGTTGAGTTTTATTGTTTCGTTGAATCTGTGGCTAATGTTGTGTTTTTAGGTGAATTTTTTCAACAGCAAAAAGCAACGTTAAACGTGTTGATAGAAATAGGTGTGCCAGGTGGTCGTTGTGGTTGGCGCGATGTTGACAACATTAGACCACTGGTTGATGCAATTTCAGCACAACCTGCGTTGCAGTTATCCGGTATTAGCTTTTATGAAGGCGTGATCCACGGTGAAGATGCACAAGCAAAGATAGTGCATTTTATTGAGCGTATTAAACAATTGTTTATTCAATTACAGCAACAAGGCCGATTTAACGGTGAAAATGTGATCATTACTGGCGCTGGTTCCGCTTGGTATGATGTCGTCGCTAACGCATTATCTCAGGAACAATCGTTAAACTTTACCGCCATTATTAGGCCCGGCTGTTACTTGATACATGATACCGGTATCTATCAAGATGCGCAGCAAACGATTATGCAACGCAGCCAATTGGCATGTGATATTGGTGGCGATCTTATTTCTAGCCTTTACGTGTGGGCGTATGTGTATGCTACGCCTGAACCAGGGTTAGTCATTGTCGGTTTAGGAAAACGGGATGCAGCATTTGACGCAGGGTTACCTACCCCTACCTTGTATTATCGTCCTGGTAACGACAAACCACAGCAAGTACCTGATAGTTGGGAGTCGGTAAAAATAATGGACCAACACTTGATGCTCAAGGTTGACGAAAATGCCGATTTACAACCTGGCGATATGATGTGTTTTTCAACGTCGCACCCGTGTTTAACGTTTGATAAATGGCGCTTTATTGGCATAAGTAATGACCAACATGTGATCACAAAACAAGTGGCGACTTACTTCTAAATGGATATTTTAACCCGAATAAGTCAGCGTTATGACCACATGCGCCCGGCGGAACAAAAAGTAGCAGATTTGATCCGCAAAGATCTAAGGTTTGCCAGTCGTTGTGCCATTCAACAATTGGCGAAAAAAGCTGGGGTTAGTCACGCAAGTATTACTCGATTAGCGAAAACCTTAGCTTGTGATGATGTACGTGATTTAAAGCTGCAATTAGCTCAGGTTGCCGCCGTGGGAGAGCGTTTTCATGATGAACAGCATATCGAACAACAAGATATGCCAGAAGTTTATCAGTCTATTCAAGATATTTTGCAGGTAAATCGAGGTTTAATCACTAAAGATAAATGTATCACTGCAGCCGAATTAATTTTAGCTGCAAACCATTGTTTAATTTTTGGTGTAGGTGGTGGTAGTACGATATTTGCGCAAGAATGCCAACATCGATTATTCCGCTTAGATGTCAAAAGTAATGCTTATTCTGATCCCATGTTAATGCGGATGACAGCAGCAAGCATTGATGCGAATGATTTACTGATTTGTTTATCGTTAAGCGGTAAAAGTCCTGATGTTTTAGAAGCTGCAAACATCGCGAAAGAGTATGGCGGAAAAATAGTTGCTATTTGTCCTGAAGGGGAGTTATCAGCGTTGGCTGATGTTCACTTGCCGATCACCACGCAAGAAATGGATTTTATTTATATGCCGAGCGCATCACGGTACGTGTTATTGGCAGCGATTGACATGTTAGCAAGTGGAGTAGCGATTAAGAATCAGCGAAAGTCGCGTGAAAAATTACGCCGAATTAAATTACAACTTGATGAGCATCGTGGTTGTGCAAGTCGAACACCATTAGGCGATTAAAAGGAAGCATGATTTGTACGATTTGATCATTAAAAATGCACAAGTGATAGATGGCAGCGGAGCTCCGGCTCAGCAAGTTGATGTTGCTATTTGTGGAGATAAAATTGCAACTGTAGGTGAATCACAGGCATTTAGTAAGCATGTTATTGATGCAAAAGGTTTAGTGCTTTCGCCAGGGTTTATAGATGTTCATACCCATGACGATCTAGAGGTTGTGCGTAATCCTGATATGCTTGCCAAAGTGAGCCAGGGTGTTTCTACGGTTGTCGTTGGAAATTGCGGCATCAGTGCTAGCCCATATCAACTTGGCGTTGAACCACCAGACCCTATTAATTTGTTGGGCAAGCAGGGTGAGTTTAACTTTGCTTGTTTGTCTGAATATATTGATTACTTATCATCAGCACCGCCTAACGTGAATGTCGTCGCATTGGTGGGGCATACGGCTTTACGCGCGCAGGTAATGGATGATTTATCTCGAGGTGCTACCGATGATGAAATTGCGCAAATGCAACAATTACTTCGCCGCGCACTTGAACAGGGTGCAAAGGGGTTAAGTACAGGGTTAGCATATAAAAATGCTAAAGCGTCAACTGAGCACGAAACCCAAGCACTTGCCAGTGTATTGCATGATTTTGATGCATTATATACCACGCATTTACGCACAGAGTTCGACGGGATTATTGACGCGTTGGATGAGGCGTTTACTTTAGGAAAAAAAGTGCAATCACCGGTGGTTATCTCTCATTTAAAATGTGCTGGTAAGCAAAATTGGGGTAGATCAAAAGAGATCATTGCGCATGTTGAGCAAGCCGCGCAACAACAGCCGATTGCCTGCGATTGTTATCCGTATCACGCCAGTTCTAGCACCTTAGACTTAAACCAAGTAACTGATGATTTTGAAATTTTTATTACCTGGTCAGATACAGAGCCAACAATGGCCGGTCAGAGCTTAGCGGCTATTGCGAAGACGTGGAAAGTGAGCTTACATGATGCAGCAAAACGTTTAATGCCGGCAGGTGCTGTTTACCATGGTATGAACGAACAAGATGTTGAAGCATTTTTAAAATATGACAGAAGCATGATTGGTTCAGATGGCTTGCCTTGTGATCCACATCCACATCCCAGATTGTGGGGAGCATTTCCTCGCGTACTTGGGCGTTACAGCCGGGAGAAGTCATTATTTCCGTTAGCAACGGCAATTCATAAAATGACAGGAAAATCGGCGGAAAATTTCAATTTACACAATCGAGGACTGATTAAATCAGGGTATTACGCTGATTTAGTGTTATTTGATCCAAAAAGCATTATTGACAATGCTGACTTTACTGCACCTTTTGCTGTTTCTTCAGGCATCAAAAAACTGTGGGTCAATGGTCGATTAACGTATCAACAAGGTGAAGGAGTATGCCCAGTAGCGCAATCTCCTCGCACCGGACAATTTTTAAAACATACATATATCAAGAGGAATAAATCATGACAATTACTCGTTTTGGCGCTGATGGCGGCGTAGGTACAGGCGGTCAACATTTACCGTTTTCAAGTGCAGTAGAAGCTGGAGGTTGGCTTTATGTTTCTGGTCAAACACCGATGACCGATGGTGAAGTTGTAGAAGGTGGTGTTGTTGAACAGTCACGCTTGGCAATTGATAACTGCATTAAAATTATGACGGATGCGGGTTACGGCTTAGCAGATGTGGTACATGTGAAAGTGATCTTAACCGATGCACGCTATTTTCAATCGTTTAATAAAGTATTTAAAGAATACTTCGGTGAACATCCACCAGCGCGTATTTGTGCGGTTGCTGACTTAGTGGTTGATGTAAAAGTTGAAGTTGACGTTACGTGTTATAAAGCACCGTAAATAAAGAGGGAGTGAGCTAATGGAAGGTGTTTTCTTCGTTGCATTCGCGCTATATGTGTTAGGTATGATCGGACTGAGTTGGTGGGTATCTCGCCGACAAACGTCGGGTGAAGATTTTCTACTGGGTGGCCGCAGTTTACCGTTACTACTGACTTTGGGTACTACCGTAGCGACTATGGTTGGTACTGGCTCTTCGATGGGAGCGGTAGGTTTTGCTTATCACAACGGCTGGGCAGGTATGCTTTACGGCATAGGCGGCGCCATTGGTATCTTGCTATTAGCGTGGATATTTGCCCCCATGCGTAGATATCAATTTATGACCATGAGTGAAGAAATAGCTTTTTATGTGGGTGCTCACCCTTTAATCAAAAACTTATTGGCGATTGTAATATATATCGCCAGTATTGGTTGGCTAGGCGCGCATATCATTGGTGGTGGCATGTATCTTTCTTGGCTGACAGGCTTAGATATCAACACCGCTAAAATGATTATTGCGATTAGCTTTGCCATTTATGTCATTATTGGCGGCTATACTGCTGTGGTTTGGACAGATTCAATTCAGGCACTGATCTTATTTGTTGGCTTTATTTTAATGGCATATTTTTCAGTGGACTATGTTGGTGGCTGGCAAGCTATGCTAGATGCTCAACCAACAGCGAACACCTCTTGGTTTGCAATAGATAAAGTGGGTCTCCTACATGCAATATCGTTAAGTTTAGCGATATTAGTTGGTATTTTGGCAACACCGTCATTTAGACAACGGATATATTCGGGTAAAAGTGTTAGCTCAATTCGGCGCTCATTTATTTATTCAGGTGTGCTGTATCTGGGTTTTTCAATTGTGCCTGCAATCATTGGTATGTCAGCGTATGCCATTAACCAAGATTTAGACAATGCTTCGTTTGCCTTCCCCCATCTTGCATTGAATGTAATGCCACTTGCGTTAGGGGTGTTAATTATTATTGCGGGTATATCTGCGACATTATCAAGTGCAAGTTCAGATGCCATCGCAGCAGTGAGTGTCGCTATGCGCGATTTATATCGCTTAGTTACCGGTAAAATGCCAAAGCCTGATCGCGTGATTTGGCTGTCACGTTTTAGCCTGTTTTTTACCATCAGTATAGCGCTTGGTTTTGCACTACTGTCGGATGATATTATTTCCTATATTACCAAGATGATCGCTATATTAATGTCTGGTATGTGTGTTGCTGGTTTACTGGGTCGTTTCTGGCCAAGGTATAACTGGCAAGGCGCGTTACTTACCTTATTGTGTTCAACAGCTTGTGCGTTAGCGGTTAGTTTAATTCCACAATGGGAAAATTACTGGGGTAACCCCGTTATTCCTGCGCTAATTGCCGGTACAATATCGGGTATTATTGGCAGTTTAGTGACACCAGCGTCAGAATTAGACGAACAACATGCACTTGATGTTTTAGCGAAAGAACGGAAGCAAATGGAGTAAGCCTTGAATAATATTGTATTTTTAGGGGAATGTATGATTGAGGATCACCCAGACGGATTGTTCCGTTTCGGTGGTGATACGCTCAATACTGCGTTGTATTTAGCTAGACTTACTGAAAATGTGCCGATAAATGTTGCGTTTGCGACGTCAATTGGTATTGATTTAGACAGTAATTTATTACTCGCTGCGTGGAAAAAAGAAGGTATTGATACCCGGTTCGTCACTCAGCTTGTCGATAAATTCCCGGGTCGTTATCGTATTAAAACGGATAAACAAGGTGAGCGAAGCTTTAAATATCAACGAAGTAATAGTGCTGCTCGATATTATTTAACCTCATCACCAGGCGCTTTAACCCGATTTATTGCTGGTCGAACGGGTGACTATTTATATTTTAGTGGGATTAGCCTAGCGATTATTTCTCCTGAAGATAGAACGTGGCTATTTGATGCATTAGCAAGTTTTAAAGCGAATGGTGGCAAAGTTATTTTTGACAATAATTATCGACCGATACTGTGGAATAATAAAGAAGTTCTACCCACTTATCAGAGTGCAATGGCGTTAGCCGACATTGCCTTTTTAACCGATGAAGATGAATTTGAAATTTATCAAGATAATTCATTGGATGGTATTATTTCTCGTGCAAAACAATACAATACAACCGAAACCATTATCAAACGGGGCAGTGAACCTTGTATTATTATCAATAACCAAGGTGAGCAACAAACGGTAAGTGCTGAACCGGTTGCTAATATTGTTGATACCTGTGCAGCGGGTGATGCGTTTGCGGCAGGTTATCTTTCACAACGGCTGCAGCATGCCAATGTGGAAGATTGCGCGCAATTTGCCCATCGGGTAGCAGGTAAAGTTATTCAGTACTCAGGTGCCATTGTTGACCGCAAGGTAATGGTCGATCTTTTTGACGTAAAAGGTAAAATTTAATGTTTAATCGAATGTTCTTTATTGCTCTTGTTTTGTTGTGCCTAAACGTCACTACCGTGTCGTGGGCTAACGACTTGTCACTCAACGTAATGCCTTACCCTAAAACAGTTACTATTAATGAGCAGGAAATTACCATTAGCGATGGCTTCTCGATTTCGGTAGAAGGTGGGAGCAAACAACGTTCCGCTCAATTGAAGAATACCTTACAGTCACAAATCAACAGTTTTGGCTGGCAAACTTCTACAGCGAATGATAAAGCAATACCGATTGTTATTCGTATTAACCAAGGGGAGTTGTTGGATTATCAATTTCCGGCGTTACATCAAGATGAGAGTTATCAACTCACGGTAGATAATCAGCAAGTTTTGGTCGAAGCAAAATCTGATTTCGGCGCATTGCACGGCGTGGCAACACTGACGCAATTGCTCTATCAAGCAAAAAGTAACCAGTCGCTGACTCAGCTTACCATTAACGATCTTCCTAGGTTTCCATGGCGTGGCTTTATGCTAGACAGTGTTCGCCACTTTATTTCTATTGAAGCGATAAAGCGCCAATTACGTGGTATGGCTGCGGCAAAGTTAAATGTGTTCCATTGGCACCTTACCGATGATCAAGGATGGCGTATTGCTCTGGATAGTTACCCTGAATTGCATCAAAAAGCGGCGGATGGAAAATATTATACCAAAGCACAAATTCGTGAAATTGTTGATTATGCAAGCTTGCTAGGTATCCGCGTAGTGCCCGAGTTTGATGTACCAGGCCACGCGTCTGCTATTGCTGTTGCCTACCCTCATTTAATGAGCGAGCAGAAAGATTATCAAATGGAAGATGGTTGGGGAGTATTTGAACCGTTATTAGATCCAAGTAATCCTAAAGTTTACCAATTTATTGATGGTGTTATTGCAGAGTTAACGACGCTATTTCCTGATCAATATTTACATATTGGCGGTGATGAAGTAGATCCAACGCAATGGAATAACAGTACTGAAATTCAAGCATTCATGAAAGAAAATAGCTTACAAGATGCACATGCATTACAAGCATTTTTTAATCAAAAAGTGGCTGCGATATTGGCTAAACATCAACGTAAAATGATGGGGTGGGACGAAATATTCCATCCAGATTTGCCACAAAATATAATGGTGCAATCGTGGCGAGGCATGGAAAGCTTATCTAAGATCGCCGTCAGTGGTTATCAAGGCTTGCTATCCACAGGTTTTTATATCGATCAGCCGCAAAGTAGCGCTTATCATTATCGAAACGAGCTACTTCAGCAGCGTGCTAGATCGGCAGTTCAGCCAAAAGAAGGACAGCAAGTCGTTGCTTATCAGTTTGAGATGCCCCGTTTAAAAGGCAGCGCTGTTAAGGGTACGTTAGCCATGGTGATGCATAATGATTACGTGTTACACGCTTATGTGAAGCTTAACAATAATCACTTTAAAAAGGCGAACGTTGATAGGCATTTAGTGCTTAGCAAAGGGGAAGTCAATGTTTCTATCGATAGCTGGATGGGGCCAACACGTGGTGAGTTTTTATTAACTGATGAGCAATCAACAGGGCGTATGTTAATTGGTAATACGTATTATCCGGTAACAATTGCACCGATTGAAAACTTTGATTATAGCCAGGTTACATTGCTACCTAATATTTCACCTATTGCTGCGCGAAATATTTTAGGTGGCGAAGCAACCTTATGGAGTGAACTGGTAACAGAGCAAAACCTCGATTTACGTGCTTGGCCACGTTTATTCGTTATAGCTGAACGATTTTGGTCACCTAAATCACTGAAAAATATTGATAACATGTTTTCTCGTTTGATGGTGCTAGATAAGTTTTCACAGCAGATAGGGTTGCATCATAAACAGCAATATCATGCGGGTTTACAATCACTTGTTTTTGCTAAAACCAACATCACACCTCTAACGGTATTGGCTGAACAATTAGAACCAGCAAATTATTACACGCGTCATCATATTAAATTTCAGCAAGATAAATATCACCAAAATGCATCATTGAATCGTTTTGCTGATTTCTTACCTGTTGAAAGTATGGCATTAATTGAAATGCATCAACAACTGAAAGCCTTTCAACAAGGGGATAAAAACGCATTGCAAGGTATTATTGATCGATTACGCGTTTGGCACTTCAATTTTGACAAGGTGGTATCACTAGTGAAAATTGCGCCAAAGCTTGAAGATTTACCAACTGTTATCGATCAAGCAAGAGATATTAATACCTTGGCACTAACCATTGCACAAAGTTGTTATAACGGTGTAAAGATTCGCCATGATGAAGCAAAGCGCATTAAAAATACGCTACACCGTTTACATAAAGAAGGTAAAGAGATCATTGTTTCCAGCAATTTATTTACAGAGCGACTATTAGCCGCTTGTAAGGCTTAACTTTACGCTTCCATTTGCTCAAGCACACTATTGAATAGTGTGCTTTTTTTATCTGACAAGGTTGTGATCACATCAAAGTGGTTTTTATTTTCAATATTCGCTAATAATATTTTGTTGCAGCCTAAACAATTTAATTGATAAAAATCATTTGATTGGCGTTTAAACTCGTCTGTTTCATGCTCACCATAAGCAACGATAAAGCGTGTTTCACAACAATGTGTTAATTTATTGGCTGCAAGTAAGGGGCTAAAGCGGGTAATTTCATCTTGAGTTAACGCTAATGCTTCATTGATATAGGTAAATTGAAGTGGCGTTAAATCATAAATACCGCTAACCGCACAAACCCCTTTGACGGGGTTAACAGGGAGAGCAAACGTTGTTTGCCAGTCAGTCATTGCAGCCATAACAGCTAACTGTGCGCCTGCTGAACTTCCAGACAAATAAATTTGCTCTTTATCATAACCGTACTGGTCTGCATGACGATAGAGCCAGGCAATGGCATTTCTAACTTGGTTTACAATTTTTGTTAATGAGGCTTTTGGTGCTAGCGTATAGTTTATAATGGCAACGTGATAACCATGTTGTTGAAAATTGTTCGCGGCAAAGCAACTTTCTTCTTTGCTAAGTTCCTGCCAATAACCACCATGAATAAAGACTTGTAGCTTTCTTTTTATTGAAATTGTCGAACGTTGCGAATTGTGGTGATGAGGAAGAAATAAGTCGAGGGTTTCATCAGGGCTTTCACCATAACGTAAATTTTCTTTTAACGAACCATGATGAGAGGCAAGTTGCTTTACTTGTTGGCTTTGCTCTGCGTACTGCTGTAGATAAATATCTAAATCGGCAACACAACTGCTAGGTGAGTATTCCCTTGCTAACGCTTGTAATGAAAAATTTCGATAAACGGTTTCTGTCATATAATTAGCTACTTGTTTAACCTAAAGTCCTTGCGAAGCGAAAATTGATAATAGTCACTATAGCGGATTTGTAACCATTTAATTAGTGTCTGTTTATTCGATAATTGTTTCAATTAGCTTAATGTTATAAGTATAAAATATAGTTGCTCCAGTCTAAATGTAACTAAATATTAATATCTTTCAGAAATAACATCTTTTCGTGCCGTTATGAATAAGCATATGATATAACCAAATGTATACAAAATATCTTCATTTTTTGTGCTTGCGCTAAATTAAATATATAACAAAAATATTGAGTTCCTCATGAAATTAACAAAAATAAATAAAGCCATTACTGTTGCTTTAACAGTAAGTGTTGTTGCATTAACAGGGTGTGAAAAGAATTCTTCCGCTCCTGAGCAAGTAACTACTCAAAAAACACAAACCTCAATGATTCGCCAACAGAGTGAATCATTATTTGAAGACTACGCTAAAATGCGTGCTCAACAAGTTAGCAACGTTAATTATCACCTTCAAGTTAATCTGGATAATACTTCTGAAAGTTTTTCTGGTGTTACCGACATTGTGTTCGACTTAACCGCTGATAATCAAAATGATTTAACCATCGACTTTGATGAGGGTACGGTATCATCTGTCAAAGTGAATGGTAAAGAAGCCACATTTAACTATGAGAAATGGTTTATTACCATTCCAAAAAGTGAGTTGTCTGCCGGAAAAAATACTGTCACGGTTGCTTATGAGCGTCCATATTCTACCGACGGTTCTGGCCTACATCGTTTTGTAGACCCTGAAAATGGTGAAGTTTACCTCTATACCGATTTTGAACCCTATGATGCGAATCGTTTATTTCCTCACTTTGATCAGCCAGATTTAAAAGCAACGTACACCATGAAAGTGACGGCGCCTGATCATTGGAAAGTGATCACATCAGTAAGAGAAAATAATATTGAAGAAAGTGGCGATAACAACGTATGGCATTTCCCTGAATCTGCTAAGTTTTCATCGTATATTTTCTCATTACATGCTGGTAACTATGCCGTGTGGGAAGATCAATTTGAAGATATTCCATTGCGTTTATTTGCGCGTCAGAGTTTAGCTGAATATGTTAATACCGATGAGTGGTTCACCCCGACTAAACAAAGCTTTAAATTTTTTAATGATTACTTTGGTGTTCGCTATCCATTCATTAAATACGACCAAATAGTGGCGCCAGATTTTAATGCCGGCGCCATGGAAAATGTTGCTGCGGTAACTTTCAATGAAGGCTATATATCACGTGGTGAAAAATCAACCCGAGCCAAAATGAGCTTAGCAAATGTAATTGCTCATGAAATGGCGCATATGTGGTTTGGTAATTTGGTGACCATGCGTTGGTGGAATGGCTTATGGCTGAATGAGAGTTTTGCAACGTATATGGCAAATTTAGAAGTGGCAGAGGCCAGTGACTTTGAAAATAATTGGGATGTCTTTTATTCAGGTACAAAACAATGGGCATATCGTAGTGATGACTCTGTCAATACCCATGCTATTGAATTACCCGTACCTTCAACAGGCGATGCATTAACAAACTTTGATGGCATTACATATGGTAAAGGCGCTTCAGTGCTAAAACAGCTACCGTATTACCTAGGTGAAGAAAACTTCCGTGTTGGAGTTAGTAATTACTTGAAAAAGTTTTCTTATAAAAACACGGAATTAGAAGACTTTATCGGCGAGCTTGGTAAAGCCGCTGATATGGATATGGAACAATGGACTCAAGACTGGTTATACAATGCAGGCCTTAATACCATCAAAGTAAATTATCAGTGTGATGCAGATAAAATTACTGAGATGAACATTGTGCAAATTGCTCCTGCAGATTATCCAACACTGCGCGAGCAACGTGTTCAAGTTGGTTTATATCAACTAGAAGGCGATAATATGGCATTAGCGAAAGCAATACCGGTTTTGTATAAAGGTGAAAGCACTAAGGTAAGCGATGCCATTGGTCAAGCCTGTCCTGACTTGGTGTATCCTAATGAAGGCGACTGGGGTTTTGTTAAGGTCGATCTTGATGAAAAGTCACTTGCGGCTATTGAGCAACACATTAATGCTGTTGAAAGTGCAACAATGCGACTAATGCTATGGCAAAGTCTTTCAGATAGTGTCAGAGATGCAAACCTTGCTGCCGATAAATTTGTCAATTTTGCGATAGCCAATATTGAAGGTGAGCAAGATTATAATGTGATCCGTAAAATATCAGCGAGTTTAACCACTGCTATGGGTTACTTAAACACAGCTACTCGCCTTGAAAAGCACGACTATTCTGCTTTATATCAAGATGTTGAAGATCTTTACTTACGCTTGTTAGAGAAAGCACCAGCGGGCTCTGATCTGCAAAAAATGTGGTATGGTCGTTATGTATCATTTAGTAAATCAGATAAACACCTGAAAAACTTACTTGCTATCTTACAAGGTGAGCGTAGCTACGAAGGATTAACTATTGACCAAGATAAACGTTGGGGGATTCTTGCACAATTAAATCGCTATCAATACGGTAATTATCTTGCGTTATTAGATAGTGAAAAAGAACAAGATAATTCTGATACTGGAGTTAAAAATGCGATCTATGCTGAAGTTGTTCGCCCAGAAGCCGACGTGAAGAAAAAATGGTTTGATGTGGTGATCAATAATCCTGACAATCTCAAGTTATCGACACTACGTTATATCATGTGGGGACTTTTCCCAACAGAACAATCTTCGTTAGAAACCCCTTACAAAGAAAGAATTCTTGCACATATTCCTAAGTTAAACGAAGGTAGTGATTTAGGCTTATTAGGTGCATTTGCTAGTAGTATGATCCCAAGTGAATGTACTGCTGAAAGTGAGGCTGAGCTTGCGAAATTGATTGAAGAGTATAAATCAATGAAACCTCAAGTGTTGAAAACGGTTAAAGCACGTCACCAAAATGTTGGTCGTTGTATTAAAGCGTTGAAGCTTCTCTAAATAAATAATAGAACAAGCATTGATAAAAACGCTCCATTTTTGGAGCGTTTTTTTATGGTATTTATTCGCCAACGTTAACTTTGCGTATTAAGCCTAATGCGGTATAAGTAGCTTCTATTTTTGTATTTATGTACAAAACATTATCTTGACGCGTGACATATTCAACTATTTAGGATAAAACCTTAAATAATCATAACCAACTGGGGCTAAAAGAATATACGAGTGCGAGTTTTTATTCATTATTTATCATACTGCTTAGTATTGTTTTTAGCATTTTCTGCACAGGTAAGTGCGAACGATGAACGTATTGCCATCATTGATACGCCTTATGAAGAAAATGCTAATCATCGATACTTCGTTGATTTAGTAAATTTCCTTCTCGATATTTCACGTGAAAAATATGGTGAAGCAACGATCGAATTATATTATGTAGAAAACAACACACATGAAAAAACCTTAAACCTAATTAGTACTGGCTTATTAGATTTGTCTTGGGCAGGCACTACTAAAAATTTAGAAAGAAAGTTGTTACCTATTCGAATCCCATTGTTGGGAGGCTTACTTGGCTACCGAGTTTCTATCATTAGAAAAGATGATCATCAAAAATTTTCTCAAGCATCTGTTGAGCAATTAAAATCAATGATTGCTTGCCAAGGGCAAGTTTGGGGAGATTCAGATATTTTGGAAGATAATGGCTATCAGGTAATGCGTATTAGCCGTTTTGATTTAATGTTTAAAATGTTAGCTCATGGACGTTGTGATTATTTTCCTCGAGCAATCTTTGAAGGGTACAATGAATTAAACGCTATCATTAAAAAGTATCCTAACTTAATGATGTTTGATGATAAAATTCTACACTATCAATTTCCTTTGTACTTCTTTGTCGAGCCACAGAACAAAGCGCTAGCAAAACGATTACGTTTCGCCTTAAATAAAGCCATTGACGATGGAAGTTTTAAATCGTTTATGGAACAACACCCGCTAACAGAAGCAATATTTCCGATTGAAAAATGGGCAAATAAAAGCATTATTCAATTGCATAATCGTTTTTTACCGGCAGAGACACCGATAACAGAGTCAAAGTATTGGATCCAACTCAGTGAGCATTAGCGCATTAATTATCGTTTGGGTTATTCAATAACAGTTGTATTATTTCTTGTTGATATTGTTCTTTTTTTTGTTCATTAAAACCAATATGCCGGCTAACGACACTACCATCGCGATTAAGTAATATACTACTTGGCATGCCTTTGAGCTTAAATGCTTTAGCTACCTTTCCTTTGGGATCATAAAGTACGGGGAAGCTTGCAGGGTACTGTTGTAAAAACTCTGTCGCGTTCTGTTTTCTGGCATCAAGGTTAACACTCAACACTGTAAACCCTTCATGTTGGTATGTTGTTTGTAATTCGTTAAGCCAAGGAAACGAATCTTTACAAGGAATACACCAAGATGCCCAAAAATCAATGAGTACTACATCGCCTTTTAATTGATTAACTTCTTGTTTAAATTTTTCTAGGCTATTGCTAGCCTGACTGAAAGAGACGTTACTTAATAGCAGTAGAAGAAAGAATATTTTTTTCATTATTGTGGTGTCTATTGCATGATTGCCTTGATGATATCAAGCTTTCATAAAAAGGTTAACTACAGACTATACTTGTTTATTCCTCGCTTAATACTGTTTGCATTGCAATTAAAAGTTGATAGCACTATAACTAACCATGTCGATCTTGATTGCTTATCGTTTATTTTCGGCAAATGAAATGAGGAAATGATTGCACTTTAAAGCATAAAGTACTTACTTAATCGCCTGTAACAAATTGTGTGTATCGGGTTGTTAAACGTAAAAAGTGAACAACTGGTCGTAAGGGGACTCTGTTTTCAAATATTATTCTTTATGCTCATATTACAACCAAAAGAGAGTTGGCTATTATGGAAAAAATGATAATTATAAATGGTGAAAAGTATCAGATTGATGTTGATAGCAATATGCCATTGCTGTGGTTTCTACGGGATAGATTAGAGATAACCGGGACTAAATTTGGCTGTGGTGCTGGGTTATGCGGCGCCTGCACAGTGCATGTTGATGGCGTTGCAACAAGAGCGTGCGTAACACCTGTTGGTGCATTAGCAGATAAAAAGGTCACGACAATTGAGGGACTTTCTGTTGACGGAGATCATCCTCTGCAAAAGGCGTGGGTGGAAAACAACGTGCCGCAGTGTGGATACTGTCAAGCCGGACAAATTATGAATGCAGCCAGCTTTTTACAACAAAATCCAACCCCTTCCTCTGACGAAATTGATAACGCAATGCAAGGAAATATTTGCCGATGCGGTACTTATCAACGGATCAAAAAAGCGATTGCAGATGCCGCTGATGAATTGGCCAAGGAGGTTTCATAATGTCGATTGCAAACGAAAGTCGAAGAAAGTTCCTTAAAGCATCAACGTTAGCAACGGGTGGTTTAGCGATCAGCATTCATTTACCCGCACATGCAATTGCTTTTAGCGATAACGCTCAAGAATCAACGTTTTCTCCCAATGCCTTTATTCATATACAAGACAACGGCGATGTGTTGATTTATTGTGGTCGGTGTGAAATGGGCCAGGGTATTAATACCGCCTTACCCGCTGCGGTTGCCGATGAAATGGACGCTGATTGGCAAAAAGTTACTGTAAAACAAGCTGATGGTAATGAAGAAAAGTACGGGCCACAAGCAACGGGTGGTTCAGCGAGTATACGTGTGATGTTAACGCCGATGCGTGAAGCAGGCGCTAGCGCAAAAGTAATGCTCATAGCGGCGGCGGCTAAGGTATGGAATGTTGAACCAAGCACCTGTCATGCACAAAAACATGCTGTTTATCATCAAGCAAGTGGCAAAAAACTGTCTTATGGAGAACTAGCAAGTTTAGCGGCAAAGCAAACGGTTCCAGAAACAGTTACGTTAAAAGCTAAGAAAGACTTTAACTATATTGGTAAATTCATCCCTAACCAAAACATTGAGCAAATTATTAAAGGGCAACTTACTTACGGTGTCGATACAAAGTTACCTGGATTAAAATATGCGGCTATTGTTCATTGCCCTGTATTGGGCGGCAAACTGAAATCATTAAATGATAAAGATGCGCGTGCCATCAAAGGTGTTATTGATGTAGTGGTTATTGACCGATTAGCCATTCCTTATGGTTCTATTGGCGGTGTTGCTGTTGTTGCTGACAATAGCTGGACGGCTCAACAAGCAGTTAAGAAGCTAAATATTGATTGGGACCTTGGCGAAAATGCACACTACGATACCAAAAAATACAAAGCGCAGTTGGTTAAAAACGTAGAAGCGCCAGCTCAGCTCGTGACTGAGCGTGGTAATTTAACTGAAGGTTTAACCAATGCAGCGAAAACATTAAAAGCGACTTATACCGGTGGCCATTTAGTACATGCTCCGATGGAACCCAATGCTAGCGTGGTTTGGGTGAAAGATGATAGTTGCGAAGTGTGGGCTGCAACGCAAAGCCCAGCGGATATTCAAAAAGTGTTAGCGCAGTTTTTAGGGCGCGAAGCAAAAGATATTGAAGTACACGTTACCATGTCAGGCGGTGCTTTTGGTCGTAAATTCAAATGTGATTACGTGCATGAAGCGGCGGCAATCTCACAAAAAATTAACGCGCCGGTACAATTAACGTGGACACGCGAAGAAGACACTAAAACTGGGTATTATCATTCAATTAACGCGCAGCATATTGAAGCGGGAATAGATGAACAAGGTAATATCAAAGGTTGGTTACATAGAGTAGCATTTCCCTCAATAGGTACCTTATTTAACCCAGCCCAAATACGCCCAAGTGATGGTGATTTCTCTGCCGTGGACAATTACCCCTATGGCATTGAAAATTTTCGCAGTGAGAGTGGTGAAGCAAAAGCCCATACTCGTATTGGTTGGTATCGTGCAGTGTATGCAATTTTTTATGGCTTTTCTTTTAGCAGTTTTACTGATGAATTAGCTTACTTAGCGGGTAAAGATCCGCTTACTTATTTAAACCAACTGTACGATAATAACACTAACCCCGATCAGCAAGAACAAGCGGCTCGCTCAAAGCATGTGGTTAATTTGGCAGCGAAGAAAGCGGGTTGGTTTGAGCGAGATAAACTACCTAAGAATCAAGCCATTGGTCTTGCTGTTCATTATAGCTTTCAAAGTTATGTTGCGATGGCGGTAAGAGTGGAAGTTAATGATGAAGACATAAAAGTCCTACAGGTTGATTCAGCCATTGATTGTGGTCAAGTACTAAATGTAAATGGCGCAACGGCACAAATGGAAGGGGCTGTGGTAATGGGTATGGGGTTAGCACTTCGTACGGAAGTAACCTTTAGAGAGGGCGCAGTGGTTAATACTAATTTTCATAACTACCCTGTTATGAGGATAAATGAAATGCCGCAAGTTAATGTGCATATTGTTGATTCTGAGCATCCCTCTACAGGGTTAGGTGAGCCAGGTGTTGCACCTTTTGCTCCGGCATTAAGCAATGCCGTATTCGCAGCTTCTGGGAAGCGTTATCGCGATATCCCTTTTAAGCCAATGTCAGTGTAAAGAGTTTCGTTTGATATAAAAAAGGCCAGTCAATAATGTTGACTGGCCTTTTTAAATTTATCACTGTATTAATTGCTATTTTTGCGTCATTGCACGTAGCATCCAAGCGGTTTTTTCGTGAACTCGCATACGATCCGAAATCAGCGCTAACGATGATTCGTCGTCTGCTTGTTGCGCTTCTTTTAAGGCAGAACGACAAGTTTTTACTAAGGTTTCGTGGTTCTCTAAAAGTGTTTCTAACATACCGTGAGCATCTGGTGTTTCTTTAGGTTCTTTTAACGAAGTTAATGACGCAAAGGCTTGATATGTACCAGGAGCAGGGAAACCTAAGGTGCGTATACGCTCTGCAATTTCGTCAACGGCTTCAGCCAATTCGACGTAATGTTCCTCAAACATTAAATGTAACTCACGAAACAAGGGACCCGTTACATTCCAATGGAAATTATGACTTTGTAAATACAAGGTATAAGTATCGGCTAACAGTGAATTTAATTGATTGGCAACTTGTTGACGAGCTTGATGTGCAATACCAATATCAATTGACATAAAGATTACTCCTTGTGAAATTATTTAATTCACACTGATAATTGCAGAAGCTATGCCAATAATTAAATTTCAAATAAAAACAATAATTTACTGTTTTTAGGTGAGCTATTTTACTTGTGACACTCTAAGAGAAGGGTAAATATTTTCACTGGTATGGTAAAAATTACCGAATCAGTGATATAAGCGAAGAGTGGGGGCAATCCGTATAAATACGTGAGCATGTATTTATACGGACTACGATTACTTCAACTGACTTTTACTTTTGCTTAAGAATAAGCAGAAACCAAGTACCGCCGATAAAAGTGAGCCGGCTAATATCCCAAGTTTTGCATGTGCTAATGAATCAGCTGACCCAGAAAATGCTAAGTTAGCGATAAATAATGACATGGTAAAACCTATGCCAGCAAAACAACCTAGCGCGATAACATCACGCCAAATCATATCTTTCGGTTTTTGAGCAAAACCAAGTTTTATTGCGAAGTAAGCAAAGAAAAATATGCCTAATGGTTTACCAACCAGTAAGCCGAGCATGGTCGCCCAAAAAACCGTTGCAGAACCCATTGATGCGCTGTTATCTGGCATTACCACACCAGCATTCAATAAAGCAAAAAGCGGCAATACCAACAAGCTTATCGGCTTGCTTAGTTTGCTTTGCCAGCGCTGCACAGGGGTTGTTGCTGTTATTGCAATATCTTCGGCTGCTTCGGCTAAGTCATGTTGTTGCTGTTGCTCGAGTATGGTTGTGTCGTTGTTATCCATGCGCTTAAAGCGACTGACTAAACGTTCCATATTCCGTGCAAACCAGTGAGTATCAGCGTAAGGTTTTGCTGGTACAGTTAAGGCTGCTAAAATACCTGCTGTCGTTGCGTGCACGCCAGAGTGAGAAATAAACCACCATAACACTAGTCCGGCAAACAGGTAAAACCAAGCCCACCGTATCCCTAAAAAGTTGGCCAACACCATCAATGATAATGTGATTGCTCCATAACCTAGCTGCATCAAAGAAACGCTATCAGTGTAAAAAAAGCTAATAATCAACACCGCACCCATATCATCAACGATTGCAAGTGCTGTGATAAGTACCAATACAGAGGTGGGGACTCTTCGACCGAGTAACACTAATAATCCGATGGCAAAAGCAGTATCGGTTGCCATGGGGATCCCCCAGCCTTGCCAGCTATCGCCTGCCATCAAGGTCATAATGGCTAGGTAGGTAAGTGCTGGAATAACCATCCCGCCTACAGCCATAAAAATTGCCAACATCGAACTTTTGGTGTCTTGCAACTCACCGGCAAGCACTTGATATTTTATTTCTAAGCCTAGTAAAAAGAAAAATAGAACAATTAGGCCTTCGTTTACCCACTCTACCGCTGAGTGAATGATATAGCCCTCTCCCCAAATAAAGCCAACGTGATACTCTGTTAACCATATATAAGCTTCTTGCCATTGAGAGTTTGCCATATATAAAGCAATAAACGTGGCGATCAATAACAACATACCAGCTGAAGATTGACTTTGTAGGAAACTTTGCAGTGGAGAAATAATGCGATCGAAATTACGCTCTAAGGGCATTCGCTCACGTTCTTGTTCTTCAATATCTATTTTCATTTAATAAGGCCTAAAAAATAATACAGGTAATGCTTGGTTAAAGTAGCGAAAAATACAATGTTGCAGCTACTCATGGTAAAAGTGTTATATGTTGATAGCTCAAGATTTTATTGTCCCTTCTGTTTGGCTTATTAATATATCGTGCATCGCTTTTGTACGATGATAAGAAAGAGATAACTGCTCACTGATCAAATCGAAATTTTTCTTAATGAGGGTATCTTTAGTATAGCGTTGAATATTGTTTAGCAAATCGATAGTTTGCTGGGTATGCTTTAATAATTGCTTAAGCACAAGTAATTGCTCAGCAGTGTTAGCGTCTACCGATGTACATGTTGAAAGCGACTTTGTTAGCCCAAACTCTTGTTGAATAAGCGGGCTTTGTTTAATCATTAAGTGATTTAAGCTTGAAACGGCCTCTAGTCTTATATCAATTGGATTGGTTAAATCGATTGTCATTTGCTTATTGGCTAATTGGCATTGAACAGAGAGAAAGTTTTCAGTTTCTTCATAGCACGCTTGTAACGCTTGTTGAATAAGCGCTAAATCACCAAACCTATGGGCTGTTTCTACGTTATTGGCCACGTTACTTCACCTTTTCAATGTAGTTAACATGACAACAACCAATTTATGTGCCAATCTAGTTAGTCATGATATAAAGCCTTATGCCACCGTATTAGGGAATACGTTCATTTATAATCCGGTATTTTTTACAGGGTTAACTTGTAACTTTGACAACTTAAACATACATGGAATTTACGCATGTCTTATCCTTCGGCGTTAGTTTGTGTTAATCAAGCTCAATATATGCAGCTTATTTCCTCTTTATCGTTGACGAAAAACTTTACTGTTATTGAACCGCATCATCATGATTGGCTCAGTGGTTTAAGTGATGCGCCAGATGTCGCTATTATTGAAGTAAATACGTTTGAGCAATCACATTACGATGCACTGCAAGCACTAAATTTTTGTCCTGAAACAGATATTATTTTTTTAAGTGAAGGCATTCCCAATCCACTGTTAGATAAAGCTGTTGTTAGATGCGCTGCGTATCATTATCGAACCCCGATTAAAAGAAACAATCTCGCAGAAGTTATAGAAGAGTTGACCGCTGAATATCAACAACGTCCACGTAAAACAAAAAGTATCGAATCAAGTGAGTTAGATCAGTTTGGTTTATTATTTGGCTCCTCCCGTGCGATGAAAAAACTGTATAGAAGTTTACGTAAGGTAGCTATGTACGACACCAGTATTTTGATTGTTGGTGAAAGTGGGGTTGGTAAAGAGCTTGTCGCTAATACTATTCATAATGCCAGCGAACGTGCGGAATCGCCCTTTGTAGCAGTAAATTGCGGAGCGTTATCTAAAGATTTAGCTACCAGTGATTTGTTCGGTCATGTTAAAGGTGCGTTTACTGGCGCAGTTGGCGAACGTCAAGGTTTTTTTACCGAAGCAAAAGGCGGCACGTTATTTCTTGACGAAGTTACGGAAATGCCAGAAGAATTACAAGTTCAGCTGTTACGTGTATTAGAAACTGGAGATTATAGCCCTGTTGGTAGTAACAAAGTGTTAAATTCTAATGTACGGATCATTGCAGCTACTAACAGAGACTTAGCGCAATCAGTTAACCTGGGAGTGTTCAGAGAAGATCTCTATTTTCGTTTAGCGCAATTTTTATTACATGTACCACCTTTAAGAAGTAGAGGCGGTGACGTTGAAGGTTTAGCAAAGCACTTTTTGGCCTATAAAAATGCCAGTGCAGGATTTGGTAAAAAAATTTCTGAGGCGGCAATGGCAAAAATAAGCGATTATCATTGGCCTGGCAATGTTCGAGAGTTAAAGCACGCCATTGAACGTGCTTATATTATGTCAATCGATGTGATTGATAGTGAACATATTTTACTTGAAGACCCATTAAATGATGAGGTAAGTGATCAATCTGTACCTACAGGAATTCCACTTGCTGAAGTGGAAAAACAAGCCATTTTAAATACATTAGAAGAGCAACACGGGAATAAAAGCGATACCGCAAAGTTATTAGATATTAGTGTGAAAACCTTGTACAACAAGCTTGAAAAATATGATGAATAGCAAGTATTTATTGCTATTCATCAGCACACATTAAAATGGAAAGAGCCTGCGGTTTAATATAAATATCAAGCGCCGAGGCTTGCCGAGTTTCACCATCAATAATATAGTCGATAGGTTCATCAGCGGTAATGATGACTTGTTTACCTTGGCTGTGTTGCACATTATCTCCAATGTGAGTAGCAGTAATAGTCGACTGTGCTAAATCTGCTAAACTTGCCAGTGGTATTGTGTTATCTGGCAGGGCGTTTATCCACGTTAAATCAAGCTTTCCGTCAGCAAAATTTGGCTCGCCATTACCCTGAGCTAACATAGTCGTAAATGGTGCAGCATTTGCTACAACAAGGCTTGCTATTGATACTGTTTTTGCCGGTTGTTCATCTATTGTTACGGTTAAGCCCTTTGCTTGATGATCGATAACGGACTCAGTAAATCCTTGTAAATAAGCGAGTGCACCGCTGTCATTCTTTTTATTTCTATCTGCCGCGGAAACCATTTGATGTTCGATACCTAAACCACATAATAATAAAAAGGTTTCATTGTTACATTTACCTGTGTCAATTGGGGTATCAACACCTTCAATAATATGTTTACAGGCGTTTGAAATCGGTGTTAACTTAGCGACGCTACCTTGAAGGGCATGAACTAGTGAGTTTGCCGTACCTAAAGGCATTAACGCTATACTGGTATTATGCTCTATAGCAATTGTAGCAACCTCTTTAATGGTACCATCACCGCCGCCGGCAATCAGTAAATCTACTGATTCTTCTATAGCCTGCTTTGCTATTGATTCGGCGCTTATTTCTTCTGTTGTTTCATGTATATGCAAGTCAAAAAAAGGCGATAATTGTTCGACGATATCTGGCTTAACTTCTGGCCAATTTCCTCGTCCTGCTACAGGATTAGCAATAAGCCAAGCTGTTTTTTTTAAGGCGAGCCTGTTGTGTTTCGATAGTTGATCAAGCCACTGTTGCTGTTGTTCAGTTAAGCTCAATGATGGAGATTTTTTTTTGAACTGTTTCATTGCGAGCGCAGAAAATTTAACTTCATTTGTTGCTAAAAAGTATGCAGACAGCACTACTGATGCGCTGTTGTCATCACAATAGATAAGACAGTTTTTCTGTTGAGTAATTTGCTGGTGTAGCCATCGTAAAGATCTGAGCAAATCATTTTGATTAAAGTTGGAAAAAGCGATTGATAAATAATTAATGTTGTCATCTTTATTAAACCAAGATACGACATTTAAAGGGTTGGAAAGATCTAGCATTGCACCAATGTTGTGTTTTTCCATTGCTTCTTTAGTCATATGAATCGTTGGAGATACAAAAAGGTTAGGTGCAACTTTTATTGGTTCTTTTTGATTGTTATTACGTGTACGTATATATGTCTCGCCTTTTTGCCATGCGTAATAAGGAAAGAATAGCGAACGAAACCACCATGGCACCTTATTGGTTTCTTTTTTGAGCCAGAATGCAGTATACCGCGCGGAGTCGTTTAGTGTCGCTAAACCAATAGACATAGCACACCAGATTAATAGCACTGATATAATAGGCTTATCTAACCATAAACCTATAACGACTAACACGGGTAGCCAAATATAATTTAATTGTCGCATGAAACTTCCTCAAAAAAAGGCCTGGCGAACGTTGCCAGGCCAATACATTTACAGCGAGTAATAAAGGGTTGTAAACTTCAGTAAGCGAGCGAAAGAAGCAGATGATGACATTTACCTATTTCTCTAAAATGTAATCAAAACAATTGCTTCTTTGCTACTATCTTCGCTAAAAGCTAAATTTTGATAAAGTATTATGAAGCTGTAATAATCGTAAGATCATCTGATACTTCAACTACATCATCAATATTTTTAGCCATCTGAATGGCTAATTGTTTTTCAGATGTTGAGTCAACTTCACCTGATAAAGATACATGACCGTTTTCAACGTCTACATTGATGTCAGTACCATCGATATCTGAGTCTAGTAAATAACGAGATTTCAATACCACTGCGATTTTGGTATCAACCATCGCACCTACTTCGTTATCATTTTGATTCGAATCATTTCTACCGTCTCTATCAGACTTCATTACGGTAAGTTCGTTGTTGACTGCTTTTACACCATCAACACCGTGAACAAGCTCTTCAGCAAGTTTACGCTCAACGTCTGATTCAACTTCACCAGTTAAAGTAACTTCACCTTTTTTAACGGTGGTGTTGATATCGAATGAATCTAAATTGCCATTGAATAAAAGTACAGCTTCAGTTTTACCATCAATCCATGCATCTTTTGCTTCTTTACTCCAATCATTTTCATTCGCTGCAGCAGATGTCATTGTTAATGTCGTTGCAACTAATATAGCACTTGATAAATATTTCATCATTTCTCCTTGATTTCATTTAACATGTTCGAATGTAGATTAGCGAACACTGTGCCAATTTTTAACTTGTTGTTTTAACATTGAAAATTAATTTTTGTTTGAGGGCGTTGTGAAATAATTACAGGGTAAAGTGAAAAAAATAGTCATACAAAGTCAGTGAGATTTTGATATTTTTCACCTGTAACCTATATATGTCGAGGAGCAATGTTTCAATCACTAGCCCTGAATTAAAGTAGGTTTAATTCGTACAAAATTTGTACGTTAAAGTTCAACACGTTTTAACAATTTAATAACATTTCTTTACGGAAAATGTCGATAAAGCACTAAGATTACGCTGTGAATTAAGGTACACTTAATAAAAATAAACAGTTAACTAGAGATCTTGACTTGAACTTAAACACATTAAGCTTTTTCTCGCTATGCTGCGTTGTTTCATTTACGAGTGTAGCGCAAGAAGCGGCGATAGATTACGATAAATGGTTAAAAGATAAATTTCAGCAACAGCATGAAGAACTGTTACCCGTTGTTGCTGTGGCCGATATGTTTTTTGGCTGTAATAAAGCGCGTAATGTTGATGCTAGCCAGCCCAGTGTTAAACAGTTGATTACGAAAATGGGTCGAGACGAGCTTGCATTAAAGTTATCGGATTGTTTAGCTGGTGAGTTACCCAATTCAGATACCGCTCTTAATTTTGGTTTAATTGGTTGTTTTGATGAGCAATTAAAAGGTATGCCAGAAAAAGATAAGAAGGTTAAACAAAAATTAGTAAAGCAGGCAATTGCGAAGTTATCAAAATCTGACCGACAAAAATCGTTTACTCATTGTGTTACTGATCAAGCGATTTCTTATCTGAAATAATAGTATGTTGTTCGTTAAACGAACTGGGAAGAATATCAACACCAAGCCACTTTCCTAATTTTATCACAATAGGAATAGTAATTGGCGCAAACGGTAAAACGGCAACAACGCCTATACCTAAGCCTTTTAAAACATCAAGAAATTGCTTATTGGCAATTTTCATTTCGTCAGAAGATGCTTGACGCAAGGTGTAACGTTTATACGTAAACAGCATTTCTTTTGTTTCTTTTTTCTCTTGTTCTAAGGCGAGTTTAATCATCACCAATTGTCGTTTCAATAGTGAGGTGTGTCTACGTCGCTTGATGGAAACAACACGACGTGGGGCTTTAAAAACATGACGCCAAACTTTCATGGTTTATATTCTACCTTGTTTTTCGTAGATTAAACATCTACAAAAGCAATACAAGTCAAACTAATGATATAACTATTTGACCTTTTAAAGTTACATTAGCGTGTTAATGCCTCCTAAAGTATATGCATTACTGACAAATCAATTCAGTGCTAACAATGTATTGTCGTTACACCTTTTAGTTCTCGTAAAAGGTGTCAATATTTATTTCATTTAGTATAAACCGTATTGTTGATATAAACGGTTAAAAAAGAAAGAAAATAGTCACATTATTTAAACTTTTCAATATGTTAAATTATTGTTATTAACTTGTATTATGTGTTGAGTGATATTTCTATTGTTTTGATATTTAATCAACTAATAACATTTTGTAATAACTCTTTGGCTTACTTGATAAAAAAAGTTTAATAATTTGTAACAAATCGAGGAAAATTGACACATACTTCCTTTATCATATTTACAATGAATAGCTTATAGTAGCTGTAATTAAAAAATTATAAGAATGGTGAGGGTATGGGACAAGAAACACCGAAGGTTTTAGTCGTCGACGACGACATGCGTTTACGCGCATTATTAGAGCGTTACTTAGTGGAACAAAGCTTTGTAGTGCGCAGTGCAGCTAACGCAGAACAAATGGATCGCTTGTTAGAGCGAGAAAACTTTCATTTATTGGTACTTGATTTAATGCTACCAGGTGAAGATGGTTTATCAATTTGTCGTCGTTTAAGACAAATGAATAATGATATTCCTATTGTGATGTTAACAGCGAAAGGTGATGAAGTTGATCGCATTATTGGCCTTGAATTAGGTGCTGATGATTATATGCCTAAGCCTTTTAATCCTCGAGAATTATTGGCGCGAATAAAAGCGGTATTGAGAAGAAGAGTGACTGAAGCACCAGGCGCGCCATCGCAAGAAGAAAACGTTGTCGAGTTTGGTGAGTATTCGCTCAACCTTGCCACACGAGAAATGTGTAAAGGCGATATCAATATGCCATTAACTAGCGGTGAATTTGCCGTGTTAAAAGCGTTGATTACCCACCCGCGTGAACCTTTATCTCGTGATAAATTAATGAATCTAGCCCGCGGTAGAGATTACTCTGCATTAGAGCGCAGTATTGATGTACAAGTTTCACGATTGCGTCGTATGCTTGAAGAAGATCCGGCTAAACCAAGGTATATTCAAACTGTGTGGGGCTTAGGGTATGTCTTTGTGCCCGAAGGTAAGGCGGTTGCTTAACCATTTATGAGAATTTTGCCACGTAGTGCTTTTGGGCAAACCATATTATTAATTGGTATTTTATTATTGATTAATCAAGCAATCACGCTTGGTTCAATTATGGTCTATATTTTACAGCCGAACTCGGATCAAATAGAGCAATTATTAGCTAAACAAATTCGTGTGATTTTTATTGAAGTTGACGAACCAGTACTCAGTGCGAGTATGGTGAAGGCATTTCAACAAGAAACCGGTATCAATGTATACACTGAACAAGACGCCATGGAACAAGGTCTACGTGGCGCTATCTACAAAGAAATAGCTTCCCGTAATATGTCTAACTTATTAGGGGGACCAGCCGAAGTAAGGTTTACCCAAGAAGATGACTTTCTTTATTGGGTTCGCCCACCGCAAGCACCTGAATACTGGGTGAAAATTCCATTAAATAGTTTAGAAGAAGCAAACTACACCCCCCTCGTTATTGTATTAATGATTTTAGGAGGATTAAGTGTCATTGGTGGTTGGCTTGTTGTTAGACAATTGAATAGACCTTTAAAAGCGCTACAATCGGCAGCTCATCAGGTAGGACGTGGCGCATTTCCAGAACCGCTTAATGAGCATGGCACCACGGAAATTGTAGCGGTAACGCAAGCTTTTAATCATATGTCTAAAGGTATCAAACAGTTAGAGGAAGATAGAAATTTATTAATGGCAGGTATTTCTCATGACTTACGCACGCCATTAACCCGAATAAGACTGGCAACAGAAATGATGTCAAAAGAAGATGAGTTCTTAAAAGAAGGCATCGAAGGCGATATTGATGACATGAACACCATCATAGATCAATTTATTGATTATATTCGCCATGATAGTAAAGACACAATGGAGCTGATAGATCTTAACGTTTTGATCGGTGAAGTGGTTCAGGCTGAGTCAAATATTGATAGAATCATTACATTTGAGGCCGGAAATATCCCTAAAGTACCGGTAAGGTATGTGGCGATCAAAAGGGTAGTGTCGAATTTAATCCAAAATGCCTTACGTTATAGTGATGAGGATATTACGCTTACATCGGGTATTGATACGGCAAGCCAAAGCGTTTACTTTGCTGTTTGTGATTCAGGGCCTGGTATTCCTGAAACCGATATAGACCGTCTATTCCAACCATTTACTCAAGGTGATAAAGCTCGAGGCACTGAAGGGAGCGGCTTAGGGTTGGCGATTATTAAACGGATTGTAGATACCCATAGCGGTAAAATAGTATTATCGAACCGCGAACAAGGTGGGTTGTCTGCGAAAGTTTCACTACCACTACAACAGCCATAAAAAAAGCCGGAATAACCGGCTCTTCTATGTTGTGTATTTTTACACCAGTGGTCCTGCTTTTACTAAGGACTTACCGTTATCTGTATCGGTAAATTTAGTAAAGTTTTCAATAAATCTATTGGCTAAACCTACGGCTTTTTCATGCCATTCGTTGGCATCTTGGTACGTTGCTCTTGGATCAAGAATATTATCATCAACTCCTGCAATACCCTTAGGCACCGCTAAATTAAATAATGGTAATACTTCTGTTTCTGCATGATCAATAGAACCATCTAGAATTGAATCTATAATAGCGCGGGTTGCTTTAATTGAAATACGCTTACCTGTGCCATTCCAACCGGTATTCACTAAATATGCTTCGGCGCCAACATTTTGCATTCTATTACGTAATACTTCAGCGTACTTCGTTGGGTGTAAACTTAAGAATGCTGCACCGAAACAACTTGAGAACGTTGGCGTTGGTTCTGTTATACCGCGTTCAGTACCGGCTAATTTTGCAGTAAATCCAGAAAGAAAATAATACTCTGTTTGTTCTGGTGTTAATTTTGCCACTGGTGGTAAAACACCAAAGGCATCAGCGGTTAAAAAAATAACTTTTTTTGCATGCCCAGCGCGTGATATTGGCTTAACGATGTTTTCTATGTGATGAATAGGATATGACACTCGAGTGTTTTCTGTTTTAGCGTTATCATCGTAGTCAATTTTTCCATTATTATCGACAGAAACATTTTCTAATAAAGCATCACGACGAATCGCATTGAAAATGTCAGGTTCATTTTCTTCGCTTAAGTTAATGGTTTTTGCATAACAACCGCCTTCAAAATTGAACACGCCATTATCATCCCAACCATGTTCGTCGTCACCGATAAGTTCACGCTTCGGATCCGTTGACAGTGTTGTTTTACCCGTACCAGAAAGACCAAAGAATATGGCTACATCACCTTCTTTTCCAACGTTAGCACTACAGTGCATTGATGCAATCCCTTTAAGCGGTAGCAAGTAGTTCATCATGGAAAACATGCCTTTTTTCATTTCGCCGCCGTACCAAGTGCCGCCGATAAGCTGCATTTTTTCGGTTAAGTTAAACGCAACAAAATTTTCTGAGTTAAGGCCCTGCTCTTGCCACTTATCATTGGTGGTTTTAGCACCATTCATTACGACGAAATCAGGTTGGTAATCTTTTAACTCTTCTTCGGAAGGCCTAATAAACATGTTCTTAACGAAATGTGCTTGCCACGCAACTTCGGTGATAAAGCGTACTTTTAAGCGAGTATCTTCGTTAGCACCACAATAAGTATCGACAATGAATAGTCGTTTTCCAGAGAGACGACTGGTAACCAAGCCTTTTAAATGCTCCCATGTTTCTTGCGTCATGGGTTTGTTATCATTCTTACCTTGATCTGACCACCACACGGTGTCTTTTGTTACGTCATCACGAACGATGTATTTATCTTTAGGGGAGCGACCCGTAAAAATGCCCGTATCAACCGCGACAGCTCCTGATTCTGTCACTGTACCTTTATCAAAACCACTGAGTTCTGCTTTGGTTTCTTCTGCAAATAACACTTCATACGACGGGTTATAAACCACTTCTGATATATCGGTTATGCCGTATTGAGATAAGTTTAAGTTTTGTAACAAAGCAGTCATAGCGTGTCAGCTCCTAAAGGTATGACGTTCGGGTTAAGAATGTTTCAATCTGTCTTGAGGCGCAATTTTAGGCGATCATAAAATAAAACGAAAGGTTTTTTTGTTTCGAAGTGAAAGTTTTCAGTGTAACTTTCAAAAATGTTGGTTGAAAACTAACAGTGATATAAATAATCGATAGATATTTTTATTGATATTCAATGTTCAAAAGGGGTAGAGCGTAAGTGAGGTTAAACGGAAAAATGTAGGAATTGAAACAAAAAAAGTGAAACTCAATGGCTGAATTTCACTTTTTAAAGCCTAAAAGCTATCGAAACGAAAGAATATTCCACCAAATGGATTGGCTAAAAAATCTCACTTTCTGCACTTTTATTGGAATCAAAAATTTCATGGCTATTATCATGGGTAACATACTCGTTTGGTGCAGTGCCAAAAATAAAATATTCAAAGGTGCTACTTCGATCAGTTTTATCCGTTAATTTTCCAGTGGCTTTATCGATACGAACAGAAATAATATTTTCAGGTTGAACAAATGGTTCTGGAGGAAGTGTTTGCAAAGCTTTATCCATAAAGTCGATCCAAGCAGGTTGAGCAGACTTAGCGCCAAACTCTCTTCCAGTGATCTGATTTTTATCTAAGTTGTTATTATACGAAGTACTACCTAGGTTCCGAGACGGATCATCGAATCCTATCCAAGCTGTGGTGACGATGCGTCGACTAAAACCAGAAAACCAAGCATCTTTTGCTTCGTTAGTTGTTCCCGTTTTTCCTGCTATATCTCTTCTTTTTAGACTTCTTGCACGAAATCCAGTGCCTTGCCAACCTGGTGAAACTGACCAGTCAGCCCCCCATATAGCTTCATTTAGCGCTTGCGTTATTAAAAATGCATTTTGCTTGCTGATTACCCGCGTTGCTCGTTCATATTGGGGAGTGCTTTCTTCAATTGGTGAATCAGTTATTTCTGGTGCAAGTGGATCTGCAGAAATTGCTATGTTCTCTTTTTCTTCATCGCCTTGTTGATTAACCAACTCACTGCAATCGTCACAAGCGAATTTTGGACTTGCTTGAAAGATAATATTACCGTTGGCATCTTCTATCCTGTCGATAATATAAGGTTCTATTAAATAGCCTCCATTGGCAAAGGTTGCAAAACCTGTTGCAACTTCTAAAGGCGTTAATGAGGCAGAGCCGAGCGCTAAAGATTCATCGCGAGGCAGTTCGTCAGGAGCAAAACCAAAAGAAGCTAAATGTGGGATCATTTTATCTAAACCAACAGCGCGAAATAGCCTAACTGCAACGACGTTTTTAGACTGTGCCAAGGCCCTTTTTACACGAATTTCACCACTGTATTGTTCCGGTGAATTTTTTGGTCGCCAAACAACACCGGTACGTTGATCCCATTGGTTAATAGGTACATCATTGACTAATGAGGCTAAGGTAAAATTGTTTTCTAATGCTGCAGAATAAACGAAGGGTTTAATGTTTGAACCGACTTGACGCTTAGCTTGAGTAACACGGTTGAATTGTGATTGTGCATAATTAAATCCACCAATAACTGCTTTGATTGAACCATCATCAGGTGAAAGCGAGACTAAGGCAGAACTTGCGGAAGGTAATTGGCTTAACCTAAGCTGTCCTTGTTCTTTGGTCACGTAAATAACGTCCCCATAACGTAGAATTTCAGCAGCTTCTTTTGGGGCAGGCCCTTGTTTATTATCGTTGAAAAATTCTCGAGCCCAAGATAAGCCTTGCCAATTAATATTATCTGTAGAGAGATCAGCAAACATAATTTGTACTGAACGTTCGTTTACCTGTGAAACAACCGCAGGTATTAAAGGCTCATAGGGCGGTATTTGTGATAAAGCTTCTTGTATTTCTTTATCGGAAAGGGGTGAAACAGGCTGTTCAGCTTCGATATTTTCTTGTTCGTCTTCCTCTTTAGGTTCTCGCAAATGCATAATCGGGCCACGATAGCCATGCCGCTGATCATAAGCCATTAAGTTGTTAATCACTGCTTTTTTTGCTGCATTTTGTAGGGAAGTAGATACCGTGGTGAAAACTTTATAACCACCAGTATAAGCTTGTTCTTTGCCAAAGCGCTCAATCATTTCTTGGTGGGCCATTTCGGCAGCATAAGGTGCGTTAAGAGCAATTTCAGCGCCATGCTTTTGCGCGGTTATCGGTGCATTGAGTGCTAATTGATATTCTTGTTCTGTTATATAGTTAGTCACCAACATTCTATGTAACACAACAGCTCTACGCGCCTTTGCACGCTCAGGATTACTGATCGGGTTTATTGTAGATGGTGCTTTTGGTAAACCAGCTAATACCGCCATTTGGGCTAGGGTAAGATCTTGTACATTTTTATTATAGTAAACTTGAGCCGCGGCACCGAAGCCAAATGAACGATGTCCAAGTGGAATTTTGTTCATGTATAAAGCCAAAATTTCATCTTTCGTTAGCAACATTTCAATATGGAACGCTGTAAATATTTCTCGAATTTTGCGAATGTAGGTTTGCTCGCGAGTGAGAAAGAAATTACGCGCGACTTGCATGGTGATGGTACTTGCACCACCTTTATTTTGTCCCATTATTTGGCCAATGATTGCACGGGTCATGCCGATTGGATCCACGCCGAAATGCAGATAAAAGCGATCATCTTCGGTTGCAAGTACTGCATTAATAAGCTGCTGTGGCATTTCATCAATGGATAAAGGAATGCGCTTTTTCTCGCCAAATTGGTTCATTAAATTGCCATCAGCACTATAAATGGTCATTGGCGTTTGCCACTTAACACTTTTTAAAGAGGTTACGCTTGGCAGATCATCACGCATATATAAGTATAAAGCGCTCAGCGCAAAAACACCCGCACAGCCGATGTAAAATAGGACTTTGATCGTTTTTCTGAAAGATTTCAAATTAAACTGCTCGACAAAAATTTACAAAAATTGACTATAACTACTAGTATATCCTTTAAAACCATGTAATAAATGTATTTATATGGAAAATATATCTATATTATTATAATAAAATGATTTAGTAGGAAGTTATGCTTAGTAATCTATTGGGAAAGAAAGCTTCTCTCATTGCCGGAATCGACATTGGTTCACACTCTGCAAAAGCTGTTTTGCTTAGTCAAACTGGCGATTCCTATAAATTAGAATCGATTGCTACAGAATCAATGCCAAGAGGTGCCTTGATCGATAGAGAGATCCAAGACATCGAGGCTGTTGGCAAAGTGATTGCAAAATTACGCACACAAATCGCCTCTTCTGCTACATATGCTGCTGCCGCTGTTTCTGGACAAACCGTTATTACCAAAGTTATTTATATGGATGTTTCATTGAATGAGCAAGAACTTGCCAGTCAAATTGAAATAGAAGCCGACAGTTTGATCCCATATCCTCTCGACGAAGTGAGCTTAGACTTTGAACCTCTTGAGGTAAATGAATCTGACCCTACTAAAATCAACGTATTACTCAGCGCAGCCCGTACAGAATCTGTTGAAGCACGCGTTTCTGCTTTAGACACTGGAGGCTTTACGACTAAAGTCATCGACGTAGAATCATACGCGATAAGTCGTTCATATGACTTAATTTTATCGCAATTACCTGATGATGCTAATGACAAAGTTGTTGCGATGGTAGATGTGGGTGCCATGATGACACTTTTTTCAGTGACACAAAATGGCGAACATCTTTATAGTCGCGATCAAATGTTTGGCGGTGAACAATATACCCGTTCAATCGTCTCTTATTATAACCAATCATTTGAAGAAGCTGAGCTGGCAAAAGTTACACATAAACTTCCACCGAATTATACGTTTGAGGTGTTAGCACCTTTTCATACCATTTTTGTACAGCAAGTGCGTCGCGCGATTCAAATGTTTTTAACTTCTAGTGGTAAAGAAAAAATTGATTATCTTGTTGTTTCAGGTGGTTGCGCACAAGTTGAAGGTTTAGAAAAGCTATTGAATGAAGAGCTTGGTATACATACCATCATTGCGGACCCATTCACTGGGATGGAAATTTCAGCTGATATCGATAAAACTGAACTCTCGCAATCAGCAAGTCAATACATGGTAGCAGCAGGGTTAGCGCTAAGGAGTTTTTCTACATGGCATATATAAACTTACTCCCATGGCGTGAAGAAGCTGAAAAAGCCAAACAGCGACAATACTTTACGTTATTAACCGCCGTTGCTTTAGTTGCGTTTGCGGTTGTTTTTTTGGTTGGGCAATTTTATCAATTACGCATTGATGGCCAACTAGAAAGAAACCGCTTTTTACAAACTGAAATAGCCATTTTAGATAAACGTATCAGTGAAATAAAAACCTTAAATGAGAAAAAACAAGAGTTAGAAAAACGTATCTCAGTCGTTGAACAATTACAGCGTAGTCGAAATGTAGGTACGCAAGTACTTGATGAAATCTCTAAAATTGTGCCTTCAGGCGTTTATTTAACTAAGATGGAAAAACAAGGCAATACTATTCAATTGCTAGGTAAAAGTGAGTCAAACAATCATTTAGCTAATATGATCCGTAACATTGAAGGCTCAGACTTATTAACGGATGCCGTGCTTGAATCTATTACCTCTAATGATGCAACAAGTAAATTATTAAGTGACTTTAAAATGCGTGTTCGTATTAAAGGCTTATTAAACGCTGACGAGCAAACAGCAACCCAAGGGGCGAGTTAATGAAAATAGACTTCTCGCAATTTGACAACTTAGAACTCGACAATATCGGTAATTGGCCACCGTTAGCAAAGGGAGTGTTTGCAACGTTCCTCGCTATTGTTGTGATAGCGTTGGGCTATTTTCTTATTGTCTCAGATAAGATCAAGCAACTCGATAGGGTTGTCGCTGAAGAAGCAACGTTAAAACAACAGTATCAAAGTAAATATTATGTTGCAGCCAATCTAGAACTCTTTCAACAACAGATGGTTGAAGCGGAAACACTCTTTGCAGAGCAATTAAAAAGTTTACCTGAAAGCCATGAAACTCCTGGTTTATTAGATGATATTACTTTTGTTGGTACGACTAGCGGCTTAGATTTTGTGAAGTTAAATTGGCAGCCAGAGATAACCCAAGAGATCTATATCGAGTTACCTATCGATATAGAAGTGGTTGGTTCTTATCATGAGTTTGGAAATTTTGTTAGTAAAATTGCAGGGTTACCGCGTATTGTTACTTTGCATGACTTTGATATCAACATGGTAGCCGATACAAGCGGTCAGCTAAATTTAAAGTTACAGGCTAAAACCTATCGGTATAGGGAGACAGCACAATGATAAAACAACGATGCTTACCTCTTTTACTAGTATTTTTAGGTGGTTGTTTTAATGATAAGGCTGATTTACACGCACACATTGAGCAGGTGAAATCAACAACACCAAGTACTATCGAGCCAATGCCTGAAGTGCCAGTGTTTAATCATGTCGAATATGGCGCATCGACTTTACGAAGTCCATTTGATGCACCAAAACCTGAAGCGATCCAAGAAAAAATCCAACAAATGTCAGGTTGTTTAAGTCCTGATCCACGAAGGCGCAAGCAACCGTTAGAAAAGTTCGCAATCAGTGATTTATCAATGCGTGGTACGCTAGGTGAGTTAGGTATCACATGGGCATTGGTTCAGGCATCTGATTCCACACTTCATCGTGTTGCAGTCGGAAGCTATCTAGGGCTTTATAATGGTCGAATTACAGAAGTCAGCCAAGATAAAGTGAAAGTGGTAGAATTAATCCCAGATGGTGCTGGCTGTTGGGTTGAGCGTGAAACGACTGTTGCTATGGTTGAAGCTGATAGTCAAGGGCAAAGGAACTAATGATGTTGCAAATAAATAAAATGAAAATGAAAAATGTTAAGTGGCAACACAAGCTTGTTGTATTGGTTCTTTTGTCTGTATCTTCGATATTTTCAATGGCCGCTGAGGTAACTTCCTTACGTTATAACACGCTGCAAAATGATGAAATCGAGTTAGTGTTTTCATTATCTGAGCCCATTGCTGAATTACCAAAAGTTGAAACGTCAATGACGCCAGCGCATATTGATATTACTTTTGAAGCAGACAGTTTTAATCAAGCATTGCTTGAAACAAGCATTAAACACGCAGGCGTTGAAACGGTAACCATGCAAAAAATTGCTGGTAATATTGTTGCTCGGGTTTCGTTAGATAAATTAGCCATTTTTGATGTTAGTGCCCAAGGTAATGAATTTTCATTGCTATTAAATAAAGATGTTGCACCAAAAGCGATTAACAACTTATCGCCAGTAGGTGGGCAGTTTATTAACAAAATATCGAATATTGACTTTCGTCGTAATAAAGACGATCAAGCACAAATTATTGTCAGTCTTGATGATAGTATGGTCGCTGTAGATGTTAGTGACCGTCTAGGTAAACTCTTTATTGAATTTCATAATACAGAAATTACCGAAGATCTCTTATATCAATTAGATGTGACCGATTTTGGTACTAAAGTGACGACCATTGAAACCTTCAAAGAAGGAAAGAATGCACGCTTAGTCGTGGATATTGATGGTAGTTTTACTTTTGAACATAAACAGCAACAAAATGTGTTCTCGTTAACAGTAACAGAAGATGTGAAAGCGCCTGGTTATTTAGCGGATTCAGAAGACTTTAGCGGGCGCGCAATCTCTCTTAATTTTCAAGATATTCCGGTCAGAACAGTGCTGCAAATTATTGCAGATTTAAACGGTTTTAATTTGGTTACAAGTGATACTGTTTCGGGCAATATTACGCTAAGGCTTGATGGTGTCCCATGGGATCAAGCGTTAGATATTATTCTTAAAGTTAAAGGCCTAGATAAACGCATGGAAGGTAACATTTTAATGGTTGCCCCAGGAGATGAACTTGCCGCTAGAGAAGCTCAAGAATTACAAGCACAACAACAAGTGGCTGAACTTGCCCCGCTTTATTCTGAGTACATTCAAGTAAACTATGCAAAAGCGATTGAATTTGCTGCTCTGGTTAAGAATGAAGAAAACAGTATTTTATCACCTAGAGGTAGTGTGAGTGTTGATGAAAGAACGAACACCTTATTGATCCGAGATACTGCACAAAGTATTGAAGATGTTAAACGAATGGTGAGCGTTTTAGACATTCCAGTACGACAGGTAGTGATTGAATCTCGTATGGTAACGGTTAAAGACAATATTAATGAAGAGCTTGGTATACGCTGGGGAGTTACTGATACTGATGGCGAGTATGCCTCTTCGGGATCTATAGGAGGCACTAATTCTGCTAATAACGGTTCAGTACCTTCTTTACAAGATAGGCTTAATGTTAATTTACCGGCTTCTTCTGCTGCTGGCAGCATCGCTTTTCAGGTGGCTCGCTTGGCTGATGGTACGATTTTAGACTTAGAATTAAGCGCGCTTGAAAATGAGAATAAAGGCGAAATTATTGCTAGTCCTCGTATTACTACCGCAAACCAAAAAGAAGCTTATATAGAGCAAGGTGTTGAAATTCCATATCAAGAAGCAGCTTCAAGTGGCGCAACATCAACCCAGTTTAAAAAAGCGGTATTGAGTTTGAAAGTTACCCCACAGATAACCCCGGATAATCGTATAATTTTAGACTTAATTGTGACACAAGATACCGTTTCTGAAGTGACCAATGGCAGTGCACCTGCGATAGATACTCAAAGAATAGGTACACAAGTGTTGGTTAATAATGGTGAGACTATCGTCTTAGGTGGTATTTATCAGCAATCAGTGATCAATAGCATCTCAAAAGTGCCAGTTTTAGGTGATATTCCATACTTCGGTTGGATGTTCCGCAACACAAATAACTTCAATGAGAAAAAAGAACTGCTTATTTTCGTCACGCCGCGTATTGTAACTGAAAGATTTTAAAGACTTTTTGCAAGTAAACTGTGTTTTTGTCCATTGCTTACTTGCAATCTAGGGTTAACAATTGCGATAATTACGCCCTTAAAATTTTCGAGGGAGGTTCCCTCTTACCCATAAACGCAAATTAATTAACGAGTATTAAGTTAGTCTCATGGCAGAAAAACGTAACATTTTCTTGGTGGGCCCAATGGGCGCAGGCAAAAGCACCATAGGTAGAGAGTTAGCTGATAAACTACATTTAGAGTTTTATGATTCAGATCAGGAAATCGAGCGTCGCACTGGTGCGGATATCTCTTGGGTTTTCGATTTGGAAGGTGAAGAAGGTTTCCGTATCAGAGAAGAGCAGGTTATTGATGATTTAAGCCAATTACAGGGTATCGTGTTAGCGACCGGTGGTGGCTCGGTGATCAGTGATCATGTGAGAAATCGTTTATCTGCACGTGGTATTGTTGTCTATTTAGAAACAACCATTGATAAGCAAGTAGCGCGTACACAGCGCGATCGTCGTCGTCCTTTATTGCAAACGTCAGAAGAGCCACGTTCAGTGCTTGAAAAACTAGCAGTAGAGCGCAACCCTTTATACGAAGAAGTTGCCGATGTGATAGTACAAACTGACGATCAAAGTGCAAAAATTGTCGCGAATAAAATTGTTGATCGCCTAGATTTCTAATATGGCCACTTTACAGCTTGATTTAGCTGAGCGCAGTTACCCAATTTATATCGATAGTCACCTTTTAAAAGCAGGAGAACTGCTTACAAAGCATATTCGTGCTAAGCGAGTTTGTGTGGTGACTAACGATGTTGTATCTCAATTGTATTTGTCATCTGTAAAAGAATTATTGAGTGACTTTCAGGTAGATGAAATTATTTTACCTGATGGAGAAGCAGAAAAAAGCTTACATAATTTCGAAAAAATCATGTCACATTTGCTTGCCAATACCCATGGTAGAGACACAACATTGATCGCTTTAGGTGGTGGTGTTATTGGTGATATAACTGGCTTTGCAGCTGCTTGCTATCAACGTGGCATCGATTTTATTCAAATTCCTACCACATTACTTTCCCAAGTTGATTCATCAGTAGGCGGTAAAACAGCGGTCAATCATCCCTTAGGGAAAAACATGATCGGTGCTTTTTACCAACCTAAAGCGGTGCTAATCGATATTAACAGTTTAGCTACGCTGCCAGCACGTGAGTTTTCTGCGGGCATGGCTGAAGTCATTAAGTATGGCATTTTAGGTGATCGTGAATTTTTCTATTGGCTTGAACAACACACAGATGCAATAAAAGCATCAGAGTCTAGTGTGTTAATCGAAATGATAGAACGCTGTTGTCAGTGCAAAGCTGATATTGTTTCTCAAGATGAAACAGAAGCTGGATGTCGAGCGCTGTTGAACCTTGGCCATACGTTCGGTCATGCGATCGAAGCAGAACAAGGTTATGGTAACTGGCTACACGGCGAAGCAGTAGCTACTGGCATGGTACTTGCTGCTAAGCTATCAGTAGCATTGAATTTGCTAGAAGCGTCAGAACTTCGTCGAATTGAGTCTTTACTTGCTGCGTTTGATTTACCCTTGGAAGCTCCTGAAACAATGGATTTTCATTCATTTATCAAACACATGCGAAGAGACAAAAAGAACATCGGTGGGAAACTTCGCCTTATTATACCCAACACGATTGGCCAAGCGGTTATGCGTGATGATATTAGTGAGGATATGCTTCAGCAAATTCTGTAGAAAGTACAGAAAGGTGAAACATGTCAGCACTGGCGCACAACAACGAAACTCAACAGTCTCATACAAACGCGGTTACCTCAATTAGCGCTGTCGCGAGAGTTGATTATATTCTACGTTTTTCAAAACATGCTGTTGTCGTTATTGACGAAGACACCATGCGTTATTCTTCATTGGGTAGTCAGTATCTTGCAAATTTATCTAATGATTTTAATGCTGCTTATTTAACTATGTCGCCAAGGCTTGATGATTTGCAGGTTCGTTGTCGTATCATAGAGCAGTTGTTTGGTAGTGTGTTATTTGATCCTGAGCAATCAGTAGCCGTCAGTTTAATCAACCTGATAAAGCAACACAAACAACCAGTAAGCATTGTGGTAGAGCATGCACATCATCTTTCTTTTCAATTATTGCATGAATTAACTCAATTGGCCGAAATAGCTAAAAAAGCCAATTTAGCGATACAGGTGGTGATGTTAGCTATGACATCAGTTGGACAAAAATTAACTGAACACGCAATGCTGTTTGATAAAAAGCTCTCTATTGTAGATGCTTACAGCGGTCAATTGATCCCCCTTAATGACAAACGTTTTAACGCTGGCAATCAGTGGCAAACATTATCACAGTTTAAGAAGTATCTTATCGGCATGTTAGGATTGTCTGTTATAGGCGCATTGATTGTTTATCAACTGTATCAAGTAGACACGTTTAATTTTAGTAAGCTTAAGCCAGTAGCTGAACCTGTACATATGCCAGTGGTAAAGCAAACGAGTGAACAAGCTAACCTTGAAGATAAAACAGGCAGCATTCCTCAAGAGACAGAAAGTCGTGGCAGTGAAAGTGCTGCTAGCGCTTTGATCAATACCTCTATAGCCAGTGCAGAAGAAATCTCTAACAGATTATTAGGTAAAGAGCCGTTATCTCAAGGTACAGAACAAAAAGTGGTTGAAAAGGCATCTGTGTTAGATATTGCCACTGCACTTACCGTAGAACAAGCAATTGTTGAACAAACAGTAAAAAAAGCGCCATTAGATGAGAAAATCAAAGCAGTAGAAGCTATCGAAAATAATGATGCGTTAAAAGTACAATCATCCACAACACTTGAGCCTGTGCCGTTAAATTATTATGCAAACAAAACAGGGTTTGTTTTACAATTCGCGGTTATTGAACAAGAGAAGTCGAAACAAGCATTCATTGATAGCGTATCAGAAATTGAAGTGCACCAATACCAACGAAATGTGACGCAAGGAACCGTTACGGTATTAACCTCTAAAACCTTTGAATCGAGAATATTAGCGGCAGATTGGTTGGCTAACGCACCAGAAATTATCAAGAGCAGACAACCTTTCATTCGATCAGTAAAGAGCATAAATGCTGAAATTGATGATTATCAACGCTCCCAATCTTAATCAAATCAAGTTACAATTCACCCGTTGAGTAATGAAGTGGCTTGGTTGCCATATTAGGGTTTTTAAAGCTAAATGGTAAAAAAGCAACGAGCATTTCTAAAATGGGCTGGTGGAAAATACAGCCTTACGGAAAAAATAAATACGTTATTGCCCAGTGGCAAACGTTTAATTGAACCTTTTGTTGGCGCGGGTTCGGTATTTCTTAACAGTGACTTTGAACACTATTTACTTAACGATATTAATAAAGATTTAATCAATCTTTACCAAGCTATTCAGCAAGATCCCGTTAATTTTATTGACGATGCAAAACGCTTTTTCGTTAGTGAAAATAATATTCCAGAGGCGTATTACCATCTGCGTAGCGAATTCAACGCTACGATTGATAAACACTATCGTTCGTTGCTTTTCTTGTATATGAACCGTCATGGTTACAATGGTTTATGTCGATATAACAAGTCAGGTGGTTACAATGTTCCATTTGGTAAATATAAAAAGCCTTACTTTCCGCAAGCTGAGTTAGAGTTTTTTGCGGAAAAAGCAAAGAAAGCCATTTTTATTTGCGAAAGCTATAGGCAAACCTTTGCTCGTGCTAATGATGGTGACGTTATTTATTGTGATCCACCTTACGTACCACTGAGCAAAACAGCAAGCTTTACCAGTTATGCTGGTAACGGTTTTGGTTTAGATGAACAAGCCGATTTAGCAAACGCTGCGGAAGAAGTCACGAGCGAAAAAAAGGTCAGCGTGTTGATCAGTAATCACGATACCATTTGGACACGTAAAATATACCAAGGCGCGAAAACACGAAAGTCGATCAAAGTGTCACGAACGATTAGTCAGAAAGGCACTGCGCGTAAGAAAGTTGCAGAATTGATGGTGCTTTATAAATAGTGCAGTGTGTTATGTTTATTTTACGACTAACGAAACTACAGTAAATAAACCAAGTACAAACAAAATTACAGCAATTAAGCCAACTATCACGAAGTGGCTAAATTTACCTTGAGAGAAATCTCGTTCCCTATTTTTATTACTTTGTACACCTAAAAAGGCGGCTGCAACGCTTTTTACGGTTTCTTTTAATGGCTGTGCGTTTTTCATTGTGCGTTTCTTTAAGAATAAATAAAACGATGAAAACCACTTTAGCATTAAAACCAAGTCAGATCATTATTTAACCTAAGCTATAAATAACCTGAGCTTGGGAAAACAACTTACTTTCTAGCAGTTGTTTTTCCTTATTACAGCGTTAAATTTTTTTGCAATAGACAAGTTATTGACGCACAAATTTGCCTTGCACTAAGAAAAAACTCCGTGCTAAAACAGTGTGATAAATAAAATGCTACCGTTTCAGTTGATTAGCTAACTTTTTATCCCGAGTTCAGGTTATATATGAAGTAAAGTTAAGCGTTTATTTTTAAATAATCTAACACTATTTTTTATACAAATTTGAGGTTATTGAATTAATGAAGCTGTTAATGAAAAAGACCTGATAATTGAATGTTTCCATCGTTTGAAACCGTTCAGTATCAGGCCTTTTTGAGAATTTTGACTTATAGGTCGAAATCTATCGCATATGCTAAATATACTTTAAGATCACCGGCACCACCGTCTAAGTCTGTTTGAGAGGCACCTAAAGTAAAGCCACTTTTACTGATACTAACGCCATAATCAATTGAATCTTCGGCTAACCAATCACCAGAATAAGAGCCTAAGTGTAGACCAACTTCTGCTTCATTAGTTAATGCAAAACTATAATCTGCTGAGGCGTAAATGGTATCGCCAGCGTCAGCTCCTTCACCGTCAGTTAAAACAGCAACACCTAGAGTTAAACCACTGAAACTGACGTTCGCATAAACCTCTGAAAAGTCAGCATCACCAGATGTTTCATCAGGGTAGGCGTAATAAATGAATCCGACATCATAGGAAACAGTTTCATTGATATCACCACCAAAACCGGCATAAAAATCAAGTTCATAAGTCATGCCGTCAGCCCAATCAGCATTTGATACCCAAGTGCCAGCGTAAAAGCCTGAATCACCGGCGTAATCAATGCCGCCTGAAACAGCAGCTTTACCACCAGTTTGTTCTAAGCCACGCCATAAATAATTGCTTGTCACCGCGGCATTAGCAGACCATTCACTTGCAATAGCAGGGTTCGCTAAAGTTGATGAAGCTAAGATTGTTGAAACGAGTGCGACTTTCATTAAGTTATTTTTCATATTTTTCTCATAAAGTTATTGTTGTGTATGTTTTTAACTATGGGTTTTGCAAAAGCAGTGCCTACGGTAAATAAAAAATAAAAAAGTCATAAAGTGATATAAATACAATTAGTTATGAGCAGGGGTGATTTGTGTGTTCAATTTTATATTATCGTGGTTGATCAATACTGGTGCAGGAGGTAGGCGAAATGAGCAAAAAAAGTGCAATTGAGATTGGTCGATTATTATTGAAATTTAGTATAAAGTAGCGCAGATTTTTCAAAGGGGTGTTGGGTTTATGTCTTCTTATATTATTGCGCCATCAATTTTATCTGCTGATTTCGCTCGTCTTGGTCAAGAGGTAGAGAATGTGATCAGCGCAGGTGCTGATGTGATTCATTTTGATGTGATGGATAATCATTACGTACCAAACTTATCTTTTGGGCCTATGGTGTGTCAGTCATTGCGTGATTATGGCATTACAGCTCCAATTGATGTTCACCTAATGGTTAAACCGGTTGATTCATTGATTCCTGCATTTGCAAAAGCAGGTGCCAATATTATTACTTTTCATCCAGAGGCGAGTGAGCATGTTGATCGCACCTTGCAGTTGATTAAAGAGCAAGGTTGCCAGGCCGGCGTAGTGTTAAACCCTGCCACGCCTTTGCATATTTTAGATTTTGTGATGGAAAAAATAGACGTGGTGTTATTGATGTCTGTGAATCCCGGGTTTGGTGGACAATCGTTTATTCCAACAACACTAGAAAAAATTAAATTAGTAAGAGAAAAAATTCGCCAAAGTGGCCGAGATATTCGCTTAGAGGTAGATGGAGGTGTGAAAGCCGATAATATCGCTGATATCGCTAAAGCGGGTGCTGACATGTTTGTCGCTGGATCTGCAATTTTTTCTCAACCAGATTATAAAGAAGCGATTGATGAGATGCGTCGAGCGCTTGCAACTGTTTGATAAATTTTAGGTAAAAGAAAATGACAAAACCAGTAGTATTAAGTGGCTGTCAGCCGTCGGGCGAATTAACCATTGGTAATTATTTAGGCGCATTAAAGCAATGGGTAAATATGCAACAAAGCCATGATTGTTATTATATGTTGGTGAATCAACATGCGATAACGGTTCGACCTGAAGCAGATGCTCTTAGAAAAGCAACGCTAGATGGTCTCGCACTGTATTTAGCCTGTGGCATTGATCCTGAGCAAAGCACTATTTTTATTCAGTCACATGTACCTGAGCATGCCCAATTAAGTTGGGTGTTAAATTGTTATACGCAAATGGGTGAGCTTAATCGCATGACCCAATATAAAGATAAGTCTCAAAAGTCAGAAGCAAACATGAACGCAGGCTTATTCACTTACCCGGTGTTAATGGCGGCAGATATTTTGTTATACGGTGCCAATGAAGTGCCAGTTGGTGACGATCAAAAGCAACACTTAGAACTAGCTCGTGATATAGCGACACGTTTTAATAATTTATACGGTGATATTTTTACCGTACCTGAGCCTCATATACCAGAATTTGGCGCGCGTATAATGAGTTTGCAAGATCCCACTAAAAAAATGTCTAAATCAGATACTAACCCAGGTAACTTTATTGGCTTGTTAGAAGATCCTAAAAAAATCAGTAAAAAAATAAAACGGGCAATTACTGACTCGGATGAGCAAGCGCGTATTTATTTTGATGTGGCAGAAAAGCCAGGCGTATCAAACTTATTAACATTATTGTCATGTTCGACAGGACAATCAGTAACGGAATTAGTGCCGCAATACGAAGATAAAATGTATGGGCATTTAAAAGGTGATGTAGCAGATGCTGTTGTGGCAATGTTAGAGCCAATTCAAACACGCTTCAATGAATATCGTAATGATGAAGCTTTTATGAATAGCGTGATGCAAAAAGGCGCAGAGAAAGCTTCTGAGCGCGCAGAACATATATTGAAAGCCGTTTATAACGCGGTAGGTTTTATTGCTAAGCCGTAATTGAGCTTTTTCAAACCATGGTGACAAACTCGTGTAGCTTGTCACCATTTAGTATTCTTTAGTTATCTGTTGAATGCACTCTATAGTGCTATGTTTGGCGTTGATAAGACGTCATTTCGCGTCTAAATGTACGATGTTTTACAGGTTTTGCTGTATAACCTAGTCGCAAAAACATTAAGCCGTAGTATCCATCAGGGGAGACTTTCTCCATATCTTGTTTTATTTGCTCAATGTTAGGCATGAATTCTGGTTCAATGTTTAACCCTCTTAATGAGTAAATAGGGGCAGCAGCATAAGGTTGAACGGATAACTCTTCCATAGCAGCTTGTAACCAGAAGCGTTGTAATGCTTGGCCTCCTTTTATCACTTCTGAACGCGTATTGTCCGCGATAGAAATCAAGGCGAGTACCGGAGAAAAGCTAATAGGTACCTGAACGGATCGAAAGCCGAGTATTTTTGATACCCCAAGCTTATTGAAAAAGCTAATTGTTTTCCAATTCGACATCATTTTAAAAAAGGGCCTGGCTGGTGGTTCAATTTCAAGCGTTGATAAAGGCATACCTTCTTGTGGCTTCGGATCATCAAAAATAACCGAAGAAAATAGTTCTTGATGAAGTATTTTACTTTCAAAGCGCAAACTCTCAGCGTGTCGCATTACCGGCAAAACTGATTTTTTTGCTGATTTATCAGTAAAAAAAGTAACTTTAGCATCATGGAACTCTGCGGCTTGTGCTAGCCGAGTTAATACTTCATCTTTAACTGGTCCTTTGAAAGGAAATCGTCTATCTGTACAGCGCTTAGCGATTACATCTGCAAGGTTATGAGTTGCTGAATGGGTTTTCGTAAAGCTAAGGTCAGCAACATGACGTGGAGCACTTTCTGGTAATGGTAAAAGATTTACTTGAGCTGTGTAGCCGAGTTGTTCTGCTTGAATTACTGTATTTTCGATGACTGCTCCAAGCGATATATCCGATAAAATAAAATCTTCATCTGTTGCTTTTCCAGAACGTGCTTCATCAATGTAAAAACTGAGAACCCCGTTTTTATGGTACTCGTATTTAAATGGTGAGCTATTATCAGCTGAAGGCGCAAATATCGCGGCTTTAATGATGGTTTCTAAATCGGATAGATTGAGCACAAAACGTACCTTTGTAGCAGTAAATGAAACAGTTGGCTTAAATCGCCATTTTCTTTTTGGCTATGATATAAGCTAACTTTTGAATAGGGTTATTATTACCACCTGGTCGCCATGTTTTTTTATATTGATTTGTATAAGCGTCGAAATGTAGCCCCCAAGGGACATTGAGCACTTTGCCGCGATTTAGAAAAATTTTCATCACTTGTGATGCTGCAACGCCTGCGGCTAGTTGGCAACCAATAAAGGTAGAAGGGCCTTTTTTATTGGCTAAATCAAGTCTTGATGGATCCACTAAATACGCACTTTGTAGCGCGGCAGGGGTTAAGCCAAGAAAAAATTTTAAGTATTGCTCATTTTCAGTATGGCCTTCTAATCGAAAATACTGTTCGAATGTCATCTCACCTGGAAGAAAATTTAGACAAGCTGTTCCCATACCAATAGGTGCAGCAGTCGTGGCAGGTATTTGTTTTTTTGAACATTGATCAAACACTAAACGGCGAGCATCCATCACGAAAAAATCAAGTGAATCTACGTAGCAATCCACACCAGTTAAGAATTCATGGATATTGTTAGCATTGATACCTTCATCAAAGGTTTTTATTTCAAGCTCAGGGTTAATTTCTAAAGCCATTTTAACCATAGTGTCTAACTTTTTAGCACCATAACTATTGATGTTAGCTCCTACTTGGCGATTAGTATTTTCACAACCAAACTCATCGAAGTCAGAGACATGAAATTTTCCAATGCCTAACCGTACGAGTGTCAGAAAATGATCACCACCAACGCCACCTAAGCCTGCAATTGCTACACATTTGTTGCGTAGTGTCTGTTGTTCTTCTTCTGTAAACCAGCCAATATTACGAGAAAAAGCTAAATCGTAATCAAATTGTTGTGACATTGTTTTTGCCTATGTAATGGGGGCTCTATAAATTTCGGGGATCCCAAATTTTCCGTCACTTCCATATGGTTTTAATTTAATTTGAGTTGATAATTCTTGATAAACGATCTCATACAACTCTTGCATTTGTTCGTTTAGATCAACGTAGAAACTTTTTTCTTCTAAGAAAAACATAGCGCGACGACCATGATAATTCATTTCTTCGCCAACCTGTTTAAAAGGAAGGCCAAAGCGCTGTAGTCGTCGATTTAGTCTTGGTTCCATCATTACCATGATGCCAACATGATGACACATACTAGCTAACGCTAAACCACCTAAATAAAGGCCAATAGCAATATTTGGAAAGTTGCGTCGCTCCTCTGCTGAATACATGGTGTCTGGATCAACATTAGTTAATACGTAAGGTTTATTTTTTTCTTGTTCACGACGTCTAAACGATGCTAAAACGGCGAGTCGAGATATTTCACCAAAGCCTCCTCGTGGTAGACTTTGTGTATCTAATACCTCATTTTTAGCGCTATCTAGACAATGCTTTTCGAAAGGTAACTGATAAGACGGGTTTTCGGCAGGGGGAATAATCAACCGAATACAACCTGCGTAAGTTCCTGTACGTCGATGCTCCAATAAGCAATGGTAAGAGAAGTCATCGCAGTCGTCACTTTCCATTCGCTCTTCGTTACTAGGCTCCCAGCCTAGCTCTTCGCTATAGACTCCGTACCTGATTTTGTAGGCTTCTTGTTGAAGTTCCTTGGTGTTAGCAAACCTGATCTTAAAAAATTGATCAAAGTTCTTTGCTATAGAATATCCGCTCATATAATCAGAAAACGCCTTTTATCACTTAAGTTTAAATATAACAGTATCTGGTAAAAATACCTTACTAATTTTATGCTAATTTTTTTCTTCATAGTAAAATTTCAGCTACTCTTCCCTGACTTAGAAAGTCTTGCGGGCTAGCGGTAGGGCCATAAGCACCAGATTGATAAATAATAGCAAAATCACCAATACTTGCTTTGGGTAGCTCAATTTTATTTGCTAAAACATCAAGCGGTGTGCACAACGGGCCTACAAGTGTGACACATTCCGTATCGTTATTTTCAGGTGACATTTTATTACCTAACGACACAGGATAATTTTTTCTTATCACTTGTCCGAAGTTACCCGAGTTGGCAAGGTGATGATGTAAACCACCATTGCAAACAAGAAACTTTTGCTCTCGAGATGTTTTAATATCAACTACTTTACTGGCGTAAACACCACATTCACCCACTAGATATCGGCCAAGCTCCATGATAATTTCTACTTGTGAAAGCGTTACATACTGTGTGAACAAACGCTCTAAATTTTCCATAATAGGCGCGGTATTTAATCGTTTATCCCCAGGGAAATATGGAATACCAAAGCCACCACCTATATTAATATAGTAGATCTTATTCTTTGTGATCAGCATGAGCCTTTCTGCTAGTGCAAAGGTATTATTATGCATGTCGATGATGGCATCTGCTTGCAAGTTTTGGGAGCCTGAGTAAATATGAAAACCCCTAAAATTTACCGCATCATAATCCAGTGTTGTTAGCACTTCAGGTAATAGCTCTTCATCTATACCGAAGGGTTTAGCTCCCCCAGACATTCGCATACCAGAGGCTTTCAGTTCAAATGCTGGGTTTACGCGTATTGCTACATTTGGTGTGGTATTCAGTTGTTTACCAAGCTCAATAATGCTCGCTAATTCGTTTGTTGATTCAACGTGTAGGGTAATACCTGCAACTATAGCTGCTGTGATATCTTCTTGGGTTTTTCCTGGGCCTGCAAAACTAATATTCGTTGGTGACATGCCTGTTTGTAATGCTAGCAATAACTCTTTTTTTGAAGCAACATCAAAGCCTTTGACTAACGGTTTAATAAAATTGACCAGTGGCAGATAAGGATTCGCTTTAACGGCATAATGCAAACTTACTTGTGGTGGTAAGGCGGCTTTGAGTGTCGTAATCGTATTTTTAACGATATTTGCATCATACGCATAAAAGGGAGTTTGTCCGACGAGCATTTCAATTTGTGCTAACGTTTTGTCACCAATCAATAGCTGTTGTTGATCAATGTGAAACTGTGACATAGGGGCATGTAATTTACTCATGATACTTTATCCGAAAAGTAAGATTGGTACGTTGATGTTAGTAAACTACGATCAAGCTTACCATTTGCGTTATGTGGTAGCTCAGACAAAACAATGATTGTTTCTGGTACCATGTAAGCGGGCAGAGCTGCTTTACAATGTAACAATAGTTCGTCTTGTAATGTTTGTTCGTCTTGCGTACTCGAGACAAGTGCAATAATACCTTGCCCTAGCATTAAATGCTCTATACCGATTACCACACACTCTAAAACATTTGCATGTTGGTATAACACTTCTTCAATTTCAGAGGGACTGACTCGATAACCTGATGTTTTGATCATTTCATCGTTTCTAGCAACAAAATATAAATAACCCTCTTTATCTTTTTTCACGGTATCGCCTGAATACACAGCTATTTCAGGTAACTTTATTCCTTGTGGTGAACAAGGGGATGGTTTAAAACGTTTTTGCGTTGCTTGTTGGGCATTCCAATATCCTAAGGAAACTAACGGTCCGGTATGCACAAGCTCACCAGGTTCATTCTCCGTGCATTCTTTTCCTTGGTCATTAATCACAAAGATTTCTGCATTTGGAATGGCTTTGCCTATTGAGTTGGGTTTACAATCAATTTTTTCTGGTGGTAAATAGGTTGAACGAAAAGCTTCTGTCAGCCCATACATCATATAAGGCAGCGCATCAGGCACTGCTGCTCTTAAAGTTGATAAAATATTTTCAGGTAGTGCACCGCCTGAATTAGTGAAATACCGCAAACTTGTGGTGTTATACTTTTGCCAATTAAGCTTTGCTAATTGACCCCATAACGGCGGTACGCCAGCAAGACCAGTGACGCTATGTTGCTCTACTGCTCTGAGCAAATCTTGTGGTAATAAGTAATCAATCAAAACTGAATGCGCACCCGCGAGGAAACTTGTAGTAAGTTGGCTAAACCCGTAATCAAAGCTAATGGGTAATGCAGCAAGAATCACATCGTGTTCGTTGTTATGTAGATAGCTGCTAACAGATTGTGCGCCGATAACAATATTCTGATGGGATAGTACCACGCCTTTGGGCTTTCCTGTGCTGCCAGAGGTGTAAAAAATAGCCGCCATTTCGGTTGATTTTATCGGCCGAGAAGGTGGTGCAGTGAGTTTATTTTCACGAAAAAATCCCCACGATATGACACTTATGTGCTCGATGGTTTCGTGAGTCACTTCTTGTTCATCAACGAGTAAAATATAGCGTAACGACGTGAGATTATTTAGTTGATTTTTGAGGGTATGAAACCTTGCTTTATTGGTCACTAATAACGTTGTTTGGCAATCTTCTAATATATGTTCAACTTGTGCTGTTTTTAATAATGGATTAATCGGAACAAAAACAGCGCCTATTTTACTACATGCAAATAAAGCGGTGACTGCTGTTATATTTTTCGGTAGTAAAACTGCGATACGATCGAAACGTGTGATCGATAATGCGCTATAACCATTAGCATTAGTGGTGATTTCGTGTTGCAACTGTTGATATGTAAGGCTGGTCGACTTACAGGTTAAAGCAGTTTTATCGGCATATTTGCTGGCTGAACTTGAAATGAGTTCATGAACAAAGCTGGTCATGGCTAATGCCTACGAGAAGCGTAAATATAAAATGTTGATGTTATGTTAATACAAATTGTGTACTGATGCTATGCCTTTGCTTTTCAAGTTAAATTACTTTGAAATAACAATTAAAGCTTTACTGTTTTGTTGACATCAATTGATAGCGCTTTTACTTTGATCGGTAATATTTTCGTGGCAGTATGATAGCCCTTGTAATATAGGGCTTCTTTTTGTGCTAATGTCATTCCAAAGTCAACTGCTGAAGAAATACCCGTATTGACGACTACTGTATTATGCCAGAATGCTTCATTAATATATTCTCGAGATATGGTGGTCATAAAAGTACGTATTAATAAGCTGACATATTGCACGATTGGGAACATGCCTTTTATTTTGATATCGTCATATTCATAATCGCCTTTCAAGCGAAAGCAAACCACAGGAGTGCCATCATTTGCCCAATCACGATGTAAGGCATCTTCTGATAAAATGCTGCCATCAACCATTAAATGTTTATCAAAGGTTTTAAAGCTAAAAACCAATGGAATTGACATCGAGAAGCGTACCGCAAGCGACACTTTTAAATCAGGTGTATTTTCTTTGTTAAAGATCACGGGTTTACCGCGAGCTACGTCAGTTGCAACAATGTGTAAGTTAAAGGGCATTTCTTTGAATGTTTTGCCATGAAGTAGGCGATCGATCCAACGTTCAAATACATCACCTGAACTAAGGCCGCCATTACGTAATAATTTAATTAAAGAATAACCACGAAACTTTGTATAATCGGTATTTAGAGCGACATGTTTAATTTCAGCAATGGATAAGCCTGAAGCATATAGACTGCTAATAATACTACCACCGGAAACTCCAACAATATGATCAAAATCGAGATCATATTCATGAAGTGCTTGTAAAATGCCAACGTGGGCAGGAAGGCGTGTTCCGCCGCCAGCAAGAATAGGGACAATTTTTTGAGTATTCATAGCTTTCACTTTAAAACTAACTTATTGTTATCAATATAATTATGGTCAAAAACCATAATATTGCATAATAATTTATAAAAGTTCATGTAAAAGTGTTTTTTACGACTGAGGCTTTTTGATAAATTTAATCTCAGAATAACAACGTATAAGGTGCGAAGTAAGTCGATGATAAAATGGATTATGTGGTGTTATTTTGCTCTTTGTGGGGCATTACACGCGAGTGAGTTGGCTGATACCCTCGAAAAAATTAAACCCTCTGTTGTTGGAATTGGCGTTTATACGCCAACTGGTCGGCCTAAGAATCAATTACATGGCACAGGCTTTGTCATAGGCAACGGAAAATTTGTTGTTACAAATCATCATGTAGTACCAGAATCGTTAAACGTTGCATTAAAACAACAACTCGCGGTATTCGTTGGCTCAGGGCGGCAAGCAGTTGTGCGCAAAGCACGTTTGATTGATTCATCAGCGAAGTATGATTTAGCTGTACTTGCCATTGAGGGTGACCCTTTACCCGCCATGACGCTATCAAATAGTGATTTTATCAGAGAAGGTAGTTATGTTGCGTTTACTGGTTTTCCTATTGGTGCAGTGTTAGGGCTTTATCCGGTAACACACAGAGGTATTGTTGCGAGTATCACGCCAACTATTACGCCTGTTGCTGATGCTAAAAAAATTAACATCGCAATGTTAAAACGTTTACGTGATCCTTACTTAGTGTATCAATTAGATGCAACCGCTTATCCTGGTAACAGTGGTAGTGCCTTATATGAAGTTTCTACTGGCAAGGTGGTTGGTGTGATTAATAAAGTATTTGTGCAAAAAACCAAAGAAGGGGTGATCACAAACCCTAGTGGGATAACTTATGCTATTCCTATTAAATATGTAATTGAATTGCTAGAAAAAAACAAAATTACGTTCAAGTAACAGGCTGAGTGATATTTTAGCGGATTTAACAAATTTGCCTTTAGTCTTCTGCGGCCACTTTTGAAAGCACAGAGGGTTTTGTTGGAAGTAAGGCTGAAATATTGACTAAGTCGATATTGTGCTTGGCTAATTCAGGAATGAGTGTTTGCAGTGCTTGCATGGTTTCAGGGTGAGGGTGTGCAATAGCTACTACGCGTTTATTTTTTTTAGCATAATAGATAAGCTCATTAAATTGTTGACGAATATAGTGCTGGTCTAATTGATTATCGAGAAAAACTCGACGACTTAAATTTGGTACATCAAATTGCTTGGCTAAGCTTCTAGCTTTCGACCCTCGAGTGGTAACACTGTCAATAAAGATAAGTTCTTTCTCTTTTAAAAAACGCATGGTCCATGCCATGGGTGAATATAATGTAGTGAGCTTACTACCCATATGATTATTAATACCAACAGCAAAGGGTATTTCTTCTAATGCGAGCGTCAGAGTATGGCGAATTTCTGTTTCATCCATTTGCGCAGTTAATGCGCCAGGTCCTAATGCTTTACCTGAGGTTGATTCCATCGGTACATGAATAATCACATCTTTGTTTGATTGATGGGCTTGTTCAGCGATTACTTTACCAAACGGTGTATGAGGCAATACAGCAAAGGTGATATTACCGGGTAATGCTAAGGTTTCGCTATCTGTTTTTCGGTACCCAATATCATCAATAATAATGGCAACCTGTGCATTTTGGGCAATGCATTGGCAAGCAAAAAAAACGAAGAATGCTAAGAGCGAATATTTAGTCATGCGATAGGTATTATTTTATTATTCTCATGAGTCTATCAAGTAACCTGCTGAGTTTCGAGATTAACTAACAATTAATTAACGACACCATAGTTTAGGGTTTACCGCCTTGCCATTATGACGTATTTCAAAATACAGTGCTGATTGGTTTTGACCACCACTTTGCCCAACAAGAGCGATGGGCTCACCCGTTTCTACTCTATCGCCAACAGATTTTAATAGCGCTTGGTTATGGCCATATAAGCTCATGTAACCGTCTCCGTGATCAATAACGGTCACCAATCCATAACCTTTCAACCAATCTGAAAATAGCACCACGCCATGGTGAATAGTTGATATTGTTTTACCTGAGGGCGCAGCTAATAAAACGCCTTTCCATTTTAAATAGCCTTGCTTTCTTGAACCAAAACTGCGATTTATTCTGCCATTTACCGGCCAATTAAGCTTACCGCGTAGTGATGATAGCCCGCTGAGTGAAAAATCTTGTTTACTTAAACGTGCGATTCTGGCTAATGCTGCAACTAAACTTTCTTCTTCAGCCTCTAATTTTTCTAACTGCTGCTTTGCTGACATTAGTTGATTATTTAAAGCGTTAACCGTTTTTTCTCTACGTTGTTTGCCTGCTTCTAGTGCTTGCTTGTCTTCTTGTTGTTTCTTTTTTAATTGAGCAAGTTGTTGTTGTTGTAAGAGTTGTTGCTGTTCAACTTCATTTAATTGGGTAATTGTTGATTGAAAGGCTTCTATTTCTTTTATGCGAGCGGTATTTAAATATTGATAGTAACTAACAGTACGTTGGACTTTGCCTGGGTTTTCTTGGTTTAAAATTAATTTTAGATAATCATGATGCCCAGTACTGTATGCGGCTCTAAGCTGTTTTGCTAGCAGGGCTTCTTGTTGCTGTTTTTTATTGGTTAACTGTTGTTTTTCTTTCGTCAGACGATGCAGCGTTTGTTGCGTGTTGTCTAGTTTTTTGTCTGTATTTCGTAGCGATTTAGTCTGCTGAGATATGGCGAGCTCATCGGATTGAAGTTGTTTAAGTAAACGTTCGCGTTCCTGATCAACTTCTTTAATAGTGGATTTTTCTTTTTTGATCGCTTTTTTTACTTGATCGAGCTGTTCATCAGTCGCTGTTTCTTGTGCATATAGTACTGGTGAGAACAACAGAACCACAACAGATAAAAAGCGAGTAAGTACTCGCTTTTTATCCCGCCATACTTGCAAAAGGCTATGTGTTGTCATACTAAAGAATAAACTCGCTGAAAAAGTATCATGCGATATTATGAAGTAAGCTCCATCAGATTTGAACCTGTCATTTCTTTTGGTTGTGGTAGTGCCATCAAATTTAAAATAGTAGGAGCAATATCGCTAAGTGCACCTGTCGATGCAGGCGTTGCGTCACGACCAACAAAAATTAGTGGAACGGGTTCACAAGTATGTGCGGTATGTGCTTGACCTGTTTGGTTATCTGCCATCTGTTCTGCGTTACCATGGTCAGCTGTAATTAAGCATTCACCGCCAACACTTTCTAGCGCAGTAACTACGCGTCCGATACAATTATCTACAGCTTCACAAGCTTTAACCGCGGCATCAAACTTTCCGGTATGACCCACCATATCGCCATTGGGATAATTACACACAATAAAATCATACGATTGAGATTCAATGGCTGCAACTAATTTATCAGTTAATAAAGGGGCGTTCATTTCTGGTTGAAGATCATAGGTAGCGACTTGTGGGGAAGGAATTAACACTCGCTCTTCGCCAATAAAGGTATCTTCTCTACCCCCACTAAAAAAGAAGGTTACATGCGCGTATTTTTCAGTTTCAGAAATACGTAGTTGCGTTTTGTCATGCTTTTCTAACCATTCCCCTAGAACGTTATTGAGCTCTTCTGGCGGAAATGCACTTGGCGCATTAATATCGGCGGCATATTCTGTTAACATCACAAAATCTGCTAACGCAGGCGCTTTCTTCTTAGTAAACCCATCAAAATCTTGTTCGACAAAAGCGCGTGTAAATTGTCTAGCTCTATCAGCTCGAAAGTTCATGAATATAATAGCATCACCGTCATCAACGGTTATTGCTTGACCGCTTGTATTAGGAATTGCTGTTGCTTTGACGAATTCGTCATTTTCATCACGTTGATAGGCGGCTTGTAATCCTGAAACAGCATCTGTTGCTTGATATTCTGCTTCACCGAGTACCATTAAATTGTAGGCTGCTTCAACACGCTCCCAGCGTTGATCTCTATCCATCGCGTAATAGCGGCCAATAATAGAAGCGACTTGACCGCAACCTAATTGGGCAAATTTTTCTTGTGCTTTTATTAATGAATTTTCAGCACTCCGTGGTGGCGTGTCACGACCATCGAGAAACGCATGTAAATATATCTCTTTTGCGCCCCGAGCGTGTGCTAGCTCAATCATGGCAAGAATGTGATCTTCATGGCTGTGTACACCACCTGGTGACATTAAGCCACATAAGTGAACAGCTTTATTGTTAGCAACCGCTTTATCTACAGCAGAAACAAGCGCGGGTACTTGGTCAAATTCATCGTCTGCAATCGCTTTAGTAATACGAGTAAAGTCTTGATAAACAATGCGTCCAGCACCTAAATTTACGTGTCCTACTTCAGAGTTACCCATTTGGCCATCTGGTAGTCCTACTGCCATTCCAGATGTTTGAATAAGCATTTTAGGCTTGGTGGCCCATAAGTTATCTAATACCGGAGTTTTTGCGTGTTGAATTGCATTTGATTCTTGGTTTTCTCGATAGCCCCAGCCATCTAAAATAATTAATACGGTTGGTTTTTTATTAGCCATGCCAGTTCCTAACATATATTTTTCAGCGAACGTAAACTGCTGCCAAGTATATCAATTACGATAATAAATTGCTGCTATTGAACTAGACAAAATCGTTCTAACAAAAACCATAGCGTTGATTGCAATGCGGTAATTTTTTGAACAATGAAGAATAGCGTAATAGTGAGTTTTTTATTGATAAACGATTTTTTGCATAAAAGACGGTATGAATGATTGAATAAATCTGTAAAAAAACGTAGTAATCTGTATACTGTCGGCAAAATTTTCGAACTTAAATACGATTAAACAAATGGAACAATTTATTGCGTTTTTAGGGAATCACCCTATGTTAACCGCTGCTTGGGTTGGTATATTTTTGGCGATTGTAGTCATAAGTGTTCGCATAAAGCTTTCTCCGATCAAACAGTTATCTCCTCAAGAACTGACTTTTCTCGTAAATAGAGAAGAGGGTGTTGTGGTAGATATACGCTCAGAAAAAGAGTTTAAAACGGCTAGAATTTTAGACGCTAAACACTTACCAAGCGAAAAAGCGAATAAAGATGACTTTGCTACGCTTGAAAAATCGAAAGATAAACCCATTATTCTTGTATGCGCTGCTGGTGTATCAGCTTCAAATGTTGCCAATAAAATGCTTAAAGCAGGCTTTAGCCGTGTCAGTGTTTTGAAAGGTGGCATGAATGCTTGGTCTGGTGCAGGGTTACCAGTAGCAAAATAATTTGATTAATTGAGAATTTGTCATGGCTGTTGAAATTTATACCAAAGTTACATGTGGCTTTTGTATGCGAGCAAAAATGCTGTTAGATCAAAAGAACGTAGATTATCGTGAAATTAAAATTGACGGTGATGCTAAGTTACGTGAAGACATGATCAAGCGGGCTAATGGTGCCTATACGGTACCGCAAATTTTTATTCATGATCATCATGTGGGTGGTTGTGATGAGTTATTTGCATTGCACGCTCGTAATCAGCTTGATGACTTATTGTAGAAAAGATAAACATAGATCACCGATCTCTCATTATTTAATAAATAGAACCGCTGTTTAATCTACAGCAACTCACTAAGGAATATATATTATGGCTGACGAAAACCAAAGCAGCACAGAAGGCGCAGAACAGGCGCCACAATTTGCCATTCAACGCGTTTACACAAAAGATATTTCTTTTGAAACGCCTAACTCTCCTGCTATTTTTCAAAAAGAATGGAAGCCAGAGTTGAAGTTAGATTTAGACACACGTTCTAAAAAACTTGCTGATGATACCTATGAAGTTTGTTTAGCACTTACTGTAACAGCAACAGTTGAAGGACAAACAGCCTTTTTAGCCGAAGTTCAACAAGCAGGTATTTTTACCATTGGTAACTTACCAGAAGCTCAGCTTGCGCATACTATTGGTGCATTTTGCCCAGCAACACTTTTCCCGTATGCGCGTGAAGCGGTATTTAGTTTAGTTAACCGAGGTTCTTTCCCTCAAATTAACTTAGCGCCTGTTAATTTTGATGCACTATTTGCTTCTTATGTTCAACAGCGTTCAGCTGAGCAAGGTGCAGAAGCGCCTGCGAGTACAGAAACCCACTAATGACACACCAGTCATCAATGGATATTACCATATTAGGGGCGGGGTCTTACGGCACCGCCCTTGCTATTTGTTTTGCTCGTAACGGCCATAACACTTTGTTATGGGGACGTGATGTTAAACATGTTTCAGCCATGGAAAAAGCGCGGTCAAATGAACGTTATTTACCTGGTGCTAAATTTCCCGAAACATTAACGGTAACCAATGACTTATCATCGGCGGTATCGGCAAGCGATAATGTATTAGTTGTGGTGCCAAGTCATGCTTTTGCCGATTTACTTAAAAGCATTAAATCTGATTTAACCGCTAATGCACGTATCGCATGGGCAACTAAAGGTTTAGACCCTGATACAGGGTGTTTATTGCAAGATGTTGCTCGTCAAATTTTAGGTAATGAAATTGCATTGGCTGTATTGTCTGGCCCAACTTTTGCGAAAGAAATGGCCGCAGGTTTACCTACCGCAATTTCAGTGTCATCTACAGAGCAGTCTTTTGTTGATGAACTTTCTCGTTTATTACATTGTGAAAAAACCTTTCGTGTTTATTCAAATAATGACTTTATTGGTGTGCAACTCGGTGGCGCAGTAAAAAATGTTATTGCGATTGGCGCTGGAATGGCTGATGGTATTGGCTTTGGGGCTAATGCCAGAACAGCATTAATTACACGCGGTTTGGTGGAAATGTCACGTTTAGGTGCTGCCTTGCATGCCGAACCTACTACCTTTATGGGCATGGCGGGCTTAGGTGATTTGGTACTCACTTGTACGGATAATCAATCACGTAATCGCCGTTTTGGTTTAGCGTTAGGCCGAGGTACCAATGTTGAACAAGCGATGCAAGATATTGGTCAAGTGGTTGAAGGTTACCGAAATACCAAAGAAGTACATATGTTAGCGCAACGCCTTAATGTTGAAATGCCTATTGTTGAGCAGGTGTATCAAGTGTTGTATTGTGGTAAAGACGCTAAATTAGCAGCGTCTGATTTATTGTCACGCGAACGTAAATTCGAATAATATTTATATCGAGTTTTCAAACCCTAACTGACGCCACGCCTCGTAAATGATCACAGAGGTGGCGTTAGATAAATTCATACTTCTACTACCTGCAATCATCGGGATACGTATTTTATCTTTGTCTGGTATTTGCTGTCGTACTTCTTCCGTTAAACCTGCTGTTTCTGAGCCAAATAGTAAATAATCACCCTTTGAAAATGAAACATCGCCGTAATAATTTGTCGCTTTAGTGGTGATGGCTAAGATACGTTGAGGTTGTTCAGAATTCACGAAGTTGGCAAAATTTTTATGGCGCTTTATTGCTGCAAACTCATGGTAATCAAGCCCTGCGCGTTTTAACTTTTTATCATCTAAATCAAAGCCCAGTGGCTCAATGAGGTGCAAATTAAATCCTGTATTGGCGCACAACCGAATGATGTTACCGGTATTGGGCGGAATTTGCGGTTGAAACAATACCACGTCTAACATAATGAATTCTCGCGATCGAAATAAAACGGTATTATACCGTTTAGCATCTCGAAGAGAACAGCATTGGTTAGAAAGTTTAGTGCATGTTAGGTACACTACAATGGTTCTTATGTATCCATAGCGTTGTAAAGCAATGACAAAAAAACAGGCTAGTTATCAACGGTTAGTAAAAATCGCCGCGTTTTGTGCGGTTCTGTTTGCGGTTGTGCAAATTTCCATAAAGTTATATGCATGGTTTATTACTGGCGCAAGTGCAATGTTAGCCTCTTCTACAGATTCACTATTAGATCTTGCTGCTTCGTTTATCAACCTTATCATGTTAACTATTGCCTTGAGACCAGCCGATCACAACCATAAGTTTGGTCATGGCAAAGCGGAAAGCTTAACTGGGTTGTTTCAATCTGCTTTTATTTTAGCGTCGGCAATATTCCTTATTATTCATGGTATTGAACATACCTCAAACCCCGTTATTATTCAGCAATCACACGTAGGTATTTGGGTAACTATTGTTGCTTTTGCACTTACTTTATTGTTAGTTGTTATTCAAAAATGGGTGCTTAAACAAACAAATTCTTTGGCCATAGAAGCTGACAGTTTACATTATCAATCTGATTTACTGTTGAATGCTGGGGTGTTGTGTTCATTAATACTGAGCGATTATTTATGGCCAAAAGCGGACGGTATTTTTACTGTAATTGTTGGTGTTTTTCTCATTGTTGGAGCATTTAAAATATTAAAACAAAGTGTTGATCAACTGATGGATCATGAACTAACGGATGAAGAGATAAAGATAGTTCAAGACGTGGTAACAAAACACAAACTAGCTATTGGAGTGCATGATATTCGTAGCCGGCAAGCAGGTGAAAAACGGTTTATACAATGTCATTTAGAGCTTGACGATGACTTGCCTTTATATCAAGCACACGAAATAGGCGAAGAAATTAGGTTAGCGGTAGAAGCGCAACTGGCGCCTTGTGAAGTGTTCATTCATCATGACCCTGTTTCCGTTGTGGTAAGGCATTGATGAATATATGTAAGTACCTCTTCACGTATGTACTCTTGTTCAAATAATAATTCATGCCTCGCTTCATCAAACACTTTGGGGTTGTGTGCGCACAACTGTGGATAGAGATGATGTAACCGTTGGCAGAACGTATTTTGTGCTCGGTTATCTACGATAACATCATTAGCCGCTTGTAATATAAAAAGCGGTGTTTTGATCTGCGATAATTGTCGAAAAATATTCTTATTTGCTTGCAAAGCTTGCGCTAACCAATGAAACGTGACACCACCCAACTGTAATGTAGACTCTTGTTGGTATAAGTTAATAAAGCGTTCAAATCGAGCACTACATCCCATTAATGGGTTATCAGTAAATAGGGCTGGTTGGTAATTTTTATGACCAGGAAAGTACCAGGGTTCTACTGTTGCCATGCGATTGATACAGTTGCCTAATTGAATAATCGTTTTGGCTAACCAGTAAGGCGTTTTGCCAAAATTGATTGCGATCATCGGTGACGCTAGAATAGCTGATGTTATTGATACTGAATGACGTTGTAACATCCGTAATGCGATTGCGCTGCCCATAGAGTGGGCAAGAATGGATAGGCTTTTATTCGAGATAATAGGCTGTACTTCGTTAGTAATAAAGGTGGCTAAGTCATCGGCATAATAATCAAAATGTTCAACATACCCTTTATGCGTGTTCCCTAGTATTCGTTGAGATATGCCTTGGCCACGATGATCGGGTATAAAAATGTTAAAACCCATCGCCGATAAATCATAAGCAAGTTCTTGATACTTTAAATAACTTTCGCTACGCCCGCTAGAGATCACAAGGGTTGGTAATTCCGGATCTTTAATAATATAAACATAAGCGATACGTAGATTACCTATACCGATGAAACTCGCTGTTTTGGCTTGTTGCCAAAAACTTGCTATTGCACCCAATTTTTTCTTATTCAATTCACTCATGACGTTTCAGCTTTAGCTACTGCTTCACCTTAGTACGAATAGCATTGAATTATAAACTATATGGCAAGGTAATAGTGACAATGAGTCCACCTGATGGATTATGCGTGGCCATAATACTTCCTTGATGTTTATCTATCGCTTGTTTGGCAATGGCCAGGCCTAAACCCGTACCACCACTGTCTCTGTCTCTGGCATCAGATACCCGGTAAAAAGGATCAAACAGTTTGGATAAGTGGTGGTCTTGAACGCCTTTGCCGTGATCAGTGACACAAATTTCAACGATGTCTTGATATTGGCGTAGTGTCACTTCAATAACTTGATGTTCATGGCTATATTTAATGGCATTAGATATCACGTTATTAACCGCACTACTAAGAAGAGGCGCGTTTAATTTCAATGCAATATTTTCTTCGGAATTTAGCTTAATGTTGATGTTTTTTTCATTGGCAATCAGTTGCGCATCTTCAACTATCGTTGACATTAATTGTGAGAGATCACAAAGCGTCATTTGTATGGGTTCTAAGGTGTTTTCATGACGAGAGAGCGTTAATACATTACTGATCATGTCATCAAGTTGCATTACTTCTTTTTCGCAACGGGATAATAAATTATTTTTCTTTTCATCATCTGGCAGCGTTTTATCTAGTAAGCCCAAAGTGATTTGTAATCGTGTTAACGGCGACCTTAATTCATGTGATACGTCAGCTAATAGTCGTTGATGAGCAGAAATATTATTCTCAAGCTTATCGGCCATTAAGTTAAAGCTTTTTGCCAGTTGACCTAATTCATCTTGACGATTTTCATTATTTTCAACACGGGCTTTAAAGTCACCATTACCAATTACTAACGCTGCTTTTTCCATGGCACGTACTGGTTTGGTTAAATATTTTGCGAAAATCCAACAAAAGCACAGGCTTAATAATATAGGAACGAAAATTCGTACCCAATGTGGCATCAGCAGGATTGTTTCACTAACATCACTACTTTTTACACGAGATGCGATAAATAATTGATATTCAGCACCTTGGATTTCTAACGTAGTAGGTCCGCTAATTCGAGCATAATGGAATAATACACTTGTTTTATGCGTGATTTCATTTTTTCTTAGGTATTTGGCTAGAGGTTTCGCAAAACGTTTATTATGGTAATAAATGTGATTTGTTTGTGGATCTTTTATAAATAACGTTTGTTTTAAGAATCGGTCGCTACGCTCAATTGCTTGGATTGGCGTTTTAAAGTTTTGTTGTTCAATTCGGCTCGTAATGCGGCTTAATTTAACCATGTCCTTTGCATTAGATGGCAAAATAACATTTTCTTGATCTAGCTGATTAGTGAGAAAGTGAGTCATCGCAATAGACAATATTGTGGTGATCCAGAAAACTAGAAAAAGTTTAACGCCAATTGAGCTAAAAAATTGTTTAAGTTTCAACATGCGTTATTACTCGTTACCCGATAAAAAAATATAGCCAGCACCGCGAATAGTTTTAATTTTGTCATCTTGTGCATACGCTGAAAATTTTCTTCGGATATTGCTTACATGCATGTCGATACTGCGATCAAAAGGGCTGAGTTTACGTTGCATGACTTGCTGTGATATGAGTTCTTTACTAACAATTGAACCTGAATTCTCCATGAGTAACGTGAGTAATTGATATTCTGTGCCAGTTAACTCAATGAGTTGATCATGACAATGTACTTCATGGGTAGCGGGGTTCATCTGAACATGGTTAATATGGTAATTTACATTGTGATTTTGCTGTTGTTGAACAATATCAATTCTGCGTAAAATGGCGTTGATGCGGGCTAATAACTCACGATGTTGGAAAGGTTTAGCGAGGTAATCATCAGCGCCAAGCTCTAACCCTAATACTTTATCGGTTTCATCGCCTTTTGCGGTTAGCATTAAAATGGGCGTTGCATGTTTACCACCTAACGCTTTTAATAATTCAAAACCGTTAAGCCCTGGCATCATAACATCAAGCAAAATTAAACTATATTTACTGTCTTTTGCTGCGGCTAAGCCTGAAATACCATCATGCCGAGCTTCCAGTTGAAAACCTTCGTATGACAAATATTCACATAACAGATCAGTTAACGTTTTATCGTCATCAATCATTAATATTGTACGTGTATCTGTCATCGTTTATTTCCCTGTCGTTGGTATTTGCATTGTTATATTAACCGAGCAAAGGGGGAGACATGAAGTCTTTACATAACTTTTACATTCCTTTGCGTTTCTTTGCATTGAGTTCGTTATGATAATTGTGAATCTTTTAGAGGAGAGTACTATGAACAAATTATCATTGAAGTCTTGTATTGTTGCAATCAGTTTAGCTTTACCATTAGCGCTACCTGCTCAAGCAATCATGTTAGATCAATCAACAGATACAGCCCAAAAAGAAATGCGTCACCATAAAGGTAAATCAATGGCGAAGCATCAGTTAAAAAGAATGGCGCGATTCTTACAGTTAGATGATGCTCAGAAAGCGCAGATTAAAACGATTTATCAAGATGCAAAAATCGTTAAAGAACAAAATAAAGCAAGCAGAAAAGCATTTCGTGATGAAATGAAAGCGTTAGTGCAAAGTGAAAATTTTACTGAGCAAGCTTTCTTAACGCTACACCAGCAAAATCAAGATCAACTAACAGAATCAGCGTTTCAACGAGCAAAAACTAAAAATGCTATCTATATGGTATTGAACGATGAACAGCGTGAAAAATTTGCCAAATTCCAAGATAAAAGAAAAGGAAAGAAAAAAGCAAAACGTAAAGGAAAACGTAAGCAACACGACTCGTAACGTGATATAGGTCATAAAGGTTAATACTATAACCGCTGCGATGATACAACAGCGTTGCTTGCAAGTAGAACTAAAGGAGTCTTTGTGAAAAAGACTTCTTTGGTTCTTTTTTATTAGAAAAGCTTTGAATTAACACATTTTATCTTGTTGATATATTAACTTTTACACAATTACGACCACTGCTTTTCGCCTGATAAAGAGCGGTATCAGCGTTATTTAACTCTTTTGTTAACGTTGTTTTTTCATCAACATGCGCCACACTAGCGCCAATACTCACCGTGATGGATAATTGGGTTTCATCTTCAAGACTAATAGTAGATAGGGCGATTTTTTTGCTCAAGCGTTCACATATATCATACGCTTGATCTTCATCAGTAATTAAAATACAAAAGGCAAACTCCTCACCACCGTAGCGCCCAAATACATCTTCTTGCCTAAAGAATGCATAGAGTGTTTTTGCAACCGCTATTAATACTTGATCACCAACAGCATGACCATAATTATCATTAAATTTTTTGAATAGGTCTATATCAATTAAACCTAGCAAAATTACAGCTTGATCACGTTTTGCTCTGCTAAGTTGCTTATTTGCTTGCTCAGTAAAGCTTCGTCGATTAGGGATCTCAGTTAAGGCATCGTAATAAGCGTGATGGTATAGCTTTTTATTTGCATCATAAAGCTCTTGAGTTTTTTCATGAATAATCTTTTCAAGGTTTTCTTTTATATTCTTTAAACTGAGGTTTTTAGACTCAAGTTGTTCAGCATAGTACTTTTCACTTGTAACATCACGTTCTAACGCGGCAAAGTGAGTAACATCACCATATTTGTTCTTAAGGGGAAATATGCTCATACTGAGCCAATATGGGTGACCAGTTTTTGAATAATTAAGAATAGTTGTTGTAATGGCTTGTTTGTTTAACAGTGCTTGCTTGATTTTAGCTAATTCATGTTTGTCGGTATCTTTGCCTTGTAAAATACGCGGGGTGTCTCCAATCACTTCATCTTGTGTATACCCGGTTAGTCGTTCAAACGCTTTATTAACATACACAATGCTAGGACCTAGCGGCATATCTATATTTGCAGATTCAGTCACGATGATGACATCTTGTGCATTATCAACAATCGATCTAAATGAGAAAAGGTGCTTTTGTTCCGAGATGTCATTAAAGGTTACTACAATAAAGCTATCTTCAATTTTGTGTGCTAATTCAGGGTACGCGTTGACCATGAACCAAGAAGGCTTCAATTGGTTACTATCAATCACGCCTAATACTTCATTATTCAGTGGAGCTTTAAACCTTTTCACCATTGAAACTGGATAATTTTCATGCTGAACTGGACGATTACCTTCATCGATGAAACGCCACTGAGGGTCTAAGGCATCTCTTCCGATAATTTGCTCGTGCGTAAGCCTAAGTAGTTTGAGTGCGACAGGGTTGGCATATACAACAGTTGTATCCCAACTATGTACAACAATGCCAATATTTGCATTTTCAAGCAGTGTTTGAAGCGTTACACCGTTTAACTTCGTCATTGTTCACCTAAAATAAACTGTAGTTACATCATCTATGAAGGTATTGTCCAATCCTTGTTGAGCTAAATTAAGGTTAGCACAACTATTTAATCTGAAACGTAAATTACTGCAATTAATCGTTGGTTGATTTGAGGGTAAGTTTATATTTTACCAATTGTGCCAAGAGATTGTTAACCAAAACTCATCACGATTAGTTTGTTAAGCTGAATATACAACTAGGAGAGCACACTTTTTGTATTAACGTAGAGTTGTTATTTCATTAAGCTAAACGAAAATATTTTTGTCATTTTACTTTCGATAGGTTTGTTATTGACTTTTGCAGGTTGAAAACGCCATTTGGCCATTGCGTTTCTGATCGCACTTTTAAAATAACTCACTCTACTTTTCTTTTCGAACTCAATGTTTTTCACTCGACCTAAGGTATCGATGGTAAAGTTTACGGCTACGTCGATTTCTAAGCCTTTACGCTTTGCTGATGAGGGGTATCTCGGATCAGGAGACGTTAGCAATAACGCTTTAGAGCGAACCGGCGGGGGTGCTATATTCACAGGTGTTGTTTCTTTTGGCTGAGTAAAGGCCACTAATCGAGAGTGTGGTATTGGCAGCGGAACTGTTCGTTTTACTTGATCCTGATTTTTTTCAATCTCTGGTTCATGATTTAACGCGGCAACTTGTTGAGAATAAGGGTTTTCAAGTCGTGAAGCTTTATTTGATGAACTTGTACGCTCAAAGGCGAGTTCTGAAGATGACTTTTCCGTTACTGGTAATATTGTTTCAATGGCACTTTTAGGTGCTTGCTCGATGTTTAGGGATTCACTTGCAACTGTTTCATTGGATAATGCCGGCTTTTTTTCTAAAGGAGCAATGATGTTTTTCTTCAGCTTTTGTTCCTGTTTTTCAATAGATTGATTGACCTCTTGATCGATAGAGGTTTCATTTGAAGCGAGTGTTGGCGCTGTAGTACTAATCACTTCATGAGAAGTGTTTGTATTATTGTCTTTTGGTACTTTATCTTGATTGATCAATAAATTAGCAATCGAAGCTTGTGAAAGTTGAGCTTCATTTTCTGAAAAAGAACGAGGAGCATCTGTTGCTGAACTTGCAAAAGAGATATAGCCGGAAGATAAATCGACAATTGGCATTTTTATATAAGGTTTTAAAGCCACAGCAAGGATAGAAACGATAATCAACACTGATGCTAAAAACTTTCCTGATTCATCTGTTTTAGCGCAGTGATGTTGATCAACTAAACGAAGTACACGTTTTTTTAAGTCACCGCCAGAAGCTGCCATTGCCATCGTTGGTATTGCGTGATGTCGATGGTGATGGCATAAGCTTGCCGTATCGGTAAGCGTGTGTGCATATGCCAAGGCATCGCCTGATAGTGCAACGGCGATATCATCACTACAATATTCGCGCTCGTTACGCATTTGCTTAGAGATCCAGCGTACAGCAGGGTGGAAAAATAAAAGTGTTTCAATCAACGTTTGCAGTAAATTAACCAAATAATCATAACGTTTGATATGCGCTAATTCATGTAACATTAACATGGATAATTGGGCTGGTGTTAATCCGGTTATCATTGCCGCAGGTATTAATACAACGGGCTTTAACCAACCAATCGCCATAGGCACATCACAATGTAGCGCAATAAGTAATTTCGGCTTTCGTGTTAATTTGATTTTCTCAACTAAGGCTTCAAAGGTGTTATTTAACGGCTTAGAAGGCAACTTAACGCCATGTTTTGGTAATTGAACCACGTGATAAAGTTCAATGATTAACTTCATGGCAAGAATACTGACTGTCGCTAACCAAAGAATGGATAAAATTGGTAATGAACCAAGGACGTCTTGTTGCCAAGTTTGAGGGTTCGTTACCAAGAATAACTCGTCTGTATCAGATGCTGGTAAAGCATTTTGTAAAATTAAAGATGGGCTGATGTCAGGCTGATAAATAAGGAAAAATGTTACAATGGGCACAATCAAGCACATTGCCATTGCTGTGGTTGATAATAGGTATCGGATATTTGTGTGTTTAAAAGAAGTTAATACTAAAGAAAATTTTAATGTGAGCGCGATTAAACCACCCTGCCACAAAAAGTGAATCAAGGTAAGTGCGAGATAATATAATATTGCGCTATTTTCTATGCTATCCATTCTGTTTTTTTACACGAATGTGTGTGTTATTCCTGCTTTTCTAAATCATTTAATAACTTACGAATATCTGCTATGTCTTCTTTACTTGTGCTTTCATTGAGTGCTCGCATCACTAACTTTGACGTTGAGCCGCCGAATGCTCGAGTGATCAGATCACGAATTAACGATGATTGTGTTTGCATTTCGCTATTAGCCGCGGCATAAACATGTGCGCGATTACTTTCATCGCGAATCACCAACGACTTTTCATGCATTATTTGTAATATTTTAAGTACGGTTGTATAGCCTGTTCTTTGTGTTTGGCTTACCGTTTCATGAACCTGACGTACTGTTGCAGGACCAATTTGCCATAAAATATTTAATAAAGTCAGCTCGGCTTCTGTAGGCTTAACACCATTATTATCATGAGCCATTGAAGTTCCTTAATGCTTTGTGTGGTTAACACTGTTTCCACGTTGTTACAATTATATTACGAACATAATCGTATCTCGTGTTGAATAAATGAGCAACTAAAATTTACATTAAATTAATATTAGGTTAACTTGTTGTTATTTATGTTAAATTTTAATTGTTTATTTGTCTAGCATGAAATTCGTTAATAACTTTTCGAGAGTGTTTGGGGAAATTAGTAAAAATGCCATCAACGTTTAATGCTAAACAACGTAAAATATCTTCTTCACGATCAACAGTATACACCCATATCTTTATGTCCGCTTCAGATAAATGTGTGATTAAGTCAGCAGATAAGCAATCTATTGCTGGGTTGACAGCATAGATATTTAATGAAATTAGCGACTCGCCCATATCAACAGGGTTATGAGCAATCAGTGCAGCAACGGCATATTGTGGCATAAACCGTTGGCACGCAATCATTAGTTGGTGATCAAAGCTAGACAATAATATTTGCTTCGGTGAAAAATTAAACTGTTGTTGGGCTTGCGTTAATTGAGCTTGTAATGAGGTTAACAACGCGTTTAGTTCTGTTGTGCTTTGGGGGACTGTTTTGATTTCAAGATTTACTAAAACACGACCATTAATATAGTGCAGTGCTTGAGCAAGGGTGGGAATATGCTGCGCACATCCAATAGTCAGCGCGGTTAGTGCTGTTAAACTAAAGTGATTAATGTCTCCGTTTTTTTGGGTAACATTATCAACAAAATGATCGTGAATAACGACAAAACAGTTGCTTGGTGCATGAAAATGAACATCAAGTTCAATTGCATCAGCACCTTGCACGATTGCTTGCTCAAAGGCGAGTAGTGAATTTTCGGGATATTCGCCACTCGCGCCTCGATGAGCAATAATTTTCATTACGCTAACGTTGACTCTTCGGTGCTAATGGTCGCGAAAGTTTCCCCTAAACGGGTGATTGTTTCAGGGCCAGCTTCAGGCTCAAAATCAACCATATTGGGTGAGAACGTAGCGACGACGGTAGAGCCCAATTTAAAGCGGCCCATTTCTTCACCTTTTTGTAAATGAATCGCGCCAGTGCCAGATTTTGGATATTGCCATCGAAAAACGTCTTTCCCTGCTGGTGGCGTAATGGTACCCGCCCAAGTAGTTTCAATACTGGCAACAATAGTTGCACCAACTAATACCATTGCTAAGCTACCATGTTCTGTATCAAAAATTGTGACAACACGTTCATTTCGAGCAAATAAATCGGGAACATTTTGCGCAGTGAGTGGGTTTACTGAAAATAACTCACCAGGCACATAGATCATCTCTCTAAGTGTGCCGCTCATTGGCATATGTATGCGGTGGTAATCTTTCGGTGCGAGATAAATACAGGAAAATTTGCCATTTTCAAAGGGTTCTGCGGTTTTGTTATCGCCACCGAGTAAGCTTTTTAGGCTATAATTAAATCCTTTTGCTTGAATTAATTGCCCATCTACGATGTCTCCTTGCTGGCTTATAGCACCGTCTACGGGGTAACAAACTTCGTGTTGGTCGGGGTTTATAGGTCGAACGCCTTCTGCTAATTCACGAGTGAAAAATTCGTTAAAAGTAGAAAAATCTTCGGCATTCTTAAATTTCGCTTCTTCCATATTGATATTGTAAGCCTTTATAAACCATCGTATAGCTTTGGTTGTTAACCAACCTGCTTCTGCTGCGGCAAACTTACCAATAAGTCGTGAAATACCGTGTTTTGGCATTAAATATTGTAAAGCGATTTTTATGTTATCTACGGACACGTATGGTTCCTTTAATTATCTTATGTTAGTCATTAAATCTAGACGTTAGCGTATTTGTACTTAGGCTGGATAAAATACGCTGAAAACTTGCTAAACGATCAGGATGAATAGCACCAGCTTCACAAGCGGCTACCAATGCACAGCCGGGATCTGTTTGGTGTTTGCAGTCTCGAAATTTACAGGTGCCAAGGTAGTCTGCAAATTCAATAAAGCCTTGGTAAACTTGTTCAGGCGTTAAATGCCATAAGCCAAATTCACGAATGCCTGGAGAATCAATTAAATCACCACCATCAAGAAAATGGTAAAGCCTTGCCACCGTTGTTGTATGCTGCCCTAACCCTGAGTTTTCAGACACTTCTTTGGTTAATAGGCCAAGTTCAGGCATTAACGAATTAGTTAATGTTGACTTACCAACACCTGATTGTCCGACAAATATACTGGTATTATCTGTTAATTGTGCTTTAAGCGTAGCGATACCTTCTTGAGTTTTATTGGAAACTGCCAATATTTTATAACCAATATCTTGGTATATTTGTAATTGCTCATCGATAATCTCAGTGAGCTCTTCATCAAGTAAGTCTATTTTATTGAGCAGAATAATTGGTGGTATATCGGTTTGCTCTGCAGCAACGAGATAACGATCAATAATATCAGCATTAAAAGCAGGTAATACCGAAGTCACAATTATAATCTGACTAATATTGGCGGCAATGGGTTTAACGCCGTCATAAACATCAGGACGAGAAAGCACAGAATCACGTTCATGCACAGCTTCAATAACACCTGAAATACTGTGCTGTGTTTCTTTTCCTTGTCGCCAAAGTACTTTATCACCACAAACTAAAGAGCCAACAGAGCGACGTAAATTACAGCGAATAATCTCGCCCGATGTGCTTTCAACGTCAGCATGTTGTCCAAATCGGCTGATCACCACACCTTGTTGTGATTCTCCTAATTCGTCATCTTGCCATTCGATAGATGCAGATTTTCGCGCTAACTTCTTCGCTTGGTTGGCGTTAATTCGTCTGAGTTGACCTTTTGTCAGTTTTTTAGCTTTTGCCACAGAATTTTTTCATTTTAATCGTCGTTAATATATAGTTTGATTTAAACAAAGTGTTTTAATCAATATGCGTTGTCACGTATTATACGGATAAATTTATCTTACAGCTATTACTTGTCAACGTTTCGTAATGTTCAAGTGCAAGTCATTAAGGGAAACATATGTCTTTAAGCGACACCAACTTAATTTGGTTAGATTTAGAAATGACAGGTCTTGAGCCTGAGCATGATGTGATTTTAGAAATTGCTAGCATTGTAACTGATAGTCAATTGAACTTGCTTGCTGAAGGCCCCGTCTTTGCTATTCACCAATCTGACGAAGTGCTAAACAATATGAATCAGTGGTGCATCGATACTCATGGTGCATCGGGGTTAACGCAACGTTGTCGAGAAAGTAATACTTCCTTGTTAGATGCAGAAAAGGCAACAATAGCTTTTTTAGAAAAGTATGTACCAGCGGGCGCATCACCGATGTGTGGAAACAGTATTGGGCAAGATAGACGTTTTATTAATAAATATATGCCTAATTTTGAACAGTATTTTCATTACCGAAATCTAGATGTTAGTACGATTAAAGAGCTTGCACGACGCTGGAAACCAGAAGTTTTAGCTAAAGTAGAAAAAAAAGGCGTGCATTTAGCGTTGGATGATATTCGAGAATCGATAGCAGAGCTTAAAGTGTATCGCGAACATTTATTTAATTGTTAATAGCAATACAGTTAGAAAAGCACGACAAGTGCTTTTTTCTTTGCTAAGGTTTAATGGTCAGACCAGTAAAGAGAAAATTATGCGTAATAAACTCGCCAAGACCATTAATAAATTAAATGTATTGCCTGCTGGCATAAAAGGCTTTTTAATAACCCGAATTTTTTGCTCAAAAGTGAAATATGCAGGCACTACTGGAATTATTATTGAACAATTAACCGACGCAAAAGCGGTCGTGCGGTTAACAAATCGAAAAAAAGTTCAAAACCACATTGGCTCTATACATGCTGTGGCCGCTGCAGTATTAGCAGAGTCTACAACGGGTATGGTTTTTGGTATGAATGTACCAGACACTTGCATTCCATTATTAAAGTCGATGCGTATTGACTATCAACGACGAATGCAAGGAAACTTAAAAGCAATTGCATTGTTAAATCAAGATCAACGCGACAGTATTATTAATACTGAAAAGGGTGAGTTAGTCGTACCTGTGAAGATATTTGATGAAACTGACCAACAACCCATAGTTTGCACATTGGAATGGGCATGGGTGCCGAAACGAAAAACTGAAGCTGATAAAGAAAGCCGTTGATTATTAGTCATAATTCCATAAACTGTAAAGATTGCATGTTGAATATGTACCGCTGATTACACGAATAGTAATAAAGGGTAATCACTAAGATTCTTCAAGCTGAAGCAGTAACGCTACGATAGCGTACTGATCTATTTTTGCAGGTAGTTGATAAACGCATGGATTCAAAAACGTCACTTCATAAGCAGTTAGCACCACATTTCACCAAGATATCGTTGGTGTTTTTGTTTTCGGTATTTTTTCTACTCTACCTTATTTACGCGCGGGAGACAGAGCTCGATGCCGTAAATAGTTCTGCTGTGCCGGCTTTGCAAAAACAAGCTGCACTGCATCATTTAACCTGGCAAAGTATGGTGTTGTTTCAACAGCTCACTGAAAGTACTGAAGCAACACAGCTAACAGATAAACACCAGCAATTACTATCACTGCTTGCGCAATTAAGACAACTAACGCCGGTGGGGAAAAGACAGTTTTCACTTATCGTAGATCGTTTTGAAAAGCTCAGTGTCCATGCAAGAACAATCACTAATCATGCTGAAATAAACGAATTACTTCATAAAACGGTATTGATTCAACTGCAGCTCGTACATGATCAACTAAATCAAGAAATTACCAGTAAACAACTTGCTATGGATAAACTTGCACAGCAAATTACTGAAGATAAAGTCTCTGATTCTGTCACGGTATCTCGGGCGAAAGCACACCTAAATCTGACGAATGAGATGACATTATTAACGAAAACACTCAATAGTGTTGTTGAATTACAAGTGATGTTTCAGCGACTATCTATCCGCAGTGTTCAAGTTGATTTTAATTACCTAACTAACCGATTTACTGAAATATTAACGTATTGGCAGCCTGCGTTAACAGAGTATTCGAAGACGGCCGATAGCAACAATAAATTACTTCTTGTTCTTCAAGAGTTGCAGCTATTGATGTTTGGCGAGCAAAATGTCGTTGCTAAATGGCGGGGTCATATACGTATTGCTCAACAATACATAGAACAGGTTAGGTTAGAACGTCAAAATACACTGGAAATATTACAACGAGTAAGACTGCCTTCAATTACTCAACCTGAGTTTCCTGGGTACTTGGCAGTATTGTTAGCACCTTATGCCAAATATAACTATCGCAATTTTTTATTGGCGATACTTATTGTTGTTAGTGTTCTTTATTTGCTCTTAATTGTGCAAATACGCCGTAGTAAACGACAACTTAAACAGTATGAAAGTAACTTATTATCTGTTGTAGAGCGAAGTAGCTCTGGTGGTGAGGTTATTAAAGAGCAGATAACCACAAAATCACTGGCAACAGTGTGTGAAGAAATTACCCAGCTGAAAAAACCTTTACACAATGAATCTGATTACCAACAGTTGCAAGCATCGTTTCAAGAGCAACAAGCATTCTATCTTGAGCACTTAGGAGCTTTTTATACTCAGGAAGCTTCTGAAATGCCTGACATACTCAGTGAAGTATTGTCGAAAGGTAGTAATACACAACATAATATATGGCGAGCATTATTTTCGAATCAACAGATCAAGGTATTATTAAAAACAGCTAAACAAAGCAAAAAGCAACAAACGGTATCAAGGTGTATTGTTGAAAACAAATGGGGAGCAAGTTTTAGCTTTACTATGCTCTATCTTAAAGACCAGTGGCGGGTTTTGGTACAAGATAGACAGGTCTACATCAACTTACAACATGCTTTAGAACAACAACTTAATGATGCCAAAACTGAGATACACTCGTTACAACATCAACATCAAACACAACTATCAGAGTTGCAATTAACAATCACACGCGCCTTATTAAGCACGCAAAATACAGCTAAAAGTTATGAAGATCATTACCAGCAGCTATATCGACGTCTCCAAGAAACGATTACTTGGTGTCATCAGGCGTTATTTTTAGGTGCCAGCAGTAAACGAATTCCTGAATATACAGCAGAGGTTAATTTCAGCAACTTTACGCACTCTGTTATCAATAACATTGCGCTTGAGCAAAAATCTAAAACCAATCGTGTGTTTTTATCCCTAAACGATCAAATTGCAGAACAAGCGACTATAAGCCAGCCTTATGCCAATGATTTCTTACTCACTATTGGCAAACTTGTTCTGCAAGAGCAAATATCAGCTGTGTTGTTATTGTCGATAAACGTAAAAGACGTAAACCCTGGTCAACAAGTGTTAACTGTTGATTACCAGGTTAAACATCATACAAATCAGCTTTCAATTCCGACGATTGTTGCTTTACTTAACGACGATAAGGTGACGGCTAATACGCCAATTGTTATACCTTATCTGCAGGCGCTTTGCCGTAAATTACACATTAAAGACATTCGAATTTCGCAACTTGAACATGGATTCAAGTTAAGTTTTGATTTACCTCTTGCAGTAGCGAGTCATCGTGAAAAACCTGCTAAAGAAGTATATCTTAAACAGCAGCAACTATATTTATTATCAACTGATCCATACTTAACGTCATTTATTAACAATACTGTCATAGACAATCAAGGGAAAGTTGAAGTGTTTTCAAAAGCATCACAAGTACGTGATACGCTTCATGTAAACCATCTGAAAAAGCATGCTGACGCTGTGTTAATAATAACATCAGAGTTAAGCCAGAAAGATCTTGAACTGGTTACTAATCACTTTAATGGCTTACCTGACAAAATTGCGCCCAAATTACAGCTTATACAAGGGTTTTCAGGGAGTTATTTAACGCGAACTGGGCTTTGCTCGTTAAGTGATAACGCTATATCAAATGTACAATTGCTGACGAGTTTGTCTGGATTATTGCATCGCTCGGATATGCATAACCAACTTCTTTCTAGGAAAGTCTTTAATCACTATCATTATCGAGCATCGAAAGTTCAAGTGTTGTTAGCAAGTGCTCGCATAGCGTATCTAGCACCGTTGATAACACTGTTGCAATGGGCTGGTGTAAAAGTAACGACCGTTTGTGAAACACATCAGGCTATCAATTATTGGCAGACGGGACGATTTACCTTGTTATTGACAGACTTTACTCAATCGCCTTTTGTCGAACTATCAGCAGGACGAAAACTAAACAGGGGAGTTTTTCATCTTGACTCAACAACACTGAATATTGACAGGCCTGAAGATTTTTTACATTGGCAAGTAGGAACGCTAGCACCTATTGATAAATTAGAGGAATTACTAGCGCAGTTAGCGCCGTGGCTATCGCCTTTACCGCCACTTGAGCTTATTGAACCTAAGCATAAGCAAGTAGATAAGTTAGTATTAAGTAAAAAGAAAGAGATAAGTAAACCGGAAAAACCTATTCGAACGACTGAAATTGAGCCAACTCGTCATTTAGCACATCAAACACCATTTGATTTGAGCAAGTATGCTGAAAATCAAGGTTCGCCAGAGTTAGCTGTATTTATGCTAGAGGATTATTTGCAAGACATCTCTGAAGCTATATTGACGATAAGTTCAGCATTGAAAAATAATAATATCACCTCACTAAATGAACCGTTATCAATCTTGATCAATAGCAGCAAAATAGTAGCCGCAGAACAGTTATACAGTAGTGCTAACACATTAGCTCAAGCAGTTGCTGTTGGCCATAGCGCCGAAATTCACGAGGCTTTGCAAACAGTGATAACACAACATCAAGCATTGCATGACTTTTGCCAAGCGATTTAAATACCATGAAAATTGATAGTAAAACCTTAAGCCCTTGCATTCGAAACTGCTGTCTAGACAATCATGATGTTTGTATCGGGTGTGGCCGACATGTTGATGAAATTGTCGGCTGGCGAAACTTTTCTGATGCACAGAAATACCAAATTTTGGACAGATGTGTTGAAAGGGTGCATAGTAATAAGAGTAAAGACACCAATAAGTGACACAATTAATGGAAACTGCCGAAAAAGACTTTTTTGTAGGTTATGAAGAACTTAAGGTATTAATTATCGATGATAACACTTTAATTCACGATACATTAAAAAAAACCTTATATGGACTTGGCATTCGTGAAGTTAGGTGTGCACAAAATGCTTATTATGGCATGCGACTTTGCAACGAAATGCAATTTCAAATTGTGGTTTGCGCCTTTAATGTAAATAGTGACAAAGACGGTTTTCATTTATTAGAAGAATTAAAGTTCAAAGGTCATGTCACTAAACGAACAGTGCTAATTTTTTTAAGTACAGAGACCAGCGAAAGTTTAGTCAATTCAATTATTGAACTGCAACCAGATGACTTTTGGGTTAAGCCCTTAATTCCAAAAGTTGTTAAAGAGCGCTTATCAAATACATTAAAAACTAAAAGTAAGTTATTTAACCTATATCAAGCGATTGATAGACGTGAATTTTCAAAAGTGATTTATTTTGCTGATCAGCACTTGAAGAATAAATCATTACGACACCTTCATCCCAATATCCTACGCATGCGTGGTGAAGCTTTGTTAAGCTTATTGGAGTTTCATGAGGCAGAGATCTTTTTTAAAGGATTATTAACGAAATATAAATTTGGCTGGGTATATTTAGGTTACGTTAAGTCTTTATTAAAACAAGGTCGTATTGATGAAATTCATGAACTGATAAGTTCTTTAACCGACAAACCAGAAACACGTTTTGCAATGCATGATTTGTTAGCTCAATATCATATCGAACAAGAAATGTATGCTACGGCTTACGAGGAAATCAAAAAAGCCACATTATTATCGCCACGAAACATAGAGCGAAATAAAAAATCATGGGATCTTGCACGGCTGAATCATGATCATATCGGCCAATTTCAAGCGACAAAAAGTATTGTGGCCAATGCGAAAAACTCTATCCATGATTCGCCTGAGCTATTATTAAATGTGATCAGAGCAGGTATTGATTTAGCAATAACGATAACAGACGGTAGTGCAGATAAACTGTTAAATCAGATTGAAAGATATATTCAACAAGTTCAAGAAGATTATAAAGAAGCAAGTGACTTTAAAGAACAAATAGCGGTCGCGCAAGCTCGCTTATTTAAAGCACAAAACGAAGAGAAACGTGCAGAACGCATTGTTGAACATAAAATATCCCTTAGGCCAACGCCAGAAATTGAAGATAACCTAGATAAGGTGAAAGTTTTTCACGAATTAGGCATGCGTGAAGAAGCTATGATTTTGTTAGAGGCGATTAAAAATCAAATATCTGGTGAGTCACTAACGAGCCAAGTGGTTAACCGGTATATCGAACAAGAAACCAAAGAACGTGCTGATATCCATTTCACTCCTAAACAATTACATGATATGGCGGTTGAGCATTACCAGAAAAAAAGGTTTACGCCCGCATTAGAATCAGTGTTGCAGGCGATACAATTAGCACCTAACAGTGTGAAATTTTCCACGAGCTTACTAAAAATCATGATAGCGATGAAGGAAACTGGAGAATTAAAAGAGGAAGATTACCCTTTTGCAGATAAAGCCATCAAACTTTTTGACAATACTAAATTAGAAGGGAAAAATGCTGAAGTAGTGGCAGAAGTGAAAGAAAACTGGCTGCGTTTCTTTAGAAACCCCAATGCTCAAGAAGATGTTAACATCGAAGAAGCGGGTTAAAAAATCGTTAAGCGTCCCTTGGTAGCCCTTTTTCTATTGAGCGGACTAACCGAGCATGTAAGCGATGTTGTTTGTTTTGCTTAACTGAAATCGTTATTTCTGATTGTTTAGTTTGTTGCTGTTCGATTGCCCAATCAATATGCTCGGCAACCATAGCCGTTGCCTGTGATCTTTTCGCGCGTAGTGCTGAGATAACGTTAGATGAGAAATCACTATTGCCTAAGGCCACCGCAATATTTCGCTGCCAACATTCAAAGCCTATGCGTCTTATTGGAGAGCCTTGCAATGTTGATAAAAAAGTTTCTTCATCCCATGCAAATAATTCAAGCAAGGTTGCAGTATCTAACCCTTGTCTTGCTTGAAAATCTGTTTCTTGAGACAGTTGTGCAAACTTATTCCAAGGGCAAATCAGTTGGCAATCATCACAGCCATAAATTCGATTACCAATGAGGGGTCTAAATTCAACGGGAATGGTGTCTCGTAATTCAATAGTTAAATATGAAATACACCTTCTAGCATCCACTTCGTAAGGCGCTACAATAGCTTGAGTCGGGCAAATTTTAATGCACGCAACACATGAGCCACATGAATTTTCTTTTTTTTCACTAATTGGTAGCGGAATATTGACTAATAACTCGCCGAGAAAAAACCATGAACCGGCATGTTTATTAATCAGCAGAGTATGTTTGCCTACCCAGCCTAACCCTGCCTTTTCAGCTAATGGGCGTTCTAATAAAGGTGCTGAATCAACAAAGGGGCGGTAATCGAGCTTATGGCAATAGTGCTTTATTTTTTCACCTAAGGCTTTTAATCGTTTGCGCATCAACTTGTGGTAATCTCTACCGAGCGCATAACGGCTAACGTAAGCGTGTTCTTTTTTTTTCAATGTGCGGGCAAAGTTTGCATTTTCGGGAAGATAGTCCATTCGAACACTGATGACACGAATAGTGCCAGGGTGAAGTTTATCGGGATGCGCTCGCATATCGCCATGATTGGCCATGTAGCTCATATCACCATGGTACTGATTATCTAACCACTGTTCAAAATGATGATGATATTCAGATAGATCAATATCACTAAAACCGACATCGGCAAAGCCAAGTTCTTTACCCCAATACTTGATTTTTTCGGCTAATTCTAGATAGTTGATAGTTGAGTTATCCATTTACTGAGTGTTAATCAATGCCCATATTAAACTTGCTAAGAAGTTTACCACAAAGCGCCTACTGCGCGACACAAGTGTTAGCGAATGAACAATGTGTTGCCGAGAATCAAGGAGTTGAATTATATGCCTTGATGGAAAAAGCCGGACAAGCTGTTTTCTCGCGCATCCAAGAACAATACTCAGAAAACACACAGTTATTTATTTTAGCTGGTAAGGGTAACAATGGTGGTGATGGTTTTGTGCTTGCAAGGCTAGCAGCAGAAGCCGGTTACAAAGTGACTGTTTATTTATGCGCAGAAGCTGAACAGCTTAAAGGCTGCGCGCTAACAGCTTTTAATTTTTTACAAAATACAACTGTTACGGTTCTTTATCAAAGTGAGCTAGCGCTTTCGTCCAACTTCTTTAAAGAAAATCAATATGATCTGATTATTGATGCGCTATTTGGTATTGGTTATCAAGGAGCATTGAAGTCTGAACTTGCGGAAGTCATTAACCTTATCAATGGAACAAATATTACAATCGTTAGTATTGATGTACCTTCTGGGTTAAATGCCACCACTGGATACGTCGCAACCACTGCAATACGTGCAAGTGAAACCGTTACCTTTATTGTTGCTAAACAAGGATTGATGACCGGCCAAGCTGCTCACTTTGTTGGCCAACTTTATCTTGCAACCCTTTCGCTCAATGAGTGCTTTCAACAAAATGTTGATTCGCAAATATGTCTTCAAGGGCAAAATGCTATTCCCAGTTGTCCTGTACGTAATGACGCTAGTCACAAAGGTCATGTGGGGTTACTGCTTTGTATTGGTGGTTCTGTTGGTATGCCGGGCGCTATCCGGTTAGCAAGTGAAGCCGCGTTACGCACAGGTGCGTCGCTCGTTGCTGTGTGTTGCGATTTCAAAAATCATCAATTTGTAGTAAATGGTCGGCCAGAACTTATGCTTGCTCCAGGTGATGCTGAATCATTAATAAAAAGCCATTTTTTTGAAAAAGCAAAAGCAATGTTAATTGGACCGGGCTTAGGGCAAAATGAATGGTCGTCAGCATTATTTCAGGTGATACTTGAAGAAAAACGACCTTTGGTGGTTGATGCAGATGCATTACAACTATTAGCAAAGTCACCCTGTTACCGAGATAATTGGGTATTAACACCGCATCCAGGTGAAGCCGCTAAGTTATTGAATTGCACTATCAGCCAAATAGAAGAAAATCGCTTTGATGCGGTAAAAGCAATTGCTAAGAAATTTGGTGGTATTTGTGTGTTAAAAGGTGCAGGCTCTTTGATCTCAGATGGTGAGAGAATTTGGATAAATACATCGGGTAATTCAGGGATGGCCTCTGGTGGCATGGGCGATGTTTTATCCGGTATAATAGCGGCATTATTAATGCAAATATCAAATCCAATTGAAGCAACGCGGTTAGCGGTGTACCTACATGGTAAAGCGGCAGATGATATTGCAAAAAAGCAGGGTAAAATAGGTATGTTAGCGAGCGATCTTTTTCTACCTATTCAGCAGTTACTTAATCAGTGAATATTTTATGGCAGTTAACAGTTTACATTTACGCTTGATAGATGAACAAGCAACGGTTGCACTAGGCAACACATTCGCAGAAGCGGTGATGAACCAATTAAAATGTGGTTTTGTCGCTTATCTCTATGGTGACCTTGGTGCAGGAAAAACAACACTAACCCGTGGTTTTGTGCAGGGGTTAGGTCATTCAGGTAAGGTTAAGAGCCCAACATATACTTTAGTTGAGCCCTATGAAATAGGGAAATGGCATGCGTACCATTTTGATTTATATCGTCTTTCAGATCCTGAAGAGTTAGAATTTATGGGTATTCGTGATTACTTTGATGAGAAAGCTTGCTGTTTTGTTGAGTGGCCTGATCGTGGTAAGGGAGTGTTACCTAACGCTGATATTAGTATTTCCTTACAATATTGTGATGAACAAAGAGAAGTAGAATTAACCGCTCATACTTCCAAAGGGCGAACACTTTTGGCAGTATTAGGTGAGCGCTAAGAAAGAGGTAATAAAAATGTTGCAACGAAGTGTTGCTATAGTGTGGTTTATAGCAAGTATTTTCACCCTGTTTTATGCAAGTGAATCAGTTGCAAAAAATAACATTGATAGTGTACGGGTGTGGCCCGCACCAGAAAACACGCGTGTGGTATTCGATTTATCATCCACGCCAGATTATAGCTATTTTTCGTTAAAAAATCCGCAACGTTTAGTGATTGATTTTAATGATACGCGAAACATTGCGAACTTGGTTAATGTATTAAATAACGATAAGCGAATTCGGAAAATTCGCACATCAACGCCAAAAAATAAACACTCAACTCGCTTAGTATTAGAATTAAGCGAAGCATTTAAGCTTGATATCTTTGCCTTGCCGCCAGCGGGTCAATATGGCGATCGCTTAGTCGTTGACTTGTTTGATCAAAATCGAGTGGTACAGCAAGCAAACCCTATTTCTCAAGGGAACCGTGATATTGTGATCGCGATCGTCGCAGGACACGGTGGCGAAGATCCTGGTTCAATCGGTGCTAAAGGCACATATGAAAAACATGTAACACTTAACATATCAAAAAAGCTCGCCGCATTACTAAATCGACAAAAAGGCTTGTCTGCTGTGATGGTAAGAACAGGCGATTATTATGTGAACCACAACCGTAAAACGGTAATCGCACGAGAAAATAAAGCTGATTTATTAGTGTCTATTCATGCTGACGCATTCACATCGCCACAGCCTCATGGTGCATCGGTACTTGTCCAGTCAAGCCGAAGAGCTAACTCTGAATTTACTCGCTGGATTGCTAATCGCCAGAAAGAGTCTGAATTATTAGGTGGTGCAGGCGATACGATTAAAAAAACGAAAGATCACAACCTTGCACTTACGCTCGCTGATATGAAAAAAGAATACACAATGGCAAGTAGCTATGCTTTTGCAGAATATGTATTACGAGAGTTAGGTAAAATCACCAAATTACATAAAAAGAGACCAGAAGGGTTAAGCTTAGCAGTATTAAAGTCTTCTGATATCCCAAGCGTACTAATTGAAACCGGTTTTATTTCCAACCATGCAGAAGAAAAACGATTACGCTCTACTCAGCACCAACAAAAACTTGCCCAGGCAATTTATACTTCAATAGATAATTATTTTGCTGCTAACGCGCCAGATGGTACGTATTACGCTTCAATCGGCCATCGTAAACACAAAATCGCAAGGGGAGAATCGTTATCAGTAGTGGCACACAAATATAATGTGTCAGTTAAAAAACTAAAATCAGTGAATAAGCTTACGTCAAATGTTGTTCGTATTGGACAAACCTTAAAAATTCCTCGCGCAGATTAATGTATGACAATTGAAATATTACCCGCTCAACTTGCTAACCAAATAGCAGCGGGTGAAGTGGTTGAACGCCCTGCATCAGTGGTTAAAGAGTTGGTTGAAAACAGTTTAGATGCCGGTGCAACAGCAATAAAAATAGACATTGAAAAAGGTGGAGCAAAACGCATCCGTATTTCTGATAACGGCTGTGGCATTGCTAAACAAGAACTTACCTTAGCATTAAGTCGTCATGCGACGAGTAAAATCAAAGCATTAACCGACCTAGAAGGTATCGCTTCATTGGGTTTTAGAGGTGAAGCGTTAGCCAGTATAAGTTCTGTTGCGCGGTTATCATTAACATCAAAGCCCGCTGAACAACCAGAAGCATGGCAAGCACATGCTGAAGGTCGAGACATGGAAGTGACAGTGCAGCCGGCAGCTCATGGTAACGGCACAACTATTGATGTAGTCGATTTATTTTTTAATACCCCAGCACGACGAAAATTTCTTCGGACAGAAAAAACAGAATTTAGCCATATTGAAGAAGTGGTAAAAAGAATTGCGCTTGCACGTTTCGATGTCGCAATAACGTTGACCCATAACCATAAAGTGATTAAACAATATCGCCTTGCTGACACCGACACAAAGCGAAGTAAACGTGTTGCACAAGTGTGTGGACAAGCATTTATTGACCATGCGCTTGAAATTAACTGTCAGCATAGTGGAGTGTCGTTAACGGGGTGGCTAACCAAACCTAGCTTTCATCGCAATCAAAATGACTTATGCTATAGCTATGTTAATGGCCGCATGATGCGTGATAAATTAATTAATCATGCGATAAGGCAGGCCTATCAAGAGTTGTTACCTGCGGAAACATATCCAGCCTTTGTGTTATTTCTTAGGTTAAATGTACGAGAAGTGGATGTAAATGTGCACCCTGCAAAGCATGAAGTGAGGTTTCATCAAGGTCGCTATATTCACGATTTTATTTACGCAGCTTGCCATCAAGCACTTACTGAACAGACAGAACTGATAGAACAGCCCTCTGAAGCAATGTCGTCATATCAAAACATAGAACAGCCTACCGCTATCAGAGAAGCTGCAGAAAAGAGTCAGGATTATATCGCTCCCTTGAGGTCCTCAGGCTCGATATCTAGCCACAGAGCAACCAGCCAAAAGCCGTTTTCGTCGCAAGTGCCTTTAAATGCAGCTGAAAATTATCAACAACTAATGACGCCAGTGACTGAGCAACCCCAGCAACTTTTAGAAGCGACGACAAAAAATTGGTTATTTGTCGCACCGCACTATGGACTGTTTGTTGATGATCAGCAACAAGTTCAATTCTGCTGTCTAAAACAGCTAGCTAAGAAAATTCTGCAAGAAAAAGTGTCGTCACAATGGCCAAAAGGTATCACGAGTCAACCTTTGCTATTACCCGTGAAGGTGAACGCTGATGAGACACATAGAAGCATTGTGAACAACCATCAAGAAAAACTTGAGCAGTTAGGCATAGTGGTTGAGCTTATTGGCGATAAGGCGGTAAAAATAAGGCAGTTTCCGGCAATGTTACGACATGTAGACGTTAGCTATTGTTACTTGGCGTTAATAGAAACTCTTAGTGCGAGTGAACTTGATTTAACGAGTGAAATATTCTGGCAACAAGCATTTGCAGAAGTTGCAATACCATCAAGCTTTCAAGCAGCAGACATTAACAAGTTGCTGCAAGAGTTCGAACACTATTTTCCGGAAAAAAATAAACAACAGCAAGTCTTGAAAACACTACCGATAGACCTTACATCAGCTATACAGCAATTACAGCAGGCCAATTAGTTCTTATATGTCATCTACGTTTAATGAGCTGCCGCCAGTTATTTGTTTAATGGGGCCGACGGCTTCAGGAAAAACAGCATTAGCATTTGAACTTTATGATGCATTACCTTGTGACATCATCAGTGTAGATTCTGCGCTAGTATACAAGGATATGGACATTGGAACGGCAAAGCCAACATTAGCTGAGCAAGCGAGTTATCCGCATCGATTAATCGATATTAAAGATGCGAGTGAAAGTTACTCTGCTGCTGAGTTTTGCCAAGACGCGTTAACAGAAATTGCTGAAATACGCGCCAAAGGTCGTATACCAATTTTGGTTGGCGGTACTATGATGTACTTTAAAAGCTTAATTGATGGTATTTCGCCATTACCTGAAGCAAATGCCAAAATTAGAGCTGAGATTGAAAAACAAGCAGATGTTATAGGTTGGCAAGGGTTACATGATGAATTAGCAAAGGTTGATCCGCAATCTGCGCAGCGTATTCATCCGAACGATCCGCAACGCTTAACAAGAGCATTAGAAGTATTTCGCATTACCGGTAACACTTTGACACAATTAACCGCAATAAAAGGTGAGAGACTAACCGGTAATGTTTTACAATTTGCGATTGCACCGAAAGAACGTAAAGATTTACACGCTCGAATTGAACTGAGGTTTGAGCAAATGATTGCTCAAGGTTTTGAGCAAGAGGTCGTTAAATTAAAGGAACGTGGCGATTTACATGAAAACCTGCCTTCTATTCGTTGTGTTGGTTATCGTCAAATGTGGCAATATTTACAGGGTGAATGTAGTCATGAAGAAATGGTTTTTAAAGGTATATGTGCCACTAGGCAATTAGCAAAACGTCAGTTAACATGGTTACGTAACTGGCCAACACTTACTTGGTTAGCGATGGAGAATAAAAACAATCTTCAAGAAATTTTAAACGCAGTAAGCAAAGTGTAAACATTGATGTATAATTAGTTTTGCAGATAGTATTGATTAAATTACTCTTTTGACTATCTGCTTAAATATTAAATTTTGAGTGAGTATTACTCGTTGATTTTGACAACAATAACAAAAGGGGCCAAATAATGGCAAAGGGGCAATCTTTACAAGACCCATTTTTAAATGCGTTACGTCGTGATCGCATTCCAGTAGCAATATACTTAGTGAATGGCATCAAACTACAAGGACAAGTAGAATCATTTGATCAATTTGTTATTTTATTAAAAAACACCGTAAGTCAAATGGTCTATAAACATGCCATTTCTACGGTTGTACCAGCTCGTGCAGTAAATACCGCACCACAAGCTAGTCAAACTGGTTTTAATCAATCAGTGGAAAACGAAGATTAATGGCAGTAACTCGTATTGTTCGGAGTTGTTCATTTGTTTGATCGTTATCAAGCAGGTGAACAAGCGATACTTGTTCATGTAGATTTTCCAGACGAAAATGCCCGCGAAGACTTACAAGAGTTTGAAATGCTTGTAGGCTCCGCTGGCATAGAATCGCTTGCTGTTGTAACAGGTAAGCGCGTTACACCGCACCCAAAATTCTTTGTAGGGAGTGGTAAAGCGGAAGAAATCGCTGAAGCAGTGACATGTTATCAAGCAAATGTCGTACTCTTTAATCACAGTTTATCCCCATCTCAAGAAAAGAATGTTGAAGCATTATGTAAGTGTCGTGTAGTTGATCGTACAACCTTAATACTCGATATTTTTGCCCAACGTGCTCGTACGCATGAAGGTAAGTTGCAAGTTGAGCTTGCTCAGCTTAAACATATAAGTACGCGACTAATCAGAGGGTGGACGCATTTAGAGCGTCAAAAAGGGGGAATTGGTCTTCGAGGACCTGGTGAAACTCAATTAGAAACTGATAGACGCTTGCTTCGAGAAAGAATGACAAACATTCGTAAGCGTTTAGAAAAAGTTGAAAAACAACGCCAGCAAGGTAGAAGGGCTCGGAATAGAGCGGAAATTCCAACGGTGTCGTTAGTTGGATATACCAATGCAGGTAAGTCAACCTTGTTTAATCGCATTACCCAAGCGGGAGTTTATGCTGCCGATCAACTGTTCGCGACTTTAGATCCAACGTTACGAAAAATTGAGGTAGAAGATGTTGGCCGGGTTATATTAGCAGACACGGTTGGCTTTATTCGCCATTTACCTCACGACTTAGTGGCTGCATTTAAAGCGACATTAACTGAAACACGTGAGGCTGAAATACTGCTTCATGTTATTGATATTGCAGATGAACGACGTTCAGAAAATATTGAACAGGTACAAGCTGTTCTTGATGAAATAGACGCTGGTGATGTACCTCAGCTGTTAATTTGCAACAAAATTGATATGCTCGAAGATGGTGAGCCTAGAATAGATCGTGATGAATCAGGGTTACCAATTCGTGTTTGGTTATCTGCGCAAGCGGGTATTGGCATTGATTTATTATTCATGGCATTAAGCGAGCGTATGGCTCGTAAAATCGTTAAATTTAGTTTAAAAATACCACCAGCATACGGTAAATTACGCGGTGAATTATATGATTTAAACTGCATTGAACGAGAGTCATATGATGAACAAGGTAATTGTTTAATAGAGGTAAAATTACCGGAACAAGAGTGGAATAAATTAAGAAAACAAGATGAAGTGCACATAGAACGCTTTATCGAAAGTTAACAGACTGATATATTAGAGCAATTCTTGACTTAATATGTCATTTATAGGCATAGAGTATTAATAGCGGAGAGCGTTATGGCTTGGAACGAACCAGGGAAAGATGATAAAGACCCCTGGAAAAATAAAGGTGGTAAAAACCAAGGACCACCGGATCTAGATGATTTAATCAAAGATTTAGGTAATAAGTTTGGTGGTGTATTTGGCGGCAAGTCTTCTGGTGGTAGCGGTAAAAGCTTCTCATCAATCGGCTTAGCGCTGGCCATCATTGTTTCAGTACTTGTGTACGCGTTTAGTGGTTTTTATACCATCAAAGAAGCTGAAAAAGGTATCGTACTAAGATTTGGTCAGTATGCTGGCACAGTAGAGCCAGGCTTACGTTGGAAGTGGACATTCGTTGAACGAGTGATCCCTGTTGATATTCAAACAACACGAGATCTTCCAGCGTCAGGGTTTATGCTAACGCAAGATGAAAACGTAGTACGTGTTGAAATGCAAATTCAATACCGTGTTGTTGACCCACGTAACTATGTATTTAGCGTAACCAATGCTGATGATAGCTTAAGCCAATCATTAGATAGTGCATTACGCTATGTTGTTGGTCATTCAATCATGGATGATGTGCTAACAAGTGGGCGTGAAATTGTGCGTCAAGCGGTTTGGACAGAATTAGAAAAAGTGATTGAACCCTACAATTTAGGTATTTTAATTGTTGATGTTAACTTTAAAGATGCTCGTCCTCCAGAAGAAGTAAAAGATGCATTTGATGATGCTATTGCAGCTCAAGAAGATGAGGTTAGGTTTTTACGAGAAGCTGAAGCATATGCTCGTGGTATAGAGCCACGTGCTCGTGGCCGTGTTAAGAGAATGGAACAAGAAGCGTTAGCCTATAAGGAGCAAACCGTATTAGATGCTGAAGGTTCGGTTGCTCGTTTTTCAAAATTGTTGCCTGAATATAAAGCCGCACCAGAAGTTACGCGTCAACGCTTATATTTAACTACGATGGAAAAGGTTTACAGCAATACCAGTAAGGTTATGGTCGACGTTGATGGTGGTAATAACATGATGTACTTGCCGCTCGATAAAATTATTCAACAGCAATCAGCGAATTCACCAAGAGTGAATAATCAGTCGAGTCAACCTGTGACAACACCACATTCCTCTAAGAACTCAGCGCCGTCTACTTCAGGTCGTGCTGATCGCTTCAACAATGGGAGAAATTAAGCAATGAAAAACTTTATTATTGCCCTTATTGCCGCCCTGTTGGTGCTAGCAGTTTCTGCTGTCTTTGTTGTATTCGAAGGTCAGCGTGGCATTGTGTTTCAATTTTCAAAAATTAAACGTGACGATGCCGGCCAAATGATGGTTTATGAGCCAGGGTTACATTTTAAAATACCGTTTATTGAATCTGTTCGTAAGATGGATGCGCGTATCCAAACGTTAGATGAAGAACCTGATCGCTTTGTTACATCAGAGAAAAAAGATTTAATGGTTGATTCATACGCGAAGTGGCGCATTGTTGATTTCTCAACGTATTACTTACGTACTTCAGGCTCTATAGAAAATGCTAGAGCATTACTGAAACAGAAAATTAATAATGGCTTACGTACTGAATTTGGTTCCCGCACCATTAAAGAAATAGTTTCTGGCGATCGTGACACTATCATGAAAAAAGCGCTAGAAAGCGCTGAAAGTAGTCGTGAAGACTTAGGTATTGATGTTATTGATGTGCGAGTTAAAGCCATTAACTTGCCGACAGAAGTAAGTAATTCAATTTACGATCGAATGCGTGCTGAACGTACCGCAGTAGCAAAAGAACATCGTTCAAAAGGTCAAGAGCAGGCAGAGATTATTCGAGCCACAATTGATGCAAAAGTAACGGTTATGTTAGCTAACGCGCAAAAAGAAGCGTTTGAAATTCGTGGTGAAGGTGACGCATTAGCGGCAAAAGTGTATGCGGATGCTTTTAAAGAAGATGCCGAATTTTATAGCTTTGTAAGAAGTTTAGAAGCATATGAAAACAGCTTTAATAGTAAAAACGATATCATGGTTGTGAAACCTGATAGTGACTTCTTCCGTTATTTGAAGAATACAGCTAAATCAAAGTAATTTGTTAACGTTAAAGTTGTAAGGCCATGCTCAGTTTAATGATCATGGCCTTTTTATTATAAGGAATATAATGACTGTTGAATTATTGCTAACGGCGTTTGGCCTTGCATTAATAATTGAGGGGCTGATACCAGCCTTGTTCCCAAATAAGTGGCGGAATTATGTGTTGAAAATAACACAAGAAAGTCCCACGAACATCCGTACGATGGGAATAATTGTCGCTTTAATCGGTTGTTTTGTCTTATGGTTGTTTTATTAAAATAAAAGAATCTTGCTGATAAGTAACTCTGATTCTTTTAAATTTTAAAATCGTATTAAAAACCACCAAATAATTCCTTGGCCTCAATTAGGGTTTTTGGTAGAATCCCCGCCTAATTTTCTTTCCAATATGTGAATATGGGTAAAAACGTCGTTGTTCTCGGCACTCAATGGGGTGACGAAGGTAAAGGTAAGGTTGTAGATTTACTTACTGATAAAGCTAAATATGTGGTGCGCTATCAAGGTGGGCACAATGCAGGTCACACTTTGGTGATTAACGGTGAAAAAACCGTACTTCATCTTATCCCTTCTGGTGTTCTACGTGAAAATGTAAAGTGTTTGATTGGTAATGGTGTTGTGCTTTGTCCAAAAGCCTTAATGACAGAAATGAACATGTTAGAAGAACGCGGCGTACCTGTACGCGAACGTCTTTTAATTAGTGATGCTTGTCCACTTATTCTTCCTTACCACAATGCATTAGATGCTGCGCGAGAAAAAGCACGTGGTAACAAAGCTATTGGTACTACTGGTCGTGGTATTGGCCCCGCTTATGAAGATAAAGTTGCGCGTCGCGGTTTACGTGTAGGCGACTTATTAAACGCTGAAACTTTCGCAGCTAAGCTTAAAGAAATTGTTGAATACCATAATTTCTCTTTAGTTCATTATTACAAAGTAGAGCCTGTTGACTTTGAACAAGTGCTAGCAGACGCACTTGAAGTTGGTGAGGTGATCAAGGGTATGATTGCAGATATACCAGAATTACTTGATCAAGCACGTAAAAATGGTGATTCAATCATGTTTGAAGGTGCCCAAGGCACGTTACTTGATATCGATCATGGTACTTACCCTTACGTAACTTCGTCAAATACTACCGTTGGTGGTGTTGCTACAGGTTGTGGTTTTGGACCACGTTATCTTGATTATGTTCTTGGTATTACCAAAGCCTATACAACACGTGTAGGTTCAGGCCCATTCCCAACAGAACTAGCTGACGAAATAGGTCATCATTTAGGTACGGTTGGTCATGAGTTTGGAGCAACTACAGGGCGTGAGCGCCGTTGTGGTTGGTTTGATGCTGTTGCTATGCATCGTGCAGTACAAATAAACTCAATAAGTGGTTTTTGTTTGACCAAATTAGACGTGTTAGACGGCTTAAAAACGTTAAAAATATGTACTGGTTATCAGCTTGAGAACGGCGAAGTGATCACTGTATCACCTACGGCAGCTGAAGGTTACGAAAACGTTACGCCAATATATGAAGAAATGCCGGGTTGGGATGATTCTACCGTTGGGGTAACTAGCTATGATGCGTTACCCGCAAATGCAAAGGCTTACATTAAGCGCATTGAAGATATAACAGGTGTTCCAGTAGATATAATCTCAACAGGACCTGATCGTGTTGAAACTATTATAAAAGTGAATCCGTTCAAATAAACGAATGCGTTTTATCATTTTAAAAACCACCATTTTGGTGGTTTTTTTATATGGTGTTTATCATGATTGTTCACTTTATAAATTGCCTTCACGCACATTCAATTGTTTTTGTTCTATACTAGATCTAAGAGGTGAGGGTAGTGAATGAAAGCGATATCGATAATATTTTTTTTAATGCTGTTATTACCTTTAACGGCGAAAGAGTTTACGGTTGGGGTTCAAAACACTTCTTTCTACCCTTTGTATGACTTTCCTAACCCCAGCCATACTAAAGATCTTCTTGATGCGTTTGCAAAGTCTAAAGGTTATACCTTTACCTATATAGCCCTGCCAGTTAAGCGCACGAACTTCTGGTATAAAGAAAATGCGATTGATTTTAAATACCCAGACAATAGACGTTGGACAAGCGGCCGAAGTTATTATCCGCTTTTAAAATTTAGTTTACCTACTGTTGAACTGTTAGCTGCAGCGATAGTGCCAGTAGAGAAATTAGGCCGTAAACGTGAAGAAATTAAACAATTAGGCACCATATTTGGCTTTCATCCAACCTTGTGGTTAGATTTAATCGAAAAGGGTAATACTGAAGTTGTTGAAAGCCCATCTACGTTAAATATTGTTAAACAAGCTGCGCATGGTTATGTAGATGCGTTGAACATAGAACCTGCGGTGGTTAAGCATCATTTACGTTTGTTAAATAAAGAAGGAGCACTAGTGATTGATGAGAGTCTGCCTCACGAAGTATATAGTTATCACCTGTCTACAATTCATTATCCTGAAGTATTAAAAGAGTTTGATCAATTCCTCTTGAATAATCAGGCTTTGTTAGAAAAGCTCAAGAAAAAGTATCATATCGATGATATTAGCGCATATAAAAAAAATGAGCAGAACAAATAGCCTAGCCATTCAACTTTCTTATATTCTTTTCCTTTTTAATATAGCGAGAATAAAGCATACCCACGTAAAAACAACTGTGATACTACCGAATGTAAATGTTAAAAAATTACGAGTTTAAATTGGTTAACGAACCTTAAATGACAATTTTACCCCGTTTAAATTCATTTTTTTGATTTTTGAACGAAAAATAACAACATTATTCAACGTTAAGATATTGAGCATTAACGATTGTTATGTGTATTAGGTAAGAAAAGTGACTATGATTTAATTCAATGCGCTTTATCGGCCGACTGGTCGGCCTTGCTAAGAGCTAAGAAGATCTTTTACTATAGCTCGAAAGAATAAAAACAATAACTTTACTTTAATTTTTAATATAACGCACAAGGACACCCCATGACGGACTTTCGCCAAAAAGCTCTCGATTATCATCAGTTTCCTAAACCAGGGAAAATCGGCATTGAATTAACAACACCAGCAGAAACTAGCCATGATTTAGCATTAGCATATAGCCCTGGTGTTGCAGAACCAGTGCGAGAGATTGCCGAAAACCCAGAGGCTGTTTATCAATATACAGCTAAAGGAAATACCGTTGCTGTAATTACCAATGGTACGGCAATTTTAGGCTTGGGTAATTTAGGTGGTATGGCTGCAAAACCTGTGATGGAAGGTAAATCTTTACTCTTTAAACGCTTTGCAAATATTGATTCGATTGATTTAGAAGTAAAACATAAAACAGTTGAAGAATTTGTTACTACAGTTGCCAATATCGCAGACAGCTTTGGTGGGATCAATCTTGAAGATATAAAAGCACCTGAATGCTTTGAAATTGAAAAGGCCTTAATAGAACGTTGTAAAGTTCCTGTGTTTCATGATGATCAACATGGAACCGCCATTGTGACTGCTGCGGGTATGATCAACGCGCTTGAAATTCAAGGGAAAGAGTTACGTCATGCAAATATTGTATGTATGGGGGCGGGCGCAGCTGCTATTGCTTGCATGGAATTATTGATTAATTGCGGTGCTCAGCGTGAAAGAATTTATATGTTAGATACGAAAGGAGTTATTCATCCTCGCCGTAATGATCTAAATGAATATAAAAAACTTTTTGCCAACAACACGGATAAAAGAACCCTTGATGATGTCATTGATGGTGCAGATGTTTTTGTTGGCGTATCAGGTCCAAATGTATTGTCAGCGGAACAGGTAAAATTAATGGCAAAAAACCCTGTTATATTTGCCTGTTCAAACCCTGACCCTGAAATAAAGCCTGAAATTGCATTGGCCGCAAGAGACGATGTGATTATTGCCACGGGCCGTTCTGACTACCCTAACCAAGTGAATAATGTGTTATGTTTCCCCTTTATTTTTCGAGGTGCACTTGATGTACGTGCGCGTACCATCAACGATGAAATGAAGGTGGCTTGTGTACACGCTATTCGTGAAATAGCAAGAGAACCAGTACCTGATGAAGTATTATCAGCAAGTGGTGATAAGCAACTATCATTTGGCAAAGATTATATTATTCCTAAGCCTATGGATCCAAGGTTATGTCATCGGGTAGCTAAAGCGGTGGCACAAGCTGCGGTTGAGTCTGGCGTTGCTGCATTATCATTACCAGAAAAATATCAAGACTAGCGACTAATGCATCGTTACTTAATGCGTTAAGTAACGATGCAAATATTATGACTGAGTTTGATAATGCAAACGCTGAATAAAGATTTATTTTTAATCTTCATCATCTTCAAAGACGCTAAAATCAGTAATGCCTTGCTCAGCTAAAGCATCGCGAATACTTTTAGGTAACCTGTGCTCATTGTCTTTGGCAAGGTCTTCGTCGCTGGGTAATGGTTGGCCAGTGAAAGCGTGCAGAAATGCTTCACATAGTAATTCACTATTTGTTGCATGACGTAAATTATTAATCTGGCGACGTGTTCGTTCGTCGGTTAACACTTTTAACACACGAATTGGAATCGACACGGTGATTTTTTTTACTTGCTCACTTTTTTTACCGTGTTCAGCATACGGGTTGATATATTCGCCATTCCATTCAGCCATGAAAGACCTCTAGTTACCTATAATACATAATTACGTTGATTTTACTGTTTGTAGCATCTTAGTCAATATGAATGTGTAGAAGTTTAGATGTCTAAAGTGCTTGATCCGATGCTTTATAACGTATAGACTTTTGGACGTCCAAACATCTATTTGATTGGTAACTGTAGCAAAAAGGTGAAGAAATATGAAAAATAGCAAATTAGCAACCACTGCGGTAAGAGCTGGTATTAATACAGATCAACATCATGGTGCTGTGATCCCTGCCATACATCTTTCAAGCACTTATGCATTGAAAGGCTTTAATGATAAACGCCAATTTGACTATTCTCGTACGGGAAACCCAACGCGCGCTACATTTGCTCAAGCGATTGCCAGTTTAGAAGGCGGCTCGGTAGGTATAGTGACTTCAACGGGCATGTCAGCAGTTCATTTAATTTGTCAATTATTATCAACGGACGATTTAGTGGTAATCCCACATGATTGCTATGGTGGTAGTTATCGATTATTTACCCATTTAGCTAAGCGAGGCCAATTCAAATTACTGGTTGTAGATCAAAATGATCAAACAGCACTCAAAGAGGCCTTGTCACAACAACCTAAATTAGTGCTAGTAGAAACGCCGAGTAACCCGTTAATGCGTATTGTCGATATCGCACAAGTGGTTAAAAAAAGTCACGAGGTCAATGCACTTGTCGCCGTAGACAACACCTTTTTATCTCCAATTTTACAACAGCCTCTCGGGCTAGGAGCTGACATTGTTTTTCACTCTACCACCAAATTTATCAACGGACACAGTGATGTAGTTGGTGGGGTTCTGGTTACAAAAGAGCAAGCACTTGGAGAAGAACTAGCGTGGTGGGCGAACTGTATTGGCATTACAGGCTCTGCATTTGATAGTTTTTTAGCGTTAAGAGGGCTAAAAACTTTACCTATTCGCATGAAGCAACATCAAGAAAATGCCGATGCAGTCGCAAATTTCTTACGTGAGCATGATGCAGTGGAACGGGTATATTATCCTGGTTTTGAAGATCACCCAGGTCATAGTATCGCTTTGCAACAACAAATGGCGCATGGTTCGATGATGAGCTTTGAAGTTAAAGGTGGTGTAGAGGCTGTAAAAATACTGTTCGACAATCTGTCTTTATTTACGCTGGCACAATCGTTAGGCGGAGTTGAAAGTTTAATTAGTCATCCTTCAACAATGACACATGCGGGCATGGAACTATCTGCACAAATTGCCGCAGGTATTAGCCAATCATTGGTGCGTATTTCTGTTGGAATAGAGGATAGTGAAGATATTCTCTCTGATTTAAACCATGGCTTAAACGCAAGCCAAAAAGTCTAGTTACCGAATTAAGTTGAAGAAGTAATGAATCAAACTAACGTAGTTGAACAATTTAGTGCTGATAAAAACCAATTAGCGAAACATGCAACGAATGTCCATAAATTTGGTGGTAGTTCGTTGGCATCAGTACAGTGTATTGAGCGTGTAGTTGACATAATACGCCAACATTGCCAAATAAATGATGTTATTGTTGTGTCTGCCAATGGAGATACGACTGACGCTTTGTTTGAAATTTATCACCAAGCGCTCATCCAAAAAGATTCATTATCGACACAAATATTAGCCTTGCAAGAACAACAAGCAAGTTTGATCAATCAGTTATTAAATGCTGCTAGTGCAGCGCGATTAACCTTGCTACTTGCCGAGGACATTGAACAAATTACACAATGGATGGTGTCAACTCCAGAGCAATATGAAGCAGATTTACTGGCGTACGGAGAGATATGGTCTGCTAGATTATTATCATCAGTGCTCAGCGAAACGGTTTGTCCAAGTTATTACCTTGATGCGCGCGATTTTCTCGTGATAAATAATCAAGTAGATTGCTTTGTTGAGCGAGATGAGAGCTTGCAGCAATTCAAAGAGTGTCTTAAAGCTAATCAGCTAGTGATTGTCACTGGATATATTTGTAAAAATATCGAAGGTAAAAGCTGTACGTTAGGGCGTAATGGTAGTGATTATTCCGCAACAATTTTAGCATCACTAGCTGCGGCAAATAATGTGACTTTATGGACAGATGTTGATGGTATTTATAGTGCAGATCCACGTGTTGTGCCGCAAGCTCGTAAATTACACCGCCTACCTAATGGTGTGGCAAAGGAGTTAGGCCGACTCGGCAACCCTGTGTTACACGCTAAAACATTACAACCTATTACGGCAACTGATACACATTTACATGTAGCAAGTAGCTTTGACCCTAATGTACCTGGTACTGAAATTGGAAAATTCGGGCAAATTGCTAAACAAGAGCTATCTGTTACCTATACCAATGATTTAATTTTGGCGCAATCAGAGAGCTTTGTTGGGGATTCTGGTGTTCAAGCTGAGCGTGTTTTCAATGCACTAGGTGCTGATACCAAAGCAGGCTTTATTGTTATTAAACAAGAACAACAGAAGGGGGTAAGTCAATGGTTAGCTGCCCACGATACAGAAGTGTCTTTTACTCCATGCGCTATTCTTGCCGTTGTTGGTCATAAAGTTGTTGAACAAGGACAAGTAAAGGCCAGATTTAAACGTGCGCTGCGTCACCAATCTTGTTTTTCTGTTGTCAATTCACAAAGTGCACATAGTCTGATTGCCATATTAATCAATCCTTGTACCACTGAATTACTAAATAATGTACACCATGAAATGACAAAAGATGCCCGCCATATCGGTATGGTGGTTGCAGGTTTAGGGAATATTGGTCAACGCTTCCTAGAAATGTTACCAGCACAATTGACATCAATCGCAGTATTAGAAAATGTGCATTTAGTTGGGTTAATTTCATCTCGTAAAGCATTAGTAAATACTGACGGTATTGAAGTAAATCAAGCATTAGATTTGTTTGCTGAACAAGCGCAGAGTTATGATAACGAGTTGTTGTTCTCATGGTTAAGTAACCATCCGTATGACGAATTAATTGTTATCGACATCACACCAAGCGAATCGTTTAGCCAGTTATATTTGCCTTTCTTCCAACGAGGTATTCATATTATTGGTGCAAACAAGTGGGCTGCTTCTTCACCTACTGAAGAATATCAGTGTTTAGTTGATACATCGCGAGAAAATAAAAGCATTTGGCTAGGTAATACCACGGTTGGTGCAGGATTACCGGTAAATTATGCGATTGAAGACCTTAATCGAAGTGGTGACAAAATCACCCAAATATCGGGCATATTTTCAGGCACGTTATCATGGTTATTTCAAACTTATGATGGCAGTGTACCTTTTTCTACCTTACTGCTTGATGCACTCGCGCAAGGGATCACTGAACCTGACCCACGCGAAGACTTATCTGGCAGAGACGTTCAACGAAAGCTGCTTATTCTTGCTAGAGCCGCTGGTTTTAATTTATCGTTATCAGATATTTCTCGACAAGACTTAGTACCAGATACATTACAGTCGTTATCGACTCAAGAGTTTCTAGCGTCAGCTGAGCAGTTAGATACGTTTTTTGCACAAGCGTTAACCGATGCTAATAATAAAAATTCGTGTATTCGATATATTGCGAATTTTTCGGCTGATCAACACGGAAAACTTCATGCCGAAGTAAAATTAGCGGTATTACCGAATACACATGCGTTTGCAAATTTAACACCGTGCGATAATATTTTTCAAATTAAAAGTGGGTGGTATCAAGACAATCCGCTTATTATCAGAGGTCCTGGTGCTGGTAGAGATGTCACTGCTGGTGGATTGCATTCTGATCTTGTGGCGATGTGTCAACAACTTGTGAATCGTAGATCTGTTGTTAAACTTAAGGGCATCGAAGAAAATAACGATGTATAATGGTGTTGGCTTATTATACGAAACGATAACGTGTAGTAAGTTACTTAACAATCACGATGAAACTGTTGTGCCTGTTCATATTATTTTTTAGCATGTTTATTATCTAAACTGTGTTTCATCGTACCATATAGTTAGCAAATAGAAGCGAAATATCCGTATGATTGAAGGCGTTGGTCTAATAGGTAAAAGTAAAGTTTTAGGGGATATAGTGACTCTACAGACACAAAGTATTATATATGGCTAACAAAATAGACACCAAATTTACATTACAAGTCAAAGCGTTATTAAATAAACTGTATGGCCGCAGTGTATTGAAAGATTCATTGCTTGAACAAGCAATAGAGTTTTATGAAAAACAGCCGTTTTATCAACACAAGCTTGATAACTTAACTCAGCAAATCAATGACTTGAATACTCAAAATGGAGATGCCAGCGCGAAGCGGCAGCTTGATAAACTCGAACGTGAATATCGTGATATCAAGCAAGAATTTAAGTTTGAAAGCAATGACAGATACAAATACCTTTATAATATATGTAAGGAAATCCTATCCTTAACAGAAGGTGCTACTTTTGCTGAAACCATTCGAAAATCTGCACAAATGCTCGGTACTATTCAATTACTATGTCCCACGGCAGGAAAACGTGTTGCTGAAGTAAATGAGCGTAGTAAGCCTTTATATAAATCAGTGTTGACTTTACGCTTGCTCGATCAACTTTGTATTGATCAAGTCATGGTAGCCAATGATGGACATGTAAAATCAGTGCTAGGTGCTTTATCAGGTGATGCGTTTAAAACGATGCAAGAACATGATAAAGACATCCATGAAACATTTATTGAAAACGTTAAAATCCCCGTGATTATGGCTTCCCTACTGCAAGATATTGGGCACTTTCACCCTGAAGCACAGCGAATTGTAAAGGGCGCAGATGGAAGCTTAGATCCACATCGCACTTTACCTGTAGAAGAACGAAAAGCATTGTTGCAAATTAACTACCGAGAAACGGTTAAATTTCTAATTGATGGTATTGGAGCTCCTATTTATGTTGGTAATTCTAAGGCCGATAGAGATAAGTTTAATGTCGCTGAACATAAAAAGTTAATATTCATTAAGCATTTATTAAAAAGTGCAATAGCACCTAAATTAGGCGTTGGTAACTTAATCAAAGTACCACAAATTTATACATCGATTATTTTGTCAACAAAAGACAGCTATAACTATAAATTACTGCCAAAAGTGTATCAGGCGTTAAATCAAAATGCTGAACGGGGTGCCTGTAGCCCTCTAGTTGTTGATACATTACGAAAAATAACAGGGGATTTTCCACAAGGGTTTGGCGTTACGTTTATTCCTAAAGATTCCGACGGAAAAAATGGTGATCATTATGAATACGCTATCGTAAACCAGCTTTATCCTAAAGATCCGAAACACCCATTATGCCGGGCTGCAACCCGAGGATTAACCTTTATTAGTCATGGGCAAGACATTGAAATAGTAGGTGAAATCAGCTTGTACAATACTGATACAGCAAAAAAATTCGCTGCATTAAGTAAAGATCGTCTAAATGAAATTTTAGAAAAATTAGCGTCTAACTATCAAGAAAGAAAACAATTAGATCTGCTACCAAGGTGTTGGCATGCAGGTGAGTTTTTTGGATTACCTAATCACCAAAAACTTTGGAATAAAACCGGCTAATTAGTCATGTATTTAGGAATATTTATGCTAATATAATGTGGTGACGAACAAGGAATGTAGTATGAGCACACATGTAGAGATCGCACTTGCGGTTATTTTAATTTCACTAGTAATGTTTTTTGCGTCTTTGCTTTTTCATGATAAAGCAGGAGACAAACCAGCGCGAATTGCTTTTCGAACTTTTTACTTCTCCGCTATTCTTTTTTTTATTTCTATATCTAATTTTGTTAGTGAACCTGCACCATTTAATGATTTACTGACTGACATCTTTTTCGCCATTTCAAATGCTAGTTTAACGTTAGGTATTTTATGGCGCTGTAAAAGTCGTTTACCTGAAGAAGTAGTATATGGCTTAACGACACTCTATTTATGTATGGACGTTTTTATCAATACATATAGTGTGCAGTTTGCATATAGCTACAATGTTATTTGCTCTTTGATTTGTGCCTATGCATTGTTAAATCGTCAAGATGGTGTCAATACTGGCGACAAAGGCATGGCAGCAATTTTATTTGTACATGCAGTGTTATTAATTATCAACCTTGTTAGCGTAACAGGTGTGGTAGAAGCTGGGTTATACAACAAGTTTATGATGGTGGTATTTGTTTTTGCTCCAGCATACATGGCAGGTTTGACTATCTTTCTTTTTGCCAGTTATATGTTAGACGCACGTAAAGCATTAGAAATTCAAGCTACAACCGATCCATTAACGGGCCTATATAATCGACGTTTCTTTTTTGAACAAGCAAAACTTGCATTATCAACCAGTGAACGTCATGGCGAACCTTTATGCTTAATGATGTGTGATATTGATCACTTTAAAGACATTAATGACTCATTTGGTCATAAGGCTGGTGACAACGCAATTAAAGCTTTTTCAAACGTATTGCAGGCCTCTTTGCGTATAGAAGATGTTTTGGCGCGTTATGGCGGCGAAGAGTTTGTGATTTTATTACCGCAAACAAGCTTAAGTAAGGCACAACATGTTGCAGAAAGAATGCGTAGCGAAACTGAAAATATCGCCTTAACCTCTGAAAAAGGGTGCATTAATATCACCGCTAGCTTTGGTGTTTGCCAAGTACGCGAATTTAATGATATTGAAACGTCTATCAACCACGCTGATAAAGCAATGTATGCTGCTAAATCAGCTGGCAGAAATAACGTAAAAACCTATTCAGCCCTTTTAGCTTAATAACAATAATGTTTTATTAATTGTTGCAGTAGCTGATGTGTTTTTGTAATTTCCGAGAATGCTAAGAATTCATTGGGTTGATGTGCCTGCGCAATTGAACCGGGACCCATCACAATGGTTTGACAACCAAGTTGTTGAATAAAGGGGGCTTCAGTGGCGTAGTTTACAGCACAACATTGATGACCTGATGTTTGCTCTGCAACAGTTACAAGTTCGCTTTCCTTTGCTTGTTCAAAACTTGGTGAACTCGGATGAAGTTCATCAAACGCTACGCGATCAGGGTATTTTTCTGCTAGTGGTGCTAAGCATTCTGCTAATAATTGGATAAGCTCACTATCGGTCATTCCTGGTAATGAACGCATATCTAGATCGAGCTCGCAGTATCCACAAATTCTATTGGCGTTATCACCGCCTTTAATCGCCCCCAAATTTAATGTTGGTGATTGCACGTCAAAGGCAGAGTTTTGAAAATTTAACGACAGTTTTTCTTTAAGCTTTAATAATGCCGCAATGACCTCGTACATTATTTCTATCGCATTTACGCCGAATGCGGGTGTGCTTGAGTGGCCTGATTTACCTTTAATGGTAATTCGATGTGACATATGTCCTTTGTGCATTATAACAGGCACTAAGTTTGTTGGTTCACCGATAATGGCAGCGTCAGGTTTAATGAATTGATTTTCTGAGAAATACCGAGCACCCGCCATTGTGGTTTCTTCGTCAGCTGTTGCTAACACATATAACGGTTTTTTTAATTCATGCTGCTTTATATGTTCACAGGCTTGTAGAATGAAAGCAAAAAAACCTTTCATATCGCAAGTGCCTAAACCATAAAATTTGTCGTCTTTACTTAATACTTTTAAAGGATCCGATTGCCAGCGATTTTCATCGAAAGGTACAGTATCACTGTGGCCGGCCAGAAGTAAACCTCCTTCACCTGAACCAAGTTTGGCTAATAAGTTAAACTTATTTCGTGTTTCCGGGACTGGTTGAATATCCACGGTAAATTGTAGTGTTTCAAACCAAGTTGCCAACAGATTAATAATATCTTTATTGCCCTGATCCCAGCTTTCCTGTGTTGAACTAATGGAAGGACTAGCAATAAGTGATTGTAAAGCTTCAATAAAATTAGGAATTTGACGCATGTGTATATCACCAATAATAATTTAGTGGGTATATATGCTATTTTGTTGCATAACTACCCATTTTAACTTAGAATGCATTTCTAGTGTAATGAACCGGAACAATTCTGGCTATTACTAAATGAAACTTATTTGAAGATTTCGCTAGGCAGTACGATTTTATCTTGTCTTCGGCTAGTATTAGTTGAAGGAATTAGAATAAAAGTAAACCTTATTATCATAAGGTATATTTTCGATACTGTGTTTATTATTAGTGAATAAAATTGCAATTATATTGAGGTAGTATGAAAGTAGCAGTAGTTGGTGCAAGTGGGTATGTTGGCGCTGAATTGGTGGCGTTACTAACACAACATCAAAAAATGTCGATTGAGCATTTACTTGTTTCTGAGAATAGTGAGTCTGCTAACGTTGCTTTTTCAACTTTGCATCCACGCTTTAAAGGTGTGTGTGATACTCCTCTAGTTGCATTTTCTGCGCAATGGATCGAAGCTAATGCAGATGGTTTAGATGCCGTGTTTTTTGCAACGCCTCATGAATTTAGTGCAGATTGGGCGCATGCATTTTTAGCTAAAGGTGTTAAAGTTCTCGACTTATCAGGTGGTTTTCGTTTAAAGAACAGCCAAGATTACCCTCAGTATTATCATTTCGAACACCAAGACTTAACATCACTTTCAAAAGCCGTCTATGGATTAGCAGAGTGGCATGAAGCTGAAATTGCTGTGAGCGACTTAATTGCCGTACCAGGATGTTACCCAACCGCGAGTTTATTAGCGTTAAAACCGATAATAGAAAATAACCTGCAACAAGCAAACAGCTTAGTCGTGGTTAATGGTATTAGTGGCGTTAGTGGCGCAGGCAGAAAAGCAAATCTTGCCACGAGTTTTAATGAAGTGAGTTTAACGCCTTATAATATATTACAACATCGTCACCAACCTGAAATTAGCCAAGAAGCAGGCGTACAAGTCATTTTTAACCCGCATTTAGCGCCGTATAAGCGAGGGTTAATGGTAACAATTACCTTATCACTGAATGTAGGTGTTACTTTGAAACAGGTGAATCAAGCTTATGAAAGTGCATATCAACGTTCACCAATTGTACGTTTAACACCTCAATGGCCAAAAATTGATAACGTTGCTCATTCTCCTTACGCAGATCTTCACTGGTGTGTAGATGAAGAAAAACAAGTGCTTGTGGTAAGTTGTGCGATTGACAATTTATTGAAAGGTGCGGCATCCCAAGCAGTGCAGTGTGCCAATATTATATTAGGCTTACCTAGTCAGTACGGCTTGATCATGGGAGACAATCACTAATGGTGATAACACAAAAACCTTTAGTGATCAAAATAGGCGGAGCTATCCTTGAAAATGACTCTGCGTTACATGCATTGCTTAATGTAATCGCTACTTTGAATAATCAATCTGTCGTACTCGTTCATGGCGGAGGTTGCGTTGTCGATGAAATGTTAACTCAGGCAGGTTTTACAACCGAGAAGAAACACGGGTTACGTGTAACGCCAGCAGCACAAATGCCATTAATTGCAGGTGCATTAGCTGGAACCGTGAATAAAACCATTGTCAGCCAAGCAAACAGCTTAGGATTAACGGGTGTGGGTTTATCGTTGCAAGATGGTAATATGGTGAGCTGTGATTTACACGAGTTAGACTTAGGTCAAGTGGGTGTGCCTAAAGCGGTCAGCAGCACATTGTTAGATAACTTACTAAAGCACTATTTCTTACCGATTATTTCTTCTATTGGTGCGCTATCAAATGGCGATTTAGTCAACGTTAATGCAGATGATGCAGCGGTTGTTATTTGCCAACTATTGAATGCTGAACTGCTTTTATTGACAGACGTTGATGGCGTGAAAGACGCGTCAGGTCAGTATTTAAATTCATTGAATAATACCCGTGCTAAACAATTAGTTGAGCAAGGCGTTATTGCCGGCGGTATGACAGCTAAAGTTAATGCTGCTTTGTATGCAGCGAAACAACTACGACGAAGTATCGCGGTTGCCAGCTGGAAAAAGCCAGAACAAATAGCAAAGCTATTAAATGGCGAACAAATAGGCACCCGCATAGAAGCAAACTAATGTTTTTTCTTTTTGATACTTTAGGATTTTACCATGGCTTTGAACCATTACTTAGCTGACGATCAATTAACCAAAGCGCAGATCCAAGCGTTAATTGCATTGGCGATAGAAATAAAAAAAACACCCTCATCTTTTAATCAGGTGATGAAGGGCAAATCAGCAGCGATGATTTTCGAAAAACCTTCATTGCGAACTCATGTAAGTTTTGACATGGGGATAAATAAACTCGGTGGCCACGCCCTATATTTGGGTCAACAAAACGGAAAGTTAGGCGAACGAGAACGGGTTAGTGACTACGCTAAAAATTTATCTTGTTACGCAGATATTATTGTCGCAAGGGTATTTGAACACCAATCAATACAGGGACTGGCTGAACATGGCTCTGTACCTGTTATTAATGCCTTATGTGATGTGTATCATCCATGCCAATCGTTAGCTGACTTTGTAACGTTAGCGGAACATTTTGATGATTTATCAATGATTAAGCTCGCTTATGTTGGTGATGGTAACAATGTTTCAAACTCGTTAATGTTAATGGCGGCAATACTCGGCGTTGATTTTACCCTGGTCTGCCCAGAAGGTTATGGCCCATCGCAAGAAATGTTAAACAGCACCGAAAAACTTGCAGAGCAAAGTGGCTCTTCATTTATTTTTACTACGGATATTAACAAACTGGGTAAACAAGACGCGATATATACAGATACTTGGGTATCAATGGGCAACGAAGGTGACGAAGATAAAAAAGCGTTACTAGAGAAGTTTCATCCTTATCAAGTAAATCATGCATTGATGGACAAAGCACAAGCAAGTTTAGTGATGCATTGTCAACCGGCGCACCTAGAAGAAGAAATAACCACAGCACTTTTTGATGACCAAGATAAGTCTGTGGTCTTTCAACAAGCAGAAAATAGAATGTGGGCGCAATGCGCCGTACTAACGTCACTGATCAGTGAACAGTAAATAATTTTGTAAAACAGATTTAATAGGTAGAACAATGGCTTTAGCAGCGAAAAAACAAATTAAGAAAGTAGTATTAGCATACTCAGGTGGGTTAGATACATCGGCAATTATTCCATGGTTAAAAGAAAATTATGACGGCTGCGAAGTTGTCGCGTTCTGTGCTGATGTAGGGCAAGGTGAAGAAGAATTAGAAGGCATAAAAGAAAAAGCTATCGCTTCAGGCGCTTCTGAGTGCCATGTTGTTGATTTAAAAGAAGAGTATGTGAAAGACTATATCTATCCGATTTTAAAAACCGGTTCAGTATATGAAGGTCAGTACTTGTTAGGTACATCAATGGCACGTCCAGTTATCGCTAAAGCGCATGTAGAAGTGGCGTTAAAAGTTGGGGCTGATGCGGTATGTCATGGCTGTACAGGTAAAGGAAATGACCAAGTACGGTTTGAATCGTGTTTTGCCGCGCTAGCACCAGAATTAACCGTTATTGCACCATGGCGTGAATGGGATATGGTGTCGCGTGAAGACTTACTTGATTACCTGGCAGAACGTGATATTCCGTGTGCTGCATCACTGACAAAAATTTATAGCCGTGACGCTAACGCTTGGCATATTTCTCATGAAGGCGGTGAGTTAGAAGATCCATGGTGTGAGCCATCAAAAGAAGTATGGACAATGACGGTTGATCCGATGGATGCACCAGATACACCAGAAACCGTGACACTTAGCTTTGAAAAAGGCGAACTTATTGCCGTTGATGATAAAAAGTTATCCGCCTATGAAGCTCTGATGTACCTTAACGATAAAGCCGCAGCACATGGTGTAGGTAGAATTGATATTGTTGAAAATCGTTTAGTCGGGATGAAATCTCGAGGCTGCTATGAAACTCCAGGTGGTACGGTGTTAATGGCTGCGTATAAAGGCTTAGAAAGCTTAATTTTAGACAAAGAATCATTAAAGTTTCGTGAATCAGTTGGCTTAGAGTTTTCACATGTTATCTACGATGGCCGTTGGTTTACGCCATTAGCTAAGGCTCAGTTAGCTGCCGCTGCGTCATTTGCAGAACAAATAACCGGTGATGTAGTGGTTAAAATGTATAAAGGTAATGCAACAGTTACCCAGCGTCGTTCACCAAATAGCTTATACTCTGAAGCATTTGCTACCTTTGGTGCTGATGATGTTTATGACCAAAAACACGCAGAAGGCTTTATTCGTTTATTTAGCTTATCAAGTAGAATAACTGCACTTTCACAGAAAGACGCTAAGTAATCAAAAGGAAATAATATCATGGCATTATGGGGCGGTCGGTTTAAAGAAAAAGCCAGCGTACAATTTAAAAAGTTCAATGATTCATTGCCGGTAGATTATCGTATGGCGGTGCAAGATATTGTTGGTTCAATGGCGTGGGCAGAAGCGATACATGAAGTTGGCGTTTTAAACGACGATGAGTTAACACGCTTAACGGCGGCGCTTGCTGAATTAAAGCAATCTGTTGAAGAAAACCCAAAACAGATCTTAGCCTCAGATGCCGAAGATATACACAGTTGGGTAGAAATTCAACTGATCGAAAAAACCGGAGATCTAGGGAAGAAACTTCATACGGGGCGAAGTCGTAATGATCAAGTTGCCACTGATTTAAAGCTGTGGTGTAAAGAAACTGGCGGTGAGCTTCTTATCGCATTAGTTAATTTACAACAAGCGATGATGAACCTTGCTGAGCGTGAAAAAGGCACGGTATTACCAGGTTATACCCATCTGCAGCGGGCACAACCCGTAACATTTGGTCACTGGTGTTTAGCTTATGTAGAAATGTTTAACCGCGATATTGGTCGGTTAAAAGATGCGATATATCGTTTAGATGTTTCTCCGCTTGGTTCTGGAGCACTGGCAGGCACGGCATATCCTATTGACCGGAATTCACTGGCACATCGCTTAGGGTTTAGAAAGGCTACGATGAACAGCTTAGATGCAGTTTCAGACCGTGATCACGTTATTGAATTACTTTCTTCTGCGAGTATTTCAATGATGCATTTATCCCGTTTTGCTGAAGATCTGATCTTCTACAACTCGGGAGAAGCGGGCTTTGTGGAAATGAGTGATCTTGTTAGTTCAGGTTCCTCTTTAATGCCACAAAAGAAAAACCCAGATGCATGTGAGCTAATTCGCGGTAAAGCTGGGCGTGTTTTTGGCTCGCTTACTGGCATGTTGACCACTATGAAAGCCTTAGCGCTTGCTTATAACAAGGATATGCAAGAAGACAAAGAAGGTCTTTTTGATGCCATGGATACATGGTTAGAATGTATGGAAATGGCAGTGTTAGTTGCCGATGGCTTAAAAGTTAATCGAAGTAGAACATTGGCGGCGGCACAGCAAGGTTATGCTAATGCAACTGAACTTGCAGACTACCTTGTTGGAAAAGATATTCCGTTCCGTGAAGCGCATCATATTGTTGGCGAAGTGGTACTTGCCGCAATTGACAAAGGCGTTCCATTAGAAGATTTAACCCTTACTCAGTTGCAAACATTTAGTGAAAAAATTGAAAATGATGTTTATCAACATCTCTCAATTGAATCAACATTAGATAAACGTGAAGCCCTTGGCGGTACATCGCGTGCGCAAGTAGAAAAAGCATTAGCGACAACGCAGTCAGGTAATGAAGAAATTTTAAATGAACAAGTTGTGGGCGCGCCAGGTAAGCAACAAATAAAAGTGGCATTAAAGCAAGTACAGCAGCGTTTAAATGCGCAACGAGCGGCAGCTATGTCGGTACGTAGAGCACGTATGCCAGATGTTGATGCTATTTTTAAACTGGTAAATTATTGGGCAGAAAAAGGCGAGATATTACCGCGCTCTCGTGACAATATTATCCATGATATTCAAAATTTTGTGGTTGCAGAGCTCGATGGAAATGTTGTGGGGTGTGCGTCACTCTATATTTATCAAACAGGTTTAGCGGAAATTCGCTCTGTTGTGGTTGATAAAGATCAACATAAACGTGGTCAAGGGCAAGCACTTATTCAGTACTTATTAGAGTTTGCGCATCAAATTGAATTAGAAAAAGTGATCGTACTCACCTACATACCCACTTATTTTAATCAACTAGGTTTTGCCTTGATTGATAAAGGCTCGTTAGCGGATAACATTATTGAAGATAGCCAACCAGGCCCAGATAAAGACCCTGCTGATGAAGTGGCGATGGAATATAATGTGGATCCAAGTAAGTAATCCAAGAGCATGTTCTTGGCTGAACAAGTGATATATGCATGAATAATAACGATTTAAGTTACGTGAAATGGTTTAGAAATGCTGCCCCCTACATTAATGCACATCGAGGTAAAACCGTGGTGCTTATGTTTGGTGGCGAGGCTGTAACGCATCCAAATTTTGCTAATATTATCCATGATATTGCTTTGATGCGTAGCCTAGGAATGAGACTAGTGGTGGTACATGGCGCTCGACCACAAATTGAAGATCGCATGGCAAGACGGAATATTGAGCGTATTATTGAGAATAATATTCGTGTTACTGATGCGGAAACATTAGTTGCGGTGAAAGATGCCACGGGTTCAATGCGCTTACATATTGAAGCGTTATTAACCATGGGCTTAGCTAATTCGCCCATGCATGGCTCGCAAATTCGTGTGAGCACAGGCAACTTTGTTATCGCGAAGCCGATGGGAGTGCGTGATGGCATTGATTATAAATACACCGGAAAAGTGAGACGAATAGACGCTGAAGGTATTCAACAGCAACTTGAGTTTGGCTCGATTGTGCTGTTATCACCGATTGGCTATTCACCTACGGGCGAGGTATTCAATCTTGCACTGGAAGATGTTGCCACGCAAACGGCGATAGCGTTGCAGGCAGATAAGCTGATCACCTTTACTGAAGATGAAGGCCTAACAGACGGTGATAATAATTTAATCCGTAGCTGTAGTGTTCGCACTGTCAAAACATTACTCGATGAAAATGATTGTCATGTTCGTCAATTATTACTCAGAGCGATCATCTCTTGTGGCGAAAATGGTGTAGAACGTTGTCATTGTGTTAGCTATCAAAGTGATACTGCATTATTGCAAGAGCTGTTTACTCGTGACGGCGCTGGTACGTTAATCGCAAAAGATCATAAAGAGCAAATATGTACCGCAACCATTGATGATGTAGGTGGTATATTGGAATTAATTGCGCCACTTGAAAAAGAAGGTATTTTAGTTAAGCGTTCTCGCGAGTTATTAGAAGTAGAAATACATCGCTTCACTGTGCTTAAAAAAGAAGATGTTATCATAGCTTGCGCTGCATTATATCCTTACGAAGAAGCGCTGGCAGGAGAGATTGCCTGTGTGGCAATTCATCCCGAATATCGCAGTGGCAACCGTGGCGAACGCTTGATGGGTGAATTAGAATTACGTGCAAAATCCAAAGGATTAACATCACTTTTCGTGTTAACCACGGTAAGCGGTCATTGGTTTATGGAGCAGGGTTTTGTTGAACAACCTTTAGATAAGTTACCTGAAGGCAAAAAACAAATGTATAACTTTCAACGAAAATCACAAGTGTTGATGAAAGAAATTTAGCGTTTGTTGATATTTGTTCAATAATGTCTGCTTAATCATCAGAAAGATTATATATTGACAGTTTAATTGAACATCACATTCTGAAAATACCGCTATTATGGCGGTATTTTTTTATCTCATTTCTAGCTACAAACGCAACTCAGATTGGTATTACATCACGCTACAGTAGCTTTAGTTTATTGGGTAATATCAAGATAAAAATATATATTTCGAACAATTTAAAAGCCCTAGACCCTGTTTTTTAGCAATTTCGATAAAAAAATGGTCAATTGTTGTTGAAATTTTGCTTTATGCTGTTGAACAAGGTAATGTAACAAAATTGTTACTTCTATAAGTAACAAGCTCTAAGTAAAGGGCAATTAGCCGCAAGGATGTTGATTAATAACAACGCTAACGGTAACTGAAATACAGTTAACATAATAATAAGAATTATCGGGTATGATAACTAAACAACAAGCATTTTTTCTTGGCAGCTTTTTGCTAAGTGCTTTTTGCTCAATGGCGCAACAACCGTCTGATTTACCGCAAGGAAATCAATTTGATCTTTCACTAAGTGGTGAATTCGGCACAGTTGACAACTTTTTGTTTGATAACACTAATGAACAACGAACTAATTATTGGTCGCTAAGCCCTGAACTATACCTTCAATTTGTTACTGACAAACAACTCTTTTCTTTTGATGCAAAAACACAATTAAACAAATTTAGTTATTTTGAACAAGACGACCACTCAAATGTATGGCTTGCTCCACGTTATTTGTACCGTTTGGCAGATAATAAAACGTTGTCTATCAAAGCTGGCTATCAACAAACCTATGAATACAGAGGCACGGGTTTATCTTTAGGTAACGCACAAAGTTTACATAAAGGCGACGAAAAACAACAGTCTACGTTCTCGGTTGGATACAGTTATGGTAGTAGCTACTCAACAGCGCAATTAGCAGTAGAACTGGGTGCAATGCAAAGTAAATATCAGACAAGACGACAAGTTACCAATCAACTTGATCAAGCTAAACTTTTTGCAAATGCTACCTTTGATTATCAATTAGCGGGTGGCAGCTTTTTATCAAGTGCACTAGAGATACAGCAGATAGACTTCGAGCATCAACCGATTTACGACAATACAAAATTAACCGCGTTAATAGGGATGAAGTGGCCTAAGTCAGTGGTAAGTCAGTTTTCTTTACTTTTGGGTTATCAAAATGTTCATTTTGATCAGCCGCTCTTTGATGATGACAGCGCTTTTAAGTGGCGTGTTTCTTGGCATTGGTCTCCAGCTGAATCTACCAATGTCACGTTAGCTTCTGAGCGTGATTTTGCAGCAGCTAATAGACTAAATGATAGTTATCGCTTGGTGGATAAACATGTGGTGAAGTTCACACAGCAGTTGAGTGACTATTTCTTGTTATCTGCCAATGTCGGGATAAACCAAGAAGAAGTTGTTTATCCTGATGAACGCAAAAGTGAAAATTATTTACGTGCTGGAATAAGTGTCGATTATTTAATGTCAGATAGGGTCTCGCTAACGTTGAACTATCAATTAAGCGATCTTAATGCCGATGATATGCTTTTTGAATATCAAAGAAATAGCTTTTCTTTGGGAATTAAAATCACAATCTAACGAGTGGATAAACCATGCGCTTTTTTATTGTATTTTTACTGTTGTTTACTAATTTTGCTGCTGCGACGGAGTATCAATTAGGCTCTGGCGACAGTATTGCAATCACGGTATATGATGAGCCTGATTTAACCACAAAGGTAAAAATCAACAAAACAGGGAAAATATCATTTCCTTTTTTGAAAGAAATAGACGTACATGGTTTAACGACTAAGAAACTTGCGGCAGTTATCCAAGAAGGACTACTGGGTGATTATTTAATAAATCCACAAGTCACGGTATCTATTATTGAATACCGACCTTTTTTTATTCATGGCCAAGTGAAACAGCCAGGCGGCTATCCATTTCAAGATGACTTAACGCTTGATAAAGCTATCGCGATAGCCGGAGGCTTAGCTGCTAGAGCCTCAAAAACTAACTGGAAGGTTTCACGTGTTATAAATGGTGAAACGGTTGTTATGTCAGCTAATGTTGCAACAGTCATCTTGCCCGACGATATTATAGAAATTGAGCAAAGTTTCTTTTGATGAACCACGATGTAACGCCTATTAACCCAACGCAAGATGAAGTGGCTCTTAAAGAGGTGCTAAGCCCTCTATGGACGCGTCGTTGGAAAATAGTATTCTTTACATTACTTATTACCTGTATCGTTGCATTTTATTCATCATTATTAAAACCGTCGTTTCAAGCCAGCGCCATTTTACAAATAGGGAGTAATAAGCCGAGTAATACGCTTTCTATTAATGATGCCTTTAATGAATCCAGCGCAAGCCAAGAACAAATTCAAACGCAATATGAATTACTGCGTTCGCGAAAATTTGCCGAACGAGTAATTTCACGATTAAATTTGACAGAGCATGAAGAATTTAACAGCGGAAAATATAATGACAAACTTCCCTTTCTAGCAGAACTTTATCGTAAAGACACTACACCAACGATTGACCAAACCGTACGTGAATTCCATCAACGATTGACCATTAAACCGATAGCAGGTACTGAATTAGTTAACATTACCTTTAAATCGTACTTTCCTGAACTGTCCAAGCAGGTCGCGAATCAAGTTGGGCAAACATATTTACATTATCAAGATGAAATTCATGGAGCGTCAAAAGAAGCAACGTCACAGTGGTTAGTTGATCAACTAGAAGAGCTAGGAAAAAAACTTGAAGCGTCTGAGCGTGCATTGCAAACGTATCGCGAAGAGCAGGGCATTGTTGATATTCGAGGAATTGCAGGGCTAGTGTCTGCTGAATTGACTGAACTAACCTCTGCGGCATTGAAAATGTCTAAAGACACTGACGATCTAAGGGTAACTTACGACTATATTCAAAAACATAAATCGAGTGTTGAGCAATTAGTTGAATTGCAAAAAATCACGAATAAACCTGCATTCAGTCAACTAAGGATCAGTGAAGAGCGGGCTGAGCGAAAATTAAATGAGCTTTCTCAGCGGTATGGTCCTAAACATCCTAAACGAATAACCGCTCAAGCTGATCTTAATGCTATTCGTATTAATATGGCTGAAACCGTTGATGAAATTGTTATGAGTTTAGAAAAAGACTACCTAAATGCATTGGAAAAGGTCAAAGGAATTAATCAGCGATTAGACAAAGCGAAACAACATTATTTACGTTTAACACGATTACAAAATAAGTTTTCACAGCTAGAGCGTGAAGTAGATACCAATAAAGAATTGTACAGTAATTATTTAGTTAGGCTGAAAGAAGCTGACGCCATGGGTAATTATAAAGCAAACTTTTATGTTCGTTTTATTGATAAAGCGATCACACCAAAAAATAAGTCAGCGCCTAACCGTTCACTCATGGTGATCATGAGTTTTATACTAGCTTTTGCTGTTATTTCAATCATTGTTATTATGCGAGAATTGTTGATGGATACCTTGAACTCTCGTCGCAAACTTGAAAACTTTAATGATGCGCCTGTTCTGGCTGTGCTACCTAAATTTAGGCGTAAAAATAAACAAAGTACTGAGTTGGATTATTTCAACGATAATCGCTTTACCGAGGCGGTTCGAACACTAAGAACAGCCATATTATTTAATGCTGAAAAGAAACCACCGAAAGTTATCGCGATAACCTCTTCTGTGCCAAATGAAGGCAAAACAACCGTTGCACTGCAACTGGCGCGTTCATTTAGTGAAATGGAAAAAGTCTTGCTCATTGAAGCTGATATGCGTCACCCAACCGTGTATAAAAATTTAGATTTACCGCCTCATAGACCAGGGCTTTCTAACTTATTAGCGAAAACACACCAAATTAATGAGTGTATCGTTAGAGACAGTCAGGTGAAATTAGATATTTTAACCTCAGGTATTACACCGGCGAATCCTTTGGCTTTCTTATCAATGAAGCGTTTTAATATGCTGATTAAAGTCTTTGGTAATTTTTATGATCGCATTATTATTGAAACACCACCTGTGAATGCCGTCAGTGATGCGGTGATCATTTCTCGGAATGTAGACAGCGTACTTTATGTGGTTCACGGCAGTAAAACTAAGCGTGATCAAATTTCCGCAGGATTAAGATTACTAAAACAAGCTAATGCACCGGTTCAGGGAGTTGTGATCAATCAGAGTGAAAATATCGATACTGATAAATATCACAATAAATATTACAACGATATGGCCAATATCATTAAATTACCCATGAGAAAGCAAGGCTAGTATTTGAATTTTATTTTCAATTGGCATAAACATTCCTTCGCCGATTGTTTTTTATTACACTAGTACAAACCATCCATTTTCAGCGTGTATGCAAATTCAGCAATCATTTAATTTATCTCATCATAACACCTTTAAGGTGCCGGCTGTTTGTCCGCAATATTTTGAACCCAGCACGCTTGAAGAATTAACAGAGGCGTATCAAACCTGTAAAGGCAATTTTTACTTACTTGGTGAAGGTAGTAATACTTTGTTTATTGATAATCAAGCCCCGTTAATTATTCGTCCTAAATTCATGGGTAAATCAATTACCACGATAAAAAATGCTGTGCTTTTAACGGTAAGTTGTGGCGAAAATTGGCATGAGTTGGTGCAATATTGTGTGGAAAATAACTATTATGGCATTGAAAACCTTGCGTTAATCCCTGGTAGTGTCGGCGCAGCACCCGTACAAAATATCGGTGCATATGGTGTTGAATTGTCAGATGTTATTCAATCTGTTTCTTGGTTCGATTTTTCACAGCAACAAGTGATAGAGCTCGATAACAAGGCTTGTGAGTTCGGCTATCGAGACAGTATTTTTAAACAGTCATTACAAGGAAAGGGAGTCATTGTCAGTGTGACTTTAAAACTCGCCAAAGAGTTTCAGCCTAAGCTTTCTTATAAAGGGCTAAACTTTGAACAAGAAAAACTGACAGCAAAAGATGTGATGGAAAGGGTGATAACCATTCGTGAAAGTAAACTTCCAGATCCTAACAAACTCCCAAATGCAGGCAGCTTTTTTAAAAATCCGATGATAAGTAAAGAGGTCTATCACACATTAATTGCAAAACATCCCGACATGCCCGCATTTAAAGTGACTGAGCAAACATTTAAGCTTGCTGCCGGTTGGTTAATAGAGCATGCTGGATTGAAAGGGTACCGTGAAAATGGTGTTGGCGTACATCATAATCAAGCATTAGTATTGGTTAATTATAAGCATGTAAAAGGTCTGCGTATCATTGAGTTAGCGACACTTGTCATGGAAAAAGTGCAAGCCAAATTTGGTATTTTATTGGCTCCTGAAGTACGAATTGTTGATCACCAAGGCCTTACATCCATTCCAGAGATAACGAATTAATGGCTAACCTTATAAAAGAAAAAATACTGATAGCGTTAGCTGATGGACAGTTTGTGTCTGGTGAATCATTGGGTGAACGTTTTGGTATCAGTCGAGCTGCAGTATCAAAACATATTAAAGGCATTGGTGAGTTAGGCATTGATGTTTTTAGAGTTAGCGGTAAAGGGTATCGACTGGCACAGCCAATAAACATGTTAGATAAACGGCTGATTTCAGAATATATTGATCAAGCTTATTCAGACACTGTCATTGAAACTAACGTGATTATCGATTCAACAAATAGCGAATTAATGCGCCGAATTCCTTCTCAATTAACACGTGGTCAAGTTTGTATTGCTGAATGTCAAACTGCAGGCCGGGGAAGAAGAGGCAGGGAGTGGGTATCACCGTTTGGTTCCCACGTTTACATGTCAATGTATTGGTATTTAGAGCAAGGGATGTCTGCCGCCATGGGATTAAGTATGGTGACAGCACTAGCGGTTAGTGATGCGATTAAAAGTTTATATGATATTGATGTTGGGCTTAAATGGCCTAATGATATTTATTTAAAGGGTGTGAAATTAGCCGGTATATTGATTGAATTAGAAGGGCAAGCGTTAGATCCATGTCACTGTGTAATTGGTTTAGGGGTAAATGTTAATATGCCTAATAATGTCACGGATAAAATAGATCAACAATGGACAGACCTTCAATCACATGTAAATAACACCATTGAGAGAAATCAGTTAACGGCGTGTATTATTAATAAGTTACGCAATCGAATATCCCAACATGAAAGGTCAGGCTTAGTCGATATGGTTGAAGATTGGCAAGCAAGGGATCAATTTATTAATCAACCTGTTAAGTTAATAACTGGTGTTAATGAAACCCATGGCATCTGCCGAGGTATAAATAGCCAAGGTGCGTTACTTTTAGAGGTGGACAATAAAGTACAGCCTATCTATGGTGGAGAAGTGAGTTTAAGAGGCCTTGCATGAAATTATTAGTCGATGCAGGAAATACTCGTATAAAGTACGCCACCTTAGATGCGGGTATTTTATCATCCATTCATACAGCTTCAGTTGATGGGTTAACGCAGCAACTCTCTAAAAGTGCAGCGACTAAGACGACGCAGTGCTTCATTGCTAGTGTGAAAAAAAGTACTATCTTGTCAAACGTGATAGCGTGGTGTAAGAACCAGAATATTCCAGTACATCAGTTACATAGCGCTGTTCAATTTAAGGGGTTAGTTAATAGCTACCAAAAACCTGATACCTTAGGTGTTGATCGCTGGCTTGCCATGCTTGGAGCAATGAAGCTATTTCCAAGTACATCGTTAATGGTTGTTGATGCAGGTACTGCTACTACTCTTGATTGTATATCGCAGCAGGGTAAGCATCTTGGTGGTTGGATCATCCCTGGTATAGCATTACAAATGTCGACTTTATTTGATAATGCCGAAAAGATTCATGGCGAGCCTGTAGCTATAAATAATATTGCATTGGGCAACAATACATCGATGGCAGTTAGCCAAGGCGCTTTAATGTCTACCTTAGGGTTAATAGAGCAAGGTATGAAGCTATGTGCTAAACAAGGGTTGACGCCAAATATTATATTAACTGGCGGTAATGCTGATTATGTGAGCCAGCATTTAGCGCTTGAACACTATGTTGAACCAGCCCTAATCTTTCACGGAATGAGCCAATATTGCTGATAAAGTTACCTGATTAAGCGCTGTTCTGGGTAAAAAATCGTCAAACAACAAAAATACGACATTTTTTTGTTTTTAGCTATTGCAAGGGACAAAACATTACTCTAGAATTCGCACCACTTAATGTAGTGCCGACTTAGCTCAGTTGGTAGAGCAACTGACTTGTAATCAGTAGGTCGCCAGTTCGACTCCGGCAGTCGGCACCATTAATTCTCTTTATGAGATTAAGAATTTGGAGGGGTTCCCGAGTGGCCAAAGGGATCAGACTGTAAATCTGACGGCTCCGCCTTCGGTGGTTCGAATCCACCTCCCTCCACCATTTTACATAGTAGCTTGCTACTATGTGGAGAAAGAGTTGGATGAGAACGTAAGTTCGACAAAATTGTCAGGAACAATTTTGAACGTGCAAGCGGCCCTTTAGGGTAAAAGGCAGGAGCCTTTTATAATCCACCTCCCTCCACCATTTTTGCATAGCTTAGGCTATGCGGCGAAGAGCAACTTATAGTTAACGCGCTCTTTCACCAATTTTGCAGGGATATTCTGATTGAATACTGCGGGTGTCGTATAATGGCTATTACCTCAGCCTTCCAAGCTGATGATGCGGGTTCGATTCCCGCCACCCGCTCCAATCTTTGTAATTTCGTGTGCTGATATAGCTCAGTTGGTAGAGCGCACCCTTGGTAAGGGTGAGGTCGGCAGTTCAAATCTGCCTATCAGCACCACTACATTGAATTCTTCATTTATCCCACTTATTAACAATATAGCTTTTATAAAACTGCTTAGAGGTAATTGAAAGTGGCTAAAGAAAAATTTGAACGTTCGAAACCGCACGTTAACGTTGGTACTATCGGTCACGTTGACCACGGTAAAACAACTCTAACTGCTGCTATCTCAGCAGTATTAACAAAAACTCACGGTGGTGATTTACGCGATTTCGCACAAATCGATAACGCACCAGAAGAGCGTGAGCGTGGTATCACGATCAATACGTCTCACATTGAGTATGACACAGCGTCACGTCACTATGCGCACGTAGATTGCCCAGGTCACGCGGATTATGTTAAGAACATGATCACAGGTGCAGCTCAAATGGACGGTGCTATCTTAGTAGTAGCAGCAACAGATGGTCCAATGCCACAAACACGTGAGCACATCCTTCTTTCTCGTCAGGTAGGTGTACCTTACATCATCGTATTCATGAACAAATGTGACATGGTAGACGACGAAGAATTATTAGAATTAGTAGAGATGGAAGTTCGTGAACTTCTTTCAGAATATGACTTCCCAGGTGATGATTTACCAATCATCCAAGGTTCAGCA
>NZ_JAUOPD010000010.1 GCF_030546745.1 Thalassotalea sp. 1_MG-2023
TTTGTAACCTAAGTTACTGGTAAAACATCATCACTGTGAGTGCCCACACAAATTGCATGATAACTAATTGTTAAAGATGCTTGCCGAAGCAAGTAGGTCGAACGGTTCATGGTAGAACGCTTTGTTCGACGCGAGATAGTAATCACATTCGTTACTAGACCGCTTTGTTAGTTGCTTGTGGCCGTTGCCTCAAGCGAGATGCGCATTCTACGCATCCCTGTTTTGATGTCAACCTTTTTCTTAAAAAACTTTCGTTTATTTTTGAATGTTTGGTTTGTTGTTTTATACCGCTTTCGTGATACTAAACTTATCAAAACAGCTTCTTGGCTTGTCCCCGAGAAGTGGATGCGCATTTTAGGGATTTATATCGCCCCGTCAACAACTATTTTCAAATTATTAAAAAAAGCTGTTCGATCGCTGAAATATCATACAAATTATACAATAAATGCACGAGCATCTGCTATTTCAGTGATACTACGGGCTGTTTCAAGTGAACTATCATTATATTGGCTGGCAACGAGAATACGATTATTAATACCTGCTGATTCTGCTGCTTGCATGTCAGAAACTTTATCACCTATAAACACACTTTGGCTTAAATCAATATTATACTTTGTTGCAGCTTGTAGGATCAGACCTGGCTCAGGCTTACGACATTGGCAGGTTTTAAGATATTCACCTTTGCCTTTCGTTGGATGATGAGGACAAAAAAATACATCTGTTATAAGACAATTATGTTGATTAAATGTAGTTTTCATCCATTCGGTAAGTGTCAGAAAATCAGCTTCAGTGTACTTTCCTCTCGCTATTCCTGATTGATTCGTTATTACAATTAACAAGTAACCTAACTTTGTCGCATGCTGGCAAAGCTCGAAGATACCTTCTGTAAATTCAAAATCTTGTTGTTGATAGACATAGCCATGGTCTACATTAATAATACCATCACGATCTAAAAATAATGCTTTATTCATAACTGACTTAGAAAACTCTGTTTTTACAAGCTTAATTGAAAAAAGCGAGTAAAACTCGCTTTTTCTCAAATTTAGCTCAGGTTACATCGATAAACCACCATCAATTTCAACCACTCTGCCGGTGAAAAATTCATTTTCAAAGATATACTTCACGGTATGCGCAATTTCATCCGCTTCACCTAAACGGCCGACAGGTTTCATTTTTTCTAGGCGTTCTCGCATTTCAGGTTTCATTGCATCTGTCATTGCAGTTCGTATAACGCCCGGAGCAATTGCGCCAACACGAATACCATGACGACCTAGTTCTCTCGCCCAACAGACTGTCATAGCCACAACACCTGCTTTTGATGCAGCATAATTGGTTTGTCCCATATTGCCATTACGAGCAATTGACGACATATTAATAATTACGCCTTTGCGATTATTTTGCACCATATGGACACCTGCTTCTCTACCACACAGAAATACACCGGATAAATTCACATCAATTACTGATTGAAATTGTTCAAGCGACATTTTCTTTACGATTTCGCCATCTTTCGCCTTTAGTAACATGCCATCTCGTAATATGCCTGCATTGTTAATTAATCCATCAAAACCGTTAAAATCATCATTAATTTGATTAAAGGTTTGCTCTACTTCCGTTTCATTTGTGACATTTGCTAAATAATACTTCGCTGTTGAGCCTACCGATTCAATTAACGTTACTGTTTCTTTTAATAAGTCTTCATTAAGGTCGATTAACGCTAATTTTGCACCACTTTCTGCTAAATTTACTGCCATCGCTCGGCCTAGACCTTGTCCGCCACCAGTTATAACAATGACTTTATCTTGTATGTTCATAAATTCCTCTAATTATCTAATGATGCGTCTATTTCAACAATAGTTCTTGCTGTTACAGTGCCTTCTATATAGGCATTGAACGCTGTTTCTATTTCTTTAAATGCAATGGTTTTAGGTGCAATAATGGCTAACTGCGAAGGTTTAAGATCAGTTGCAATGCGTTGCCATGCTTTGTCACGCACAGACAGCGGCATTTCAACAGAGTTTATACCTAACAAGCTAACACCTCGTAAAATAAACGGCATGACTGTTGTATCTAGCTTAAAACCTGCTGCTAAACCAATCGAAGCAATATTGCCCCATGGCACCACAGTTTTTGTTAACCAAGCTAATGTTTCACCACCAAGGTTGTCTACCGCCCCACCCCATATTGCTTTTTCTAATGGTCGTTTGCCCATATCTAGCTCTCGCCGATCAACAATCTCACTTGCGCCTAATTGCGTTAAATAGTCATGTTGCTCTGGCTTACCTGTTAAAGCGGCAACTCGGTAACCAATATTTGATAACATATTAATGACAATGCTGCCTACACCACCGGTTGCACCCGTAACTAAAATAGTGCCTCGTTCCGGTATTTGGCCATTATCTTCCATCCGTTGAACAGCAATAGCAGCTGTATATCCTGCCGTACCTAACGCCATGGCGTCTTTTAACGTTAATTCTTTTGGTAATGCAACAACTGAATTTGCTTTAACTCGGGCATATTCGGTATAACCGCCATCGTAGAGCTCAGAAAGCTGTGCACCACACACGAGTACTTTATCGCCTACTGAAAATCGCTGATCTGAAGAGGTAACGACAATGCCAGATAAATCAATGCCACCGACTAAAGGGTAAGTGCGCAATATTTGACCCTTACCCGTCGCAGCAAGAGCGTCTTTATAATTAATATCGGAATAAGCGACTTTAATAACCACTTCACCTTCGGTTAACTCAGCTAACGATATTTGCTCAAAACCACTACGAATAGATTTATCTTCGTTACGATGGATACGAAAAGCTGTAAATTTTTCAGGTATATTCATTATAATTTTACCCTTTATGATAATTAGATATTAAAGAACATAACGAAATGTTTTAGTAAGCACTAGGCGACTTTAGTTTTTTGCGCTCAAATTATAAATTTAAAGCCGCCAAATAACTTACATATTACGACGATATTGACCACCAACATCAAACAGCGCATTAACAATTTGCCCTAGAGAGCAAACTTTACAGGCACTCATCATATGTTCAAAAAGGTTCTCATGCTTTATTGCAGCTTCTTGTAATGTTGATAAGTCTTTGTTTGCCTTATCTGCATGAGCAGTATGCAAGTTTGCTAACATATCAATTTGATAGTTTTTCTCTTCTTCAGTAGCACGAATAACCTCAGCGGGTATTACCGTAGGTGATCCTTTTGAACTTAAGAAGGTATTTACACCAATGATTGGATATTCGCCCGTATGCTTTAAGTTTTCATAATACAAACTTTCTTCTTGAATTTTGCTACGCTGGTACATGGTTTCCATTGCACCAAGTACACCGCCACGCTCTGTAATACGATCAAATTCAGTCAATACTGCTTCTTCGACTAATTCAGTTAATTCTTCAATAATAAAGGAACCTTGAATAGGGTTTTCATTTTTTGCTAGTCCTAACTCACGATTAATAATTAGCTGAATTGCCATGGCACGGCGTACGCTATCTTCCGTTGGCGTGGTAATCGCTTCGTCATACGCATTGGTATGTAATGAGTTACAGTTATCATATATTGCATATAACGCCTGTAGCGTGGTGCGAATATCGTTAAAGTCAATTTCTTGGGCATGTAATGAACGGCCTGATGTTTGAATATGATACTTCAACATTTGCGCACGCGCATTTGCACTGTATTTCATTTTCATGGCTTTTGACCATATTCTACGTGCAACGCGCCCAATCACTGCATATTCTGGATCGATACCATTTGAGAAGAAAAAGGACAGGTTTGGTCCGAATTCATTGATATCCATCCCTCTACTTAAATAATATTCTACAAAAGTAAAGCCATTGGCTAAAGTTAATGCTAACTGCGTGATTGGGTTAGCGCCGGCTTCTGCAATATGGTATCCAGAAATAGACACCGAATAGAAGTTACGCACGCCTTTATCAATGAAGTATTCTTGTACATCCCCCATTAGTCGTAAAGCAAACTCAGTTGAAAAAATACAGGTATTTTGCGCTTGATCTTCTTTTAAAATATCAGCCTGAACGGTGCCTCGAACTTGTGTAAGCGTTTTAGCTTTGATCTCGTTATAAACTTCTACGGGTAACACTTGATCGCCAGTTACGCCTAACAACATCAAACCTAAGCCATCGTTACCCTCTGGTAATGCACCTTGGTAACTTGGCCTTTCACCTTTTTTGTCTTTGTATATGGTTTTTATTTTAGCTTCAACTTCTGCTTCTAAGCCGTTTTCTTGTATATAAAGCTCACATTGCTGATCAATGGCAGCGTTTAAGAAAAAACCAAGAAGAATTGGCGCTGGTCCATTAATGGTCATTGACACAGAAGTTGCAGGATCAGCTAAGTTAAACCCTGAATACAGCTTTTTCGCATCATCTAGACAACAAATTGACACACCTGCATTACCAATTTTACCGTAAATATCAGGGCGAATATCAGGATCATTGCCATACAATGTTACAGAGTCAAACGCTGTTGATAATCGTTTTGCTGGCATACCTTTCGATACGTAATGAAAACGTCGATTGGTTCTTTCTGGTCCACCTTCACCCGCAAACATACGTGTTGGATCTTCACCTTCACGTTTAAAAGGAAATAAACCTGCGGTATAAGGAAACTCACCGGGAACATTCTCTTGTAAACTCCATCTAAGAATATCACCCCAGCCCTGATATTTAGGTAAACAAACCTTTGGAATATCAAGTTGAGATAATGATTTAGAATGAGTTTCAATCGCGAGCTCTTTATTTCTCACTTGAAATTTAAACAGTGGTGCTTTGTATTTCTCAACTTTTTCATGCCACTGTTCGATAATAAGCTTATTTTTTGGATCAAGTTCTAGCGCGACTGTATCAAATAAGGTTTGAAGGTTTTCCGCTAACTCCTTCCCACTTTCTTCATTACTTTCATTAGCCGCATCAATGGCTTGTTGAATACCATAAAGTTTTTGTGCAACCTTTGCTTGAGCTTCTACCCACTCATCATACCCTCGGTTATTGTCTGCAATTTCAGATAAATAACGAGTGCGCTTGCCAGGAATAACACTTGCTTTTTCTGCTTGGGTACCTGCAAGCTCTAATATGTCAGCTTTTAAGGCATCTGATTTTTTTGCCAATTCACTGATCACTTTATTATAGAGCTCTGTCATGCCGCGATCATTGAATTGAGAAGCAATTGTGCCAAAAACAGGTACTTCGTCATCACCCGCTTCAAACATACCTCGATTGCGCTTATATTGCTTTTTAACATCACGTAATGCGTCAAGCGCACCGCGTTTATCAAACTTGTTTACTGCAATTATGTCGGCAAAGTCGAGCATATCTATTTTTTCTAATTGCGTAGCGGCACCATATTCGGGCGTCATTACATAGAGTGATACATCTGAATGTTCTTCGATTTCAGTATCTGATTGCCCAATACCCGAGGTCTCCAGAATGATTAAGTCAAAATCTGCTGCTTTTAAAATATCTAGCGTATCATTTACATAAACAGACAACGCTAAATTTGATTGGCGAGTGGCAAGTGAGCGCATATATACACGATCATTGTTTACTGCATTCATACGTATTCTATCACCAAGCAGCGCACCACCGGTTTTACGTTTTGAAGGATCAACGGAAACAATCGCAATTTTATTGTCTTGAGTAGCAAGTAAAAAACGTCTTATCAATTCATCCACTAAAGATGATTTACCCGCACCACCGGTACCGGTAATACCAAGAACGGGTGTTTTACTTACCGAGGCAATTTTTTTTATTTTATCTAAGGCGGCATTATTTTCTTCTGGTGCATTTTCTGTCGCTGATATTAACCGAGCAATAGCCTGTTTATCATTTTTCTTTAGATTCGCTACATCATCTTTTTTAACATTGACACCCGTTTTAAAGTCGCAGCGCATGATCATATCATCAATCATACCTTGCAAGCCTAATTCACGCCCATCATCGGGTGAATAAATTCGTGTAATACCATATTCATGAAGCATGTTGATTTCTTCAGGTAAGATCACGCCGCCGCCGCCGCCTACAATTCGAATATGTTCACAACCACGTTCTTTTAATAGGTCGTACATATATTTGAAATATTCGTTATGACCCCCTTGATAAGAGGTCATAGCAATGGCATTAGCATCTTCTTGAATGGCAGTATTAACAACTTCTTCTACACTACGATCATGGCCTAGATGAATAACCTCAACACCACTAGCCTGCAAAATTCTACGCATGATATTTATCGCGGCATCATGGCCATCAAATAAAGAAGCTGCTGTTACCACACGTACTTTATTTTTTAATTGATATCTCTTTGTTGTCATTTTGGGTCTCTTTCGTTAAGCAATGTTACTGATACTAATGCAACATCGAACTGCAGGCATTGAACTACAACTATTGATCACATTTGCTTATTTCGCTAATCAACAACTAGATTCCAATGAAAAAATCAGCTTTTTAGTGCCTGCTTGTTATTTAGGTTTTTATCTTCAAACCATTTAAACACATATGAAACAAGCGAGACATTGATTTTATTGCCCCAATGATGGACTATATTGTCATTTACAACAAAAACATTTAAAAATGAATACTGCAAACACAATAAGGTCATTTTCTGACATTCGCTTAGTCATTCCTAAGTTCTTATTAGAGAAATTAAAAGTGCACCCTTTAACGGCAGGGTTGTACCCTACTGCATTAGGGAAATACTCACAGCAAACTGCGACAAGTATTGAACAAGCGAACGTCGATCAACATCAACTGATTTATTGTCAATATGGTGAAGGTGTGCTGGTATACAAAAATAAAAAGCGCACCGTTAAACGGGGTGATTTAGTGTTAATTTCACCGAATCAGCATTTTCAATATCAACGAAAATCGGGAAGTAAAAATGCGGTTTATTGGATCCATTTTGCTGGTAAATTAGCTGATGACTTTGCAGAACGCCTACTAATGAAAATGGAAGATGGCCTAGGTTTTGTTAATGTACAAGAAAATATCTATAAAGATTACGATAACCTTATTGCGTTAGGTAGCCGAGGTTACACAGCGACAAACGTGATTCATGCCGTGCACGTTTTACAGCAAACCTTAAGTTTTCTGGCATTACAATTAAGGATAGAATCATTCAATAAAGGTACGAACTTTAGTGTTGACGCTATAGATGAGCTCATGAGAGAAAATCTACATCAAGAGCTCAATTTAGATACGCTTGCTCATTACAGCCAATTATCGAAATTTCATTTTGCTAAAAAATTTAAAGAACTCACCGACACATCACCCATACAATATTTTATCAACATGAAGATGCAACAAGCGTGTTTTCAGTTAGATAATACTTCAGATACCATCAAGCAAATTAGTGAATCGTTAGGCTATAATGACCCATATTATTTTTCCCGATTGTTTAAGAAAATTGTGGGTATGTCGCCTAAACGATATCGAGAGAACTAATCCTATATATAAAAGATCAATTCATATCTAGGTGCTCTTTTAAAAACTGAACAACTTTTTTCATATAAGCTGTTTGATTGATAGGATCATGAAAACCGTGAGTTTCTTTTTCCAGAACGAACCATTCGTAAGGCTTATTAATTTTATCGAGCGACTTTCTTAAAAGAACAACATGTTCATAAGGCGCACGTACATCCTTTTCACCATGCGCCAAAAATAAAGCAGCTTTAATTTTATCGACATGGTGGTTAGGAGAAAATAGTTTCATTTTAGCTTCATCCGTGCCTAATGTAGTTGATAAGTAGCTCTCTCCAAAGCTTAAATCTTTCACATCACCTTCATTAAACAAGAGTGGTAGATCGTAAACACCTGCATTTGCAACAGAACATCGATAAACATCTGGATATTTTACTGCACTTTGAATCGCTGAATACCCACCGAAACTCGCCCCCATAATACAAACGTTATTTCCTTCAACCTTATTATTTTTTAGTGCCCACAAATAGCTCTCATAAATATCTCTTTGGATATTTCCACCCCACTGTTCATAACCGGCTACTTTAAATTCTTCACCGTATCCTGTTGAGCCTCGAAAATTAACTTGTAATACTGAAAAGCCATTAAGTGCTAAATATTGAGTTTGTGATGAAAATCCCCAATAATCTCTCGCGTGAGGTCCACCATGAACCATAATTATTAACGGGTTTGTTTCATTACCGCCAACTGCTGAGGTAAAAAATCCATGGATTTTATAATCATCTGAGGATGTGAATATTATTGGCTCCATTACTTGAAGCTTTTGCTGATCAATTTTCGGGTAATATTTAAAAATTAACGCAAGTCGATTTGTATTACTATCAAATAAATAGAAAGCCCCTGGATCTGTGTCAGAGGAAACTCTTACAACATATTTAGAGCCATCTTCGGTATGACTAGTAATATCAAGTTTTTTCCCTGGAAAAGATTGTGTTAATAAACGGAACACTCTCGCTTCATCAAGATCTTGTTCAATTAAAATATAAGCTGGTCGACCATCATCAACTCTTATTGCATAAATTTTGCGTTTATCAATCGTTCGTGAGACGTTTGTTATATCAACATTTTTATCAGTGTAAATATGCTTAAAGCTTAGATCTTCTAAATTAAAGGTAAATAACCCTGTTTTATCTTGTTTATATCGGTCAAGCACATAGAGTTCTTTTCCTGATTTAGTCACCGTTAATGGTATAAAACTTTTGCCGAAGCCTGATTGAGATAATTTTTGCCACTTTTCACCACGACGAATAAAAACTTGCTGTTTATTATCCTCATCTGTGCCAGTAGCAATCACAACTTCTCCGGTCACATCTGTCACAAAACTAGCATATGAAATAGGCGCTTTAGCAATCTTTTTGACCAACTTACCACTATAAGTGTTCAGTTTATAAACTGTACTTAATTTGTCACGAGAAGCACTCCATGGAGTTGACGATATTAAAATATGCTCTTTGTCCTCAGGTAACATATCAACGATACTTGCCCACCCACGAATGCTTTTCTTCTTCCTGATGTTTGAACCAACTTGTTGTTCACCGCTTTGGTAGCCATAAATCATTTCACTTTGACTGCCGTCAAAATTTATCGCAAACAGTTCTCCATAAGAAGAAAGTTCTTTAACCCAAGGCTTACGATAATTGATTGTCATTACAACACGTTCATTATTAACCCAACCAAAGTTACCAACCTCTTGGTTACCAGCTAAACTTACAATATTTACGGGTTTATTCTGTTTATTATCGATAAAAATAATAACAAACTTCCCCTTCACTTCGGCTTTAACAGCCATAATCTTTCCATCTGGTGACAGTTGAACATCAGTATATGTGGGATTATCAAAGAGGTATTCACCTTGAAAAGCGAATATTTTGAAGCTAATGACGAATAAAAATAAAAACAAACAGAGTTTTGGCATTTCAAATCCTTTTGTATATTCATGTATTAATTGAACTTATTTAACTATGTTACACTAAATCACCTTAAGAAATAAAATTATAAACACATGAAAAGATGAAAAAAACCGTAAATACCGAAGTATTTACGGTGGCATATATTAGGGAAAGTCTAATTTGCCTACGTGTGAACTGTGGTCACCTATTCTCTTTTTTATTGTTATTGATCGTTTCATTAATAATATGAAGCAAACCCATGCTAGCAGGTACATCTTGCGATAATTCCCAAATCATAACACCTGCACCTTGTTTCAATGCGAGCTCTGTTTTGGCTTTGATAGTTTGGTATCCATTAAAGGTAATGTAATCACACTTGGCACAATTTGTACCAATTAAGTCGCCCTTGCTTTTATTGGGGCCAAATTCACCTAAAATATCGTCAAATGTATAATTTTTCTTATATTTTCCAAAGCCGTAACCGTAAAAAGGCAAGCCTAATATTAACTGCTCTTTGCTTAGCCCCTTGCTTCGCCATAACGCTAAATCAGCCTTCGCTTTCGCTAAGGTAGAATGTTCAACACCAACCTTTCCCCAGGTTGGGCCTACGGCGTCATAAGACATCACAGAGACTAAATCGAAATGAGGTAACGTAGACTCTGGTATCATTCCACCAAGGTATGAACCTGTAGCCGCCGTAAGTATCTTTTCATGAGCCATTAAGTTTTCTTTTAGTAATTTAACAAAGGGTAAAAAGTCCCCTTTGTTGTCAATATCAGTTAACATTCTACTTTCAATGTCTATATCTAAGCCATCGAAGCCTAAATCATGCACAAACGCCAACAAATTTTTTATCGTTTTATCGCGATTTTCCGGCGATAACAACTTACGCCAATCCCCGGCACACAGTGGGTAAGCTGCACCACCAATAGACACAAGAACTTTGACGTTTGAATCATGGGCTTTCTTAAGCAAGTGCTCAATTTCGCTTATCTTTAAAGGAAAACCATGCTGTCCAGCCATACAACTCGGTTGATTATTTTCGATAAATACCCCCTGCTTATTGGGGTGTAAAAAAGCTAGCGTTAAATGCGTTAGTTTTGATAAATTTATACGATCAAGTTGACTCTCTATACCATGGTAACTCGGTATATAGCCGATTATCTTTGGCGTTGCATGCCCACTAATAGGCAAAACTAGCATTACCCCAACCGCAACAAAGATATTTTTTAAACATTTATACATAATTCATAAACCTTGTTTACTTCATCAATTATTCTGATGTGTTTTAGTTCAAAATAAATAATTCGAATCAAATCGAGCCAACATAAAGCTCTTATTAAGATGAAAATAATTTAAGCTTGCCATTTTCTTAAACGATAAGTACGCCATCGTTAGCTAATGAAAACAGCGTTATGCGAGCAAGTTTTTATGCCCATTTAACTCATCTAATAGTTCGACAATGCTGATGAATAAAATCATTGTGTAATGGCATTGTGCTCACCGTATCTTTAATCAATTGCGCATTTCTCATCAGCATATTTGCGAGTTTTTGTGGATCAAATCCGTCGATCAATGGATAATATTTTTTAGGACGAATATGCATGCCTTCTAGAACAGCGCACCAACTATTTTTAGTGAAAAAATCACCATAAACATTTTTAAGTTCGCCTCGCTCTTTAAATATGGATAAAATCTCTTTCAAACTTTCTGGAATTGGCATTTTCTGGCACATCTGCCAAAAGTCTGTATCTGCACGCTGTGCAGTTGCGTAATGCAGAATAATAAAGTCACGTATTTCCAAATAATCTAAATCCATTTTTTGATTAAACATTTGTTCGTTTTGCTCATCAAAGTCAGTATCTGGAAAGTGCTGAGAAAAGTTAACTAACGTTTTATAGACTAAATGAATTGCTGTTGATTCTAGTGGCTCTAAGAAGCCTCCCGCTAAGCCCAGTGCAAGGCAGTTTTTATGCCATACTTTTTCTCTTTTACCTGTGGTAAATGGAATAACGTTAGGCTCAGTAAGTATTTTACCTTGTACATTGTTGGTCAATGTTTTTATTGCTTGTTCATCAGTGCAATATTTGCTTGAAAAGACATAACCATTACCCGTTCGATGTTGTAGGGGAATAGTCCATGACCAACCAGCAGCTTGCGCTTTAGCAATGGTATAAGGTACAGGTGGCTGGTCAGTTTGTGTTTGGATAGTTACAGCACGATCACAAGGTAAGTATTGTGACCATTCTTCAACAGAAATACCTAACGCCTTTTCTATAAGCAGTGCTTTAAACCCAGTACAATCAATAAAAAAATCACTGGTGATTTGTTGTTTACATTCAGTGTGCAGTTGATCAATAAAGCCTTGTTCGTTTAGCACCACATCATTAACAGTCGCTTCTATTCTCTCTACACCTCGTTGCAAACAAAGATCTCTTAAAAAACGAGTGACTTGAGATGCGTCTAGGTGCAAAGCTGACGAACTGTTAGCTATCACCCAGTCTTTCGTTTGTTTAGGCTTTAGAACAAAACGGTTATTCTTTGCCATTTCTGCATTAACGGAATAGTCCATCAAGGAAGCTTTATTCCCTTCTGATAAGGACTTAAGCCAAACCTGATAAAAATCAAAACCATTTAAAGACCTTCCTATATGGCCAAATGGATGAAAATAATGCTCATTTACTGCGTACCAGTCATCAAAGCGAATACCTAATTTGAAGGTCGCAGAGGTTGCTTTGATAAATTCTTTCAAATCTATTTGACTAGCATTTAAAAAGTCAATGATAGAAGGAACGGTAGATTCACCAACACCGATAGTTGAAATATCTGCTGATTCCACTACAGTGATCTTAATTTGACATCCTTTAAGTAGGTTAGATAATAGCGATGCAGCCATCCAGCCTGCCGTTCCACCACCTACGATACAAATTGAATTAATACCTTGCTGCATGCTAATACCGCGTTATTTAATAAGAAAGATTTGATGTTTTTAACATTAACTAATTACACCCTATTGATATAAGGATGCTAGACAGTAAACACTGCGTAGCATCCTATATCATCATCAAGGTTATGGTTAGAAACTACCTCTGAGCGATAATGCATAGCGACGATCAGTCGTAAACGTAAAGGCGTCAGTTAAAGTACCTTCTTGATTTTGCTGATACTTAGTGTTTGTATCCTCCCCAAGAACATTACTCACTTCAAAACCTACTTTAAGGTTGTCAGTTAAATTGTAATGTATGCTTAAGTCCATCAAGCCCTGTGCTTCTGAATATACAGGCACAAACTCAGTAGATTCACGCAATGCCAATAGATACTCAGAACGCCATGTATAAGCTAAACGTGCTGATATACCTTCGTATTCATACATACCGACAATGTTTACGTTTTGATCTGAGTAACCTACCAAGGGTAAGTTACTAAATTGTCGGAAAGTATTACGGCCGTCAGGTGCTTCTAAAGAGCCATTTGAGAACCGCGATTGTACCGATGGATTCTCATTTGGATCTTCTAAGCCATCTTGATTGATATAGGTATAATTTACCTGTAACCCTAAGCCTTTCCATGCACCAGGTAGCATATCGTAGAACTGCGTATATGAAACTTCATAACCTTGAATAGTCCCAGAGCCTTCATTACTTGGACCATAAGCTGATACGGTATAATCTTGCCCATTCGCTTCAACAGTTGATGCAAACGATTTATTTCGAATAATGCCGTCTAGTTTTTTGCGAAATAAACCGAGCGTCAATGAACCCGTATCAGAAAAATACCATTCAGCGGTTAAATCTAAATTCACCGATTCTTCAGGATCTAAATACGGGTTACGAGCATTCGCTGTTATTTCAATATTTTTGTAATCAACAACTGGATTGGTTTCGTCATTTTCTTCCAAATTAGGATCTTGTAGCACGCTTTCAGCATTTAAACTGACAAACATTTTGTTCACTGAATCTGTTAAACTTGGGAAGAAAATCCCTTTTGATGCACCAAATCGTACAACAAAGTCGTCACCAATACCAAAATTCAAGTTCAAACTTGGTAGCACTGTTGAGTAGTTATGATCTACCGTTGAGAAAAACGCTTCACCGGTTGATAGACTGACAAGCTCAGGGTAAAGATCTTCCCATACTTGGCGTCGAGCAGTCCCTTCTTGGCTGACAGACGCTGGTGCTGGCAGTGTAACTGCACCTGTAGACTCGAGATCATAATCAACTGAGCGTAAGCCAACATTACCGGTGAGATAAACATCATTAGAAATGTCTACTTCGAAATCTGCACGTAAATAAAACTCTGTACGTTGTGTGTTGGTTTCGCTGATATGGCGCGCAGCAAAAGGTCCATCTACTCTACCCGTCATGTCTTCGTATGGAATCGCACAATCACCGCTTTGATCCCAAGCATTATCTAATGAAAAATAAGTACCGCAACCATCACGTAACGTTTGATCAAAGTTTTCGGTAAGATCCATTCTTGGAAATAAATAGCTAGTGAATGGCCCTTGAACTGTACTACCTCGGAAATGATCTTTAAATTCAATACGTTCAAATAACTCAGGAGCTACTTGTGGTGAAGACATATACGCCTCTTCAGCAACCCATCGTTTATTCAATGGTTGCCATCCTTCGTACTCCGTATTTCGAGCAATTAAATTTTTATCTGAGTAATACGCACCAGCGTAAACTTTAGTAAATATGCCTTTTTCAATCACATATTCAAGATCAAGTTTAAATGAATCTGACTCAGCATCGTTTGCTTCTAGCTGAGGTAAACCTGAGTATAAGCTCAATACTGGATGAGTAAATTCAAGATCGCCTTCATCATTTGTCGTAGGACCTTCAACATCTGGTGGATTAGAAATACCGCTATTGAGAAACTCTACCGATGGCGTTTCACCACGAAGATCTAAGAAAAATGGCGCATATTGATCAGTATATGCACCGCCACGAACTGATGCGGTTAGCTGATAATTATCAACAGTTCGCTCAGAGTCAACGTTTTGGTAATCAAAGTGAACTGTTAAGTTATCTGTCGCTTTGAATCTTACATTGATAGATGTATCAGCTATCTCGCTCTCTGTATTGTTGTAACGAGAAGAGAAATTATGATGATATTGACCTGTTGTTAGATCACCAACACCTGATGTTAAATAACCATTTTCATCAACGGTTAATGGGTAACGATTGCTTCCTTCACCCCACTGAATAGCATCTGGCACAGAGGATATAAAGCCACGCTCACCGTTAAACACTACATATTCGCGCCAATCTAACGATGCTTTCGAGTAAATATGCTCTACCGTGATTAACGTTCTTTCATCTGGGCTTTCCCATTGCACAGATGCTGTAAGACCAGTACGTTTCCGCTCGTTTTCTGCCGTTGTCATTGTTAACGCTGCTGGCGTATAATAAGTGACACCATCTGGTTGCCCCTCTACTGGCCCACCTTCATATGGGGGAACATAATTTTCTTCATCTTCTTCGGTATAAAGACTTGATGGTTCACAAGTGCCGTCCCAAGACTGTACAGCAAGAGAACACGGCCCATCCCAAAGGCCAGCTACTATACCAGGCCCTCTTAATTCTCCCCAATTCTCATAAGAGAAAGCTGATACAGGGCCTCGACTGTGATAATTACCTAAACCAAAGCCATCACCCTTAGTTTTAAATTCAGTTCTAGAGCCCGCAATTAATAAACCCCATTTACCTGAATTTGTTTCCCAACTATCCGAAAATAACGCATTTAATGAAGGCGTAGCTTCTTCACGGTAATCGCCATAATTTGCTTTAGCACCAAAAGCAAACAATCGTTCATCAGAATCAAACGGTTTACGCGTAATAAGATTAACAGTACCAGCAATACCACCTGAAATAAGATCAGCAGTTTGGTTTTTCACAACTTCTACTGCACCAAGTAATTCTGCGGGAAAATCTTCATAGCTTAAGCCACCACTTGGATTTGCACTGAATGCACCTCGACCATTAATTTCACTACGTACGCGATCTAAACCACGAACTAACACACCTGTACCTTCATCCGCAAAGTGCTTAGGATCATCTGAAGCAGCGAAGCGTTCAATGGTAACACCAGGCACGCGTTGTAGTGCTTCTGTTACTGATTTATCAGGTAACGCACCAATATCTGTTGCAGTAATAACATCCTTAACGGTATCAGCCATACGTTTAAGATCTTGAGCTGAAGCAATACTTTTACGTATCCCCAAAACCTCAATAACTTCAACATTCTCATCTTCAGCTTTTTGCTTGTCTGCTTCTTCTTGATAAGCGATGGCAGAATGTGAGTAAGCTAACGCACTACAAACGGCTATCGATAATAAATTTCTATTGAATTTTTTAGTCATGTTCCACTCTCATTTGCTTATAGTTTTTTTCAATGGCGCTTTGGTGTTATTACAAGGATTTTGTTCGTTACACTACTTGGTTAATTTTTCAACTTATTAATAACAACAATTGACAGCGCTGTCACCCTGATTTTGACTATATCAAGCACACAGATACAAGGATATATCAACCATAGTCTCTTATCATGAGGTGTAACAAATTAAAATATAAGCCATTGATTAAATATGGATTTTTGAAATTAATTCATTGAGTTTACAATCACGAAATGAACTAAAATTTTATCAATACAATGGTGAAAAGATAGTGAGATTAGCGAAAAGCTGTTAAGAAAACCATTGAGGAAAATGCTCTTTCAGCATCGGAACATAAGTTCTACTTACCGGTATTTTTACTGAGCCAAGCTCTAGCTCAAATTTCAATTTAGCGATAGTTTTTATTTTACTTACTTTCTTTGGGTTCACTAAATACGAACGGTGCACTTGAACTAGGGCAACATCATCGAAGTATTGTTTAATTGCGCGTAAACGCATCGAAATATAACGTGGTTCTTTAAGTGATTGAATATATAGCCCAGTATATCCAGACTCAGCTTTTAGGTATTTTATTCTGTCTTTATAGCGTGTTAATTCATAAAGTTCCGCTAAAATAGAAGGCTCTTTTAATAACGATTGAATCGCTTTTTGTACCATTAACGTTTGATACACTAACACCTGTATTAATTGTTGTTCAGCCTCACTTAGCTTTTCCTGTGTGATCACTTCTACGGTTACATCATCCGAATTAATGATTATTTCATGCTGGGATGTTAAAGATTCTTTGCCAAGTTTTGTCACAAATTGTTCATGATGAAAAACTTGTACTTTCGCTTCTTGCTTCAAAATATCAATAAAATACTGACACGCTTGCTCTAACCCTTTATAGATATCTTTACTAGGAGCTGCCGACATATTAAATGAAGTAATTGCGGCAAATAACGATGAATACTCTTCAATAGGTGCAGAGCTTTCACGGCTGACCATTTCAGAATTTAATGCTTGCTGCTCAACAGTGGCTTCCATTGAATGGCCGGTAGATGAGTGTAAACAACGTTGATCAAATTTAAATGCTAAAAAACTGTTATGCTGTTCATCATTAACGATAACATCATTATTAATCAACACAGATAACAAACCTTTTCCTCTATCTAAGCTTATAGCAAGGTCTAATAATTTAGCTTGATGAAATAAGGTGTTTAATCTGGTATGACTGACTTGATTAGTATCAGCGTTAACCAGTAACTCAACATTTAGCTGTATACTTTGTTCTTCAGCAGTTATATCAAGCGATATATTATCGTTCGCGTTTGTTTGATGTATGACGTAATCACATAAATAGAAAAGAAACTGTTGAAATCGATCAGGATTTACCAGCAGCCTTGTGTTGATATTTTTATTCCACGTTAATCGCTTGTTATTTTCTAGCTCAATTAAGGTCGCAACATTTTGAATAATTTGTTGGAGTTCAACAACCTCTTTAAATACCTGATTAACAGAAGAATTTAACTTTGTTTCTGAAATAATAGAGGAAATTGGTCTTAATACCTCAGAAGATAATTTAGCAAATGACTCAACTTGGCCTGACGAAAGTAACGCTCTTTCTTGCGCATTTTTTGCGAGCGAAACAACATTAAGTAAGGGCCACTCAATACTCTGCATCCAATACTGTAAACGATTGAACTGTTGTTTTTGTTGATATAGCTCATTATTTTTTTTATTTTGCCAAAACACGAATAATACGATGCCGATGAGAATAACCGCTAGCATTTGAAACAACACAAGCAAAGCACCACTGTTTTCATGCCAAAATTGTAGTAACTTATAATATCGGCTTTTCAAAAAATGAAACTGGTCAAAAACATTAAACAATGCTGCATCGCCATGGTGTAACTGAATAATGGCAACACCTGCAAGATGATTTTCTTTAACATAGTCAGCTTTAGCTGCTATTGCTTGATAGCCTTCATAGGTAATAAAATGCCCGCCATATTTATTTGGGTTATAAACATAGTTTGTTTTTCCTATCTCATCCCAGTAGTGTCGATATTCTCCAGTCGCTAAAAAATGGGTTAAATTCTTTTGGTTGTATATTCCTGTTGCCCCACTACTTTTACTGTCCCAACTTCCCCAACTTAATGTTTGATGCGGTTGCTTAAATCCGTTATTTTTTGCCGGAACGCCTTCCCAACCAACAGCAAAAGATGCTATTGAAATCACTATTTTTTTTAGTTCGATTCCATACCCCGTCAGAGTACTAACAACAGAGTCTACAGAGCGCTCCCCTTGTGCAGCATAAAGTGCTGATTGCGGCTCAGCTAACTCCCCGATATCACCTGGTAATCGAGTGACATCAACAACAATTACATCAGCATTATCACTAAGTAAAGTTGCATCCCATGAATTTTCTAATGAATAAGGGGCTAAAACTGCTTGTAGCCAACAGTCAATGTTCATCTGCTTGCACTGACGTTTTATTTCTTCAAGTAGTAAATTTAAATGTTTACCATCTGCTTTGCGGTAACTGGTTATTGACTTACTTGAAGCGCGATAAATCGGAAACTGCCAGTCAATTTCAATACCGTCAAATTGATATTTTTTCATAAACTGTATGGCACTTTTGGCTAACTTAGCTCTGCCGCTTGGCGACGCGGCCATGGTCGAAAAATGTTCAGATCGTCCCCAACCTCCGATACTTATTATTGACTTTAATTCAGGCTGACGTTTTTTTACCTTTTCTAATTGTCCAAAACTACCAAGAAACCGATCGTTTCTATCGGCACCAGGATAAAGAAATTCAATATCTGCATAAGAGTCACCAAGAATAACTTCACCATCTTTTGTTAAGTCGGCGCTTTTATAAACAAGATGTGTCATTAAATGTGTAGGTAAATCTCGAATATGTATATTAGGACTATATATTGACCACTGTGAGTAATAACCAATAATAACTGGTGCTTTATGATCAGCGCTATTCACCGCTGAGACACTTCCAGTGTATAAAAAGAAAACCGAAAAAATTGACAAACAAAACAAGCGAAATGAATGTTTGATTATGGAAAAACAAGGTTTAAAAGTAAGAAACATTTACCTGAAACTGATGCATTTCAAAAGCATATATTATTTTAATTGTTCGTGTAGCATAACCAAAAACACAATTGATGTGAATAAATATTCCACAAAATTGATTAATCATTTTAAATAAGTAACTAAATGACTGACAACCTTTGTTTTAAGGCAATCTCATTTAATACAATGGTTAATTTTTTATCTAAAATTGCTGCTAGTATAGATTTTTTTTGTTTAGCTAGTGCTATTTCTGTATCCGTCAATTGAACATAACATTGATATTTACGATGTTCATCATGATAAGCAAAATGCACATCATCTGCTAAAGCGATAAATTCATCTGACACAGGAAATTGTTGTTCCGGAAAAAACGGTAGGCAATTAATCGCAAACGTGATGGCTAATTCATGCTCAGGATCAGCAAACCATCCTGCAGTTAACGTAATAAAGTTTAATTGCGCTTCAAGTTTATTGATCACAGAGATAATAGCAGGCAACGATTTTTTCGCTTCATCAGCGGCAGTAATCGTAATAGGTAGCGCTTCAGACATAATTGCAAGCATAGTGTTAATAAATTGACAGTAATTGTAAGTACTCTACTTTTATTCAAAAGCCATACCAACAAAAAGCCACTTAACAACTTAAGTGGCTTTATAACAGGAAAACTGATTAATTACCCATTAGTAATAGTTAGCTTATATCATTTCTAGCGCAATTGCTGTTGCTTCACCGCCACCAATACACAAAGAAGCCACACCTTTTGATAAACCTTTATTTTTTAAAGCGTGAATTAACGTTACCATGATACGTGCTCCACTTGCGCCTAAAGGATGACCAAGCGCACATGCCCCACCATTAACGTTAACCTTTTCAACATCAAGTTCTAACGACTTAATCGCCAGCATAGTGACCATGGCAAACGCTTCATTAATTTCCCACAATTCTACGTCATCAGTCGTCCACTTCGCTTTATCTAACACTTTTTCCATTGCCCCTACAGGCGCAACGGTAAATTCAGCAGGCTTTTGTGCATGCGTTGCATGTGCAACGATTTTACATAACGCAGTTAAACCACGTTTGTCAGCTTCTGATTGTCTCATCATTACAAGCGCTGCAGCACCATCAGATATTGAACTAGAATTAGCCGCTGTAATGGTACCGTCTTTTTTAAACGCAGGGCGTAATGAAGGTATTTTATCAGGACGAGCATTACCCGGCTGCTCATCAGTATCAAAAATAACTTCTCCTCTGCGAGATTTAATTGATACAGCAGCGATCTCTTGATTAAACGCTCCATTATCTATCGCAGCACTCGCACGAGATAATGAACGAATGGCATATTCATCCATTTGTTCACGCGTAAAGTTAGCTTCATCAGCTGTTTCTTGTGCAAAACAACCCATAGAAATACCATCGTAAGCATTTTCAAGGCCATCAATCATCATGTGGTCAAGCAGTTGTCCGCTTCCCATTTTAATCCCGGAACGACCAGAAGCTAGTAAATGTGGAGCATTGGTCATACTTTCCATACCACCAGCAACCGCAACATCTATAGAACCAGCAAATAATGCGTCATGTGCTTGCATAGCAGCCTTCATACCAGAGCCACACACTTTATTTATCGTTGTGCAAACCGTTGAAAGATCTAATTCAGCCTCAATTGCCGCTTGGCGTGCTGGTGCTTGTTTTAAACCTGCTGGTAATACACAGCCCATAATAACTTCATCGATTTGATCAGCACTTAAGCCTGATTCAGCAACAGCAGCTTTAATTGCCGTAGCACCAAGGTTTGGCGCAGTTACCGCTGACAATCCGCCAAGAAAGCCTCCCATAGGGGTTCGTTTAGCAGCAACAATAACAACAGGATCTTGCGTGGACATATCATTCTCCAATATTAAAACAATGTCATTTGACTAATATAAACAGACTAACTTAAATTTACGTTTACGCCAACGTAAACTTAAGCTTTCAAGAACAGAAAAGTACACACAGTGTATTAGAAAATTTCCACTATGCGTATCACACTATAGTCACATATGAAAAGAATAAGGAGGCCAAACCAAAAAGGAAGTTTACGTAAACGTAAAGTTCATGCTATGTTATCGATACTATTATTCATAATGGGTGCGAAATGAGCAAGAAAAATAATGCAACCTACTCTATTGGCGAGTTAGCCAAAGAGTTTGATGTTACTACACGAAGTATACGTTTTTACGAAGATCAAGGGTTAATACACCCTACACGTAAAGGTCAAACAAGAATTTATAACCAAAGAGACAAAGTTCGTCTAAAGTTAATTTTACGCGGTAAACGTCTAGGTTTCTCTTTAGCTGAAACAGGAAGATTATTTGAGCTATATGATGCCGATAAATCAAGTGCAACACAATTAACAACCATTATGAAGTTAATTGCCCAAAAGAAATCGGATTTGACGCAGCAATTAGAAGATATTAAAGCCGTTTTAGTTGAACTTGATGGCTTAGAAGAAAACTGTAAAGACGCGCTAAGCAACATTAATAATAATCAATAAGCGCAAAAAATAACGCACCCAATGCTAGACAAATATTACAATTGAGGAAACAACATGATTTCAACATTTTCATCACTTAATTTCAATCTTGGCGAAACCGTTGAGATGATCCGTGACCAGGTAAACGCTTTCGCCCGAGATGAAATAGCACCACGTGCGGCTCAAATTGATATAGACAACGAGTTTCCAGCTGATTTATGGCGTAAATTCGGAGATATGGGTTTATTAGGTATGACTGTTGACGAACAGTATGGAGGTTCTGAATTAGGCTATTTAGAGCATGTTGTGGCCATGCAAGAGATATCTCGTGCTTCAGCATCAGTTGGCCTGAGCTATGGAGCTATGTCTAATTTATGTTTAAACCAGTTACGAAAAAATGGTAGTCACGAACAAAAGTTAAAATATTTACCTAAATTATGTACTGGTGAACATATCGGCGCACTCGCAATGTCTGAACCAAATGCAGGCTCTGATGTAGTTAGCATGAAGCTACGTGCAGAAAAGAAAGGCGATAAGTACATATTAAATGGTAATAAAATGTGGATCACCAATGGTCCTGATGCACACGTATTTATTATTTATGCAAAAACAGATGTGGCCGCAGGTTCAAAAGGAATTACGGCATTTATTGTGGAACGTGATTTCCCAGGTTTTAGTCGTCACCAAAAACTCGATAAATTAGGCATGCGCGGTTCTAATACTTGTGAACTTGTCTTTGAAGATTGCGAAGTACCAGCTGAAAATATTCTTGGTGAAGAAGGCAAAGGTGTTCGCGTATTAATGTCAGGCTTAGACTACGAGCGTTTGGTGTTATCAGGTGGTCCTTTAGGCATTATGGATGCTTGTATGGACCTCGTTGTTCCTTATGTGCATGACCGAAAACAGTTTGGTCAATCTATTGGTGAATTCCAATTGGTTCAAGGAAAAGTAGCCGACATGTACACACAAATGAACGCTGCTAAATCGTACGTTTATATGGTCGCCCAAGCATGTGACCGCGGTGAAACCACACGAAAAGATGCTGCTGCAGTCATCCTATATTCTGCAGAGTTAGCAACAAAAATGGCTTTAGATGCTATACAGTTACTTGGCGGAAATGGCTACATAAATGAATTTCCTGCCGGACGATTATTACGTGATGCAAAACTCTACGAAATTGGCGCTGGTACATCAGAAATTCGCCGAATGTTAATTGGTCGCGAGCTTTTTAACGAAAGTAAGTAACCCTAAACGCAAGGCTAATAAACCATAAGTCTTGCGTTGTTCACGCTAAATTTTAGTTGTTAATACAAATATTAAGGTAGCAACGTGGCTAAGATCATTTCAAAAATTAATTCAAGAAGCCCTGAATTCATCGAAAATGCAGAACATATGCAGCTTCAAGTTGACGACTTAAAGCAGAAACTAAATCAAATAAAACAAGGTGGTGGTGAACGCAGTCGTGAACGACACCTTTCTAGGGGAAAGTTATTACCTAGAGACAGAGTTAATGAATTACTTGACCCAGGTGCTCCATTCCTTGAACTATCTCAGTTAGCAGCTTATAAAGTCTATGAAGATGATGTACCTGCTGCTGGCATTATTACCGGTATTGGCAGAGTGGGTGGTCAAGAATGTGTTATTGTTGCAAATGATGCAACGGTTAAAGGTGGCACTTACTACCCACTAACCGTTAAAAAGCATTTAAGAGCACAAACCATCGCACAAGAAAACAATCTACCTTGTATCTATTTAGTTGATTCAGGTGGCGCCAACCTTCCTAATCAAGATGATGTATTTCCAGATAAAGAACATTTTGGTCGTATCTTTTTTAATCAAGCGACGATGTCTGCGAAAGCCATTCCACAAATTGCAGTTGTCATGGGCTCATGTACTGCCGGTGGGGCTTATGTGCCAGCAATGGCTGATGAATCTATCATTGTAAAAGAGCAAGGCACTATTTTTCTCGCTGGCCCTCCTCTAGTAAAGGCTGCAACAGGCGAAGTTGTTTCAGCAGAAGATTTAGGTGGCGCGGATGTACATTGCCGAACCTCAGGTGTCGCCGATCATTATGCACAAAATGATAATCATGCACTGGAGTTAGCACGAACAGCCGTTGCAAACTTAAACCGTGTTAAACCCGTGCAAATGAACATTAAACCGGTCATAGAACCAGAATACCCCGTAGAGGATATTTACGGCATTATCCCAAAGGATACCAAGCAACCATTTGATATCAGAGAGATTATTGCTCGAATAGTTGACGGCAGTGAATTTGACGAATTTAAAGCATTATATGGCACAACACTAGTGTGTGGTTTTGCACGCATTTTTGGATACCCTGTTGGTATTATCGCTAATAACGGGATTCTTTTTGGAGAATCGGCACAAAAAGGCGCTCATTTCATTGAGCTATGTGCGCAACGTAAAATTCCGTTAGTATTTTTACAAAACATCACCGGTTTTATGGTTGGTCAACAATATGAATCCGGTGGTATAGCTAAACATGGTGCAAAAATGGTTACTGCCGTAGCTACGGCAAATGTTCCTAAATTCACCCTATTAATCGGCGGTAGCTTCGGCGCAGGTAACTATGGCATGTGCGGTCGTGCTTATGATCCCCGTTTTCTTTTCATGTGGCCCAATGCACGTATTTCCGTCATGGGCGGTGAGCAAGCTGCCGGGGTACTTGCACAAGTAAAACGCGATCAAAAAGATAAACGTGGCGAAACATGGTCAGCAGAAGACGAACAATCCTTTAAGCAACCTATTATTGATACGTATGAGCATCAAGGACACCCATATTATGCCTCAGCTCGTCTTTGGGATGATGGCGTAATTGACCCAGCAGACACGCGTCAAGTACTAGGTTTAGCTATTTCAGCGTCATTAAATCAACCCATTGAGGATACCAAGTTTGGTATCTTCCGTATGTAGGAGGCATTATGAGTATTGAAGAAAATTCCGTGCTTTTTGATGTGGACATATATGGCGTTGCAACCGTAACACTAAACAATCCAGATAAACATAATGCCTTTGACGATAAAATCATTGATACGCTAAAAAGACTCTTTATCGATATTGCTAAGCGTAACGACATTCGCATTATGATTTTAGCCGCGAACGGTAAAAACTTTTCAGCCGGTGCTGATTTAGCATGGATGAAGCGCATGGCAAATTATAGCTATGAAGAAAATGTTAGCGATGCAAATAATCTTGCACAAATGCTTTATGCATTAAATTTTTTACCACAAACGACCATTGCCAAAGTGCAAGGTGCGGCATTTGGTGGCGCAGTTGGTTTAGCCAGCTGTTGCGATATCGTAATTGCCAGCGATCGCGCAAGTTTCTGCCTTAGTGAAGTTAAATTAGGTTTGATCCCTGCGACTATAAGCCCTTACGTTGTCGCTGCCATTGGTCAAAAAGCAGCTAGACGATATTTTCAAACAGCGGAAAGATTTTACGCAGACAAAGCTAACCAGCTAGGTTTAGTGGATGAAGTTGTCACACTTGAAGCGCTTGATAATGCAGTTAACGAAATGGTTTCTACCCTATTAGCCAATGGCCCTGAAGCAGTACAACAGGCAAAACAACTGGCGTTAGATGTTGCATACCAAGATATTGATAACAAACTGTTAGGCATAACCAGTGAACGTATCGCCGCAATTCGCGTATCAAAGCAAGGCCAAGAAGGCTTAAATGCTTTTTTTGAAAAGCGTCAGCCTCAATGGCAAAAAGCAAATAATAATGAAGGACAATAACATGCAACATTCTTCAACAATGTTTACCAAAATACTCATTGCTAACCGCGGAGAAATAGCCTGTCGAGTTATAAAAACAGCCAGAAAGATGGGTATTTCTACCGTAGCGGTTTATTCTGATGCCGATGCTAATGCTTTACATGTGAACATGGCAGATGAAGCAGTTTACCTAGGGCCTTCTCCTTCTCGCGAAAGTTATTTACTTTCAGAAAAGGTCATTGACGCAGCAAAACGCACTGGCGCACAAGCAATACATCCAGGTTATGGTTTTCTTTCCGAAAATGCAGATTTTTGCCGCTTATGTGAACAAGAAAGTATTGTTTTTATTGGTCCTCCTGTCGGTGCAATTGAAGCCATGGGTTCAAAGTCTGCAGCTAAAACCATCATGGAAAAAGCACAAGTTCCACTGGTACCCGGTTACCACGGCGATGATCAAACCCAATCCGTTATTAAACAAGCGGCTGATGACATGGGTTACCCTGTACTGTTAAAAGCAACTGCTGGCGGCGGCGGTAAGGGTATGCGTCAAGTGTGGAGCGAAGCAGAGTTTGCTGAAGGATTAGCTGCTGCTAAACGTGAAGCTAAATCCTCTTTTGGCGACGATACAATGTTAGTGGAAAAATATTTAACGCAGCCTCGCCATGTTGAAATACAAGTCTTTTGTGATAATCACGAAAACGCTGTATACCTTTTTGAACGTGATTGTTCAGTACAACGCCGACACCAAAAAGTAATCGAAGAAGCACCTGCCTTTAACCTTTCACAAAAACTACGTGAAGAAATGGGTGAAGCTGCAATAAAATCTGCTAAAGCTATTGGCTATCGAGGTGCCGGTACTGTTGAATTCTTACTGGATGTTGACGGCTCTTTCTACTTTATGGAAATGAACACTCGGTTACAAGTTGAGCACCCTGTTACAGAGTTAATTTCAGGACAAGATCTTGTTGAATGGCAGTTACGTGTCGCAGCAGGTGAAACCTTACCCAAAACACAAGATCAACTTGAGATACGCGGCCATGCATTTGAAGCCCGCATATACGCTGAAGATGCCAACAATGACTTTTTACCTGCTACCGGTAATTTACGTTTTTTACGTACGCCACAAGAAAGCAAATATGTTCGGGTTGATACCGGCGTGCGTCAAGGTGATGAAGTAAGTGTGTATTATGACCCAATGATCGCTAAACTTATTGTATGGGATGAAAATCGCGACAAAGCGCTCCAGCGATTAACAAAAGCACTAACAGAGTACCGCATAAATGGCGTGGTAACCAATTTAGATTTTTTATATAACTTAGCAACGTGCCAAGCATTTATCGACGAAAACATCGATACAGGCTTTATTGAAAAACATCACGATGAAATTTTTCATAATACCGAACAAGCGCTCACCAATGAATTACCAATGGCTGCATTGTATTTAGTGTTATCGTTAGCTGAGCGTTCTAAATCTTTTGCCAAAGACACCACGGATCCTCATTCACCTTGGAATCACACCAATGCTTGGCGATTAAATGAAGCACACATTCATAAGCTGACTTTAGCACATAATGACATTCATTATCCTGTTGTTGTTGAGCGAAAACGAATGGGTAACCGCCGATATTACTTAATCACTGTTGAGCATCAAACATTTCAAGGACGTACATTAGACTGTCAAGGAACAATAGTTGGTGATGAAATTTCTACCAGTATAGACGGTTATCGCAGTCAAGCGACCATCAGTCGCGAAGGTGATAATATCAGCCTATATAGATCAAACGGAGTATTTAATTTTACTTATATACGACCTGACTGTGGCTTAAATAACGCTGATGATAATGCAAACGGATTAATAGCGCCTATGAACGGTACTATGGTTAGCGTATTAGTCTCTCAAGGCGATAAAGTGATAAAAGATCAACCGTTGATGATCATGGAAGCAATGAAAATGGAACATACCATTAAAGCACCTACTGATGGCACAATTGATACCGTTTATTATCAAACAGGTGATATGGTCGATGGCGGCGCTGAACTATTAGCTTTTACGCCTAAGGAGCAAGATTAATGTCATTGCCTAAATCGGTAAGAATTGTGGAAGTTGGTCCAAGAGACGGCTTACAAAATGAAAAAGCATTGATTGCCGCAGAAGATAAAATACAGTTAATTAATAAATTGAGTAACGCCGGATTAAGCTATATCGAAGCTGCAAGTTTTGTGTCGCCTAAATGGGTACCACAAATGGCAACCTCTTCCGACGTAATGGCAGGTATAGAACGAAAAACAAACGTCACTTATGCTGCATTAACACCTAATTTAAAAGGCTTTGAAGCAGCGCTTGCTGCTGGTGTTTCAGAAGTAGCTATTTTTGGTGCTGCTTCTGAAACTTTTAGCCAAAAAAATATCAATTGCTCAATAGATGAAAGCCTAACACGATTTGAACCCGTTATTCGTGCCGCAAAACAACATAATATACCTGTTCGAGGTTATGTTTCTTGCGTTGTTGGTTGTCCTTACGATGGTGATATTTCACCAGATACAGTGGCAGAGGTTGCTGAAAAGTTATACAAAATGGGCTGCTATGAAATTTCACTTGGTGACACTATTGGCGTAGGTACTGTTGCTAGCGTAAACAAAATGTTACAGGCGGTGAGCGCCCGAATCCCCGTTAAGCACCTTGCTGTTCACTTTCATGATACCTACGGTCAAGCGTTAACGAATATTTACGCCGCGTTACAACACGGCATAAGTGTTGTTGACTCAGCCATTGCTGGCTTAGGCGGTTGCCCTTATGCTAAGGGCGCTTCAGGTAATGTAGCAACTGAAGACGTTGTTTATATGCTTAATGGCTTAGCGATAGAAACAGGGATTAACTTCGATACCTTACTGGAAGCAGGCTGGTATATCAGTAACAAAATCGGCAAAGCACCGGTTTCAAAAGTTTCAAATGCATTTTTAGCTAAAGGCGAATAGCTTTACTTTTATAATCATTCAAATTTTAATGGTCAACGTTAACATGCGTTGATCTTACATTTAGCAAGGAGTTAATCATGGCGGGTTTTGACAAAGTAGTGTCGAGCTATGAAGAGGCATTAGCCGGATTAGAAGATAACATGACCGTTATCGCTGGCGGTTTTGGTTTATGTGGTATACCTGAAAATCTTATTGCAGAAATCAAACGTAAAGGCACAAAAGGGTTAACCGTTGTTTCAAATAACTGCGGTGTTGATGATTTTGGTTTAGGGGTATTACTGCCTAATCGACAAATAAAAAAAATACTCGCTTCATATGTTGGCGAAAATGCTGAATTTGAGCGACAAATGATGAGTGGTGAACTTGAAGTTATCCTAACCCCTCAAGGTACACTCGCTGAGAAAATGCGCGCAGGTGGTGCAGGTATTCCTGCATTTTATACCGCCACAGGTTATGGTACACCCGTTGCCGAAGGCAAAGAAGAACGTGAATTTGATGGTCGCCACTATATATTAGAAAAAGCTATTACCGGTGATTTTGCCATCGTAAAAGCATGGAAAGCAGACCGATACGGTAATCTTGTGTTTAGAAAAACCGCTCGAAATTTCAACCCTATGGCAGCCACTGCCGGCAAAATAACCGTCGTTGAAGTAGAAGAAATCGTTGAACCGGGCGAGTTAGCACCTGATGAAATTCATACCCCCGGCATTTACGTTAATCGTCTCATTAAAGGGACGTTTGAGAAACGCATCGAACAACGCACCATTAGAAGCGCATAAGGAGTTAACATGGCTTTATCTAGAGAACAAATTGCGCAACGCGTAGCACAAGAACTGCAAGATGGTTTTTACGTAAATCTTGGCATTGGCATTCCTACATTAGTCGCCAATTATGTACCTGATGGCATGGAAGTAATGTTGCAATCAGAAAACGGTTTACTTGGCATGGGCCAATTTCCTACTGAAGACGAAATAGACGCGGATTTAATCAATGCTGGTAAGCAAACAGTAACCACCGCCAAAGGAGCATCCATTTTTGATTCTGCAGAATCATTTGCCATGATCCGTGGTGGGCATGTTGACCTCACTGTATTAGGCGCTTTTGAAGTTGACGTTCAAGGCAATATTGCTTCATATATGATCCCTGGAAAGTTGATAAAAGGCATGGGGGGGGCAATGGATTTAGTGGCAGGTGCTGAAAATATTATTGTTACCATGACCCATGCGTCTAAGCACGGGGAATCTAAGTTACTCTCGCAATGTACCCTACCATTAACAGGTAAAGGCTGTATCAACAAAGTACTAACTGATTTAGCGTTTATCGAAATCAAAGATAATAGGTTTCACCTTGTTGAACGTGCACCCGGTGTATCTGTAGAAGAGATTAAAGCGTTAACAGCTGGCGAACTTGTTATACCTGAAAATGTACCTGAGATGACATTTATATAACTTTTACTAATAAATTTATTGATAAACATAATAAAAAAAGAGCTTTTAATGCTCTTTTTTTATTAAAATTAGAAAGCCACATGTAATGTTTCCATCTATTCTACAAGATAAACTTACATCTAAAACATTGTAAAATATACATTTATAGTAAACACCTTACATTCAACATACCTGCCAACTTCACAAGACTTGATTTTATCTTACAAATTAGTGATACTGAAATTGACAAAGAAAAGGCAAAACATGCGAAAACATGTTACGCAAAACCACCGGTCTAAGGATAATTTAATTTATCTATGACAGCGGAGTTACCGAGTTCAATTAGGTACGTCCTGTGGTTTTTTCTTTTAATAAACTCAACTTGAATTAAAGGTTATTAAAATGAAAAAATTATTACTAGTTTCAACTATTACAGCGTTAACAATGACGTCTATCGTTTCTGCTCCTAAAGCAGAAGCATCGAATATAGCTCAAAGCTTATGTGAGTATGTAGCTGCAGATGATAAGAAACGTATGCGCTCATTTTTAAGAACGAATAAAATCAAAATCCGCAGAGTTTTTGATGGTATTCAATGTAATGGTCAAAACTTACTGGTATTTGCTTCTGCAAGAGGTGCGGTTGAGACAGGTTCTATGATAGTAAGTAAGCTACCAAAGAAAGTTGTTTCAGACAACCTTGCAAATCTCCAGAGTGGATCGCAACCATTGATAGATGCCGCTAACGAACGCGTTAGCAGCTAAAATTATTTTTTAGTAGGCGTTATTTGTTAAATCAATAGCTTTACTAGTTTATAATTCTTCTGTCGACTTAAAAAAGCCAGCTTATGCTGGCTTTTTTTTCATTTCAACAAAGATGGCCTTTACTTTATAAGCCCTTTATTCATTTAAATGTTAACGTTGGTAGCAATCTATTCCGCAAACTGATTTATTAAACTCGTCTAACATTATTTAACTTGGTAATCTTTAAAATACACGATAAACTCTCGTTAATTGATAACATAGATACCGTGATTAATTTGTGACGTACCGATCGCGCCAGCATGAAAAAAACGCATTAGTATTAACCGGAGGTGGTGCAAGAGCTGCCTATCAAGTTGGTGTGCTGTCTGCAATTTCAAAATTTGCCCCACGGCATCACCCAATTCCCTTTTCAATTATCTGCGGTACCTCTGCCGGTGCGATAAACTCAACAGGCTTAGCCTGTTATGCATCTTGTTTTCAACTCGGCGTTAAAAAACTTGAATGGGTATGGAAAAATTTAACAACAAGCAGAATTTATCACAGCGACCCTGCTCGCGTATTTAGCCATATATACCGTGGCATATTAGCGAGTTTTCAAGCAGATTACGCTAACAAATCGGCACACAGCTTACTAAACAATGCGCCATTAAGAGCCTTACTAACAGATGTTGTAGACTTTCAGCGTATAGACAATAATCTATTAAAAGGACATTTACGCGCACTTTCAGTCACGGCGTCTAGTTATAGCAGTGGTGATTCCATTAGTTTCTTTCAATCAAGCGAGGCGATTTCTCCTTGGTTCCGAGCTAAACGAAAAGGCTTACCCTGCCAGATTAATAGTGACCATTTACTGGCTTCAGCAGCAATTCCGTTAGTGTTTCCGTCGATCAAACTTGGAAAAGAACATTTTGGTGACGGCTCGATTCATCAACTATCTCCATTGAGCCCTGCTATACATTTAGGCGGTGAAAAGCTATTTATTATCGGTGTTGAACAACCATCAGAACCATTACACCCAAAGGAAAACAATCCACACCCTCCTACCAGCGCAACTATCGCAGGGCATTTACTTGATGGTATTTTTTCAGACACATTGCAAAGTGATTTAGAACGTCTCAAACGTGTAAATAAAACACTTTCGTTAATTCCGGAAAAAGAAAAAATAGCACAAGAAGGGTTAAAATCGATAGAGACATTAGTAATAAACCCGAGCCACGACTTCAATGCAATAGCTGTAGAGCATTATCATCAAATGCCAATATCAATTCGACTACTACTTAGGACGATGGGCATTAGCAATGATTCTGAATCAAGTATTATTAGCTACCTGTTATTTGATCGCACCTATTGCCATCAATTAATTAAACTCGGCTTTCAAGATGCATTAGAGAATGAAACTTGTATTCGTGAGTTTTTATCACTTAAATAAATGTAGTAAACCTTTCAAGCAAAATTTCGTGCAATTAACAATGCAGATAGCCAGGAATTAAATACAAGAAACCTATTACCTATCCCCCTTCATGCATAAACCTTTCAACCCGCTCAACACGTCTTGGTTTACCACGAATAATCAAGGTGTCATCCGCTAACAAAATGGTATTTTCATCAGGCTGTTCGGTTTCAAAACCAGCTCTTCTCAATGCAACAACGGTTACACGCCGGGTGGATAAGTTCAAAGATTGTAACGTTCGCCCTACTGCATATGAATGAGCGGTTAAATTTACCGCATTGGCAAATTCTATACGATCGATAGCATCAGGGCTCATATCTGTATGCTCGCCCTGAAAAAAGCCATGTAAATGGCTGTAATGACTTTTACGTTCCTTTTGAACGCGTTTAACGATATGCGAAAACGGCACACCTGAAAGTGACAACACTTGTGAAACCAACATCAAGCTGCCTTCAAGGCTTTCAGGCACCACTTGATCTGCCCCAGCAGCTTGTAATTTACCAAGCTGATCATCATTACGGGTTCTGACTAAAATAGGTACATTAGGTGATAAGCTTCGCACTTTACGTATCACTTCTATCGACTGTTTATCTTCACCAAACGCGATGACGACAAGTTTAGCCGTCGACAACTTAGCGGCTTCTAGCAATTCTGTTTGTCGAGACGAGCCAAATAACACATTTTCACCGGCTTCACGTGCTTTTCGTGTACGTAATGGATCCATATCAATTGCAACAAAATCGATACTTTCTTGTTTTAAAAACCGACTAACCGTTTGACCGATACGACCAAAACCACAAATAATCACATGCTCTTTAAGTTCCGTATTAACTTCTAATTCTTTAAAGGCTTGTAAGTCTTCGTGTTCAGTTTTCTGTTCATTGGCGAGCCACTTCCCCCAATTTCTAGCATTATCAACCATGAAGGGGGTTACCGCCATACTCAAAATGCCCGCGCCAATCAATAAAGAGGCAACATCAAGGGGCAATACATTTACTTGTGTAGCAAGAGCAATTAACACAAAGCCAAATTCCCCCATTTGCGCTAGCATGATCCCTGCTGCCCAAGCATCTTTTCCTTGCTCACCAGCTTTTACCGCTAAAATTCGTATCACGATCACTTTTAGTAGCATCAAACCAACAACCAAGCTAACAATGGTCAAAGGTGAAGACACCAGAACATTAATATCTAATTTCATTCCAACTGTCACAAAAAACAGACCAAGTAGTATATCTCGGTAAGGCCGTATATCCGCTTCTAATTGGTGCTTATACTGACTTTCACCTAACATCATGCCCGCTAGAAAAGCCCCCAGTGCCATTGAAAGGCCAAACCATTGTGTTAAAGCGGAGGCGACAAGTGTGACTAATAAAGTCGTTAACACAAACAATTCATCCGTTCTCACTTGTGCAACAAGGTTAAATAAACGAGGGAGTATCCATTTCCCTGCGGCCAGTAAAATACCAACAACAAATACCCCTTTTATTAGCGCAGCAAACAAAGCGATTATCATTGAACCTTCGGTACTTGGAGCTAATAATGGAATAATAATAAGGAGTGGTACAACGGCGACATCTTGAAATAATAAAACAGCTACAGCTATTTGCCCTGACTTTCGCTTCATTGCGCCAGATTCGCTTAACTGTCTGATCACAATCGCGGTAGATGATAAAGCAATGACACCACCTATCACTAAAGCACTGCCAAAAGATTGACCAAAAAAGAGTGAAATAATGGTAAAACAAATTAATGACAGCACGACTTGCAAGCAACCAACCGCTAGCACTAAATGTCGCATTGCCATTAGCTTAGGTAAGGAAAACTCTAACCCTAAAGTGAACAACAGAAAAACGATACCTAGTTCGGCAAAATGTTCATAATCTACATGCTCATGCGCAAAAGCTAAGCCATGCTCACCAACAAGCATACCAGCAACTAAATAAGCGAGAATTGCCGGTAAGTGTAATTTTCTAAACAACCAAACAATAAGTACTGCACTGGTTAAAATAGCCAGAATTTCAATATGGGAAGCCACAAAAAACCTAATAAAAATAGAAACTAACTTTAATCATAGTATATCGCTCACTGTTTGAGCTCAAACGCTTTTATTCATGATCAAAATAATTTCATGTCATTCTAATTATTTTAACAGCTTCTTTGTTTCTGCTTAGCGGCAACAATTGCCGTCAAGATGCCGACAAAAGCTGAATTCTTTAACAAATTGCCACCAAAAAAGTATCCAAGGGATAAACTATCATATAATAATCATAAGCTTATATATCCGGCACTTTATTTGCTTAAAGAGTTTAATTACTTTATAGAGGTGCTTTTATGCAAACGCTTAATTTGGTCAATAACGATCACATTGAATTTAACGCGTTTACGTTATTTGATACACAAGATCGTCAAAATAACTCTCGAAAATTAGCCTTAGCAGAACAACTTCAAACAAGCTTAGAAATTGATACTATTCTCAATATTTTTGCCATGGAAGCAACAAAATTTGTCGACTTTACTGGGCTTTATTTTAAGAGTGACGTTACCAGTGGTGAAATGCGTGGAAGTAAACTTGCGCGAAAAGAGCGACATTTTGAGCTTAAAATCAATAAACGTTATATCGGTACATTAACTTACGCCTTAAATAAGCCGATGCCATTAGCCTCTTATAATATGTTAAAGAACCTGCACACGTTACTCGTACACCCGCTAAATAATGCAATGCTTTACCAACAAGCACTTAGCTTAGCAATGCAAGACGGTTTGACTGGTTTAGGCAATAGACGTCATTTTGATCAACAAATTAAACGCGCAATGCATCATGCCAATAGACAAGGCACTAAAGTCGGCTTAATTGTTTGTGATTTAAATAAATTTAAAGCCGTGAACGATAACCATGGACATCATGTTGGTGATCAAGTGTTAACCCATTTTGCTCAAGCATTAATTGAAAGTGTAAGAGACTCTGAAAGTTTATTTAGATTCGGCGGTGATGAATTTGCAATAATTGTCGAAAATGCCGATGAACAAGCACTAACGATAATTGAAAGTAGATTACAACATTCAGTTAATACTGATAGCTTACTTGCAAGATATAAAGTCGGTAGCTCAATAGGCTGTGCATTAATGACAAGAGCAGACAATGAGTACTCGTTATTCGAACGTGCTGATAGTTGCCTTTATCAACAAAAACTAGCACAGCCGTGTCGCTTAAGTATTATATAATCGAATTGAAGGTGTTCTAAGCCATTAATTTGTATAATCTACACTGAGCATTCGTAATGCGGATGCTCTTTCTTGTGGTGTTGCCCCAACCTGCACACGACAGAATCTAATTGCCAAAGCAAAGTTGTCTTTTCCAACAACAGACAGCACTTGCTTTAAATAATGTTTATTTAATGAAAAATTTTCTGCATATTGATTAATCGCTTGCTCAATTGAAGGATATTCAACACCGTCAAAGCAGAAAGGCTGCGTTATAAACGCAGATGAAGAGTCAAGCGTATTTCCGTTGATTTCTATTGGCCAGCCTGAAAAATTTACTCTATCACGTGCTATTTCATACATCATCCAGGCACTTTTTTGAAAAGAAGCAAAATTACCCTGTTCAAAACCACTTTCTTCTAGCGATTTTTTTGTCCAATTAATGCCAATAGCGAGATGTTTTTTATAATGGTTTATTAGCGCTTTTTTTACTACAAACCTGACCTGCCATATATTATCTTCATGCGCAGCATTTGCCCAACGCAAACATTCGGCACAAGTATAAATGCTCATCGGAGGATGAACACAATCAGGTATATAATTACTGTGTTGTGGAAAAGAAAATGTTTTATTTGTTGGTTCTCCACAGAACCAACAAATAAAACGATAAGCAAATGGGGTTTCAGTAATTAAGTGATTTACCATAACGCTTATTTACGTTTCTTTTTAACCTTAGTGTTGGCTTTACTGGTTACGCTTTGTTTTTTCTTAATCAACTGATTTTTATCACGCGTTGATTGGTAGCGGTTTTTACTCGCTGGCTTTGTTTTATTGGTTGATGGTTGTTTACTTTCTTTGATCGGATCAAACTCGTAGCCAGCGAGTACAACATGTTCAAACTTTCGGTTAATTAACGTTTCTATATTTCCAAGGAACTTCTCATCTTTAGGGCTCACTAAAGAAACAGCAGTGCCCGTTTTACCTGCACGCCCTGTGCGACCAATGCGATGCACGTAATCTTCTGCTAAAAACGGTAAATGGAAATTGACAACATAAGGAAGATCAGGAATATCTAAGCCTCGAGCGGCCACATCCGTTGCAACTAATACCCTCACTTCACCTGAAGTAAATTGCGCTAGCGCTTTATTACGTGCACCTTGCGATTTTTCACCATGGCACAAGCTGGCTTTAATGCCATCTAGTTTTAATTCTTTCGCCAGTTGATTCGCGCTTTCTCTGGTACCAGCAAAAACTAACACTTGTTGCCAATTATTCACACCAATTAATTCAGACAATAATTCTCGCTTTCGTGCCTCACTGACGCGGTAAACAAACTGTTTTACTTTACCTGATGTGGTATTTTGTTTCGCAACTTCTATCATTTTCGGGTGAGTTAGCATTTGCTTTGCTAATGTTTTCACCTTTTCAGAAAATGTCGCTGAAAATAGCATGGTTTGTGGTGACACCTTAATACCTTCACGAATACGTTCAATATCCGTTAAAAATCCCATATCTAACATGCGATCGGCTTCATCAAGTACTAAATGTTTCACTTGAGATAATGACACATTACGTAACGCTAAGTGCTCTAATAAGCGACCTGGGGTTGCTACTAAAATATCAAGCCCTGCTTTTAACATGTTTGCTTGACTTGCCATTTTCCCACCACCAAAAATAACACCAGATTTAAGTGACAAAAACTGACTGTACTGTTCGATATTGGTCGCTACTTGCATAGCAAGCTCTCGGGTAGGCGTTAGTATAACTGCACGTAAAGACGCTTGTTCATTCGTTTGGTATTGGGCTAATAAATCAAGAATGGGTAAGGTAAATGCTGCAGTTTTGCCGGTACCTGTTTGTGCACTTGCTAAAACATCATGCCCCGCTCGAATAGCTGGTATAGCGTTTTGTTGTATCGGCGTTAGCGTTTTATAACCACACACTTTAACCGCTTTCAATAAGTCTGCTGATAAGCCAATTGCATCTACACTCACGATATTCACCTTAAACCTAAAAAATCGCGCGAAGTATAACAAGTTTCAATGTTGTTGTAGTACTTTTATCACGCGATTTGTCATTTAAGCGGGAGCGTTACCAAACTTTTGGTGTTAATTTAAATTTTTCTTTCTCTGCTTCATTAGGTTGATAACTTGGCAACACATTATTTTTCATTTGTTGGTGATAATCTTTCGTCACATGAATAATAACTTTAGAAAGTAAAAACAGTGCTATCACATTGATTATCGTCATTACACCGGTTGATAAATCTGCCAGTGCAATCACTTGAGGTAAACTAGCAACTGAGCCAAAAATTAACATGAATAAAAAGCCAATACGTAAAAACCAGTGACCTAATAGTGTATCTAATCTTAAATATTTTAAATTTGTTTCTGCATAAGCAAAGCTGGCAATGATCGACGTAAAACCAAAAAATAAAATCGCGATGGTTATAAAGTCACTTCCCCATGCTCCCACTTGAGAAGCTAATGCTTGCTGAGTAAGTTGTATGCCTTGAATTCCTTGCTCGGTATTGTCAAATAATAAAATTAAGCAAGCCGTACAAGTACAAATAATAATGGTATCAAAAAATACCGCTAACATCTGAATATATCCCTGTGAAGCTGGGTGTGCTGGGTATGTTGTTGCGGCGGCAGCCACATTCGGAGCGCTACCCATACCTGCTTCATTTGAATACAACCCTCTTTTAACCCCTTGCACTATCGCAGCACCAACAAGACCACCGCCCGCTTGTTCTAGGCCAAGCGCAGACTTAACAATAAGTGCAAATATGCCAGGTAAATGCTCAGCATTCATCCCCATGACGACTAAACAAATAAGTAAATACGCTACGCCCATAAAAGGTACGATGATTTCAGAAAAACGAGCAATATTTTTTAAGCCCCCCATCACAACCCAAGCGGTGAGTATGGCTATAAAGATCCCTGTATAGATTGGTTCCACCCCAAAAGAGCCAGAAAAGGCATCAGTGATAGAGTTCGCTTGAACTGAACTAAAAACAAAGCCATAACCAAAAAATAAACACAATGAAAAGGTGATTGCTAAGAACTTACTGTTTAGCCCTTTACGCATATAATAAGCTGGCCCACCGCGAAAATTACCATTTGCATCTTTCTCTTTATATAACTGACCAAGTAAACTTTCTGCAAACGCTGTTGCCATACCAACAAAGGCAATGACCCACATCCAAAAAACAGCACCAGCGCCACCTAAAGATATGGCCACAGCCACGCCCATTAAGTTTCCCGTTCCTACTCGAGCGGCTAAAGATGTACATAAGGCTTGAAAAGATGAAATACCATGTTGACTTTTTTGTCGGCTAAAACGTAATAAAGTAAACATATGAAAGAAGTGACGAAGCTGAATAAATTTCAGCCGAATTGAGAACCAAACACCACACCCTGTTAAAAGGTAAATTAGAATACTGCCCCATAAATAGCCATTAATTTGGCCCACTGCATCAAAAATCACACGATCACTCTATTTTTTTATTTTCATTAGGATATCAAAGAATGTGTTGGTTTATTAGTTTCAATCCAAAAAATTAATTCAGTTGATAGTATTTTTTATGAATACGCCTGCCATAAAACCAGTAGCATAACCAATAAATTGTCCTGACAGCAGCAACAACATTTTTATTTTATAGCTAAGCTCTTCCGTAAAAAGGTTCAGTGCAAACATTCTGGGGGCTAAAAGCACTTGATAGCCGAACAAATATAGATCGGCAAAGTAAAAATGTAACAGATGAAATACAAGTGCAATAGCAATGCCAAAGATACCAATAATGGTTGTGAGTTGGTAATGAGATAAACGGGTCAATTCAGTAATATTAACTGTCCTCTTTATCACTTTTCATTGGCATATCGTTACACAACGTACATGACTTTCCTTGGCGCACGTAATACAAACGCGTGCTAATAAACACCAAGGTAGAAAGTAAAGACCATTCTAAAGCGAAGATGATTCCATCGATAACTTTGTGGCCTTTAATACATTCAGAAATGAATAATAATAAAAATACTGCGACGTATACTAAGCAAGCTCGTTTCAGCCAAAATTTAACACCCACGTTCTATGCTCCCTCTGGTTTAGTGACACCTATCACGAGAAATATATTTTTATTTTACCGCCGAAATAATGTTATTCACTGACTCTTTTGCATCCCCAAATAACATTTTCGTATTATCTTTAAAAAACAGTGGATTTTGTACTCCCGCATAACCGGTATTCATTGAACGTTTAAAAACAATAACATTTTTAGCGTGCCATACCTCTAACACGGGCATGCCAGCAATTGGGCTATTAGGATCTTCTGCTGCAGCAGGGTTTACTGTGTCGTTAGCACCAATGACCAATACTACATCGGTATGCTGAAAATCTTGATTAATTTCATCCATACCTAACACAATATCATATGGTACTTTTGCTTCAGCAAGTAATACATTCATATGACCAGGTAGGCGTCCAGCAACCGGATGAATAGCAAATCTAACCTCGACACCTTTAGCTTGTAGTTGTCGAGTAAGCTCATAAACAGGATATTGCGCTTGTGCGACCGCCATGCCATAGCCAGGGGTAATAATCACTGTTTTTGCATCGGATAATAAACTTGCTACTTCCGCTGCCTCTGTTTCACAATAACTACCATAATCTTTATCCTGATCAACCACCACTTCTGTACCAAAGCCCCCCGCAATTACACTGATAAATGAGCGATTCATCGCTTTGCACATAATGTAGGATAAAATCGCCCCGGAAGAGCCAACCAATGCACCCGTTATAATCAGTAAATCGTTACTTAGCATAAAACCAGCTGCCGCTGCCGCCCAACCAGAGTACGAATTTAACATAGACACAACCACTGGCATATCTGCACCACCAATAGACGCGACTAAATGCCAACCAAACAGTAAGGCTATTGCCGTCATTACATATAAAGTAAAATCACCTCCTCCCTGTTTGACGAAAGTGATCATTAAAAAGGTACAAATAATACCCGCGGCTAAATTCATTTTATGTCGATGAGGCAACATTAACGCGGATGAATTAATAAGACCTCTTAGTTTACCAAAAGCAACGATAGAGCCAGTAAAAGTAACGGCACCGATAAAGACCCCAAGAAATATTTCAGTTAAATGAATATTGACACTGATAATTTGTGTGTCAGTTAACACTTGCAGTAAATGGTGATCCATTGCGAAGTAGCTATTAAAGCCCACTAATACCGCGGCTAAACCTACAAAACTATGTAAGATAGCGACAAGTTCAGGCATTTGTGTCATTTCAACCTGTTTAGCTAATTTTAAACCAATGACACTACCTATTATCATGGCTACAATAATGATCAGCACATTATCAACGCGTGGATCTGCTAATGTCGCAAGCAGAGCAATCGCCATACCTGCCATACCAAAATAATTACCTGATTGCGCCGTTTCTTGTTTGCTCAATCCTGATAGACTCAAAATAAATAATAATGCCGCAATTAAATAAGCAGCTCCAATTAACCCGTAAGATAATTCCATGAGCTGTTCCTTATTTTCTAAACATTTTTAACATGCGTTTAGTGACAAAAAAGCCACCGACAATATTAATGGTGGCGATAAGAATTGCGATCCCTGCGAGTACTTGAACGATTATATTTTCAGAACCGACCTGCAATAATGCGCCAACAATAATGATGCCCGATATCGCATTCGTTACACTCATTAAAGGAGTATGCAATGCATGTGTTACATTCCAAACAACGTAATAACCGATAATGCAAGCCAGCACAAAAACAGTAAAGTGCGCGAGAAAGTCACTTGGAGCAACGCTTGCAATCCAAGCAAATAGTAATGATCCGCCAATGGCAAAACCCAGTTTATTTACAGGTGAAGCTGCAACGTCAGTATTTTCTTGTGATTTTTCATCGTGACCTGGGCTTGTTCTAACAGGTTTAACTGGCGTAGCACTAATTTTTATTTCCGGCGGTGGAAACATAATTTCATCACCTTGAACAACAAGCATGTTCCGAATTACTTGATCTTCAATATCTAGTGATATCTCACCATTGTTTTCTTTGCACAATAATTTGAGTAAGTTAACCACGTTATTCGCATAAAGCTGAGAAGATTGATTAGGTAACCGTGACACTAAGTCAGTATAACCAATAATAGTAACTCCATGCTTGTTAATCACTTTTCCTGCTGTCGTAAGTTCACAGTTACCGCCACCTGCTGCAGCTAAATCAACAATAACGGAACCTGGTTTCATTGATTTAATCATTGACTCAGTGATGAGCGTTGGAGATTTTTTACCGGGGATCATTGCGGTAGTAATAATAATATCGACATCTTTCGCTTGTTCAGCAAACAACGCCATTTCAGCATCAATAAATGCTTTGCTCATTTCTTTAGCATAACCATCGGTCGATGCCAACGAATCTTCTTCTTGGTAATCGAGTACTAAAAACTCGGCGCCCATACTTTCAATTTGCTCTTGAACTTCTGGGCGGGTATCAAAGGCACGAACGATAGCACCTAAACTGCCGGCGGTACCGATCGCTGCAAGTCCAGCGACACCAGCACCAATAATTAATATTTTCGCTGGTGGTAAATTACCCGCTGCGGTTATTTGCCCCGTTAAAAAACGACCAAACGCATTAGTTGCTTCAATTACTGCTCTATATCCGGCAATGTTTGCCATTGAACTTAACGCATCAAGCGATTGAGACCGAGTCATTCTTGGCACCATATCCATCGCTAATGTGGTAATTGACTTCTCTTTTAAGCGCTTTAGTAGATCAGGTGATTGTGCAGGAGAAATAAAACTGATAAGTGTTGCGCCATCATTAATTTGTTCAATTTCGTCAAAGGTAGGTGCGTTTACTTTTAACAACAAATCGCCTTGCCAACACTTCTTTTTTGGCACGATTTCAGCGCCAGCATCAATATAAGCTTGTTCTTCAAAGCTGGCCTTTGTACCTGCTCCTTTTTGAACGTAAACAGTGAATCCTAATTTAATTAATGCGGAAACACTTGTTGGAGAGGCTGCCACACGACTTTCACCTCGTAATGACTCTTTAACAACACCAATGATCATAAATAGGCCTTAGTTAATTATTGTTCTTTTGTTAAATAATTAACCGTTTATTGATTACAATTCAAGCTATTTAAATAATTTAGTCTGTAATTATTGTTGTTCTTTTTGTTGAAGGCGAAACGCTTCTAATGATTCTGTCACTTTTTTAATGTTTTGATGTTTAAGAAAGTCCGCCATAGTACGCTTACTAAACTCTGCCATTTCAAAAGACATTTCACGATCTAAAAATTGAAAAATTTGATCTGCACTATGTATGTCATCCACTAGTGCAGAGTGATTATTTTCGGTGGAAAGTATCGGGGAAATTGTTTGCATGGCATCATTCAACATCTTTTGAGTATTATATTGACTGAAAAAAGCCATCAAGGTTTTACTTGCAGGTTTAAGTTTCCCCTTTTGCGTTAGTGCTATTGCTGACATAGGTGCCAAAATACTATTATCTTTATATTTCCCTACTTGAGGGAAAGAAAATGACGCAATATCGTCTTGTACATATTTAGGTAATCCACTTAATGAAATACTGCCGCTCAGGTTTACACCAACAATTTCACGATAAACCAAAGGCATGATTTCTTCACCGTTATATAGGTGGTGATTATCATTAAATAAATCTTGATCTAATAACTGCTTCCAATGTGTAAATACTGACACAACTTCAGGAGATGTGAAAGCTAGGTTGCCTGAAACAAGCGCTTTATAGTGTTTCGCCCCATTGATGCGTAACATTAAATAGTCAAACCATGCGACTACCTGCCAAGGTGGTTCAGAACCAAGCCCGATTGGCTTTATGTTGTGCGATTTTAATGTACTAGCCATACTCATGAAGTCTTGCCAATTCGTTGGCGATGTTAAGCCAAACTTTTCAAAGACACTTTTTTTATAAAACACTTCCCAAACATACATGCTAAAGGGTACTGCATACACTTTATCTTGAATACTGACTTGTTCTATAGTGGCATCACTAAAAACTGCATGCAGATTATTGTTATACCAAAATTCATCAATTGATGTGACATACTGCTCTTTCACTAATTGTTTTAATCGGTTGCCCGAATACCAATTTAATACATCAACATTATTGGCAACTTTTTTATAGTTAGTTAATAACTCAGGATAGTTTTCTCCATGAAGCATACGTAAACGCACTTTTATTTGGGGGTTAAGGCGTTCAAATAATGAAATCTGCTGTCGTAATACAACTTCTTGCTGATCAGAATGGGTTAAAGCTGCGAAGTTAATAATATTGTTTTCAGCTTGGGAAGAGCCTGCTATTGCAAGCATAATAAGACAAACTAAAGATCTTACATACTGAATATCAAACAAATAGAACATGTTTCACGGCAAGATGTAAACAAAAAGTTAACTTCATCTTAATAAAGATGAATTATAATGCAACCTATTATTTTTAAAAGGTAATTTTTATCTGCTTGTTTCGCTATAATATCGTTACCGATAAAAGCTGCTGAGCACTATTTATCGTGTTTCATAGAAGGTAGTTAAAAATTTAATCGCGTTTATTTTTTCGATGTGATTTTTTCAGCTCTACCTTATAGAAAGCATAACAATATCATGTGTTTTCTAGTCAAGATCTGCTAGCGGCCAAGTGACGATATAGTCATCAAAAAACTCTACATCCACCTCATTGTCTTTAATAACTTTTCCACGCACCGACATACCCGCTTTATGCATGGCTGCCTTTTTCCCTTTATGAAGTAATGGATGCCATGATGGTATACCGCGCCCTTCTTTAAGCCTACGATAAGTACAACTAGGCGGCATAAAGAATACGTCATCAAGATTATCTTGAGTTAACTGTACACAATCTGGCACTAACGTTGTTCTTTTCGCGTATTGCGTGCATTGGCATGTTTTATCGTTTAGCAAATGACAAGCAATATTGGCATAAACCATTTGCTCGCCATCTGCGATATAATCAGTAGGCTGTAACTCAGTTGTTTCTGTGGTGTTTTCATCATCGATAAATTTATGCAAACAACATTTCGCACAACCATCACACAACGATTCCCACTCTTGACGTGTCATTTCACTCAGTGATTTGGTTTGCCAAAAAGGTAATGTCAAAATAGTAAACCTCTAGAAACTATTGAATAGGTGGAAATTTGATACGATCAGATAAATGCCCTACCGAACTTACGAAATAATACGATAAATTCCAATGCATTAAACTTTTATAATTGTTATAAGCTAAATAAACACGGCCGTTTTTATCATCAGGGAACACCAACGCCGCTGTTATATCTACGTTAGGTAAATCGGTACCATCAGTGCGTCTAACACCTAAAGCTTGCCATTTTGCCATAGGCTTTTCTTGTTTCGCCCAAGCTTTTAACCAATTTGAGCGACCGCCAGTGTTTTTAGGGATAGCCAAGCTATAATCAAACCCTTCAGGTAATAATACCTGCCTTCCCCATGTGTAATTCCCGTTCCAGCCTTCTTGAACAAGATAGTTTGCCATAGAAGCAAACACATCTGCTTTATTACCCCAAATATCTTTTTTACCATCGCCGTCACCGTCAACAGCATAGGCTAAAAACGAACTAGGCATAAATTGGTTTTGCCCCATAGCGCCAGCCCAAGAACCTTTCATGTTTTCAGCTTCAATATGCCCTTGTTGCAATATTGTCATGGCCGCCCATAGCTCTTTTTTAAAGAAAGCTTCTCTGCGGCCTTCAAATGCAAGCGTACTTAGTGCCGAAATAACATTATAATTCCCCATTATTTTACCGAAGTTAGTCTCTAACCCCCACAGTGCAACAATAAATCTTGGCTGAACACCATATTGTTCATTTATTTTTCTTAATATGGTTTCATTTTCTTTATATAATGCTCGGGCTTTATTGACTTTCCAGTCTGGCACACGTTTCGGTAAGTAAGTATCTAATGTTTCAACTTTCTCTGGTTGGCTTCTATCAGCTTTGACTGCCCGTTTATGAAAAGTAACGTTGGCAAAACTTTTTTCAACAAGTTGTGCAGAAAAGCCCTTTTGTTGCGCTTCTGCCTTTAATAACTCAACATATTTTGCAAAGTTACTTTCGGTTAATTCTTTTGCCGTTGTTACAGCACTAAAAATAGTGAATGCAATGGTTAAAAAGTAATAATAGCTTTTATTTTTCATGGGTAATAACACTTATGAATCTTCGTTTAACGTATCTAATTTACTTGCTTTGTGCTCTGCAAGTAAGTCTTCTTTCGGCGGTGGTAACTGTAAATAATAGCCTTGTTCAGTTAAACTATCTCTCACTTTGTTAATGTCAGCAAAGCCTAATTTAATTTTTGTTTTTAGATTAACAACCGTGACTAACTCTGGCTTACCAAACACCTGCAAAAGTGTTTCAGGTACCTGTGAAAAATCATCACGCTGTTTAATAAATAAATATGTCTGTTCTTTTTTCGCGCTTTTATATACAGCCGTTAACATAATAAACCCTAAATTGTGTATTTGATGGTAACTACCGACAGTCCGTATTACTCTATTAACTATAACGGTAATGAACTAAATTGATTTTTCGCATGTTGCAGTAAATCTTCACCGAATAGCTCACCGCGCCATGACTGTAGAATATCTATATCAGCCGTTGATGAAGACAACCCGTAGTACCAAGATAACAATTGATTTATTTGTTTTTTTGACGCCAAATTCTCTACGGGAAGTTGATGTTCTACGGCAACAGACGAAACAAAGTTTTTCACTTTTTTGTATAACTGTTTATAACCGGCACATTGATCTAAACGTTTTATTTTTTCAGGATAATCTTCATCGCTCACCCTGCTAGCTTCTTGTAACACCCTTAGCATTTGTTTACCTTTATGGCGAATGTCTAAGGTATCTACGCCATCAATAGTTAGCATAGCACTCATGCTTTTTGGTGCGTATTGAGACAAGCCCATTAGTGTATTATCTTTTGCCACAAAGCTTAGCGGTAAATCTCGTTTCAATGCTTGTTGATAACGCCAACGTGCTAAATATTTAAGGTTATTAAGCTGTTTACTCGTCAACCGCCAACTCGTTTTAACATTTTTGTACAAACTATTTTCATCGATTGTTTGTTGCTTTTTAACGATAAGCTGCGCTGATTCAATTTTTGCCGCATTTAACCACGTGGTTTTTTCAATGTCAGCGATTAATAAAGGGTATAACGTTATTAAATGTGTAACATCAGCACTTGCATAGACTAATTGACTGTCAGTTAACGGCCGCTTTATCCAATCAGTTCGAGAGTCTGATTTATCAAGTTCAATATTAAGATAATGCTTCACCATAGCGGCATATCCAACGGATAATCCATGGCCAAGAAAACTCATGACAATTTGGCTATCAATAACATTCTGTGGCGAACAATTCCCTTGATTAACAAATATTTCAACATCTTCAGAACAAGCATGAAGCACTTTTGTAACCTTTGGGTTTTCTAGAAGTTGCCAAACTGGCGATAAATCTTCGACCGATAAAGGGTCAATTAGCGCAACGACTTCACCATCACATAATTGCAGTAAGCCTAATTTAGGAAAATACGTTCGTGTACGAACAAATTCAGTATCAATTGCCACCACATCTTTTGTCGAAAAGCGAAGGCATAGCTCATTTAATGCTTGTTGTTCAGTTATAAAAAGTTCTACCACAATAAACCTAACTTCTTCGTCGTCTTGTTTTTTGTAAACTACGATGTTGATGTTTTTTTACACTTCGACGAATACGTCGTGCTTTTGCGTTATCAATTGCTTTTTCATCAACTTTTACTTTCGACTTTCGCTCAATAGGTAACTCAACCAGTTGACGATAATAGTTAACGTCTTTTAATGACAACTCAGTCCAACCACCTGATGGCAATTGACGTTGTAATTCAAGATCGCCATACCTTACACGAATAAGTCTGCTCACTTGTACGTCTTGGCTTTCCCATAATCGTCTAACTTCTCGGTTGCGCCCTTCTGAAATCACTACATGAAACCAATGATTTCGACCTTCGCCACCACGATAATATATTTCTTGGAATTTTGCAGGACCATCTTCAAGTTTCACGCCGTTTTTCAACCGCTGCAACATCGCATCATCTACTTCACCAAACACGCGAACCGCGTATTCACGTTCAACTTTCCGTGATGGATGCATTAATCGATTGGCTAAGTCGCCGTCTGTGGTAAATAACAACATACCTGAGGTATTAATATCTAAACGACCAACGGCTATCCAACGTGAAGACTCTAAGGGTGGTAATCGATCAAACACAGTAGGTCTGCCTTCGGGGTCTTTGCGCGTACACATTTCACCTTCCGGTTTGTTATACATTAAGACACGGCAAATCTCTTCTTCTGATTGCTGAATGCTAACGTTATGACCATCAAGGCGAATTTGTTCATTGCCTTCAACACGGTCACCCAGTTTTGCAACTTTACCGTCAACACTTACTCGGCCTGCACTGATCATTGTTTCCAATTCTCGGCGAGACCCCTTACCTGCTCTAGCAAGTACTTTTTGTAGTTTTTCTGACATCGTTTTATTTCCCGGCAGTAACAGCACAATATTGATGTATTGTTAAGTCTCTGTCTCTTTTGTCAGTGTATCATGAGAATGCATTATATCTTGTATCCCCGCTCGGTTGATAGCAGAATCTGCGATCGGTAGTAAATCAGGTAACTGTTCTAGCGAACTTAATGAAAAATAATCTAAAAATTGTTTCGTTGTTGCATAAAGTGAAGGCTTACCTGGTACCTCTTTTTGGCCAACAACAGTTATCCATTCTCTTTCAGTTAACGTTCTAATAATTTGGCTACTTACCGCTACGCCACGAACTTGTTCAATTTCTGCACGTGTAATAGGTTGTCGGTAAGCGATTAAGGCGATAGTTTCTAATAATGCCCTAGAATATTTGTTCGGTTTGCTTTGAGCAACTTGGGCTATTTTTTCACTGAGTTCAAGTGGGACTTGGAAGCGATAACCGGAAGCAACTTCTATTAAATGTACGCCTCTTTGCGCATAATCATGCTGTAACTCATTCAAAATATCCTTAACAACTTTATTCGTTATATGTAAATCAGCGAGCGTATGGTTTTGAAGCCATTTAAGCGATAATGGTTTATCTGCCGTGAATAAAGCTGCTTCAATTAAGCATTTAAGTTGCGAATGTGACATGAGGTAAGTTGCATCATTCATCTTTTACCTCCTGTAACCTTATGTAAATAACGCCAAATTGCTGTGATTGCTGACATTCAATTCGTTGCATTTTTAATAACTCTAAAATGGCAAGAAAAGTCACCAACACCCCTTGTCGTCCTTCATCAAACTGAAAAAGCTGTTCAAAGGGTGTAAAACCAGAGGTATTGTTTTTCTCGAGCGCCGATAAAATCATTGTCATTCGTTCTCGGGTAGATAACACTTCTTTAGTAATTTGATGATGTTCAAATGCTTGGCTTCGTGCTAATACTCCCTGTAGCGCTTGTACTAGTTCTTCCCAAGCAATTTGTGGCAATGCAGTTTCAATATCAATATCTGACGAGAGGCTTGCTTTTGCACAGAAGTAATCGCGATCAAGGCGAGGAAGCTGATCAATAGATTCCGCTGCGTGTTTAATCACTTCGTATTCTTTTAACCGCTTAATTAACTCGGCACGGGGGTCGTGTTCTTCGTCTTCAATAGGTTGTTTAGGCAATAACAATTTTGATTTTATTTCAGCAAGAATAGAAGCCATCACAAGGTATTCAGCTGCTAGCTCCATATTAAGTTCTTCCATCAGTGCAACATAACGCATGTATTGCGTAGTAATGGGCGCAATAGGTAAGTCAAGAATATCTAATTTTTGTTTTTTGATCAGATACAGCAGTAAATCAAGTGGTCCTTCAAAAGACTCTAAAATAACTTCTAATGCATTTGGCGGAATAAATAAGTCTTGCGGTTTTTCAATGATCGCTTCACCACGAATAAGCGCAAACGGCAAGACTTGTTGCTGCATTTCACCTGCTGAATGTGTTGAATCAACCAAGTTACCACCTTACCTGCTGAGGGCTAAACATAGATTATTCAAAAGGCGTAGGGTCACCTTCACCGACACGAATAATTTGCCCATCTCCTTCGGAAAAATCAACCACTGTTGTTGGATGCTCACCTAAATGTCCACCATGAATTATCAAATCTACTTGATGCTCTAACTTATCCCTGATTTCCTCTGGGTCAAATTCAGCCATTGAATTACCCGGCATAATTAAACTAGTGGACATAATGGGCTCTTCTAACGCGCTCAATAATTCTTGTACGATTGCGCTGTTCGGTACCCTTATACCGATTGTCCGTTTTTTCGGATTCATTAATCGTTTAGGTACTTCTTTGCTCGCCTTAAAAATGAAGGTATATGGGCCTGGGGTATTATTTTTCAAAAGTCTAAATGCCGTATTATCAACTCTTGCGTATTCAGACAATTCAGATAAATCTTTACAGACTAAGGTAAAATTATGCTCTTTATTGATATCGCGAATACGACATATTTTATCAAGGGCTTTTTTATCGCCAATATGACATCCCAAGGCATAGCCAGAGTCCGTGGGATATACAATTACGCCACCTTGGTGAATAATTTCAGCCGCTTGCTTCATTAAACGCCCTTGTGGGTTATCAGGGTGTACATAAAAAAATTGACTCATATCGTGTTCCTTATAATTTGCGCTACTACAAAAGCCACCAACACCGATAAAACGTTATTCATACATACTTACCAAGCTTGCCAAATCGGCGTTGCTTGTTCCGGAAGCACTAAATTTTTACCAAGATCAGCCCATTTAGTTGGATAATGAAAGTCTGACCCTAACGATGCAAGTAAATCATACTCCAAACAAAAGCTTAGCATTAATTTACGTTGTTCGTTATTCATTTGAGGTAAAACTATCTCTAAGCCATCACCACCACAAGATTTAAATGTAACGACTAATCGCCTAAGCCATTTTGTAGTCATGTCATAACGAATAGGATGGGCTATAACTGCGGTGCCGCCAGCTAGGTGAATGGCCTCAACTGCGGTTTCAATAGAACACCACTGAGGCTTCACATATGCTCGCTTACCTTTCCCTAAATATTTATCAAATGCAGCTTGCATGTGGTTAACATGACCTTGATTTAATAAGACCTTTGCAAAATGCGCACGGGTTATTGTTCCCTCGCCGGCAAGCGTTTTAGCCTGCTGATAAATATTATCAAATCCGCACTTTTCCAGTTTCTCGCCAATGCATGTTGCACGTAACTCTCTTGCTTGCTGCTGTGACTGAATCAATGACGCTAAAGCTGGGTGATCTGCTTTAATATTTAAGCCGACAATATGAATTTCGAAATTATGCCAACGGGTTGAAATTTCAATACCATCAATAATTGTTAATGGATAATTTTTTTCTTGAATATAACCTTTAGCAATATCAAGCGCAGCTACGGTATCGTGATCAGTGATGGCTAACACATCAATTTGAAAGTTAACCGCTCTGTCTATCAGCTCTGCAGGCGAAAGGCCGCCATCAGAACATGTTGTATGACTGTGTAAGTCAACACGTTTCGTGGAAAAGCTTGCTAAATTTTCGGTTGACATCAGGGTCATAATAAGGTTTTCTATAGGGGATTTAGGCAGACGCATTGTAAATGGGAATTGGCTATTAGCCAATAAAAAAAAATGAAAACAACATATCCTTTAACAACAAATCTTTGGTGGTGGCATAACTCTACATAAGTGGGTTGTGAACGTTTGCTGTATTTGCTAGAAATTCAAGATAACCCGCATAGTGCTACTACGCGGGTTTTTTATTTTAACTTTTTAAAGAGAAAAAACATGTTAACAACAAAAGTGAAAAGCTGGTTTATCTGGTGGCTTCAGCCAATTTACGCCGGATGACACATAAACAGATAAATTAGGAATTACCATGATTATTGTATTAAAACCCCAAGCATCAGAAAAAGATGCAAATGAGATATTAGCAAAAATAGCAAGCCTTGGACTCAAACCATTATATATGCCTGGTATTGAGCGAACCGTTTTAGGGGCATTAGGTGATGAGCGTGTATTAGCACAACTTCATTTAGATGCTTATCCAATGGTTGACGAAATAAAGCCCGTATTAAGTCCATATAAACTCGTTAGCCGAGAGTTACAATCTCACGACTCTATCGTATCCATCGGTGGCATTAAAGTAGGTGGTGGTGCATTCACCGTCATTGCTGGCCCTTGTTCGGTAGAAAGTGAAGAGCAACTTTTTAGTGTTAGTGAGATGATAGCAAAACAAGGCATCACTTTATTAAGAGGTGGCGCATTTAAACCTCGCACCAGCCCGTATTCTTTCCAAGGCTTAGGGTTAGAAGGACTAGAACTTTTAAAGGCTGCTCGAGATAAATATCAATTAAATATTGTCTCTGAGATCATCGACCCAAATGATGCCGAATTAATGCACGATTATATTGATTGTTATCAAATTGGCGCTCGAAATATGCAAAATTTTCGTTTACTGGAAGCTGTAGGTAAACACTCCGATAAAGCAGTATTATTAAAACGTGGCATGAGCGCAACTATCGAAGAGCTTTTACTCGCTGCTGAATACATTATTAATGCTGGCAACCCCAATGTTATTTTATGCGAACGTGGCATTCGCACTTTCGAAACAGCAACACGAAATACCTTAGATTTAAATGCAGTCGCCTATTTAAAAGAAAAATCTCATTTACCGGTATTGGTTGACCCTTCTCATGGAACAGGTGTTAAATCATTGATCAATCCACTTTCTCGAGCGGCTGTAGCAGTGGGTGCCGACGGTATTATTGTTGAAACGCATTTAAAGCCGACTGAAGCTTTATCTGACGGACACCAAGCACTTAACGCTGACGATTTTGCCACCTTAATGGCCGATATCAAACCATTCATTAAAGCTGCAGGTAAATCGATATGAATGCCCTATTCACTCAACACAATGATGATACCTTCGGCTTCGTAACAACTTTGTCAGGTAAAGCCAAGTATCAACCTGATCCACTGACGCTTTTTAAGAAACTATGTGGTGCCAAAAAGAACAACTTATTATTAGAATCCGCAGAAATAGACAAAAAACACCAATTAAAAAGCTTATTATTAGTCGATGCTGCGGTAAAAATTGTTTGCAATAACAATACCGTGACTTTTACTCCATTGACCCTTAATGGCGCAGCAGCTATTGCCTTTGCTAAAGAAAACTTGGCTCAGCAAGCAACATTAACAGAAGAAAACGGTGTTATTAAAGCAACATTTCCAGAGGCTGATCAACAACTTGATGAAAAATCTCGTTTATTGGCCGATAACGCCTTTCAAGCATTAAGACAATTCAAGCGCTTCGATAATAAAAACCACCACCCTTTTGCCGTTTTTTTAGCAGGGGCATTTGCCTTTGATATGATCACAATGTCAGAGACGTTACCCGTCGTTGAAGGTGGTGAAAACACCTGCCCTGATTTTGTCTTTTATCTTGCAGAAACTCTCGTGGTTATCGATCATGAAAGACGTTCTAGTGAAGTTATTGGTAATGTTTTCTCTGGCCCAGATCAGCAAAAATGTCACTTTGAAATTGCTCGTCGTTTATCTGATATCAAAGCACTTGTTGAATCAGATATCGCAGCGCCTCAAACACAGGTAAAATCTGCACAGCCATTAACTGTTTTAACCGATGTTAGTGACGAAGAATTTTGTCATACAGTAAGCACGTTAAAAGAACATATTTGTGCTGGTGATATATTTCAAGTGGTACCTTCTCGTACTTTTAGTTTACCTTGTTCAGACACTTTCAATGCTTACCTATGTTTACGAGAAAGCAACCCAAGCCCTTACATGTTTTACTTACAAGACGATGACTTTTGCATGTTTGGCGCCTCACCAGAGTCTGCGATTAAGTATCAACAACACAACAGACAAGTTGAAATTTATCCTATTGCCGGTACAAGGCCTCGTGGTTTTAATGCCGACGGTAGCTTTTCACCCGATCTTGATTGCCGCATTGAATTAGCCTTAAGACAAGATCAAAAAGAATTAGCAGAACACATTATGCTAGTAGATTTAGCTAGAAATGATGTTGCACGTGTATGTAAACCCGGTACTAGACACGTGGCAGATTTGTTAAAAACTGATAGATACTCCCATGTGATGCACTTAGTATCTCGTGTGTGCGGCACGCTTTTGGATGAGTTAGATGCCTTACATGCCTATCAAGCTTGTATGAATATGGGCACATTATCTGGCGCTCCGAAAGTTAGCGCAACCTCGTTAATTAGGCAAAACGAAGGTAAACGACGAGGCAGTTATGGCGGCGCTGTTGGCTACCTTACCGGTGAAGGTGATATGGATACTTGTATCGTGATTCGCAGTGCATTTGTAAAAGACAATATCGCCTATATTCAAGCGGGTGCGGGTGTTGTATATGACTCAAACCCACAAGCTGAAGCTGATGAAACGCGACAAAAAGCACAAGCGGTAATCAATGCCATTCAAAAAGCAGCAACGTTAATAAACGTGTCGTCATCACAGGAGAGTGGATCATGAGTCAAAAAATAAAGGTCTTTATGCTCGATAACGTTGACTCATTTACTTATAACTTAGTGGATGAATTTCACGTGCTAGGCTTAAGCCCTGTAATATATCGCAACACGTTACCGGCAGACTTTATTCTTGCACAAATGGAAGCTTGCTCAGACCAAGTCTTATTAGTACTTTCGCCTGGGCCAGGGTCTCCAGAAAACGCTGGCTGTTTAATGGAATTAATCGCAAAAACAGCTGGGAAATACCCCATACTGGGTATTTGTTTGGGTCATCAAGCGTTAATAGAACACTATGGTGGTAAAGTTGGTAGAGCACCAGAAATTGTTCATGGTAAGTCCGCCAACGTTAAACATTCTGCTACTGGTGCATTTAAAGATATTGAGCAACCCTTACCTGTTGCCCGATATCATTCATTAGTGGGGTTAAACATTCCAAGCACATTAACGGTAACAGCTGCCGTCGAAGCTGCATCAGGCGAGCAACTACCGATGGCAATAACTCACCAAACTGACCGCGTGATGGGTTTCCAGTTTCATCCAGAATCTATTTTAACCACTTATGGCAGCACGTTACTTGAGCAAAGTATTCGTTGTCTAACTGAACAAACTTTAAAGGAATAATCATGAACGTTTTACCATTACTTGTTGAGGGTAACTCTCTTACTCAAGCACAAGCCGAAACGTTTTTTGGCGATGTAATGCAAGGTAACATAGCGCCTGAATTACTCGCCTCTGTTTTAACGGCATTAAAAATGAAAGGTGAAACACCTGAAGAAATTGCTGGAGCTGCGGTAGCTGTTCGACAATTTGCCACCTCATTTCAAGCACAAAAACTGCCAGTAAGCGACTGTGTGGGTACAGGTGGTGATGGCGCAAATACCATTAATATTTCTACGACTGCAGCTATTTTAGCAGCTGCATGTGGTATTCCAATGGCGAAACACGGTAACCGTAGTGTTTCAAGTATGTCTGGCTCTGCAGATTTGTTAGAAGCGTTTGGTGTAAACCTATCAATGACACCAGAAACCGCAAGCCAATGTTTACAACAAGCTAATTTATGTTTTCTATACGCACCAGCGTATCACCCAGGGTTTAAATATGCTGGCCCTGTGCGCAAAGCGATGGGCATTAGAACGTTATTTAACATTCTTGGACCATTAGTAAACCCTGCTTCACCCTCAGTGATGTTAATGGGCGTATATACACCTGAATTAATCCAAACTCTGGCAAAAAGTCTGCAATTAACAGGGGTAGAAAAAGGCTGGGTTGTTCACGGTAGTGGTTTAGATGAAATTGCCCTACATGGTGAAACTCAAGTATGTGAAATTAATAATGGTCAACTAAGCAATAAAACCATCACACCGGAAGATTTTGGCCTATCTCGCTACTCCTTAGATGACATCAAAGGTGGGACGCCTCAGGAAAATGCAGAGATAATTAAACAAATTTTATCTGGTAACGGTGAAGATGCACACAACAGTGCTGTGATCATCAACTGTGCTGCTTTACTGTATTTGCATGGCAAAGCAAACGATTTAAAATCAGCAGCTTCTATTGCACGACAAGTGCTCAGTTCAGGTGAAGCTTTTGCCAAGTTAGAACAGTTAGTCGCTATATCAAATCAAACAGGTGCACAATAATGGCAAATGTATTAGAAAAAATTGTTGCTGATAAACGCATAGAAATAGACGCACTAAAAAAACAGAAACCATTGGATACCTTTGTTGAAACATTAACGCCTTCAACAAAAAATATGTATGATGCGCTTGATAGAGCAAAAGGTCATCATGGTGCAGGGTTTATTTTAGAGTGTAAAAAAGCCTCACCTTCAAAAGGACTTATCCGTGAAGATTTTGACGTACTGTCAATTTGTCAAACATATGATAAATATGCTGCAGCTATCTCAGTGTTAACCGACGAAAAATATTTTCAGGGTAACTATGAATATTTGAACATTGTCACCCAGCATGTAAGTTGCCCAGTACTTAATAAAGACTTTTTTATCGACCCATACCAAGTATACCTTGCACGCTACTATGGCGCTGATGCCATTTTATTAATGCTCAGCGTATTAGATGATAATGAATATCTGCAATTGGCAACGATTGCCAAACAATTAAGTCTCAATATTTTAACCGAAGTATCTACAGATGATGAATTAACTCGTGCGATTGCATTAGATGCCAAGCTTATTGGAATAAATAATCGTAATTTACGTGATCTTTCTACTGATATATCACGTACTTTTGAATTCGCACCCAAAATACCGGATGATCGAATTATAATTTCAGAGTCAGGCATTTATACAAATGCACAAGTTAGAGAGCTAGCACCAGCCGTTGATGGATTTTTAGTCGGGAGTTCGGTCATGGCGCAGCAAGATATTGATCTTGCTTGTCGTAAACTTATTTATGGCGAGAACAAAGTCTGTGGTTTAACTTCAGTTAAAAATGCAAAGCTGGCAGTTGAATCAGGCGCACTTTATGGCGGGCTTATTTTTGCTGAAAAATCTGCACGTTATGTCACGCAACAACAAGCAGAGGATATTGTTACGCATGTACCTTCTCTCAATTACGTAGGCGTTTTTGTTGATTGCGATTTAGCAACCGTGGTTGAAAGTGCAAAAGTCCTTAACCTTTATGCTGTTCAACTTCACGGAGATGAGTCAGCACTTTACATTACTGAATTGCGCCAAGAACTACCAGAAAACTGTCAAATTTGGCAAGCAGCTAAAATAGAATCTACGTTAGTCACTAAAAAGAACAATGAAGTAGACCATGTAATACTCGATGGCTCAGAGCCAGGTAGCGGAAAGGCATTTAATTGGCAGTTGATCACTGATAGCGACTTATTATTTAACCATTGCTTTCTTGCTGGTGGTCTTGGGTCTGAGACGATTAAACAAGCACTTGCTTTACAAACAGAACAGGCTTTATTTGGCTTAGATATTAACTCTGGCGTTGAGTCAGCCCCCGGCGTTAAGTGCCGTGAAAAACTAGCGCGAACGTTTGAACAAATACGGAATTATTAACATGACATCACATTCAGATAAAAAACCATCACTTCCAGCCTATTTCGGCGAATTTGGCGGCATGTTCGTTGGTGAATTACTTGTGCCTGCTTTAGAACAACTAGAGCAAGCCTATATTGAATCGCAACAAGATGAAGCGTTTATTAAAGAATTTAATGACTTATTAGAACATTATGCCGGTCGACCAACCCCGTTAACTCTAACACGAAATATATCCCCTAACCCCTTAGCAAAAATTTACTTAAAGCGCGAAGACTTACTACATGGCGGCGCTCATAAAACTAACCAAGTATTGGGACAAGCTTTACTTGCAAAGCGTATGGGTAAGAAAGAGATTATTGCGGAAACAGGTGCTGGCCAACATGGTGTTGCAACAGCAATTGCCTGTTCGTTATTAGGATTAAAGTGTCGGGTTTATATGGGCGCAGTAGATTGTGAACGACAACAGCCTAACGTCTTTCGAATGAAACTAATGGGCGCAGAAGTTATTCCCGTTACGGCTGGCGGCGGCACGTTAAAGGATGCCGTAAATGAAGCGCTACGTGACTGGTCTGCCAATTATGACGACGCTCACTACTTGTTAGGTACTGCAGCAGGCCCTCATCCTTTTCCTACCATTGTGCGGGATTTTCAAAAAATGATCGGCGAAGAAGCCAAACAGCAATTGTTAACACAAGAAGGTCGCTTACCTGATTATGTTATTGCATGCGTTGGCGGTGGTTCAAATGCCATCGGCATGTTTAACGACTTTCTTGAGGATGACAGCGTGAAAATTGTGGGTGTTGAAGCCGGTGGTAAAGGTGTTGATACACACGAACATGGCGCAACGCTTTCTGCTGGTACTAAAGGTATGCTTCATGGAAATTACACCTATATTATGCAAAATAAGTATGGCCAGATAGAAGAATCTTATTCTGTGTCAGCTGGTTTAGATTACCCTGCTGTTGGCCCACAACATGCATTTCTAAAGGAAACAGGTCGAGCACAATATGTACCGATCAACGATGATGAAGCTTTAGAAGCATTTCAAACACTGGCTCGCTCAGAGGGAATTATTCCTGCATTAGAGTCATCACATGCATTAGCTCAAGCACTAAAAATGGCGAAAGATGTCACTGAAGAAACAATCTTTTTAGTGAATTTATCTGGTCGTGGTGACAAAGATTTAGCTCATGTACATACAGTGCTTAATGGTGAGGAACAATAATAATGACACAATTATCTACAAACACATTAGGAAAGCGTTATCATGATTGCTTTGCTGCTTTATCTTCAGCCAAAGAAGGCGCATTCATTCCTTTTGTTACTATTGGCGATCCTGATCCAGAGCGCTCATTAAAAATAATCAAAACGCTTATTGACGCTGGAGCAGATGCGCTAGAGCTTGGTATTCCTTTTTCTGATCCGAGTGCCGATGGCATCACCATTCAAGAAGCGGGTAAACGCGCATTATCTTCTGGTGTCAATACTGACATATGCTTTGATATTTTAGCGCAAGTACGTGCTTATGCCCCCGATATTCCAATCGGGCTTTTATTATACGGTAATTTAGTTTTTGCTCGTGGTATTACCACCTTTTACCAAGATGCAGCAAAGGCTGGCGTTGATTCGGTGTTAATTGCCGATCTACCTATTCGTGAAAGTGAACCGTTTATTAAAGCCGCAAAACAAGCAGGTGTGGCTCCCATTTTTATCGCTTCACCAAACGCTAATGCCGATAAACTTTCAGCAGTTGCTGAGCGTACTAAAGGATATACTTATGTACTCAGCAGAGCTGGAGTTACAGGCACCGAAACCAAAGCAAGCACACCAGCTGAGCACATTATTTCAACGTTAAAAGCAAATAATGCTGCACCTGCCGTTATTGGTTTTGGAATTTCGTCTCCTGAGCAAGTAAAAGACGCGTTAAAAGCTGGTGCTCAAGGTGCAATTAGTGGCTCAGCTGTGGTTAAAATTATTGAAACTCACCTACAAGATGAACAAGCGATGCTGAGTGCGCTAGCCACTTTTATTAGTGACATGAAAGCTGCAACCCGCTAAAAATTTGCGAGCTGAAATAGCTTTCATTTGGCGTTTAGATAGTTAAATAATAAAAAAACCAACACAATAATGTGTTGGTTTTTTTATTAAAATTACATGCTCAAGCCTAATTCATAACACTATATGCAAAACCGCAAAAGTAACTGTAGACTTTACTCATTAATTTGATAATTCGCTTTGGGTTTTCGATGGTAAAACAACGCTCTTATTGCGCAATAAGTAATTACGATGATTAAAACACTGGTTAATATCTTGTCGAAAAAACCATGCAAATCTACTTCAATATGCAAAGCCTGATGCGTTAACCAAACAATGACACTTGCAGGCTCCCCTTGCAGCAGATTAATTGCAAGCACAGCACTACAAACTAATAATATTACGCCAAGAAATTTGGCAAAAAGTGAATAGGCGACGCTTTCCATAGTAACCCTTATCTACCTTATTATTGTTAACAATACTTTCGAAATTATGTTTAATAACACTTAAAAGACGGATGTAAACAAACAGCCCTTAAGCCATTGGAATAATAAATTAGTCTTCGCATTAAAACATTTATTACACCCTATTTGTGTTATTTTTGGTTATCAATACGCGATAAAATAGTTTGGCAAAGTTCATGAGTTGCCAATATATCTTCAAGATGTTTGGGCGAATACAATTGATTATCTTTAATTATAGCTTGCCAATCAGAGAACAAATCAACAAAACCCCGAGTAAATAAATAGCTTTGCCAATCTGAAAAGCCAAGCTGTGACTTGATGCCAGACTGCACTTTCCATCCCGTCGTCAAATTATTAATATAGTGTTTTTGATGTGCGCAGTAGTACTCTATTGTTTCTTCAGTTGTGCCCGCAACACGATTCATACTGCCTTCGAATAGTGCATTATTATAAGTGAACCGAATACTAATATTACCCAAGTGTTCACCAACAAAATATGCATGTACGTCGAGGCTTTGAGTAATCTCTTTTAAGCTAGCGTTGGAAAGAAAACGCAAGCCATCAACCACATGTATAAAGTCATTAAATATCGTATTTTGCGCAGTAGATAGTATGTTATTTCTATTTTTTTGCCATTTAACATGTATTGGGCTACTTTGCTTTAACCCACTAATTAGCGGTGCATACCGCCTATTCATCGCTAAAAACAGTGGTGTGTTATTAGCCTTTGCTATATCGACTAAATGTCGACATTCTTCAATTTTCAAGCTTAATGGTTTATCAACAAACGTAGCAATGTTAGCTTTTAATAATGTTGATGCTATTGGGTAATGTGCTTCTGTTGCACTGTGGACCATCGCAGCATCGGGCTTAGTCTGCACCAGGCTTTCGATATCTTGATAGCATTCATTAATGCGATATTGCTGCGCAAGTTGCGTTAACGTTTCAACATTTCTCGTCACTAAGATCGGCGAAACATCTCCCCGATTAGCTACAATTGGTAAGTAGGCTTTTTGGGCAATATCACCCAGCCCAATCATCGCAATTCTTTGTTTTTCTCCGCTTTCGATGCTCAAGCTTTCATCCCTCATAAACAATTGATGATAATACCTATTAATAAAGGCGTTTTAGATTATCCGCGTAAATAAGGGGCCCGATAGAACAGTTTGGTACTGTCCATTTAAACAAACTTTAGCGGAAAAAAAAGCGCTTCCACTGGTCGCGCTTTTCATTTTATCTTATTTTTTAAGAGGCTGATATTTTAGCCCAAGTATCTCGTAAACCTACGGTTCTATTAAATACCAACTTACCCTCTGAAGTATCTTTATTATCGAGGCAAAAATACCCCTGACGCTCAAATTGATAAGCTATTTCTGGTTTTGCTAATGCAAGTGCAGGTTCTACTTTCGCACTGTCAATAACCACTAGCGATTCAGGGTTTAACACTGAATGAAAGTCTTCTGCTGCTGCTGGGTTAGGGACAGTAAACAAACGATCATATAAACGTACCGTAGCGTCTAACGCTTGCGCTGCTGATACCCAATGTATAACGCCTTTAGGTTTTGTGCCATCTTCAGGGTTTTTACCCAAGGTTTTATCGTCATAAGTACAATAAACCGTGGTAACATTTCCTTCAGTATCTTTATCGCAACGCGTAGCGGTTACAACATAAGCACCACGTAAACGTACCGCTTTACCTAACACTAAGCGTTTATACTTTTTGTTTGCTTCTTCACGAAAATCTTCTACTTCGATCAACAGTTCTTTACTGAATGGAACAGAACGATTTCCTTGAGATTCATCACTAGGATGGTTTTTAATCGTTAGCGTTTCTACACGATCTTCAGGGTAATTTTCAATCACTAACTTAATAGGCTCTAATACCGCCATAGCACGCGGCGCATTATCATTTAAATCTTCACGAATACAGGCTTCAAGTACGCCCATTTCGACGGTGTTATCCATTTTGGTTACACCAATACGCTTAGCAAATTCACGTATTGAATTTGGCGTAAAACCTCTACGACGCAACGCAGAAACAGTTGGCATTCTTGGATCATCCCAACCTGATACTACTTTTTCTTCGACTAACGCATTTAACTTGCGTTTGCTCATCATGGTATATTCTAAATTTAAACGAGAAAACTCATACTGATGTGGTGCCGAATCGATAGTGATATTTTCAATCACCCAGTCGTATAATCGTCGGTTATCTTGAAACTCCAAAGTACATAATGAATGCGTAACATTTTCGATCGCATCAGAAATACAGTGCGTAAAATCATACATCGGATAAATGCACCATTTATCACCCGTTTGATGGTGATGAGCAAATTTAATGCGATAAATTACAGGGTCACGCATGCACATAAAGCTCGAACTCATGTCGATTTTTGCACGTAACGAACATTCCCCTTCCTTGAATTCGCCTTGTTTCATTTTTTCAAATAACGCAAGGTTTTCATCAATAGACGTGTCACGATAAGGGCTGTTTTTCCCTGGCGCTTTTAAAGTGCCTCTGTATTCACGCGTTTGTTCATTATTTAGGAAACACACATATGCTAAGCCTTTTTCAATAAGCTCTACTGCAAACCCGTATAATTGATCAAAATAGTTCGATGAATAACGTACATCGCCTGACCATTCAAAACCTAACCAATGCACATCGTTTTTTATCGAATTAACATAATCGATGTCTTCTTTTTCTGGATTAGTATCATCAAAGCGTAAATTACATTGACCATTATAATCTTCTGCAAGACCAAAATTTAGGCAAATAGATTTCGCATGGCCAATATGTAAGTAACCATTTGGCTCTGGTGGAAAACGCGTCTGAATATTATTGTGCTTTCCACTATCAAGATCAGCATCAATAATTTGACGAATAAAGTTAGATGGACGGTTTTCTACTTCCGACATGAAGGGTCAATCCTCAAAAAACAAAGCAATAAATTAATCGCGTATTATGTCAAAAAGCCACGCTAACTTACAGCGCAAAATGCGGCTAACGATAAATTCTTTATAACGCGTTAAAACAGCATCGTTCTGTTAAACGCGTTATGTTAAAAGCCATACAATTACTGCTAGCTATCTTTATTCAATTGCAACTGAGAAAACACTTCTGGATTGGGGAAGCCATCGGCTACCAACGAGTGTTTTAATTGAAAAGCACGAATGGCTTTTCGGCTGTTTGGCCCCCAAATTCCGTCAGGTTTACCACTTTCAAAACCCATCTCATTTAACGTTGCTTGTAACTGCTCCATTTGGTGACGACTAAAATGCAATGGCTTAGGATCTTTGATCGGCTGTACACCTTGCGAACCTACAAGCTTATCCGCCAAGATACCGACTGAAAGCGCGTAATTTTTCGATAAATTCCATTTCATAATCACATCAAAGTTGCGGTAAACTAAAAACGCATTACCTTGATATCCGTTAGGTAACACTAATTCAGCTTGAATATCAGCTACGGGCAGCATTTTTCCATTTATTTGCTTAACGCCTGCATTTGCAAACTTCTTTAACGCATACCGTGTGTCAAATTCAAAGGCGCTAAAATCAAAGTTTTCTGGTAAACGTACTTCTCTTCCCCAGCGTATAGAGGGTTCCCAACCTATTTTATTGAGATAATTTGCTGCACTCGTTAAAGCATCAACTTCGCTTTGCCACACATCTATTTTACCGTCACCATCGCCATCAATCGCATATTTTTTAAAGGCAGAAGGCATAAACTGCATATGGCCCATTGCCCCAGCCCACGAACCAGATAATTGCTCAACCTTAACGGTATCTTGATCAATTAAATGAAATAAATCGAAAAGTTCACTCGTGAAATAACGTTTCCTACGTTTGTCACACGCTAATGTGGCGATTGAATTAAGCACTGACATCTTGCCTTTATGACGACCAAAAACGGTTTCTAATCCCCAAAAAGAGACGAGATATTGCGGCGCTACACCATACTTTTCTTGCAGGCTTGATAATAGATTTTCATGTTTTTTTAGCATGATTCGACCATGCTTAATATGATATTGACTCACGCGCTTATCGACATACTGCGCAAAACTTTGAGCAAACTCTGGTTGGTTTTTATCTAACGATATAACACGCTCCACAGGAGCAAGCGTTTTAATGACTTGTTGAATTTTAGGAGAAAGTCCTTTGTTATCCGCTAAATTAGAAAATCGCTGTTGGCATTGCTCAAAGGTCTCTATGGAGCTTGCTGATGCTTGAGCGAGTATTAACGTTGTGGATAAGCCTATAAGCCATTTGGATAGCTTAGGAGAAAGTTTGTGCTGCATTGAAAAATCCAAATATAAAGAATGACACTTGCACGTTATACAATTGCAGAAAATTAGTAAAGCTGCTTAATCGCAAATTATCAACGATTACTCGTATGCAGGGAAATATTGCTGCATTATTTGCCGATACATTCGATGTACTTGTAAGTCACCATAACTATAAACGGCCATTTTATGAGAATATTCTTTAAACACAGGAACAAATGCTAAGTTATCATTCACAGCATATTGTTTCATGATCGCTAATAATACTCTTTCAGGGTGACCTAAACCATTTTCATCCGGCTGTCGAGCAAGTTGCGCATTTAGCGCATTTTTTATCATGCATAAATGTATCGGAAGTTGTTTTAATAATATGCTAAATTGAGCAAAATCATGGTGATAGAAAGCTTGCCAACATTGAGTGAAAAAAGCTAGGTCTTCTTGCGAAAGTGAGATTGCATTTTCTTGCGCAAGTATCAATTCAAGATCCGTCATACCAGCAAAGCTATATTCATTACCTGCATTAGGTTTTACCCAACGCACTTTACTTACATGATTATTCGCTAATAAAGAACATACGTACCACATATTAACTTGACAGAACAAGTCTTCCTCAAACCACAATTCAATGAGATTTTCATGAGTTAATGCGCGTATCTTTTCAAATTCTGGTTTCGATTCTGCTAAATATTGTTCTTTAGTGCACTGCGGATAACTATCGATAAATGTTGCACGATTTAACATAAACTGTTCAAAGGTATCACCAGATAGATCACCATCTACCAAACATTCACGCGCTACAATTTTCTCGCCCTTTATCTTTTCAGGAAAGCGTTGAAGTAAAGCATCGCCATTTAAAATATGAGCTATCATAATCACTAACTTACCAGGTATCTTTTGCTATGGGGTGATAACAAATTTATTATCACGTTTAATGACATTAAAGGCATAATTATATTCGCTAAATACACAAATTGGCCGCTTATGTAGATGACAATAAACATTTCCGTCATGTTTTAGCTCGTCATGTGATAAATCAGCCCCTTGGTGCGGACACTTAGCTGGAATCGTTCTATATTCTGCTTCCTCACCTTCCCCTAAACAATAGATGATAATTGCTTTAGCTGTGTTTGCAGGTGGTAGCGTTGCAATGGCATTCCATGCATTATTTTGTTTTAATGGCTTAACATCAAATACCGGCACTTCATGGTCAATTACACCGCCACAAGGAAAGTACTGTATAAGTTCATTTTTATTCATTGTACGAAGTTACCTGTTAATATTTACCAGTAAGCTTGGAAATAATTCTTTGTTAGCTTAAAGAAGCTTTTATGAAACATTCACCTGTAAACACACTGATTAAAAACGTAAAGCAATGTACCCTATGCCAAAAAGAGCTGCCGTTTACCGCGAATCCTGTTTTACAATATAGTCATAAAAGTAAAATACTGCTTGCAGGTCAAGCACCTGGCGTATCTGCTCACACCAGTTCAACCCCTTTTGCAGATCAAAGCGGCAAGCGATTAACACAATGGCTACAGATCACAGATCAACAACTGTACAACGATAAGCTTTTTTCAATTTTGCCAATGGGTTTTTGCTACCCAGGTAAAAGCAAATCAGGTGACTTACCGCCAATAAAGCGTTGCGCTAACACGTGGCGAGAACCGTTACTTGCTACATTCACAAATTGTCAATTTACCATTTTACTCGGCAAATATGCCGCAAATTGGCATTTATCAAGCTCTAAGCCCCTTACTGAGCTATGTAAACAATGGCCATCACTCCTTGAGGATAATACCATTGTATTACCCCACCCTAGCCCTCGAAATATTCCATGGATAACAAGAAACCCATGGTTTGAACAAGATTTGTTACCTGCTTTACGCTCTCGTCTTAACACAATAATAAACGAATAAATCACTTATCATCACGAGTTAAGAGGTGTTTGTATTTAACTTGGTGTTATTTTTTAGACTGTTCAAGCGTTTGCTTAGCTTTTGCAAGCGCTTCAACATCTAATCCTAACTCAATAACAGCTTCCTGTATAAGTTGTGGTTGTGTCATTACTTGCATCATAACCGCTTGAAGCTTTTCTTGCGGAATGCCAAGCTGAGCAATGCTATTCATTGCCATGAGTGGATTGTCAGTTAATTGGATAAAAACAGCCTTAATTTGTTCATCGGGAATGTTTTCATCTCTTAAAAGTTGGATGATCGGATTCATTAAATTCTCATTGTGTATGCATAACTACACGAATTATAAAGCGAATAAATCTAAAGGAAACCCTTGTTTGAAATATCGGTTTATCTCTAGTCATTTTTACTAGCGCATTGAAGAATATCTTATTACAATAAAACAGAATTAAGCATTTTTAAGTTGTACCATGCATTCTAAAGTCTTACTCAAACTGTGTTTCATTGCATTTTTCTGTGTTCTTTCTTTTATCACCTTTGGCAAAGAAACAGTAAATATCGTTGTCGGTTTAACTAAGCCCCCTTATGTGATTGAAAAAACACAATCAGGTTTTGAGTTAGAATTAATTACCAATGTTCTCAACCAATTAAATAAACAACCAAATTATATTTTTGTACCCTTCGGCCGCTCAGAGCGCATGTTGAATGAGCACGACATTGATATTATTTTAACCGCTAACAAACAAATAATTGGCGATAAAGCATATTTATCCGAGCCTTATATCACTTATCAAAATGTAGCTATTTCATTAAAGAAAAATGAATTACGCATTGATAAGGTTGCAGATTTAGCAAACTATTCATTAGCAACCTTTCAATCAGCGCATAAAGTACTCGGTAATGAATTTGCAAAAAGTGCTGAACTTAGCCCCGTTTATATTCAAATAATTAAACAACAACACCAATTAGAAATGTTGTTTAAAGAACGGGTTGAAGTGATCATTATGGATAAAAATATTTTTGCCTACATGCTCGACAAATATTACCCTGGTGAAGATATTAACCAATTAAGCATACATAAAATATTTCCAGAAAGCCTATACAGTGCCGCATTTAAAAGTCACTTTTCTCGTAATAACTTTAATCAACAACTTGAAGTATTTTTAAATTCAGCTCAATATCATCAATTAAAGCAAAAATATCAACTTCTCAATTAGCAAATAAACGTATCGATTACTTACAAGTTACCTCAATTCTTTTACCCCAAAAACGCCAGCCCCGTTTTTTTATTATCGTTATAAAACCTAAACATTTAATTTACCTTCGTGTTTGAGACTAACAACAAAGTCTGCTCATGTAACAATTAAAAATACACTATCAATTTTCATAAAATCAAAAAGTTCGTCTATAATACCTTTATCAACAGTAGTTATTGCAAGGAAAGCAATGTATGAAAACTTATCCTGAAACACTTGTTAGAACTTGGTTGTTTTTAGCACACACATCAGAGCCCAAGCTAGTTAATGCAAAAAACCAAGCCCGCCAGCAGTTAAATGACAATTTTGGTTCTATTGAGTTAGCCATCATCTATTTAGAGCAGTCTTTCGATGAAGATATAGAGGTGGTGTTAGTGTAATTAAATCAAGACCCTTTCAAAGGTATTTCTAGTTTTACCATGGATTAGTCTCATTATAATTTCGGAACAAAAACTTTTTAATTACCGTATTTATACTATATTTAAATGACTATTCATCTTTCGAGATAAACCCATGTTGTACCGCTTGAGCTTTGGCTATATCAAAAAGCTTTCCGAAAATACTGCGGAAGTGATCGTCAATAATAATGTAACGTTTACACTAGAGATGGTAGAAGAATACGAAACTTTTTTGCAGCAACATTATGCCAATAAACTGGGCGTTTTGGTCAACAAAATTAATCGTTATACTTATACACCCGAAGCGCAGTTATGCATAGGGTCATTAAGCAACATTGCCGCTTTTGCGATAGTACACTACCACCCTTTCGACACCAAACAAACGAACATATTAGCCCATGTAAGATCCATCGATAATTTAAATATGAAAACATTCGACGGTTACAAACTTGGAAGAGAGTGTGCTCTGAATTGGCTAAAACTAGAGTTACAAAATCATCATTAGCTAATAAACTTTTTGTAATTTATATAACAAGAATAAATAACTTGCATCGTACTAACAAATTTCAATTAATGGTGGAAACACAAAAGCTAACTTGTTATAAGTCAATGCATTCATCTACCATTATTTTTCATCATTATGCTTATAGATTTTTCAGATTTCTCTGCAAACCAACGATATCATTTAATGACGCAAACGGTGATCCCTAGGCCGATTGCATGGGCACTCACCGCTTCAAACTTAGGCACTAATCGCCAAGTATTGAATCTCGCCCCTTTTTCATACTTTACCGCAATAAGTAGTGAACCAGCGCTTTTAATGATATCTGTTGGCAAAAAGCCTAATGGCGAAGTAAAAGATACATTAACCAATATTTTGGAAAATCAAAAAATTGTTATACACATTGCAAGTGAAAGCCAAGCATCACTAGTGACAGAAACCGCTGCTACGTTAGCACATGGTGAATCAGAATTAGCAGAAATTGACACGGATTTACTCAACACAACTACCTTTGATCAATTTGACCTTCCTAGGCTGGCACAATGTGATATCGCGTACGGTTGTGAGTTATATGAAGTTAAAGAAATTGGTAATACGCCTCAAAGCTTAATATTTGCCGAGGTAAAAACGCTTTATGTCAATGATGAAGTCATCTCATCAAGTAATGAAAGGGTCAAGATTCATGCAGATAAAGTATCACCTTTAGCAAGATTAGGCGCCAATGAATACTCGGGGATCACCCAGCCTTTTAAAAGAAATCGACCTGATTAATTGCCCAATAAGACGCTTACCAAGCAAAGATTATTACTCCCTTTACTGGTGCCACACATACACTGCGTGCATAGGTTAACTTTTTATTGATAAAGGTAGATGAATAATAAATTTAGCGCCTTGCTCACAGGGTTCACACAACAATTTACCGTTGAGAAGTTGAGTGACAGAATTATGTGCAATATTGAGCCCTAATCCTAAACAACTACTCATTTTTTTTGTTGTAAAGAAAGGGTTAAACACTTGTTGCCTATCTTCTTCACTAATACCTACTCCATTATCTTGATAAATAATATCGACGGTATCTTTCAAAGAACGTATTTCAAATGAACAAATTAGTGATTCAGCATTATCTTGTTGATGCTCAGAACTGTTTTTCAATAATTGCTCTAACACTTCAAGTATAACATCAGGGTATGTTTCTATAATTACATCATCGCCGACAACGTTTAACGTCAATTTCTTTTCGAAGTACCCTCCTATTAAATTCGACTTTTCAAACAAAAAAGGTTTCAGTGAAATACTGCTAGATTTTACGTCTTTAAGCTCCGCCGATATCAGCTTAAATTGTTGAATCAATTGGCTTGCTTTATCACTGCTTGCTTCAGATAAAGCGATAGAACTTTTAGCATCACTGATAAAACTTTCCATGGTGCTTAAATTAAGTGATTTTTCGTTCAGCTTAATATCAATCACCTGTAAACGTTCTTTTAACGCAGAAATTGCAGTCACGATTATACCTAAAGGCGTATTTAGTTGATGGGCCATACCTGACACTAACGTGGTAATTGCTGATATTTTTTCTGCTTCAATCAATTCTGTTTGTGTTTTATTCAATTTCGCTATTGTTTTCTTTAGTACTTTATTTTTACGGGTAAGAAAACGCATAAAAATATAGACAAGAAGAATAATCAATACTGAAAAAGTTAACACTAAATACAATTGATATTCTTTGGCTTGTGCATCTTGATTAGCAACTAAGTTTTGCTTTCGAAGCTCTGAGTTTTGAAGTTCTTTGGAAGTTAAATCAATTTTAGCAATATAATGCATAAGCGCTTGATTAGCTTGTTTATGCATAAAAATTTCTTTATTTTTTATATACTCATCAGCCATTAACGATGATTGTTGATAATTTTCATTTTTAAAATAATACGTTTTTAATAGCAGATAAGCTTTAGACAAGATTTGATACTTTTCAAACTTTTTTGCTCTATCAATAGTTGATAACGTTAACGCTTTCGCTTTATCAAATTCTTTTAATTTAAAAAGTGTATCAGCAAGCGTCATTTTAGGTGCTAATGATTCAATATCGCGATCGTAATCATTAAAAATTGATATTGCCTGCTCTAAATGTGACACTGCAATTGAAAGCTCCCCGGATAATAACGCTAATTTAGCTAAATTATAATAAGACCAAGCCGAGTTTAACCTTTCTCCATGAGTTTCACGTAATTCAAGTGATTTTAGAAAGTAACCTTTAGCTTGTTCAAGATTCCCTAACTTTAACTCGATCTCACCAAGGTTATTAAATCCTGTCGAGATATAACTGTAGTGATTAATTTTCTGACCAAAATCTAGGAATTGATTAATATAAGGTTTAGCCGCTTCAACTTTCCCGAGCTCAATAAGCACATGACCAATGTTATTGTTCATACGGGCAATCATTTTCGAATCGTTTGCCTTTGAAGCCACTTTTAAACCTTCAATATAGGTTTCAAGAGATAAATCAAAATTCTCAAGCTTTTCTAGCATACCAGCAAGATAACTATAATAATAAGCAGTCAACATTGGCTCATTAAGTTTATCAGCAAGTTTTTTGCATTGAGCAAGTTCAGTAAAGGCTATTTCAAATTGAGAAGCAGAAACCAAAAAGAATACAAGGGTATAGCGCAATCTTAGCGTTTGTCGTAATGTGAGTTGTTGCTGGTATTTAGTGAGGTAAAATCTTATTTTTTCGACGCCTTGCAAAGGCCTATGAGTGTAATTGTCAAGTATCTCATTACGGATTTCATTATACTTAGCTTTAGAAAGCACACCTGTTTCAGCAGCCTTAGCGGTTACCATAGCCAACATAAAGAAACAGAAAATCGCTATCCTCTTCATTAAATTCTCACATAATGCTCAGAAGGTTTCATAATACACCTCATACATAAAGGTAGCAAAACCAGAGTTAATCTTTGTACTCAAATACAAATTTATAGAGTATAAAGAATCTGCATGATCAATCATGGCTATTAATTCAGTGACTGGACAATAATCGACACACACGCCGCCAATTAAGATGGAAATAAGCAAAAGCAATACAAAGGCTAGATTATTGATTTAACTTAATAGTTATTATCAAAAATAAAATCGTTGATAATAACTATCTCATTTTACTTCATTATATTTTAAACTGATTTACAAGGTTTCTTAGTGTAGCGCCTAACTCTGCTAAGCTAGCACTTGCCGTTGATATTTGCTCAGTGCTTGCGGCAGTTTGTGATGCTACGTCTTGAATATTATGCACACTCGCATTTACATCATTAACGACGGTGCTTTGCTCTTCAGCAGCAGTAGCAATCATGGCATTCATATCCGAGATTAACCCCGCTTTTGTGGTAATTTCATAGAGTGAACTTGTTGCACTTTCTGCCTGAGTAGCTAACTTTATAATGCTTTCCCGATTTTGTGACATTGAGTGTACTGCGTTGTCTGCTCCACTTTGTAAGTTATGTATTAATGTTTCAATTTCTTTAGTGGAATGTTGTGTTTTTTGGGCTAGCGTACGTACTTCATCAGCTACAACAGCAAAACCGCGACCGCTTTCACCTGCTCTGGCAGCTTCAATAGCCGCATTTAACGCTAATAGGTTTGTTTGTTCAGCAATGCTTTTAATTACATCTAAAACCGTGCCTATCCCTTCACTTTCAACTTTTAAAGTACTAATAACACCAGCTGATTGTTCAATTTCTTCGGTTAGATTATTAATTGCGACCACAGTTTCTGCTATGACTTGGTTACCAGATTGAGCCGCACTATCAGCAACTGTGGCAGAGTTTGAAGCTTCTTCAGCGTTAGATGCAACTTCTCTTACCGTTGTAGCTAATTCATTAATAGCAGACGCCACTTGAATCGTTTCTTGTGTTTGATGCTCTACCTGAGATTGAGTATCTTTAGTAACAACCGACATTTCTTCTGAAGCTGCTGACAGTTGTGAAGTTGCATTGGCTATTTCGCCAATTAACCCTTGCAATTTAGCAACAAAAACATTGAAACTTTCAGCTAATTGGCCAATTTCATCTTTGCTGTTTACCGGTATACGTTTAGTTAAATCGCCTTCTCCGTTTGCAATATCACTTAAACTAGCATTAGTTGCTAAGATTGGTCCAACAATACCTTTAGCGACAAAGTAGGAAATAATAATGCCACTTACGATCGAAAGTAACGTGATAACTGTTGTCGTAATTTCTGTATTAGTTAAGCTAGTATTTGAGACTTCACCCTGGTCATGCATCGCGTCAAATACACTATTTCTCAACTGAGAGGCTAAAGCAGCCATTTCAGGTCCTTTAACATCTAACACATTCGTAACTGCTTGGTTTCGTGTTTCAATTGCTTGTACTAATTGAGTAAAACCTTCTTGATAGCTTGCCATTTGGGTTTCTGCTTGTGCTAATAAGGTACGTCGTTGATTATTGCTTAAAGTCGCCTTTAAGGTTTCTGCATTATTAGTTGTTGCTTTTAGTTCATCAAAAACTCGCATTTTATCACTTTGGTTGTTATTCATGAGATACTTAAACACATATAACCTTACCAATAATAAACTTCTCAAAGTATCACCAGCTAAATAGGCTGACTCTGCGTCACTATCTTCAAAAGCACTTAACATTATTTGACTTAGTTTACTTTCTATTTCAGGGCCATTTACGTCGAGGTTTTGATTGACTATGTCATGTCTAACCTGCATCTGTTTAACCACAGTATTATAAAAAGCCTGTTGATATTCTTTATTTAGACTAATGAGAGTGTTAATGATTTGAGCACGTTGTGGGTTTGTGATATTAGCGTTAGCTTGATTGAGGTGTTTTTCTAATTCGTTATTGGCAGCTTTAAATTTAGTCACTGCAGATTCATTTGATGTTTGTAAATACTGTTTAACCTGAAGTCGTTTATTGTAAACTTGCTCTAAAATTAAACTTGCGGTGTTACTATCTGGCGCCAAATCTTCTGTAATACCGGTTATGTCTCGTTTGACTTGATCAAGGCTTAAGATGGTAAGAATTAATAATACAACCATTAACACCAATATTAACGAAGGTGCAAGTAATGCTTTAGTCATTACTTTCATATTTCTATATACATCAAACATTTGAAACCCTTTAAAGTATATGATTTATTATTCTTTCATTATTATAGGTTTAGTTTGATATAGTAAATTAGTCCAATAAAAAACTTATTTAATAAGGGGCTGTTGATCATTCACGTTTATTTTTGCAGCCGTTTATGGGTATTTAGATAAGGCATTGCGATTAATGTGTGGTTATTTCACATGAAAAAGCAATAACGACGTGTAGATTCCCCCGGGCATGCCCGTGGTGTTCTGGTTGCTACGCAACCCCTAAGATAAATGACAAAAAACGCTGCCCTTTGAGTTCAACTAAATTTAATCTCGAAAGATCAACAAACCCTAACGTTTTACTCGCAAGTAACTACAACTGAGGTTTAAAAACAAACTGGCTATCATCTGCATTTAATTCAGGCAATTGCTGATAAATAGGACATTTTTCGATTGCTTTAGATAAATACAATTCTGCCTTATCATCTTGAGATATGTACGCATATAACAACCCCACTCTAACTTTAGTGGATAAATCTAAACTATCACTTCTTGACGATAGAGGCTCTATACGTGTCAACAAGTCACTTTCAGAGAGTTGATTCATGCCGTTTTCTTTTGCTATACGCACTGAATAATACAGCTGATACACTTTATCGTTAATCGTTTCATTGCCTCTAGCAAAGTCTCGATCAATAACTGCTAATGCTTTTTGATACGCATTAATCGCTTCATCGTGTTGGTTATTAGCAACATACATATCAGCAAGTGCCCCCCAAATTTGATGAATTCCGGCTTCACCCGCTAATGCAATAGCCTGTAAGCGTAATTCGATAGCTTTGGGGTATTCGCCTGCGAAATAATGCAGCATACTGAGTTGCTCAAATGCTAAATAAGAGTCAGGGTTTTTTGATAACGTTTGATGATAGTAACCTTTCGCACTATCAATATTACCAACGCAATAATGTAACGTGCCTAAGTTTGCTAAGACCACATCGCTTTGATTATATTGAGCAGCTTTTTCATAAGCTAAAATCGCCCGTTCGGTATTACCGTCGGTCCATTCAATTAACCCTAATAACAGATAATACTTCCACATGTGTTCATCTTGACGAATTGCCTGTAACGTTGAATTTCTCGCGATATCTAACGACTTTGTGTCTAGACCTAGTTGCCTAAATTGTTCGAATTGTGCGTACGCTAATTCATAATTTAAGGTAGCATTTTTATTTGGCAGTGAGTTTAATGTTTGAATAGCTTCGGCTAATCTGCCGGTGCGGCGCATTAGAAATGTTTCTGCAGCAATAGCGTTGGTAGAATTAGGAGCAATTTCAATTGCTATTTGACAATGTTTAGTTGCTTGGGCCAATAAATGCTTTTCATCCCCACTCCAGCTTTCAAAAATATACGCTTGACATAAACCTGCATGAGCATCAGCAAATTGTGGATTTATTTGTATAGCATTGAGAAAACGACCTTGTGCCATTTTAACTTTATTTAGATTATAAGATTCATCTAACCATGCTATCCCCTCTAGATAAAACATTGCTGCGGTGCTATCAAAGACAGCATTCGGTGCTACTTTAGAACGTTGACCTTTAACGCGATTCTCAATGGGCTCAACAAGTTGTTCTGTTAGTAATTTAGGTTTTAGAAATAAAGCTTTACTAATAAAAAAGTGTTGGCTGATTAATACTTTTTGCTGTTCATTTGCTAAAAATGCTTCCACTAAAATATGCCTGCCAAACTGACGGCTTTGTAAACTCAGGGTATAGTCAACTTGTTTAAGGATAATTTGTTCGCTAGGAAGTATAGTTTCAGGAGAGCTAATAATAGTGTCAGCAACTATATTAAAGTCATTTTCTAATTGATGACGTAAGCTAACAAGTGATGATGCAAGTTCAGGTTTTGCATAAAATGCGATAGCAGGTGTTAATCCTTCTTCTATAATCGAGCGGTAATGTTTACTAAAAGAGCCATTATCAACCACTTTATTTTCAGCTCGCGAAGGGGCGTTTTTTAGAAAAAATGTTGCTCCTTGCCACAATAAAATGATTAGTAACAATGCACTGACCACAACGGTCAATAAAAATTGCAGGCTATAACGATTTTTTATAGGTGCAACTAATGAATCGCCTGTCCCATCTACTAGCGCAATATTTGATGATTTTGAAGCTTCTTGTGTTAAGTATAAGGTGTAAGCATCAACATTTAGCGCAGCGGCAATTCGTTCAATTGATGCTGCAGATACAGCTTTTTCCCTAAAAACACGATTAACCATATCTTTAGGCGCACTTTCGAGTTGCTCAATATTAGCAATATGTTCAGCTAAGGCCGCCTGAGTTTTAAAGCCTGCTGCAAACAGTGCGTGTTCAAGTTTTACGCGCGACGCTTTTATCCCTCTTTTACGCTGTATTTTTTCTTTCATTCCGTGAACAATCCTTTGGTATGACCCAGTATAAATTTAAATAAAGCGTTATAGCTATTTAACCATCACTCGAGATCTGTTCAATATTAAACCAAAAAGATTTTGTTTTAAATATATAAATTATCGTTAAATAGCGTTAACTGTCGATAAATTCCGTTATCTATCGATGCCACTTTTTTAACGAAATGCTAACGTTTTGTTCTCAATATAATTAACACACGGTTTATTTATTAACTTTAGATAAATCGCAAGGATTAAAGCTTTTCAATGGAGAAATGAACATGGCGAATAAAAATATTAAAATCCTTACTACCCCTTTCAATTTAAAAAAGCTAATTGTAGTTTGTGGCATCTCTATAACGTTAATAGGCTGTATGTCTACTTCACCTAAAATGGGTGGATCAAGCGGTAACGTGGTAAGTGGTGGTGCTGCAGGAAGTAACGCAGCAAATGATAATGCGGGGTTAGAAAAATGTACCCTACCTTTGGGTACTTTATCAGTGTTTGAAGACACTTCTTTAGCTTGGTGGCATGATTACCGCCGCAGATACCCGAAACTTGGAAGTACGTTACCTGTTGTTAGGTTAATGATACAGCAATCTAATTGTTTTGTTGTTGTTGAGCGTGGTAAAGCAATGAATGCCATGAATCGAGAACGCCAACTCATGCAATCAGGGCAACTTAGGCAAGGCAGTAACCTCGGTGGCGGACAAATGGTAGCTGCCGATTATACCATTAGTCCTGAAATCCAATTTTCTGCGCAGGGTACTCAAGGATTAAAAGCTGTTGGCGCATCACTATTAGGCTCTTTCGGCTCCATTATTGGTGGCGGATTAAGTAAAAATGAAGCAGCTACAACACTATTACTTATAGATAATAGATCAGGTGTGCAAGTTTCTGCTGCCGTTGGAAACGCAGGCAATTATGATTTCAGCTTCTTTGGTGGCTTATTTTCTGGCGGCTTTGCTGGCGCTCAAGGATTTAGTAACTCTCCCGAAGGTAAAATAATCACTGCTGCATTTGCTGATTCATATAACCAGATGGTTAAAGCGCTTCGAAATTATAAAGCACAACAAGTTAAAGGAGGGCTAGGAAAAGGTGGTTTATTAACGGTTGGTGGTGCTGATGATCCAACGCCACAAGCAACAGCAAGCGCAACCATTGTAGAAGTTCAACCCACACCAACCGTTGTTACACATCACACCGCTGTTCAAACGCATAATGTTGTTAGAGATAGACAATATGATTTTGAAGTGGATGAGTACGACGAAGATGCGATGAAAGATTACTATAACGCGTTAAAACAAGCGTCTGAGGTGGCATCAGGTTTAGCAACTATCTCTAGTGCTGACTCTAATTCTCAACATAGACAGATGGCGCTTGGTGCAATGAATATGTTTTCAAGCCGATTAGCAACAAGTAAAATAGAACTTGAATCTTGGCCAATAGGTGCCAAGAAACAAGCTTGGCGAGTGCTTGGAAAGAAAATAAAAAAATATAACAAGCTTTTCGAAATGCATCGCCAAAATGTACTAAACAGTGATTCATTGACTGATAGTTTTGCTAATGTATTAAATTCTATAGAGTTAATCACCGAAGAATCATTATTTAACCTTTAACCTTTCAGTAACCAGTAGCTCGCACTAGCTACTGGTTATTTTCTTGATAGATTAGCAAGCCCTTTAACTAAAATTATTTTTACTCCATTGATATTTTCACAGAACAACCAACTCCTCTACTGAATTAAATAACATTTAAAGAAAGTGTATTATTTGCCGATAACAAGTAAACGCTTGTTCGGGCCCACTTTTTTAATATGAACACATTAAACGTTTCATCTTCACTCTCAACACAATTGTCAACACCTAGCAGTGTTAAACAAAATGACAACGTGACAAATATTAATGTTGCGGATAATGCTAATCATACATCAAGTACACGCGTATCTATTTCAGCAGAGGCGCTTGAAAAATTTGAAAAAGAACAGCAAGAAATCGGCAAAAAGTTGGGTGAGCAAATGATTGAAAACCAAGCTGATAAAACTGAAACCGAACCTCAAGACAGTGAAATTACTCAACTCAATAAATTAATTGAAGAAGTCAAAGAACAAATAAAAGAAGCACAGCGTAAACTCACTGAATTACAGTACGATAAATCAACACAAGCAGAAGAAACACGCAAACTACTTGAAGCTCAATTATTGACTTTAACCGGCACATTAATTGAGTTAATAGACAAAAAAATGAAAGCGATTGAAAAACTATCAGGCTAACTAAATACAATTTTTATAAAGGATTTAAACCTTTTTGTCCTTTCTCGTTACTTAGTTATAAAACAGAATAAATACTAGGATTAACATGAAACTTCTAAAACCTATAACAGCTTTATCAACCACCGCGTTAATCGCATTTTCAACTTTTGCTAACTGGCACTCTTCTTTATCATTACAAGACACAAAAACCTTACAAATTGACGCCGAAAGCATAGAAAAAATAAAGATAGAGGCAGGTTCAGGTTCCTTATCAATAACGGGAAGTGATACGAATACCATTCAGGTAGTTGCTCAAATTTTTCAAGAAGAGCCTCACGATAATTATCAATTATCATTAGCAAATGAAAATACTTACGCCATGTTAATTTCCGAAAATAAAGGTTTCAATAAAAGCACCCGCATTGATCTAGAAGTGCAATTACCTAGCCGATACGCAGTAAATATTCAAGACGGTTCAGGCCCAATAAGCCTATCAAATGTAAGAACCGCCAAGATAAAAGATGGTTCTGGAAGTATTTTTATTACTGATATTGCTGGAGATGTAAGAATAAACGATGGTTCTGGCTCGATCACAGTTGAATCAATAAAAGGCTCTTTGAAGATTGATGATGGTTCCGGCTCGATTACGGCAGAATCAATTAAAGGCTTTGTTGAAATCGAAGATGGTTCTGGCAATATCGACATAAAAAATGTTGGGCAAGAAGTTTCAGTTTCTGATGGCTCTGGCAGCATTAGCGTAGATCAGGCTGCTAGCTTCACTTTAGTGGATGACGGCTCTGGTTCAGTGAATATCAAAAATGTTGCCGGTAAAGTGAATATGGGTAGAAAGTAATAATATACTGGGCAGATATTAACCATATATCCTTCGGTTGGCAAAGTTAATATCTGCTTTTGTTAAAATTGAAAAAGAGTCCGTTTAAAGATATAAAAATACGCTAGCTTGAACTATACTTCGCGCACATCACGTAAGTAACTCGTTTATTTTTATGACCAACGAAAACCCATATCTAACCAATCCTTTACATGGAACAAGTTTAACGACAGTATTGAACGAAATTGTTGAGCACTATGGTTTCCCTTTACTTTATGCTTACCTCAACATTAACTGTTTTAATAAAAACCCTAGCATTATCGCCAGTGTTAAGTTTTTAAAGAAAACACAATGGGCGAGAGAGAAAGTAGAGTCATTCTACCTTTATCAATATAAGAATTTACCACGAGCAAGTGATCGTGAATTTGAAAAGCCACCACGTGAGCGTATTATTCCTCATGGCATTGTGGCTAAAGAGCCAGCTGAATTAAGTTTTGAAGACGCAGAAAACCTAAGAGTTAAACGTGCAGAGAAAACTAGGCAAAGAGCAACAAATAGAAGCTCTAATAAAGTAAATCCGTGGGGAAATTGTTGAAACGACACCAAAAGCATTCAACAACGTGATAAAAAACTGTCAGCTTTCATTCGTGAATGTAATCAGCGATGGCCAATTTTTGGCCCACGTATGATTAGCATTTTCATCCATACCTGCTAAATATTCCGTTAAAAAATCAATAAACACGCGAACCTTTGCCGGTAAAAAGTCGCGCTTTGGATAAATTACAAACACACCGCTTTCCGGTTGTGGTGCTCTATAGCAGGGATAAAGGGAAACAAGAGTACCATTTTGTAACCCTACCCTTGCTAGAAAATGTGGCAGTTGTGCAAAGCCTAAACCATCCATACACATATGGGCCATGGTTTCGCCGTCATCAGTGATATGACTTCGCTTCAATGCAAAGGGCAGATATTCACCCTGTTTATTAGGTAACAAAATAGGCTGGAGTTGTTGCGTTTCTTTTATACGAAAGCCTATCCATTGATGTTGATGAAAGTCTTCTGGACAATGAGGTGTGCCATGCGCTGCTAAATACTGTGGCGATGCACAGGTAAGAAAGTCCATTGGACTGATACACCTAGCTACCAAACGGCTATCTTTGATGTAACCAGTACGAATAGATAAATCTATATTATTCTCAATAATATCAATATGTAAGTCGTTAATTTCAAGCGATAGTTCTATTTCAGGATATCGCTCACAAAATGCGCTTAACAATGGTCGTAAATACAAATGTCCATAACAAACGGCAGCATTGATACAAAGCGTACCACTTGGCGTATCATTTGACTGTTTTAATTCATCTTCACAAATTGATAGCTCTTTGATCATTTTTCTTACGGTATGAGCATAACGTTTGCCGGCAGAAGTAATGCTTAATTTTCGTGTAGAGCGTTGAAATAAAGTTAATCCAAGTTGCAACTCAAGGCGACTAACCGCTTTGCTGACAGTAGAAGGGTCAGTATTACATGCTCTTGCTGCACCAGCGAAGCTTCCGTAGTCGCACGTAGCTAAAAAAATTTCTAAAGAACGCAGCTTATCCATTTACATACTTAAATCAATTGTTGATGCCATATACTAACAAGAAATAATCGTGAATAACATTCACGATACTTAGGGTATTCAAACTATTTTTCACTAGTTTCCTTTACATTAACATTACGTTTTTCATTATGCGTATGGATATATAGAAGGAAGACTATCGATGTATCTCCACCTAAAAAATTTGTTTAGAAACACATTATCTAGCTATTTTATACTTGCCTTTATAGCCATGACGGGACTTGCTTACATTAACTTTCTGCCTGGCGTAGTCAACGCACTAGTTGGTAATATTAACTACAGCAACGGAGAAGCAGGTCGGATTGTTTCGTCAAATAGTTATGGCGGTATTGTTGGCACTTTGCTCGCTATTTTTCTAGCACGATATTTAACATGGCGTGTGGCGATATTCATTTTTTTAACATTACTTATTCTCGTTGATTTAGGAACTTCATGGATTAACGGTTACCCGTTAATGGTTGGCTGGCGTTTTATTGCAGGTATTTTAGGTGGCATATGCACTGGGATAGCATTTTCAGTACTTGCACGTTTACAAAACCCAGATCGTGCGTTTGGTATTCTACTGTTTATCCAATTTTTTATCGGTTCTTTAGTGATTTCCATCTTACCAATGATAGAAAAAACAACAGGTTCATTCACAGTGTTTTATATCATGGCAAGTTTATCAATAGTCAGTATTCTACTATTACCACTCGCACCTAAGTTAACTAAAGTCGATAGCACACCCGTTTTGCCACCTCTTGCTATCAGTTTCAATAAAGAAGCATTGTTAATATTATTATCAATGTTACTTTATCAAAGCGCCGCCAGTGCTATTTATGCCTATGTTGGACTAATCGGTTTACACGCTAATATCGATCAAACACAGGTAAATTTGTATATTGCAGCAACAGGTTTACTGGGGCTATTGAGCGCATTACTACCTGTTTTCATCGGTAAACGTTTTGGTCGTACAACCCCACTATTGTTAGGAGTGATTGCATCAATAGTGGCTTCTATTTGCTTAGCAAAAATAACTAACTCTGTATTATTTATAACTGCCCTTACATTGCTGTTTTTTTCTTGGCCTGCAATATTGTCATATTTATTTGCAGTAAGCGCCGAATTAGATAAAAGCGGACAACTTTCAACAATTGCTGCCGTGGTTTCTTCAATTGGTATTGCAACAGGCCCCATGCTTGCTTCAATTTTAATCGATTATCGTAGTTTCTCAATCATGCTCTATTGCTGCGTCGTGTTATTTGTTTTCAGTGGTCTGTTTTTATATCACCCCGTTAAAAACAGAGACAGGGTCTCTAACACTCCCTTTGCTAAAACGACATTACACCATTTAACTTCCAATCAAAAAGGATAAGTCATGCTCCGCTATTTATGTAATAAGATGTTGTTATCAATGAAAAAAAGGTACGATTACGACGTGCAATATATGCAAGAAATATTGCACGAAGATTTCTCAGCTTATAGTAAATTCATGCTATTTCAAGCAATGGCTTCACATCAAGGAAGCATACCTGCAGAACCGTTATATGCAGCAAGAATTCGCGCTATTATATGGGATGATTGTGGTTCGTGTGCTCAGCTAGTCGTAAATATGGCCATAGAAGCAGGTATAAATCCTGACATCATTAAAGCAATCATCAATTACGACTTAAGTCATTTACCAACAGAAACAGCGCTAGTTATTCAGTTTACCGAGAAAGTACTAACTCACAACTTAGAAGCTGATGATATACGTGAACAAATAATAGCGTTATGGGGTAAAAAAGGTGCAATTGCCATCGCTTACGCCATCAGCTCATCTCGTGTTTATCCGACTCTAAAGTATGCATTAGGGTATGGAAAAACATGCAGTAAATTACAAGTTAACAATACCACTACAGTGCCAAAGCGTACGCTTACCTCGTTGCAGGAGTAATATGAATGAACGTTTTAATCATTTTGATAGCTACTCTGCTCGGTTTGTTTTCATTCGTAAACGGAATATTGATGACATTTTATCCCGAAACTTGGTATTGGCTTATACCAGGGGTACCTGAAAGAGGATCTTTCAATCAACACTTTGTTAGAGATATTGGCATCATTTACCAATTAATAGGCATCGCATTTATTTATGGAGCATTGTTTAAAAAAAATAGCGTAGATTTATGGCTAATTCCTACGCTATGGCTGGTTGGTCACGCAGTTTTTCACATTTGGGAAATCTTTGTTGGTATTTGTAACCCTGAAGCATTTATTGAAGATTTTGCAGGTGTAACTTTGCCTGCTTTAGTTGCCATAATGCTAACGTATTTAACACATAAAGTAGGTAAAAATGCATAATTGGGCTTTGATTATATTATTGTTAGTAGGTATATCAATTAGTATAGTCATTTCTATGTTTTCACCTATCGTAGGGACGAAAAGCTCTGTTAAATATTCAGCAATAAACTGGCTAGATAGCCCTCGTTTAATTAAAGAATTTGAACTAACGACTCTCGACAACACATACAATAACCAATCAATGTATGGTCATTGGACAATTATTGTCTTTGGATTTATTCAATGTGCAGATATTTGCCCAACCAGTTTATGGCAATTGTCTTTACTACAACAAGAACTTATAAAGCTCGGTATAGAGCAGCAAGTAAAGGTTGTTTTCGTATCTGTAGATCACGAGCGAGATACAATTGAAAGCATCAACCGTTATGTTCGTTATTTCAACCCTGCATTTATTGGAGCAACAGGAAAAAAACCGCATCTGACGGCGATAACATCAAGCTTAGGTGTTAGATTTAAGGTTTTAAAAAGTAGTTCAAGGTACACGGTTGCACACTCACTAATTTTTTCAGTTATCGGACCAAAAGGAAAGCTCATAGGAAGATTTATGCCTGGTTTTTCAACAACGGATACAGCTAACGCTTTACACAAAAAAATGAAAGTATCACTCTCTAAGTAATATTCAAACATAATACAATTATCAATTTCATCTTAACGGGCATAAGGCTAACTTCATTGACTAACTCATATTCAACAAAGATAAACGTTTTATAATCGCATATGAAACTAACTGCTCATTTCTATGTATGCTAGAATAGCAGGTTGTTAAGGTGAAAAACCTCGTAATTATTGCTTTAAGGTCCCACATGAAAAAAACGTTTTCTTTAGAACATGAAAAAATCAAAACACCGCGTCTGGTAGACGCGATAAAATTTGAAGTAAAAAAATATTTAAAACGAGAAAGAAATAAACAGCTTCCTACCGATGCTGATTACTGGGATTTTGATTGTAAATATGGGACAACAGAAGCCACCGCCGATATTATTCATGTGTCTCAATTGAACAAATCAATCGATCATGCTGCGGAAAATAACTTAACAAGTTTTTATATTGAAATACTCGCTAAACCTGGTTACAGAACAGCGAAAAGTAGTGGCGAAGAATAGCCACTATTTAAAAAACATGAACATTGACACTATCTCGGTTAATAAAGCTCCAACGTAGCGTCAATGAAATAATTTACTGTTTTAACGGCACATCATCAATGTTATTCCACATATCGAGATGCATGCGCCATTTACCATCAATTTTACGCCAAACAATAACATAAGCCCCACCAAACTTAACTTCCCTACCGTCTTGGTGTACTGACAGCCCCGAGTAATAACCAATATCACTGGCCATATTGCCTGCAATAATCAACTCTTTTGATTCCGTTTTATGCCGTTTTATTTGCCATTTATTATTCGGGTTTATTGTCCAAAAGTGACGTATAGCGTCAATGTCACTTTCAATTCTTTCATTAACATCGACAATCTTAGCTTCAGCACTGTAAATAGCCATAATCGTTTCAATATCGCCATCAACATATGCTTGAGAAAATGCTTTTGCTTGAGCAATTATTGCCTCTCGATCAGAGAGCTTATCATCGGCCAACGTTATTACGCTGCCCAACAACAAAAGTAACATGCTCAACCCTGTTAGTAGGTTTTTCATAATATACCTGCTTGTTAATGTTTGCTTGATCCCAATTCAATAGCTATTTTTTTAGTGGCTGTAACGAATTGTAGGTTAACGAGCGCATAACCCATTCAAATGGACCAAAGCGATAATGCTTCAACCAATATGTTGAGAAAACCAATTGAAACAGCCAAATAGCCAATACAACTGCAAACTGCTCAATTCGCTCAAGTGAACCATAAAGCCCAAATCCCCAACCATAGAAAATAATGCAACAAATAATCGTATGAGACAGATAGTTAGTCAACGCCATTCTACCCACATTAGCAAGCGCCTTTTGAAGCAAAACTAATATATTGCAACGAGAAAATACAAGTAAAAAGCACATGTATGAAAACGCCATTAAAATACTGCCCCAATAGTTATGTTGAATACCCAGGAACATCAATTCAAACTTCCAATTGAGTGCGAAGTTTTGTTCAAGTTCTACAACAATCGCAATTGTTGAGAGGATGAAACTTACACCACCAGCAATTAATAATGATTTTGTCGAAAAGCGTTGACCAAAAAAATTAATTTTATAAAGCGCAATACCAACAAACATGAGCCCCAAAATTCGTGGGATATAAAAAATGATGTTCGTTTGCATTTTTGCCGCCATGATACGACGTGCGTCCATCTGTTCGAGCCACGAACCACGATTGTTTAATAAGTCTTGCTGAATAAATTCATAGGTAGGCATCCACAATACTTTTACAGCATCTAAATCGGCTTGCTCCCAGTACGGTAAAGAAAAACCTGCAAACCACATAAGTAACGAACTTAAACTAATTAATATAAAGCCAGAAATAAATAATGATTTGGCTGATAGGTTACGTCCTAAATAAGCAAATGTTCCTGCAATTGCGTACGGAAACAAAATATCGCCAAACCAAAGCAAATATGCATGGGCAAGACCTACCACGGCTAAAATGAACATTCTTTTATAGTGAATTTTGCTCGCGTTTCCACCTTTTTTCACTATATGATCAGCCATTAGTATTATGCTACAGCCAAATAATAACGAGAATATTGTCATAAATTTTTGGTTAGCAAAAACATGTGAAAAATAGTAAACATAATAGTTAACACCCGTAAGGTCACCATAAACGGTAGGATTACTGTAGGCGGAAAAGGTCATTGCAAATGCTTGAATATTCATGATCAAAATACCCAATAAAGCAACACCACGAATAAGATCAATAGCAATTAAACGATCGCTAGTCTGTACAGGATGATGGGATTGATACTCCATGTAGTCCTCTTATAATTTCAAAGTAATATCCAATAGGTATAATAATGAAATACAAGGAAAATTTCTGATATTTTTTGTTGTTTTTTTGAAAAAAATTGTAAATAAACTAACACTCAATTGTTTTATTAAGGTTTAAAAAACATATTGAAAGCGGCCGCTTGTATACAGGCCATATATTAACCCTAATGTTCCTCCTCCTAAGCCAAGCAACCATCCTAGCTTATTACCCCATTTACTCAACTGTAATAATTTTGCACTTTTGCTGTTGTATTGCGCTTGATTGCACAAATTCGTATGCGTTATTTTGTTAGCCGCTTGAATATTTATGTACAAACCAACTAAAAATATAGAATAGGTTACAACAGGCATTAACCAACCATTTGTAAAATGATAACTCAAAACAAAACACAAACAGGTCAACGCGATTACCACATTACTTTTATGTTTTAATTGATTGAGCTTTCTCACATCTTCTTGATTATCGATGTGTTTTTTCATGTAATTCATCATTAGTGTATTGGTAACAATAGCAATAATACCGCCCAATGCTGCGCCGCCTAAACTGAGTAAAAACTTACTAAACCAATGACTTTGTTTAGTTGCTATAGCCATAGTAAAAGTGCTCGCAGCAATTGGCGCTGATGTTGTTGCTGTAATAGCAAATAAAGACACTAAACCTATTGGCGCAGTAGCAAAAATAACCTCACCATATTTTGCAAGCACATCTGACTTTAGCTGCAGTCGAACGCGTTGCAAACGTTTCCGAACGGTTGATTCAGTAAGCCCTAACAGGTTAGCTACCGCTTTACTGTTATGCTCCTCACGGTAGTAAAGTAAAACGATTTCACGGCTTTCATCCGGCAGCTGATCAAGTAAATGACAGATAAGCTCACTTTGCTGCTGTTTGATGAGCTGTGTATCAATTTGGTGTTGCTCATCGCAAACCTTATCTAATAAAATGTCTAAGGCATCTTCATCTTGAAGTATCTCTCGATTAATTCTGTTATCTCTAACAAAATTAATTGCGGTGTAGCGTGTAATTTGTCGTATCCACGGCAATACACTGTCATTATTTTTTAACTGTTTGATTTGCTGCCATACTTTAATAAACACTAATTGACTAACATCGTGGCTGTCTTGTATATTTTTAGTTATATTCAAAGCGATAGCTGAAACAGTATTGGCAACCTTACTCACTAACGTTTGAAAAGCATCTTTATCGCCATTCTTAGCCAGTTCAACATAATGAATTAGTTCGTTAGTGAGATCTGAATGATAACTTTTAACACTCATTTCCATGCCTCAACTTGATTTACTATCGTTTGCGTTAACCATTCAGGCTCATCCCACATTAAAAAGTGACGCCCATTATTATTCATAACGAGACTTGCTTGAGAAGCTAGTGATAATTGGTCGGCATATAATTCTTTTAATAATGTTTGTTGCGCCCTATCGGTAAAACCACCTGCCGCACCTATTAATAATACCGGCGTGTGAAGTTTATCTAATTGCGAGCGTAAATCAGTTGTCATTACTGCGTAAATAGTGCTTCCTGCTGTAATGGGGTCTGATTTTCCTGCCATATCAAGCAAGTGCTGATATTTTTCTTTCAATTTCGTTTGTATAGTAATGCCTTGTTTTGTCATACGTTTAATTTGTGCTGGCGTTGCCCGTTGGTACATGCCTTTTGCAGAATTAGCTTGATACGAAAGGTCTTCAACTGTTGTTTCATTACTTCTTGTAAATACAGGGCCGATAAATGGCAAACCATCGACAGAAATAGCACCAGCTAAATTTAACCCTTTAACTAATGCTAACTGGATTGACATTAATCCTCCCATACTATGACCCACCATAATAGGTTTTTGTAGCTTATTGTCGTGAATGTAATCTTTTATCTGTTGGAAGGCTTGCTGATAAATACTATCAGCTTTACTACAAGCTTTATTTTTGCCAAAGCCTGCAATCGCTAATTGATGTACTTGATAGTGCTTTTCAAGTTCGCTTGCAACCTCTTGCCAAACCGTTTCATCACTAACAAAGCCAGGCAGTAATAAAATTGGTTGGCCTGTACCTGATATTTTAGAAACAATACACGTGTCTGCATTCGCATGCGATGCTGATACACTAAGTAACAAGGTAAGTAAAAATAATAAAATAGGTTTCATGGTTTTTCTCTTTATTGATTAAGTTACTTACTAAGTCACCATGAAAAGTTAAAGTGTGACATCTTTTTTAAGATTATTTTTTATTAAAAATGAATAACCCGCGTTTAGTAAAAGAGATAAAGAAATTTTCAAGTATTTAGGAGTACTCAACAATTTTAATAAACGTCATATAACATGTAATAAGTAGAACCAATTTCTAACAAAAAATATACTTGCGGTACAAGTTCAGTTGATGATAGAACATTAAGAAATCATTAAACCAACTAACTACAGTTAAGTGAATTGACTAACATCGCCAAAAGAAATCAAATATATCCAAATGTATTACTTTTACTGCGATACACTTTAATAAATAGAAAATGACGTGCCGGAGTCTTTTAACGCTTGATAAAAATCATCTATTTGGCACTGTTCTTCCATTTGACAAATCACGCGATATTTTTCAATGGCAGGTTGATACCCTTGTAATGCTGCTTTAAATAGCCAATTAACCGCAGTTTCAATATCTCTTTTTCCTTCAATGCCGGTTATATATAGTTCAGCCAAATGAGTTTGCCCAGGAGCATAGCCTAATTCTGCCGATTGCTTTAATAACACAAAGGCTTTTTCGAACCTATCTTCTAGATAAGTTGTTTTCAAAAAAGCCATCGCTTGAGTATTTTGTCGCTTTCCTGGTATGTAACGCCATTCTTGTTCAACTATTTCAGGCTCAGTAACAACATGCCCGCCAATCATATACGCCGATCTATTTCGGCCAATGTAATTAAGCTCAGGTCTAATAACACGATAAATAAAGCCTTGCTGAAATAGCTGATTTAATTGCGTATAAGAAAAGTGATGCCTTTTTTTCTCGAAATAATCATCACTTACCGTATGTCCTAGGCTAACACCATTACTTAGTGTAGATTTTTGCGGGTAATAGTAATTTCCATAGACAAGAGAAACCGCTCCTCCGGTAATATCAACAACTTTTGCAACACGATACTTTTGATGAGGACGAAAATCTCCGACAGCATTTTGGTAATCTAAATAATAAAAGTCATTCACTTTAGGTGCATCAATATTCGTTTGACTTTGACGGACATGTAGCTGTTCGTCAGAAAAGTAGAAGCTTAAGAATAAAACAATAAGGAAACTGCCGGTAAAGGTACTTAATAATCGTAACTTATTAAAGAACGCTAAAGCAAAGTTTGAAAAAATTAACGCTAAATCTGTTGAATTACGAGGGATATCAACAATATTTTGGCATTGTAAACAATGAACCTGGGTATTTCGCTTAATTGGCACTATGGGTAAATATTCGAGAAAATAATAGCCATAAGTAACTATCGAATTAACACGGTGTGTTTGACCACCACAGTTAGCACAGTGCAATTTATCTGTCGTGCCTAAGCAAAATGTCGACTCTCGGTAATCCATCATTTTATCCGTTATTATTATTCACTATTATTTTATAGCATTCGTTTATAAATCAAACAAGTACATATACTAACTTTTTCGTAGTTTCGATTAAAAACTCAATACATAAAGCCTATTTCTTTAAAAATACAGGTGAATTCGTTAAGACGTTACTAGAAAATAAGATTACTTCACTTGAAATAATCTTATGTAGGAAGCTATCAATATCGCGATGATAGCCGCAGCATGTCAGCAGGAATAACAACCTTTCCCACTGACAACTCGCGTAGTGTTGAACTTAGTTAGCACTTGATATGAAGTTTTTCAATTCAACGATAAGCTATTTTAGCACTTTAGCACGTGCAAGTTTAAAGGTACAAAATGCTAGTATAAATGCAATAATCCCCCGCGGAGCGGGATTAGTAAAATCTAAAGCATTTGCAGCTTTATAAGGAATTGCCAAGTCGATCATTAACCATCGGCTATATGCTGTAGTTGTATCTAGCATGGATGGAGCATTAGGAAAACTATACTCACCAACAAAAAACCAACAAAGAGCTTGTACGCTCAAAAACACGACTGCAGTTAACAAAAGCGCATGAGGTAACGAAAACCTTGGTTTGCACATCATTTCCATTGCTTCACGTTGATCAATTGCTTTATTCATCTTCTTGTACATCCATTATTTTAGACACCTATTTAGCCTAGCAATTTTGATCAAACAGTCCAATGAAGTCAAAGAATAAATGGGGTCAGGTTCAATTTAGGTTTAAGTTGTACCTGACCCCATTAACGATTTTAACAAGTGAAAACATTACTGCTGACGATTAAACACCAACTTTAAAATGAAAATAAGTTAAAGCTCTTTTTAGGAGCCTTAACTTTTAGACGTTAAAATATGATATGAAATTTTAGTCCAAATTATCAAGGCAACACCTGCTAATAGTACTAAAAGTAAGCCTTTCAAGTTACTCTTATCAAAAACAGTTGGAATAGCATAAATACTATAAAGAATGATTAAACTATAAAAAGTCAGGATAACACTTAGTGCCAATACTTTTTTCATATCCTTCTCCTAAAGTATCAATTAAACAACCAGTCTCCAATAGCTTGTCCCGCGTAATAAGAACCCACGACAGCTACTGTTACAACACCTAAACCTGAAGCAGTATAAGCAGCACCCGCCAATATCCCGCCACCAATAGTTAATAACATCATTTTTACTCACACCGCCGTTTACATGCTTAACGTCCTTATTTGTTAACACTTTCATAACTTATTCTTTTGAGACTAATTTTCATATATTGAAATATGGTTATCCATTTGACATGTCTAGACTTCATCGAAAATTTAGCAGACATTTACTGTATGATCTTTTAACAAAAGGAAAACTTTAGCGCACACCTGTAACTAGTTGATTTTTATTAACTTTAAAAGATTGTATAAATGTAGTAAAAATATTGTGTAGTAGCTCCTTTGAGCTTACTACTATTAAATGCAAAAAGTGGGTATAAAACTTAGAACATATGGTTGTTCATATGAAGGAGGTTTACTAAATAATTCGAAATCATTGTCAACCATGGCTCAGCTTGACTGCTCTTTTCTCAAATCATCAACTTACTCCCTGAGTCGGGAAATGGTAAAAACTGCGCGGCTCGTTTCTATAACAAATAAAAGCAATTACACAAAAGTAAACACGAAATGAGAACGAAGCACTTATCTGCTTTGAAAAATGTTGAATGAATAATCAAAATCAGCTATTGCTAGCAGAATACCAGCAAAGCTAAGTAGCATAGGATTATGATTTAAGAAAAAGCATTTGCAAGCAGCGCAAGGATTTTCAAAGAGGGTTTGCGTGAACCCACTTTGAGTGCCGTCGCCACTGCGACAATATGACCATAAAAGAAAACTAATCCATAAAGTATTTAACCTGAAACTATATGCCCTTTTAAAGTTAACTGGTGAAATTCTTTTGATATAAGTGTTTTAATTAACATTAATTGTCGGTGTGCCGACAGCACGCAAAGGGGAAATAACACCAGTTTCTCCCTTGCAACCCCCTCGGTGCCCAAACAGCGGAATACTTTGTTAAACAACTAGCGTAAACCTCGATACCTGCCGAATGCTCGTCCCTGCGCACGGCAGCCCTCAACATCCATGTCTCGGCTCGAGGCTTACCCCTGCTAGTCATTAAACAAACCGCTGACATGGGAAATAGTTAAAACTGCCCTACTCATTTCTATAGTTAACTACGAAGACAAAAAATAGACAAATTACAGCGAAATTAATCACCAAACGAGAACGAAGCATTGACTCTGCTTGAACAAACGCTGAAATAAAGAAAAGTGTTCACGTATGTTCATCAGGGGTGATGAACAAAGCGCTGTCGGCGCAAGGACGCACCATCAGCGCTGTTACGTCGAAAATACTTTTATGAATGTAAGGTTAAGTTTGTTAGCAGCGCCGTGGGAGTCCAGAGGGAGGCAGGCGTTAGCCTCCCTTTGGGTCAAGTCGCGACCGCGACAATATAATATAATGCTAAACGAATCTAGAAAGTATTTAACAAGAAAAAATCAAACGCTCTGACCCCATTGATTTTACTTAAATTGTTTTCCAACAGCTTCCTTCGACGCTTCATGTACCAAATTATCAATTTTTAATTCGATACTTTTAATAACTTTAGGGTTAGTTGTTTGTGACATTAACTTTTTCAAACACCTAATTTTTCTATTATATTTCCAATCGAGTAATTTTAAGCTTAATTCAAAACTAACTAAAGAAAGTATGAAAGTAAAAACATAAGTAAGAATACCTGCGTATATAGAAATATGCGCGTCTGATAAAAATGCTTTTAAAAAATCTGATTCATCTAATGATTTACTGTAAGTTAGCAAAGTATAAGTAAATGCTGCGGTCAAAGAAGCTCCACCGAAAACATCCCGTTTGCCAATAGTTGACTTTTGGTAGTTACTCATACACCCCTTTTCTGCACTCTTCAATGATTTCCCAAAGTGGATCATTTTTTTCTAAAAGCAAAGTTTCTTTAAACGAAGAACCGTCTTTCAGGTTAATAGTCAAATTCACTTTTTTAGTTTTAAATCTATATATAATTAGCGGCAGAATATACGCAACGCAGACCAGTATAACTACAATAAGAAATATCATAATAAATCTCTTTGTCGCTTTTCAGATGGGATATGATTAGTTACTTCAATTATCGTATATATAGTGGATAAATTTCCAGTATATTTTTTCTTTTCTTTAATCCAAGTTCCTTTCAATTCCAAAATATCATCTTTAGAAAATTTTTCGTGATTTGTAGCAACAGCTTGTAAAAAGTCTGGATCAACTATTACCGCAGAAAACGACTCTAAAGGATTAGATACAGAAACAAATTTCCATTTTGACGATGGGTTATAAGAAAGATCTTCCGCATAAAAAAGCCCTTCAACTTTTCCTGTATCTACGATTTCCCTATGTTTTCTCGCAACTAAAAGGCTATTTTTTTCTTTTTTTAAAATTTTTATTTCATCGAAACTATTATCAAGAGTAGATATTGTCAGTTCTTCAATCCCTTCTTCATTCAACGGTGTAACTAAATCACTAAGAGCCTTTCTAATCTTTTCATTTGTTAATAATGCACATTGAAGATCGTTAATTATAACTGGCTTGTTATCTATTTCGACAGCGTAACCATCATCAACTTCTGAAATAACAATATCGGCACTATTTATAGAAATACTTTTTATAATATCAATTACTTTTGAAATTGCTTGATTTACAAGGTTAGTATTATTTGAAGAGTCAATACGAATTTGTTGCTCTTGCTCTTTATTAAAAATTTTGAATAACCACCACAGGGAGCCTTCTTGAAACCCACCTTCAATAAAGATTTCTGTTTCTACATTATGTTTATGCAGCTTATTTAATTCTTTGTATGCTTCTTTGTATAAAGTATCAATAGCATTAATACTAGTTGAAACAGACTTAGCATTCATTTGGTGTTTTACTAAGTTCTCATTTTTCCCATCATAGTGAACCTTCAATGTTCCATCATCTACTATCATATAACTCTGAATACTTATTATTAATATAAACAATAATTTGCATTAAAAATACTTAAGTGTCAACTTGATTGAACTTATTACCAACCATAAAAAAACCCGCTAGTTAGCAGGTTTTTATCAAGAACTCAGTTTGCAATCAAAAGCCGATTACCAACCCGCTTTCTCTTTAAGTGCAGAACCGATATCAGCTAGTGAACGAACTGTTTTAACACCAGCCGCTTCAAGAGCAGCAAATTTCTCGTCAGCAGTACCTTTACCACCAGCGATGATTGCGCCAGCATGACCCATACGCTTACCTGGAGGAGCCGTAACACCAGCGATGTAAGAAACTACAGGCTTAGTTACATTTTCTTTGATGTACTCAGCAGCTTCTTCTTCAGCAGTACCACCAATTTCACCAATCATAACGATTGCTTCAGTTTGAGGGTCGTTTTGGAACATTTCCAATACGTCGATGAAGTTAGTACCTGGGATTGGGTCACCACCAATACCAACACATGTTGATTGACCAAAACCAGCGTCAGTTGTTTGCTTAACTGCTTCGTAAGTTAATGTACCTGAACGAGATACAATACCTACTTTACCTGGCTTGTGGATGTGACCTGGCATGATACCGATCTTAGTTTCACCTGGCGTGATCACACCTGGACAGTTAGGACCAATCATACGAACGCCAGTTTCTTCAAGCTTCACTTTAACGTCAAGCATGTCTAACGTAGGGATACCTTCAGTGATAGTAACGATTAATTCGATACCAGCATCGATAGCTTCTAAGATAGCGTCTTTACAAAATGGAGCAGGAACGTAAATTACTGTCGCTGTTGCGCCAGTTGCTTCAACTGCTTCACGTACTGTGTTGAACACAGGAAGACCTAGGTGAGTTTGACCGCCTTTACCTGGTGATACACCACCAACCATTTGCGTTCCGTATTCAATCGCTTGCTCTGAGTGGAAAGTACCTTGACCACCAGTGAAACCTTGACAGATAACTTTAGTATCTTTGTTAATTAATACAGACATTATTTGCCCTCCGCAGCAGCAACAACTTTCGTTGCAGCGTCAGTTAAAGATTCAGCAGCGATGATAGCTAAACCTGAGTTAGCTAAAACTTCACGACCAGCTTCAGCATTCGTACCTTCTAAACGTACAACTACTGGTACTTCAACACCTACTTCTTTAACAGCACCGATAATACCTTCAGCAATCATGTCACAACGTACAATACCACCAAAAATGTTAACTAATACCGCTTTTACGTTATCATCAGAAAGGATAATTTTAAATGCTTCTGATACACGCTCTTTAGTTGCACCGCCACCAACATCTAAGAAGTTAGCTGGCTTACCACCGTGTAAATTAACAATATCCATTGTACCCATTGCTAGGCCAGCACCGTTAACCATACAACCAACGTTACCATCTAACGCTACGTAGTTTAATTCCCATTGTGCTGCATGCGCTTCACGCTCATCTTCTTGAGATGGATCGTGGAAACCACGGATCTTAGCTTGACGGTATAAAGCATTTGAATCTACACCAATTTTGCCGTCAAGACAGTGAAGATTACCTTCATCAGTAATAACTAATGGGTTGATTTCTAATAAAGCGAAATCATGATCAATAAACATGTTGCCAAGGCCCATGAAGATCTTAACGAACTGCTTCATTTGAGTAGGATTCAAACCTAATTTGAAACCTAATTCACGCGCTTGGTAACCTTGAGGCCCCACTAATGGATCAATTGCAGCTTTGTGAATTAAGTGTGGTGTTTCCTCAGCAACTGTTTCGATGTCTACACCGCCTTCAGTTGATGCCATGAACACAACACGACGAGTACCACGGTCAACAACCGCACCTAAATATAGTTCATTGGCAATATCAGTACAGCTTTCTACTAAAATTTTAGCAACTGGCTGACCGTTTGCATCTGTTTGATAAGTAACTAAGTTCTTACCTAACCAATGTTGTGCGAACTCTTTGATTTCGTCTTTAGTTTTAACTAGCTTAACACCGCCAGCTTTACCACGGCCACCAGCGTGAACTTGTGCCTTAACTACCCACATATTGCCGCCAATTTTGTCAGCAGCTTCAGCAGCTTCTTGAGGGGTATCGCACGCGAAACCTTCAGAAACTGGTAAACCATATTCAGCGAATAATTGTTTCGCTTGATACTCATGCAAATTCATGGTGTTTTTCCACTTATCTGTAAATGAAGAGGTAACGATTTTTTAATCTATCATTACCATCGAAAAGTCGACCGATTATAGTACAAAAGCTCTAAAGAGCAAACCCCTTAGAAGCTATACTATAGTCTAGATTATGAGTTTTTTTGTTTATTGCTCAATCATTTTGCCAAAAATACGTTTCATAAATGTTAATAAAAATAACATGCTTTTCGCGAGGCTGCGTTTTATGTACATTTACGACAAAACATTGCAATCAATACAAAAAAACCGCTCAGTATAGAGCGGTTTTTACTATAGGTATAACCATAGGTTATTCTTTAAACGTCTAATAATAAACGTGTAGGATCTTCTAACAATTCTTTAATTGTTACTAAGAAACCAACAGATTCTTTACCATCAATTAAACGGTGATCATACGATAACGCTAAATACATCATAGGTAGTATTTCTACTTTACCATCAACCGCCATTGGACGGTCTTGGATTTTATGCATACCTAAAATAGCTGTTTGCGGTAAGTTGATGATTGGCGTTGATAACAATGAGCCAAATACACCACCATTAGTGATTGTGAAGTTACCACCTTGCATATCATCCATGCTCAACTTTCCATCACGACCTTTAATTGCAAGGGCTTTAATGCCTTTTTCAATACCAGCCATGCTAAGTTGATCAGCGTCACGTAATACGGGTGTAACCAAACCACGAGGCGTAGATACAGCAATAGAAATATCAAAGAAGTTATGATAAACAATATCATCACCATCAAGTGACGCATTAACTGCAGGGAATCGTTTTAACGCTTCTGTTACTGCTTTAACGTAAAAAGACATAAAGCCTAAACGCGTATCATGTGTTTTTTCAAACACTTCTTTGTATTGCTTACGAAGATCCATAATTGGCTTCATGTTCACTTCGTTAAACGTCGTCAACATTGCTGTTGAATTTTTCGCTTCAAGTAAACGGTTAGCAATCGTTTTACGTAAACGCGTCATTGGTACACGTTTCTGAGTACGTTCACCTAATGCACTTGTTTGCGGTGTAACAGCCGCTGGAGATGATTTAGCAACTGGTGCAGGTTTGTTAACCGCAGCTTCAACATCTTCTTTAGTAATTCTGCCGCCTTTACCAGTACCTTTAACATCGCTAGCAGATAAACCTTTTTCCGTCATCAAACGACGAACAGAAGGACTAGCAACATCATCACCTGATTCTGTTGATTCTTCATTAGACGATTCAGATGTTTTTGCAGCTGAAGCACCTGACATCATTTCAGCAATTTTCTGCTGACCTAATACCGTATCGCCTTCAGCGTGAATGATTTTCCCCATCACACCATCAGATGTTGCTGGTACTTCAAGAACCACTTTATCTGTTTCGATATCAACTAATACTTGGTCACGTGATACAGAATCACCTTCTGAAACATGCCATGTGGCAATCGTCGCATCAGCAACTGACTCGGGTAGAACAGGTACAACAATATCTTGTGCTTCACCTTTTGAAGAGGCATCTTTTTCATCAGTGCTACTTTTAGTGTCACTTTGCTTATCTTCAGAAGATTCTTCTTTAGCAGGCTTATCTTTAGATGCTTTTGCATCACCTGCCTCAATAATAGCAATCACTTGTTCGCCAAGCACTGTTGCACCTTCGCCTTCACGAATTTCACTGATTACACCGTCAGATGTAGCAGGCACTTCTAACACTACTTTATCAGTTTCTATTTCAACTAATACTTGGTCACGAGAAACACTATCGCCTTCCTGAACGTGCCAAGTAGCTACTGTCGCATCAGCAACTGATTCTGGTAATACTGGAACCTTAATTTCGGTTGTCATTCATTTATTCCTTACAATCTCTTAACCACAACAATGGTCTACTTAGCGTTTAGCGCGTCATTAACTAGCGCTTGTTGTTCTTTAACATGGACAGACATATAACCAACAGCCGGTGCAGCAGAAGCCTTACGGCCAGCATATGTCAAATAAGTTCCATCAGGTATTGCTTGTCTAAAGTGGTGCTGTGAACAATACCAAGCACCTTGGTTTTGAGGTTCTTCCTGACACCAAACAAACTGTTTAACATGTTGATATTGTTCTAACTCAACTGCTAATTCTTTTTCTGGGAACGGATATAATTGCTCTATACGAATAATTGCAACATTCGTTTGTTCGTTCTTACGGCGTTGCTCTAGTAATTCGTAGTACACTTTACCACTACAAAACACAACACGATCAACATCTTTAGCAATAATATCGTCGTCTATTTCACCAATTACATTTTGGAATACACCCGTGGCCAGATCATCTAAAGATGAAACAGCTAATGAATGACGTAAAAGTGATTTTGGTGACATAACAATCAGTGGACGACGCATTGGTCGCACAACCTGACGACGAAGCATATTAAATACTTGAGCCGGTGTTGAAGGTACACATACCTGCATATTATGATCAGCACACAACTGTAAAAATCGTTCTAAACGTGCCGATGAATGCTCTGGTCCTTGCCCTTCATAACCATGTGGTAGCAACATGGTTAAACCACATAACCTACCCCATTTTTGTTCACCTGAAGAGATAAACTGATCAAAAACCACTTGCGCACAGTTTGCAAAGTCACCGAATTGTGCTTCCCAAACAGTTAAGCCGTTTGGTTCAGCAGTGGTGTAACCATATTCAAATGCTAATACAGATACTTCTGAAAGCACCGAATCATACACATTAAAAGGTCCTTGATCTTCACTGATGTTTTGTAACGGATAGTAAACACTTGCATCTTTTTGATTATGTAGTGCAGCATGACGATGGAAAAATGTGCCACGTGCTGAATCTTGACCAGTAATTCGTACCCGCTGTCCATCTTTTACAATTGCAGCATAAGCAAGGTTTTCTGCAAAGCCCCAATCAAGTAGCTTTTCACCATTAGCCATCTTCTTGCGATCATCATAAATTTTCTTTACACGAGAATTCAAAGAATGATCATCTGGATATGAAGCTACCTTATCAGCCAATGCTTTTATTTCATCATGTGGAATTGATGCATCATATTCATCATCCCAGTCATGCTCTAAAAACGGTGACCAATCAACAGAATGTTCTGTCATTGGACGGTATTGTTCCACCGTACATTGCCCTTCATCAAGCAAAGTGCGGTAATATTCAGCTAACTCGTTAGCGCGTTCTATTTTAACGCTGCCTTCTTCATCTAGCTGATTTGCATACATTTGGCGTGGTGTTGGATGCTGTTTAACCTTTTGATACATTAAAGGTTGTGTGGCATTCGGTTCATCCGCTTCATTATGGCCATGACGGCGGTAACATACTAAATCAATTACCACATCACGCTTAAATTTGTTTCTAAAATCTAAAGCTATTTGTGTAGCTAAGATCACAGCTTCAGGGTCATCACCATTAACATGAAAAATTGGTGCCTGAACCATTTTCGCAATTTCGGTACAGTATTCACCGCTACGTGTATCCGCTTGGTTTGACGTAGTAAAGCCAACTTGGTTATTCACCACGATGCGAATACTACCACCTACTTTAAATGCACGAGCTTGTGACATATTAAAGGTTTCTTGAACGACGCCTTGCCCTGCAATTGCTGAATCACCGTGGATAGTAATAGGTAATACTAGATCACCTTCATTACACTTACGACGATCTAAACGTGCTCGTACTGAGCCCATTACGACAGGGTTAACAATTTCAAGATGTGAAGGGTTAAACGCAAGCGCTAAATGAACATTGCCACCTGGTGTAACAAAATCTGAAGAGTAGCCCATGTGATACTTCACATCACCAGAACCAACTAAATCATCATGTTTGCCGGCAAATTCATCAAATAATTTTGACGGGTTTTTACCCATCACATTTACCAGTACGTTTAACCGACCACGGTGAGCCATACCAAACACAACTTCTTTAGTGCCATGAGTGCCTGCACGAGTGATTAATTCTTTAAGCATTGGAATAAGTGAGTCACCTCCTTCCAATGAAAAGCGTTTCGCACCAGGGAATTTTGCACCAAGGTATTTTTCTAAACCATCGGCAGCAATGAGGCCTTTAAGCACTTCTTCTTTTTGAGAAACTGACAATTGAGCTTTAGACTGTACCGATTCTAAACGCTGTTGTAACCAACGCTTTTCTTCGGTAGAGGTCATGTGCATATACTCTGCACCTATTGACCCGCAATAGGTCTTGCTTAGTGCTTTGTATAAGTCACCTAACTTCATTTGCTCTTGTCCGCAAGCAAATGAACCGACATTAAACTCACGATCAAAGTCATTTTCTGATAATTCGTGGTGAGAAAGTTGTAAATCACGAACTTTCTCTCGCTTCCATAGGCCTAACGGGTCTATGTTAGCATTTTGATGTCCACGGAAACGGAATGCATTAATAAGTTGCAGTACTTTTACCTGCTTTGCATCACTACCGCCTGACACAACAACTGTTTTATGAGCCTGCTTAGCAAGTTCACGAAATTCATCTCGAATTTCAGAATGACGATATTCGACCTCTGCACCTTCGATTTTAGGTAAATCGTCAAATACAGCACGCCACTCTTCTGAAACAGATTGCGAATTATCTAAATAAGATTCATATAGTTCTTCTATATAAGCAGTGTTCGCACCGCTTAAATGGGAAGACTCTAGCCAAGCCTTCATTACACCTTCTGGCATTGCCTGATCCTTGAATAGGGTTGAAGCAATTAAAAAATAAATAATAACGAATTAAATGTCTATTAGACTATAGCCTAATTTCTATAAAAATCATTAATATCCCTGACAAAAGCAAGGCATATTGCATATGCAATATGCCTTTATTTTTTTACACTGCGCGTGATAGTAGCATCGACTTAATATGGCCGATTGCTTTCGTTGGGTTTAACCCTTTTGGACACACATCAACACAGTTCATAATGCCATGACAACGAAATACGCTGTAAGCATCTTGTAAATCATCTAAACGTTCATCTGTTGCTGTATCACGGCTATCAATTAAAAATCGATATGCGTGTAACAAGCCTGCTGGACCGACAAATTTATCAGGATTCCACCAGAACGATGGGCATGATGTTGAACAACAGGCACACAAGATACATTCATATAATCCATCAAGCTTTTCACGCTCTTCGATCGTTTGTAAATGTTCTCTGGCTGGTTGTTCTTTGCCATCGTTAATTAAATAAGGCTTAATTTTTTCATATTGGTTATAAAATTGTGTCATGTCTATAACCAAATCACGTACTACCGGTAAACCTGGTAATGGGCGTAAAACAATCTTACTTGCTTTTACAGCCGATAAAGGTGTAATACAGGCAAGACCATTTTTACCATTCATGTTTAAACCGTCAGAACCACAAACACCTTCACGACACGAACGACGGAAAGACAATGTTGAATCTTGCTCTTTGAGCAAAATTAACGCGTCTAAAACCATCATGTCTGAGCCTTCTGGTATTTCTAGCTCATAATCCTTCATATAAGGGGCATTATCAACATCAGGGTTGTAACGGTAAATAGAAAATACTTGTTTCATCGTTAATGCTCCTTAGTACGTGCGAGCTTTCGGCGGGAAAGCTTCACGGTGAACGGGGGCCATGTTTACTTGACGCTTTGACATATCTTCAGTGTCTGGCGAGTAAATAGAATGACATAACCAGTTTTCGTCATCACGTTCAGTGAAATCTTGACGAGCATGTGCACCACGAGACTCAGTACGGAAGTTAGCAGCCTTAGCAGAGCAAAAAGCCGTTTCCATTAAGTTATCTAACTCTAAACACTCTATACGTTGAGTGTTAAACTCAGATGATTTATCGTCTAACTTCGCATGCTTAAGGCGTTCACGAATTTCCGTTAATTCCTTCATACCTTGTGCCATTGCTTCACCTTCTCTAAACACAGAGAAATTTAATTGCATGCACTGCTGAAGGTCTTTACGAATTTGAGTCGGATCTTCACCTGTTGTTGATGATTCCCAACGGTTAAAGCGTGCAAGTGCAGCATCTAAATCAGAATCAGACGCTTCTTTACCAAAGGCAGAACCCGCTAGGTATTCACCTAAGAAATTACCCGCAGCACGACCAAATACCACTAGGTCAAGCAATGAATTACCACCTAAACGGTTGGCACCATGTACTGATACATTGGCAATTTCACCAACAGCAAATAAACCTTCAATGATAACGTCTTCACCCGTTTCAGGGTTGAAACTGATTGCCTGACCATTAACATTACAAGGCACACCGCCCATTTGGTAATGACATGTTGGAATAACAGGAATTGGTTCTTCTGCTGGATCAACGTGAGCAAATGTTTTAGATAAATCACAAACACCAGGTAGGCGTTGATTTAACGTTTCACGGCCAAGGTGATCTAGTTTAAGTTTAATATGTGGACCCCACGGGCCATCACAACCACGACCTTCACGGATCTCAGTCATCATAGAGCGTGCAACAACATCACGACCCGCTAAATCTTTAGCGTTTGGTGCGTAACGTTCCATAAAGCGTTCACCGTCTTTATTCAATAGGTAACCACCTTCACCACGACAACCTTCTGTCACCAATACACCAGCACCAGCAATACCCGTTGGGTGGAATTGCCACATTTCCATATCTTGCATTTGCACACCAGCACGGAGTGACATGCCAACACCATCACCGGTATTAATATGAGCATTGGTTGTTGATGCGAAAATACGACCAGCACCACCAGTAGCTAATACGGTTGCGCGTGCTTTAAAGTAACACACTTCACCAGATTCAATATCTATTGCAGTAGCACCTACAACCGCACCGTCACTGTTTTTAACTAAATCTAATGCATACCATTCAGAAAAAACGTTTGTTTTGTTTTTTACATTCTGTTGGTATAAGCAGTGTAACAAGGCATGGCCTGTTCTATCAGCTGCTGCTGCAGTTCGCGCGGCTTGTTCACCACCGAAGTTTTTAGATTGTCCACCGAAAGGACGTTGATACACTTTGCCGTTCTCAAATCGAGAAAACGGTAAGCCCATCTTTTCCAATTCAATAATAGATTCAGGGCCAGTTTTACACATATATTCAATTGCGTCTTGGTCGCCGATATAATCAGAACCTTTCACAGTGTCGTACATATGTTGTTCCCAGTGATCTTCATGCGCATTACCAAGCGCAACAGTAATACCACCTTGAGCAGATACTGTATGAGAACGAGTAGGGAAAACTTTTGAAATCAAAGCACAACTTTTGCCTGATTCCGATATTGCGAGTGCAGCACGCATGCCAGCACCGCCTGCGCCAATAACGATGGCGTCAAATTCACGAACTGATACGCTCACTTACACACCCCACACTGTTAAGAAGCCGGCTACTAAATAAGCAAGTAGCAATACGGCAAATAAAAATTGTAATAATCCACGCAAAAACGCTGGTTTGACATAATCAGAAAGCACTTGCCAAACACCAATCCATGCATGAACTAATAAGGCAAAAAGCGCTAAAACAGTGAAGACTTTTGTACACAGGTTATTGAAAAAACCTTGCCAAATATCGAAAGTTACTTCAGGTGTTATAACGAAAAAACCTAATAGGTAAAGAGTATAAGCGGCCAGTAGCACAGCGCTTGCACGTAATAAAATAAAATCATGGACGCCTGAACGGCCCACAGTAGCTGCGTTATTTACCATAAACGAACTCCAAATACGACAGTTAATACTAACCAAAGAGCAATGATAAGTTTGGCACTAGCAATTCCTGACGCTTTCTCTTCAAAATGCCCAAGATCCATCAATAAATGACGAATACCACCAAGCAAATGGTATAGAAGCGCGGAAATAATACCGATTATGATTAATTTAAAGAAAACACCATCAAGCAATGCTTTTACTTGCGCGAAGCCATCTGCAGAAGTTAATGATAAGGATAATGTCCACAATAAAATACCGATAGCAAATACCATAATCACACCTGAGATACGGTGTAAAATGGATGCATGTGCTGCCGAATGCATTTTTATCGTAGTTAAATCTAGGTTTACAGGACGTTGTTTTTTCACGATTGTTGCCTAAGTGCTCTTTTAGAGCCTTCAACTTTCTTTTTTTGTTACCCATTTTTACGATATAAATGAATAACCCCCCAACGATCTTAGTCAAAAAACTAAAAACTTTCCTTGTTTGTAGAACTTTTACTCAGATCAACGTGATTATATAGCTCTAAATTTTTAATTACAATTTTCTTACCCGAGATTTTTCCTTGTTTTTAAGGGCTTGCGCCTATTTTTTAATCGATAACAAATAATCATATGACTTTAGTCTAATCTTATAACAATTAAATTGACTTTTGGGGGGTGTTTTGAAGTAGAATACGGCGCAGTTTTATATTCATAAAAACTGATTATCTTTTCATTCTATAATTATCAGATGATCAGAAAACGAATTAAATAGGGGATAAAACATATGGCTGAATCAAAAGCCACTCTTAGTATTGATGGCAAACAAATTGCCGAATTACCAGTACTTGAAGGTACTGCAGGCAATCCTGTTATCGATATTCGCACTTTAGGCAGTGCAGGCTACTTCACTTACGACCCAGGTTTTTTAGCTACGGCTTCTTGTGAATCAGCAATTACCTTTATCGATGGCGGTAAAGGTGTATTACAACATCGTGGATATGCAATTGACGACCTAGCAAAAGAAGCAGACTATTTAGAAGTTTGCTACACATTGCTAAATGGTGAGCTACCAACAGAAGCGCAATATAACGAATTTAAAGACATTATTACTAACCACACAATGGTGCACGAGAAGTTAGCACACTTCTTCCAAGGTTTTTTACCTGATGCGCATCCAATGGCGATGGTTTGTGGTGTTGTTGGCGCTCTATCTTCATTCTACCACAGTGACTTAGATATTAATGATCGTGTACAGCGTATGCGCAGTGCACATCGTTTGATTGCCAAAATGCCAACTATTGCGGCAATGGCGTACAAATATAGTATTGGTCAACCTTTTGTTTATCCTAGAAATGACCTAACTTATGCTGAAAACTTCCTTCACATGTTGTTTTCAGTACCTGCAGAAGAATATAAAGTAAGCCCTACGCTTGCTCGCGCAATGGATCGCATCTTCACGCTACATGCTGATCATGAACAAAACGCTTCTACTTCTACTGTACGTTTAGCAGGTTCTTCTGGCGCAAACCCTTATGCATGTATTGCTGCAGGTGTTGCTTCACTATGGGGCCCTGCACATGGCGGAGCTAATGAAGCGTGTCTAAACATGCTAGAAGAAATTGGCGACTTGAGCCGTGTTGACGAATTTGTTGCACGTGCTAAAGATAAAAATGACTCATTCCGTTTAATGGGCTTTGGTCATCGTGTGTATAAGAATTTCGACCCACGCGCAACTGTAATGCGTGATACTTGCCACGAAGTACTAAACGAATTAGGTGTTAAGGACCCGCTATTAGACGTAGCCATGGCACTAGAAAAAGTCGCATTAGAAGACCCATATTTCATTGAGAAGAAATTATATCCAAACGTTGATTTCTACTCAGGCATTATTTTAAAAGCAATCGGTATTCCAACAAATATGTTTACGGTTATTTTCGCTATGTCGCGTACCGTAGGTTGGATTGCACATTGGGATGAAATGTTAGGTCAACCAGGACAGAAAATTGGTCGTCCTCGTCAAAACTATGTTGGCGATATCAACCGTGAATTTAAAGCATTGTCTGAAAGATAATGTCATTTATTGTTACGTAAAAGGGAGCTTCATGCTCCCTTTTTTTATCTCATAAACGCCAAAAATCAAACACCTATTTGAAATAAATACTCAAATAATTATTCATTTTTTATAACCGTTTATACCGCGAATTTTTGACGATAATCTTTCGGTGTTAAGCCAGTAAATCTTTTAAATAATTGTCGAAAACTACTAATGTCTTCATATCCAACTGACCAAGTAATTTTGTTGATTGATTCAGTTGAGTTCTCTAATTTCAACTTTGCCTGTTCAACCCGTATTCGTTGCAAATACGTTAAAGGATTCTCTGACGTTGCTTGTTTAAAACGCCGTTTAAACGTACGTGAACCAAGACCTACCCTTTCAGCTAACGCTTCTATTGATATATCTTGTTTATAATGACTTTCGATGTACTCTTGCGCTTTTAAAATGGCTTGATCATGATGGTCTTTTTGTTTTTCGAAACTCACGTAAGGCGATTGCTTCTCACGTATTGGATCAAACACTAATAGTTTCGCGCATTCAGCGCTGATATCTTTACCGATATACTTATTTATTAAATATAAAGACAAATCAATATAAGATATTGATCCACCAGAGCAAATTGTATCGCCATTATCAACAATAAGCTCATCTGAAGTGAGCTTAATATTGGGGTATAAGCGTCTGAACAAATCTGCATTTCGCCAATGTGTTGTCGCTAATTTTCCTGTTAATAGCCCACTATTAGCTAACAAAAAAGCTCCTGTACAGTAACTTGCTACGACGGCACCTAACTGATGGTAGCGAGTTAACCAATTGACTATTGCACTTTGATGTTCTATTTCTGTTGATTCTTGACAGCACTCAACAACAATTTCAGCACTAGCTGAAATAATCAAAATATCTAATGCATCGTTTGTTTTAATTGATGCCGTTGGTTGTATTTCGATACCATTAAACCCTGTCACAGGGCGATCATCAATTGTGTATATATTACAGTTGATATGATGTTTACTATTTTTCCCGTACTTTTTTTCAATACAGAAATTAGCCGCATAAAAAATATCAAGCACACCATAAATACCCGAAACCATACAATTGTTTACAGCAATTAAACCAATATTCATTACACACCTACAGCAACACTGTCACTTTTACCTTTTAATATGTCAAATATGACACTTGTTGATTTAATGCGCAAGTCATAAACTTTACTTCGTGAGCCTTCAGGAGGAAATTCACATGATAAAAACGATACGCTTCATTCAAACAGTACACACTTTATTTATGTTAGTTATTTTTATTACCTTCGCAGTAATACCATTTTATTATCCAATATCAGCATTCGGTGCTTTTGTTGTTTTGCCATTATTACTATTAATGACCATAACTTTTGGTGTGATAATAGATAACAGATTGAATAGACTGTTAAATAACATCAATACTATTTCAGGTACGATTAAAGCACATGTAAAAGACTGCCCATATTTAAAAGGAATATGTTGCTAATAAAATACAGTTTTGCCTAATAGAAGTACTGACTATATAATGCGCCAACTTTTTAGTTTAGTTGTCGTGTTATGTCAGATTATCAAACAAGGTTTGGCGGTATTGAACGTTTATATGGACAAGTAGGTACTGCTGCGATTCAAAATTCACACATTTGTGTTGTAGGCATAGGTGGTGTTGGCTCTTGGGTGGCTGAATCGCTGGCCCGAACCGGTGTAAGTACCCTTACCTTAATTGATTTAGACGACATTTGTACTACGAATACTAACAGGCAAATACATGCGCTTACTTCGACTGTCGGTCAAAGTAAAGTTGATGTGATGGCTGAACGCATCTCACTTATTAACCCTGATTGCATTGTTCATTGTATTGAAGATTTTGTTACGAAAGAAAACTTAGCCGATTTAATGGATAAAGGGTATGACTATGTCATTGATGCTATTGATTCTGTACAAATCAAAACAGCAATGATAGCTCACTGTAAGCGAAATAAAATAAATTTAGTCACTATTGGTGGCGCTGGTGGGCAAATCGATCCGAGTAAAATTGCTATCTCAGATCTCGCACATACTTACCAAGATCCCTTATTATCAAAAGTACGAAACCAACTTCGTCGGGAGTTTAATTTTAGCCGCAATACTAAAAGAAAATTCGGTGTTGATGCTGTTTTTTCAACCGAGCAATTAAACTATCCAGATGGCTCAGGTGAAGTATGTCAAGCCAAACAGGCTAACAACGGTGCAATGCGCCTTGATTGCAGTGGTGGTTTTGGTGCAGCTACGCATGTAACGGCAAGCTTCGCTTTTTTTGCTGTGGGTAAAGCATTAGATAAAATCACTAAAAAAGCACGATTAAAAAATCAACGTTACGTATCAGATTAGCCAATAACACGCTTTATTTTATTTACAATCGCTAACAGCCCATTACCGCGTGATGGGCTTAAATGCTGAAGAAGCCCTAATGAATCAAAGTACCTATTAAAATCAAACGCTTTAACATACGGTACTGGCTTATTATTTACCGCTTTTAGCACAATGACTAATAATCCTTTGATAATTTTAGCTTGTGAAAATGCTTGAATAACCACCTCGTTTTTGTCATTCACATAAACATACAGCCATGCATCACTTTCACAGCCATCAACGAGTGTTTCGTCTGTTTTCAACGTATCAGGCATTGTAGCCAACGTTTTACCAAGTAGCATAATTTGACGGTGCTTGGCATCCCAAGACTGCGCCTTTGCAAATAAAGGCATAATATCGTTAGGAAGCATTTCTGTTTTACTCGTGACATTTGGCCTTTCGTGCTCAGTGAGAAAGTTTTTTAGCAAGGCTATTAATTTATCAACGTCTTCTTTTGTATTGTAAAGTGCTAACGATACTCTAATACAGCCTTGCACAGCCAAGTATTCCATTAAAGGCATCGCACAATGATGCCCTCCTCTCACAGCGACACCTTTACTATCCAGATAACTAGCAACGTCTTGTGGGTGGATTGCTTCGATATTAAACGAAAATATGCCAATGTCAGGTTGCTCACTAACTAACAAGGCTAAAGGCTTTAAAGCTGATAATTGCTGATAAGCATATTGAGTAAGCGCTTTTTCATTATCTCTTACGCTTTGATTCGTTTTTAAAAAATTAATTGCCGCATCAAAACCAATGATGCCCGCGATATTCGGAGTACCCGTTTCAAATTTATAAGGTAGGGTATTAAAAGTGGTGCCAGAGGTAAAACTTACTTTTTTGATCATTTCTCCGCCAGTTTTATAAGGCGGCATAGCATTGAGGAGTTCTGCTTTTCCATAAAGGCAACCTACACCAGTAGGGCCATACATTTTGTGCGCAGAAAAAACCATAAAGTCACAATCGAGTTGTTGAACATTAATTGGGAGGTGAGCGATGGATTGTGCAGCATCAAGCAGTACTTTCGCCCCAACCGTTTTCGCTTTAGCAATAATGCCTTCAATCGGGTTTATCTTGCCGATCACATTTGAAATGTGATTAATTGATACCAATTTTGTTTTTTCAGATAATAAATTTTCGAATGAACGAACATCAATAATGCCTGTTTCGGTCAACCCAATGACGCGTAACTTTATGCCTATTTCTTTTTCAAGTTGCTGCCAAGGCACAATATTCGCGTGATGCTCTGCCTGGCTAACAATAACTTCATCGCCCGCTGTTAATTGAGATCTTCCCCAAGAATAGGCAACAAGGTTTATTGCTTCTGTAGTTCCACTGGTCCAAATTATTTCGTGCGCATGTTTTGCATTAATTAACTGCTGAACAGCAATTCTAGTCTCTTCAAATTGCGTTGTTGCCTTACTCGCTAAAGAATGTGCTGAACGATGAACATTGGCATTACTTTGCTGATAATAGGTTTGTATTGCTTCAATGACACTTTTGGGTTTTTGTGTAGTCGCAGCATTATCGAGATAAATAATTTCATTTCCGTTAACTTCTTGATCCAACAAGGGGAAAGTTCGGCGTAATTGAGTAAGTTCCACTGACGTCATTAAACAATAAAAAAAGCATCATAAATTTGCAACGAGTATAACCCATCCTTAATACATATTTTTAATAAAATTTCCCTGTTAGTTACTTTTTCGTCTTATGTAAAAAGTGAAAAATTGACTATAACTTAATTAAGCAAATTGCTAGGTGTATATCATGGCTTTATTTTCGTGGTTCAATGCAAAAAATCAATCGTTATTACCCCAAACACAACCTTTCACACAGAGACACCCTAAAAACATAAAACATACCAATAACTGGCCAACAACGCATATTCCCATAAACAAGAAAACGGATATAAATAAAATATTACCATTAAGAGAGGCTAACGCTCCTAGATAACCAGATATATATCGGTTGTTTACCAATATTAATGTAAACGTTGCGCATTTACTCGATGATCAGGCATCATAAATCGTTTTGGCTGCTGCTTAAGTAGTTGCCAATATAATGTTGGCACCTTTAATTCAAAATATTCAAGCTTTGTTTTTGATGGTATTGGTTTAAATGCTTGTAGCTTGATGGCGATATTGTTACTTGTGCGATTACCTTGACAAGTTCGGCTACGGTATAAACCTACGAGGTTATTTGACGAGTCAGAGGTACCGAGTTGCCAACCATTTTCAGTCGCAGTTAACACTGGCGTAGTAGGTAAAATATGATCACGCCATGGCAGCTGTTCTAATACTTTTGCTCGCAGTACCTTTCGATCACCATGTAACACTTCGTTTTTCAGCACCACTACGTTGTGTGCAAAAGGTTTAGCTTGTGCAGTTGAACATCGTTGATGATTTAGTGGTAATGGATACTCATCAATAAAGCCGAAAGAGTGCATCAATTCATGCACTAATACATCGATAGTATCGTGGCGATCAATATAAATAATACCATGATCAACATTAGCCCCTCCTTCTGGGTGCATGATCAATAAATAGTCTACATGCGTTAGTTGATACGATTTCCATATATTAACCTTACATTGAATGCGATCAGTGTTTTGATGAAAACATGCTAAAGCTTTTAACGGTTGATAAAGCGGTTTTTCAAAACAAATATAATCGTTTATCGGGAACGCTGATAGTTCGCGTATACGATGCTGTAATAAAATTAAGTCGCCGAGCTCTGTCGCTATCGGTTGAATAGTTTTCTCACATTGACGATTCAATGGTTTTAACTGTTCAAAAATTGAAAAGTTAGCGAGTGTAGTAAACAAAGGATCACGATTATCAATTATCGCTAGTAGTTTTGTACGTTCTTGATATTTATTTTCATTACCCAGCATTAATGCAGTTTCTATTGATAGTTTAAGTATGTCTCTGTGCTCTGTATAGGAAGAAAGTAAGCGATCTGCTTCCGCTATTTTTTTTTCAATAATGTAAGATTTAGCTAAACGTGATACTGCTTGTTTATCGCCTTGCTGGGCAGATTTTTTTAACCAAAATAGCGCCTGGTTCTCGCGACCTAAATGCCGATAATACTCAGCAATTTCATAACTTACTTTAGGAGCGTCAGTTGATATTTCAATACTGGCACGAAGCCACTTTTCACTACCGACTTTGTGGTTTCTTCTTAAAAAATGATAATAGGTAGGTAATTCTTTATACGCCCCATAATTTTGCAACCATGATGGGGCAATATCACGCTGTAAGGCGACATTAGTAATCGCGGGTAGTAATAACGGTATGGCTAAAAGCAAGACAGCGCATACCGATATGATCAGGCTTTTCAACCTCATGGTTTTCGATTAAGAATCAGGAAATTTAATTTTAGGACTTTTTAACAGATCAAGTTCTAACTGTGCATAGCGATGTTCAACAAACTCATAAACATTGGTACTTAATGCGAGTTTATAAAAATTAGCTGCGGCTCTTTTGTTTCCCTTGAGTAGGTTTAATTTTCCAAGATAAAAATATGCTTCACATAATCGCTCACTAAATTGTTTGTTCGAGTGTATATCTTCGGTAACAGTATCAATAAAGTGACTTTGACTAATATTACCAGCATACAAATTGACGATTGATTTTGCCCAGCTACTATCGCTAATATTTTTAGCGCGAGATTTAAGATTAGCTAAAGCTTCTTCAGCGTTTACTCTTTGTTCACCGATATATAACCATAACAGTCTGTATGGATCATTTTCACTTTGCTGATAGAATTCACGTAGATCATTAACCGCTAATGAAGCACGATCACCATAATAAAGCGCAATACCTCGATTTAAATATGCATATTGATGGTCAGGTTCAAGTTCAAGCGTAGCGTCAAACGATTCATAGGCTTGTTCATATTCTTGCATTTGCGTGTAATGAATCCCTAAAAAGTTATAGGCTTCAACCAAATCAGGCTTTAAACGTAATGCACGATTAAAATCGAGTCTTGCTAACGAGCGTAAACCAACACTGTCATAAATAACACCACGGTCATAAAAAAGTTGAGCGCGCTGCTCATCGGTAATTTCTGCGCGATGGATCACATCACTCATTCTGGCAATAGCAACTTCGCTTTTATAATTAACTGGAAGAGGCTCGGCAATTACCAGTTGATCAATATAAGATTTTGATGAAGACGATGTAGCAGAACAACCTTGTAAAATAGCGACAAGCCCTAACACAAGCGAAGAAGATAATAATACTTTCACGAATAACTCAGCCTTTATAAAATGTCTGTTTGATTATACTCATGCTATTGATGAATGCGAGTAGTTATCTACATTCATGGCACAAAAAAAGGAGCCTTAGGCTCCTTTTTTAACACGATTTAACGTTATTCAGCAGATGAATCGTCAGATGACTCTTCAGGTTGTGCTGGTTTTTCAATGCATTCTTTCATGCTTAAACGTACGCGACCTTGGCGATCTACTTCTAGTACTTTAACCGTCACTTCTTCACCTTCGTTTAATACGTCTGTCACTGCATTTACACGTTCATGTGCAATTTGTGAAATATGTACTAAACCATCTTTACCTGGTAATACATTAACAAATGCACCGAAATCTACGATACGTACAACTTTACCTGTGTAAACTGAACCTACTTCAATTTCAGCCGTTAATGCTTCAATACGTGCAATTGCATCTTTAGCTTGTTCGCCATCAGTTGCTGCAATCTTAACTGTACCGTCATCTTCGATTTCAATAGTTGTGCCTGTTTCTTCTGTAAGCTGGCGAATAGTTGCACCACCTTTACCGATAACGTCACGAATTTTATCAGCATTGATTTTCATCGTATGAATGCGCGGAGCGAATTCAGAGATATCGTCACGAGCACCGTTAATTGCATCATCCATTACAGAAAGGATATGCGTACGTGCACCTTTTGCTTGGTTTAATGCAATTTGCATGATCTCTTGTGTGATACCTTCAATTTTGATATCCATTTGTAACGCAGTAATACCTTCAGTAGTTCCGGCTACTTTAAAGTCCATATCACCTAAGTGATCTTCATCACCTAAAATGTCAGAAAGTACAACAAAGTCATCACCTTCTTTTACTAGACCCATCGCGATACCAGCAACAGACGCTTTAATTGGTACACCTGCGTCCATTAGCGCAAGAGAAGTACCACAAACAGAAGCCATTGAAGATGAACCATTTGATTCAGTAATTTCAGACACTACACGAACAGAGTACGGGAACTCATCAACAGAAGGCATAACTGCTAACATACCACGTTTAGCTAAACGGCCATGACCAATTTCACGACGTTTTGGTGAACCAACAAAACCCGTTTCACCAACACAGTATGGAGGGAAGTTATAATGCAACATAAAGTTGTCAGTTTTCTCGCCCATAATAGTATCAATACGTTGTGCATCACGTTGCGTACCTAAAGTAGCAGTTACTAATGCTTGTGTTTCACCACGAGTAAATACCGATGAACCATGAGTTCGTGGTAATACACCCGTCATAACGTCTAAGGCACGGATCATTTCAGGATCACGACCATCAATACGAGGAGAGCCTTGTGTAATACGGCCACGTACGATTGTTTTTTCTAAATCGTGAAATAAATCTTTTGCTTCTTGAACATTCAGTTCAGCATCTGTTTCTTCTAACTGCGCTAGAACGGCATTACGAATTTCAGCAACTTTTTCATAACGCGCTGCTTTTTCAGTAATTTGATATGCATCATTTACTTGTTCTGTTGCAAGTTCTGCAATTTTAGTTGCTAAATCAATATTTTTCGCAGGAGCTGACCATTCCCATGAAGGTGTTGCAACTTCTGCAGCAAATTCATTGATAGCAGTAATTGCCGTTTGCATTTGCTCATGACCATAAACAACCGCACCTAACATCACTTCTTCAGATAAAACGTCAGCTTCTGATTCAACCATTAATACTGCTGATTCAGTACCAGAAACCACTAAATCTAATTGAGAAGATTCAAGTTCAGATTGTAACGGGTTAAGTAAATATTTACCTTCAGAATAACCAACACGAGCAGCACCTACTGGACCATTAAATGGTGCACCAGAAATAGCTAATGCCGCCGAAGTACCTAATAGTGAAATAATATCTGGTGAAATTTCAGGATTTGCCGAAACAACAGTGATAATAACCTGAACTTCGTTTGTAAACCCTTCTGGGAATAACGGGCGAATTGGACGGTCAATTAAGCGTGCAATTAACGTTTCTTCTTCTGAAGGACGACCTTCACGTTTGAAAAAACCACCTGGAATTTTACCAGCTGCGTAAGTACGCTCTTGGTAATTAACCGTAAGCGGGAAGAAGTCTTGACCTTCTACCGCATCTTTTTTTGCTACTACAGAAACTAATACTGAAGTATCGTCCATGCTTGCCATTACAGCTGCAGTTGCTTGACGTGCTATTGCACCGGTTTCCAAGGTGACCGTATGCTGGCCAAACTGGAATGATTTTGTTACTGGATTGAACATTAATTTTTACCTTTATTCAAAATTTCTTTCTATCCAATCTGTACAATTATTTGTTCACTTAGTTGCCATGAAAAACTGATGACCAATAAACAAATAATTATACAGTTTGGATCTCTATCTTTGCTGACTTATTTCAGCACGGGATATTATACTGAGTGAGTTACGTATTGCTAGGTCAATTAACGATTTTATTGCTTAAAAAATCACAGATTAGGTAGATATTTTGCTATTTGATGAAATATTTAACTATTCACAGAATAGTCAAAAGTTTAAAGGCTCGTATACGTTAGAATGTATACTTACCCTTGGCAAAATTAAATTTGTCATTATTTAACTGTAAAAACTAAGCCCAACTTTTTATACTCTGCTCCCTCAATTTATTAACGGCTCGATATTTATCTAATCATGAATAAACTCGCATTCACCTATGCCGATACCCAATTTACCGTCTTTGTTAATGACTCAGAAATAATTCAAGTGTTTTGCGATCAACAAGCAATACAGTTAACCACGGTAAATAATTTCATTAAAAGCTGCCAAGTTAACGGAGCAACGCTTCGATTTGATACCGAACAATTAACAGCAGGCCGTATTGGTATTGCAACTACTGACGCCCCTTTTGATTACCTTGATGTGCCAACAGCAAGTACAGAAAATAAAACAGGCTGGCTAGGCCTAGCGGCATTGGGGCTTAAAGTTTTTAAAAGTGCAAAGGTAATTAAAGCAGCGTTAGCCGGCGCGTCTGTTGCGGGGTACGCATGGTTATTCTCTTTTGAGTTTGCCATGATGTTAATTATTTGTTTGGTCATTCATGAATATGGCCATGTTCGTGCCATGCAATATTTTGGTATTAAAACAAAAGGCATCTATTTAATTCCCTTTGTCGGCGGCTTGGCTGTCAGCGATGAAAAAATCACCACTCGCTGGCAAGACGTGGTAATTTCTTTGATGGGCCCAGCCTATGGTTTGATCACCTCAATTTTAGGTGTCGTGTTATATTATGCAACAGACATGGAAATATTTGCCGGAGTTGCTGTGATAAGTGCGTTACTGAATTTATTTAACTTATTGCCTATTTTACCGCTTGACGGAGGCCATGTATTAAAAAGTATCAGTTTTTCCATGCGCTCTTGGATAGGTTTACTTGCATGTTTAGCCGGTGTAACGCTTGGATTATGGATTAGCTATACCTTTGGCTTGATGCTCTTAGTCTTTTTTATCTTTATTGGCAGTATAGAAATAATCTTCGAATGGAGAAGCAGAAAACAATCTCATTTGTTACCGCTAGATAGGTACGGTCAAATATTTTCAGCAATAATGTATGTTGCTGTTGTCGCTGGACATGTAGCAGTGATGATGCATTTTGCTGATGCCGATAATGTAATTCTTAGTTTACCAATGAAAATATTATCGAGCTAATTACAACCTTAAAATAACAAAGCCTGAATAAATCAGGCTTTTCGATAAACGTTCTAGAGAAAACTACTGGCATAAATTTAATTAAAGCTAATTATTTAAATATTCGTTCTGCCCAGCGTGTTAAACCAGCTGTAACACTACCAAAATGGTCACCAACTACAAGCTCTACCCCTGGAAACTGTTGCTCTATATACTGGCTGATCACCGTTGATTTAGCGGTACCTCCGGTAACAAAAACAACATCAGGCTGACATTCTGCCTGTCTTACACAATCTTGCATAAGTCGCCCAATAGCCTGTAATTCTTTTTCACACGCTTGCTGGAACCCTTCAACTGACAAGGTTTGCATTAATGCATGTTCAATATAACTTAAATCAACGGTGTTATTGGGTTCTGTTGATAAAGAAATTTTGGCATTTTCAGCGCTATTGACCAATTGGTAACTTAGCTTTTCACGATATAGTTTTATTAAACGCCCCACAAGTTCAGGTTGTTCTGCATCTCGTTGTAACATTGCTAAATGCCGACCATTGGCTGCGCTATAAAACGCTGTTTGCTCATTAATGTTATTTATCGCAACCGCTTGCCAATAACTGTTCGTTGGCATTGGTTTACCCGATTTTAACTGGCTAGTTGCACCTAAATTTGGCATTAAACCGCGAAAAGCTAATTGAATATCAAAATCATTTCCCCCAATACGCTCACCTGAGTGCGCAAGCAGGTGTACACTTCGATCATCACTATCAATATAAGAAGGCCCCATTAAAATCATTGAACAATCTGTAGTACCACCACCAATATCAACAACTAATACACGTTTTTCTGTCGAAAGCGACGCTTCATACTCAAAGCCCGCCGCAACTGGCTCATACTGAAATTCAATAGAAGAAAACCCGACCCGTTTTGCGGCATTTGTTAAAATAGCAATAGCTTGTTGGTTGCTTTCCTCCCCTTTTAATCCCTGAAAATTAATCGGACGGCCAATAACGGTTTGATTAACGTCTCGTTTTAGAGAAACTTCTACTTGTTGTTTTACATGCGACATCATTGCAGCAACAATATCTTCAAATAAATCTATTTGTGGTTGCTTTAAACCACTTGCCCCTAAAAAAGATTTCGGAGATTTAATATAGTAGCCTTCTTCTGGCTCTTCCAAGTAATTTGCTAAAGCTTGTTGACCGAACGATAACTCGCTTGATAGCCCATCTAACGCTAACTCACGTAGCGCTTTTTGCCCTTTTTGCATCGGTAACATACGCAACGTTTTAAACGATTGTTGTTCACTAGGCGTTAACTGAGCATAAAGCCAACTAACAATAATATCTCTATCTGGTGAATAAAGTGTTGAAGGCATTAACGTGCCATGCGCGGGTAAGTTTACAATTTTGGGTTGGCCGTGCTCCATTACGCCAACAGCACAATTAGATGTACCATAGTCAAAACCAATCATAATATCCCCCATCGCAATAAAAAGCCGCGTAGCTTAAGGCGCTGATATCAATAGTGCAAGTAAAAACACTAAAACTTAACAAAATCAACCTATGTAAATGAGCAGCGCTCTTAAGACATCTACACTACCTACACTTTCTTTATTTAAAGGGTATACCTAATGTTTTACAGAGTCATTTTAAGTATTTTAGTCATGATATCATTCAATAATCAGGCGTTAGCTAACGATACAATAAAAGTGTTAATCGTTTTAACAAGCCACGATCAACTCGGGAGTACAGGCAAAAAAACAGGCTTTTGGTTACCTGAACTTACGCATCCTTACTATCGTTTAACGCAAGCTAATATTGACGTTGATATTGCCAGTATCAAAGGTGGATTGGCGCCAATAGACGCGAAAGCCTTTTTAGAGTCGGATGAGTTTCATCAACGTTTTCTGAATGATAAGACACTATTAAACAAAGTTCTCAACACCATACCTTTGGAAACTATCACCGCTGAAAGCTATCACGCTGTTCTTTTTAGCGGCGGCTCCGGCCCAATGTGGGATTTTCCTAATAATTCAGACATCGCACGTATTGCCACGGCTATTTATCATAATAACGGAATTATAGCTGCCGTTTGTCATGGTGTTGCTGCATTAACCAATATCACTCTACCCAGTGGTGAGCAATTGATCAAAGGCAAAAGAATCACAGGTTTTAGCAATATAGAAGAGCAAGAGTTAGGCACAGAAAATATTGTACCTTTTCTTTTACAAAATAAATTAATAGCTCAGGGGGCAACCTTCATAGAAGGAAAGCCTTGGCAAAGTAATGTGATTATTGATGGGCAGTTAATAACCGGTCAAAATCCTGCATCAGCAACGCCGTTGGCAGACGCACTTATCAATCAACTATTAAATAAACAATCAATATAAGCTTAACAAAAAAAGAAAGCCGGCATGAGCCGGCTTAAATTCATTACATGTTGGGGTAATTTGGCCCCCCAGCCCCTTCTGGGGTTACCCAAGTAATATTCTGGCTTGGGTCTTTAATGTCACACGTTTTACAGTGAACACAGTTTTGTGCATTAATCACAAACTTATCGCCATCTTCGGTACTTTCTACTTCATATACTCCTGCAGGACAATATCGCTGAGCTGGTTCTGCATACTTAGGTAAATTAACCGAAATAGGAATGCTGCTATCAGCTAATTTTAAGTGGCAAGGTTGTTCTTCTTCATGGTTCGTATTTGATAAAAATACTGAAGTTAGCTTATCAAAACTTAGTTTATTATCCGGTTTTGGGTACTGAATTACCGCACACTCTGCCGCTGTTTTCAGCTGTTCATGATCTAATGACTCATCTTTAAAGTTAACAGGTAACTTCCCACCAAAAAAGTTTTGATCAATGGTATTAAATGCACCACCCCAAAAGGTACCAAATTTATGCATCGCTGGGCCAAAGTTACGGGTATTATATAACTCGTCGTAAAGCCATGACTGTTTGAACTTTTCTGTAAAATCAATAAGATCTTTACCACCTTCATCACCTGAAACAAGTGCTTGAAATATCGTTTCTGCGGCAAGCATGCCAGATTTCATTGCAGTGTGATTGCCTTTAATTTTAGCAAAGTTAATAGTGCCAGCATCACAACCAACGAGTAATGCACCCGGCATGGTCATTTTAGGTAAAGAATTAAAACCACCTTTAGCGAGCGCTCTTGCACCATAAGAGACCCGCTTACCATCTGATAGATACTGTGCAATTTTTGGATGATGTTTATACCGTTGAAATTCATCAAATGGGCTTAAATGAGGGTTGCTATAATTTAGGTCGATAATCATTCCTACGAACACTTGATTATTTTCAGCATGATACAAATAACCACCGCCACCTGTTTCTTTATCTAATGGCCAACCAGCAGTATGAACAACTAAGCCCTCTTGATGTTTATCAGGGTCAATGTCCCATATTTCTTTGAAGCCAATGCCGTAGTGTTGAGGTGATTTATTAGCGTCTAAGGCAAATTTGCCAATGAGCTCTTTACCTAGGTGGCCACGACAACCTTCTGCAAACACAGTATATTTAGCGCGAAGTTCCATGCCTGGCACAAATGAATCTTTTTGATTACCTTCAGTATCAAGCCCCATATCACCGGTTAATATGCCAGCAACACTTCCATCATCGTGATAAATAACTTCTTGTGCCGGAAAGCCAGGAAAAATTTCAACACCTAAACTTTCTGCTTGTTCAGCTAACCAGCGGCACATGTTACCCATGCTCGCAATATAGTTACCATTATTGTGCATCGTTTTGGGTACACCAAAACCGGGGAGTTTAATCGCACTTTCATCCCCGTTTAATAAATAAATATCATCGCCAGTAACTTTGGTATTTAGTGGCGCTCCTTTTTCTTGCCAATCAGGAAAAAGTTCATTTAATGCTCTTGGTTCAAAAACAGCACCAGATAAAATATGTGCCCCTACCTCTGAACCCTTTTCAACAACACAAACCATTAGCTCTTGTTCTTTTTCTTGAGCTAACTGCATTAGCTTACATGCAGTAGATAAACCAGAAGGACCAGCCCCCACGATCACTACGTCAAATTCCATTGATTCGCGTTCCATAATTCCCCCCGAAATGATAACCACACTGAAATTCAAACACCCGTTTGATTTTCAAACACCTGTTTGATAACATCATACCTATAGAATTTTCGCCAGTAAATACTATGATGTAAAAGACTGTTTATTGGTATAAAACAAAAAACGTTCAATCGCACAAATTTACGTTGACGTTCACGTAACCCTAAAGTAGCCTTTGAACAAATTCAAGTTAAGTTATTACTAGTCTAGTTCTTTTCTATAAAAACTGGGCACTAAATTACAACAAGCACAATTAGAGGCAACGATGAAAGTATTAGTTCCGATAAAACGTGTCATCGATTATAACGTGAAAGTACGTGTAAAAGCTGACAACTCAGATGTTGATCTTGCTAACGTTAAAATGGCAATCAACCCTTTCTGTGAAATTGCAGTAGAAGAAGCAGTAAGACTCAAAGAAGCAGGTGCAGCAACTGAAATTATCGCGATTTCAATTGGTGATAAATCTTGTCAAGAACAGTTACGTACTGCACTAGCTTTAGGTGCTGATCGTGCTATTCAAATAAATACAGATGAAAAATTAGATTCATTACATGTCGCCAAACTTTTGCAAAAAGTTGTTGAAGAAGAGCAACCACAATTGGTTATTCTTGGAAAACAATCAATCGATTCAGACAACAACCAAACCGGTCAAATGTTGGCTGCGTTAACAGGCCTTCCGCAAGGCACTTTTGCCTCTGAAGTAAAAATAGACGGCGATAAAGTCAATGTTACTCGTGAAGTAGATGGTGGTTTGCAGACAGTTGCACTTAACCTTCCTGCTATCGTGACGACTGATTTACGTTTAAACGAACCACGTTATGCCTCATTACCAAACATAATGAAAGCAAAGCGTAAGCCTTTAGACGTGAAAGAAGCATCAGAATTTGGCTTAGACTTAACACCTCGTACAACCTTATTAAAAGTAACACCGCCAGCGGAACGTCAAGCAGGTATTGTTGTTGAAACAGTAGACGAGTTAGTGGAAAAATTGAAAAACGAAGCTAAGGTGATCGCATGAGCATTTTAATATATGTAGAACACGATAATAACGAATTAAAAGCTGACACACTGAAAACAGTATCAGCCGCTCAAGCAATTGGCGGAGATATTAACTTGTTAGTTGCCGGACACAATTGTGCAGCTGTTGTAGAGCAAGCCAAAAACGTAAGTGGTGTTTCAAAAGTATTAGTAGCTGATAATGCTGCTTATGCTAATCAGTTAGCGGAAAACGTCAGTTTATTAGTAACAGAACTTGCTGCCGATTATAACGTGATTATGGCAACAGCCTTAACAACGGGTAAAAACTTTATGCCACGTGTTGCTGCATTGTTAGATGTAGCACAAATTTCAGACATTATCGGTGTAGAATCTGCTGATACTTTTGTTCGTCCAATTTATGCAGGCAACGCAATAGCTACTGTACAGAGCTTAGACAGTAAGAAAGTGATCACTGTACGTGCTACAGCTTTTGATGCGGTAGCAACCGACGGTAACGCCGACGTTGTTAACCTTTCACAGGCAACTGATGCTGGTACTTCATCACATGTAAATGATGAATTTACTGAATCAGAGCGCCCTGACTTAGGCGCAGCAAACGTTGTTATTTCAGGCGGCCGCGGTATGCAAAATGGTGATAACTTCAAATTATTAGAAGGTATTGCAGATAAACTTGGCGCCGCAATTGGTGCCTCTCGTGCAGCTGTTGATGCAGGCTTTGTACCTAACGATATGCAAGTAGGTCAAACAGGTAAAATTGTTGCACCAGACTTATATATTGCCGTTGGTATTTCAGGTGCCATCCAACACTTAGCTGGCATGAAAGATTCTAAAATCATTGTTGCCATCAACAAAGATGCCGAAGCGCCAATATTCCAAGTAGCCGACTACGGTATTGTTGCTGACTTATTTGACGTATTACCTGAGCTTGAAAACAAACTATAAGCCAACTTATACGGTAATAGAATAACAAAACCAGTCGAAAGACTGGTTTTTTTTATGCTTAAAGATATAATGCCGAAAACTTACGAAGGGCTTATCATATGTCTTGGCAAGATCAATTATCGCAACTCGTTTACTCAACCGACGAAGGTAGAATTGAACCTGAAAAGGTTGAACAAATCACCCCTTCCGATGGCACAGCAAAAGTTAGACGCGAAACAAAAGGACGTAAGGGCAAAGGCGTAATTGTTATTTCTGGATTAGGGCTTGATCAAAAAGCACTAAAAAGCTTAGCAAGTACGTTGAAGAAAAAAGCCGGCACAGGCGGAAGTGTTGTCGATGAAACCATCGAAATACAAGGCGACAAAAGAGACGTGATCAAAGCTGAATTAGAAAAAGCAGGTTACAAGGTTAAATTTATTGGTGGTTAACATCATTAGAGAGACATTATGACAAGTATACAACCAAGTGAGTTATCTATTTTGCTCGTTGAGCCATCTGATACGCAAAGTAAAATAATTATTAATCGATTAAAACAACAGAACATAACTGAAATTACCTTAGCAAAAACCTTTGATGATGCATTACAGCAAATAACACGTTATCACTTTGATTTAATTGCCAGTGCTATGTACTTTGATAAAGGTACAGCGCTTGATTTATTAAGCCATGTAAAAACCTCTGACAAATGCCAAGACTCAGCGTTTATGTTGGTGTCAAGTGAATATAAACGTGAAAGCCTTGAAGAGTTTAAACAGTCAGGTGTTGTCGCAATTTTGCCAAAACCCTTTACACCTGAAAACCTACACGCAGCCATTAACAATACCATTGATTTAATTTCACCAGAAGAAATGGAACTCGATTACTTTGACGTGCATGAAATTCGTGTATTACTTGTTGATGACAGCATGCTTGCTCGCAATCATATAAAACGTGTGTTAAATAATTTGGGGTTGTTAAAAGTTACAGAAGCAAAAGATGGCAGTGAAGCAATAAAAATACTAAACGAAAACATGTTCGATTTAATTGTTACTGACTTTAATATGCCTGAAATTGACGGTCGCCAACTGACTAAATATGTGCGAGAACAAAGCCAACAGTCACATATCCCTATTTTAATGGTAACCAGTGAAAGCAAAGATACCCACTTAGCAAACATTGAGCAAGACGGCGTTAATGCCCTCTGTGATAAGCCTTTTGAACCTAAATTTGTTAAACAAATTCTATATACCCTATTAGAGCATTAATACATCTGGGCTTATCCTATGCGATAAGCCCTAAGCTTCATCGCTATTTTATTATGCGATACGTTTAATCTTGCCGCTAGTTTTCGTGTGGTGGGGTAATGAGGATGAAGTTGCGTTAGCAATTTTTTTTCAAACTCAGCTTGTGCAGATGCCCAGTCTTGCACATGTAACGATTCTAATTGACCATCGTTTTTTTGCTGTCCAAAAAGGACTTGTTGCACATGTTCAGCATCAATTTGATCGCCATCAGATAGTGCAACTAATCTAAAAATAGTATTTTCCAATTGTCTTATATTACCTGGCCAATGATAACCACGAAGTAATTCGCGACCTGCTGGCGTTATATCAACACCCTTTTGGTTAACTTGTTGAGATGCTAAAGACAAAAAGTAATTAACCAATAACTCAATATCTGACTGCCGTTGTGCAAGTGTCGGTAATTCAACTTTTAATACATTAAGCCGATAAAATAAGTCTTCCCGAAACTCCCCTTGTATAAGCAATTCATCAAAATTTTGATGGCTAGCACTAATTATTTTCACATCGGCTTTAAATTCTTTTGTACCACCCACTTTACGATAACGAAAATCTTGTAAAAACCGCAAAAGTTTAGCTTGCAAATACGGTGACATTTCAGCGATTTCATCTAAAAATAACGTTCCACCATTTGCTAACTCAAAAAGGCCTGGTTTGCCGCTTTTGTTCGCCCCTGTGAATGCCCCAGAGGTATAACCAAATAATTCACTTTCAAGCAGTTGCTCAGGAATAGCCGCACAGTTAATCGTTAAAAAAGGTTTATCTTTACGTGGGCCTAATTGATGTAAAGCTTGAGCCACCAATTCTTTACCAGTGCCTGTTTTACCTACGACTAACACAGGTAAATCTAGGGTGGCAAAACGCGAGATCTGAGATTTTACTAAGTTAATTTGTTCAGATTCTCCGATCATGGCTTGCAGCGCGTTATCTTTAGATGATTGTACTAAGGATAACTGCCGCCCTACTTTTTCAACTGATTTTAAATAGATAACCGCTCCTGTGACCGTATTTGCGCTCATCACGGGGTTAATGTCTGCAATAAAAGGTTCACCAAAAAAAGTGACTGTCATACTTAACTCATGAGGTTGAATGAGCGCATCTATCGAAGCATCAATCACATCGTCAATATGACTATGCACTAAATCGACGTTACTTTGTTTTGCAATAGCTTTCGCAGCCTGATTAGTGGCTAAAATCATGCCTGTACTACTAATGTCTAAAATAGGATCAGTTATTTTTGCCAACAATGCTTGCACATGCTTTTCACGTATTTCAGACGGCATTTCAGTAATTTCAATGCACTGTTTTATTCCATCAACGGGCTTTAACAAGCGTTTAACTCGTGAAAAAGTCGCTTCTATAGCATCAATATGAACAAAGGTATTTTGGCTTTGAACCTCAATACTTTTTACGTTCCAATCATGAGAAGCAAACGTGGCTAATATTTCTTGGCTAATACCTACTCTGTCAGCAGATTCGATACAAATTTTCATGTAATAATTTTGATACTTAGTAATATTTTAATGACAACATTATAGTACTTAATTTTCAAGTATTTAGTGATTAAAGGCCTTGTTAATTTAATTTAAAAAACAACTTGTAATAAAAAAATTACAATAATAATGAACCTACTTTTGCATATAAAGATTAACTTATTGTTTTATATGTAATTTATAGTTTTGGCGTGAATATTGATAACAAATTCATTAACGAACGTATTCCGATATCACATGAGAAAACTATGATTAAAAGCAAATTTATCGAAACACAAGTTGTACACGGCGGCAAAATAAAAGACGAACAGTTTGGTTCGTTAGCGTCTCCTTTATATCAAACATCAACCTTTACTTTCGACAATGCAGAACAAGGGGCACAACGGTTTGCGGGTGAAGCTGAAGGGTATATGTATACGCGTCTAGGTAATCCTACTACGCGTGAACTTGAGCAACGTATGGCACAATTAGAAGGAACCGAAGATGCAGCCGCAACAGCCACAGGTATGGCTGCGGTATCGGCGGCCTTATTAACCAATTTAACAGCGGGCGATCACTTGATTGCGTCAAAAGCAATTTATGGCTGCTCATATGCTTTAATGAATCACATGTTAACGCGCTTCGGCATTGAAGTAAGTTTTGTTGATATGAGCGAAGCAAAAAATATCACCGCTGCTATTCAAGACAATACCAAAGTTATTTTTCTCGAATCTCCCATCAATCCGAACTTACAGGTACTTGATTTAGAATCTATTTTATCATTAGCAAAGGAACATCAATTGATATCTATCGTTGATAACACTTTTCTAACTCCTGTACTACAAAAGCCCGTTCGCTTTGGTGCAGATATTATTGTACACAGCGCAACAAAGTATTTAAACGGTCACGGCGATGTTGTAGCTGGTATTATTTGTGGGCGCAAAGAGATGATAAATGAGATCAAACTAACGGCACTAAAAGATATTGGCGGTACCATGAGCCCGCATGATGCATGGTTGATCATTCGTGGTTTAAAAACGTTGCCGATTCGAATTGAAAGACACTGCCAAAATGCCCAGTTAGTTGCCGAATTCTTAGAAAGTCACCCTGCAGTAGAAACCGTATATTACCCAGGTCTACCCTCGCACCAAGGCCACCAGTTCATTGGTAAACAAATGAAAGCTGCAGGTGGTGTAATCGGTTTTGAACTCAAATGTGACGTAACAGGTGGTGCCGAATTTATTAATCGTATGCAATTGTTTTCCATCGCCGTCAGTTTAGGTGATGCTGAATCTTTAATTCAACACCCAGCATCAATGACACACTCGCCCTACAGTGACGAAGAACGAGTAAACGCAGGAATCAGCGATGGCTTAATTAGAGTTTCAATTGGTTTAGAAAATGTAACCGACATCATTTCAGATCTAAAACAATCGTTGGATCTAGTTAGGGTTAATACGACAAAAGTGGCGTAGAGAAAACACTATTTATCATTGTTGCTGTGTTGTCATACTCAGACAAGAAGATAAGCTCGGCATGTAACGTCGAGCTTACCATTGTCAAAAATCTGCACTAATTTGCCTTTTGCGTAACAAGGATTGAGGAAAGTACCGCGGCATGATCAGAGAAAGTATGCTGTTCAAAAACAAAGCTTTCTAATAACGAAAGTGAAGTCGCCTGGCCACTTCTAACCGCAATAAAATCTATCTCAACAACTGGCTTTTCTTCTTCATTTGGCCCTAAAAACGTTGAGGTATTATTCACAATAAATGAAAATCCTGCGTTTTTAAACAGCTCTAGCGTGCGTGAGTTTGGATAATCATTAAAATCACCAGCCAAAATTACAGGTAGTTTTCTATCTAACTGAGAAAGTAATTGCGTGGCTTGTTCAAAACGCGCGCGATCCTCTAAAGGCCAATCAAAATGTATCGGAATAAAAAGTAAAGGCTGCTTTTCAACATTAACAAGCAATTGCGGAAATACACGAGGCTCTAAGCCATCGGGCAATGTTATCGACTTACTTTTCAAAATTGGCATTTTACTGAATCCAGCAATGCCATACTGGCCTCCATCAAAAGCCATAAATGGTTGGAACAAACCATTTAATGATAACGTATTGGCAAAGTATTTTGTTTGGTTTACGCCTTTAACACGCTTAGTAACTTGATCAATTTCCTGAAGTGCTAACAAGTCGACATTTTGCTGTTTTATAAACGCCGCTTGCTTTGCAATACTTATATCACCATATAAATCAGTACCATGCCTTACGTTATAGGTCATTACTTTCAAAAGCGTTGATTTTAATGACTCTGTTTTCGCTGCGGTTACAGGCGCCGAGCTTAAAACAGAACAAACAAAAACTACGGTGAAAAGGCAAACTTTACTCATGCCATAGCTGTTACAATTAAATAAAATTTTGTTCATATTATGTAGACTTCATCAACATTAAACGCTTAAAAAAAGCTTAGGTTAAGCAATGTAACTTACTCAACCTAAGCTAACCCAACACCAACGGGTACTAAGTCCAAAAACTAAGGAAGTTGTTCTAAATTTATAGGTGGTAATTGTGTATTCTTGCGTGTAAACGGTGTTTTATATGCGGTATGTTTAGAGAAAAAACCTGTGTTTTTCAAATAAAAACCGTCACCTTTAATTCCACCTTGGTAATCTACACGTGCTTCTTTTCTTGCAGTTGCATCATAGGTAAATTTAGCATTTACCATTGGCTCCCAAGCTTTACCGCTTGATTTGACCCATTGGTTACTATATTCAGCCATGCGTTCAAACTGCCCTGCTCCTGGTATAAAGTTCTCTAAGAAAGAGTATGGTGATGCTAAATAAGTTGTAGTTTTTGGTCTTCTAAAGCTGGCAATAAGCTGCCATTCTTTAATTTTTGGATCATAAAAATAGGCAGTAAAGTCTGTTTTATTTTCCTCGGGTCTTGGTTGATATCGAGTTAAAAAACCATAGGTAACCTCTGTTTTCCAAGGATATTTTACATAACTTTGACCACCAGAGCCTTCGTTACCAAATTTTCCTGTGTAAACATCATCACCTTTTTTTAACAACTTTATTTTATATTCTTCTGGAATACTCGTTGGATCATCTGTTTGATATGGACTCCAAATAGAAAACAAAACTCTGCGTTCAGTTTCTGAGTTTACTTGTATACCGAAATAGCCGCCATTAAAGCCATTTGCCATATAATAAGAACCTAGCGTGTCTTGTCCCTCAGGCACGGTGATCTCACTATAAAACCATTCATAATTGCCGTTTTCTTCTGGTAATTGATATTGTAAATGTACTGATGGCCCTCTTCGACCCCAGTAAAAATCATCTTTAACATAATAATTATTACCGCCAGTGGCTGCGCCACCAATGAGAAGTTGCGAAATAGCTGGATAGTAATCACTAGAGGTTTCAATACCGGTAATTACCACTTTTTGGTAGCCTGGTTTTACTACCTCAAATTGTCCAATAGGAATAATCTGTTCAATAGGATTGGACAACGAAATATGTTTTTTCTCATCATTGAGCTCAACCAAAATAGTTGAGGAACCCGCTAATGCTTTGGCTTTAAGCCCTAAATTAACCTTGCCAACCTTACTGACATAAAAGTAAGTAGATAATTGGTGTTGATTATTCTTCCATTGCGTTATCCCGTCGTTTGTGATCAACGTATCGGATGCTTCTATATCGTTTTCAATCCAACTATTACCGGCAATAGGCACTTCAATGGTAAGATCGTCAGTAGTTAAAACCACTGCCTGATTTGCAGTTTTTTCAGTCTTGTTTGTGCTAGAACCACACGCACCAAGCATACCAAGACACACTATACCTACTACACAATATTTTACGTGTTGATACACCGATTTCATTTTCATCATGTTCTTTACTCTAAATAAAAAAGGAAGAAGGTTTTACTCTTCTTCCTTTTAACACTCATCGTTAACTAATTATGGGTTAACACGAATACCAAACTCAACTGCCGCAGCAAAGTTGTTACCATTTTTCTCACTTAGCGCAACAAACTTTATATAACGGCCTGTTATTGCATCAAATGCTGCAATTTCAGTATTACCATCACCTTTCCATGTACCTGTAGCAACAGCACTACCCCAGTCGCTATTATTGTCGCTCACATACACTTCATAGCCAGCTATGGTGCCATTTCCGCCACCGGCTCTAGGCGTATAGTTAAATTGAACAATATCTTTCGCTTCGCCTAAGTCAATAATAACTTCATGCGGGAACCCTGGAATACCACTCCATGGAGTATGCCAATGATTCGCATCAAATGAGCCATCGAATGCATAAGACAATTCATTACCTGGTTGAGCTCCTGAGCTAGTAGAATAACTTAACGTGCTGTTATCCACTTTCTCAGAAGTATTAACACCAACGTTAAATTCAGAGGCTGCTGCCCATGCACCACCACCTTGCTCAGACAGTGCTACAAACTTAACAAATCGCCCTGGTTTATCAGTAAATGTTACGGTTTTAACATCTGCACTGTTTTCCCACGTACCTTGTGCTACCGGCTCACCTAAGCTATCAGCACTGTCGCCCACGTAAATTTCATACTCAACAACTGTTCCATTACCACCACCGGTGCGCGGCGTGTAATCAAAACGGTTTACCTCGTACTTTTCACCAAGGTCAATCAGCACTTCATGAGGATAAGCAGGAACGCCGCTCCATGGTGTATGCCAATGTCCAGCATCGCCAGTTAAGCCATCTAGTGCAAAAGACAATTCATGGCCCGCTTGCGCCCCTGATGGACTAGTAGCGGTTAATCCAGCATTATCGAGTAATGTTGAGTTCACAGGAATATTAACATGGTTACCATCACCTGTGTCTCCGCCACCAGAGCAAACACCGCCATTATCTACTTCAGTTTCTGTGTCGTCTTCACCACCTTCTGCTAGTGGGTCTGAACCATCATCAAAACCAAATTTAATTTCTGCAGCTGATGCCCATTCACTACCGCCACGTTCTTCTGTTGCGACAAATTTAACAAAACGACCTGTTACAGCTTCAGTAAACCACTCAATTTTTTCGTCGGTGTTATCTTCCCATGTACCAACAATTTGTGGTTCAGCTGGGTAGACATCAGGATCATCAGAAATATAGAGTTCATAGCCAACAATTGTACCGTTTACACCACCATCTTGACGCGGTAAATAACGAATGCGGTTTACATCATAAGTATCCCCTAAATCAATGGTAATAGTATGAGGATAAGTCGGTGCCCCATCGCCCCAATTTGTATGCCAAATGGTTGCTTCATTACCATCAAATGCATTGCCAAGCCCATTACCTGAACCTGTTGCTGACTCTGAGCTAACAATATAGTTTGAGCCACTGATCCAGCCTGGTTCACCATCTTGCGTTGTTGATAATGCTAAGCATGACACATCAGTTCTTGCCGTCACTAGTACGTAATAAGGCGTTTCTTCACGAACATTGACCGGTAAACGACATGATTCAATGCTACTTCCAGAGAAGCCAACACAGTCATAATCTGTGGTAGTAGGCATGCTATTTTCCATCACGTAAATATCAGCATCACCTTTGTCACCGGCTAGTTTTACTGTCATTGATTTAGAGGCATCTAAACCCATAACTTGGTATAACTTTGACTCACCAGCAGCAATTGATTCAATGACAGTTGCTTCATTACGCTCAAGTAATTGTGCCTCTTGAGCAATTTCTATGCTGTCATCAATTTCCAATTGTCCAGCATTTGCCGTCGCTTTGAATGTGCTTGTTTTACCGAATATATTTTCAATTTCAAGCGTGATTTCGTCATCAACATCAATAAGGTCAAACGTTGCACTTCTTGTTTGCGGATCAGTACCTTCTGCAACCACTTTATCATTAACTAATACACGGTAAGATAATTGTGGCACTTCCGTGGTGGCTAGTTGCCAATCAATACCTGTCGTAGTAATCGTTGATAAAGTAACACTGGTAGGTGCATCATCAGGCGCGGCTAATAAATAAGGCCTTGATAGCTCACCTTCTGGCTCGAACACATCTTCATCTTCTTCTGGTCCAGCAGCTCCACCCGTTGACATGCGATAATAATCAGCGTTCGATGCGATATCGAAATTGTCATTATAAGCGGCTGTTGCTTCCTCTTGAACCACATTATAATCAGCATTTGTGAAGGCTTTCCAACCGCCATCCATGCCACGTTTACGACCATTATTAAACAGCGCAGTACGAGTGTTATTACCTGTACCTAGCCAATCTTCAACAAATGAGCCGGTTTCTGTGCTGAAGACAACCCATGGCATAGGGAAATCCATGGTGACTAAATGCGTCCACACCCCTGTTTCTTTATCTTGAGACCAAAAAGCAAAATGGGTATGACCGTCATCTCGGGTATGCCACACTTTAGTCGCAAGGGTATACCAGCGGTCTGGCTCCCAACCTAATTGAAAGTTCCAAGACTTAAGACCCGTACCTTCACCCCCAAATAATTCAACTTGCGTACCTTCACCTTGATATTCAGCTGTGATCGGCTCGCCATTTGAAGGGTCCCAAATTGAAAAGATAAAATTTCTTCCGTCAGGATGATCTTGAATACCCGCATAACCCCCGCCATCAAGACCTGCATTCCAGTTTAATACTGAGTAATAGGTATAAGTTGTTAGACCATTAGATGGAATATACACATCTTGCATAATGGTATCACCATTAAAATCATCACCAAAACGCAACCATGTTGAAGGCGCTCGGTCTGTTTCACCTGGTGGTATAACTACCGGTTTTTCAACAACAATATTTGTAACATTTTCGTCATCAGACGATCCGCAACCGGCAGTCGTAGCAAGTATGATCGCCGTTGATAATATGGATAACTTGTTTTTAAAATTCATCACTTTTTCCACGCTATTTTTTTAGTTGCAGCAAGTAATTGTTATGAAGATGAACGCATACTTGCCGGAGTTCTTGTCTCATTTATTGGAAATTAGAATCGATAATTAACACCTAGATTAAACAGGCGCCCTGAACGATACAGATAAGCGAGTTGCTCTTCGTTCTCGATATAGGCATAACCACGTTCATTAGTAAGGTTATTTGCTGAAATATTGATATTAAGTTGCTCAGTTAGGTCATAACTTGCACTAAAATCAAGCTGACCATAATCTGCTTGCCACCTAACACCACCCCAGTCTTCTTCATTTGTTAAGTATTTATCGCGCCAGTTATAGGCAAAACGTGCTTGAATCTTGTCTTTTTCATAGTAAATAACGGCGTTATAAGAATGTTTAGACATACCTTTGAAAGGTAAGTCACGTTCACGAAAATCAAATTCATCGTGACCTTCTTCTACTTCGTCATAACCAGAGTCAACAATGGTGTAGTTTAATTGAATACCTAAACCATCGAATGGCGCTGGTAAAATATCGGTAAAAGATTGTTGATAGGCAATTTCAACACCTTGAATTTTTCCGCCAGCATCACTGTTAATATGTGATTCAATCGTGAATTCTTCACCATCTATATCAATGGTGCCGTTTCTACCGTACGTAGAAAAGGTTTCGATATCTTTGACGTAAAATGCGGTAGTTAAAGCACCGTATTCAGAAAAATACCACTCTAATGCCAAGTCACCTTGCGTTGCACGTAATGGCTCCAAACCTGGGTTAGATGCATGATATTCGCGATCATTAATATTAACGTAGCTCCATGCTTTTAAGTTACCAATGCTAGGACGCGTAATAACTTTTGACGCAGCCGCACGGAAAACCAACTCATCGGTTAGGTTTAATTTAAAGTTGAAACTTGGTAATACATCTTGATACGAATCTTCAAAATCAACAACTTCTTGATAGTTTTCAACCTCTTTCAAAAATTTGATAATTTCAGGGTTCTCATTGTCTGCTGCGACAAAATTCACTAATGCTGGGTTTAATGAAAATCCGGTACTAGTCACTTTGGTTTCTATTGCGCGTACGCCCAGATTTAATACATATGGAAAATCGTAAAAATCATCTTCAATGTTTATCGCAAGGTAAATAGCACTTGTTTGTTCAGATACATCATATGAATCATTTGGACGAGGCGTTGCTTTTATCAGCTGATTTGCAGCTTCTGGGCTGATACTTTCATAGAAAGAGAATAATTTATCGTAATCAAACATTGGCCATGGCGTTGGGTGTTTACCTGGTTCACCACTCATAAAGCCATCAAAGTTACCTGCAATTACTGCATCACTTGGTAGTCTGAATAAGTCAAAACCGTTGATTTCCTCAGCCGAAGAAAAATCAATGTTCCATTCATCGTATTCGGTTGAGTCTAAGATGGTACCTGCATTTGAGAATGCACTAGCATTCTTAGAAGCGTTTGCGACCGTGGTTTTTGTCTGCTTACCAATATTTATCCCAAAATCAACTGAGGCAATCCAGTGGATATTTGGTACCCATTTACCATCAACACGGAATTCACTCACTTTATCTTTAATACCCGTACCACTGTTGTAACTGTAGTGTGCCCCAAACGGCGAGCTTGAATCTAAATTAGGAGAAACAGTAACATCAGGTAATAAATTACTCGTTGATGCATCAATTGATACTTCTTCAACAAAACCACGGGCTACAATGTAGCGGTTATGGCCATTATTTTCGTTTTCTGATTGAGAATGTGATAAATCGAAGTTTAGGGTTAATGAATCATTCACACTCCACTTACTGTTAACACCTACTTGATATGTTTCAGTAATTCTCGGACGAGAAACGTTCAATAATTCAGCCATTGCACCACTGTTGTACATGGTCATTTTATTGACTAAGCCATTATCAGCAAAACCAACGTCTTTCACGCCTGGAATACCTGGAGTCCAACTTTCATCGTATGTTACAAAAGAAATTTGTGATTCAGTACCATTGGTTTCATATGAAGAATAGATACTGTCAAAATTTAATTCAAAATCATCCGTTGGTACCCACTGCAATGCTAAACTACCGCCGGTTCTTTCGCGAGTATCTTGCTTGTTACCATAACGAAGGTAACCAGGGATAATTGAACCCCATTCATTATCAACGTATTTATCAAATTCACCATTACCGTCCACATCTTGGCGAATAGTAAGTTCTGGATCTGTCACTGGATTATAAAAACCTTGGCCTTCATAGCTATCAATACGCAAGGTTCTTTCAGAATACACTGCGGTAAATAATGCACCAAATTTACCATCATCAAAGGTGTTGCTTACTAAAAATGATGCTTGAGGCGTGGTATCTTTGGTTCTATCTTCATAAATGCCTTTTGCAGAAGCAGACATAGTGAAACCATCAAAATCAAGCGGTCTACGGGTTTTAATATTGATTACTGAACCAATACCGCCTTCTTGTGTTTGCGCAACAGAAGACTTATAAACTTCAACGCCGCCTAAAAGTTCAGCAGCAATCAAGTCGTAATTAAAGTCACGGCTATTATGTTCAGAAGCCATACGACGTCCGTTAATGGTAGTAACGTTATAGTCACCACCTAAACCACGAACCGTTACGTTTTGTCCTTCACCAGCATTACGTGTAATGGTAATACCTGTAATACGCTGTAAAGCTTCAGCAACGTTTTGATCCGGAAACTTACCAATATCTTCTGCAACGATGGCATCAACCACTTGAATAGAGTTTTGCTTTATAAATAAAGATTCTTTTATACTGCTCTTCATACCGCGAACTTCAATAACTTCGGTTTCTTTTTCTTTCGCGTTTTCAGAAGTATCCACTTCCTGATCTGTTTCTTGAGCAACTGTGCAAACACTACTGACCCCCAATATGGAACCAATAAGTAAGCTCAGGTATTTTTTCTGGTGATTTGCCATGCTGTACCCTCTCTTATATCTCATGTTTAGTTGTAGTTATTATTTGTTTTACTTTTACCACACTATATATATACACCTAATGAAACCCATAAATCAACAATTAAAACCAACAAAACCTTTCACTTTTCATTTAAGCAAGGCGAAATAAAAACAAAATACACAACATTTATTCAAATAATTCAATCAGATAACCAATACGAAAGAGTATTTACAGCTTTTTATTGTTGAAAGATTATGAAAGAAGATTATGATAATCAAAACGTAGTAAGTTGGAAGTTATGATGAATACGGTAGAAAGACGACATGATATTGTGCAAAAAACTCTCAAGCACGGACGAGTAGCTGTAGATGACTTAGCTACTAACTATCAAGTATCAGAAGTCACCATTCGAGGCGATTTAAATTATTTAGATAAAAAGAGCTTAGTCAGTAGAACCCGTGGTGGCGCTGTGGCTAGTAAGGTGATTTCTAAAGAGCTTTCAATCAATGAAAAGCATTGTGCTCAAATAGATATTAAGCGAAAGTTAGCAGAGTTGGCTAGCCATCAAATTAAAGAAGGTGATGCTATTATTCTAGATTCTGGCTCAACTATGGCTGAATTAGCAAACTGCTTGCATACTTTTGAGCGGCTCGTTGTTATGACCAACGGTTTAAATGTTGCTCAAAACCTATTAAGTGCTTCTGGGGTAGAGGTATTGATGACTGGCGGAGTGCTAAGAAAAACATCGTTATCTTTTTACGGTAGACAAGCAGAAGACAGTTTAGAGCGCTACCATTTTGACAAAGCGTTTCTCGGTGTAGATGGTATAGACTTTAATTCTGGCATTACGACACATTTTGAATATGAAGCAATGATGAATCGTTTAATGCGCAAAGTTGCTAAAGAAGTGATCACCGTTGCAGATTCATCAAAGTTCAATCGTTCAGGCGTACACAAAATATGTGGTTTAGCTGAAATAGATGTTTTGATCACTGATTCAGGCATACCTGATGCTTTTGCTCAAATGCTTGAAAGAAATGGTGTGAATCTTATTATTCATCCTTAAAAATTATATTTTGTGAATACAACTTGATGCATTCATGCTAATTATAACGAGTCAATGCAGCTTAGACTAAAGAAACCATTAAACTTATCTGCACTTTTGATTAATAAGCAAATAAAGCAAGAGACTTTAAAAATGCAAAATATGTTATCAATACGCTCTTATAACACAAAACCCGTTAATCATTCTCATTGCTTTAATCAGTTAGTTTTACCAATACGTGGTGCAATAAATATCTCTGTTGGAAATTTCAATGGGAGGGTAGCGATCGGCGAATGTGTTGTTGTTAGAAGCAGCGAAGAGCACATATTTACCGCTGATATAGAAGCTCGATTTGTTGTTGCTGACATGGATGAACTTCCAGTCAATATATCATCATCCCATTGTAATGTATTCTCAATTAATTCCCCATTAAAATCATATTTAACTTTTATTGAAAGCCAGCTAGAAAATACAATTAATACGCAATTAGAGCAATCAATGTATCACCTGTTTTATTTGATTTTAGCAGAACAACCTCTACTACCAAAAATTGATAACCGCATCAGTACTGCAATTTCCTTTATTGAAAAACATATGGCTACCCCACTTCAAATAAAGTCTTTAGCTGCAACTGCCTTCTTAAGTGAAACACATTTTAAAAAGTTATTTAAACAACAAACAGGTTCAACAGTAATGAAATATGTCACTAAGCTTAGAATGGAAAAAGCACAAGCTTTACTTACGCATACAGATTACCCATTACATATTATTGGTGAAATGGTCGGGTACCAAGAGCCATCTGCTTTCAGCCGAAAATTCTCACAATATTATGGCTTATCGCCCACAAAATTTAAAAAATAAATATCGTCTGAATAGTTAACGATTGCGTCCGAATTGTTAAAAAACTCGCCTAAAATTCATCTATCCTTTTGGCATTGAAATTACCAAAGGCAGTACAACGTGAAAATGATTCACAATGATAACAAAGGTATATTCGCCATCATTATCGCGAGTTTTTTATGGGGAACTACAGGTACAATTGCAAGCTATGCACCCAATATTAGTCCTTTTGCCATTGGCGCTTTTTCCATGGGGTTAGGAGGAGTATTACTCGTTATTAGCGCTCGAAAAACACTGTTAAATAACTATAAAAAAATGCTAGCCAAACCTAAGCTTTTGTTTTTTGGTGCTATATCTGTCGCTGTTTATCCTTTAGCATTTTATTCCTCAATGCGACTGTCTGGCGTTGCCATCGGTACAGTTATATCAATTTCAACAGCGCCATTCTTTGCCGCAATACTTGAACGTTTACTAAACAAAAAAACAATTACATTACAATGGATACTGAGCTTTATGCTAGGCTCTGTAGGTATTATCTTGTTAGCCTTAGGTAAAGATGACAGTGTTTATGTTACTCATCAACTTCATCAACACAGCTTGGGTATATTATTAGGGTGTATGGCAGGTTTTGCTTATGCTGGTTACTCTTGGGCTGCAAAAAATTTAATAGAAAGTGGCGTTCATGCTCAATCGTCAATGTCTGGTCTATTTGGTCTTGCCTCTCTCATTTTGCTACCGTCTTTATTTTTTACCGGCGAGCACTTATTTTCAAGTGCCTCTAATACGTTTATTTCATTATACATGGCAGTTATCCCAATGTTTTTAGGATATATATTATTCAGTTACGGTTTAAATTATATTGAAGCAAGTAAAGCAACATTAATCACTTTAATTGAGCCGTTAATTGCAACATTGTTAGCGATAATTATTATTGGCGAAAAGTTTACTATGATTGGCTGGTTCGGGGGGATATTAGTTTCGCTATGTTTGTTAATTCAAACGTATAAAATAAAAAAGACCGCGGCATTACCGCTATAATTTAACAATGTAAGTTTGCATTTATTACTCACAATAATTTGTAATGGATACTATAAGCGTTGATATTCTTCCGATGCCATTTCTATTAATCGACTGTTGGTTCGTTCAAACTCAAACATCAACGTTCCACTATTATATAATTCACTTTGTTCAACATAACTGGTTAGCACAACATTCAACTGGCGATCATAACACTCATCAATAAAAGCGATAAATCGTCTTGCGGCATCATCCATAGGAGCTAGGCGTATTTCTCTTTCACCTGTTTTGCTAGCTGAATTATCCATCACTAAACCGTTGTCTTCTGTGCCTCTTGCTTTTATACGTTCATAAGGTTGCCCACTTAATGGTGGTATATTTAATAATAGTATTGTGTCGAATTGCTTCGCTAACTCTACATAATCAAAATGACTACGTGGGCCTTGGCATAGTTGTGAAAAATCAAAACAGATGCTGCGATTATTCTCATTAGTGCTTGAAGCAATAAAGGGAATATTTCTACCTAAGATAACTATCTCATTTGGTAAGTTCTCTGCACCTATACTGCTAGCTGACATTGAGAAAATTAAATTATATTCACTTAACAAGTGCTGGTGTAGTTTATGTTGTTGCTTAACATCATGAGGTAGTTGAAAGTAAATTTTTTGAAAGGTTAAGGTACGATGCCGATGATCTTGTTTTCCATCAAGGTGTACTATTTTCGTGTAGTGCTTGATGGCCGCAATAGCAGGTAAAAATCGTTCACGTTGTAAGCCATTGCGATATAACTGATCAGGTGCACAATTACTGGTAGTAACAATAACAATGCCGAAATCAAACATCGCTTTCATTAACCTGCCTAGTAACATTGCATCACCAATATCTGAGACAAAAAATTCATCAAAACAGAGTACTCTATATTGTTGGCTATATTGTTTAGCAATAAGCGTTAATGGCTCTGGTTTACCGGTTAAAAGCTTAAGTTGGTGATGAACGTCTTGCATAAAGTGATGAAAATGGTGTCTTGTGCAAATTTCTGCGGGAAGACTTTGCACAAACAAATCCATTAAAAAGGTTTTGCCTCGCCCTACTTTCCCCCACAAATATAACCCTTTTACTTCAGCGATGCTCTTTAACAAACCACGTTTATGCGGTGTTTTCTGTATTGTTTCATAGAGCTGTTGCAATAAAGAAATAGCCTGACTCTGAGCAGGATCAGCATAAATTTTATTTTGATTCATTAATGCGTTGTATTGCTTTATAGGTGAATTATCTAACATTATTTCTATCTATATTTCAGCGGATATAATACTTCTTGAAAGTTTTTACAATTACTTTTTAATGTACGCTTTAGTTATAATCTTATGGTTTAGGTACACTTTCTTTACTCACGCTTTCCTTATTAACAATTTCTTTTGATCTATTTAGATCATCAATATCTGCATCAATACCACTCTGTTCTACTGCATGCTTAGGCGTATATGTTAGTTTTGTTAACAAAGGAAAATGATCAGAACCAAAAGCCGGTAAGCGTTTAATAAAGTTTAAAGTAAAATGTTCACTATGAAATAAATGATCTAATGGCCAGCGCATGAAAAAATAATTTGCATGAAAAGTATTAAACATGCCTCGCCCTATTCGTGGATCTAATAAGCCACTAATTTTACGAAATAAGCGTGTGGTGGCTGACCAAGCAACATCATTTAGATCACCGGTTACAATAACGGGTAAATCTCTCTCTGCAACGCTTCTAGCTACCACCACTAGTTCTGCGTCTCGTTCTGCTGACTCTGGATTTTCAGTTGGACTTGGCGGAGCAGGATGAATAAAGTGCATGCGAACCGATTCGCCTGAACGTAACGATAATTTTGCATAAATTGAAGGCACATCATCTTCTACTAAATAAGCGACTTCGTGCTCTAAAATCGGTAATCTTGAGTAAACATGCATACCATAAAGGTTATCTAATGGGCATTTAACTGCATATGGCATATCACTTTCAACCGCATTGAGTTTATCTTCCCACCATTGATCAGATTCCAGCGTTACTAATACATCGGGGCAATGTTGTTCTACCATTTGAATCAGAGAATCGGCATTTCGATTAGGTGTAAGCACGTTAGCAGTCATGATAATAATTTGATTATCTGCATTACTTATTTGCGTTTGTTTGACTTCTGTAGGCCAAATACTTGTGTAAGGGATTATCCACCAAAGCTGCCAAATTAAACAAAAAGTTGATATTGAAAGTAAAAGCCACGTTTGTATTGATTGTTTATCAAGAAATAGATAATCAGCTATTAACAAAGCTGCAATTAGAATACCTAGTTGTAATCGCGGAAAATCTAACCCTCGAATGATCCAATGCGGGTGTCGCGAAAGAGGAAGCAAGGTCAATAGAACCACTAACGCTGTACAAAAAATTAATATTACTGACACAACAAAAACCTATTTTATTTTAATAATAATGTTTATTTAAAAATTCATCTGCCGTTTGCGGCATCGTTAACTGCTGCTACATCTTCCTCAATAACAAGCGCATTACGTGCTCTTTTGAGTGCAAGTTTTTTATGGTAGCTTGCTTGTTCACAGATATGTTTATTAGTAAGTGATTCAAGCGAAGATAAGCCTTTTTGTAAACAAATGCAGACTTCAACAGAGCTTGCGCCGTCACGGGCAATAGCCGTAAAGGCATCATTGAATAAATCAGACATTCTTAATTCCGGCACGAAAACACGATCAAAAACTATATTATTATTTTCTTTTGATGGTTGATTGATTAACGAAATCAAACGTACCAAAGTACCAGTGACTTTGATAGCAGTACCGGGGTCGTTAACAGCAGGCGATAAAGCACGGGCAGCAATCTCTGATAATGCAATCACACCAAATCTAGGATCATCCTCAAAAGTACGATCCTTTCCTATATGAAATGATTTAAAAAAGTCAGAGTAATCAACCTCAGATAATTCCGTTGAAGTAAAATCAACGTAGGCTAGCGGCTGATCTGCAGTTGTGAATGCCCCTGGCAGTACAGCAATTTCAACGTGCGCTTTAACCTTTTCAGCCCAACATTGAATTTTCACCATATCAATAAGTTGAACATAGCCTATTTCCTCCGTAAAAACAGCTTCCCCTTTGCTTGTATTGTTGGAAATTGGTAAGCCGCCGAGGGTAGGTTTATCTCTTCGTCGTATTAAAGCTGCTTTTGTCGCATGTTCAACCTTATCAATGGTCGAACCAACAAGACCTAATCGTGCAATACTATCAACCCAACGCACAAAAGTGACAACAACCATCGCAAATACAATCATCGTTAAAACAAAAATAACGAAAAGACCTGCTTTATCATAAAAGGCGTTCTTTACTGCTGTTAATGCCACCACGCTGAAAATAAATGCACCAACAAATGTTGAAAGCGCATTTTGAGAAACATCATCAGCAAGCACAAGCTTGAAAGAACGAGGTGTAGCTGAATTACTCGCCGCAAAATATGCTGACACCATAGACGAAACCGAAAATGTAGCGATAACTAACATACTTGCAGACAATAGTGAAAGTAAGGTTTCTACCGAATCTTTTGTTATATCAGGAATGGAAACTTCAATAGGATAGCTGTCAATAATTTTGGCAGCAAACACTAATGCAATAGAAAGCAAACATACCACTAAAGGGCGAACCCAAAGCTTTTCACCCAATCGATGTAACAGAAATCGAAGCCGGTCTAACGAAACGAAAGAATTCATACTGATACCTTATGTATTGCCTTACAAATCATTGCGGCTTTCCTTGATTTCTTATCATGATATGCCATATTGCAAAAGAGATACACACGACATGGTAAAAGAGTTAACCGAATATCAATTTATATAAACCTTATCAATGACTGAACAATACTTTTCGGTAATATCGCTATTGAATATTATGATCAAACGAGCCAACATCACCAGGGAACACAACGGGTGATTCAACACCGTTTTTATTGACACTAGCAACCCCAAAGTAATAGTTATCAATGACAATATTATCAAGTGTAAACTCATTTACATTATCAACCCAGCGACTATATTGCCATTGAGGTTCGCTAGTGTAGCGCCAATAAATACGGTAACCCGCAATATTTTCATCTTTTGCTGGCTGCCACGATAATGTCGTGCTGGCACGTACAGCACCTGAAATTTCAACCCCTTTAGGTGGCGCAGGTGCCCAGGCCATAGAAGCCAAACTAACTGCGTTTAGTGAAGTAAGTTTAGCGGCATAGTCAAAATCAACTCCATCAATGGTATCCCCATAAACAATACCGTCTTCAGTGCGTAAATCTTGATGTTGTCGATCATAATGTTCATTAGTTTCCATAATGCGCACTGCAGCAAAGCCAGCATCATTAAACGGACGATGATGCCCTCCTCTACCAAACCGGTCGAGTCGGTATACCAATATTGTATCTAAGTTTTCAATGTATTGATCGGCAATAGTATCTATGTAACGCGCTAAATTTCGACTAGCTGAATCAACCTCTCCGCCAGTAAAGCGGCGTTTACGAGCTTGAGCTTTAGTTTCAACAACTCGCGTACCTTCAGAAAAAATCCGTGCGGTAGTATTATCAGTTACACCATTAATACCCGTAATATTACCAATCATATCGTTATTTAATACGCCATGAATTTGCCAATTATTTTTTTGCGCATAAGCGGTTAATATTTTACCACCAAACAAGCCTTGCTCTTCGCCAGATAATGCAGCATATACAACCGAGCCATTAAATTTATACTGAGATAAAACCCGAGCCGCTTCAATCACTCCAGCAACACCCGAGGCGTTATCGTTTGCGCCTGGGGAATCACTGGTAAAGTCCATTACATCGCTGACTCTGGAATCTATATCTCCCGACATTACCACCATTCTGTCGGGATCAGACATGCCTCGTTGAATCGCTACTATGTTCACAACTTCAACAGGATCAGGGATACGTTTTTCACCAGATATCGTCTTTTTAACTTCTATGACTTCCAAGCAGCCACCACATTTAGCAGATATAGCGTCAAATTCTTGTTTAATCCAGCGTCTAGCTGCGCCAATTCCGCGAGTATCGGATTGCGTTTCTGACAAAGTATGACGAGTACCGAAGTTAACCAGCGTTTGAATATCAGATTCAATACGTTGAGCTGATATTTGTTGTGCAATTTGGTGCAACTTTGATTGTTGCGAAGGCTCTTTAGCAATAGCATTTAAAGGTTGTGAAAATAGTGAAGCTATCGCACCATATTTTATCAACCGACTAACTAACTTTACGTGTGTAATTGACATCGCATTCGTATCCTTATAGTGAATATGTCCAACATGACAGAGTGAAACCATCACCGCAACTCATTTGAGATAAACGTTAAACACCATAAGTTTAAGTGTACGTTATTCAGAACAGTTCAAATTCCGCTAAAGCCTAGTTTGATCACCTACCGCACTTTCTTAAATTGAAGGCTTACGTAAAATTAAAATGAAATATAACCCAATAAAATTGGCTCAAAGGACAAAACATTTCTCACTTTTACATGAGAGCTAATGAAAAGTTGCTACCACTTTACCGTTGAAATAAATGGTTCTTATAGAGTGCTTATTCCCCATGCCGTCAGCACTAAAAGAGTTAACACAATAATACTTTTAGTTTTATGTTTATTTATAATACGTTCCGCTTGATTACCTGCGTAATACACGACAATGGCCAGTCCAAAATACCGAATAGATCGCGCAATAGCTGAGGCCGTTAAAAATAATATAAGAGAGTATTTCGTTGCACCGGCAGCAAGCATCGCAATTTGGAACGGTATAGGTGCAATTCCTAGAGTAATTACAAACCAAAAGCCTTGGTTTTGCATTTGTTGTTTCACGCTTTCAAATTGTTCAGTACTGAAAAAGGTGCTAATTATCCAATCACCAATGGCATCAAATAGATAATACCCCAATGTGTAACCTAATAAAGCACCGATAATACAACCTACCGTTGCCATTAAAGCAATAAGCCATAATTTTTCACGACGCGCTTGCATTAATGGCACCAATACGGTTTCAAGAGGAATAGGCACAATGGTAGATTCTAAAAACGAGGCAATCGTAACCCCACTAAGCATGTTTTTTGAATCAATTAACTGACGTGTTTTACGTTTTAATTTTTTTTGAATAGCCAACAAGAATTCCTTTTAATTTAATGCTTTTGATAATATTTCTTCAGGTAAACTTCTACGTTATTCAATACTCTTCATTTAAATTATTTATTCTTAATCTTTATCTTTATCTTTAAGTTATCGTTAACTAAAAAGAGGTTAAATTATTTATTTTTTAAATAGAGTAAAAAATTTGTTCGGGCGACTTCAAGAACAAATGAAACTACCAGCACCCATAAGGTTATAATTATATAGCCTAATCCAACCAACGGATCAGAGTTACACATAGATTTAAACACTTCACATGACAAGAAATCCAAAAAATATGTAGAACCAATAGCTAAACAAATTAATAATACAAAACGTAATAACGATACCACCTTTAATAAATGTATTATAAAAACAATTAAAATTGATACTAATAACACATACAACATAACCACCATGGTTTATCCTCTTCCTTATTAAGTTATCCTCGCTGCATAGAGTAGTTTGTTGCAAAGCTAAACAGAGCTAAAGCTTGTTAATCACCTAAAAAATGCCACCTCATCCAACCAATTAATACTATATAAAACAGGCAAATACACTCATATTTAAATCAATGCAAGGTAAAAAGCCTATTTGCTTTTTTTCTAATTAAACTCACGCTTCATAAATTTATCATAATGACATTGATATAGCTTCCTGAAATAAAAAGGGTCAGGTACATTAAATGGAAAAGTGCAATCACTAGATTAAAAAACTTCGTAAGTAAAAGCTTTACTTGAATGGAAAAACTATAGGGATAGTGGGTGTTTTGTTTCAACCATCGGGTAGGATGAAAACATCGCAATTGAATACAGCCAAAATGAAGTGAAAATATTGAATACAAGAATTAGCTGAAATTTGGTGTGTGATACGCCAAAGGCGTTAACATAACTTTATAACGGATATAATTCTACAAACTTCCTGCTTTGCCGAAAGAAATTTATCTGATACAATCCATTTAGTATATTTTATACAATTCGATTTTAAACTAAAGGTAAGATAATGGAAACAAATAGCACAGATTGGCGATATACGGTTATGCCGGCCGTGTTTACATGGCTAAAAGAGTCAGAATCCGGTGCCCTTGAAATTGACTTTGCTGCAACACAAAAATACGCTGCAGATATATTGAAAGTAGAAGGAAAAAGCGGTAGCAGAATGGGCGGTTTAGTCGGTTCTGGTACGCTAGGTGAAAATAGTTACCTAAGCGCAGAGCAACGCCTTTCGTTACTTAAAGCCCTTTCTGTTGTTGCTAAAGAATACAATGTGCCGTTAATCAGCGGAGCTGCGGCTGAAACTAAAGAAGAACTTGCCAACATTGTTAAAGAACTAGCAACTGTTGGCGTGGATACCGTAATGGTAATGCCACCAAAAACTCAGGAAACGCCTTCTGATGAGGAAATGTTTGCCTATTATGAACTGTCTGCAATAGCTGCAAAAGAGGCAGGCGTAACCATTATGCCTTATAACAACCCTGATGCCGCTGGATATCATGCACTTTCAACAGATATTCTTAGAAGACTTGCTGCCCTACCAGAAGTAACTGCTCTTAAGATATCGACGATAGATGTTTCAATAATTGAAACGTTAATGTTAGAAAACAAAGACTTAAAAATTCTGGCGGGTGTTGACACTGTAACAGTACACGCCGGACTTGCTGGCGCATGTGGTGGAATTACCGGTGTAGGTTGTATTTTTCCAAAAGCGAGTGTCACCATGCAGGAGCATGTTAATAATGGTGAGTGGGCTGAGGCAAACAAAATTTCTCAAGCGATGAACTCCATTTCATATCTTGATGCTCAACCACTACTTATGGAATATCTTAAGTTTGCATTCGGCATTCACCATAATGATACTACCGGAGGGCTTCGTACCCTTGGCAAGAAATTAACCCAAGAACAAATAGATGATGTGCGCGCTAGGTACTTGCTAGCCAAAGAAAGACTTGAACTTCTAGGGTTATTAGACTAATTCTTTCATCTACATAAAAGGAAGAGCTCCGTATTTACGGGCTGTTGAATCAACCTGGAGCTACTATTTTACGATGGTAGCTCTTTTACTTTTATCGTTTGTTAAAATAAAGACTAGACTTTTCTTATTACTATGTACGTTTTTTAAAAAACATTAGCTTGATTTTGGCAAAATAAGTGATTTAACTATATCTCCACTTGTACTCCTACTACGAAAACTTAATAAACTTTTAAAGTTAAATTCAGACACTTTGATCGTGCTTTCACCTAGCCAAGACACTTTATATTCTAGTTCCTCCGGATGACCATCTAACACAACTAAAACGTCCCTATCATCTGGGGCATCAAGTCTATTAACAGAAATTTGAGTTTCAAAACTTGTTGTTGCGCCGCAATTAACGATGGAAACAATTGCCACATATTTCTTATTTGGGGAAATGAAAGATTCGTATTGATCATATCCACACCCTTCAAATAGCAAAGAAAAAGGAGCAATGATTAAACAGCCTACCCAAAAAATCAGTGCACCACCGTGCCATAAATAGTTAAAAATGAATTTCATGTGATCATATCCCTATAAGCCAACACCTTGATAAACCAAAGCTTGTAACTAAAAAAATGTTTAACGCAGTGAAAAAAGCCAGCGGTTAATTTTCCTGTTTTATTGTCTCTTTAAATGTTTTTAAACCTCTGCATTAGATAGATGCCACCAACGATTGTTCCAAACGGGACACTCAATAGAATGATAATAGACATAGGCAATGCAATTTTGTGAACAGCTTCATTTTGTTTTAATAAATATATACCACAAAGTAAAACGAGAAAATTAATTGCCAACAAGATATTAATTAACAAAAAAATTGAAACCGGTAAGGATTGAAAGTTAGTAAATTGAGTGACACCAAATATATAAGCAATTACAAACGCTATAATTGCGAATGCTCCATAAATTGTATACGCGATACCTGAAACCTTAAATTGATTTTCCATAATGTTAATTTATCTCCATCCTAAAGAAACACCTAATGCTTTGCTTAGTAGCAAAAAAATAGTTGGCTAAAATTAGCGAGGAACGAGCGCCAGCCAAGCTTTAGACGTCACATCCATAATCTCTTGTTAGGGCTACCAACTAATTGATTTGCTCTCTTATTGCATATAGATGGTCAAGTAATGTTTCTAATTCATTAAGCAAATCATCTAAAGAATTCAGAGGCTTATCACTATTTAACTGTGGCATATTTTCAATAGTATGTTCTTTATTAGCGACCTGCTGCTGTAATTGTTCTGCAAAGATCTGGATTCCAAAAATAGTGCCTGAAATCCTAGCTATCAGATCTATGCTTTCACCTTGTAAATACTTATATAAGCTACGTTCAAATAATGACTCATAACGTACTTCGATACGAGCAGCCACTTCAACCAATGCTATTGGTGGTCTGTTGTTTTCAATACAATGTTTAACGTACCCAACTTTAGCTTTTAGGTCTTTTACAATAATAATTGCATGATGAGTTGACTGGACAGTTTCAACTCTTTGTTCATTTGCTTCCAATATACGATTATTAATTATCAGCCGGTTAGCAATCTGTACAACTAGAAGAGCAGTTAAGGGGGGCAGTAAAGGTTTAGCTCCCTCGAATAGAGAGTTAAAGTCTTTATTATAAAGGCAATAAATAATCCTGAAGAGAACAAGACAACAGTACGTTATCAATAACCAAGTAAGCCACCTTATGTCACGATCAATAGTTTCATACTTTTTTACTAAATCGAAAATCATCGAACTTCCTAGTAGCTCTAACGCCCCAATCAGGGACTGAAAATAGCTTGCTAAAATGTGTAGCAAAGCGGAACCGAGCAAGCTGTTAGCAGTCCCGTTACTGTATTGGCTTGTTATGTATCTTTAAACCTATACTTATTTAACTTTCTCAATTAACGCATCAATTCGTTTATTTGTTTTAATAGCTGCTAGATAGCCATTTGCTACACAAAATAAAGAAAAAGAGATTAATATCTCCATTCTATTTGATGTCATATCAACCTTAAAGTAAAAGACTTGAACCAGAATAAATATAACAATACACAAACCAAAAAATATAAACGTATTTGGATTAATTTTGGTTTCTTGCAACTCTTTTAATAGGCTTTTATTTTTACTACTGACTTTTTCCATAAAGCAATTTCCTACTAGATATAAAACGCCCATTTAAGGGGCTGATAATAGTTTGCTAAAATGTGAAGCGGAGCGGAACCGAGCAAACAGTTAGCAGTAAACTAGCTACGTTTAGGGTAAACATGATAACGATGCCTACCTGTGTGTTCGATAATGACTTTATCACCGGCAGTCATATTGTGAGTTTTAAAGAATTCTTTAACCCATGAGCGTTTACGGAAGATATTTTTATCACCTGCAATGTCAGTAACTACAGGTTCATTAATCCCACAATGAACCTCAAGTAATACTGGCGCAATATCTTGTGAATTTGAACCACCGAAAGAATCACTTGGGAAAAACTCAGTAATTGATGAAAGGTATAAATGATCATTATTTATATTTCCTTGAGTCAATTCAATCTCGACATACTGCATATTTACTCCTTTACTGCTAGACATAATGACTCCCCACGAGGCTAGCCTCCATCATCGTGGGTTAACTTAAAAAGACAGAGCCATAATTAGTTTG
>NZ_JAUOPD010000011.1 GCF_030546745.1 Thalassotalea sp. 1_MG-2023
GTTTGAGGCAGTGATGTAGCGAGCAACCATGGGTCATTGGCTGATTTTCTATAAACCTTATTGGTTTTAGAAAGCCTGGACTTCCCAGGTTTCACTAGACATCTAGCACCTGGGAAAATTCAAAACAAAGAATTCAGAGTAATACAGATAAAATAAATCAAGATTGCATTATGCTTAGCCACGCTAAACCAAAGTGATTGTTTTACTGGGGTATCTATCAATGTCTAATTATGTAAAATAGCCACTTCTGTAAAGGTCAACGCAAGCTCAATCAATGAATAAAGATTTATCGAATTTACGCGAAAAATTACAAGCACTTTTATTGGCCCAACGTGACAAGAGCGCTCGTGGTAATGTCGCTGATTACATCCCTGCTTTAGCAGAGGTAGATCCGAACTTAATGGGGGCAGCTATTGCAACAATTGATGGGGACTTTGTTGGTGTAGGTGATTATCAACATGCTTTTTCAATTCAAAGCATTTCAAAAGTGTTTGGCTTAGTCATGGCGATGAACCGCGTAGGCGATGCACTATGGCAACGAGTAAACATGGAGCCTTCTGGGCAACCATTTAATTCGATCATACAACTTGAGTGGGAAAAAGGTATTCCTCGTAACCCCGTGATTAACGCTGGTGCTATTTTAATTTCAGACGTTTTAGTGAGTCATTATTCTGCAAGTAAACTTGCCTTTATCAGCTTTTTACGCACTATTGCCAATGACGAAGATATTCATATTGATCATGATGTATTTCAATCAGAGCTTGCTCATGGTAATCGCAATGCGGCATTAGCATACTTAATGAAAAGTTTTAATAATATTGAAGCTGAGGTGCCTGATGTGCTTGAACATTACTTTACCCAATGTTCTGTCACCATGAATTGCCAACAACTAGCGCAAAGCTTATTATTTCTAGCCAATAAAGGGGTTAATCCTTTAAACAATACTGCTGTGTGCACACGAAAGGAAGCCCATAGAGTTAATGCCATTTTATCAACAAGTGGTATGTACGACCAATCAGGGGAATTTGCCTTCTCTGTAGGTTTACCGGCTAAAAGTGGCGTAGGCGGTGGAATTGTCGCGATTGTACCGAATTTCGGTGTAATTTGCGCATGGAGTCCGCCATTAAATAGTTTTGGCAATTCAGTTGTCGGGATGAATTTTATCGCTGGGCTTGCTGAAGAGCTGGGACTCTCTATTTATTAGCATTTTAATGAGAAACAAACTCAAACGTTATTTACCGTGCGATCACTCCTTAGTTGGTTTGTTTCTCTAAATATATGTGGGGTGTTGGTTGTATATTATTTATTCATGCTTTATACTCCGCCAACAGATTGATATTCCCTCTCACAAATAATCTGATTATTCCTATTGTAATGTCTTTCCTAGCTCCAGTTAGCCATCTTTAGAAAACTAAGTAATTGCTTATCGAATTTTTCGATTGATTTCACGCTATTGTTTCGATGCAGCAATATTTTTATATATTGGCAATATTGCCTTCTATTTTCGAGATTTTATATGTCTTATAATTATAACGGACAACAGATCCGGATAATGCAACCTGTGCATTCAATTTCTGTTAATAAAAACCGAGCGGTGGTGAACCATAAAAGTGGTTCAAGCGTCATTAGCTTTGCAAACTCTATTGATTTTAAAGCTTTTCTTATTTGGCTTGCTCAATAGTAATATTCAAAAGCTACATTTCCCACCCTCGCTCAACTTAACACTAAACCTATATTGAGATTTACCATGTACACCCTCAACGACCTTGAACGTATTAATCAAGTGCTTGTTCCGCTAAAAGAAACAGCAGACAGAGAGCGTCAAGCTATTTGGGGGTTAACAGGCTATATCGATACACCACACATTGACGCCTACAATAAAGTTTGTGTTGAAAAAGCACGAATGCTAAAAACATTAAAAGAACAAAGCTTATTACCTTATTCAAATGTTGAAGTGATCAGTGAGGTGTTAATGATTAAATTTAAAACAGCCAAAAGTGCTCAGGTATGTGAATATAACGATGAACAATATCAGTGCCGTTTTGCCCCATTAAAACTAAGTAAGTCAGGTAAAATAGTACGAAAATGGGCAAAATACTGGTTGAAATTATTACCCAACGGCAGTGTTGATGTGCAATGGCAAAATGAAGTCAAAGAAATTTGGCCTGAATATTTCATTATTAGGACTGTGGAAGGATAAATACCAATCTTATCCATCAGCCAGCTACTGGAATTAACGCTGCGATAAATTTATCGTTACCTTAAGACGATAATTCACGTTGAATGGCTTTACGATGTTCACCTAATTCATATTTAATCCAATCAATCAAATCGCTAGGCGCCATAGGTTTCGCAAAATAATAACCTTGCACTAAATCGACATCTAACTGATAAATAAACTTATAATCATCTAAGTACTCTACACCTTCGGCGACCGTTGTTAATTGTAAATCTTTACTTAATGCAACCGTACTTTTCAAAATGGCTTGTTGGTGTGGATTGGTAGATACATTATCAACAAGAATTCTATCTAGCTTCAACTCTGTCGAGGGAACTCTTGACAGTTGCTGAGCATTTGCGAACCCTGTACCATAATCATCAATTGCCAAATTAAACCCTTTAAGCCTCAGTGTTGCAAGCGTTTGAATAGCTTTTGATACTTCACCTGAAAGTGCGTTTTCCGTAATTTCTAACACAATATCTTTAGGAGCAATATTGAAACGTTCTACCTGTTTAAAGATCTGTTCTGCTAACTGTGTGTCCGCTAACGATAAAGGTGATAAATTAAAAGATAAATGAAAATTTAATCCACGTTCTTGCCACTGCTTTTTTTCGTGTAATGCAATATCAAATAAATATTCAGTTAATTGAGAAATCACACCAAAACGTTCTGCTGCATCTATAAATTGAACCGGTGAAATCATTCCACGCTCTGGATGATGCCACCGAGATAAAGCTTCAACACCTTTTAATAATAACCCTTTAACCGTTAATTTTGGTTGGTAATAAAGTGTGATTTCACGATTATCCATAGCTTGAAGCAAGTCTTCTTTAGTTAATTCTTCATTGACTATTTTCTTACTTACTTTAACAAAGTCATTGGTCATTCTGTTTAAGCTAATGGTTAGATCTTCTTCTTTCATTGGTTTTTGAAAAGTACCTACAACTGATAAACCGTCGCTTTCAGCCATAGTACCAATACTTAGTATTAACGAAGGATCTTTTGAACTTAAAATAATCACCGCGCCAACTAATTTACGTTCAGCTATTTGACTAACTAACTCAACTCCATCCATCACTGGCATTTCTAAATCGATAAATACAAGATCAAATTGATTGGCTGTCAACATATCTAGTGCGACTTGACCATTCTCCGCACTTTCGATATTGATCACACCTTGCTGACGACACAACTCAATAACATGGTTGCGTTGTACTTTACTATCGTCTACTACAAGTACTTTTGTTTTATTCATCTACTTACCTTATAAGCCTTGTTTTTCAGACTAATTTATAAATTTAACCATGTCATCTAAATCAACTATCTCTTTTGCAGCATTTAATTTGATTGCTTCCTTAGGCATGCCAAACACCACAGAAGACTTTTCATTCTGGGCAACAGTTTTACTGCCCGACACTTTCATGGCTAATAGCCCTTTAGCCCCATCATTCCCCATACCAGTGAGAATGATCCCTGTAGCATTTTGTTTAACATGAGCCGCTAGCGAATTAAATAACACATCAACAGACGGGCAGTGTCGGTTAACCGCAGGCCCTTCTGAAACAATAGTAATATATTGACCACCGGATCTTTTCACCTGAATATGCTTACCTCCTGGCGCTATTAATACGTGGCCTGGAATTATCCTGTCACCAGAAGAAGCTTCTTTTATTTCAACTGCACAAATCGAATTTAACCGTTCAGCAAATGCAGCAGTAAACTTTTCAGGCATATGCTGCACTATAACAATGCCTGGGCAAGTTCTAGGTAATTGTGTTAATACTTTCTCCAAAGCAATTGTCCCTCCTGTTGAGGAACCAATACCAACCACACGGTCAGTTGTTTTCGCCAGACTTGCTAAGTCTGTATCCAAAGGCATATTCATAGATTCGTGACTAAAATCATCTTGTTTTTTTACTTTATCTTCAGTTAACGCCGATACTTGTCGTTTTACTCGACGAATTTTAGCTACTGAAGCTGCTCTTACTACCGTTATAATTTCTTTACCTGAGCTTTCTAAAAAGTTTTTCACCCCTATTGTTGGCTTAGTGATAATTTCAAAAGCGCCTGCTGCCAATGCTGAAAGTGATAATTCAGCTCCATGTTCAGCTAATGATGAACAAATAATTACGGGGGTTGGCTTTTCTGCCATTATTTTTTTTAAAAAAGTGATCCCATCCATTCGCGGCATTTCAATATCAAGAATGACAACATCTGGCCATTGCTTTTGCATTTTGTCATACGCAAAAATTGGATCGTTAGCAACGGCATAAACATTAATGTCACTTACCTGATTTAACACTGATGAAATAACCTGACGAACCACTGCTGAATCATCAACAATCATTACTTGTATACTCATAGCACCATCTCCAAAGGTTGCTTACGCGTTACTTTCTTGTTGATAACGTCTTAAATATACTTCACCAGTATCTAGATCTAAGGTAATTGTTCGACAGATATTTTCCAAAACATCTTCTTCCTCTACAGTCAGCTTATTTTGCTTTATCCACCGTTTAGCAAGCGATACATTTTTATCGCCTATTGAAGGGGAAGCTTTACGCGTATACATATTTGCCCCACCATATAAAGCTAATTTATATTCATTCATATTTGCATGTGCACGCATTTTTTGACTTAAAAACTCCAAGGCATCTTCACCATACTTATAACTTGCAATATGCGGTTGATATTCCGTTAAACCTTCAGGATGAGCAATTAAATAGTGGCACATACCACCAATTTTTAAACGTTGATGCCATACCGTAACGGCTACACAAGAGCCTAATAGCGTTTTAATCTTACAGGGACTGCTACCAAAATAGGTTTCCCCCGCTTGAATATTTATTTCATTTTGCACTTATACCTACCTTCAACCTATAACGTTAATTCCGCTGGTAAATTGCTGGTTGAACAATATTAAAATCATGTGACAACCCATGTAATGTTTCTGAGTGACTAATGAAAAGCCAACCTTTAGGGTTTAATATTGTTTGGATGTTATCAATAATTTTTTGTCTTGTTTCATCAGTAAAATAAATCATCACATTGCGAATAAAAATTAAATCTACCATCCCTATTGGCGACATATCATCAAGTAAATTAAAGGTAAAATACTGAACTTTATTTCGAATGTTTGGTTTTACACGCATAAACCCTTGAAACTCATCAATACCTTTCATACAAAACTCTTTTCGGTAATGTGCGGGTAAAAATCGCGCTCTTTCATCGTTATATATACCTTTTCTAGCATGCGTTAATACACTGTTATTTACATCTGAAGCCATTAATTGCCAAGACGACCCACAATGATATTGCATTAACATTGCAATACTGTACGGTTCTTCACCTGTTGAGGCTGCCGCACTCCAAATTTTAAACGTTTTATTTACCGATATGTTTGGTAAAATTTTTTGTTGTAAAAATTCAAAATGTTTCTCTTCACGAAAAAAAAATGTTTCATTCGTTGTGATCAGTTCTAATGCTTTCTCTAACTCTTTTGTATGCTCTAAATGATTAATGTAATTAAAGTAGTCTCTAAAATTATTTAACTGCAAAGCAATTAGTCGTTTAAATAACCTATGGCCTAGCATCACCCGCTTATGCGCGGGTAAATTAATTCCAAGCCGGTTATGTGCTAACGTTTGAAAAAGAGAAAACTCTTCTTTTGTTGGTATGTTTTCTCTTGTCGTTGTGCCCATCGCTACCAATGACTACTCATAATCAACAAACTTTGCGTCGTCACTGTCTTTCGAGGCAGCCTTTTGAGCATGCATTGACACATTAGCCGAAGTGTTAGCATTCGCTTTAGCTATTTTACGATCTTGCGAAGCTCGAGATGCAAAAGCCGCAGCTTGTTGTTGATCACTAACAGAAAGCTTAAAATAGTTTACCGAGTCTTGTAGGCTCACCGCTTGAATATTCATTTCTTCTGACGTTGCACTTAATTGCTCTGAAGCAGCAGCATTATGTTGCATGGTTTGATTAACTTGAGAAATCGCTTCATTAATTTGATGCACGCCTGTTGCTTGCTCTGCAGAGGCGGCGGCTATTTCTTGAACTAAGTCTGCCGTTTTATTAATAGAAGGCACCATCTCTTGTAATGACTTACCCGCCTTATCTGCTCGTTGTACGCTGTCTTTCGCCAACTCACCAATCTCTTGTGCTGCTACTTGGCTTCGTTCCGCAAGTTTCCGCACTTCAGATGCAACCACCGCAAATCCTTTACCGTGATCTCCTGCCCGCCCAGCTTCTATAGCCGCATTTAATGCCAACAAGTTTGTTTGATAAGCAATATCATCTATCACGCTGATTCGCTCAGCAATTTTTTGCATGGCATTAACTGTTTCTGATACTGCTGCACCACCTGATGTAGCTTCTGTTGAAGCTTGTTGCGCCATACCATCAGTTATTCCAGCATTTTCATTGTTTTGAGAAATCGACGCAGACATCTGCTCCATTGATGCGGAAGTTTCTTCTACACTTGCTGCTTGTACCGAAGCACCTTTCGCAATTGTTTGAGCTGTAGAGTTCACTTGTGATGATGCTGCGCTTAATGCTTCAGATGAAGCTCTAACTTCAGTAATAACATTCGATAGTTGTTTTTTCATATTGTTAATACTCATCAATAACGAACCTTTATCATTGGCTTGTAATTGAATATCAACACTCAAATCACCCTGAGCAACTTTATTACAAATGTCAGCGGCATATCTTGGTTCACCGCCAAGCGTTTTAAATAAGTCCCAGAAAATAAAGGCCATTACCGTTAAGACCACTACAGAGCCTATAAGTACAAAAAGCGTTAGTGATGTTTGTGCTGTTTTGTATTTTTCTGTCATTCTATTTTCAGTTTCAAGCACTATATTGTTGAAGTTTTCTTCAGTTTTTTCAGCAAGTTCTGTCATACCTTGGCTTGCTTGGCGATCTACGCCGCTCACGTTTTTATCTACTTTCTTACCCGTTAATTCATCGTTTGGATCGAAGTTTGCTAACGCGGAAACATAAGCTTTTTTCAAATCACTATGTTCACTTTTAACATCTTCAAGCTTCGTGGTATCTAGGTTCAATGTTTTAGCTGCATCTATCGCTTTAGCTAAGTAAACTTGCACTTGATCAGAGTTTTGTTGAAACCGTGTCGTGTATTTCTGGTATTGTTCTGCATCGTTTCCGCGAATTAGCACATTTTTCCATTCTTGTACCTGAATTTTAAACAGTACATGGGCATGTGTAATTTCATTATAAAGCTCAACATTTTGCTTAACTCTAGTAAAGTCTTGCTCAATGGACTGATGAAAATCAGACAGCTTATTTAGTGACACTAAACCAAGCAATAATAAAGCAAGTGTCACTAGTACGCCTAAAAACAAGACCTTAACTTTCAGTGATAAATTTTTCAGCATGTGAGTTTCCTCTTGTACCTAATTGATACGTATATTATTTATTGTAATTCCGCTTCAACTAAACTCGCTAATTCTATAGGAGATAGCGTTTTTTCAGCATCAAGCAAAATAATAAATTCATCATTAACTTTTGCGATACCTTGAATAAATTCAGCCCGGATTTTGGCACCAAAAGCTGGTGCCTCTTCAACATCCGTAACGGGTAGTTCTACTACTTCGTTCACAGCATCAGCTAATAAACCAAGTACGCAATATTGCTCATAACCATGTAATTCAATAACAATGACACATGTCCGCTTGTGAATTTTTATTGGCTCACGCCCTAAGCGCACTGATAGATCAATTACTGGCACAACTTCGCCGCGTAAATTAATCACACCAGATAAAAACTGAGGCATCAAGGGCACCTCTGTGATGCCCGCATACTCGATAATTTCTCTCGTTTGATGCAGTTCCATACCAAAATGTTCTTTACCTATCGTAAAAGTAAGGTATTGGTTATGATGGGTTGAAGTACTCTGTTGCCGTTCAGTGTTTGCCATCGCTCCACTTACTCCTTTGTTAATAACGTATTGTGAGATAAACCATCTCGACCAATCGCCAATTCAATTAATTGTGGAATATCGAGTATAAAAGCGATATCACCATTACCTAACAGACTTGAACCACCTATTCCCTTAAGTGGTTTAAAAATAGGCCCTAAAGGCTTGATCACGGTTTGTACTTCACCATTTAATTTATCAACTGCAATACCAGCAAGATCTCCCCCAAATTGCACAATAACGAGTTCTTGAGACGATGGTTTTATTTGTTCAGTTGCATTACCATTCAAGTTTAATGGTGTAATTTTTACAGGCTTTGTTAGGTTAAAAACATCTGCCATTTTGACAAAAGGGATCATTTCTCCACGTAATTTAATACAGTTACGTTCTTGTATGTCTAAATGACTATGTAAGTCTATGCATTCAATAATGGTAGCTTGCGGAATAATAAAGTGAGTACCACAACTTTCAACGTGAAAGCCATCAATAATGGCTAACGTTAACGGTAAACTGATGCGAAATTCTGAACCTTGTCCTTGGTCGCTAAATATCTCAATACTGCCTTGTAATGACTCTACATTACGCTTCACTACATCCATGCCCACCCCTCGACCAGATAAGTTGGTGACTGCAGAGGCTGTAGAAAAACCAGGATGAAAAATTAAATGAAACAATTCATGATCACTTAATTCAACATGTTCAGTAATTATCCCTTTTTCAATCGCCTTTTCGCGCACTCGACTCTTGTCAATGCCTTTGCCATCATCACTTATAGCAATAACAATGTGACCACCTTCATGGTATGCTTTGAGCGTTAATTGTCCCTTTGCACTCTTACCAGCAGCAATTCGTTCATCGACAGATTCAATGCCATGATCAATAGCATTTCTCACGATATGAGTAAGTGGATCACCTATTTTTTCAACCATTAAACGGTCTAATTCAGTTTCAGCACCTTCTATTGTCAAATTGATCTCTTTGCCAAGTTCTTGTGCTGTATCTCTTACGATCCTCTTAAAACGTTGAAACGTACCACCAATTGGTACCATACGTAAATTTAATGCAGCATCGCGTATTTGTTCAGTGAAGTCTTCAAAATCATCAACGGCTTCAAGCAGTTCACTATTCCCTGTTCGGTTAGACAATATATCAATGCGTTGCTGATTAATGACAAGCTCACCAATTAAATTGATTAAATAATCGAGGCGGTCTGAGTCAATGCGTATTTGCTTACTCGCGCTTGCAGGTTTAGTACTGGTTGTTGTTGCCTCTTCAACAGGAGGAGTAGTTTTTTCTTGAACAGCTAAGATAGTGTGATTTTCTGTCGTATTAGTTGTTGTTTTTTCCGAACGTGTTGCGCCAGCTTTAAGTGAACCACACCGAAAGAAAATATCAACGAGCTCGCTTTCTTCCTCTGGCAAACTATCAATTAATGTCCAAAGTGAAGACTCAGGTGCTGTCGGGGGCAAAATCGTTATTTGCGAGCCATCTTGCACAAACATAAAAGTATTTTCTATCGATTCTTGCTCAGCCTCAGAATCAAGCGATATTTCATAGGCAAAGTATAGCTCTTCGGGATCAATTATTGATAAAGTTGGAAGTTTATTATGAATACATTCAATGTGCTTTATCGTGCCAAGTGTCGCTAAAAAACGAATAAATGAGACAGGATCCATACCGTTTTTTAAACAATCATCTGAAAGTCGTAATGATATATGCCAATGCCCTATCCCTAAATCACACTCAATATCTGTATGTGATTGCACCGCTTCATCATTATCATTTATCGCATTATCTTTGGTTTGTTCATCAGACCACGGCATTAACTCTGCAAGTAAAATAGCGCCATTTGATTGTGTTAATTGATCAGCATTAAATTCTTCAACGGTTAAGGAAACTATTTTTTCCATATGATCGCGACATCTAAACAGTATATCTATTAATGGTTTTTCAATAACAACCAAACCGTCTCTTGCTCTATCTAATACATTTTCAACTACGTGGGTGAATTCAACTATATGACTAAGAGCAAAAATGCCCGCGGAGCCTTTTATCGTATGTGCAGATCTAAAGATGTCATTTAAAATTTCATTATTTATCTCGCCGTCATCCATTTGAAGCAAGTTGTTGTCCATTAGTTCTAAATGCTCTTGTGCTTCTACGTAGAAAGTTTCTAGTGCTGACTCGAAAGACATTAAATAGCTCCTAGAGATGACTGCACATCAGCATTGAGTAGAATAGACAAATTAAACAACTGACAAAAATCTTGGATAGCACTACTAGTAGAGCTAATTTGAAAACTTTTTCCTTCTTCGATAGTGGTTTTGACGAGGGATAGAATCAATTGCATACCCGCGGTATCAATTTCTTCTATTTTTGCAAGTTTCAAAATAACAAGAGACTTGAACTTTAACGCTTTAAAATATTCTTGATAGGTGTCCATCACAGAATAAATTGTCAGTTCCCCCGAGATAATAATTTCGGTAGAGTCATTACGCTTTTGTGTGATCTTTACAGTAGTCATCAAAGGCACTCAGCAATAAATATTGCATTAAGTAACCGGCATTATGGCAATACAAGCATTGATACAGCTTGCAGCATTTGTGCAGGTTGAAAGGGTTTTACAATCCATGCTTTTGCACCAGCTGCTTGTCCTTGTTTCTTTTTCTCTTCCGCGCCTTCTGTTGTTAACATTATAATAGGGGTAAATTTATAACTCGCCATTTGTTTAATTTCTTTCACCATAGTAATGCCATCCATGTTTGGCATATTAACGTCTGAAATAATCAAATGTACTTTTTTCCCATCCAACTTACTAAGTCCGTCTTTACCATCTACGGCTTCAATAACCTCATAACCTGCTCCTTTTAACGTCATTGCGACCACTTGTCTGACACTGGCTGAATCATCAACGATTAATATTGTTTTGCTCATACTACGTTTCCTTTACCACCTTGTTCTTAATGTGTTTAATTAGAAAAATGTAATTTCTGATGTATCTGCCGTTTTATTTTCTGCATGCTCATTTTCATGAATTTTTACTTGCTCAACCGTAGTAAACGTATTTTTAAAATCGTTGATCCACCGAGTATTATTAATATCTTCGAGCGTATTTCCCGCTTCGATATCCGTTAAACATTGAGATAATTTCGGAGACAATGCATTCATGTTTAAATGAATTTGATCGAGCATTTGGCTTACTCTATCTTGAAACTGCAAGAAAACGATAACCTCTTCCACTGAAGTTTTAACCGTGCGGCTTTCCTCTTCAAGTTGTCCTGCCGAAGCAATTATTTGCTCGCCAGATTCTCGATACTCATTAATTACAGATTCAATAACATGTTCTGCTTTTTCAATGACTTTTGCATCTTGTTCGGTAAATTGTTGTGTTTTTTCAAGCGTATTAAATAAGGTACTGTTTACTTGACCGATACGTTCTGTGATTCTAGCTCCGGTCTCACCCGAACGCGTTGATAACGTTCTTACTTCATCGGCAACAACAGCAAAACCTCTGCCAGCTTCACCGGCACGAGCCGCTTCAATTGCAGCATTTAATGCTAAAAGATTCGTTTGAGAAGCAATACCAGCAACTTCATCTCCCATTTGTGATAATTCTTCAGCAATAGTGGTTAAGTTATTTATTTCAGAAAGGAGTTCATCTCGACCTTGCATAGCTTCATTGAGAGAAGAAAGGATTTGATTCAGCTCTTTATCTGCTTTTTCAATAATATGCGTTAAGCCCGTTTCGCTGTGCATATCACCAGATGTAGCTTGTGAAGCATTAATTGCGCCTTCGAGTTTTTCTCTGATTTGTGAGAACGTGTGCGAAAGTTCATTGACAGCGTCATTTCCCTGAAAACGCGCAAGCTCCAACTGTTTAGCCCACACAGGAACAATATCACTCACTAATGAAAGATACTGTGTAGAACCATCATTATGCTCGTCTGTTACTTGTGATTGTTGAGTTAATAACGCTACTTCATCAGTTAACGTGTTAACTAATTTGATATGAAAGGTGTATAAAAGAAAAGCTGCAAGGGAAACAATCACTACGATTATTATCGAAATAACAGTTGTTAAAGGACTTGCTAACCAAAGCGTTAAAACACTTATCACGATGACAGTTAAACATGCCAAAATAAATTGTGTTTCTTTCTGCATTTAATTTCGCTCAAAATCAATCTCTTGTGATTTAAGCATAGACAATAATTTCAAAAGTGAAATGTGATTCAATGAGATTTTTAAATAATTTCTTACAACTCACCTAAAGTGTCATAAAAATACATTAGTGACAGATCAGTTGAAATCAAAAAACCACCAAAAATATGGTGGTTTTTTTGCATTATGTTATCGCTTATAGCCGATAAATGTTATCAGCACTATCGCGATCAATTAACCGTACAAATGGGTCTACCCCAACATATTTAGGTTTTTCATCAACAATGATTTCAATCTTGTTTTCACCTGATTTAATTTCATGTTTTTCTAAATATTGCACAAGGTTCTCTGCAGAAAGATCTTCAGGATCAGCGCTAAACAATCCGATATCAATCATGTCTGTAAAGTCTTTTTCAGTCTCTACACCTTGACCATCAGCTGTTAGCATTGCAGCATCAATTGTCACGTTAACCGTAAATTTACCATCTTCACGTTCAGTAACATCAACATTAGTTGTTTTAAGATCATATAGCGTAATATGCTCAAACAAACTGTTAACAAACGCTTTTTCTTGTTCATTAGCATTTTGATTAATATATGACATCAAATCTAAAGTGGTTGGGTAAGGCGTGCTTTGGTATTTAAACTCAGCAAGAAAATCAGCTAATGCTTTATTTAATTGCTGCTCACCTAACCTATCTTTAAGCGCCATCATCACAACAGAGCCTTTACGGTAATGAATATACTGCTGGTTTTCACTACGGAATAATGGCATCTCTTCAAGGATTTCAACACTTCGGCCTCTTAAATAACGATCAAGCTCGTACTTTAAAAACTTGCGAATTTTTTCCGGGCCATATTTCTTCTCCATCACCATCAATGCTGAGTATTGTGATAATGATTCAGAAATAATTGCACTACCTTGTACGTTCGCTGCACCTACTTGATGCCCCCACCATTGGTGTGCAACTTCATGCGCAGTAACATAATACACAGGGTCAATATCATCAGGATCGCGTAAGTCAGTTATAAAACCAATTTGCTCTGAATAAGGCACTGTATTGGCAAAACTTTGGGCGAAGCTTCTATAACCAGGAAATTCAATAATACGCATTTGTTTGTGCTGATACGGGCCAAAGTTCTCAGTAAAGTAGTCAATAGAGTCACGTACTGATTCAATCATACGATCAACATTCATATGGTGATCTTTATGATAATAAACTTCAATATTTATGCCTTTATATTGCTCTTTCTTTGCTTCCAACTTAGCTGACATTATTGAATAAAAGTTCACCATTGGTGCATTCATTTTATAATGGTAAGTACGGCGACCATTTTCAACAGTCTCACTTTGCACATAACCTGGTGCAATAGCAAATTGATCTTCACTGGTTGAAATTGTTGCTTCAAAATCAATAAAGCCAACACCTTTACCAAAAAAGCTTTCATTGTAGTAACGGCTGTCTTCTAGTTTATGAGCACGTTCAATAGGTTCTAACTCACGCTGTCTACGTTCGTGTCTGTCAACTATCTGCCAATCTGAGCGGTAGCCAAACACTGGAAACAAATCAAAGTTATTAATGAATGTTCCGTTTTCAACCAGAGCAAAATCATTATCACCATCAGTAAAGCCTTGATGTAAACGATGCGCAATTAATTGCCCAGTTGCTGTTTCTCCCGGCGCTAGTGGCTGGTCAAAAACGAACCATGCTGAATTGAACTTGTCATCAAATTCAGTGAGCTTTCCGCCCGCTAGCACTACGTCCCATTTTTCACTAAAACGTGGTTTAGACACTAAGAAACGCTCAATCGCTGTGTCGCTGGTATTCTTGACTGTGATATCAGCAACAGCTTCAACGCGGCGTTCTGATGGGAAAATATCAACTTTAGCGTGTGTTTTAGTAATAGTAGGTATGTCATCATCTTTATGCGCAACATATTTTTTTTCATATTCTGCTTGTAGATCTTGGCGATCATCTTGAATGACATATTCATTCAACACACGGGTGTTGTAGTGAATATAACTACCTGTAGCAATAAATATCGCTAGGCCAAGTGCGATAGCAGCTTTACCCTTATTGCCTAAGTAGTAACCAACTTTACTAAACCTTGCTTTTAAAGGTTGAGCTGGGCCTCTATGCCATAACGCATAAGTAAGGGCTGCCAATATTATTGATGCGCCTAACCAATACAACATATACCAAGAGTGTGCCGTTAAAAAGTGGCCATAAGTATTAATATCAGAATAAAAAACAATAGGAGCACCAGAAAACTGGAACATATTATGGCTAAAGCCGAAGCTACTTATCACTAACGTTGAAATGATATAAAGCACAAACAGCAGCATACCAATATACTTATTCGGGCTTAACACTTGTAAGAAAAAGGCAAGTACAGCCGTCATAATTAACGGTACTAAATTTACATAACCTAAGCGAATAAAATATTGTGAGAATTCAAAATTATCATACCCTCTGATAATTTGATTGAGCACAGTGACAGACATACCAAAAACATATAACAACGCCAGCACTAAGCTAATCGCAATAATTTTTGATAACCAAAAGGTGACATTATTCACTGGCATAGAGTCAACAATATCGCCCATGCCTGAATTACGTTCACGCCACACAATTTCTGCGCTGTAATAGGTTAAAACAATCAACATTAGTAACGCTGTTGAACCAGAAATAAGCTGCACCATTGACTGAGTAACAGGCCAATTTGGAGTACCGAACATGGCACCAGGATCAATGAGAGGAGCAATAAGCGCGAACACTGTAAACGCGCCAAGTACTAAGAACGGAGCGCTAAATATCACTTGCTTGACTTCAAATTTAATCCGCAGCCATAAATGCGCACTTGTTGTGATACCTTGACTTTTATAGTCAACACGGTTGGCTAGCGCTGAGTCAGAACTTTCTTCAACTTTTTGTTTTTCTTTTTTATTAGCTTTAGGCTGTGTTAACGATATTTTGCGAGTAAAACCACCGAATAATGCCATAATAACAATACTAGCAATCAACCAGATAACACGGTTTTCAAGTAGCACACCTGTAAATTCAACAGCTGTATTGTTTTTATCATACATCGTCCAATAACGTGTAACTTCACCGAAAGTATTCACACCAAAAGGATCAGCTAACGCAACAATGGTACGATACTCTGGATCAGAGAATAATTGGCCTGCAACGGAATAGGCGATAAACAAACCAACGGCAATAAGGTATACCGCCATCATGCTACGGAACCGAATCGCGACCGCATAAAATAAGCAAGATAGAACTAATAATGTTGGTAATGCGAGATAAAAATAAGCGGTAAAGTAATAACTAAAATTTGTTGGTCCTAGTCGCTCAGAGTCGACCCAACCCATTAACCCACCAATTTCCGTACCGATTAAAATACCCAAAGGCACAAATGCAAACACAGTTGCTACCATCGCAAAAGCACCGAAGAAACGTCCTAATTGATAGCTAATTGGATTGATTGGCTTACTGTATAATATTTCAGCCATTTTGCTGGTATCATTTCTTGTTGCGGTACTCGCAACATAGTTAACCACCAAAAACATGGAGAAAATCCCCATGATAACTAAGGTTTGTGCGATAGAAAAAGGGCCATTGTATAATACATTACCGCCACCACCGATTTGCACGTTATCACTGACTGTTGCGAAGAATGTCAAAAAGAAAAAAATCGCACTCGTGACAATAAAAGATGGCTGACGGGTATAATACCGCCACTCAAATAAAAACATTTTTGCAAACATAACTTACCCCTTAAGCCGCATTACGATGAGAATGTAATGTAGAAAAATAGACATCTTCTAAGTTTGCAGGGGCTGCTTCAAAGCCTTCAGGTGCTTGTTCAGCCATCACATGTATAATAGTTTTACCGGCAAATAATCGCTTTGAAATAACAGGCATGTTCTGCTCTATTTCTACCGCTTCTTGTTGTGTCACTGTTTTACGCCAGATTTGACCACCAAGTTTATCAGTCAATAAAATGGGGTTACCTTCAAGTAAAATTTGACCTGAAGCTAGCACTGCCATATTCGGACAAAGTTCAGAGACATCTTCAACAATGTGTGTTGATAAAATAATAACTTTTTCTTCACCTAAACTAACCAATAGATTATGAAAGCGATTTCGTTCTTCTGGATCTAAACCCGCGGTTGGTTCATCCACCACTAATAAGTCAGGATCTCCTAATAACGCTTGCGCAATACCAAAGCGCTGACGCATACCGCCCGAAAAACCACTAACGGCTTTTTTACGATGCTGAAATAAGTTAGTTTGTGCAAGCAAACCTTCAACGGCCTCTTTGCGTTCTGCTTTATTACTAATACCTTTCAAAATGGCCATATGATCTAATAAGTCATAGGCACTAATTCTTGGATAAACACCAAAGTCTTGTGGTAAATATCCTAAGCGCTGACGAAGTGCCTGAGGATCTGTAAATACATCTATACCATCAAATTCAATAGAACCTTCGTCTGCATCCTGCAACGTAGAAATTGTACGCATTAACGATGATTTACCAGCACCATTTGGACCAAGTAGACCAAACATTCCTTTTGGAATGGTCAAATTTACATTATTGAGTGCATGTACACCATTGTCATAAGTTTTAGACAAACCCTTGATTTCTAGCATCTTTTATTTCCTATATTTATTTTTATCTTTGAACATTTATTTATGTAACAAGTGCTTAGTCTATTCATTAACAGTTTTATTACACGCTTTCTAACAATTATATTTAAATGCTTTAAAACATTAGACTAAAACAAGCCAATTAACAAAAATAGACCATTAAATCATAAGGTTAATTAATAAGTTAATTAAATTCACCCGTCATGATAATTTATTTCAATTGTCATAAGATGTTCATCTCGATATTCTGCACTTGCTTTTGAAGTCTCCCCAGATTTCTTGCATTTGACGCTTTATGTTTAAGTCCTAGCGCTGCATTTGCAGCGCTTTTTTTTTAGCTAAAGCTGCACATTCAATTTTACCCTTAATATCGTAATGCACCACATCAGTGCAAAACATGTATCAACTCAACGCATCTTTATATGTGACATTTAATTTATCTTTATAAATCAATACTCTAATTTATGGTTTAACACTTGCACTGCATCGTTTAGATTAATAAAGACAAGGTATTTATGGCTATTCAAACCCCTATTCGCGGCTTAAGATCATTTTGTATCGCCGCTAAATGTTTAAGCTTCAAACATGCTGCTTCACAACTATTTTTAACGCCTTCAGCAGTGAGTCATCAAATAAAACAGCTTGAAGAACAATTAGGTTTTGAGCTATTTCAACGGCAAACGCGTGCTATCGCGTTAACAAGCGCAGGAAAACAATTTTATAGTGCAGTTCATCCGCTTATTTCTGAGCTTGAAAGCACTATTTCAAGTTTCACTCATAATCAACAAAATCAAACTATTACAATCTCAATGCCTGAGTTTTTTGCCAGTGAGCTTTTTGTACCTAAATTAAGTGACTGGACGGAGAAGTACCCAAATATTAATTTACAACTCGAAACCGTTAAAGCAAGTTCTCCTTCATCTAGCAATGCTGATTTGTCCATTGTATTAGCTAACGGCGTACCAAACGCCAGCATCGTACAAGAATTATTCCCAATACGTTATGCACCAGCTTGTAATAAAAAGCTTTATAAACAGTGGGTAAACCATGGAATTGACGCCCTTAAACATGTACCACTGATTTTACATCAGTCAAGACCATGGTCTTGGCATCAATGGGCTGAAAAAATGAATATTGATGATTTTGATCCAAAACAAATTATTCAATTTGACAGCATGTTTGGTGTCGCAAGAGCCGCACAGCAAGGCATGGGAATTGCGTTAGTACCTTTGCCGATGAGCAAAACATGGTTTAGTGAAAAGCTACTGATTAAACTTTTCGATCAAGAATTAGTCACAAAAGACAAATATTACTTGATTCAACATGAAAACATTGAAGTTGGCAGCGCAATGGATACTTTTGCTAAGTGGGTAGAAAGAAACTTCAATGCCGATCATTAAATTAGGCAATGCATCACTTCACTGACAGATGAATTAAATTCACTTAACGACTGTATTTTTATCGTTTGTCAGTAAAGTCGGTTCCTCTTATTGTTTACCCATCGGTTGCATTTAACGCGCAATTGATAAAACACATAAATCAAACAAGAGGATAAATAATGAAATTAACACGCCCAACACTACTATCACTTTCAATGGCAAGTATGCTTGCAACTGCCAGCCCAAGCGAAACAACCTTAGAAAAATTTAAAATTGCTGTTATTAAGGACAGCACAGGCTCAGCTGAATTAATGCAAGGTGATTATACATCAGGCATGCATAAGCTAACCTCAGCTAAAGAGGCATCTACGAGTTTCGACATTGATATGGGATTATGTGCCGCAAACTTAAAACACCTTAAATTTGACCAAGCAGAAGAAGCTTGTTCTGACGCAATCGAAGGAATTGACGCTCATGCAGCAAGAAGCCGCGAAGGTAAATTTATTAAAGCATTAGCGTTAAGTAACCGCGGTATTGTTCGTTATTTACAAGACGATAGCTATGGTGCTCTTGAAGATTTTAGCAGTGCGCTTTTACTATCTGATAGCAAGGTGATTAAAGATAACTTAGCGTATTTAAAAGTAAGCATGAGCAAAAGAACTTTAGGTACTGACACTGTTGAGTTAACAGAATAATAAGGAGCATATAATGAAACGCAACATGCTAACAGATTACTTATCAAAACAATCGCTATTATTGCATCAATTAACACATTTAAATCTCGCACAATGGGACATTAATGTATTACAGCAAACACAGATAATTAATCAACGACAGAGTGATATAAACGAATGCAACTAATAACCTAATTCGGCGAGAATGAAGCTTAAGTTCTCGCCTCTTCTTTCTAATCCACACACTAGCGTAAAGATGAGTTCTGTCAATTAACCAGCGAACATTATAAGTACATTTAGTGAGTGACAACCGCACAACGTTGATGTCTATTTAACGTCACTGACAACGAGCTATTCATAGCAAAACTAAAAATTATTTTACTGAATTTTTGATTTTAACAAGTATTGCTATCCCCAGTTCAGTTTAGCTACTAGAAAGCATCAGCATAGCTTGCTAGAATCTACGCATTTTAAAACCTTAAGAGAACGATGCAAGATGGGTAGAGCGTTTCAAAACCGTAAAGAATCTATGGCGAAAACCGCCGGACAAAAAACCAAAGTGTATTCTAAATATGGTAAAGCCATTTACGCTACAGCTAAAAGTGGCGGCAGCGACCCAGACGGAAATCTAGCCTTACGTAGCTTGATTGAAAAAGCCAAAAAAGATCAGGTGCCTTCACACGTTATTGAGAAAGCAATTGATAAAGCAAGTGGCGCGGGTGGTGAAGATTACTCTGAAGCACGTTATGAAGGTTTCGGCCCTGGTAACTGTATGGTGATCATTGATTGTTTAACTGATAACGGCAACCGCACTATTAAAGATGTGCGCCAGTGTTTTACAAAAACACATTCAAAAATTGGCTCTACCGGTACTGTGTCTCACATGTTTGATCACCAAGCAGTTTTTGCTTTTAAAGGTGAAGACGACGAAGTGGTACTAGAAAACCTAATGATGGCTGATATTGACGTGACAGATGTTGAATTAGAAGACGGCGTGATCACTGTTTATGCACCACACACTGAGTTTTATAAAATTAAAACTGCATTCGCTGAAACCATGCCAGAGTTTACCTTAGAAGTTGAAGAAATCTCATGGGTACCACAAACCTACGTTGACATTACTGAAGAAGAAGATATTGCTAACTTTCAAAAGTTTATGGCCATGTTAGAAGATTGTGATGATGTTCAACAGGTGTATCACAACGCTGATTTACCAAACGACGCGTAAACACTAGTTTTTAAGTAAAGAAGCGCCATTTGGCGCTTTTTCTTTTTTACAGTCTGTATATGCTCATCTATTTATACAGGGTTGTTCTTACAAAGCTTATGCAATATTGCTTGGCATTCCATGACACTCATTAATGTTGGCACAGGGTAATCACAATAAGCTTCTTTTATTGCTCGGTTTGCTAATAAAGGAATATCTTTTGTACGTAACTGTTCAAAGTAAGTAGGTATATTTAAATGCCTAAGCAGTGAATTTACTCGCGTTAAAAAGGTATCGGCTTGAAACTTGTTACTCTCGCTTTTTTCACAAAACCCTAAACTGACCGCAAGTTCAGCATACTTCTCGATAGATTTATGCTTTGAAAACTCAAGTACATGCGGCAATAACACCGCATTCGCTCTGCCATGAGGGATATGATACACCGCACCAAGTTGATGGGCGATAGCATGTACATAGCCGATTGAAGCTCTTGTAAAAGCAGCCCCAGCATAATAACTGGCTAACAACATTTCATGCCGTGCGGTTTCGTTTGTACCGTTTTCATAAGCAAGCGGTAATGAAGTAAAAATACCTTTCAATGCCTGTAAACTATAATATTTTGTTAACCTTGTGGCATGTTTACTAAGATATGATTCAATGGCATGCGTAAGAGCATCAACGCCTGTTTCCGCGGTAATTTGTTTGGGTAAGCCAATCGTTAGGACGGGATCTAATAGTGCTACCGCAGGCACTAAACACGGATCAATGACAGTAAACTTTTGCTGTTTAGCGACATCCGTTACAACCGCAACCAAGGTTGTTTCTGAGCCTGTTCCCGCAGTAGTTGGAATAGCAATAAAATAAGGTAACTTTTTACGCACTCGAAATAAACCACTAAGAGCAGCAATAGATTTATTCTTAACAACGCTGGCGGCTACCCCCTTTGCACAGTCAATCACCGAGCCTCCACCAAAGGCAATAATGGCGTCACATTGATGTTCAATAAAGCTCCTTTTTCCCTGCTCTACGATTTCAATGGATGGATCTGGTGTGATTTGGTCAAAAACATGATACTTGATACCTTTTGCGTCTAACAGTTTTAACAGCGGTTTGATTAACCCTAACTGCATTAAGCCATTGTCGGTAGCAATAAAAACGCATGACTTTTCATGTCGTTGTAATAATTCAGGAACATCATCTAAATGATTTGACCCAGTCACTAAAGCAGGTAAAGGGATGCGTATCAATTTGTTCGCATATTTTCGAATAAAAATAATAAAGTGATGCAACCAAGGGTTCATGATGATTTGGCCAATTTATTCATTAGCCCTTTAACAGCCTCGATATGCTCAGGGTTATTGTGACAAATCCCTTGAAAGGCCGCGCATATATCTAGAAAGTCATCTAATTCAGTTCTTTGCGCAATCTGCATTAATCGTTTACTCATGCGCAGCGCATGAGTCGGTTTATCAGCCATTTCTTTTGCTAATTTTTCGGCTTCATCTTGTAATGAATTGTCAGGCACAACCGATAACACAATACCAAGTTCTTTCGCTTTTTCAGCATCAATTACTTTGCCTGAGAAGGTTAAATGTGCAGCTTGTTGATAGCCTATAAGCCGTTGCATAAACCAAGCGCCACCATCACCTGGGATAATACCTAAATTTATGAAAGTTTCGCCAAATTTGGCTCTTTCACTTGCTATTCGAATATCACACATGTTTGCAATATCAAACCCTGCACCGATTGCTGGGCCATTGACGGCAGCTATCACCGGTACTTCACAACGGTAGAGTGCTTTAGGAATACGTTGGATACCTTGACGGTAGCGTTGTTCAAGTGTTTCAACATCGCCGGCAAAATCACCCACGCGATCAGCCATATCTTTAATATTGCCTCCCGCAGAAAAAGCAGACCCTTCACCTGTGATAATCAATACCGCAATACTCGGTTGACTGTTGACCCAATTTACCACTGCAACAATATCATCGGCAATAGCAGTACCCGTTAACGCATTACGCACGTCATGGCGGGCAAACATTAAGGTCGCGATGTTATCGGCTACCGTTAATTGACAATCGACAAGTTCGGGTTGTTGCATGATTAGTCCTTATGTTGTAATTTTTCTTGAGCTTTTGCCTGTTGCCAATATTGTTCAAGCATCGCTAAGTCATGGTCAGTAAATGATTTATTAGCACAACTCACTTGTTTTTCTACATGCTGAAATCGTCTGGTGAATTTGGCGTTTGCTTGTCGAAGTAGCGCTTCTGGATCTTGCTTAGCATGCCGACAGACATTCACCACGGCAAACAATAAGTCGCCAAGCTCTTCAGCAAGCCCTGCTTTGTCACCCGCAAGTTCATCTTTTACTTCTTGAATTTCTTCTTCTACTTTTTCAATTACTTGATTTATATCTGGCCAATCAAAACCAACATGCGAACAACGTTTCTGTATTTTTGCAGCTTGTGACAAAGCAGGTAATGCCTTTGGAATATCCGCAAGAATGCTCAAATTATTTGAGTTGTTTTTTTCAGCACGCTCTTTGGCTTTTTCTTGCTCCCAGTTTCGTTTAATTTCTTCATCTGAGGTTAAATCACTATCTGAAAATACATGTGGATGACGCCTTATCAACTTCTCACACACTGCAGCGAGCACTGAATCGAAATCAAATCGTTTTTCTTCTTCACCAAGTTGTGCGTAAAAGACCACTTGGAATAATAAGTCTCCGAGTTCTTTTTCAAGTTCTGTATAATCATGTTGTGCAATTGCATCCGCAACTTCATAAGCTTCTTCAATCGTATGCGGCACAACGCTTGCGTAAGTTTGTTTAATATCCCATGGGCAGCCTGTATCTGGATCACGCAATTTAGCCATGATCCAACGTAGTTTTTCTATTGATGGCTTTTCGTTAAGCATGATTATTTTCTTTTAACCTCTATAACATCATCTAATTGCGAAAATTTTGCAATGAGCTTTTGCAACCTTTCTTGATGAGAAACTTCTAATTGTATTGTCATAGTTGTGGTATGTTCGTTTCTATCAGATTTTGATTCAAAACCAATAATTAACAATCGTTCATTTGCCACAATAGTTGAAATATCTCTAAGTAAACCTTGACGGTCATAAGCTGTGACCAATAAAGAAACCTGATAAGATGTTGAATCATGCTCTCCCCATTGAACTTCTACCTCACGTTCGGGGTGCTGCGTTAATAAATGACTAAATTGTTCGCAATCACTTCTATGTATTGAAATACCACGGCCTTGGGTGATAAACCCTACGATGTCATCACCGGGCACTGGTTGGCAACATTTCGCCATATGAGTCAATAAATTACCGACACCAGACACCGTAATGCCATTTTTATCCGCTTTAAGTTGCTGATGAGTAGGGCTCTGTTTTACTAAAGATTGTGGATCAATTTCAGAAACACCCTTATGTTTTTCTTCTTGTGCAACGATAAAATTAACGACTTGCTGTAGCCTAGCATTTCCTGAGCCTATTGAAGCATAAAGCTCTTCAGTGTTATTTACATTAAACCGTTGACAAACCGCTGATAAATCGGCTTTTTCACAATTAAACTTTGTTAATTCAAGCTCAAGTTGTTCTTTGCCTAGGCTGATATGTTTATCTCTGTCTTGCAACTTAAAGAAATGTTGCACTTTTGCACGAGCTCTAGGCGTGTGTAAGTAATTAAGCGAAGGGTTTAACCAGTCTCTGCTTGGATTAGGGGTCTTACTGGTAAGTATTTCAACTTGGTCGCCAGTATGTAACTGGTGGGTAAAGGGCACAATTCTGCCAAACACCTTCGCGCCGATACAACAATGCCCAACATTAGAATGAATATAGTAAGCAAAATCTAATGGGGTGGCACCTGTAGGTAAGTCAATCACATCGCCATTGGGCGTAAACACATAAATTCGATCTTCAAACACTTGGCTGCGTAGTTCATCAAGAAGTTCGCCACTTTCGGTAACATCTTCTTGCCATTGTAAAATTTTTCGTAGCCAACTAACTTTTTCATCAAAGCCTGTCGACTTTCCTGACGCTGTACCTTCTTTATAACGCCAATGTGCAGCAACACCTAGCTCAGCATCATCATGCATTTGCTTGGTACGTATCTGAATTTCGATTGTTTTGCCTTCTGGGCCATAGACAACCGTGTGTATAGACTGGTAACCATTGGTTTTTGGTGTGGCGACATAGTCATCAAATTCGTTTGGTAAATGTTTCCAGTTTGTATGTACTATACCAAGCGCGCCATAACAATCTTGAAGCTTGTCTACAACAACTCGTACTGCCCTTACATCAAAAAGCTGATCGAAGTCTAACGACTTTTTCTGCATTTTTTTCCAAATACTATAAATGTGTTTCGGTCTTCCATAGACTTCACCAATAATGCCAGTTTCAGCTATTTTATGAGTTAAGCTTGCAACAAAATCTACCATGTATTTTTCGCGATCTAAGCGTTTTTCATCAAGCAATTTAGCAATTTTCATGTAAGTATTAGGGTGCAAATAGCGAAAAGAAATATCTTCCAGTTCCCATTTTAATTGACCAATACCTAAACGGTTTGCTAACGGAGCATAAATATTCGCAGTTTCTTTGGCAGCAAGTACTCGGTTTTCTTCATCAGCATTTTTAACCAATCGTAAATGCACTAAACGCTCGGCTAACTTAATAACAACCGCTCGTACATCTTCAACCATGGCAAGTAACATGCGGCGAATATTATCCACTTGATTAACAGAGACATTACTTGATTGCGTTTGCTGCAAGGTTTTAATAGCATCCATTTGAGACACGCCTTTGCAAAGTAAGTAAATATCTTTGCTATACGTTTCTTGCACTGTTGATAGCGTGATCAATTGATATTCTATTAATGGAATAATAATAGCAGCACAAAGTGAGTCTTTATCTAAGTTAAGACTTGCTAAAATTTCAACCATTTCAAGTGCTTTAGTTTCACATTCATTATGCTGTGAAAATAACGTATAGTGCTGTTGCCACAATAACGCTAGCGCATTTTTTTTCTCAAATGATAATGACAATGTATCTAACCATTGTGTAAAGCTCGTGAGAGTCATTTGATGTGATTTACGTACCGAAACCATTTTACTTCCATACCTTTAGGTGTTTTATCATGTACATAAGAGCTAAGGACAATTTGATTTAGCTAATGAAATTGTTTGTTGACTATGCCATGATACAAAAAATCACACGGAATGTGTGAAAGATTACAGACAAATTATTAGGGCGTGTTGCTTTGAATGTTTTGAATGTGAATAAATATCATACAACAAAGTAAAACACCTCCTACCTTAGCTAATCGGTTGAACCGTGAATAACTTATGCAGAAATTAAGTCTAAAAGACTGGGTTATCTTACTCACTATCGTACCAACAACCTTAATAGGGTTGTTTATTGCAAGTTATTTTTCGTATTCCAGTTACACAAATCTCAATGAATATTTAGAAAATCGTTCCCGTAGTATCATTGAACCAATTGCAATATCTGCCACCAAAAGCCTACAAGAGAAAGAACGCAGTAGCCTAAGAGAATTAGTAAATTTTGCGCACCGTAGTCAGTCGTCATTGGTAAAAAGCATTACAATTTTCACTAAAGATAACCAAGTATTTGTAACCAGCGCTTATCATGGTGATACCGAAATTATGCGTATTTCAGTTGGTGATCAAATTCCCCTGAACACACAAATTATTCATCATGATGATCATCTTATTTTGCGTACCCCTATCATCGATGAGAAAAGTAACACGCAAGTCATTGCTAACAATAACTTACAACAAGTTACGTTAGGTTATGTGGCCATGCAAATAGATAAGAACAGTGTTCAATTTGCACAACAAAATCAATTTTTAATCGCTTTTTCTATTGCTTTGGTAGGGGCATTTCTTAGTGCTATTTTATCTATCACGTTAATTAAAAATGTAACACGCCCTATCACTTCTATGGTGCAAGCGGTTGATAGAATAAGAGAAGGAAAATTAGAAAGCCGAGTCACCGGGCAGTTAATTGGTGAATTAAACTTTCTTAAAAATGGTGTTAATGCCATGGCGCAGTCACTTGGTGATTATCAAGATGAAATGCAACGAAGCATTGACCAAGCAACGCTTGATTTACGAGAAAGTTTAGAGCAATTTGAAATTCAAAACGTTGAATTAGATATTGCGAAACGTAAAGCACAAGAAGCCAATAAAGTTAAATCAGAGTTTTTGGCAAATATGAGCCACGAATTAAGAACCCCATTAAATGGTGTTATCGGTTTTACCCGCCAAGTATTAAAAACGCCATTGTCAGATACACAACGTGATTATTTACAAACAATAGAACGTTCAGCTGCTAATTTACTCGCCATTATTAATGACATTTTAGATTTTTCAAAACTTGATGCCGGTAAAATGGTGATTGAAAAAATTCCTTTTTCAATGCGTGAAACCGTTGAAGAATCTACTATATTATTAGCGCCTAGCGCACATAGCAAAAATATTGAGTTATCGTTACGTGTTGTGCCTAACGTACCTGATTCGTTAATTGGCGATGCCATGCGCATTAAGCAAGTACTGATAAACCTAGCTAATAATGCAATTAAATTTACCGACAAAGGTTCTGTGAATATTGATATTGATTGTGAACGTCAAAATGACAATATTGCACAACTTAAGATCACAGTACACGATACAGGCATTGGTATTAATACCTCACAACAAGCTTCGATTTTCGAGGCCTTTGGCCAAGGCGATCAAAGTGTTACAAGATTATATGGCGGCACTGGTTTAGGCCTTGTGATTTCACAACGTTTAGTGAAAGAAATGAACGGTGATATTGGTTTTATCAGTAACGAGCAAAATGGTTCAACCTTTTGGTTTACTTTTCAATGTGAAATCAACCCGATTCCAGACGATGCATTATTAAGTCCATCTGCCTTAAAAAATAAGCGCATTTTATACTTAGAATCACACACACACAGTCGAATCGCGAATAGTGAAATTCTAGAAAGTTGGCAGATGCACGTTACACCCGTTGAAAATTTAGAGCAGGTAACGGCAGCATTAACCAATAAAAAGCAATTCGATTATGCGCTTATAGGTCATGAAATAACACCTACAGCGATTAATGAATTAAAACAACTCATCGTTTCTTTAAAAGCGCACATACCTTCGATTCACCTTGCTATCAATAGTAACTCTCCTAACTTACAAGAAGCATTACTCGTTCTCGGTGCAAAAAGCTGCTTAAGTAAACCATTAACGCCAGAAAAGTTATGTAAATCGCTCGTTCCAGAACATTTTGATTTTGCTAATTCTTTAACAGAAGTATTAGAACATAAAGTGCCTATTAAAGTGTTAGCTGTTGATGACAATGACGCAAACTTAAAATTAATCAATGCATTATTAATGGAGCAAGTCAGTGAAGTACTCACGGCTGTTAATGGACAAGAAGCAGTAAACATCTGTCAAAGTGAAAAATTTGCACTTATATTCATGGATATTCAAATGCCAGTAATGGATGGCATTAGTGCACTTAAACATATAAAAGCAAATTCATTAAATGAACAAACACCAATCATCGCAGTTACTGCTCATGCATTAAGTGGCGAAAAAGATAAATTATTAAAAGAAGGGTTTGATTCATACATGACCAAACCTATTGATGAAACCATGTTACGGCACACCATCTATGAGTATTGTGATTTAGATTTACTCGGTACCCAAGCATCACGAGCGAGAATACTCAATGCTGAATTTTCTGCCAGCGAACATGAAAAATTACCAACTGATAACCTTTTAGAAAATACAGGCGATAACGGTACAATATCTATTGTTACCTCATCGATTATCAATTGGCCGCTAGCGTTAAAACGTGCAGGACGAAAACAAAAGCTTGCACAAGATATGTTAACAGGGTTAATTGAAAGCCTACCTGAGGTAAAGCAAGACGTTACCGAGTCACTCGCTTCACAGGATCTAGAACGATTAAAAATATTGATCCATAAGCTAAATGGAGCTTGCTGTTATTCGGGTGTACCTGATCTTGGAAAAATGGTTCACCAGATTGAAACAGAGCTAAAAAGAGGGGCAGGAATAGATGAATTAGAACCAGAATTTTATGAGTTTTTTGAACACGTAGATAGAATAATAGCCTACTCTACACAAGCTTTAACAGAAATAGAAACCATATCAAACAAACAAGAGGACTAATAAATAGATTATTTAGTCACGTAATTGAATATCTGGTGACGTATTGATATCACCTTCTTCGTTAACGACTGCCAACCCGCCATTGCAGGTTAAGACTGCAAGACTATGACCATTTTCATTACGAATAAAAGCAAGCTCGTAACCAAACTTTCCAAGGCTGCTCGCTGAAAATTTTTGCGCTAATGATAACTTGGTCCACCACACTGACTGTTCTGGAGGTTCCCGTCGCCTGTCTACCATGGGTTGTTTTAGTGACTGCATAACACACCTATTGAGCAAATTTTAAACACAACTATTAACAAGTATAGACTAAAAAATAGCTGCTTGACCACTTTATCTACATGATAGTTTAATGATAAGCGTTAACATGTTCATATTAACGTGATAAAACAACAAATGCGGTTGCATAATGCGTTTCATCAGAAAGAGAAATGTGCCAAGATTCAGCGGTTAGTTCTTTCGCTTTCATTAATGCCACGTCAGTTAATTTTAAGCTAGGCTGTCCGCTTGCTAAGGTGATAATTTCCATTTGTTGAAAAGACACCCCTGCAGCAATACCTGTACCTAACGCTTTTGCAGCAGCTTCTTTACCTGCCCATCGTTTAGCTAAAAAAGGTAAAGGAAACTTAAGTGACTTATATTTACTCAGCTCAGTTGGTGTTAATACCCTATGCGCAAGCTTTTCTAACACTTTGTCTGACATTGCAATAAGTCGATCAATCTCTACAATGTCAGTACCAATTCCAACCACTGACATATGGCTAAACTCTTGCTTCTAGCATTAACCTTTTCATATCTCGAACTGCCTTATCTAGGCCATCTATAGCTGCTCGAGCGATGATCGCATGACCAATATTTAACTCAATTATTTCAGGGATCGCTGCAATAGGTTTTACGTTAAAATAAGTTAAACCGTGCCCTGCATTTACTTTTAAACCACCTTGATGCGCATATTGAATACCTTCAATTAACCGCTCAAGCTCAATCGCTTGCTCTGCTTCATTCTTCGCTTCAGCATACTGGCCAGTATGAATCTCAATATAGGGCGCTTTACTTGCAATTGCAGCATCAATTTGTGCTTTTTCTGCATCAATAAAGAGACTCGTTTGAATCCCTTGATCAGCTAGTCGAGCAACTGCCCCTGTCATTTTATCTAACTGACCAGCTACATCTAAGCCGCCCTCTGTGGTTAGCTCTTCACGCTTTTCAGGCACTAAACAAACAAAAGTAGGTTTAACTTCACAAGCAATCGTTAACATTTCTTCTGTAACGGCCATTTCTAAATTCATTCGCGTATGAAGTGTTTGCTTCATTAGTTTTACATCGCGATCTAAGATATGGCGGCGGTCTTCGCGTAGGTGAATAGTAATACCGTCAGCTCCGGCATGTTCAGCAACTGAGGCTGCATACACAGGATCAGGATAGTTTGTGCCACGTGCTTGTCGTAACGTTGCAATATGGTCTACATTCACGCCAAGTAAAATATCTTTCATCTTCAGTCTCTTTTAATAAATAGTTTTCTGCTGTTCAGTGGTTTACCATCAAGCAAATGATGGAAGACTTCTCGCATTAATCTTTTATAGGTCTGTAACACGTGTTCGTCTGCTAATTCATTTTGTGCGATTGCCTGTAAATGCTCAACAGAATATCGTGGCAATCGTAAATTTAATTGCTCAACTACAAGTCCTTGTTCTGGCACATAATGACAATTCGGCGTTGAACACGCAAATGCTAATGAAAAATCAATGCTATAACCGAGCTCATCTAATAGATGACGTTCAAAGTTACGTAAAATGGGTTCTATCGGTTGCTGCTCAGCCAACTGCGTTAATGATTGCTGATATTGCTGAAAAATATTGGGCATTGGCAATAACTCATCCAGTAATTTATTTTGCAATTCATTTAAATAAAACCCACTAAATAAATAATTTCCGGTTAAATGCCATGATTTGGCTGTTGCTTCTAACAACGTGATAGTTTTAAGGCTTCGTTGACCTTTAAAGGCCACCTTTAATGGGATAAAAGGTTGTAATAATGCTTTTTTACTTGATTTAACAGAGTTGCCTGTATAGGTGATTGCTGATACTTTGCCCTGTTGCTCCGTGATAAATTCAGCAATTATTTGATGTTCTTTGTAGGGCCTTGCATGCAACAAAAAAGCATTTTGCTCTAACTCTTGCATGCGTATGTACCATTAACCCGAGTAATCATCACCATAGCCTAAGCTACGTAGAGCTCGTTCATCATCAGCCCAACCTGACTTTACTTTTACCCATGATTCAAGAAATATTTGACGTTCAAACAACGCTTCCATATCAATGCGCGCCTCACGTCCAATGGTTTTCAGACGTTCACCTTTGTTGCCGATAACCATCCGTTTTTGACTATTACGTTCTACTAAAATCAATGCATTAATGTGTAATACGCCTTTATCGTCCATTTTAAATTGCTCAATTTCAACCGTGGTTGAATAAGGCAGTTCATCACCAGTAAAGCGCATTAATTTTTCACGAATAATTTCTGATGCCATAAAACGACTTGAACGATCGGTGATATAATCTTCAGGAAACCAAAATTCACCAGACGGTAATGACGATAAACACAATTGTTTAATTTTTTCTACGTTATCGCCTTTAGTTGCAGATATTGGCATGATCTCTTGAAAAGTATGCAGCTGTCCTAACTTTTGCAAGTGCGGTAACAACGATTCTTTGTCTTGAACATTATCCACTTTATTAATCACTAACACACAAGGTACTTTGGCATTTTTTACTTTGTTTAATACAAGTTCATCGTCAGAAGTCCAATGCGTACCTTCAACAAGGAAAAGCACTAACTCTACCTCAGCGATAGAACTGCTTGCTGCACGATTCATAAAGCGGTTTATTGCTCTTTTTTCATCAGCATGCAAACCTGGTGTATCCACCAATACTGCTTGTTTATCTTCTTCGGTAAGAATACCTAAAATACGATGTCTTGTTGTTTGAGGTTTACGAGAGGTAATGCTTACTTTTTGCCCCAATAGTGCATTAAGTAAAGTAGATTTCCCTACGTTTGGTCTACCAACAATCGCTACTAAGCCGCAATGCTGTTCAGTCATCTTTTTTCCTCGCTTGCTTAGCGTTTGTTTTGGTCGACAAAATTAAACTTAGTACTTTTTCAGCGGCTGCTTGTTCTGCTTTTCGTCTACTTGTGCCCTTAGTGATCACAGGTTCAGAAATTTCTCGTGTGGAACAGCGCACTGTAAATTCTTGGTTATGAGATTGACCTGTTGTATTAATAACCTCATAGAGTGGTAAGGCAATTTTTCGACCTTGTAAGTACTCTTGTAAGCGTGTTTTAGGGTCTTTTTGTGAATGACCCGGTTGAATATCATTGAGCCTTTGTTCAAACCAAGAAAGCACTAATTGCTTACAAATATCAATATTTGAATCTAAAAAGACCGCGCCTATGATAGCTTCAACCGCATCTTCTAAAATAGATTCACGTCGATGGCCACCACTTTTCAATTCTCCAGGGCCTAAAATGAGATGTTGGCCAAGCTCAAAGTTTCGGCCAATTTCCGCTAAAGTTACACCACGTACTAAACTTGACCGCATGCGTGTTAGGTCACCTTCATTTTCTTTCGGAAACTTTTCATATAACGCTTGCGCGATAGTAAAACCCAAGATTGAATCACCTAAAAACTCTAAGCGTTCATTATGCTGCCCTTTAGCACTTCGATGTGTTAACGCACGTAATAACAAGGCTGGATCATTAAAATGATAGCCTAAGCGTTTTTCTAACCGCGCCATTGCTTGTGGCGTATTTTTTACCATTAATTAATGCTACCTAAACGAGAAAAGCGAATACCTGTAGGTATCCAAGTGGGTAAAATATCATCTACCGTGCGTTCGAAATCAAAACTCATCCAGATAAAGACCGCTTCACCCACTAAATTTTCTTCTGGCACAAATCCCCAAAAACGACCATCAAGACTATTATCTCTATTATCGCCCATCACAAAATAATGGCCTTCAGGTACTACAAATTCATCACGTTGCGTACCATTTTGTTTGTAATAGTGCTCTGTTCTAGGTGCAATTAAATTATTAACTAAAATATCGTGTTTTTTCGTAGGTAATTCAGCGGTGTATCGCGTCAATTCAATGTCACCATCACTATAATCACCATTACTGACAAAGGTATGTGGGATCTGCGTAAACTCTTCACATGCAGAGTTTTCATCGGTACATGTTGTTTTAATATATAACGACTTATTTCGATAAATAATGCGATCACCCGGTAAGCCAATCACACGCTTAATGTAATCTATACGTGTATCAACAGGGTATTTAAACACAACTACATCACCACGTTCAGGTTCGCTAATTTCAATAAATTTATTACGTAATACTGGGTCACGTAAGCCATAAGTGTGCTTATTAACTAAAATAAAATCACCGTCGAGTAAGGTTGGCATCATAGAACCTGACGGAATTTGAAAAGGTTCATATAAAAAAGAGCGCAACACTAATACAAACGCAATCACCGGAAATATTTGTACTGGCGTATCAATGAAAAATGGTGCCTCTAATATTTTTTCTGCTATGTCTGAATCTAGTTCACCATCACATTGCTTTTGCGCTATGGCTAACTGCACACGTCGTTGTGGTGCCCAGTAAAATTTATCGGCTAGCCATACAACACCTGTAATTACTGTCAATATGACCAATAAAATCGAAAAATATACCGCCATAATTTACCTTTAATTTTCCAGTTTAAGGACTGCTAAGAACGCTTCTTGAGGTACTTCTACATTACCTACCTGTTTCATGCGTTTCTTACCTTCTTTTTGCTTCTGCAATAGTTTTTTCTTACGTGAAATATCGCCGCCGTAACATTTTGCCGTTACGTTTTTACGCAATTGTTTTACTGTAGTACGCGCAATAATGTTATTGCCAATAGCCGCTTGAATGGCAATATCAAACATTTGACGATGAATAAGTTCACGCAATTTATCTACAAGCATTCTACCGCGAGCTACTGAATTAGAACGATGCGTGATCATCGCTAATGCATCAACGCGATCACCGTTGATCATTACGTCAGCTCTAACCATATCAGACGCTTGAAAATGGATAAAATGATAATCAAGAGATGCATAACCACGACTTGTTGATTTTAACTTATCAAAAAAGTCCATGACCACTTCAGCCATCGGTAATTCATAAGTTACCGCAACTTGCTTGCCGTGATAAATAATATCTTTTTGTACGCCACGTTTTTCAATACATAAAGTAATCACATTACCCAAATGCTCTTGGGGTACTAAAATATTGGCTACAACAATAGGTTCACGAATTTCAGCAATATCGTTTACCGGAGGTAAATCACTCGGGTTATCGATAGATAACACTTCGCCTTTAGTCGTTTCAACTTCATAATTTACTGTAGGAGCAGTCGTTATTAAGTCTAAATCATATTCGCGGGCTAAACGTTCTTGAATAATTTCCATGTGCAACATACCAAGAAAACCAACACGGAAACCAAAACCTAATGCAGAAGAATTTTCTGGTTCAAAAAACAAAGAAGCATCATTTAAACTAAGTTTGTTTAATGCGTCTCTAAAGCTTTCATAATCATCAGAGCTTATTGGAAAAATACCCGCGTAAACTTGCGGTTGAGCTTTTTTAAAACCAGCAAGCGGCGCTTCCGCTTCTTTCTTAGCAATAGTGATGGTATCGCCAACAGGGGCACCATGAATTTCTTTAATGCCGGCAATGATAAAACCTACTTCACCGGTTTTTAATACGCCTGTTTCTGTTTGTTTCGGGGTGAAAATACCCACTTTATCGATAATGTGTGTTTGCCCAGTCGACATCACTAACATTTTATCGCCTTTTCGCACTTCTCCGTTCATAACACGAACTAGCGACACAACACCTTGATAATTGTCAAACCATGAATCGATAATTAACGCTTGCAAATTAGCATCTGGTTGACCTTCTGGTGCTGGAATATTTGCCACGATGCATTCCAATACATCTTCAATACCAATACCGGTTTTAGCCGAACAAGCTACCGCACCTGTCGCATCAATACCGATAATGTCTTCTATTTCTTCACTTACACGATCTGGATCAGCTTGTGGTAAATCAATTTTATTAAGAATTGGCAGTACTTCTAAATCCATTTCTATTGCGGTATAACAGTTTGCAACGGTCTGTGCTTCAACACCTTGACCTGCATCAACAACAAGTAAAGCACCTTCACAAGACGCTAACGAGCGTGAAACTTCATAAGAGAAGTCGACATGTCCTGGCGTATCAATAAAGTTTAGCTGATACGTTTCACCATCCTTCGCTTTATAATCTAAAGTCACACTCTGTGCTTTGATTGTAATACCACGCTCGCGCTCAAGATCCATTGAATCTAGCACTTGTGATTCCATCTCACGCGCAGTCAAACCTCCACAATGTTGGATTAAACGATCAGACAACGTAGATTTACCGTGGTCAATATGAGCAATAATGGAAAAATTTCGGATATGTTTCATAGAAGAAAATTAATAAACAGCTTTCACAAAATAATAGTGGCGAGATTTTATCTAATTTAGCGCGTGGGGGCTATCTTTTGTTGGGATATTGAGGAAAAAATCGTATTTTAATAGATTATTAACTAAGATTAATGCGTTGAGAAGAGCTTTCGTTGTGTTGAATTACTTTCAATAGTTTTGCATGCCAACGCTCATCTGATGCGGCACGTTGTTGCTTAAACTGCGCGCATTTAAACCCTAAATATCCACCTAAAATGCCCGTAAATAACGCAAATAACTCATGAGTAAAATTCATTAAAGCAAAAAAATATTGCCCGGTAATACTGCCGACAAATAACCCTATTAATGGCCATAAATACACCTGCCAAGCTGCCGATAATAAAACCTGTTCAGATAAACCAATTAGTACATTATCGCCAATATTTACGGGTGTGGTTGCATTAATTTGATAACTTACTTGCTTTTGCCCAAAAGCCTTCGCTACTTGACCACTGCCGCATGACTCTAGTTGTTGGCAGCCACTACACGTTGACTTAACGGTTGTTTGCACAACAGCTTGTTCACCATTAATTTCTATGACTTGTGCATGCTCTTCTATCAAGGGGCTGCTCCAGAAACAAGCCTAACAGAATCAGCTATACGTTTCGCAGTTTGGGTAGGCACTTTACCAACAACGCTCACTTCAAGCCCTTTCACTACTTGGCTTAATGCAACGGTTGCTCCGTCCATCACGTAATCAGTAGCACGCTGCTGCTCTTTGCTCGGGGTAACATAAATTGACACCTCAGCTAACCCATCGCTAAATAATTGAAATTCAACAGGTTCTTTTGTTGAAACAATGCGGTGTCTATTGGCATTAATACGCTCAAAACCTTGCGGCAGCCATTCCACTTTCCATGCAAGTTTTTGTTGCTGATAGCCTTCAGGAATATCAACAACATCAGGTAATTCAGTACTATTTAATTGTATTAAGCTCTCTGCTGGCTGTTCAGTAATATCAAGGTGGGTAAACTGTACTTGTTCAAGTTGCTGTCCTTTTCGAGTGATCACGGCCAATTTTAATAATAAGCTTGTATGTTGATCTAACCATAGCCAATAGGCGTACTTACTATTATCTTTTGGTACAATACGAATGACCTGAGCACCACGACCTAACACTCTACTTTTACCTACAGAAACAAAATTATAATGCGCTTGAAGAGCAGCTAAATCATTACTTAACACGTTAGGAATTGGCCCAGTAATTTGACTGGTTTTAACAGAATAAGGTGGTAATTCCGGTTCAATATAACTTACGACATCGCCTTTTCTAAGTACGTCTCGCCGTGGGCCATTGAGTAATGATAAAATTTCTAGTTCATCACCTTGTTCACTTATACCATGGAACCAATGATACGGTTCTGCATGGTTATTCTTTACCACGACAAAAGAAGTACCAAAATTTAATGTTTTTAGTGAGTGTGATAATTGTTTAAGCCATGATTCGGCGGAGGTAGGTTCTTGCGTCTCTTGCGCTTTCACTGGTGATATCATCAACACCAGTGAAATTAGGAAAGTCGTTAATTTCATTTAACCGATTTATCAGCCTCTTGCGGTTGCTGCTTATCTTTAGAAGAAGGAATAACTGCGCTAAATTTCATCTGTTGCTTATGATCTTGTAAAAGCGCCTGAAAACGTCGTTGTTGCTCAACTATCGCTTGTTGTTGATCAGCGCGAGTATTTTGTTGAAAGTTTAAACTTACCGGCTGTGCCACACCACCAACCGCTAAACCTGTTTGTACTACTTGATAAGGCGTGGCAGTATCATTGTCAGCCACATTAGTTTGCACACCAAACACCATCAAACCAGCGGCTGACGCTGCAATAGCAACTTGTCCGAATGGTTTTACCATGCTCACAACTTTTGCTTTGACGACACTTGGCAAGCTAGGCTTCTTCACCGGAGCTAACACTGTTGGCTCTTCTGCAATTGCATTTGATATAGCATCGGAAAGATCGATATCTATAGATTGTGCTACATCGTCACGCAAAACATCACCAATTAAATGATAACGCTGCCAAGTTTCAGACATATCATTGTCTTTTAGCACATCGTCTAAAACCGCATCTTCATGATGAAAATTATCGACTAGCGAAGATACTGTTTCAAATTTGCTTTCACTCATAGAAAAACCTTAAACCTTTTCGTTATTAGCGCTGAAGTAATGGACGAATTTTTTTATCTACAGCCTCTCGAGCTCTAAATATTCTAGAACGTACTGTACCAACAGGACACTCCATAATTGTCGCAATTTCTTCGTAACTTAACCCTTCTAATTCACGTAAATTAATTGCTGTACGCAAATCATCCGGTAATTGTTCAATGGTACTAAACACCATCTTTTTAATTTCTTTGGTTAGCAGTAATTTTTCGGGTGATGCATTTTCACGTAAAGCATCACCTGAATCATATATCTCTGCATCTTCAATTTCAACATCTGTGCCTGGTGGCTTACGACCACTCGAAACCATATGGTTTTTTGCACAATTTACAGCAATTCGATATAGCCAAGTATAAAAGGCACTGTCACCCCTAAAATTAGGCAATGCACGATACGCTTTAATAAACGCTTCTTGAACAATATCGGGCACATCACTATGATTTCTTACATAGCGTGACACCAAGTTTGCTACTTTGTTCTGATACTTCGTTACTAGCAGGTTATAGGCATTTTTGTCGCCACGTTGTACCCGCTCAACCAATTCTTGGTCGACGTTCAGTTCGCTCATTCGAGCCAATTCTCCTACAAACAACTTAATTTAAAAACATTTGGCTCATAACAAACGCATAAAGTGAGACTGAGGAAACATTAAAAAGTTCTAAAAAGTTTTAATTTATTTTAAAAAAGATAAAGATCTCTAACCAATATGCTGTTATCAACGCCTATTACAAGATAAAATCCCTGTCATTATACAACACCTTAGTTCACCACGTATATGAATCATCAACATAACTGTGACGTTTTAATTATTGGTAGTGGCGCTGCCGGACTTACTCTTGCCTTACATTTAGCTCAAAATGCCGACGTGGTTATTTTAAGTAAAGGTAAAATGTATGAAGGTTCAACTTTTTATGCACAAGGCGGCATTGCAGCCGTATTCGATGAAAATGACAGTATTGAGTCACATGTCGCAGACACTTTAATTGCAGGTGCAGGGTTATGTGATGAACGCACCGTACAGTATACCGCAGAAAATGCTAGAGCTTGTTTAGAGTGGTTAATTGAACAAGGCGTCGCGTTTGATCAAGAAGACAATTCAAACGGTGATGTGAAATATCACTTAACACGAGAAGGCGGGCACAGCCATCGCCGTATACTTCATGCCGCTGATGCAACGGGTCAAGCAGTACAAACTACGTTAATCGAACGTGTAAAGCGACATAACCGTATTCGTATTTTTGAACGCTATAACGCAATTGATTTAGTGCGTGATCATAAGCAGTCAAATAAGCCATGCATAGGAGCCTATGTGTGGAACCGTAATGCCGAAAAAGTAGAAGGTATTTACGCAAAAAAAGTCATCTTAGCGACTGGTGGCGCATCAAAAGTATACCAATATACCTCGAATCCTGATATTGCCAGTGGCGATGGTATCGCGATGGCATGGCGAGCAGGCTGTCGAGTAGCAAATATGGAATTTAATCAATTTCATCCTACTTGTTTATTCCACCCCGAAGCAGGTAATTTTTTAATCACTGAAGCTTTACGCGGTGAAGGCGCAATATTAAGACGTCCGGACGGTAGCAGGTTTATGCCTAGTTTTGACGAGCGTGCAGAATTAGCGCCGCGAGACATTGTGGCCCGTGCTATCGATTTTGAAATGAAGCGCTTGGGCGCTGATTGTATGTATCTAGATATCAGCCACAAATCACCTGATTTTATTAAACAGCATTTTCCAACCATATACGAAAAAACCATGTCATTGGGTATTGATATGACCAATAGCCCAATTCCCATAGTACCTGCCGCACATTACACTTGTGGCGGCGTAATGATAAATCAACAAGGCCAAACAGATGTTAAAAACCTTTATGCTATCGGGGAAGTGGCTTATACCGGTTTGCATGGCGCTAATAGAATGGCAAGTAATTCATTACTTGAATGTTTAGTGTTTGCGCGAGCGGCTGCAAAGGATATAGAACAAGCGTTAGATCACAAACAAGGTTACCATGCTTTACCGCCTTGGGATGAAAGTCGCGTGATTGACTCAGACGAAGAAGTAGTCATACAGCATAACTGGCATGAATTAAGGTTATTTATGTGGGACTACGTGGGTATCGTACGCACCACCAAACGTCTCGAGCGTGCATTGCATCGTGTTGAATTATTACAAAAAGAAATTGACGAATATTATCGTCACTTTCGCGTGAGTAACAATTTACTTGAATTACGAAATTTAGTTCAGGTTGCAGAACTCATCATTAAATGTGCGATGACGAGAAAAGAAAGTAGAGGGCTACATTACACGCTTGATTATCCAGAACTGTTACCAAAAGCACAGGTTACTGAGTTACGTCCTGTAAATTATACTTTTGAAACCTAAGAATGTGACGGCAAAGACGCGCATAGTCTTGCTTGCTGACACTGTCTTTGAAAATAAATAATTTCGTTGGTTGTTTTCTAACATCATTTACAGGTGCTAAATACAACCAACAGCCTAACCAGCCAATTCGGCTTCCTTGTACAATTGGCTGAGCACTTTGCTGATTAACGGCAGCAAGTCCTAAACTATCCAGACTAACTACATAATGTTTCGCATGGACTCTGCGAACATTAACACTGAAAAAATACAATAAACCACTGAGTAATAAAGCATACTGCCCCCCTATAGAGTAAGGCATCAACATTACCATTACTAACGATAGAAAAACTAAGGTTATGGTTACCTTGCTTAGGCGGTTTAGTATTAAAGAGTGCTTAATACGTATTCTATACTTTGACTCTATTAAGTATAAATTGCACCATTTCATTGAATTGTGGGTCTTCACATTCCTCGTGCCCCATAAACCACGCAAACAACTCTGGATCTTGGCAAGTTAATAAGCGTTCGAAAATCCGTTTTTTATCTTCTGTAAGTGCGTCATAGGCTTCATCTACAAAAGGCATAAACAATACGTCTAACTCTAGCATACCTCTACGACATGCCCATTTGAGTCTAGCTTTATTTACAGGTTCTGACATTTTTTTTACCTTAATACGACATTAGCCACATTGTAGCAAATTCACTTTACCAACATCTACTGATGTTAAGCGAATTATATCGTTAGTTTTCTTTCATGTGATCAGACAGGCTGACTCTTAAACGATACCAAGTTATTTGATGAATTACCTAACGGAAAAAGATAGGTTTACCGTGAATTTATTGGCTTGTCTCTTATACAAATGCCCTTATTTATGTCATCATTAGTCTATCAAATACATTACATCATGACAGATCACAAAACGCATATGAAACCAAGTTTATCTGCTTTACCCGACGCTTTTACTTTACCGTTACGTAGCGTTGCCGCCATCAGCATATCAGGCGAAGAACAAGTTAAATATTTACAAGGCCAAGTTACCTGTGATGTAGAATCATTAACGGAAAATAAATTATTGCATGGCGCTCACTGTACCGCAAAAGGGAAGGTGCTCTCATGCTTTCGTTTATTTTTACACCAACAAGCGTTAATACTGCTTCAACCAATTAGTACGTTAACGCAATCGTTAACCGAGCTACAAAAATTTGGTGTATTCGCTAAAGTTGATATTGAACAAGCGCATGTCAGTTTTGCAGCAGTTTGTGGCACACAAGCAGCAAATCACTTGAGCAAGTCATTTTCTCAATTGCCTGACATTAACTCTCCCACAATTACAGAGCACAACATCACCCTGCTTTATATTGATGGAGTTATTCCACGTTACCTGCTTGTTGGTGAAAAGGAAACCGTTAACAACTGTATTGACTCACTATCAATACCAACGCTTTCACAAGATGTATGGTCTTTATTAGAAATCAGCCAAGGTATACCTAACTTGGTTGACGCTGAACAAGAATATGTGCCACAAATGCTGAACATGCAAGCCATTAATGGTATTAGCTTTACCAAAGGTTGTTATTTAGGCCAAGAAACTGTTGCTCGAATGCAATATCTAGGTAGAAATAAAAAAGCGATGTTTGCGTTAACTGGTAGTTGCGATGAACTTTCAACGCCACTTGCGGTTGAAAAACAATTAGGCGAAAACTGGCGAAAAGCTGGAGACATTATCAGTTATTATCTTGCCGATAACGGTGAGTTGTACGTTCAAGCAGTTTTAGCAAGTGATACTGATGACTCAACCAATCACAGACTTAAATCCCCTCAATCGTGCCAACTTTCTTTAATGGCTCTGCCATACACGCTTGAAATTCAATAACCTCAATTCTAGGAATTATTATGAAAATAGCCCCTAACAAAGTCGTTACTTTACATTACGCCGTTTCTGACAGCGAAGACACACTTATTGACAGTTCTTACGATAATCAACCTTTAGCCGTTATCCACGGTACGGGTTATTTGATCCCTGGTCTAGAAGAAGCACTGACAGATCACCAAGCTGGTGATAAGTTTGAAGTAGAGGTTAATGCAGAAAATGCCTACGGCGAACGTCATGATGGTTTTGTGCAAACGGTCCCTAAGTCACTTTTCCAAGGCATTGAAGATTTAGATGTTGGTACTCAATTACGCGCAACAACAGATGAAGGCGAGCAAACCGTTATTGTTGTTGATGTACAAGATGAAGAAATTACTGTTGATGGTAATCACCCTCTTGCAGGTATTGATTTAAAGTTTGATGTTGAAGTTATCGAAGTACGTGACGCTACAGCTGAAGAGCTTGAACATGGCCATGTACATGCAGAAGGCGGTTGTGGGCATGAACATTAATTAAAACACCGCTAACAAATATTCGCGGCAAATAAGTAACAAGCCCAATTATATATTGGGCTTGTTTTTTGGAACACTAAAGAGCATCAATTTCTCTTTTTAATTGTTCCTGAGGATCCGTCACTAGTTTTTCTAGAGTTTCTATACGTTGTTTTAACTGCTGAATTTCTTGGTTTTTACTGGTCAAGTCTTCATCAGATACTGAAGATTCAGACTCAAACCCTAGCCATTCACTTGCTAACATATCTCGACCATCAAAAAAATAATAACTGATACAAAAAACGACAACAAATACAACAACTATATCTAGGCTCAATAAATATTCCAGCATAACTATACTCCCTAATAACAAATAAGTAATTTACACTTAATGTAGTCTGATCATTGCTTAAATTATTACAACAATCAGACATTTTTTTTAATTCATTGATTTAGCGTATAATGTAGTTATTCTTTTATTCGTTTAAAAACAGCAACTGCAGCGATATCAGTACCAAATACTGATGAATTCGTATCAAGGCTGACCAATTCCCAACCCATATCACCGTAGGCATTTAATTTCTCATCTAGCAATGACAAATCTAATCTGCCTGAAATAAACTGTTTCTTATCAAATCTCAACGTTTTATATTGCCATTTTACGGTCATTTAAAATTCCTTATTTACATTCCGCAGCAATCACAGATATTTCAACTAGCAACACATCTCTTGCCATTGGCGCTTGCACACATGCTCTAGCGGGTGCATGGCCTGCTGGCACCCAAGCATCCCAAACCTCATTCATTGCAGCAAAATCGTCCATCGTTTTCAAATATATTGTTGCCGACAACATGTGCTCTTTTGAGCTGCCAGCTTGTACTAATAACGCTTCTACTTTTTCAAGCATGGTCGTTGTTTGGCCAACAATAGTATCATTTGCGTCTTTACACACTTGGCCGCAGAGATAAATAGTACCGTTATGCTTAACTATCCGGCTCATACGAGCGCCTGTTTCCATTCTTTCAATCATGTTTATGTCGTCTGTTAGCAAAAAGTGCATGCATCATAATCGTTGTTAGATTTTGAGCAAATAAGAAAATGCGATGACATATAATGGATCTTCCCTAAAAATGGGATGGGCGTTGTTTACATTTTCGATAAAATTACTCAATGGTAGCGGAAGACGACCCAAGGGTTACTAATCATGCCAATTACCAACGTTTAGTGCCACTCACATCAAAGTAATGCAGGTGTTAAAATTTAGCGATCGCCTGAACATTTATTCGATTGAACGTAAAACCAACTCCAATTGAAAGAGTTATTCTTGTTGAGAATCAGCGGATGACTTATTTTTAGCGATAGTTACAGCTCCTAAAATAGCAAACATGATGGCAACACCGTAGAAAGACAACTGATCGCCTAATAACCCTGCAAATAAAAACAAAACGCCACTTAAGATAAATAAATAACCACTATTACTTTTTTTAGACATGCCCTATCCCTTTGTTGTTTTGATGTGCTTTTATTATTTTTTATTTCTATCACTACAACATAGCACTATAACCAGCCGACACTCAATAAAATGTAGATTATTTGCACACACATGTAATAGTACTAACAACTTAACTGTTTAACGTTCTTCGTCGCTTTTTAATAATGACCATAGTTCTTCATCAAAGAACTGACCATTTTTATAAGAAACATGTTTACGCATTCCTTCACAAGTAAAGTTATTTTTAGCCAGCACTCGATTAGATGCTTTGTTCAATGACACCACAGAAACCTGCAGTCGCAGAATATCAGTTTGAGTAAATAACCATTCGCTGAAGTTTTTAACGGCAATTGTTGCTATGCCCTTCCCCCAAAATTTTTGAGCAACCCAGTAGCCTAATTCTGCACTGCGGTAATATTCAAAATCTCCTCGTTGTGCAGAAATACAACCGACAAATTCACCTTGATATTCAATGGCTTTAATAAGACTTGATTGTTGACTGTGTGAAATCCACCACTGGGCATCTTGTGCGGTATAGGGCTGAGGAATTGCACTGGTAATATATTGTGTAACCTGTGAATTATTTAAATAATTAACCAGTAATTCACTATCGTTATTATTAAAAGCTCTTAGGGTGATCATTAGCGTTAAGCCATTTATACCAATTAAAAATAATAAAGCAGTGACAATTAAATCACATACGCTCGTATTCTTTACTATATTGATTAAATATTTACCGTCGTATACCTATGTCACAATATAGTTTTCATCACCCGCTAAGTACTGCAACGCTTGGTTCGTGGGTTTAGTACACAAAGCAGCTTGAGGTAACTGAGCCACGTCTTGAAAACTAGCTGTTAAGTAGAGCATGATGTGACAGTGAAGTCCTGCCGATTCATATCGATAAAACGCGGCCATTGGCAACAAATTATGAGTTGATTGATAGCCTTGTTCTAATATTGCTTTGCATCGTTCAAGCGGGATATCTGCAGTAATTGCATCGCCTAAATCGACCACATACCAATCATACTCAGCTGACATTGCTAATCCTAGTTTACTCTGGTATTTCAACAACAACTTCAGTTTTCACTGAGTTTGCAATAAAACACTGCTCATGGGCAAGGTGATGTAATTTTTCGATGTCTAATGCTGTTGGAATTCGCTCACCACTAAAGACAATTTTTGGTACTAACGTGACGCGTGTCATCATTATTTTACCTTCTTTTTTTGCCATTTCACCAAAGGCATTATCTTGATAACTCTCAACGATATAACGCTTTTTCGCTGCCATAGCGAGAAAAAACAACATATGGCAACTCGATAATGAAGCAACAAACGCTTCTTCTGGGTCAACGTTTTCAGCGATAGAGTATGGAAGCGGCACAATATGTGGGGAAGACGACGCAGGCACACTAACGCCACCTTCAAATGTCCAAGTATGTCCTCGGCTATATTTGTTATCTAAATAAGCTTCATCTATCTGCTTTTGCCAATGTACTAAGGCGCGATATATTGCCATTAAACCTTCCTTTCATTGATTTTTATTTGTTATTTAGCTAATGCTAACGCATTTGCCATTACAACTCGGCTAAGGCAATAAACGCTTCGTCGTCTTTTAAACTTTCAAAATACATTTCACCCATTAACTCTTCTCTTAAGGGTGGAGATAAATCAATGGCTTGTTTAATGTCTTCAATCGCTTCATTCTTTTGCTCCAACTTAGCTTTTGCGCATGCTCTTTGCCAGTAGGCAAATGCATATTCACTATCAATATCTAACGCTTGATTCACCAACGATATTGCCCACGAATCATCGTTCATATCAAGTAAGATATCGGCTTTGTAGGTCAATGCCTCTACATCATGCGGACTTAATTCTAATATTTGATCATAGATATTCATTTTCTCTTGATCACTTTTTTCTAAGCCAGCCCGCATCCAAAGAGAGTGTACAAGGTTACTATCTGATAACTCTTTTTGAGCAGTCACAATTTGATTAGAGCGTTCTTTAATCGTATCTTCTAAGGCGTTAAGTCGTTTCTCATATTCTAAAGTAAGCTTTTCAATTCTTTTCGTTGTGCTTGATTCCATATGCACTTTAATATCGTTGATCGACTTCCAACCGAGTAAGACTAAAATTGATGCCGCAGCGGTAATAATATAAAAAATATTGTTTGTAGTGTCTGCGGTATACCGAAGTGCTCGGTCAGATGATTCTAACTTTGCATTAGCAACTTTATCGATCATCTCAGCTTTTAATGCTTGTTGTTCTTGGCGTAATGATTTGAGTTCATCAAGCATATACCGTTCAATAAATGGGCTATACAGTGGTTGTTCTAATTCATTGACCTTTTTATCAATGGTTTCAGTTTCTTGGGCTAGAGCTGAGCTAGTCAGTAAAAAGCTCAAGATGAATATCTGAACTAAAATAGGGTATACGCGCATGAGAATTCATTAGCTCCGATCAGGTGAGTATCAATTTAACCACGTTTAAACAGCCACAGTCATCAGTTTAGTTGTCTATATTCATGAATAAATATGTGGTGATATTTATAGTTTATCACGTAATGAATCTATAACTTACCATTGCGTGAATGGCTATATCACCAATAGTTACCTATTTATTACATCGCTATAAAGTTTGGTAAAGACTGAATTCGTTTAAGCCATTGTATGATAGCGGGATATCTTAAGAGATCAAACCCCCCTTCATCAGCAACGTGTGTATAACCATATAATGTGATATCAGCAGTTGTGATCTTATTTCCTGTTAAAAAAGGCGTTTTCAATAACTGTTGTTCCATCACTTGAAGCGCTTTATGCCCCCCTGCTTGTTTAGCAAGATATTCTGCTTTACGCTCTGCCGGTAACCCTAGATATTTTGCGATAAATCTTGCAACCGCAATGTAGGGTTCATGGCTATATTGTTCAAAAAACTGCCATTGCTGAACTTTTGCATAGTCAAAAGGATCTGTAGAGAGGAACTCACTTCCCGTAGCAAGATAATTAATAATTGCATTTGATTCCGCAATATAACGCCCATCATCAAGCGCTAAAAGCGGGATTTTACCCGTAGGATTTTTATCAAGAAATGCCTCGGTGTGAGACTCACCGCTTAAAATATCAACATGGATCCATTCATGCTTTAAATCAAGCAGTGACAACATCAGCTTAACTTTATAACAATTGCCGGACTGGCTATCTCCGTATACTTTCATCCAAATTCCTATAATCGTTAAAAAGTTATAACAATGCTGATATTTTTTCGATCATCTGTTTAGCGTTATCATTGCTCTTGTCAATTGACAGTGACGTTTGATAAAACTTCATGGCTTGTTCGAATTGTTCATCAAGATAATACGCTTCTGCAAGGCTATCATAGGCATTTGCAGATTTAGGATATACGCGCGTGGTAAAGGTAAATATTTTGATCGCGTCAGCTAATCGCTTTTCACTAATCAACGAGTAACCAAGAGAATTAAGTTGACGTTCACTGATACTCTCGTCTTTTTGGCTAAGCGACTTATGATGCTGTTCTAATGCTTTAATACCACCATTTTTATACTGCTGATAGAGTGCGTATCTTGGATGTTGCTGTGCAGGTGCAACCGATTTATTATACAAAATATTCAGTATGCCCTCAGTCATGGCTGTCATTGGCGCACCACCTGCATTATTTAAAATAATAACTAGGTATTTATCTTCGATTACTCGCGTGATAAACGCATTAAAACCGTTAATGCCGCCACCATGCTTCACCACTGTTTTCGTTTGACCAAACTTTTCAGCGGGTAGCTGTTCAATCATCCAACCATAGCCATAATTTCGTCCACTTGTATCATCAAACATTCTCGCTAATGAACTGGTTTTCAATAGTGTTTGTTGATATAAAGCGCTGTCCCATTTTAACAAGTCACGTGTTGTTGAATACATTGAGCCCGCAGCGTAAGGAATTGACATATCCACATAGCTAGTGTGTTGATAACCTTCTAACAATTTATCATAGCCTTGAGCTTTGTTGGTGAGGATTTCTTGGCCGTTATCATATCCAGTATCATGCATTTTTAATGGTGATAAAATTTGTTGCTCTAATACTTCGGCATAAGTATCACCTGTTACAGATTCGATGATCGCTCCTAAGATAAAATAACCAGAATTACTGTATTGAAATTGACTGCCTGGTTCGAAGGCTAATTCATCACTACAGTGCTTTTGTATAAATGCTTTCACTTCATAAGGATTTCTGCTCACTTGATCTCTAAAATCTTTATCTCTAGTATAATTTGGGATACCCGACGTATGATTAAGTAATTGATGAATTGTAACTTTATTAGCATTATCTTTTCGGTAATAAGGTAAGTATTCGCTGATAGGTTGGTTTAACGCTATTTTCCCTTGCTCAACTAACTGCAAAATTAGTGTTGCAGTAAACTGCTTTGTTAAAGAACCAATGCGAAACTTAGTATTGGGATCATTTTTTATACCCCATTGAAAGTTTGCTTTACCAAAGCCTTTTTCAAAAATAATTTTGCCATTTTTTGCTACAAGCACACTACCATTTAGCTCTCGCAACGCGTGATAGTCATTCATCAAGGCATTAATTTTCATCGCCTGTTGTTTTGTAGAATGAGTACCTGATGACTGAATGGTATTGAAATTTAATAACGCAGAGGTTTCAACCGCTTGAACGTTGAACTGCATGCAAGCTAAAACAGAGAACAGTACAGCGAAACGCCCCAAAACTAACTTTTTCATCGTTTATATGATCCTTGTTCACTTATTATTATCGTTATTTATCACGATCGATGTCGTTGCTATCAATGATTATAGATATAGGAACGAAAGTACGAACCAAGTCGTAATACTTAACCATAACTTTTGAGTAAATGGCTGTCAAACAATTAACCGTTTTAGCTTAAGCTTAGAAACAATGTTTCTATCATCATTGATGTAAACATACTCTTCAAACGTTGAAAATGTTATTAATGATTAATAAAAGAAACTAGACTGTGCAAAAAGCACTATTCACAACACTTATCGTTGCGATATCTGCAATCCTTACTTTGACACAAGTCGCGTTAGTCAGGTGTTCTTTTTGGATAAGTGTAAGGTTTCCCCGTTCAGCATTAAAAAGGGAATATTCAAATGCTTCGTCACTTCCTTCTGTAATGGCCGTAAACAAACCACCAATTAATGCGCCAGCGATACCTCCTGCTATCATATCATCACTATTACCGTCTGATTCATCTAGAATGCCAACTCCTGCACCAACTAATACACCTGTTCCAACATTAGATGATAACGTTACTGGTGTAATATCTACCACTGAGGCATAAAACTCTTGAATGAGTTTTTGTTGCTCTGCTCGATCAACGCCTGGTGAAGCACAGCCAGACATCATGACAAAAAATATGTTTACAAATATAAATCTATACATTAAAAATCTTCATTACAAATAAACGGAATTTAATTATAGAAATCTTGACTGGTGTGGTCTGTATAAAGAAGTACAGCCTTAGTAATAAAGTGTAAGTAAACTGGCTTCAGCTGTAAGAAATTGCAAAAAACTAAAAATTAGTCACAATCATACAGGTATTTGAATTGTCAATTCAGGTTAAGGGTACCTTGTGTAGTCTAGGTCCTAGAATTGTTATCGCTTAATATTACGTTAAGTTTATGCCTTCTCATTTTGCTCTATGTGAAAGATCATACCTAAATCACTCAAGGTAGATCTATTCACCTCATAATATTCACCAGAACTTAAACTCAACAGTTTAAGTTCAATTGCTTGTCGCTAGAACGTCATTTTCAAGCCTATAGAAGGAAACATACCCATTCCTTCTTCACCTTCAATGTTGTAATCCGTTAGTGTTTCGTTGCCGTCAGGCGCGAAATAGTAGCCAGAAAAATTATCACTGTTTGTCGCGTTTAGCAGTGCAAATGTCCATTGTGCATTGTGCCCCCAATAACGTGTTTTATAATTCGCTTGTAGATCTAAACGATGGTAAGTGGGTAATGTTTGACTGTTTAACTCACCATATGTTGGTAAAAAATGCTCAGGGTAATCTGGATTTTTTCGAAGCCCTATAATTGGTGTGTATTTTTGACCACTGCGCACTGTAAGCCTTATGCCAAAGTCCCAACGCTCATTATATTGATAATTAGCTACAAGATTGGCTAATAACGGTGTATCTAAATAGTACTCTGTTGTGCTTTTTGTCAATTCATCTGTTCGGTCACTTTTAGACCAACTAATAGAAGCCCAACCATACCAACCATCAGCTAATTCACGCTTTAATACCCATTCAATTCCTTTCGCGCTACCAGATATATCATTACTGTAATGTAATTCCGCATTTGTATCATCTTCACCCAGTGATCTTGGCAAATCGTTAAGATCTTTGTAATAGAGCTCAACTGTACTATGCCAAAGATCATTCACTTGATATTCGGTACTCAACGCATAATGCTGAGCTTTTGGTGCATTCAATGCCGGATTACCTATCTTTCGTAACACAGTTTCAATATCGGGGAAGCGACTATACGAGCCTTGTTTCAATCGAAACGTTAACGCGTCAGTGGCAAACCAGTTAAGTGCTAAACGATGATGTAAAAAAGATTGTTCTGTATAATCATTTCGTTCAGCTCTTAACCCTACCTCTAATTGCAATGCTCGATTAACGTACCATTTATCATTAACATAAAGCGCAATATAATTATTAGTGAGTTTATCTTCATCTTGTATTCTCTCGCCTTTTTTACTCTCACAGTCTTGATCATGGTCAGTACAGTAATATGGAATTGCATCAAAGCTATAATTAAACACCTTATTTTGTAAGTCGCTACCGAGGGTTAACCTATGATCTTTAAACCAATCAATTTGATAATGTAACCTTAAATCAAATTGCTTTTTATCAATATCGATAAACTGACCTTCACCATAAAACTCTTCAATTTTTTCCTGATTGTGACCAAAAACCAATTGCATAATTTTACCAGCATCACCAAAATACTGCCAAGATAGGCCTTGACTATCAAAGCGTGTTTTTAGCTTTAAATCGCCAATAGAATCAGGATCAACACGACCTTGTTCAGACGCAGCAGAAATATTAATACCACCAACGTCACTGGCACCATTGACGGTAAAAGTAACTTTGTGGTCATTGCCAACCAACCATTGATACTTTCCTTGATAATCATCACTCATTGGCGCTTTAAATACAGTGTATCCGTCTTCTTCATCACCTTCAGATAAGAATAAGTGCATCAAGCTTCGTCGATATGAAAAATAAAATGCTTGATCTTCAGTTACCCCACCTTCAACCATGATCCCCGTTTTTAAAAAACTTAGATCAACAATCGTTTCAATATCTTGCTGCTTAGGGTCGCGTAATTTCACGTCAAAGATGCCGCCAGTAGCGTTGCCATACTGACTATTAAATGCCGCGGGATGCAGTTTAAAGTCACGAACTACATTTTCGTTAAAAATGCTATCGCCAAATAAATGAAAGATATACCCTGCTGGCAGGTCATCTATATAGAATGCATTATCATCGGGTGAAGATCCTCTAATTGCAGGTTCTCCTCCATCATCCCCTCCGGCATAGACAACGCCGGGCAAGCTGTAGACAGAATTAAGCGGATCATGTGCTATTCCTGCTATTGCTAATAGCTTTTCAGTTTCTGCACTTAATTGGGTAATAGGTTGGTTTCTTCTTCCTTTGACTTCTATTTTTTCGATCGTCTCATTTACAGCTTGCTGATTTAGTTCATCAGCAACGGCTAACAATGGTAATTGCAAGCAAATACCTACAGTAAAAAAGTTAATAAGTAGTTTTTTGTCCATGGTAGTTTGGCATATAAGAAAATATGCCAAAAGTTTACGCAGTAAGAGTGTTTTTTACTTGTGGTGATCTGTTGTTGCTTTGTCAGTAAGTGTGAGTTTTTGTTATGCCTTATTTTTAACCTTACCTAAAGCATCTCATCTTCATGATTCAATAGGAGTTGCCAATAACCTACGTCTATCCATTGATCAAACTTTCGTCCAACCTGCTTAAAATGTGCTACTTTTTCCATCCCTAGTTTTTCATGTAAGGCAACACTTGTTTCATTAGGTAATGCAATACCGCAAATAACTGCATGCAAATTTTTAGTCCTTAATTGCGACAATAAATTTTGGTATAGCTTTGTACCCCACCCCTTACTAATAAAAGAGGGAGATAGATAGACAGTTGCCTCCACTGAGTATTGGTATGCACAACGTCCTTTCCATTTGCTCGCGTACGCATAACCAATTACTTGCTCATTCTCTATTGCAACTAGCCAAGGAAGCTCTGCTTTAGCGAAATCTTGCATCCGGCAAGCGATATCCTCAGCACCTACAGATTCAGTTTCAAAGGTAATCGTGGTATGTTGTATATAGTGATTATAAATAGATGCTATTGCACCTGCATGCTTAGGGAGCGCTTCAATAATCATAAATAAATAGCATACTCAGCGTTAACATTTACTCGGATTTATGAACAATGCCATCACGAAATGAAAACTGATATTGTACATTCTCTTGTATTAGTGGTTCGCCGTTCTTAACCAATGGTTTATATTTAGTGCGTGACATTGCTTTTTTAGCTTCTTCGGCAAAACCTTTTCCTTTAGGGTATTCATTAACAACCGTGACATTTTTTACGCTTCCATGAGAAGTAATAGTAAATGTTAACACCACACAGCCTTCAACGCCGGATTTTAAGGCTTTTTCAGGATACTTGGGCATTTTAGGTATCCACATAGGCTTTACTTTTAATGTAAAGTCATTGCACTCTTTAGGGTAACTAGAAGAGGCAATAGCAGATAAGCTAAATATTGTTAATGCTAAGCAAAGTATTAGATTTTTCATTATTTTATTTCCCTTTCACATAATGACGTTAAACATACCAGTGAACACTATTTAAACAAAAAACCAGTGATATATCACTGGTTTTTTCTACTACTTAAACGTCACTCATTGTTATTCCCACTCAATAGTGGCAGGTGGCTTACCTGAAATATCATAAACGACACGCGATATACCATCAATTTCATTAATTATCCGGTTAGAGACCAGTCCTAAGAAATCGTAAGGTAAATGCGCCCAGTGTGCGGTCATAAAATCGATTGTTTCAACGGCGCGCAAACTTACCACCCAATCATATTTACGCCCATCACCCATTACACCAACTGAACGAACCGGTAAAAATACCGTAAATGCTTGACTCACCTTGTTGTATAGATCGTGTTTATGTAATTCTTCAATGAAAATGGCATCAGCACGACGAAGTAAATCAGCGTACTCTTTTTTAACTTCACCAAGTATACGCACACCTAAACCTGGACCAGGAAATGGATGACGATAAAGCATGTCGTAAGGTAACCCTAATTCTAAACCAATTTTACGCACTTCATCTTTAAAAAGCTCTCGTAATGGTTCAACTAAACCAAGTTCCATGTCTTCTGGTAAACCACCCACATTATGGTGCGACTTAATCACATGAGCCTTACCTGTTTTTGACGCTGCAGATTCAATGACATCAGGATAAATAGTGCCTTGAGCTAACCATTTAGCATTAGCAAGTTTACCGGCTTCTTCATCGAAAACATCAATAAATACGTTACCAATAATTTTACGCTTGGCTTCAGGGTCTGCCTCACCTTTTAACCGATTTAAAAAGCGATCTTCAGCATTAATGTGTAAAATATTTAGACCAAAGTGATCGCCAAACATGTCCATCACTTGTTGCCCTTCGTTTAAACGAAGTAAACCGTTATCAACAAATACACAGGTTAGTTTATCGCCAATGGCGCGGTGAATAAGCATCGCAACCACTGATGAATCAACACCACCAGATAGACCAAGTATGACTTCGTCATCGCCTACTTGTTCTTTTATTTTTTCTATCGCATCTTCAATAATTGAACTTGGCGTCCATAGTTTTTCACAACCACAGATATCAACAATGAAATGCTCTAAAATGCGCATACCTTGTTTGGTATGAGTAACTTCAGGGTGGAATTGCACACCATAAAACTGCTTTTCTTCATTGGCCATTGCAGCAAATTTACAGCTTGGTGTTTGCGCAAGCGTTTTAAAACCTGGCGGAATCGCTGACACTTTATCGCCATGACTCATCCAAACATCTAATAACGCTTTGCCGTTATCTGCAATACGATCTTCAATATTTGTAAACAAGCGAGATTCTGCAATAACTTCAACTGCTGCATAGCCAAACTCTTTATGCTCTGAACCATGAACGCCGCCACCTAACTGTTCAGCCATGGTTTGCATACCATAGCAAATACCAAAAAGAGGTACGCCTGCATTAAATACATATTCAGGTGCTCTTGGTGAATCTAATTCAGTAACAGATTCAGGGCCACCGGCTAAAATGATACCGCTAGGATTGAATTCTTTAATTTGCTCTTCGGTTACATCCCAAGCCCATAACTCACAATACACACCTATTTCACGTACACGTCGTGCGATTAATTGAGTATATTGCGAGCCAAAATCTAGAATGAGTATTCGTGAATCATGGATATCTTTGGTCATATCAAAACCTTTTATAAGTTTAAAAGTAACAGGCTGATTTAAAAATCAGCCTGTAAAATAACTAACAACATTTAATGCGTTAATGTTTTACTAAAACACAAAGCCATTAAACGTATGCACATTAGCCCATTCTATAATTAGGCGCTTCTTTAGTGATGGCAACATCATGCACATGAGATTCACCCATGCCGGCAGCTGTTATTTTCATAAATTGCGGTTTGGTACGCATTTCTTCTATTGTAGCTGAACCAGTAAGGCCCATTGAAGAGCGTAAGCCGCCCATTTGCTGATGAATAATTGCTGAAACAGGGCCTTTATAAGCAACACGCCCCTCAATGCCTTCAGGTACTAATTTATCAGCTTCACCATCAGATTTTTGGAAGTAACGGTCACTTGAGCCTTCTTTTTGCGACATAGCACCTAAAGACCCCATACCGCGATAAGATTTGTAATAACGCCCTTGGTATAGCTCTACCTCGCCTGGTGACTCTTCAGTACCCGCGAACATACTACCAACCATGACACAATGCGCACCTGCAACCAATGCTTTTGCAATATCACCAGAAAAGCGAATTCCGCCATCGGCAATCACAGGCACACCAGTGCCTTTAATAGCATCAACAGCATTTGATATTGCCGTTAATTGCGGTACGCCCACGCCTGTAACGATGCGTGTTGTACAAATTGAACCTGGGCCAATACCTACTTTAACGGCATCAACACCAGCATCAACCATTGCTTTTGCACCTTCGCCTGTTGCCACGTTACCTGCAACAATTTGTAAATCAGGATATTTATTACGGGTTTCTTTTACGCGATCGAGTACACCTTGCGAATGACCATGCGAAGTATCAATCAATAACACATCTACACCCGCAGCAACTAATGCATCAATACGTTCATCGGTTCCGGCACCAACACCTACTGCAGCACCAACACGTAAACGGCCTAATTCATCTTTACAAGCATTCGGTTTACTTTCAGCTTTTTGGTAATCTTTAACGGTAATAAGACCTGTTAATTTAAAGGCATCATCAACCATCAAAGTTTTTTCAATGCGGTGTTCATGCATTAAGCCTAAAATCTCTTCTCGCTTAGCACCCTCTTTAACCGTTACTAAGCGCTCTTTTTCAGTCATTAATGCAGAAACAGGTTTTGATAGGTCAGTTTCAAATCGTAAATCACGACCGGTGACAATACCAACAAGATTGTTAGCGTCATCAACAACAGGAAAACCAGAGAAGCCAAGTTCATCAGCTAACATCATCACAGACTCGATAGAAGCAGTTGGGCTTACCGTGACAGGATCAGTAACAATACCGCTTTCAAACTTTTTCACCGTAGAAACGTTTTTAGCTTGCTCAGCGATGGTCATATTTTTATGAATAAAACCTAGACCCCCTTCTTGCGCTAACGTAATCGCTAAACGCGCTTCAGTCACTGTATCCATCGATGCAGAAACCATTGGTACATTTAATTCAATTTTTCGGGTTAATTTGGTTTTCAATTCGGCCGTATGAGGCAGTACCGTTGAGTGGGCAGGTACAAGTAGAACATCATCAAAAGTTAGTGCTTCTTGAGCAATTCGTAGCATCGCAACATCTCTCTAATTAAAGTGGCTAGGGAGGAAATATTGCGGCAGAATTTTAACCGTTTTCGCCTGTCAGGTAAACTTAATTTTTACTATTTTATAGAAAAACTTATAATGGCTGGCATAAATGATCCTTATCTTAATTTTGTTTCCTTATGAGCCAACAGTATATTTTAAAAATTAGCGAACTTACGAAGAAAGTAAAGTACCTTTTAGAAAGCGAAATGAATACCGTATGGCTGACAGGCGAAATATCAAATTTTGTTGCTGCTGCTTCAGGCCACTGGTATTTATCGTTAAAAGACAGTAAAGCTCAAGTAAGATGTGCCATGTTTAAGGGCAACAATAATAAAGTGCGTATTAAGCCGTCAAACGGCCAACAAGTGCTTGTACGTGCTCGTGTTTCTCTTTATGAGCCTCGCGGTGATTTTCAATTAATCATTGATCAAATGGATGATGCTGGTGACGGTTTACTTCAACAGCAATTTGAAAAATTAAAAAAAACATTAAATGCTCAAGGTTATTTTTCAACGCAAAACAAACAAGCATTACCCGAGCATATTAATACTCTTGGCGTAGTAACATCACCAACAGGTGCAGCGATTAAAGATATTTTATCGGTATTACAACGCAGAAGTCCGCAAACCCACGTTATTATTTATCCTGCACTAGTTCAAGGTAAAGATGCAAAGCGTGATATTGCTGCAGCCATTGAACAAGCGAATATTCGACGTGAATGCGATGTACTGATTGTTGGTCGCGGAGGTGGCTCCCTAGAAGATTTATGGTCGTTTAACGAGGAAATCGTCGTAGAAGCAATATTTCAAAGCAAAATTCCAATCATTAGCGCTGTTGGCCATGAAATTGACACTACATTAGCTGACTATGTAGCAGATATTAGAGCAGCTACTCCTTCTGCGGCTGCAGAGTTAGCATCGAAAAATACCGCTGATACGCTCGATAAAGCCTTGCAGTTGAAGCAACGATTAATACGACAATTATCAATCATCACCGAGAAATGGCAACAGCAACTAACAAACATAACCCATCGTCTTGACCGTGTTCACCCTGAGCAACAGATTGTCACACAACAACAACGAGCAGATGAATTAGCAAACAGATTAACTACCGCTCAACTAAACCGGTTAGCTCGGCTTTCTTTACCGAGTAAATTGGTTAATCAGCGATTTGCACAGTTGCCTATTCAACAAAATATCACCAGACAACAGCAGCATTCAGAATCGTTGCAAACACGTTTAATTGAGGCAATAAACTTTAGTCATCAACGTAAACAACAAAAATTTGTTAAATGTATTGAACAATTACAATTAGTAAGTCCATTAGCTACCATAGCAAGAGGCTACAGCGTGACACGAACAACAATGGGTATTGTCAAGTCTGTAAAGCAAGTTGATATTGGTAAGAGTGTTGAGGTACAACTTTCTGACGGAAAATTTGCTGCAACGGTTACTTCTGTCAATGACAGTTAAACTTCTAACGTGATGACATGATGAAGTAACTTTATCACTAACTCACGCGCATTTTCACTAAACTTTACCCCAATGGAAACACCGTTCAGTACAGGTTTAATGGTACACATAGTACCTGGCAATTTTAAATTATTAAGATCTTGAAAGTTTTCTATGATCACACTGATAGATTTATCTTTGGTCATATTAAGCTTTTCGCCATTTTTAATCAGTATTTGGCAACCTGAAAGCGAAAGATCGGTGATGAGTCCTTGCCAATAGTTATTTTCAACAAACACTTTAGACACGATGTCGGTATCTATACGAATAGATTTACGTAAACTTTGCACACTTAATGAACGCGGAAAATCTAACACCATAATTTTAGAGGGTATTTGCAAGGTTTGTTTAACCGTACTTACAAAAGCAGCGACCGAACCTTCGTGCCCTTCAATTAATCCCCGAACAGTAACTGCAACACCTTGCGTTAAAAACTGACTAAAACTGCCGAGTTTATTTTTATCGGGAAATTGAACAAGCACGTATTTTTTAGGTAAATAGCCAATAAACGTTGTTCTGAACTTACCTTTTTGACCGGCTGGTGTGGCAATATCAATCGTAACTAATGAGCCGGCAAGTAGTAACCCTAAATTGCGGTTAAGCCGATCTACCGTTTCTATTTTGGTTGGCGACGAAGGCATGTTTTTTATAGTCGTGATAAATAATAGTTATAAAATTAGCTAAAAATACGTTGTAATGCAACGTATTAGCGCACAGAAATAACATTAATTTATCACGCTACATTGTTACTCTGAGGTTTTGTAGCCTTGAGTTTTACGTGCTAACTTCTTTTGCTCGCTGTAAGATAGTTTTTTCTTACCGGCAAACGGGTTAGAAGTTTCTCTAAATTCAATTTTTATCGGCGTTCCCATAATTTTTAATGACTTACGATAATAATTCATTAAATAACGTTTATAAGATTGCGGTAAAAATTTCGCCTGATTTCCATGTATCACGATAATTGGAGGGTTATAACCTCCGGCATGAGCATATTTTAAACGGATACGACGACCATTATGCATAGGCGGTTGATGATCAAACACCGCCATATCTAATACTTTAGTCACCATTGAAGTCGAAATGCGTTTCGTTGCAGACACAAATGCTTCTTCAACTGATTCATATAAATGACCAACACCGGTACCATGCAGTGCAGAAATAAAATGAATTCGAGCAAAGTCAATAAAGCCTAAGCGACGATCTAATTCTTTATGGATACGATCTTTAACACTATCATCGAGTCCATCCCATTTATTTACCGCAACCACTAATGAACGCCCAGCTTCAAGGATGAAACCAAGCAAACTTAAATCTTGATCAGAAATACCTTCTTGGGCATCAATAACAAGCAAACATACATTTGCATCTTCAATTGCTCGAAGTGTTTTGATCACAGAGTACTTTTCAACGACATCTGTCACATTTTTACGACGACGGATCCCTGCAGTATCAATTAAGGTGTACTCTCTGCCATTGCGTTCCATTGGAATATAAACGCTATCTCGCGTTGTGCCAGGCATATCATAAACCACCACCCGCTCTTCACCTAAAATACGGTTGGTTAATGTTGATTTACCCACATTCGGTTTACCAATAATCGCTAATTTTATCGTGTCGTTTTCATCAGGAGCTTGATCAATTAATGCTTCGTCAGATAACGTTTCATTGTCATCATCACTGTTGGTTTCACCAAGCGCTTCAATATGAGGGGTTAATGCCAGTGTTAATAACTGCGTCACGCCACGACCATGAGCAGCAGCAATTTGATGCACCTCTCCAAGTGCTAATTGATAAAATTCAGCAACTGCTGAATCAGCGTCAATTCCGTCTATTTTATTGGCAACGAGAAAAACTTTTTTATTCTGTTTTCGCAAGTAATCAGCAATACCTTGATCAGCCGATGTTAAGCCAGCACGAGCATCCACCATAAATAACACCGCATCAGCTTCTTCAATGGCCATTAAAGATTGCTCAGCCATTAAGGCGTCTATGCCTTCTTCATTGCCGTGAATACCACCTGTATCAATCACAATGAAAGGATGTTCTTCAACCTCTGCTTGGCCGTATTGTCTATCTCGCGTTAAGCCCGGATAGTCAGCAACTAAAGCATCGCGACTACGCGTTAAACGGTTAAATAAAGTTGATTTTCCAACATTAGGGCGCCCTACAAGCGCAACAACAGGAAGCATGATTACCTCAGAATTTTCTATTTAATAAACAACAGCGGCCCTGCAAACATTGCAGAGCCGCTTTAATCTTAGCACTTTAAATGAGATTAAGGCTTTTTAATCGCCTGTAAATCACCATCTTTTGACAGTACAAAAAGTAAATTTCCATCTGTCGTTGGTGTTGCATATACACCACTGCCATCAACGTGATGACGAGCAACAATATCGCCTGACTCTTTGTCTAACCAATGTACATAGCCTTCAAAATCACCAACTACAATATAGTTATCGAATTCTTTTGGTCCTGTCACATTACGGTTAGTGAGTGCAAGTTGACTCCATTTTTCTGTGCCGTTTACGCGATCAATCGCATAAACATGGCCTTTAACGTCAGTTAAGTAAATCGTGTTACCACTGATTTCAAGGTCACGATAAGAAGAGTATTGACGTTTCCACAACACTCGTCCGCTTCGTAAGTCTACTGACGCTAAGTTACCGCGAGCAGAAATACTATAAGCCTTGTCACCATAAATGATTGGGCTTGAATCAATATCAACAACACGGTCTAATTCTGTTGAACCCGTTGCTTCGCCTATTTCTGATGTCCATCCTTGTTGACCACTTTCTAACAAGTATACCGTCAAACTACCATTTGGTGCACCAACAACCGCACCACCAGCAGCTAATGCGGGTGAGCTGGTACCCCTGAGTGTTAATGGTGGTACATCTTGCTCTATTTGCCATAGTGTTTCACCATCAGTGGCGTTAAACGCCTTAACAACGCCTGATGCAGTATTTACAACAAGTACGCCAGCATCGAAGCCTGGTGCGGATAACACTTCACCTTTCACTTTACTGTGCCAACTTAGCTCACCTGTTTCTGCGTCTAAGGCATAGACATCGCCATTCTCACTGCCAATGAATACTTTATTCATTGCTGCAGTTGGGCCGCCATTAAGAAACGCTGTTGGCTTACTAGAGAAAAATCCGCCTTCGCCTTCTTTGCGTAAATCAGTGCGCCATAATTCTTTACCGGTCGCTGGGTCCATCGCATAGACTTCACCTTCGCGGCTAGCACTGTATAGCTTGTCATAGGCAACAAGAGGGGTAATACGTGAAAAATATTTACCTACACCACCAATGCTCTCTTCCCAAGCTACCTCAGCTTCAAATCGTTCAGTAATCTCTGTGAGTTCCACCGGTTCATTAGGATCGATTTCATCATCAGTAGAAGAACATGCCATTAAGCCTGTTAATAAACAGCCCATAAGCAATGTTTTATGTCGTAATACGTTTGTTATTTTTAGCACTAATGGCTCCGTTTAATCACGCGTTATTTAAAAAGCAAGGTTATTTAGGTAGAACAATTTGCTCTGCTAGGTTATCAAACTTCATTTGTAATACAGGATTTGTACCAGCTGAGCTTGCGTCTAATGCTGCCTGATAAGCCGTGCGAGCTTTTGCCTTATCACCATTTAAAACATAGGCATCACCTTTAATTTCTTCACGCTCGGCATTAAACGCTTCTGGAAATTCACCATTTAACGTTTTTAACGCTAATTCAATTTGCTTAGTTTCAACTTGCACACGTGCTAAGCGTAATTTAGCTAATGCTTGCATTGCTTTGTTAGTAGTATTTTCAATCGCTTGATTTAAATACGTTTCAACTTGTGCCCAGTCTTTATGTTCGGCAGAGTCTTTTGCTAAAGCAAGCGCTGTTAAACTAGCGTAACTTGTTCCACTGTGATTTTTAATAAAGTCCTGACCACGTGTTTGAAACGCGTCATCATCTTGTTCTAATAAAGTGATCACTTGCTGGTAATTTTCCGAAACTTCTATTTCTTGGCTTAACTTATTATCTTTGTAATAGCCATAACCAATAAAGCCAGAAAAACCCAACACTAAGCCAGCAATGATGGCATTACCATATTCATTCCAAATTCTTTTAAGTTGTTCAACTTGTTGTTCTTCTGTTTGATGTATATCCACAACGATTCCTTTAAAGTAAACTTTTTAATAACGCTGGCACTTTATCAAATGCCATTTGTTGTTGTTCTTGTTGACCACGTAAATATTTTACCGTGACTTGCTGATTAACGAGCTCATCTTCACCTAAAATAAGCGCAACCTGTGCGCCTGACTTATCAGCACGCTTAATTTGTTTTTTCATATTACCGCCACCACAATGTGTTTGTATACGCGTTTGTGGGACTTCATCTCGCCATTGTTCGGCAAGTGCTGTAGCTTTAATGTCTACGCCTTCTCCTAAGCTGATCACATAGGCATCAACTTGTGGCCTTACATTTTGCACTTTATCTAAACTCGTTAACATTAACACTAACCGTTCAATGCCTAATGCGAATCCAAAACCAGGTGTTGCCTTGCCGCCTAATTGTTCAACTAAGCCATCGTAACGACCACCGGCACAGATTGTTCCTTGTGCGCCCAAGCTATCTGTTGTCCATTCAAATACAGTGCGATTGTAATAATCTAATCCACGTACCAATTTATCATTAAGTACATATTTAATACCTGCTGCATCTAAACGCTGGCATACACCTTCAAAGTGTTTGGTTGACTCTTCACCAAAATAGTCAGCTAATTTAGGTGCCCCCTCTAACGCTTTTTGTACGTCAGGGTTTTTACTGTCTAATACTCGCAACGGGTTAGTATGCATACGCCTTTTTGAGTCATCATCCAGTAAATCTTCTTTTTCAGATAAAAAGGTCACTAATGCATCGCGATACGCCGCGCGCTCTTCGTTAGATCCTAACGAATTTAACTCTAGTGTGACAAACTCATCGATGCCAAGTTCCTTCCAAAGTCGATAAGTTAATGAAATAACTTCTGCATCAATATCAGGTGTTGCTATACCAAAGGCTTCTAAGCCAAATTGATGGAATTGACGATAGCGCCCTTTTTGCGGACGTTCATGGCGAAACATCGGCCCCATATACCATAAACGTTGCTCTTGATTATAAAGCAGACCATGTTGATTACCCGCTCGTACACAACAAGCTGTGCCTTCCGGACGCAACGTTAAACTGTCACCATTACGATCATCAAAGGTGTACATTTCTTTTTCAACGATATCGGTGACTTCGCCGATTGAGCGTTTAAAAAGTGCGGTAGATTCGACAATTGGCATACGAATTTCGGCGAAACCATAGTTACTGGCAACACGGCGTAAGACTGATTCAACCATCTGCCAAATATTCGTTTCTGAAGGGAGGCAGTCGTTCATACCACGAACAGCCTGAATTGTTTTACTCACCTAGAAGGCTCTCTTTTTGCTATTGGAAATGTAAAATGCAGCGCGCATTATAGGCAGTTTAGCGATAAACGTAAACTACCGAGCTTAATTGTCGATCTCTTTGATCGCAATTTTATTGGCTTGATCCATTAACTTCGCTTTTGCGCGAATGCGTTGTTCAAGTTGATCAACCAATTGGGTGTTATCAAAGCGCTCTTTTTGCCTAATGCCATCTAAGTAAAAGCCACTTTTTTTACTACTGCCAGTTAAGCCTAAATCTGACACTGTTGCTTCACCTGGGCCATTGACAATACAGCCAATTATAGAAACATCCATCGGTGTCATAATATCCTCTACGCGTTGTTCTAATTCATTCACAGTGCTTATCACATCAAATTCTTGACGAGAGCAACTTGGACAAGCAATAAAATTGATACCACGGCTACGTAATTTTAACGATTTTAGAATGTCAAATCCTACTTTTACTTCTTCAACAGGATCTGCCGCCAAAGAAACACGTAACGTATCACCAATACCTTCAGATAATAACAAACCTAATCCAACAGATGACTTAACCGCACCCGCTCGTAGCCCGCCAGCTTCAGTAATACCGAGATGTAATGGATTATCTATTTGTTTTGCTAATAATCGATACGAGCCAACGGCTAAAAAAACATCGGAAGCTTTAACACTGACTTTAAAATCATGGAAGTTTAATCGATCGAGAATATCAACATGACGCATTGCTGATTCAAGTAATGCTTCAGCGGTAGGTTCTGTATACTTTTCTTGAATATCTTTCTCTAACGAGCCGCCATTAACCCCAATACGTATTGAGATACCTTTATCGCGTGCAGATTCTACTACCGCTCTAACGCGATCTTCACGGCCGATATTTCCTGGATTAATACGTAAACAATCTGCACCATATTCAGCCACTTTAAGGGCAATACGATAATCAAAGTGAATATCCGTTACTAACGGTACAGAAACTTGTTGTTTAATTTCTCTAAAGGCTTCTGCGGCATCCATAGTAGGTACACTTACCCTTACTATGTCAGCGCCAACAGCTTCTAAAGCTTTTATTTGTTTAACCGTAGCGGCAACATCAGTGGTTAATGTATTCGTCATAGACTGAACCGCTATAGGTGCATCACCACCAACAGGTACATTACCGACCATAATCTGGCGTGATTTGCGACGTATAATAGGAGATTCTTTAAACATAATAAATTCGTTTACTCTGCTTGATTTTCTGCGTCGAGTGGCAAGGTAAATTTCGCAATGTTGCCACGGGAAAATTGCGACATATCGATATTGTCACCTTGAAAAGCAATTGCCACCAATTCTGGCTTTCCTAGCGTGACTTTAAACGGTGCTTGTCCTGATATATTCATCACATAGCCTGTTTTTTTGATACCCCAAGCCACACGTTCACCTGTAGCGTCATAGATATTGACCCAACAATCGCCTGAAAAAGTAAATTGTGCAGACACTAACGGTTCATCAGTTGGGGTAAGAGACTCTTGCTTATCATTAGCTTCAGCATCCATATTGCTTAAACTATTTTGCACAACAGGCTCATTTGCTAAGGCTACGTCATTAGGCGTTGCATTATCAGCTTGTTGAGTCAATTCAGTTGATAATTGTTCTGCATCAGTATCTGTCGCTATGTTTTTTTCATGACTCTCAGTTGTTGTTTTTAACGTTTCAGCTAAAGGCGCAATATTCGCGTCATCAATAATTTCGTTTTCAGGTTGTTCGTCAACATCAGTTGTTAACGATGGTTGCTCCACTGAGGTTGGCTGTGCTTCTGTGCTAGATGTATCAACGGCCTCTGTTTTCTGGCTTTGCTTGGCATCTTGGATCCACCAAATCACACTAGAACCGACAAGTGTTGCTAAAATCAAATACGTCAGCAACATAAGCCTACTATTTTCTGCTTGTTTTTCGGTTTCCTTTGAAAAACTTTGCATCGGTGAGCCTTGCTTATCTTGCGTAGATACAATATTCAGTGCTTCATAACTCGCTAATACCTCAGCTTCCGGCAAATTAACAAGTTTGGCGTAATTTTTTAAATAGCCACGATTAAAGGTAGAAGGCAGTGACGTATCAAAAATATCCTGCTCTATTTCACCAACTAAAGCTTTCCTGAAATTCAATCGATCCGCGACATCTAATTCACTTAAACCCATTTTTTTGCGTGCTTGAGCAAGCATTTTGCCAGGGCTTAATGTTTCTTGTTCTTCACTATGTTCGTTTATTTGTTCGTTTTGCGTCATGTTGGTCATTATGATGGTTGTTACTTCTTAGGATCAGCAAGAAAAATTACATCACCTATTTTAATTGACTGATTTCGAGAAAAGTTATTCCAGCGTTCTAACGCTTTCATGTGAATATTATATTCTACGGTAATGGAAAATAACGTATCGCCTTTTTTTACAATATGTTGAGGAATTGACGGTTTTTCCACAGTTGTCGTGATACTTTCATTCGCAGGCGTCACCTTAGTCTCTGTTTTTTTGCTATCTACATGACTTACTGACTTAGCACTGTTGTCATCAGCTTTACGTTTATCACGCTCAGACTTTTTAGTAATATCACGCTGTTTCGCGTTTTCATTTATTGATTCAGCACTATACCTTTTAGGGGATAGCTTCACCACACGCTTTTTCTTTTTATGCACCAGTAACGGCTTTGTTAATAACTGGTATTTCTCAGCTAACTCATCAGCTTCTGTATGATCAAGCCCATTGAGTAAAAATTGCTTTGCTTGGAATGATTGCGGAAACATTTTCACTAACATACTCGCGTAATTTTTAGCAACACCCATTTTATTTTGTTTCTGGTATGTTTTAAACGCTAATGCCAAGGCTTCTGGCATAAATCGTCGGGTAGCTTTCTCATAACGCTTTAAGTACTGCTCTGCTAATTGATAATCACCCTTTGCATACTGTAAGCGCATCATGTGCAAAATGGCAGAAGCGTTACTTGGGCTGTGCTGAATTGATTTATGTAAATAATGTTCGGCTTTGTCAAAGGCATCGGCGTCAAGTTGGCATAATGCTAAATTTTCATAACTTTTTGCCACTAATAAATACGTGGGGACGGCAATGGCCTTTAACATTTTCTGTTCAGCAAGCGCATATTTCTTTTGTTTACAAAGAAATACACCGTAATTATTCAGAGTATCTGGGTCATCGCCGTTAATTGATAATGCTTTCTCATAAGCTTGGGTTGCGAGTTTGGGCTCACCAACAGTATCATAATAATGAGCAAAAGCTGTATGCACTTGAACAAGTTTAGGGGCTGAACGTTTTGCTTTTTCTAAATTAAGTTTCGCCTGCGTGGTATTCCCCATTTTTAAATAACCAAGCCCTAGAGATATTCTGGTCATCGCAATTTCATTGTTCGATGACTCATTTTGTATCACGGGCGTGTTTTTATCATTTTCGTATGTTTGGGTTACACAGCCCGTTAAACTTAAAAAAATGATCAAACAAGTTATTGTTCTCAGAAAATTATCCATATATACCGACACAAGCATTATTGTTATCAGACTATTTTCACTGAAATTTGTTCAGCTTTCACCTGTTTTTTTTCATTTGCTTGTTCTGCGATGGTTGCTGTACGTTTTGTACGGTCTAAAACCTCGCCGGCAAGCTGTCCACAAGCGGCGTCAATATCATCCCCTCGCGTACGTCTTGTGATCACGGTATAGCCATAACTTTGTAGCACTTTATCAAACCTATCGATACGTGAATTACTTGAACGTTTATACGGCGAACCAGGATAAGGATTAAAAGGAATTAAGTTCACCTTACTTGGGGTGTCTTTCAATGCATGAGCGAGTTCATGTGCATGTTCTGTAGAGTCATTCACTTCTTGGATCATCACATATTCAACGGTCACTGCTTTTTGTGCTTTTGAACCATCGATATACTGACGAGAGGCTGCTAGAAAGTCTTGTAATGGATATTTTTTATTTATCGGCACAAGTTCGTTTCGTAACTCATCATTGGGTGCATGTATTGAAATAGCCAAGGCACAGTCAATTTTCTCTTTTAACATAGCAAGTGCAGGAACAACACCAGACGTACTCACAGTTACACGACGTTTAGATAAACCATAGCCAAGATCATTTAGCATGTTATCAAGCGCTGGCAGTAAGTTTTTCATGTTTAATAATGGTTCACCCATCCCCATCATCACTATGTTAGTGATTGGTCGCTTACCAGCAATACGAGTTGCACCAATATCATTAGCAACACGCCATACTTGACCAATAATTTCAGCGACTGATAAATTGCGATTAAAACCCTGCTGAGCTGTTGAACAAAAAGTACACTCTAAGGCACAACCTACCTGTGAAGAAACACATAAAGTTGCACGATTATTTTCAGGGATCCAAACCGTTTCAACTTCTTGCCCCCCTTCTAACTTTAATGCGTACTTTATTGTGCCATCCGTTGATACTTGTTTTTGCGAGATTTCTGGAGCTTGAATTTCACAGTTACGCGATAATTTTTCACGCAATTTTTTATTCAAATTTGTCATTTGTTCAAAGTCGTCATAACCAAAATGGTACATCCATTTCATGACTTGATCAGCACGGAACGGTTTTTCGCCGATTGAAGCGAAATACTCACGCAACCCTTGATGGTCAAAGTTTAATAAATTAACTTTCTTCATAGTTGGTTGAACAACGGTTGCGGCTTCACTCATATTAAAAAACTCTCAATACTACAAAATTCAAGGGGCAAAATTGTACACTTTTTCAACAAAAGAGACAATTAAGATAACTAGCATAAATTCACTATTAGCTTTTATCAGCGATAACTTATGCTAATCATCTAACAAAACAAAAGGATTTTACCGAAAACCGATAAAACCCTTTTATTATCTTTTATCAATTAAACTAAACGCTTAGTAACTTTCTTAATAGCAATACCCATTTTTACCTTAGGTAAGTACCGCCGATAGTCTAACGTCGCTATGCGTAGTGTTTAATGAAAATTAACGAGTGCGTGGGCAAATCTCGTCATCTGAGAAGAAGTACGCAATTTCGCGAGCCGCTGATTCTACAGCGTCTGAGCCGTGAACAGCATTTTCGTCGATTGAGTTTGCGTAATCTGCACGTAAAGTACCCGCTAATGCTTCTGCAGGGTTAGTAGCACCCATGATTTCACGGTTTTTTAATACTGCGCCTTCACCTTCAAGCACTTGAACCATCACTGGGCCAGAAGTCATGAATTCAACTAAAGCACCGAAGAAAGGACGTTCGCTGTGCTCAGCGTAGAAGCCTTCAGCTTGTTCTTTAGAAAGGTGAACCATTTTTGAAGCAATAATAGTTAAGCCAGCAGTTTCAAAGCGGTTGTAAATTTGACCAATAACATTTTTTGCTACTGCATCAGGTTTTACGATAGAAAAAGTACGTTCGATAGCCATGATAAGCCCTCAATTTTTGAACTAGAATATAAATTTTGGCGCGATTATAGACCAATTGTTAGCAAATGCCTACCTAGGAATAAAGATTGTTTTAATTAGGGGGTGTTTAACTTTGTAGTATCAATTTTGGCCCATTCTTATTGCTATCTGGATAGGTAGCGAAAACGAAATTTGCAAAATTTTGAAAAATTTCAACCGTGAAAATCAATTATCAACTTAAAGAAACAGCCCTTTGTTATTAAAGGGCTGCTTCATATAAATTCAAAAGTTACAGACTACAACGACGATATTGTCGATAAGCAGGTTGCCAAAAGTTACGTTCAATTTTGGCAGTTAACGCATCATCATCAATACGTAAGGCCAAATCTTGGTCAAACGCTACTTGCGCCACGGCAAAAGCTATTTCTTTACTCAAATTAGCGATCTCAGTTAGTGGTGGTAACAATTCACCTTTACCCGTATTTGCCAAAGGAGAAGCTTGTGCTAGTGTCTTACTAGCAACCATTAACATTTCATCTGTGATCCGGTTAATATTTGCGGCAACAACCGCAAGACCTAATCCAGGGAAAATATAACTGTTGTTACATTGTGCAACAGGGAAAATATCACCTTTATGCTCGACTGGCTCAAACGGGCTACCAGTCGCCACAATGGCTTTGCCCTCTGTCCAATTAATGACCTGTTCAGGCGTTGCTTCTACTTGTCGTACTGGGTTACTCAGTGGAAAAATAATCGGTTTATCATTATATACTGTCATGGCTTTAATCACGTCTTCAGTAAATAAGCCAGCCACACCAGATACACCAATGAGTATATCAGGTTGTGCTTGTTCTACTGTTTCTAGTAGCGTTGCATATTCACCAGCGACTTTCCACGAGGCAATTGCTGACTTGTGTTGACCAAGCTTTTCTTGAAAGTCTCTAAGCCCTTCCATACCTTGAGTAACCAAACCGTGACGGTCGATCATGTACACTTGACTGCGTGCTTGTTCTGGCGAAGCACCTTCACTGATCATTTGTGCAATAATTTGTTCTGCAATACCACAACCGGCTGAACCCGCGCCAACAAATACCACTTTTTGCTTTGATAACTGCCCACCTTTTATTCGGCAAGCCGCCAGTAGAGTACCTACCGTTACCGATGCAGTACCTTGAATATCATCATTAAAACAACAAATTTGATCTTTATAACGGTTTAGAAGCGGCATAGCATTAGGCTGGGCAAAATCTTCAAACTGCAACATGACGTGTGGCCAGCGGCGTTTTACTGCTTGAACAAACAGATCGACAAATTCATCATATGCTTGTTGATCAATCCGTGGCTTGCGCGTACCCATATACATTGGATCGTTTAGTAGTTTTTCGTTGTTTGTGCCCACATCAAGCATCACGGGTAAACAATATGCTGGGCTAATTCCACCGCAAGCGGTGTATAAAGAAAGTTTACCAATAGGAATACCCATGCCTCCTATACCTTGATCACCAAGACCAAGAATACGCTCACCGTCGGTTACTACAATTATTTTAACTTTATTTTTAGTCGCGTTGCGTAATATATCGTCTATGTCGTGACGATCTTCATAGGAGATAAACAAACCACGATTGCTGCGATAAATATCAGAGAACTTTTCACACGCATCGCCTACTGTCGGTGTATATATTATCGGCATCATTTCCGCTAAATGTGCTTGCACTAACTTAAAGAACAAGGTTTCATTTTTGTCATGTATTGCACGCAGATATATATGCTTATTTAAATTGGTGCGAAAACTACTGTATTGCATATAACAACGTTCTACTTGCTCATCAATCGTTTCGTATGACGGAGGCAATAAACCGGTTAAGTTGAACTGCTTTCGTTCTTCACGAGAAAAAGCAGACCCCTTATTAAGCAAAGGAGTTTCTAATAAATTAGGACCTGAATAGGGAATATATAGAGGGCGTTGATTGTTTGTTGTCATAAGTTTGTATTATTTGCGCCAGTTAGTTGCGATAAGACTTAAATTTAAGCATAAGCTATAGCGCCTGATTATAGTCGAACTAATGCGTTCAACAAACCCGAGCACTGGACAAACTGTTAAAAATAGAGAAAAAAAAGACATTCTTTAGTGTCTGTTGATCTTTCGCGTTTATTTTTGCAGCAGTTTATTGGTATTTAGACAAAGCATTGCGATTAATGTGTGGTTATTCCTCATGATAAAGCAATAACAACGTATTAAAACTTTTCGCAAAAAAACGATCACCGACAAAATAATGAATACACATTGAGCGCAGTAAATTTTAACTGCTGAACTTTCAACTACATTTCATCCATCCACGCTAATTGAATCGCTTCTAAGACTCTTTCGCCGCAATGGTTCGGATCATCATCAAAATTTTCAAGTGCTAAAACCCATTCACGTAACTCAGTAAAATGTATTTTGTAAGGATCCACATCAGGATGCCGCTCGATTAAATCAAGCGCAATGTCGAGTGAATCTGTCCAGCGAAGCCCCATAAAGCCCCCTCATTGTTTATACTAAAATATCAAATGGAACCAATAAAAGTCGGCCAATAACATGATAAGTAACCAAATAAAGATCAATCTCACACGACGACAAAATTGGCAGTCTGTACGCCACAAATCGGTTAGTTTTCCAAAAAAGTGTTTTGACATAATTTTACCGTTAAAGTTAAGTATAGAGTAATTCCATTCTTTGCAAACAATGCCTTTTCTATAAACGTTTAAATTTCGTTAAAAGAGCACTTCTTTGTAGGGCTTGGTATAATATACAACAAACAATATAATCGCGAATGTAAAAATGGCTAACATTACTTTGTCTGATGACGCAAAACACCAACTTATTAACAAGTTACAACATTATTTTGAACAAGAACTCTCTATTGAATTAGGCCAATTCGATGCTGACTTTTTACTTGATTTTATCGGCGACAATTTCGGTAGTTATTTTTATAATCAGGGTTTATATGACGCACAGCACATTATTAACGAGAAAATAGATCATATCAGCGAAACGTTATATGAATTAGAAAAACCCACAACGTAAATTTTTTATCACCGTATTGATTTAAAACAAAGTCTAACAAATAGCATGCGATATACTAACCTCATCGCCACTCTAAGGTACCTAATATGATGCAAATTACCGATTTAGCGCAAGAAGAAAAGTTACCGCCCATATTAAGGTTAGGTTTTCGTCCCTTTTTTCTACTTGGCCCTGCTTTTGCCATTATCGCCCTGACACTATGGTTATTGATTTTTTACGGAAAGGTTAACTTCCAACCTTTTGCTAGTGGTTATTGGTGGCATATTCATGAAATGATCTTTGGCTTCGCTGCTGCCATTATTGCTGGATTTTTGTTAACAGCAGTGCAAACTTGGACAGGGATTAGAAGCGTACATGGTACCGCGTTATTTTGGCTTGTCATTTTATGGTTAGCTGGCCGCATTGCATTATTATTACCGGCATATCTGCCTCATATAATGATCACCATTATTGATTTGAGTTTTTTACCTGTAGCTGCCTACATGTTAGCTAAGCCGATTATTGCCGTGAAACAAAAACGAAACTTATTCTTCGTACCTTTGCTATTAATGTTCACCTTGGTAAATGGTCAAATGCACCTTGCGTTTTATCAAGGGGATAACGCAAGTGTTCAATTTTCTGGCTATGCCGGTATTATGTTGATCACATTGCTAATTTCTATTATTGGCGGCAGAGTAACCCCAATGTTTACCGCTAACGGAAGCAAAACCGAAAAAGTAACGAACTTACCTTGGCTTGAAATTAGCGCAAACATCACGTTATTGGTTATTTTTATGATGTATTTTATCAGCCCTATATTAACCATGAGTCAGCAAACATTTGGGTTACTTTTTGCCATTGCTGGCACACTTCAATCGTATAGAATAACGAGATGGCGTCCTTGGGTTACTTTTAAAGTTCCACTTTTGTGGTCACTACATTTAGCTTTCTTTTGTATATGGCTAGCCCTATTACTACTTGGCCTGTCTTATTTATTTAACCTATTTCCTGCTAATCACCTTTGGCATTTATTAACGGTTGGCGGGATCAGCGGTGTTATACTTGCGATGATAGCACGTGTTTCACTTGGCCATACCGGTAGACCGCTAATAGTAGGAAAGCTTATAAAACTCAGCTTTTTATTCATTTTTATCGCTGCGTTTACCCGCGCAATTTTACCAATTTTTTCGCCCGCTACTACGCCTACATTTTATTGGTTAGCAACAGGGTTTGCTTGTGCGAGCTTTTTACTTTTCTTATATCGCTACATACCTTATCTTGTTCAACAACGCACAGATGGTAGACTGGGATAACTGAGATGAATTGTGTATTTTTAGACAGAAAAACATTTGTTAATCAAGTTTTAACAATCAATATTGAACACCAAGTAACACACTTTAAAGCGTACGATTTAACGCGGGAAGATCAAATTATTGAGCGTTGCAAAAATGCTAACATTATAATTACCAATAAAGTACTACTGTCAGAAACCACGCTCGCCAAACTTCCTAAATTACGTTTAATTTGTATCGCAGCAACAGGTGTTAACAATATTGATCTTAACGCAGCTAAGCGTTTAGGCATTGCAGTCACGAATGTTAGCGGCTACTCAACACCTTCTGTTAGCCAATATGTCTTTGCACAATTATTAGCGTATTTTAGTCGCCCAATAGCACACCAAAAGGTTGTTGAACAAGGTGAGTGGCAAAAGAGCCCAAGCTTTTGTGTACATGGTCTTGGCAGTGAAGAATTGGCGGGCAAGCATATCGCAATAATCGGCTACGGTAATTTAGGCCGAGCGGTGGCAACCATTGCCCATGCATTTGGCATGAAAGTACTAATTGCTGAACGTCCTAAGATAACAAAAATAAGAGAAGGCCGCATTGCGTTTGAAACAGCGCTACAACAAGCAGATATTGTTAGTCTTCATTGTCCATTAACCGAAGACACTGATCAATTATTCGATCACCACGCTTTTTCATTAATGAAGCCAACAGCAGTGTTAGTTAATACTGCAAGAGGTGGTGTTATCAATGAAACAGATCTTTTACAAGCGTTAACACAAAAGAAGATAGCCTACGCGATTTTAGATGTGTTAAACCAAGAACCGCCAACACCGGATCATCCGTTATTAACGCAGCAACCGACTAATTTAAAAATAACGGCACACATCGCTTGGGCAAGTAACGAATCCCAGCAACGGCTGTTAGATCTAATCGCCTTAAATATTGCTGATTACACCGATGGTAAAAACACCAACAGAGTTGAAGGTTAAGCACAAAAATATTCGCTAATTTAAAACCATTTATCTTTGACCTTGCCATACTGAAAATACCCCCACTGTCCCACTCTTCGTAACGGGGCAAATGGAAATTTCGGTAACGGTGAAGTGTAAAGTGGAATATTAGGTACTGCCGCTCCAGCCACTTTATCAGCTAGTCGTTTGCCAGCTTGTGAGGAAAATGAAACACCTGCTCCACAATAGCCCATACTATAAAACAAATTTTGTTCGTTGTTCTGATAAATATGAGGAATATCGTCTAGCGCCATACAAATCCATCCTGACCACGCGTAGGCAGTACGCAAAGTTTGCAGCGCAGGGAAACTACTTTTTAACACCGAAAGCAATCGGTTTGCGTAATACGGATCGTTAGCAGATTTTCCAGAAATAGCCCCTCGACCACCAAACAAAATACGATTATCGGGTAGTTTTCGGTAATAATATTTTAATGCTCTGGTATCCATGACCACTTGATTTGTTTTAATACCGCTATCTAATAGCTGTTGCTCTGTCAGTGGTTCAGTAACGATAATTTGAGAAAGCACAGGCAGGTAACGATTATTTACCGCAGGCATAAAGCCTTGTGGAGTATAACCGTTGGTGGCAAGCACCACTTTTTTAGCTTTTACCACCGCAGACGGTGTGATCAGTTCAAAACCCTTTGCTGATTGCCTACTTTGCGTAACAGGCGTACTGCAATACATTTCAGTGCCTGCATCAACAGCAAGTTTTTGATAGCCCCAAGCTAATTTTAACGGGTTTAAACCAAAGCCATCACGGTATCGAATAGCGCCAAATGCGTTCTGATCATCCATATATTGTTGACGAACTTCCTGTTTGGATAATATTTCTACTTGATAACCAAACATCTTTTTTTGCAATGCAGCAGCTGCCATTAAGTCTTTTAATTTATTGGCTTTATGGGCGACTTTTAAATAGCCCGCAGGTTGTACATCACAGTCAATGCCTCGGGAAATCAGGTGTTGTACACGCTCAGCACCTTCGCACATTTCTTGATAGGTCGCTCGCATTGCCTCTTCTCCCCATTGCTGTTGCATTTGAGCAAAAGATTTTCTCCCTGAGGTTTTTAAGATAAAACCAGCATTCCTACCGCTGCATCCCCAAGCACTTTGGTTTGCTTCTAATATGGTTGCTTTAATGCCATATTCTTCCGCTAAATGAAGCGCGCAAGACATGCCGGTGTAACCAGCACCAATGATAGCAACATCAACGTCTATATCTACGTTTAAGGGGCCTAAATTATTCGGCGCTTGTCCTGAAATACTCGCCCAGTAGCTATCAGGATAGCGTTCGCCGCAGCCAGGAGATTGGTGATACAAAGGATCATACATAATATTAACTAATGTGAAGGTAGCTGATTGTGATAATTCTTTGGTAAACTTACCTTAACTCCGATGAATAATGAATATTTAATGCAAAAAAAGACCATAATATACCGTGAAATGACACCTGCTGATTTCACACAAGTGATCCGCTTGGCCACCCAAGTACATGGTGAAGGTTACATGGATCAAACTAGTGCACAGGAATGGTTCAATCAAGGTATCAAAGATAACATCAACAGTCACTTTGTTGCCTATGATAAAGACGTTTTGGTAGGGTTTCGTATTACTTTTTCTCCACGGCAATGGCAACTTGACCAATGGTGTACGCCTGAAGATTGGCCTTATGAGCAAGCAAGTGTTTGTTACTTTAAATGTAATACCGTTGATGAGCACTATCGAGGTTACGGCATCGGAAGTAAATTGCTAAAACTCTCTATTGATGCTGTTAAACAACAAGGCGCTAAAGCGGGTGTAAGCCATTTATGGATGCAAAGCCCTGGAAATAGCGCGGTAAAGTATTTTACTAAGTGCGGCGGCGTCTTAATAAAAAAACACCCTGACAGATGGAATGAATTAAGCAAACAGGGTTATATGTGCCCTGTTTGTATTAACGACTGTCATTGTTCTGCCGCAGAAATGCTGATCACCTTTGATCAAGTCGATTGAAAAATTCGTTTGAAAAACGAGCTTTTCTGCGTTGAATTTTCAGCGACTTGTTGAGCATTAAAATTTGCTAGTGTTGGCATATTAACGGCTTGCTTAGTATGTTCAAAATCACCGGAAGCGGGATTAAAACGATAATCTTTACTCCAGCTTTCAATGTTTTCACTGACTTGTTTTATCGCATCAACAATAAAAGCAATCTCTTTATCTGTCATTGTTGGGTGAAAAGATGCTCTGATCCAACCTGGCTTTTCAGCATAGTCACCAAGATCTATTTGTTCGGTAATTTTCGATGAAGTGTCGTGATCCACATTTAGTAAAATATGCCCATATGTACCAGCACAAGAACAACCACCTCGCGTTTGTACCCCAAACTTATCATTGAGTAATCTCACCACTAAATTATAGTGAGCCCCTTTAACATAGAATGACACAATCGATAGCCGGTCTCGAATGTTTGGCTCCAGCATAACAACTTGCTCAAGTTTAGCTAAATTATCCATCACATAATTGGTGATCCATTGTTCACGCGCAGTGATGTTATCAACGCCCATTTCTTCTTTCACTTTGATTGCTAACGCGGTTCTAATACACTGAAGAAACCCTGGTGTACCACCATCTTCGCGCATTTCGATATCAGTAAAAAAACTGTGTTCTCCCCACGGATTGGTCCAGGTTACCGTGCCGCCACCGGGATGATCTGGCACTTTATTTTTGTAAAGCGCTTTATTAAACAGTAAAACCCCTGAACTTCCAGGACCACCTAGAAATTTATGTGGTGAGAAATAAATAGCATCTAAGGTTTGTTTTGGGTTTGCTGGGTGCATATCTATATCAACATATGGCGCAGAACAAGCAAAATCGACAAAACAAACCCCACCATGCTCGTGCATAATTTCTGCCATTTGATAATAAGGGGTTTTAATACCCGTAACGTTGGAACAAGCAGTAAAAGAACCAATTTTATGTTTACGATCAGCATATTGTTCAAGCAATTCTTCAAGATGCTCTAACGAAGGTAAACCCTTTTCGTTAGGTTGAACTATTTCCAAAGTTACATCGCACTCATACCAGGAAGTTTGGTTAGAGTGATGCTCCATATGCGTAATAAAAACAACAGGTCTGTCTTGCTCATTGAAAGATATTTGATCTTTCATTCGTTCAGGTATGCGTAAATTTAAGATCCGTTGAAATTTATTAATAACACCGGTCATACCCGCTTCAGCTGTGATCAAAATATCATTTTTACATGCATTAACATGTTTTTTGATCACCGATTGTGCCTCATGATAAGCATGTGTCATCACCCCACCGGTTAAATTAGTTTCGGTATGAGTATTGGCGACATAAGGCCCAAGCGTTTGCGTTATATAGGTTTCTATCGGCTGATACAACCTACCACTTGCCGTCCAATCTGCATAGATGATTGGCAGAGATTGACCGTTGATTGAGTGGGTTAACTGTTGCCCAATTACATGTTTACGAAAGGGGGAAAAATAGTGTTCTGTTGACATAAATGTTCCGAAGCTCTATCACTTCAAAACATTCTACAAAACAACACAGTTTTGGCAATTAAAAACCAACAAATACCATTAACTTGCAATATTAAACTAACATATACCGTTATTTGTGATTATTAATTTATTTTACCTATCAATCCTTGTTCTTAAAGAAAAAATGTTTATTTTATCAATGAATATCAAGAAAATTTTTCTAAAAAGCCAACAGAATGTTGGCTTTTTATTTATGAAAGGAAGAAGTATTCGCTAACTTATGCCTTATCAAGTAAGTATTTACGTAATGCTGAAAATTCAGTACTTTGTTCGCTAGATAAAATAGTTTCAGTTGCGCAATCCGCTAACTCTTTCGGCAAGCCAATAGGTTGCCCTAATATACTTTCAACCACATCTTTAAACTTAGCAGGGTGTGCAGTCCCTAAGAACACACCAAATTCATCATCACTAGCGCTATATTGCAGTGCTTTATAGGCAACTGCCGCATGGGGCTCACTAATATAACCGAGCTTAGAAAGTGATAACATCGTCATTTGTGTTTGTTCTTCATCTATTGCAAAAGAGCTCACACTATCTTCTGGAACAATACCTGACTTAAGCATATGTTCAACACGCGGCCAGTTATTTGGGTTGCTCACATCCATCGCATTTGACATGGTGGCAACAGTCTCATTTGGCGACCATTCACCGGTTTTTAAATAACGCGGAACAGTGTCGTTAGCATTAGTCGCGGCAATAAAACGTTTAATGGGTAATCCCATTGCTTTAGCAAATAACCCCGCGGTTAAATTACCAAAATTACCACTTGGTACAGAGAAGACTAGATCTTGAAGCGCTGTTTTACCTTGCTGGCGATACAGTTGAGCAACGGCTTCAAAGTAATAACACACTTGCGCCAATAAACGGCTGATGTTAATTGAGTTTGCAGAGTTTAAGCCGATAGTATCTTTCAATTCTTGATCATCAAAAGATTGTTTCACCAATGCTTGGCAATCATCGAAATCACCTTCAACAGCAATCGTTTCTATGTTGCCCCCCAAGGTTGTAAACATTTTTTCTTGCAGCAAACTTATTTTGCCTTTCGGATATAAAATAACCACACGAATATTGTCAATGCCATGAAAAGCATGAGCAACCGCTGCACCAGTATCACCAGATGTTGCGGTTAATATAGTGAGATTTTTATCACCGCTAAACGTTTGCAAGCAGCGAGCCATAAAGCGGGCACCGAAATCTTTGAAAGCTAATGTAGGGCCATGAAATAATTCTAAAATAGCGCGGTTTTCACTAATCGGTTGAATTTGAGCAGGAAAATTAAATGCATCAGTCACTATTTCGGTTAATTGTGCTTTCGTTAAATCACCTTGTACAAAAGGATAGAGTACTTGTACGCTTCGCTCTACCATAGGTAATGCTAAAAGTTGCTCGATATTACCTAATGCGGGAATATCTTCAGGAAAAAACAAACCTTGGTTTTTCCCTAGCCCTTGCTTTACTGCGCCGGCAAAACTTACCTGTTCATCATTTTCTTTAAGGTTATAATAATTCAAAATTGTTATCCTACTAAAACTTAATATTGCTGCTCGCCTACTTATTTATTGGGCAAGCACCTTGATTGTCAACACGGCAAACATGAACAAATCCTTCACTTTGCCCTGTACTTAATGTTTGTAAATAATGTGCTTTTAGCCAATTAGCAAAATCATTGGCTTTTTGTTCATTGTCGGTCACACAAAATAGCGTTGGGCCAGAACCTGAAATACCAACCGCCAAACAACCTTGCTCATGCAAGTGAGCGCACGCCTGCTCAAAACCCGGTAATAGATGCTGACGATATGGCTGTGCGATAACATCATTAACGACGGAAAATGCCAACGCCTTATTACCACGATGACAAGCATCAACAAATGTAGCTAAGTTTTGTCCAAAAGTAATCACATCTTTACGTGAATATGACGCGGGTAATACTTCACGTGCTGCTTTCGTTGAGACCTCAATTCCAGGATACGCCATAACATAATAGCAATCTTCAAATTGTGGGAGTGTTTGGCAAATCACATTGTCATCTGGCACCATTAACTGTATGCCGCCATAATAACATGGTGCTACATTATCATAATGCAAGCTACCACTAATTTGTGCTTCCATACGCCCCATTAATTTCAACATGACCGCTTTACTAAATTGAAATTCAGTTGTTACTTTGTAAAAGTAATTCAATGCTTCCAATGCTGCAACTACCGAACAAGCACTTGAACCAAGTCCACTACCAACTGGCATTTTCTTTTCAAGTATAATGTTGACGGTTACAGGTTGTTGTCCAGACTGTAACAAGCTTTCATTAAAAAGCTGTAAACAGTCCCAAACAATATTCTCTTTGGGATCTTGGGGTAATTTATTCGCAAATGCACCCACTACTGTTAAACGGTTTTCTGGACTTGCTTCAACTGTCACTATGTCGCCCAGTAACGTACCATCAACAGGTTTTACGGCTACGCCTAATACATCAAAACCAACACTCATATTACCGATTGAAGCCGGCGCAAAAACTGAAACACTCATTAGTGCTGTTGCTCCCATGCTAATGTTCTTAATAAGTCACCAAATACACCGGCCGCAGTAACTGCGGCACCAGCACCATAACCACGAAGTACAAACGGTAAAGGTTGATAATAGCGACTATGGATAGCTAGGGCATTTTCGCCATCTTTAATACTATATAAAGGATGTTCAGCACCTACCGCTTCAATGGATACTTGGCACTTACCATCAATAATATTGCCGATATAGCGTAATACTTTCCCTTCCTGTTTAGCATTATTTACGCGTTCAGCGATCTCAGCATCAAGCTGCGTTAAATTCGTCATGAAGGTTGCGACATCACCACTGGCATCAAATGTTTCACCGAGTACCGAATCCACTTTAATGTCTGAGAGCTCTAATTGCATGCCTGCTTCTCTCGCCATAATAAGTAATTTTCTGGCTACATCCATGCCGCTTAAGTCATCACGAGGATCTGGTTCTGTAAAGCCATTTTCTTTAGCGATAGCTGTTGCTTGCGATAACGTCATTCCTTCATCTAATTTTCCAAAAATATAGGAAAGAGAACCTGATAAAACACCTTCAAATTGTAATAATTCATCACCTGCTTTGATTAAGCTTTGTAATGTATCAATTACTGGTAAACCCGCGCCTACTGTTGTTTCATAAAGAAAACGTCGATTAGTTTCCTGGGTTGCTTGTCTTATCGCTTGATAATATTCCCATGAATCAGTATTCGCTTTTTTATTTGGTGTGACTACATGGAAACCTTCTTTAATAAAGTCAACGTAACTCATGGCAAGCGCTTCATTTGACGTTGAGTCAACCAATACAGGGTTTATTAAATGATTATCGCGAACAAAACGCTTCACATTCTCGGCCGTCACCGCCACAGCACCTTTTCCTAGACATGCCTGCCAATTTTCAAGGTTAATACCTTCTTGGTCAAATACCATGCCTTTACTGTTTGCGATTCCATAAACACGTAATGAAATATTTTGCGCTTTTAATTTAGGTTGCTGACGAGCAATTTGTGCAATTAATTCACTTCCTACCACACCACAACCGACTAAAAATACATCGATAGTGGGTTTGTGAGAGAAAAAGTTCTGGTGACACACTTTCAATGCATCTGTACATTTACGGTTTTCAATAACCACTGAAATGCTACGTTCAGACGAGTCTTGTGCTATAGCCACCACATTAACGCGAGCTTGAGCTAATGAAGAGAAAAATTTAGCTGCTACGCCTTGTTGGTGATGCATACCATCACCCACTAAAGAAACAATAGACAGTTCATGCTGTAATGCAACGGGTTCTAATAAGCCGTTAAGTAATTCTAATTCAAACTCTTGTTTTAAGCTTTGTTCCGCTTGTTTTGCATCTGCTGTATAAATACAAAAACTAATACAATATTCGCTCGATGATTGGCTGATTAATACGATTGATATATTTTCACGACTCATCGTAGCAAAAACTCGACTGGCCATACCAACCATACCTTTCATGCCTGGGCCTGAAACATTTACCATGGTTAGGTCATCTAAATTAGAAATTGCTTTAACTTGTTTTTTCTGATCGTTCTCATTCGCAATCAGTGTTCCTGGAGCTTTAGGGTTACCGGTGTTTTTGATCAAGCAAGGAATATGAAATTGCGCAATTGGTCCAATCGTTTTAGGGTGAAGCACACTTGCGCCAAAATACGATAACTCCATAGCTTCCTGATAAGATAAGTAATCAAGTAATCGCGCATCTTTAATCAAACGAGGGTCTGCGTTGTAAACCCCATTAACGTCTGTCCAAATTTGACAGCATTCAGCCTGTGCACATACAGCAAGCACAGCTGCCGAATAATCAGAACCATTGCGACCTAAAGTGGTCACTTGATTTTGGCTATTTACGCCAATAAATCCTGGCATTAAAGCAACTCGATTGAGCGATGGGTAGTATTGTTGAAATTTGTCTTTGCACAGAACTAAATCAGCTAACGCATTTAGGTAAGCATCATTGGTGTGTAGAAACTTTTCAGGTTCAATTAAACTAACGTCGAAATCTAACGTTGCTAATACAGAATCTAGAATCGCAACACTCATTCGTTCACCCACACTGATAATAATGGCGCGTATATGATCAGGACAATAAGACAACATTGTTGCCCCTTGCAAGTAGCGGCTTAATTGATGCTCCCAATTCGCTAGCGCTTGTTCAGCGTGAGTTTTATTAAATTGCGGTAACGTTGCACTAAGCCCTTCAATAATGGTTTCAATGGCTGCTGAGAAATGCGTTAAATCACTTTGTAATTTTTCTTCATCACTAATATTTTCAGCCATCGCCACTAAATGATTAGTAACACCTTGAGGTGCAGAAACAACCACTGCTACCGAAGATTCCTTGCTCTGGTTCTTGATAATATCAGCCACTTGAACAAAGCGTTCTGCTGTAGCTAATGATGAACCGCCAAATTTTAACACGCGCATGTTTACTTCCCCTAAAAACGAAAAAAGCCCGGAACCTTTGTGGTCACGGGCTTTGATAAAATACTTTCTTTTACACGTTAGCCGTCGACCACCATCCCTAACAGGGTGGTAGTGGTAATAATGGTAATCGTGCGTGTAATAGATTTCATGGTAGGTAAAATGCCAAATATGTCATTTTCTGTCAACTACTAAATTGAATAGAACTAGACGATTTATGAATAAACTAAAACTAAAAATGTATATTTATTACGTAATTTAGCTAAATTAAACTGCATTACTCAAATGATTAACTTTATATTGATACGTTTGATTACGACCCAATGCTTTCGCTTTATATAATGCTGCATCAGTATTTGCAATAAGGTTTTCATAGCGTGTATCGCTTGGCTGAATACTCGCAACACCTACACTTGTTGTAACCGTTAACTCCTGATCTTGAAAAACAAACACTTGTTTTTCTAATTCAGCACGTATTCGCTCAGCGACATCTAACGCACCACTGACTTCAGTTTCGGGCAAAATAACCGCAAATTCTTCACCACCGTAACGGCCAAATAGATCACATGAGCGCAATAATGCGTTAACACGCTGTGCCGTTTCTATTAAAACTTTATCACCGCATTGATGACCAAAATTGTCATTCAAACGTTTAAAATGATCTAAATCGAACATGATTAACGCTAAATCATGATCATACCTGCGAGCACGTGAAAACTCTTTATCAAGGCATTCTTCCCAATGCTTGCGATTAAATATTTGCGTCAAGCCATCAATACGGTTAGCTTTTGCTAATTCTTCCAGTGCTTTATTTAGTTTTCCTTGATAATGCGCGACATCAGTTGCATCTTCTATAAGAATACAAACATACTCAACTTTATTATTGTCCTCGATAGGAATAAAGGTACAGTTTTGTGCCATAAAGTGGCTATCTGTTGTAATGGGGCGATGATGAGGTAATTCAAATAAATGATGACGTTGCTCCCAGGAACAAAACCCCGGTGAGTTTAACGAGCTAACACTGCTAAGTTTTCGATTAAACCAGCGCGTTGGCAATTCAGGAAAAACATCAAAAATACTACAACCAATCACTTGCTCTAGTGATTTATTCGCATGTACCTGCATAAAGCGATTAAACTCAACAATATTACATTCAAGATCAACGACAATGACCCCGGTATTAATTTGTTCAGCGATTGTTTTTCCTATGTCAGGAATACGCATTAGTACTCTTCCAAAATACGGTCTATCACTTGTGCAATATTAATGATCGCCGATTCAGGGATCAGTAAAATCATGTCACAATTGAAAGAATAATCGGTTACTTGGTACGATATTTTAACTTTTAGTGCAAGATCCCAGTTAAAAGATTGTTGCTCAATATGTTCAGAAAATGCTGATTTATTTGACGGTAAAAAGCGCGGAGCACTGTATGACATTTGGTTATTAATCTGACTCGCAAAAACATTAAGAAACGTTGTTGTGAGGATTGAACTTAGATCAATAATTTGCTCTTCAAGCGTTAATTCGTCAGGGTCATAACCGAGAAGATCTGCTAAGCGATCAGAATCTTTTGGTTGATAAACCAGTAAAGCTTCACCGCGAATACCTTCGTAACCAAAAAAACCTTGGCTAACTACCGCTGCGGCTTGATCTTCAACGTTAAGCGCATCAGAGATATGTTTAGAACTGACTTGTTCTATACTAGGCACTTTCAAATAGACAAAAGTATCCAAATAACGCGCAAGTTGATCACTTGCTTGCCCCATTGCTACATTAATAATTTCTTGTAGGCAATCTTGTTGATCTTCAGTTAAATCAAAGTGGGTCATACTAAACCATTTTCCTTGAGGTGCTGTAATAACACTTCAGATTTTACCGGTTTGCGGATAAAGGCTTTTGCGCCTAACTCTAACACTTTGCTTTGCATTTCAGGCTGAATATCGGCAGAAATCACAAAAACGATTGGTGTGACGCCCATTTTTTGAATACCTTGCAATACGCCTACGCCGTCAATTTCAGGCATTGTCAGGTCAAGAAACAAAACGTCGATATTATTTGAGCGCAGAATTTTCAACGCTTCAACGCCATTAGTGGCAATTTGAGCATTCGCAGAAAGTGTTTCAGGTAAGCTTCGTAACACTTGCTTTCGCGCTAGGTTAGAGTCGTCACAGATAAGTACAGACAGGCTCATGAAAAGAGAAACCTTATAAAATTATTATTTTTGTACCCTTAATTTACCTTAATTTTAACGATCTGTTAATGAATAAACGGTTAAATTTTAATTTTTTTTTGCACAAAAATAGTATTAATTGTTGTTTTTAACGGCATGTATTAGCTAACCAGTTAAAAATACTTAGTATTTTATACTTTGGCCATGTGAGCTTTTATAATTTTTAATCGCTTGTATTATCAATAACAGTAAATTAGTGTGTTTCCCTATATAAAACGTATTGAGCTCTGACAGATTAACTTTGCATAGCACAGTTAAACTCAGTTAAATAATCAGCGGGTAAAGGTTTACCTCAGAACAACCATTTCTTAAACGTCATTATTTATTGCTAGATTAATATTTTAAATTTCTATTATCAGTGTTTATTAGCCTGTGATTAACATGATCACCCATAGTGAAATACTCGCAGACACTAAATAAATTATCGCTGTTTTCCAAAGTTCATTAAATGCTTTCATCATTAACCTCCCTTAAGTTGTCAAAAAAATGTCACGTCAAGTGTGTATAAATTAACAACATTAATTAAACAATATTTATGCCAATCAGTAAGTTGACTTTTTAAAACGAAAAAAATGATGTGGTTGTCATTCGCAAAAACACTGGATTCAGCATGTTTTTTGGGATAGGCCTTCTATAAATTAGGTAGGGTAAATGTAAGCTTTTTAGTCTGTGGTCCAAGTTAAATAATGCTGATGTTCTTTAAGCCATCGCTTTTCCATTTTGTAATCCGGCAAGAAAGATTCAACTAAATTCCAAAAATCAGCACTATGGTTTAAGAATTTCAAATGACATAGCTCATGAATGATCACGTAATCAATCACTGACTCAGGTAACATCATCAATAAATAATTAAGTTTAATATGGCCTCGATTATCACAACATCCCCAACGAGCTTTATATTGCCTAATATAGAGATTGTTTGGTAATAAGTTTGTTTGCCGACTAAAACATGCCATTTTATCGGTTAAAAACACTTCAGCCTGTTGTTTAAACCAACCTTCTAATAGCTTTTTAACTCGCATACTCTCAGTGGTATCTGACAATGTTTTTCGGGCAGATAAAGTGACAACAATGTCATGCTTTCCAACTGTCACCAGAGATCTTTTACCTTCATTAACAATAAGTGGTGTTAACTTACCGAAAAACCACACTTGTCCATGTCGTGCAAGTTGATTTTGATATCTTGTTGCCAGTTGCTGCTTGCTTTGAATATTTTCAATCCATTGTTTTTTGAGCACAACAAGGTTTTCGATATACTGCAAGGGCACAGCATAAGGTGCTTTAACAATAATATCTTTGTTCTTAACCTGTAAAGCAATACGTTTACGCCGATGACAACGTAACAGTTGAAAGTTCAACCCCGCAGAGCTAGTCATCATAGTAGTATTGCTCAAAATACAGCCTAATAAAGATATTGTACTTATGCGGCTTCATCAGTACTTTGTGCTTTTTTATCAGCAGTTACTTTTGTCGCAGCGCTCTTTTCTTTTTTAGTTGGCGCTTTTTGTGCTGCCTTTGGTTTTTTCGCTTGCAATGCAATTAATACGTCTTCACGATGTTTTGCCAGATAAACGCTTAATTCTTCTTTATCAGCATCGGTTAACTTAACAGGTACTTGGTTCAACATTTCGGCAAGGTTATCCGCCATGTCTAACATTTTGTCGTATTCATCAGCGGCTTTTTTATCCATGAATGTTTCAACCTCCACACCTTGTCTTATGACAACAAATCGACTTTCAACGGCCATTAGTTTCCCTTATTTAACAGGTAAAATTTAACAATACTCTCACCAATTATTGGTGAAACAACAAAACTGTACATTTACACAGTAAAGATACGTTATTTATAAAAAAATGCAATCAGAAATGTAAAAATTGAAAAATATATCGTAGTTAAACGTGCGATAAAGTGCAGAAAATAATAAATGATATTTCACGTTTGAAGGAGAATGTAAAAATCTATGAATTAAACTAAACTAATAATTGTCACATAAAAATATAAACCATTTAAAAACAATTATTTATAAAATAAAACACCATGAACTTTATTTCATAAACTTTTACATTGCCAATTTATTTAATGTATACATTCTGATTCATTATTCGCCATTATTAAGGAACAAACAAATACCCCTTTGTTTTAAAACCTCGCGCAGAATGGAGAATACAATGAAAACTTTATTATTAACACTTAGTTTAACAACCACAGGATTTTTAACCCTGCTAACCAACCACGTACAAGCCACCCCTATGGATAGCTATTTAGAAAAGTCATTAATTGCAGTTTGCAAATCAACAATGAAAGGTAATTTACTGAACTTTAGCCGTACCTTGAAATACTATCACCTGACTGACAAAACAATCGCGAACGGTTTAGTGTGTAATGGCAGTGAAGTAACAGAATTTGCTCGCAAACATGGCGCTTATAAAATAGCTAACAGGCTAGATAAACACTTGCATAGTTCTACTTCCATAACTGATATTGCAGCAGTGAATAAAATGAGCATCACATTCAAAGAATAACTTTTTTAAACACAAAAATCCCGTTTAAAAACGGGATTTTTAGCGTCACTTGAATTAAAACTCTATGGATTAAAAATCTGCTTATGCAATATTGGCAAACTGATTCATAGTATTGTCTTTACCACCAGCTTTTAGCGCCGCATCCCCAGCAAAATATTCTTTATGATCATCCCCCATATCTGAGCCTGCCATATTTTGATGTTTAACACAGGCAATGTCTTGACGAATTTCTTGACGTTGCACATTTAACACATAGCCAAGCATGCCCTGCTCACCAAAGTATTCTTTCGCTAGGTTATCAGTTGATAAAGCAGCGGTATGATATGTTGGTAACGTAATTAAATGGTGGAATATTCCAGCTTCACGTGCAGCATCTTGTTGGAATGTTCTGATTTTTTCATCAGCGGTTACCGCTAACTCTGTGTTGTCGTAATCAACACTCATTAAACGATCACGATCATAACTCGATACATCTTTACCTGCTTCTTTCATTGCATCAAACACTTGTTGACGGAAATTTAATGTCCAATTAAATGAAGGTGAGTTGTTATAAACAAGTTTTGCATTAGGCACCGCTTTACGAATTTCGTTTACCATATTACCAATCTGGCCAATGTGCGGCTTTTCAGTTTCAATCCAAATTAAATCGGCACCATTTTGTAGTGAGGTGATGCAATCTAAAATACATCGTTGCTCACCAGTACCTGGTTTGAATTGGAATAAATTACTCGCAAGGCGTTTCGGGCGCATCAATTTACCCTCTTGTTTTAATAACACATCACCGTTTGAAATATCTTCTTCGGCTATTTGTTCACAATCTAAAAAGCTGTTGTATTGGTCACCTAAATCACCTGGTTTTTCTGTTACAGCAATTTGCTTTGTTAAACCAGCCCCTAACGAATCGGTACGAGCAACAATAACGCCATCATCAACGCCTAACTCCATAAAAGCGTATCTAACTGCATTTATTTTTGCTAAAAAATCTGCATGCGGCACCGTTACTTTTCCATCTTGATGTCCACATTGCTTTTCATCCGACACTTGGTTTTCAATTTGAATACAACACGCCCCAGCTTCAATCATTTGTTTTGCCAATAAATACGTTGCTTCAGCATTACCGAAACCCGCATCTATGTCTGCAATAATCGGTACGACATGCGTTTGATGTTGATCAATTTGTTGCTGTACAGCATTCAATTTAACATCATCGCCACTTTCTTTAGCTGCATCTAGTTCTCTAAATAAACCACCTAATTCTCTTGCATCTGCTTGACGAAGAAAGGTATAAAGTTCTTCAATAAGCATAGGAACCGACGTTTTTTCATGCATTGATTGATCGGGTAAAGGACCAAACTCAGAACGAAGTGCTGCAATCATCCAACCAGAAAGGTATAAATAACGTCGCTCAGTCGATTGAAAATGCTTTTTAATTGAAATCATCTTTTGTTGACCAATAAAACCATGCCAGCAACCTAACGATTGTGTATATAAACTAGAGTCTTTGTCGTAGGCGTCCATGTCTTTACGCATAATTGCTGCTGTGTACTTAGCAATATCTAGCCCTGTTTTGAATCGATTCTGTAAACGCATACGTGTTACTGATTCAGCATCAATTGATTGCCAATTATGCTGCTGTTTAATTGATGACTTAGCGTTTTCAACTTGTTGACGATATGTGGTCATTACTCTCTCCTAGCAATTTTAAATAAGACAATCACAATATGTAACTCATGTTGTAACTTGTCATACTGAACAACAAAAAGAGTAAACCAACCACTACTCATAGATATAATGTATATTTTTTATCATGACTATTCACATAAAAAATACCGTGAAAAACAAAATATTCTTTACCTTAAATAACAACCAATTAAGCAACATTTATTATAATGATTAAATACTATAAAACATAAAAGAGGGAGACGTTAGACTAAAATCTAGTTGATTTGACGCGTTATAAATGACATAAAGCTTATTTATCTAAATGATATAAACTATTAATCAGATGAATATTTCAAAAATTGACCTTAACTTACTTATCTATCTAGACGTATTGCTTCGAGAGAAAAATGTGACTCGAGCCGCAAGTCAACTAAATATTACTCAGCCTGCCATGAGTAATGGTCTGAAGCGTTTACGCACATTGTTTAACGATCCTATTTTAGTAAGAACATCTGATGGAATGGTGCCAACTGAGCGTGCTAGAGCACTTTCACCGATGATAAGAAAAATCCTGTTAGAATTAGAAGAAGCATTACAAGGTGAAGAAGAGTTTAACGAGAAAACCAGTCAGCGAGTGTTTCGATTAATGGCAAGCGATTACGCCGCATCTACTCTCTTGCCAGTTTTACTTCGAAAAGTAAATCGCATAGCACCCAACGTGACAATAGACATTATGACCCCTAGTGACGTTAACTTTCATGATGTTGAAGCCGGTAAAATTGATATGGCAATTAACCGGTTTGATGAACTACCACAATCATTTCATCAGAAAACTATTTGGCGTGACGAATTTTCATGTTTATTAAGTGCAGATAATGAAGTTGTTACTAAGTTCAACCTAAACAGTTACTTAGCTTCAAAACATGTTTGGGTATCTAAAACCGGTTTTGGTGTAGGTGTTGGTATGGATCCGAAAGATGTGCAAAAACTAGGGTGGGTTGACGAAGCATTAGCACGTTTAGGTAAAAAGCGAGATATAAAGGTTTTCACCCGGAGTTATCACGTGGCAATGCAACTCGCTTTTGAAGATGGTTTAGTTGCAACACTGCCGACTAAAGCAGCTATGCTTCATAAAGATGATGCGAATTACACCATTTTAAAACCCCCTTTTGACATTCCAGATATTGAGCTAAAAATGATATGGAGCCCTTTACTACACCATGATGCAAGTCATATTTGGTTCAGACAGTTAGTCATTGAAGCAGCAAATGAACACAGCAGTGACCGTTAAACATTATGCCTGCGCCATTATATTCAATTATTGTCATATTAATCTGTTTGTTTGCAGGTTACGGAATTAATTTTGCTGTTGGTGGTTTACCCCCTAGTCTTTACGGAATGATGCTATTTACCATCTCGTTACACTACAAACTAATAGATGATAAAACCGTAGCAAATAGTATCAGTTGGACTTTAAAAAACATGGGAGTCTGTTTTGTACCAGCAGGTGTGGGCATTATTGAACACTATGACTTAGTAAGGTCACATGGTATTGCTATGGTTATCATTACCTTTGTTACCACTTGGCTGCTGCTTACCTTTGTCGGGTGGACAGTACAACAACAAGAAAATAAAAAAGCACGTTAACATGGTATTTTTTGGCTCTATTTTGTTTTTTTGTATGATAACCATCTTGATTTATCAAGGCTTCGTGAAACTACAAAACCGATTAAATCAGGTGTGGTTAAATCCAATGTTGTTTTCAGTAATTACGATTATTGCACTGCTGATGTGGTTCCAAATTGACTATCATACCTATCAAACGAATAGTCAAATAATTACGTGGTTATTACAGCCTGCAGTAGTAGCACTTGGTTATCCACTTTATCAGCAGTTGCACAGTATGAGAAGTCAATGGAAAAGTATCACTATATTACTCACTATTTCCGCTTCACTCGTTGTTATTATTAGTTTTTTATTCACTTATATTATCACCAAAGAGTACGGCATTTCGGTCTCCATAGCTTTAAAGTCAATTACTACCCCTATTGCACTAGCCATTACTGAACAATTAAATGGCAATCAGGCAGTTACTGCTTTTGCGATAATACTTGCAGGTTTATTTGGCGCATTGATGGGAGTGCCGTGGTTACAATTAATTGGTGTAAAATCTCATAAAGCCCAAGGTATTGCTGTAGGAGCCGCGAGTCATGTTTTAGGCACTGCTACGATTAGTCAACTATCGTTTCAACATGCCGCCTATGGTTCTTTAGCCCTAATTATATCAGCCACTATAACAGCAATTATTTCACCCGCGATCATCCACCAATTGATGGTAATGCTTAGCTAGAGTATTGCTAATAGCGTAGCATTTCATATCAAACATTCAGCAAACATTAACTCTTTATAATATACATTCACATTATGAATGTTTGTTATCACAAAAGACAATAATTGTTTGTTGCGAAGCTGAATAATAACCACCAAAAACAATTTATTACTTAAAATCAAATACTTAAATTGACACGCAAGCCTTGTGTCTTATTGTATATTTTTACTAAAAACTTCACATAGACTTTCGTGCTATTGAATAACCATTGTTAACTGGTACATTCATGCTGACACTAGATTGACAACACCCCTGAAAACTTTCTTTTTGATGTTGTTACTTTGATCACAACGAATTATGACGAGGAATCATCATGTCTGAACGCACGCACATAGCAGGGTTACAAGTATCAACATGCCTTTACGAATTTGTAGAGCACGAAGTGCTAGTTGATTTACCGATAAAAACAGCTGACTTTTGGCAACAATTTGCTGCAATTATTGAAGATTTATCCCCTATCAATGCTGCGTTACTACAAACTAGAGCCGATTTACAACAAGCAATTACGACTTGGCACGAACAACCTCACAATGATGTAAATAATACCGAAAGTTATAAAAGCTTTCTTGAAAACATCGGTTACATAGTACCGAAAGTAGAAAACTTTCATATTACGACTGAAAATGTAGATGATGAATTAGCACGAATGGCAGGCCCACAACTTGTTGTGCCTATTACCAACGCACGATTCGCACTCAATGCGGTGAATGCACGTTGGGGAAGTTTGTATGACGCGTTATATGGCACTGATGCAATCGCTGATCAAGAAGGTTATAGAAGAACCCATGAATATAACCCCGTGCGGGGACAACAAGTGATCAGTTATGGTAGAGATTTTCTAGATAATGCCTTGCCATTAACCTCTGGCTCTCATCAACAGGCCGTGAGTTATCAATATATTGATAATGAGTTAATTATTACCCTTGCTGATCAAAAAACCGTTCGATTAAATAACCCTTCTCAATTGTTAGGGTTTCAAGGTGAACTGACTGAGCCTAGTTGCTTATTATTTGAGCACAACGGTTTACGCTTTGAAATTAACTTTAACGCAAACAGTGAAATTGCTTCGAGAGATTTAGCTGGTGTTAGCGACATTACTTTAGAGTCAGCTTTAACAACAATTATGGACTGTGAAGACTCTGTAGCAACCGTCGATGCTGAAGATAAAGTATCAGCGTATCGCAACTGGCTAGGGCTTAATCAAGGAAAGCTATCAACGAACGTTACCAAAAACAACCAACAATTTGTGCGCACAATGGTCAGCGACAAATGTTATAAAACCCCAGAAGGAAACAGTTTCACTTTAAGTGGGCGCAGTTTAATGTTTATTCGCAATGTTGGCCACTTAATGACAAACGACGCAATTATCACACAACAAGGAAAGCCTGTTTATGAGGGAATTCTTGATGCAATGATCACGGCTACTATTGCTCTTTACGATATTTTAGGCAAAAACCCATTAACCAACAGCGCTAAAAAATCTATCTATATTGTAAAACCCAAAATGCACGGCCCAGAAGAAGTCGCCTTTTCAGTAACCTTATTTGATCGTGTAGAACGCGCATTAGGTCTTGCTAAAAATACCATTAAAATGGGAATTATGGATGAAGAACGGCGCACAAGTGTTAATTTAAAAGCATGTATTTTTGCGGCGAAAGAGCGCGTAGTGTTTATTAATACTGGCTTTTTAGATCGTACCGGTGATGAAATACATACTTCTATGGCGTGCGGTGCAATGGAAAGAAAAAATGCCATTAAAGATACCCCTTGGATTAGCGCATATGAAAATAGTAATGTTGATATTGGCTTACAAAGTGGCTTATCTAAAAAAGCACAAATAGGAAAAGGCATGTGGCCGATCCCTGATAATATGGCTGATATGTTAAACAGCAAAATAGCCCATGTTAATGCGGGCGCAAACACAGCTTGGGTACCATCACCAACAGCTGCAACGTTACACGCCTTGCACTACCACCAAGTTGATGTATTCCAACTAAGAGAGCAACTTTCCAGGCGTGTTCCTGCAAACTTAGACGACATGCTTTCGGTTCCTTTAGCTAAAGATACCCATTGGAGTGAACAAGAAATTGCCGATGAACTCGATAATAATATTCAAGGAATTCTTGGCTATGTCGTTAGATGGATTGACCAAGGCATTGGTTGTTCGAAAGTGCCTGATATTAACGATGTTGGTTTGATGGAAGACAGGGCTACACTGCGTATTTCAAGTCAGCATGTAGCTAACTGGTTAAAACACGGGATCTGCCAAGTTGAAGAGGTAGAAAATAGTTTCAAAAAAATGGCAAAAATAGTAGATCAACAAAATAGTAATGACCCAGCTTATCAGCCTATGTGCCATGATCTTTCATCAAATGTGGCATTCAATGCCGCTAAAGCCCTTGTCTTTGAAGCTGAAACACAACCCAATGGTTATACAGAACCTTTATTACATGCCTACCGATTAAAGGTTAAGCGTTTGAATAGCACCGACAAAGCAGTCAGTTTAATCGCGTAATGAACAAATAATTCAACGGTAACAACGATTAATCTCAAAATTTCGACCGCTTATCCCAAAGCATTCGCATTTACCCGTTATTACAATTAAAGTAAAAATGTAAAAACGAGTAAATGCGAAAGTTAGCAAATTGTTAATTGCGCGATAAATTTGGTGAGAGGATGAGACAATGAAATCATTGGCTAAGCAAATACTAATCAAAAGTACCATCTGCATACTTTTATTAGGAACAGGAAGTATAAGCGCTGGGCCAAGAACAAACATCGACGCTGAACATTTAACAAAAGCTCAAACAAATTATATTTTTTTTGCACCGCAAGTGATGTCTCAAGGGACTAATTATTCTTCTCTGTTTACATCTACGCAACATTATTCAGCACTACTCACCAATAATACCAAGCACTCTCAACTTGCACGTTGTGCCAAAAAGAAAAACGAGCTGTATGAGTTAACAACCATTATTAGCGATAAGTTACATGTGTTGCTGTCATATTTCGATGAAACACCAAAGTATCAATTCGCCGATAAACGTGAAAATAAAGAAGCCTTACCTATTGAAGGTTAAAAATATAGGCACTCTAAAATCCTCTACATTCCTAATTTTTAACTCTCATCACAATGAAAAACAAAAACATTGAGTTCAATGCCTTTGCCTTAACATTTAATTTCCAGAACTGAGAAGACGGTTTACAAAACACGCAATTCTGCTATTAAAACCGCTAAGAGCTAACCCACACAGCAAAAAAAACTCATCCATTATCACATTACCTTGTTATTAAAGTTGATTTAGTAAAATAACCAAAACACCATAAAGCCTTGTGCTAACTTATTAAATTTATTATGTTTAATACATAATAATAAAGGATATTTATGAATTTATTTAACGCCCTAACCTGTTTAGCACTACTCTCGACATTTAGTCATGCACACACTTATACTTTACAACCCTTGAATAACTCACTTGGTATTAAAAAAGAGACTGCTGTACCAACACTAAACTTAGCAACGTTTAATCCGCAAAAGCTGCAAAAGCTCAATGAGTTTCTCAAAACATCAAATACTTCTTCTTTAGTATTAATGAGCGAAGGGAAGGTGTTATTTTCGTTTGGCGATATACATAAAAAACATACCATTCATTCAATACGAAAACCGATGTTAAACGCCCTATATGGTATATATGTTGACCGAGGTAAGATCAAAATAGATACGCCCCTTGCTTCTTTATCAATAGATGATATTACTCCGCTCACAAAAATTGAGAAATCAGCCACTATTAAACAAATTTTACAAAGCCGATCCGGAATTTACCTACCTTCTGCTGCAACCTCACCAGCTATGCTAGACAATATGCCTAAGAGAGGTGAGTTCTTACCCGGAGAAAAGTTTTTTTACAATAACTGGGACTTCAACGTAGCAGGCGCTATTTTTGAAAAGTTGACCGGAGAAAACATTTATTCAGCCTTTTACAAAGAAATAGCTAAGCCTTTGAATATGCTTGATTATAAAGGTGAATATATCACTATAGATAACAATACTGATATAGCTAAGCTAACTGCTGATGGCTTTTATCAATATGAACGCGATAAATCAAAATTTCCTGCATATCATTTTAGAATGTCGGCCTATGATTTAGCACTTTTTGGACAGTTATATGAAAAGAATGGTCTTTGGCATAACAATCAACTTATATCAAAAGATTGGATAACCAAAAGTACTACATCTTACTCTATTACAAACCCTTATTTAGATTTTGGTTATGGCATGCTTTGGTATGTTATTAATGCTAATAAGACCCGTCCAAACAAAGCGTTTTACCATACAGGTGTTGGCGTTCATATGTTAGCGGTTTACCCAGGTTCAGATTTTGTTTTAGTACATCAGGTAGATACCGAGTCGACTGTTCAATTTGAACAAAAAAACCTATATAAAATTATTTCATTGGTATTTGATGCATTAGAGCAATAATAAAGGGTCCATTGTCACTATCAATGGACCCTTTATTTAACGAGGTTTAAAATTGATATCGTTTAGACTTCGCTAATAATTGCTTAGTGTTAATATCGTCGCCAGCACAGTCACTAATGTCTTTTTTACTAAACACGATAACGCTGTCTTTATAGCGATTCCCCTGTTTTGCACCGCCCGATTTAATCAGTAAATTTACATGTTCAGTTCTTGGCACTGCTTTTAAGCCATTACCATATAAACAAAACGTTTCTGCCAGTGAATAAGACAACGATTTATAGTAAGCAATACGTTCTTTTTCGCGTTCTGCTTGTTTAACAAGCTGTGCTTTTCTTACTTCCTTGTCTTGCTTTTCTAATGACTTCATTAAACTTTTTAGCTTGTCTTTTTGAGCTTGTAATGATTTTACGGCTGATTGCAATTCAGCTTTTGATTCCTTATCTGCTCTGCGTAATTGGAACTCGTGATCTCTTAACTCTCGCTCTACTTCTCGAAGCTCATACGTTGTGTCACGACGCCTTTCTCTTAAATCACGGTAACTTTCATGATTTTCATGCATTGCTTCCATGGCTTGTTCATAATTACTGGCGGCACTTTCCATCGCTTCTGCAACCTTTTGCTCCAATTCAACATCAACTAGTCCATTAAATTCAATATCTTCTACTGAAGGTAAAGGTGGTATTGGTGCTCTAGGTGGCAATGGTACGCCGTCTGGCAAATCAAAACTAAACCTCGCATTACCCCAATGGTTTCGAAATGTGCTTGAGCTAATGGAAAACAATACGCCCTGTCCTTTAAGATAGGTAGTTTCAACCCCGTTTATTGCGATTGTTTTTCCGTTGTGCTCTTGTGTTGAGGCTGATTTAATGATTTTACTCATTATCGCTAGTTGTTTATGCATAGCAGCAAACTCATCAGTAGATGACGCCAATACAGTCGTTGACATAAAAGCGGGTATTGCGGCACATAAAGCCGTAGTTGCGTACTTTTTCATGGGTTACTCCTCTGTGATCCAGTTAGCTGTGGTTACATTATCGTTTGCAGATGGAACACTCGCGCTCTGATAAAGTATGGTTTCAGCGAATCGTTTAAATGTTAATTGTTGTTGTCGTTGATCATCTTGTCGTTGATCATTGATATAGTTAATAAAATCATTCATGTCTTCTTTACGTTCTTTACGCGAAACACCCATGATATAACTTGCCAGTTGAATATTACTTTCTTGCTGTTTACCAGTGATATCAGCCGCATAATTCGCTAATACTATTTGTTGCTCTTTGGCAAAATTTTGTAATTTTTGATCCAGTAATGTTTCAACATTTTGGGTTATGTCTGCTTGGTTATTACCTGCAAAGCTAACGCTAACCCCCTGTTCTTTTATCACGACTTCTACATTCAAAAAAACCAAGGATACTGCGAATAATGAGAACACAAATGACATGGCTGGTAGTCCTTGCCATTGCCACCAAGGCTTTATTTCTGTTTCAAAGCTTGCTGAACGATCCCAGTTTGGTACGGGTTCATCTGGGGTTATATCGGCATAATGTTCTATTTTCTCAGTGATCTGTGCGCGTTGTTCCCATACGTGATCTTGTTTTAAATCACTTCTATTACGTCGTGCAGTTCCAGCGCTTTTATCCATTAACCACTCGCTAAATTTAGTATCTAATGACGCTTCATCATGTTTGCTGTCAGTATTTTTAGACATAATCTAACTCCACATATTCTTTCAATTTATCTAAACCACTATAAAGTCTAGATTTTGCTGTATTGATTGAAATGCCCAATTGATAAGCTATATCATCAAATGTTGCATGTTGGAAAAATTTTAATTCAATCACTATTTTTTGGTTAACAGGCAGTTTGTCTAATGCCTGTTTTATATCTAACTGTTGTTGATTCAATGTCATCTGCTTTTCAGGGCAAGCTTGTTCGTCAATATCTTCTTGTTCGGGTGCGTCATCTAAAGATTGTGTTGGTTTTTTACGACGATAAAACTCCATACAACGATAATGTGCAATTTTAAACATCCACCCTTTAAAGGGGCTTTCTCCTCTAAAAGAAGATAAATTTCGAAACACTGCTACGAAAACATCCTGCATCAAATCAAGCGCATCTTCACGATTGTTAACCATACGTAATGCATAGTTAAACAAGGCTTTTTCATAGCGCTTGACCAACGTTATCCAGGCAGACTTTTTACCTTTTAGCGCTTGTTTTACTAGCGTTTCATCGCTTCGTTCGAACACGCAATTTCCTATTTTTATTAAAATTTTTCATTCGTTATCTAATATGTCGATGTTGGAGAATAAATAGTTTGAAATCGTATCATTTTTTTTTATTTTAATACTTTCTCTTTCATAGCAAGAAAATATACTCGATATAATTCAACAGGCTATTTTGTTACACCACACTTCTTAAGACTTTCGAGTTATTTAAATGCGCTAATGTCATGCTAAACTAATCAACTATATCAATTGATTTTACTGTTTCTAAAAATACGGTACTGTTAATTAAAATGTTTCAAAGACTAAGGGAATAAAATGATCACAGCTTCCGCGCGTCATATTTTAGTTAATGATGAACAGCTTTGTGAGCAGTTAAAAGCTGAATTAGCCTCAGGCGCTGATTTTAGCTTACTGGCAGAGCAGCATTCAGATTGTCCGTCTAAGCTTCAAGGTGGAGCGCTAGGTTCATTTAGTCGAGGACAAATGGTGAAAGCGTTTGACGATATAGTTTTTACTGCCGAATTACACACCATTCAAGGGCCGGTAAAAACCCAATTTGGGTATCACTTAATTGAAGTCACCAACCGAACAGATAAATAGTCCTTCTTTAGTAAGTACATATTACTTCATATTTTAATTGTTTTTCGTTTCGGCTAAATACGATTAATTGAAAATTGAGAAGTAACATCCAAAAAAAATGTCAGCAATGCTGACATTTTTTTATCTATAACGATATACGCTGGTTCAGGTGAAAACGCTTTGTAACGTCCAGAAAATAATTATTGATAGACCCGCGCCTACTGGTAACGTGATAACCCATGAAACCACAATATTACGTACAACATTTAAATTGATTGCAGCAATACCACGCGCCATACCCACACCTAATACCGCACCTACAAGCGTTTGGGTTGTTGATATAGGTAAACCAGCACCTGAAGCGATCACAACAGTACAAGCTGCAGCAAGTTCCGCAGCAAAACCACGGCTAGGTGTTAAATGAGTAATACCTTTACCGATAGTAGCGATTACACGATGACCGAAAATGGCTAAACCTGCAACGATCCCTAGACCGCCCAAAGGTAGTATCCACCACACTAGCGGAGATTTTTTCACGATCTCTCCGCCGTTCTCGATAATGCTCACAACAGCAGCAAGTGGCCCTATAGCATTTGCCACATCATTAGAGCCATGTGCAAATGCCATACAACATGCAGTAACAACCATTAAGGTAGCAAACACTTTTTCAACATTCGCATAATGAGCAGATTTATCTGCATCTTGTTCAAAGTGTAATCTAGAGATGAAATATTTTCCGATAATAGCTACAACAACGGCAACAATTATTGCTAAATAATAACCACCGGCTCCGTCTAATTCAAAACTAACTATACCAAGGTCAATATTATCTAGCCCAATATGTTTTAAGCCTTTTTTAATCGTAACTAACGATAAAACAAAACCTGCTAAAAACATATAAAAAGGCACATAGCGTTTGGCGTTATCTAGAGGTTTATCGGTGTCAAAGATAAGTTTTTGTGCACTATTAAAAATAAGAAAAGCAATAACCCCTGAAATTAATGGTGTGATCACCCAGCTACCAACAATGCCCAGCACTTTACCCCAAGCAACAGTCTCAGGGCTAACGCCAATAGCAGCAAAACCAATTATTGCACCTACAATAGAGTGTGTAGTAGATACTGGCCAACCAAGCACAGAGGCAATTAATAACCAAGTCGCGGCGGCTAATAAGGCTGAAATCATCCCGAATACGAGTTGTTCAGGTATAGCAGCAAAATAACTTGGATCAATAATACCTTTACGGATAGTGGAAGTTACCTCACCACCAGCTAAATAAGCGCCAGCAAATTCAAATATCATAGCGATAATAATCGCCTGCTTAATAGTTAGCGCTTTAGAACCAACTGACGTTCCCATTGCATTGGCAACATCGTTTGCTCCAATGCCCCAAGCCATAAAAAAGCCAACGATGGCTGCGATCATTACAAGGATTGAACCATGTGTAGCTAAAATATCCATGATTAATCCTATTTTCTAGCGAGTAAAATTTCTAAACGAGCGCCAACTCGTTCTGCCAGGTCAGCTAAATCACCAACCCACTCAATAATTTGATATAAGAACATAACATCTACCGGTTTCAAATTGTCTTCAATTGCTAATAAATTTTTACGAATAGAAATTTGCAATAAGTCCGTATCATCTTCTATTTCATCAAGTTGGAGGATCATTTTCTCAACTATATCTACTTCACGCCCTTTAAAGCCCGTTTCTAACAAGCTGTCTAGCTCATTAATTGCTTCTGCTGCTTTATCAATTGCATCAATACAACGTTCAACATACTGAGTAAACTCTTGCTGTAATTCAGCAGGTATTTCGAGTTTTCGGCCTATAATACGGCCAGCAATATCTTTCGCTTTATTAGCAATCTTATCTTGCTGCGTTAACAACTCTAAAAGATCAGCACGATCAACAGGCATGAATAAGCCGCCAGGTAACTCTAAACGCAATTGGCGTTTTAGCTCATCGGCATCGTGCTCAAGTTTTGATATTTTTGTGCGGATCTTACCTGCTGTTGACCAATCATTTTCAACAACGGCAGCAAAAAAAGGAATTAAGTGATTTGAACATTTCGAAACTTTCCGAATGTGTTTTTCTAATGGTTTCAGGGGTGATTTTGCAAAAACACCCAAGATTGAATTACTGGCCATAAACTTTTCCAGGAGCAAATCTGCTCTTTATTATTCGACGGCGCGGATATTAACGCATTTGGCGCTAAATACAATAGTATTTAACCTCAAAAGTTAGTAGAAATCCGCATATGATAAACGACTACGCTTTTATCAGCTAAAGATAGTCGATAATTCAAACAGTTGCTATCAAAACACAAAAAGTGCTCGGTTACTAGTTTGAAAGTTTTCTAAGGTTTTATAACTTCTTCACATCTTCTATTGACGTGTGACGAACCACCTTGCCTTTGACAAAATAAATAATGTACTCACAAATATTTTGGCATCGATCACCGATGCGCTCTAACGCACGAGCAGACCAGATTACAGTCATGATTTGAGGAATTGAACGAGGCTCTTCCATCATGTAGGTCATCAACTGGCGCATTAATGCTTCATATTCTCGATCAATAGTATCATCACTACCATGCGTTTTAATAGCTGCATCAACATCCATTCTGGTAAATGCATCTAACGTTTTTTGCAATACTTCAAGCACTTTACGCCCAAGATTATCAAGATTCATCAGTAAACCACGATGCTCATTACTTAAGCTTTGTAGGGTCACTTCTGCTATTTTCTCTGCTTCATCACCAATACGTTCAAGATCAGCAATGGTTTTAACAATCGCCATAATTAGTCGTAAATCGCCGGCAGCTGGCTGCCTTTTGGCAATAATGCGTGTGCATTCATCATCAATACTCACTTCAAGATTATTAATTTTGTAATCACTTTGATGAACGATTTTCGCAAGCTCTTCGTCAGACTCATGAACAGAGGTCAACGCATCACTAAGCTGCTTTTCAACTAAGCCACCCATTTGCATCACGTGATTTATCACACGCTCTAAATCTTCATTAAACTGGCCTGATATATGACGACCGATATTTAAATTATCCACAAATTTTCTCCTCTCACACCGTCAAATTAACCGTAGCGTCCGGTTATATAATCTTCGGTTTTCTTTTTAACAGGTGTTGTAAATAGCGTGTTAGTATCACTATATTCAATTAAATCGCCCATATACATAAAAGCCGTTTGATCAGATACACGCGCGGCTTGTTGCATATTGTGAGTCACGATTACTACCGTAAACTGCTGTTTTAAATCGTTAATTAACTCTTCAATGGTCAACGTTGATATTGGATCAAGCGCTGACGTTGGTTCATCTAGTAATAACACTTCTGGTTCAATGGCAATAGCACGGGCAATCACTAAACGTTGCTGTTGACCGCCAGAAAGTCCAAGGGCACTGTCATGAAGGCGATCTTTAACTTCGTTCCATAACGCCGCTGCTTTTAGTGAGTTTTCAACCGCTTCATCTAAAACTCTACGGTTATTTTCACCCATAATACGCAAGCCATAAATAACATTTTCATAGATACTTTTTGGAAATGGGTTTGGTCGCTGAAATACCATGCCAACCTTTCGACGCAATGCAGCAACATCGACATGTTTATCATAAATATTTTGACCATGAAGGTTTATTTCCCCTTCAATATGACAACTATCAACTAGATCATTCATTCTATTTATGCAACGCAATAATGTAGATTTACCACAACCACTTGGTCCAATAAACGCAGTAACTTGCCCTTTTGGGATTGCCATGGTGATATTTTGCAATGCCTGCTTCTCACCATAAAACAAGTTTAAGTTATGAATATCGAGCGCTTTCTGTTCTGGAGACATATTAGCTAAGTCTAATTTATTTTGACTATCTAAAATATTCTGCGGGCTAACTGTAATCATAATATTCTCTTTAAATTCAATAATTTTGCAGTTGGAAGCGTACTTCCTCTTAAAGCTATTTAGGAAACTAATCCTTAATGCTCTAACATGCGATATTTTTCACGTAATCTATTACGAATTGAAACGGCGGTCATATTCAACGCAACAATAATGGTGACCAACAATAACGCTGTGGCATAAACCAACGGTCTTGCTGCTTCAACATTTGGGCTTTGAAAACCAACATCATAAATGTGGAAGCCTAAATGCATAAACTTACGATCTAAGTGTAAGAAGGGGAAGTTCCCATCAAGTGGCAAATTAGGGGCCATTTTAACGACACCAACTAACATTAAAGGCGCAACTTCACCTGCAGCTCGTGCAATCGCTAATATAATACCCGTCATTATTGCCGGGCTGGCAATCGGTAAAATAATCCGCCAAAGGGTTTCTGCTTTTGTCGCGCCAAGTGCCAAGCTACCATGACGCATAGCAGATGGAATACGTGCTAAGCCTTCTTCCGTTGAAACAATCACCACAGGTAAGGTTAAGATTGCTAACGTAAGTGCTGACCATAATACACCTGGTGTGCCAAACGTTGGGCTTGGTAAAGTTTCAGGATAAAACAATTGATCAAGTGAACCACCAACCATATAAACAAAAAAGCCTAAGCCAAAGACTCCATATACAATGGAAGGCACACCCGCTAAATTGATCACCGCTATACGTAATAATTTGGTCAGGGCATTATTACCTGCATATTCATGCAAATAAATCGCAGCAACCACACCTAGTGGCGACACAATTACGGTCATTAACAATACCATGAGCACCGTACCAAAAATGGCAGGAAACACACCACCTTCGGTATTAGCTTCTCTTGGATCGTCAACAATAAAGCTACCAATTTTACTAAAAAACGTCGCTAGTTTTTCTAAAAAGCTATACTGATTATTCGCTTCAACTTTCAAAATGTGTTCAAAGTTAATCGTGACAACTTGGCCATCCATCGCACGTACTTTAATATGATCACGGGCAACCTTAGCACGCAATGCCATCAACTCTTTTTCAAGCACGAGATAATCATCACGCAGCGCAGCAACTTTTGCTTTTATTTCTTGCTCTTTCTCTGGTGTTAACTTCTCTTGCAATCGGTATTTACGTTCTTGTAGTCGTAAACGTTCAATTTGATAATTGATGGCGCCAATATCGCTTTTTTGTAAACGTTCAATTTCAGACTGAAACACCGTAACGCGCGCTAACAATTCATCCATTTTATCAAGTGAAACTTGCTCACCGTCTAAATGCAGACTTTCAATAAAACCATAAAAATTACCGTTTGTTCTGCGCTCAATTACCACTAGGTCTTTCGGTGTAGAAGTCTTCTTAATTTCAGGTACTAAAATCCAGCGAAAATCCAAACTGACTAATTCACGGTTACCCGTTTTCACTAGGTAGCGCTCAAGATATTCTTGATCACCTAACGCCAAGTCCATGTGTGCTAATTGCTTAACTGGAATTTTTTCTCGATCATAAATTTCACCAATAACCGTATGTGGCTTTCCTTGCTGATCAATCATATCAAACTGATATAAAGTAGAAGGCCAAAAGTACGACAACCCATGCGAAGCAATTAGATACAACAAGCCAACAACGGAAATTAAACTAATACTAACACCGCCCGCTGAAAGCCAAATCCAAGGAGAGCCTGATTTAAACCAATTATTCATCTTGATACCCTACCTTACAACGAACTATATTTTTCACGTAATCGCTGACGTACAAATTCAGCTAACGTGTTAAAAATAAATGTAAATATAAACAGAACAAAAGCAGCTAAGAACAGAATACGGTAATGAGAGCTACCAACTTCAGATTCTGGCATTTCAACGGCAATATTGGCCGATAATGTCCGCATCCCCTGAAAAATGCTCCAATCAACAATCGGCGTATTACCTGTAGCCATTAATACAATCATTGTTTCACCTACTGCGCGGCCTAAGCCCATCATAACTGCTGAGAAAATGCCGGGACTTGCGGTAAGTAGCACCACTTTTATTAAGGTTTGCCAAGGTGTTGCACCTAATGCTAATGAGCCACTTGTTAAGTGTTTTGGCACACTGAAAATTGCGTCTTCAGCCATCGAAAAAATAGTAGGAATCACTGCAAAGCCCATTGCGATGCCAACCACTAAGGCATTTCGCTGATCAAATGAAATGCCTAAATCATTAGTGATAAACTGCCTAACATCGCCACCAAAAAAGGCTTCTTCCATCCAAGGCGACAGTGAAAAGGCAAAATAAGCCGCCAAACAAAGTACAGGTATAAGGATCAGTGGCGCCAAAGTATCTGGCAGCACATTTTTAATTTTTCGTGGTAATTTAAACCAAGAATATGCCGTGAGAAAAACCGTGAGCGGCAACAGTAATAACATTAAAGCAATCGCCGGCAAGTTATTTTCCACAATTGGCGCTAACCAAAGACCCGCCAAGAAACCGAGAATAACAGTAGGCAAAGCCTCCATAATTTCAATGGTAGGTTTTACCTTTTTACGCATTTCAGATGTCATAAAATAAGCGGTATAAATTGCTGCGGCTAACGCTACAGGTACAGCAAATAACATCGCATATAAAGCAGCTTTAATTGTACCGAACGAGATGGGAACTAATGAGAATTTTGCTTCAAAATCATCTGAACCAGACGTTGATTGCCAAATATATTCTGGTTCGGGGTACCCTTCATACCATACTTGTTGCCATAAGGCATGCCAGGTAACTTCAGGATGTTCGTTTTCAACGGCATAAAGTGAAAATTGATTATCTTGCAACAATAACAAACCATCAGCGCGAGGTGAAATGATGAATTCATCTGGCATAGTTTTGCTTAATTGCCCGCGCCATAAATCGTTATCACTCGTCGTGTAAAAAGCGCCCACGTCGCCTGATGAGGTGAGTGAATAAAAACTTTTTCGATATTGCTCTGTAATTATTTGACTAACAGGTTCGTTTTCACTCGCTGAAAATGTACGAATTTGTTTAAATTCACGGCCGTCATCACCCGCAACTTCAAACCACTGGCTAACAGTACCAGCGCTATCACCCAGTAATACCGAGCTACCGCCAGATAGCAACGCCATTGAAGATAAATGTAATGGTTTACTTCTTGATTGTGCCAGTTGCGGAATAATGGTTGCTTTTAGTGGAACTTCATCATCATAAGTCAGATCAAACACTAGCACTTGATCGCCACTTCGCACAAATGCCATGGCTAAATCAGGTGTGACTAGTACTTGATCTACTTTGCGAGTATCAAGAATAACGGTTTGGTATTCAATATCATATGCTGGGTCATAATTAAAATCATCTTCAGCAATGAGTGATGTTTTTATCAGACGATTATCTTCAGTAAAACCAACAAATACAGCACGTTCGTCATTCATTGCAAACGACAAATGAGTAAACGCTGCTTGTTGTTCATCAACAATAATAAAGTCTTCACCCAGTGGATATGTCACATTCGGGATAATGTCACGAGAGCCGTCACCAAATGTTGCTTGAAAGCCAGGTGAAACTAACTGCACATTACCTTGTACATCAAGTATTAGTTTATTTTCGGCGCCTACATCAATAACGTTCTTTATCGGATGTTCTGATACAGACAATGAATATACAGGCGAACGGGTTTTGTTTTCATTATCGGTTAACGAAAAGTATTCAACCTGCCCTTGCTGATTAATGGTATAAGCAAGTTCTTGCAATTCATCAATGCCAATGGCTAATGCATTATCGCCTGATGCTATGGTAAACGTCTGAACTTGTTCTATTTTCGCTGATTCAAAAACAGGTTTAATTACGTATAATAAATACAGAAAAATGAGCACTAAGGTAAAAAGCACACTGATTCCACCTAGGGTGATCAACCATCGCGCTAACGAGTTTTTCAGCTGTCGAGTGCCAACTGATTTCAATGCTATTGTCACTAAAGGTACCTTTTGGTCAATAGATAATCTTAATTGCAGCGATTATAAGACACTTTTATGACACATTTGTGACAAGTAACAATATCGTTTAATAATTGGATAAATTTATGACAAAAACGTCATGGCTATTGTTAAAATAATCTGCTTTGATATGTTACTAACAGTAGGTTATTAATGATTTCAGGGGAAGTGATGAGTAGCATTGAAAAATTAATGTCAAAAAATATTATAAGCTTAGACATCGACGATGACTTAGCAAAAGCAAAGATCGCATTTGATCAACACCCTATTCATCATATATTGATCTTAAACGGTAAAGAGCTTGTTGGCGTTTTTACCGATCGAGATTTATACAAACAGTTAAGCCCACACATAAATACGCGAAAAGAAACACCACGCGATACTTCTTTATTGCATCAAAAAGTACATCTTTTTATGAGTAGAGAGTTGGTTACTGCAACAATAAACACAACACTTAACGAAGCGGTGTTACTTTTTTATGACAACAGAATTTCATGTTTACCTATTGTTGATGAGCATTTCCGACCTGTAGGTATCATATCATGGCGAGATATTGTGAAAATTATCGCCTTACAATACCGCAATAAATTACAACAAGCACATCAAACATAATTTTGATAATTAAGAGCTACATGACAACATAGAACAGCCTGCTTTATGCTTTGCCCAATCTGGGCGTTTCCCTGCAAAATGAGCAGCTTCAGGTTGTTCCTGATAAGGGCTTTTTAATACCTCATACAACTGGTTAAGCGCGGTATAGTCACCTTTTTCAGCTTTTTCAATCACTTGTTGTGCTAAATAGTTACGCAACACATATTTCGGGTTAACTTGATTCATTCTAGACGCTTTCTCTTCGCTGGATATCGAGTTATGTGCGAGGCGTTGAGTATACACCGTTAGCCACTGCTGCCACTGTTCTTGTTGTGCTTGCGTTAGCAACTCATAAAAGCAATCATCCAAATGTGCTAACCAAAGATCAGGTTCGACTGGCAGTTTTGCCAATGAGCGATAGAAAATCGTCATATCCACATTTGTGTCAGTCATTAATTTTTCTAGAGCAATAAATAATGAGGGATCAGCATCGTTATCCAGTTGTTCAAAGCCTAATTTATCCGCCATCATTTGTCGCCAACGCTGTTCATATTGTTTGGCAAACGTTGACAATACTGTATTAAGTGGCTCTGCATCTTCAATTAAAGGATAAATTGCATTCGCTAGTTGAAACAAGTTCCATTGCGCTATTTCAGGTTGAGCACCAAAGCAATAACGCTTACCTTGTGCGTCTGTTGTGTTTGGAGTCCAATTTAAATCAAAGTTGTCAATCCAACCATAAGGACCATAATCTATGGTTTCACTTAGAATTGACATATTATCAGTATTCATCACGCCATGTACAAAGCCAACACGCATCCAGTGAACCATTAGCTGACATGTTTCATCAGCCACTTGATCAAACCAAGCTAAATAGCTGGCTTTATTAGGTTCACCAAGATGAGGAAAGTGTGTAGTAATTGTATAATCGAGCAGTTGCTTTAATAATGAAATATCACCACGCGAAGCTGGTAATTGAAAGCTGCCAAAACGAAGAAAACTTGATGATACGCGGCAGACAATTGCACCAAGCTCTTCTTTCGGGTGACCATCATAGAACATGTCGCGAGTAACTAAGTCACCTGTTAGGCATAAACTCAACGCTCTTGTTGTTGGAACACCTAGATGATGCATCGCTTCAGAACACAAATATTCTCTTATTGACGATCGTAATACAGCCAAGCCGTCCGCTCGACGAGAGTATGGCGTGCTACCAGCTCCTTTTAATTGAAGCGTTTTAAGGCCAATATCAGGTACATCAAGTTGCCCTAAATTAATAGCTCTACCGTCACCTAACTGTCCAGCCCAATGCCCAAATTGATGGCCACCATAATTCATCGCATAAGGTGTTGTTCCTGCCAGTAAGGTGTTACCGGTAAATATCTGAGCGAGTTTTATTTCGTCATTAACCTTTAACGTTAATGTTGTCGCGAGTGCTGAATTTAACGCAAGTAGCGAAGGATCAGCAGTGGTAGCTGGTGTCACAAAAGAATACGCCGCTTGCGTTACTGAACGGCAAAAGTTTTCTGATTCAGGATCAGCAGGCAATTGCTGAACAAAACTATCATTAAAACCACACTGAAATACACGCAACGTTCTCTACCACTCATAAAAGATTAATTTAGTGGTACTAAGTGTACGCGATCAACCGATTTAGCTAAAGCACATCACAAAATTACTCGGGCTCTTGTGAAACAACTTGATTTCGGCCCCACTGTTTAGCCAAATACATACGTTTATCTGCAATTTTTAATGCGTGATCTAGTGCTTCAAATCGATGGCACTCTGCGACTCCAAAGCTTGCCGTTACAGTAAATACTTGCCCATCAACATGGACTAAATTACTGGCGATAAGTTCTCTTAATTTTTCCGCTAATGCAGTACCTTGATCTTTTGTGGTGTTCACGAAGAAAAGCAAAAATTCCTCGCCACCTGTGCGAACTATCACATCATCTTTTCTAATATTTTCAGTACATAAAGCGGCGAAGTTTTTTAACACTTCATCGCCTACCTGATGACCATAGGTATCATTAATTGCTTTAAAGTGGTCGATGTCTATATTCACTAAAGACAAAGGGAAATACTCGCTATTTTTCATAAAACGATCGGTTAACACTGAAGACAAAAAGCGCCTATTAGGCAACTTTGTCAAACTGTCTGTATAGGCTTGTCTTAATTTAGTGTGGCTAATTTTAGCTAGCTTACTGTGACTTTGGTGGCGAAAATAATCTGCAATAAAGCTGATAAAGTTCATTAAAGCAAAAGAAGTAAAAAAGCGAGAAGTTTCGGCAGGTGCGTAAGAGGCGGGTATTGCAATTGACGGGTGCAATAATATAAGTAAAGCGATAAAAAATAAAAAATTGACTACGCCACCTATTTTCACCCCAAGTAAGACAAAAAAGATAAGTGGCATAGGGTATAACCAGTACAACGCAGTATTTTTGTAACCACCTGTATAAACAACCCCTAATAACAAAATAAACACACAAATTGCTGCAAAATAAAAATGTATTTCATCTTTTTTAAATAAAACAGCAAGAACAGCATTAGCTGTAATAAAAATTGCTCCAAAAAACAAAAACACTGATAATGTAACATCATAAGATTGGTAACTTTTTGCAGAAAAATACAAAATAACTGCGGCACCACAAAAACTAATTAGATAAAAGATCGATTTCTTACGGTAACGTTCTATATCATCAATTGTTGCTCGTTCTGAGAACTTATCCCACCAATCCATACGGTCGCCATCATTGTTATTTAGCAATTAGCCTTTAATAAGCAATAGCATAAATTAAATTCTTTGCGAGCTGCAACTTAAATAACAACCAAAAGTAACAAAGGTGTAATGAAAAGCTAATTCAAGAATATATTTATAACAACCATTGATTGTTGATGATATTCACCTAAAATATCGACATCATTCTGTTTTCAAAACTAAAGGTTTTTTAATGGCACAACCATTACCTGACAAATTTATTATGTCGATGCACCGCGTAAGCAAAGTGGTGCCACCTAAACGTACAATTTTAAAGGATATTTCCCTTTCTTTCTTTCCGGGGGCAAAAATTGGCGTACTTGGCTTAAATGGTGCTGGTAAATCTACTTTACTGCGCATTATGGCTGGTGTTGATACTGAGTTTGAAGGTGAAGCAACGGCTTTAGCAGGTACTAACATTGGTTATTTACCACAAGAACCCGCGTTAGATGAAGCAAAAACAGTGCGTGAAATTGTTGAAGAATCTGTTGCTGAGGTAAAAAACGCGATTGCCCGTCTTGACCAAGTATATGCTGAATACGCCGAACCTGATGCCGACTTTGATGCCTTAGCCAAAGAGCAAGGTGAATTAGAAAACATCATAAATGCGCAAGATGGACATAACATTGATAACGTTTTAGAACGAGCTGCTGATGCGCTTCGTTTACCCGATTGGGAGCAAAAAATCGAGGTTCTTTCTGGTGGTGAGCGTCGTCGTGTTGCATTGTGCCGCTTATTACTTTCTAAGCCAGATATGTTATTACTTGATGAACCAACGAACCATTTAGATGCTGAATCGGTCGCATGGTTGGAGCGCTTCTTACATGATTACGCAGGCACTGTGGTTGCCATTACCCATGACCGTTATTTCTTAGATAATGTAGCCGGTTGGATCTTAGAACTTGATCGTGGCCACGGCATTCCATGGGAAGGTAATTACTCTTCGTGGCTTGAGCAAAAAGACGCGCGTTTAGAACAAGAAAAGCGAACAGAGAATGCCTTACAAAAAACCATAAAACATGAACTCGAGTGGGTGCGTTCAAACCCTAAAGGCCGTCAAGCGAAAAGTAAAGCCAGAATGGCACGTTTTGAAGAGCTCAATAATCAAGAGCATCAAAAACGCAATGAAACTAACGAGCTCTATATTCCACCGGGGCCTCGATTAGGCGATAAAGTATTAGAAGTTAATAATTTAACTAAGTCGTTTGGTGATCGCGTGCTTATTGATAATTTAAGCTTCAGTATTCCAAAAGGTGCTATTGTCGGCATTATCGGTGCTAACGGTGCTGGTAAATCGACACTTTTTAAAATGTTATCAGAAACGGAACAACCAGATTCTGGTAGCGTAGAATTAGGTGATACTGTGAAATTAGCCAGTGTTGACCAATTCCGTGATGACATGAACCCTAAAGCTACTGTGTACGAAGAAATATCAGAAGGTCATGATATTCTTACTATTGGCAATTATGAAATCCCTAGCCGTGCATATTGTTCACGTTTTAATTTTAAAGGCAACGATCAACAAAAGTTTGTGGGAGATTTATCTGGTGGTGAACGAAACCGCGTACATTTAGCTAAACTAGTTAAAACCGGCGGTAACTTATTACTACTCGATGAGCCAACCAACGACCTTGATGTTGAAACATTACGAGCGCTTGAAGAAGCATTACTTGAATTTCCTGGTTGTGCCATGGTTATTTCCCATGACCGTTGGTTCCTTGATCGTATCGCAACGCATATTATTGACTACCGTGATGAAGGTCAGGTCAATTTTTATGAAGGAAATTATACTGACTATGAAGAATGGCTGAAAAAAACCTTAGGAAAAGACGCTGCTGAGCCACATCGTATTAAGTATAAACGAATCAGTAAGTAACTGATAAATAGAGTATGTTGAACTTTTTTGTTTGAGGTTTGTTCAAATTAAACGCCTTCTGATCGCGGCACTTGGATAATTGCATAGTCATTCTATGGTTAATTCCATGCGTCTAAGAAGGCGATCGCTTAGTGTGCATTTAAAGGTTTAGAAGCACTGCCTTGTATAAGCACCAAACTAATTGCTGCAAAAAATAAACTTGAAAGATCAACACTCTCAAATGTTTACCTTAAAAAGCATCTTAATGAATATTTAAGGTGCTTTTTTTATAAATGACGCTATGCTAAATGTATCAGTTCATTCATTTTACTTGCTCAATGGAAAACAGACGTCAATTTACACGCATATTGTTCTCGATAGATGCTCAACTTGAAGTAGACGAAAAAATTTACGCCGTTAACATTCATGATATTTCGTTAAACGGGGCCTTAGTCAGTGCGCCAAATACACACGTTGATATTTTGAATAAATTAGGTGTACTCCATTTCAATCTGAATGAAACTCCTGTGAGTATGCATGTTGCTATTGTTCACGTTGAGTCAGAGGAAGTCGGTTTACGTTGTAATGCTATTGATATTGATAGTGTTACTCATCTTCGACGTTTAGTCGAACTCAACTTAGGAGATGATAGCCAATTACATAAAGAACTTTCACAATTAACTCGTACATTTATCGATTAACGCTTTTAATCCAATCAAAAGGACGCATGATGAATCAACTTATTCTTTCCTTTATTTGCCCTGATCGCCCAGGATTAGTCGACACCTTATCTGACGTAGTAAAGCAGCATGAAGGTAACTGGCAAACTAGTAGCTTACATCACTTATCAGGTTTCTTTTCAGGTGTTGTTGAAATTGCAGTCTCAGAGGCAAACACCACTGCACTTATTGATAAAATACATAGTATTCCAACTATTAAATGTATTATCGAACAAACACACCAACACTCTGCATCTCAAGCAAGTATTGTATTAGAGTTAACGGCTAATGATCGCTCAGGTATCGTGCAAGATATTGCCTCTGTTGTTCATCAACAAGGTGGAAATTTATTAAAACTAGTTAGCGCACATGAGGCCGCAGCTCACACTGGGGTCGCCTTATTTAAAGCAAAAGTAAGCATTGATGTTGCTCCTCATAAGGTTGATGAACTGATAACTGCATTAGAAAGTACCGCTGATGATTTAATGGTAGATGTTTCTCGCTAAGGCGAAAATACACTAACGTCGTTCCCATCGTTATGTGAACACTTAATTTTCTATGACAGAAATATGTCAACTTTCTCATTTCTGTCATAATTCCTAGCTATACTCTTAATAATATTCAATAAAACTTTAGTAAATGATTGATAAAGAGTTATTTTTCGACAAAGAACTAAGCTGGCTATCGTTTAACGAACGTGTTTTGCAAGAAGCAGGCGATGAGCGAGTGCCTTTAATTGAACGTATTCGTTTCTTGGCCATTTATTCGGCAAATCTTGACGAATTTTTCCGAGTTCGCGTAGCGAAATTAAGACGAAAACTTTTATTAGAACGCGCAACAAGTGAAGGCGATAAAGATTCCGCTCAATACCTGTATTTAAAGCAATTATTAAGTGAAATAAATCATTCTGTAAGTCAATTAACCGAAAAGTTTCGTCTTTATGCACAACATGCATTTGCACAATTAAAAGAACACCATATCGAATTACTGTTCAACGAAGAAAACTCAACTGCTTTTAATATCCATTTAACGCCTGAAGAAAAGCGTTTTATCACTACGTTTTATCATAACCATATCGTACGTTTTATTACGCCTATTTTTATTAATTCAAACACTCAGTTAGTGAGTTGTCTTGACGATGATGGAATTTATTTTCTTGTTGCCCTCAAACAAACTGACGATGTGCAATATGCCTTAATCGAAATTCCTCGTTCAGAAGTGGATCGCTTCATTATTTTACCCAAAGAAAATCACAAAAACTTACAGCGCGTTGTGATGCTTGATGATGTGGTACATTATTTTTTAGATGATGTATTTGAAGGGATCATCAACTACACATCAATCGAAGCATATTCACTTAAGCTTACCCGTGACGCCGAATATGATTTAAATGATGAGCTCGATCAAAGCTTACTTGATAAAATGTCAAAAGGGTTAAAACAACGTTTAACCGCTGAGCCCGTTCGCTTAGGCTATGATAAGAACATGCCCGATTACATGTTGAAATACCTGAGAAAGGCGTTAAAAATAAAGGATATTAACGATTTAATCCCAGGTGTTAGATATCGTCATTATAAAGATTTTATTGCCTTTCCTAACCTGGGTGGCCCCGAATTAGAAAATCAAGAGCTGCCAGCATTAGATGCTACAGGTTTAGTACATAAAAATTTATCTTTTGATGCCATTCGTGCACAAGATATTTTAGTGTATTACCCTTATTACAAATTCAGACATTTCACCGAATTTGTCAGAAAGGCATCTTATGACCCACTAGTAAGAACCATTAAAATTAATATTTACCGAGTAGCAAAAAAGTCGGAAATTATTCATTCTTTAATGGAGGCAGTAAAAAACGGAAAACAAGTAACGGTTGTTGTAGAGCTTCGAGCAAGGTTTGATGAACAAACCAATATCACGTGGGCTCACCGCATGAAAGACGCTGGTATTAATGTAGAATTTGGCATTGATACGCTTAAAATACATTCAAAGTTATGCCTTATTACCCGTATTGAAAATGATAAAATAGTGCGCTATGCACATATTGGCACGGGAAACTTCCATGAAAAAAATGCGCGCATTTATACTGATTTTTCCTTATTTACGCACCACAAGGAAATCACACAAGAGGTAGATAATGTGTTTTCATTTATCGCCCACAGCTATAAGCGCTTTCGATTCAATCATTTAATTGTTTCGCCGTTAACATCACGTCGTCGTATTTATCAATTGATAGATAATGAAATTGAACATGCCAAACACAACAAAAAAGCAACAATCACGCTAAAAGTTAATAACTTAGTAGATATTGGTTTGATTAATAAACTCTATAATGCCAGCAATGCAGGGGTAATTATTAAGATAATTGTGCGTGGAATGTGCTCATTAATCCCCGGCAAAAAAGGCATGAGTAAAAATATTCATGTGATATCCATTGTCGATAGATTTTTAGAACACCCTCGAATCATGTTATTTCATAATAACGGCGTAAAAAACCTTTATATCAGTTCTGCTGATTGGATGGAGCGTAATATCGACCAACGAGTTGAAGTTGCTTGTCCGATATATGATCCTGTTTTGAAAAAACGTATCATCGATATTCTCGACATTCAGTTAAAAGATAATCAGAAAGCGAGATTAATTAACGAACATCAAGACAACACTTACATACCACAAGGCAATAAAAAGCCAATTAGATCACAGATTCTTATCTATAATTACTTAGCAGAACAGGAAAATAATGACCGAATAGCACTGCAGAATATTGATAAATAAGGCACTAATGACTCACAATGTACACACTCAACACGAGCAATACTTAGCTGCATTAGACATTGGCTCTAATAGTTTTCACTTTGTCTTAGCACGACATGTAAACCAACAGATTCAAATTTTGCATGCTGAAAAGTACCGAGTACAACTAGCACAAGGTCTTGATAATACTTTCACGCTGTCTGACCAAGCCATTGCTAGGGGGATAAACGCTTTAGAGAAACTTGCTACCAGTTCACAACATATCACACCGGAGAACTTTCGAGCGGTTGCGACTTATACCTTAAGACAAGCAACAAATGCAGAACAATTTTTAACCGCTGCAAAGCGCATCTTCCCATTTACCATTGAAATTATTTCAGGCCATGAAGAAGCCCGGCTAATCTACCAAGGTGTGGCGCATCACAGACAAACTAACGAACAACAATTAGTCATTGATATTGGTGGTGGTAGTACAGAATGTATAATCGGACAAGCCTACCAGATAAAAACACTAGACAGTTTACAACTCGGCTGCGTGAGTTACCAACAAGCCTTTTTTTCCGACCATATTATTTCAGAACAGGCATTCGAACAGGCGATTAGAAGCGCCTCTCATCAAGTTGATAGTATCATAAAACGCTTTATTAATTTGGGCTGGCAACACGCTATTGGTACATCTGGTACCGTAAAAGCGATTGCTAAAATCATTAATGCAGAGCAAGAAATCCCCCGTGATATCACACTTGAAGATGTTGAAAACCTTAAGAGCGCATTACTTAACTTTACGCATTTTGACGAAATAAACCTGCCAACACTAAAGGAAAGCCGCCGCAATGTGCTCTGCTCTGGTGTTGCTATTTTACTCGCAATCATGCGTTGCCTCGGCATCAAAACATTAGGCTATTGTCAATATGCGCTGCGCGAAGGCGTATTATTCGAGCAACTAGAGAATTTAAAACATAACAATGTTAGACAACGCACTGTTGAAAGCTTTATTTCACGTTTTAATATTGATTTTCATCATGCAGAAAACGTTAAATCACAGGCGATAGAGATTTACCGACAAGTTGCCAAATCATGGCAAATAAGTGAACCTATTTACTTAGAGTTACTCACTTTTGCAGCACAACTTCATGAATTAGGTGTAGACATTAACGCATCGAGTTATCACAAACACGGTAAGTATATTATTGAACAAGCGGATATGGCTGGCTTCAATCAAGAACAACAGTACGCATTAGCTTGGTTGGTGGGTAATCAACGAAAAAAAATTTCACCCTATCACGTAACAACCGAATACCTCTTAACGCATCAAGCGCTTCATAAACTATGTGTTATCTTACGTTTTAGCGTATTACTTAATCAACAACGCTATACTCAAGCAGACCTTAATCTTGTGGTCAACGGCATTAATAATCGATTTGAAGTTTTCTTAGATAAACAGTGGCTAATAAATCGTCCAATTATTAGCACCGAACTTTTTTATGAACAACAAACTTTAGAGGCAATTAATGTTACGTTAATTGTCCAATCAAATAAATATTGAGTTTATTTTCACTTAATGCGAAAAGCATCAACACTTTTTTACCTGTGCACTGATATGATTCGGTATAAATAAATATTTTTATAATTCGACGAAGAGTTTCTGGAAGTGACAAAGTAAAAAGGCTCTAACATGAGCCTTTAAATTTCATCATTAAACTTAACTGAATGGAGCAATATTTACATTAAGCCAAGTTTTTTAAATTCTTTTTCAACAACAGATGCTGGTAAAGGAATATAACCATCTTTTTCAACAATTTTTTGCCCTGATTTTGATAGTATCATTTTCAAAAATTCTGCGTCCATTGGCGCTAAAGGCTTATTTGGGTGCTTATTCACATAGACATATAAAAAGCGAGACAGTGGATACTTTTTATTTATTGCATTTTCCATTGTTGCTTCAACATAGTTATTGCCTTTTTTCGCTAATGGTAACGCACGCACACCAGATGTTTTATATCCGATACCTGAATAACCAATACCATTTAATGAAGCAGAAACCGACTGAACAACAGAAGCAGACCCAGGCTGTTCATTTACACTGTTTTTAAAATCACCTTTACATAATGCTTTTTTCTTAAAATATCCGTACGTACCTGATACAGAGTTGCGGCCATAAAGCTGAATATCTTTACCAGACCATTCTCCTGTTAAACCTAAATCACCCCAGCGATCAGCATTTTCTTGTGCACCGCATTTACGGTTATTGGAAAAAATAGCATCAACTTGATCAATGCGTAAACCTTTTATCGGGTTGTCTTTATGCACAAACACCGCTAAGGCATCAATAGCCACTCTTACAGCAACCGGCTTATAACTATATCGTTTCTCAAAAGCTTCAATTTCACGAGACTTCATTTTACGACTCATTGGACCTAAATTTGAGGTACCTTCAGTTAATGCTGGGGGCGCAGTTGATGAACCAGCCGCTTGAATTTGTATATTTACATTTGGGTAGGTACGCTTAAATTCTTCCGCCCAAAAAGTCATCATGTTCGCTAATGTGTCTGAACCTACCGAAGATAAATTACCTGAAATACCACTCACCTTTTTGTATTCTGGTAAATCTTTGTCAATTGCTATTGCAGAAAAGCTCATGACACTTGCTAGACTAATCACACTTAACGCTCGTTTAAAATTCATAATTTTCTCCAATGAGAGTATTTATATATCGAATAATTGTGAACACTATATAAAGACAATATGACAATTATATTTAAAGTTTGTGACACTTATATGACACCGTTAATATTTCCGTCATATATATAACTTCAATTATAATTATCAGCGCTCATACGAAACGAACAGGAAAATAACTTGTAGGTAGCCTATTTGATCTGATTATCAAGATATTTTCCGAATGGCTTTTGGCTCGAAATAAATAATAAATTCACTGCCCTTCCCCCACTGGCTATTTATCGCGAGCTCTGCATGATGATGATTGAGTACATGTTTAACAATTGCTAAACCTAGCCCTGAACCGCCAGTATTTCGAGAACGAGATTTATCGACACGAAAAAAGCGTTCGGTAATTCGGTTAACGTGTTCAGGTCGAATTCCGGGGCCATTATCTTTCACTGCGAATTTAGCTTTATGACCGTCTTTAACCCACGTAATATGAATTTCGCCACCAGTTGGCGTGTAAGCGATGGCATTAGAAATTAAATTAGAGCAAGCACTTTTAATCTCATTATCGATACCTTCAATCGCTAAATTAGTATCAATATCACTGGTGATACTGTGAGCCTTATCTTGATTTAACCATTTAGCATCTTCGATCAATGCAAAAATGAGTTTTGGCATATCAACAAAATGTTTCTCTTCTTCTTCGGTACTGACCTCAACACGTGACAAAATAAGCAGTTGCTCTACTAATCTATCCATACGAGATACTTGCGTTTCCATCGTAGTAAATACTTTTTGCCAATATGGATCTAATGCATTATCGGTCACTTGTACCATTTCTACGTAACCGCGCATTACGGTTAATGGAGTTTTTAATTCATGGGAAACATTAGCGACAAAATCGCGACGCATTTCCTCTAGGCGATGAATTTTACTAATATCTCTGGCCAAAAAAAGTACCTGATCTGTACCATAAGCCATCAAGCGCAATTCAATCATGAGTTCGGCATTCGCTGGGGATGGGATATGGCAAGGTACGTCGAAGTTTCCTTCATCAAGGTAGCGAGAAAACTCAGGAAAGCGTATTAGGTTATCAATACGTTGACCAACATCTCCTGGCCAGCGAACACCTAAAATACGTTGTGCTTTTTTATTGCCCCATAAAATAGTTAAATCAGCTGACAATACTAATGCAGCGTCAGGCAGGGCTTCTGCGCCATCTCTAAACTGTCGAATTTTTTCATTTAAGCGCTTTTGTTTAGCTCTGTGTTTGCGAATAACACGATACAAACCATCATACACTTGCCCCCAAAGCCCTTGCGAAATAGGTGGAGATAAACTTTTACTAACCCAAAGCCAGCGCATTAGTTTAAATAAGTGATGGTATTGCCACGTTAACAACGCAATAGCTAAAAACGCGACAAACACAAAGGCATAACCAAAAAGGTAGCCAATAAAAAAGCTCAAAGCTAAAGCAAAGAAAAGGCGAGCGAAAATCGCTTTAGCTGAAAAACTAGAATACATAAGGCTTAATTAAACACTCGCTTTTATTTTTCCTGAAAACCGATAACCAGAACCACGTACTGTTTGAATAAAATCTTCATGACCTGCACCGGTAATTGCCTTTCGTAAGCGTCTAATATGAACATCAACAGTGCGATCTTCAACATAAACATTTGTACCCCAAACATTATCTAGTAATTGTTCCCGACTATATACACGCTCAGGATGAGTCATAAAAAAGTGTAACAATCTAAACTCTGTAGGACCTAAATCAATATTACTATCATTTATCGATACTCGATGAGCAACTGGATCAAGCTTCATACCGTGAAATTCAATCGCTTCTTCAAGCGCTGTAGGCGCCACTCGGCGTATCACCGCTTTAATGCGAGCAATCAACTCTTTTGGTGAAAAAGGTTTTGTTACGTAATCGTCCACGCCAACATCAAACCCTCGTACTTTATCCTCTTCGTCGGCGCGTGCCGTTAGCATAATAATGGGAATCGAACGCGTATATTCATTCTGTTTCAACATTTTTGCTAATTTAACACCCGAGCCGCCTGGTAGCATCCAATCTAATAAGATTAAATCAGGGTATGGCTCTACCACTTTTTCTTTTGCTTGGTCAAAATCTTCAGCTTCAATAGCGTTAAAACCATTTTGTTCTAACACGAAAGTGATCATTTCCCTGATTGGTGCTTCGTCTTCAACGACCAAAATTTGTCTGTTCATGTATTAAACTTCCCATTAGGCATGTGACAATATCTAATGAACATTGTGATAAGTTTTTGTGACAATTTTATGACATGGGTAAAATTTTATTTCATCATTGCCGATGTTGCACTACAACACAAGAAAAAAGCGACTATTCAGCCGCTTTTTATAGAGAAGCACAACACCTTTTACACAAGAGGTTGCTAATATTTAAAAGTTATATTCAAGCCCAACTCCCAAATAATCTTCATCTGCACCGCTATCCATATCAAATGTTGTATAAAAGCCAAAGGCTTTAATATTTTTGGCTAGCTTATAATCTGCACCTACTGTAATACCAGATTTATCATCACCACCTTCAAATTCTGCCGTTTGAAACTGTCCTTTTAACACCCAATCATCAATATTGTACTTCCCTGATAAGAGAAAGCCGTCCATCTCTTGTCCTGAACTTACGCTTTCTTGTGTTTGGGCAATTGCACCAAGGATAAAGCCACCTAATTTTCCTGAAATAACAGCACGCGTAACATCGTAACCGGCCATCTCTGAATCAAAGGCTAACGCAGCATAAAATGTAGATTTTTTTAATGCTTTATCGCCGTACATTAACGCAATTGAACTGGCATCTTCACCATCAACACTGTCTTCAACCACATACGTCATCCCCAATTGAAAACCACTAAATTTTTTCGTTTTATAAGTGATGCTGTCAGAAACACGGTTCTCACCTTTCCATAAAGCCTTAATATCAGCGTTTAAATCACTAAAAACATCAACTTTACCCTGAGATTGCTTTAATAGCGTGTCATTTTTGCCAATCAACACCTCACCAAAGTTGCCTTTTAAACCTATATACTGATTTCGATCGGTTATACTGTCTCCTTTCGCACTATCACCGTCTAAATCAACACCGAATTCTGCCTTGTAAACAACAGTCAATCCATCCGAAATTGCTTGTTCACCCTTAAAGCCAATACGTGAATTATTACTTTTTACTTCAGTAAAAGATCCTTCACCTTCATCAGAAGATTGCACGGTAACATTTGCTTTACCATATATATCTATGCCATCTGCAACACTTGGTGCTGACATTGCAGTAAAAACAGCAATGGCAAGAGAATTATAATAACGTTTCATGAGACTACCCTTTCAAATGTATATTGAATATATTTGTCGCACATTGTGCCGAAACTAAATGACACTTTTGTGACAATATGACTTTTTTTTTACATCAAAATGAATTTATTACGTCACTTTTGTGTACGATTTATTTCAGTTTAATGACAAACTGACTAAACTGCATTATAAAAACTATAGTCTATCCCCTAGAAAAATAAGAAAAATAATAGAATAAATTTCGTATTTTTTTCAAAAAACACTTTAATCAAACGATAAAATAGCTACAATCAAATTAGGTATTGCTCAAATAGAAGATAAAATGAAAATAACAAGTATCTCTCGCAAATTGCTTACAAGAGTTTTGTCTTTTTATTTTGTCTTAACCTTTCTAGTCACATGTGTGCAAATTGGCGCCGAATATATCAATACCAAAAAACATATTAATGATGAGTTACAAACATTAGAAAAAACATTTTCAAGTAGTTTAACGCGCGCAGTATGGGAACTGAATACTCAACAAGCCATTGATATTGCAGAAGGCCTTGTGGCTATTCCAATGATAAAAGGCATAAAAGTTACCGATGAAAACAATCAAGTAATTACGCAGCTTGGTGCCAATGCCTCGCTTTCAGATACACAAATAAAAAAAGCTGATTACTTTAATATCAACGCCTTTTCAGACAGTTTGTTTGGTCATTCTTTCCCCTTAATTTTTGAGTTTTCAGGCCGGACTACCAAAGTTGGTTCAGTGACCCTTCTCTCAAGTAACCAAGTTATCTTTAATCGGATAGAAGTGGGTATTTACTTTCTTATTGGTAACGCAATGGTGAAAACAGCGGCGCTAATGTTATTGTTTTCTTTTGCCTTTTCTCAATTATTAACAAACCCACTCAACGAACTGACCGAACAAATTAACCAGTTTGATATGGACGACCCAGAAGCGTCTAAAATTCACATGGTTAATTATGAACAAAATGAATTGAGCGTTTTACAAAACGCCTACAATAATTTGTTATCTGAACTGGCAAAATATAAAGAAGAACTCGCCCTAGCACAAAACGAGATCATTGCTTCAAACCGAAAACTCGATGAGCAAAATTTAATGTTAGAGCAAGAAGTAGCTCGCAAGACATCTTCATTGAGTACTACCATGTTAAAAATGGAACGCCAACAACGTGAATTACTCACGCAACAAAGCCAATTAAAAGAAGAAAATAAACGCCGAAGCATCACTGAAAAAACCCTTATTGACACTAACAAAGAACTCAAAAGCTCTATAAATGAATTAAATAAAGCGCAAGACCGTTTGCTTGAATCAGAGAAAATGGCAGTATTAGGTGCTCTATCAGCAGAAGTGTCTCACGAAATAAACACACCTATTGGTGTTAGTATTACCTCTATCAGCTACCTTGCTGATCTTCTTACTGAATTAAATAACGACATTGAAGAACAAAAATTGAGTAAGCGAAGCCTTGAAGAGTTTACCCAAAACGCTGGACAAAGCGTTGCTTTATTAATCAACAACCTCAATAGAGCTTCAGAATTAATTTCCAGCTATAAACAAGTCGCGGTAGACCAAACCAGTGATAAAATTAGACAAATAAATGTCGCAAAATATCTTGATGAAATTATTCAATCACTGCACCCTAAACTCAAGAAAACCAATCACAGAATTAAAGTAAACTGTCCTGAAAATTTAGATGTGTATTGCCATGCAGGTGCTATATCACAAATTTTCACTAACTTAATTATTAATTCAATTATCCATGGTTTTGATGGCATCAATCGAGGTAAAATTAATATTGATGTTCATATGAATAACAAAGATGTAGAAATTGTTTACCAAGACAATGGTGTTGGTGTGACAGAAACCCAATTACCCTTACTATTTGATCCTTTTTTCACCACAAAAGCAGGAAAAGGCGGGACTGGGTTAGGTACTCATATTGTGCATAACTTGGTCACAGACACCCTCAACGGTAGCATTCAAGCTGAGTCTAAAAAAGGCCATGGATTAACTTACATCATTAATTTTACAGATATGCAGTAATCGCATATTTTGCTTTTTGTCGCTTCAATAACTTTTCAATCATAAACTAATGATTAATTAATCATGTTAATTGGTATAAGATAACGCCCTTTCAAAAATAAAAGGCGAATTATCGCCCACGAGAGTTTTCAATGTGGTTTAAAAATTTATACTTTTTCGCTTTTACGCGTCCTTTCGAATGGTCTGAGCAAGACTTAATCAAACACCTAAATGAACATTTATTTACTCCTTGTGCATCAACTGAAATGTCACACTTTGGCTGGGTTAACGCCCTAGGAAAACACGGTGATTCAGTAGTACATTCGGTGAATGGCAATCACTTATTGTGTGCACGTAAAGAAGAAAAGATTTTACCTGCCCCTGTGATCAAAGAAATGTTAGAAGAGAAAATGGCCTTGCTAGAAAACGAGCACGGTCGCAGTGCAACAAAAAAAGAAAAAGAACAATTTAAAGAAGACATCATTTTTGAACTACTGCCCAGAGCCTTTTCTCGTGTTACTGACACTCATGGCTATATCAATGCCGAACACAATATCATTGTTATCAATTCAAGTAGTCGCGCAAAAGCGGAAGACTTTTTAGCATTACTTCGTAAAGTGTTAGGTACCTTACCTGTTACTAGCGTATCTCCTGAAAAAGCGCCAGATGAATTAATGACGGATTGGTTAACCGAAAACAATCTTGGTGAGTCATTTGAATTAGGGACAGAAGCTGAACTACATGGATTAGGTGATGACGGGGCGATAGTGCGTGTTAAAAACCAAGATTTAACAAGCGATGAAATGAAAAGCCATTTAGATGCCGAAAAGTTTGCTGTTAAGTTAGAGCTTGTTTGGGACGACGCTTTATCTTGTATCCTCTGTGACGATTTCGCTATAAAGCGTTTAAAGTTCTTTGATGTATTACACGAACAAAATGAAGATATCGACAAAGATGACGTAGTAGCACGTCTTGACGCCGACTTTGCACTAATGGCCGGCGAAATTAATCGTTTTATTGGTGACTTACTGCACGAGTTTAACTGTAAAACAACAGATTATTTAGAAAGCTAACAACACTATGTTATGTTCAGCTAAAAAGCATTAAGCCCTTTTTTAGCTGAACATATCTTTAACATCTCGGTGCATATCTTTAAACTCATCTGACGACATAAAGTCAATATCAGGTAATATTCCTTTAGCAACATAACTTTTTAATAAGACTTCTTGTGTCGATTCATTTTTAAAAATACCATTATGAATTGCACCCGCGCGTATAAAGTCTAAATAATGTACCTCTGCGGGTAATACCGTTAAATCACTCCAGTTTAATACAATATCAGTAAACTCTTGTGATAAATCCCAAGCAATCGTAATTTCAGCACCTATTTTATTTGAAAGCTTAATAATCGCTTGTTGCAAAAATGTTGGATTGGCGAAAACATCTGGATGATTCTCAGCTTCCGTTAATATGGGTAACACGCCAATACTGTGTATAAGCGCAGCTAAGGTTAGAGTGTCTAATGTCAAAGGGCTGTGCTTGTGATCTCGTTGATAAAATGTCATCAATACCATAGCAACTGATGCTACCTCGATCGTTTTAGCCCACGACTTTTTCAAGTATAAAGAAACAATTTCATTTTCAGAAACAAACACCTGTTCTAAGGCCATGGCTGTTGCAACACTTTTTATTTGTCTCAAACCAATACGAGTAACAGCTTGATTAACAGTCTCGACTTTTACTCCTCGGCCTAATATGGCACTGTTCGCTACTTTCAACATGCCCATTGAAAGAGCAGGATCATGCGCAATTATATCGCTCATATCCCCTAGGTTAATTTGCGGGTCATCTGCCGCCTCTCTAACCCTTAATGCAACTTCTGGTAAAGTGGGAAGTACAAGTGATTTTTGTTTGATTTTTTCAACAAGGATGGTGTACAACGCATTCTCTGTTCCCATTTGTTACGCCCTTTAAATAATTGTTAATCCATTTAAAAATAGCACACTATTTTATTGCGTGTAGTGCTTTCATCAGTATTTATATATTTTTATGAAATTACTGTTTAACAAACTTAGGGTTTGAGTTTTTCGACCAACTCAGGTTATTACTGGCGAATTTCCTCTCAAAATTGAAAAGTGAACAACAACAATTTTTAACAGTGCTTATCTACCTGAATCTATCCTCGCTAATTCATATCAGATTGAATGAAATATTTATCGTTAAAGCATAAGCTCATTGTTTCAAATAAATTCATTACTTTTTGAGTGTGGCAAGTAACCTGACCTATATATGAGCAAAATAAAAAACACAAACGCTAAACAAATCGCCAGTACGTCAGAGTAGTCAAACGTTCTTGCTTCTGAGCCAAATAGCTGACTGATTTCATAAATCAATGAACCTATTAAAACATAAATACAGTTAGTTAAATGTTCCTTTTCAGACACTAAGAAACAAATAAGTAACATCCCTAATGTATAAAAAAATGATGGAGCAGAACCAAGAATTAAGGAGAATAAAGGGCCATCAACCTCACTTCTCACATCTTGTATAAAAAAGGTAATGAGTATACAAATAGAAATTAAAGTAATGATAATCAATGAGGATTTCGTATCTTTTTTTTCATTATGGGTTCCAAACTTCACTTACCTTAAGTTTAATAATCAGTGTTCTGATTCAATACCCTATACAAATAGACCTGTAACTTTTGGTTTAGATCTATATGAAATGTGTTGGTTTATTGGAGGCGAGAAAGATTTTCTCACCCCTGTTTATCTATGAAGCAATCATCAAATCTGCCTATTTATTTTCAGTCAAACAACGTATAAACCTTGTTAAGAAGGCTGGCACAAAAGGTAGGGTGAGCAGCTAATATTGGCAATTTAAAAACACTGTAAAAAGCTTGTATAAAGGTTGGCTAGGCATCAAGTGAATTAAAACGCCTTATGTATTGCCAACATAATATTTTAGGTGAAGTGAAATAAAATAGAGAGAGTTTAACCGCTAAACACTAAAAGGATAAGCAATGGCTTCATGTTGGTGATAGCCTTTAACCGTAAAGTCGTCCGTTGTCACCCCTGTTTCCAAATTTTTAACGATTTAATATCAGATTAATTTCAAGCAGTGGTGAAGCAAAAGAATCTCGCATAAATAGTCTTTTACTGATAATACTTTCCATTAAATACTAACCAATAATAAGAGTAATAAAATCAAACAAGAAATAATGATAAAGAACTTCCCCTGCCTTGAGCGCTCATGCTGTTCCCATTGATGCTGTTTTTTAAACTCTTCTAATTGGTAGTCATTAAGTTCTGAGCAATGCCCACATTGGCCTTTAGAGCCATCTGTGTATAACCCGCATCTACTACAACGCTTTTGTCTTAACTTTTTAACCAATAAAGCAAAGCTCATACCTGCCGACATATTAAAGCCTTTTTTGTGGTATATAAAAGAATCCCTAAACTGAAACCGCTTAAATGAGCTGAGTGGCTAACATTATTCGGCAATAAACTTACAGATAGCTCTATAAAAATCACCAACGCTACGAGAGACAGTGCTACGTTGCTATGTTTCTTTTGAAAAAGCTGGCATATAGTAACTGCTATTAATGTATAAGCACCGCCTGACGCACCTAATAAGGCATCGAAAGGAGTATTGAAGAGCTTGTGAACAAAAAAAGTAACTATATGAGAACCAACTGCTCCAATATAAAATACATAAAAAATAAAAAATTTGTTCACTTTTGGCATCATCGAGGCAAAAAGTATAGTTAACACAATGTTAACTAACCAATGATTTATGTCTCCATGTAAGAGTGGACCAATTAAAAATCGCCAAAAGGAGCTTAAATCAATTTCTGGATAATAATTTCCATAATACATGACAAAAGCTTCAAAACTCCCTAATTGATCAGAAAAATAGAATTGTAATAACAGAGTTATACAAAAAAACGGTATAAATAATAAAAATACGCCCTTGAATGATTTTTGGATTTCAAACAAAAACTCTACTTTTTGTTTGCAACTATTTAAGCTTTTTATGCTTAACCACATATCGATACTAATTACTAACAATAACATCATAAATAGTGAAATGTGTTGGACAATCAAAGTAGTTGGCCTAAAAATTAAAGCAGCACAAATAAGCAACATACTGATTAATAAAAAAACAAAGCTTCTCTGTGTAGAATATTTATAAGCCTTATAAAATTTTTTTCCTAATATTGAATGGTGTGTTGGTAACACAAATTCTTTGTTTTCATCTTGGATCATCCAGCCTTCGATAGGCCTCCAACCTTTGATAAACACTTCTAAATTTTTTAATTTCTTTGGCCTTTTTCCATATTGTCCAACTAGCATGATATGTTCCATTTGTTAGTAGAGAAATGCTAAAGAAAAATCACTTTAGCATTAAGGGCTTAATTAGTCCTTCATCATCCAAATGCAAAGCAACACAGCTCCTGTTGCTATCAAACCTACTCCAGTGCTACCTACGGCGAAAGCCGCTGCTGCAATAGCCCCTTCGGCCATCGCACCTCTTTCTGCGCTTAGTCCACCATCTACTTGTTCTATCTCATTTACGTTTAATTCACGCATAATATTACGCTCCATGTATCCAGCATTTTCTAATCAATAACGCTGGTTTGTTGATTGACTCAATCTCACCATGAGAATGAGCAGTTAATAAGGCTGACTTTAATTTCTCACGCAAACGTTCGCTAAAGGCAGCCGCTTGTATCTCCTGAAAACATTTAATCTTTAGGGTTTGTTGATCTGTCATACAGCTTGATTGCAGTACTGATTTCTCATCATCAGATAACAGCACTGTACCCTATCTTCAGAAGATAGAATCAAAGGTAGGGTGTTCTGCCAATATAGGCAATTGAAAAACATTGTGAAAAGCTTGTATAAAGGTTGGCTAGGCATTAAGCGAATTAACACGCCTTATGTATTGCCAACATAATATTTTCGGTGAAGTGAAATAAAATAGAGAGAGTCTAACCGCTAAACACTAAAAAGATAAGTAATGGCTTCATGTTGCTGGCACCCATATTTCAAGGTTTTTATGTAAATAGCAAGACTTGATCCTGCCAGTTATTAAAGTTTGATGAAACCAATTAGAAATGTTCAAAGTTTTGAGCCCATGCTTAGTTTAAATGCTAGGTTAAAAGGTTATTTGGACAACTTAAACCACTTTAACAAGTTTACATTCAGAGCATATAATATTAGGTAAATACCCACGGCAATTGCTCCAATGTGACTAAAAGTATAACCTTGCTCCACATTAAAAAAGTTAAGGCCAATGCTCGCTGAGTATATAAAAAAGACACCCAAACAAAAACTTAGTAATCTGAAAAACATGATATTACCCCGTTATAGCTTTACAGTAGGCATTTGTAGTGGTCAACTAAAACTGGCCACCTTGTTATAAGTTTTCCAATATTTGTGTTCGGCCTCTAATGGCGATAACC
>NZ_JAUOPD010000012.1 GCF_030546745.1 Thalassotalea sp. 1_MG-2023
ATGCAAGAATCCAAGTGCCGCGATCAGAAGGCGTTTACCTTGAACAAAACTCAAACAGCAAAGATCAACACGCTCTAATTAGGTTATTAAAATAATATATGTGAGTAAAACCTTTCAATTCAGATGTTTGGTGTGGTTTTGTAGTTATATTTTATAGAAAGTCTAAGCATTAATTATTCATTACAGGCTATAATTCAAGTGGATTGAGTGTTGTTCAACTCAATAATTCTACTTTGAACTTTAGTTTAAAAGTTAACGGATAAATTTTTCTAGAAAAATAAGATTTGGAGCTGTAAACATTGTTGCATTTAAATGATTTATCAATACGCCGTAAAATTACCATTGGCTTTGCTATTCCGCTCGTCTTTATTTTTCTTTTATCCGTTGTTAATTATGTAAATATATCCAAAAATGAAGAGTCAACCCGTTGGGTTGAACATACTTATTCTGTTATTGCAAAAGGTCATGAGCTTAATAAGTTGTTACTTGATTTAGAATCAGGAAAGCGCGGCTTTTTAATTACCGGCAACGATGATTTTCTTGCTCCCTATTTTGAAGCGAAAAAGGTTTGGGATATAAAGTTTGCTCAATTAAGAAAATTAGTTAGTGATAACCCAAAGCAAGTAAAACGGCTAGATGCCATAAATACATTAGAAAAAAAGTGGCTGAAAGCTGCTAATGAAGTTGCCATTATTAAAAGACGAAACGTTGTCGATATTTCTAGAGATTTTTCTGAAATTGTTAGTTTTCTTGAAGGTAATGCGGGGAAGGTAATCGGTGATGAGATACGTGAAATTATTGATGCTTTTATCCAAGAAGAACATATTTTAATGGAAAAGCGAAAGTTATCAAAACAAAACGATAACCTCTTTACCAAACTTATCATCGTTATTGGCTGCCTATTTGCTGCTTTAGTAGCCTTAGTTAGTGGTGTATCTATTCAACGAAAAATATCACGTAATTTAGAAAAATTAATCACCGGGACTGAAAAAATAGCCGGCGGTGATTTTGATTCAGAGATAAACGTTGACTCAAAAGATGAGTTTTATACGTTGGCCAAATCCTATAATTATATGGCGAAATCATTAGCCATTTCTAACCGTGAAATGATGAATGCAGTGCAGGCAAAAAGTGATTTTCTAGCTAATATGTCTCATGAAATCCGAACACCTATGAATGGAATTTTGGGTATGCTTTTATTATTAGAAGATACCCAACTTAATAAAGAACAAGAGAGTTATGTAAAAAGCATTCGTTCAAGTGGTAACGGTCTTTTATTAGTGATTAATGACATCTTAGATTTATCAAAATTAGAAGCGGGTAAATTATCAATTGATAGTCATGCATTTAAGGTTAAAGATTTAATTAACGAGATTTGTTTTTTATTGGATCCGCAAACCTCAAGTAAAGGTTTAGTGATAAAATCAGTGATAGTAGAAAATATGCCTTCTACCTTTTTGGGAGATTCACTTCGTCTTAAGCAAATTATATTAAATTTAATGAGTAATGCCATTAAATTTTCTAATCAAGGTGAGGTTGAACTGACCGTTAAATCAGAAGCAATTCTAGAAAAGCCTAATCATCATTTTTTAACCGTTATTGTTAATGACTCTGGTATTGGTATTTCACAGCAAGATCAAGAAAAGCTATTTAAACCATTTTCGCAAGTTGACTCATCAATCAACCGAAAATATGGTGGTACCGGTTTAGGTTTAATTATCTGCTCACAATTGATTAAACAGATGAATGGCAGTATCAGCGTTTCCAGTGAACTGAATCATGGTTCAACCTTCACGTTTACTGTTCCACTAGTGGAAACCTCTGAGAATGTTGATAGTAAACAATATGGCCAACAACAATTAGTGTCAGAAAATAATAAGTTGGCAGAGCAAAAACCTTTAAAGATTTTAATTGCTGAAGACAATAAAATAAACCAAGTCATTGCTGATAAGTTATTTGATAAATTAGGCTATAAAGTAGATATAGCTAATGATGGTGTTGAGGCGTTAAAAGCCGCAATGAAAAATTCTTATGATATTATCTTTATGGACATGCAAATGCCTACCATGGATGGCGTAACAGCAACTCGAAAAATAATTGAATCTATGCCTGATAATCATCCTGCGATTGTTGCTATGACAGCAAATGTATTAGAAGACGACAAAGAAAAGTGCTTTCAAGCGGGTATGGTTGGATTTATTGCCAAACCTATCGATGCAAATGAGGTGATTAAAATACTACATCAATATCCGAAGTTGTAGGGAAGCATAATAAGGCTTAGAAAAGCTCTAGTTACAACGTTTATATCACGGCCTACCATAAATACCCCATTAAGGTTAAAGCTATACAAACCATGAAAACACGCGATTAGCTAATTATTGTTATACCTATTTGAATAATGCAGTAAACAAATAGATATAACAACTGCTTCACTTCTGTTACTAAATATGAATAAATGACAGTATAGGCAAGTAGAAACAACTGATTACTGTAATGGTTGTTTAGCAAATTAGACAAAACAATCTAGGGTAATAAATTATGATGGATATAGTGTCAGCAATTCGCGATAGATTTTCACACTTACGCCCCTCAGAACAAAAAGTAGCATCTATTATTTTAGCGGATTTAAGCTACGCTGCGACTGTATCTACCCATGAGCTGGCAGCCAAAGCAAACACTAGTCATGCGAGTATTTCTCGCTTAGCCAAGGCATTAGATTGTAAAGATGTGAGAGAGTTAAAACTCCGTCTTGCTCAGTCAGCTGCTGTAGGGGAAAGGTTTACCAGTAACAAAAATGTTGTTAAAAAAGATATTCCTGCAATTTATCAAGGCATTAATGAGATTTTAGCGCTTAATGCAGGGTTAATTACTGATGATGATATACATCAGGCCAGTCAAACAATTACCGATGCAGGACATACGCTGATATTCGGTGTTGGCGGCGGCAGTTCAGTGATGGCGCAAGAGTGCCATAATAGATTGTTTAGACTCGCGCTTAGCAGTAATTCTTATTCAGATCCAATGCTGATGAGAATGACAGCAGCAACTGTTGATAAAAATGATGCGGTAATTTGCTTATCATTAGGTGGTGTTAGCCCTGATGTTCAGGCTTCTGCTAACGTTGCAAAAGAGTATGGGGCGAATGTTATTGCAATTTGCCCAAATGGTCCATTAGCTGATATCGCTGATATACATTTACCTATTGAAACACATGAGGCCGATTATATTTTTAAACCAAGTGCTTCACGCTATGTCATGTTAGCTGCTATTGATATCTTAGCCAGTGAATTAGCGGTTAAAAATCAACGAAAATCACGAGAAAAACTAAGAAGGTTGAAAGTTCAATTAGATCAACACAGAGGCAGTTCTCAGTGGTTACCGTTAGGAGATTAACTTTACTATTTAATTCTATAGCTTCATTCCTTTTCTTTTAAGGTACAAAGTTGAGTTAAATGACTACATGATGAAAATTTCTTATTGTGCAAATAACCTAAATTTTCAAAGGGTTATTGAACCAATATAGGTTAATCTACTGATTGCTCTAACAGAACCAACAAAAATGTTAAGTCTTAGTTGTTTATACATTTTATCCCGCTATTTTAATTACCTTTTCGCTTAATCCTTCATTGATGATTTCTCTCATGTTTAACTTGTCTGTTATTTAGTAACATTTTATTTTTGTTTTTTGTGTTACATTTGTTCAAATTTGTGTTGAATTATCATTCTTTGTATGTATATTGATAACATATTATTTTATATTTTCTTGTTACTTTTGAACATGTGTTAAAGGTAGCTCAAGTAAATATAAGTAATAAAAATCAAAAAACTGTGGAAAATAACAGTAAATATAGTAGCTAGGGGGAAAGTAAATGCATTCAATCAAGTTTAAAAAATCATATTTAGCCTGCTGTTTGGCTATCTCAGCAAGTCAAGTCGGTCTGGTACATGCTGCAAGTTCTGAGGAAAGTAGTGGCGCAGAAGACAATGTTGAAGTTATTACGGTAAAGGGCGTTAGAGGGAGTATCGTTCGTTCACTTAATAATAAATATAGCGACAGCAATGTTTCAGATTCAATTAGTTCGGAAGACTTAGGTAAATTTCCAGATATGAATTTATCAGAGTCTCTACAGAGGATCCCTGGTGTTACCATTAATCGAAATCAAAATGGTGAAGGGTCACAAATTAATGTACGAGGCTTAGGGCCACAATTTACTCGAGTTGAAATAAATGGCATGACGGCACCAGGCGGTGGCAGTGCTGGCCGACTAGGTACGAATGGTGGTGGTCGTGGTTTTAGTTTTGAATTACTTCCTTCTGAACTATTTAGTAATGCAACCGTTACAAAGTCTTCAGATGCTAGCCAAAGTGAGGGTGGCTTAGCGGGGCTAGTCACGTTAGAAACTCCCCAGCCATTTCAACATAGAGGGTTGAAGTTTTCTACATCTCTTCAAGGCAATTATAGCGATACTACCGACAATATTGATCCACGGGCCTTTGTTACAGTAAGTAATAATATTGATGATAAATTTGGCTTTTCGATTGGTTTGTTCCATTCAAATAGTGAGTTTAGATCTGATGGTGCAGAAAACGGTGTATGGCGCCCACTTTCAGTGATAGATCCTGACGTAGACCCAGATTCACCCATGGGAAGTGCTTTAGTAGCAAACGGTACGCGGTTATATACCTTTTTAGAAGATCGAGAAAATACAGCAGGTACTTTAGCGCTTCAATATAGTCCATCAAATGAATTAGCATTTACCTTCAATAGCATTTATGCAGAATTGACTAACGAAAAAGCAGCACACCGCAATGATATTCCACTTGAGCATCTCGGTGTTAAAGCGTTGCAAGATAGTTTAGTGATTGAAAATGGAGTGATAGTTGAAGGAAGTTTTGACAATGTTCAACATAGGGTTGGGCCAAGAATTACTGATATTGATGACACGTTTTTTCAAACGTCTTTAACCGCAACCTGGAAACCAAACGATTACTGGGAAATCACTCCATATATCGGTGCTTCAAGCCGAGAAGCTAAGCGAAAACAATCGCTGTTATCTTTCAAGCTTAATAATGAAGCCGGCGGTAATGTACCGGGTATCCTTTCATATAAAGTGCGCGGAGATTACGTAGACTTTAACAGCACATTAACTGACTTTTCTTCAAACCCTGAAGATTTCTCGTTAAATGTTTTAATTTTCCGTCCGAGTGAAGATGATGCAAAAGAAGTGACCTCAAAAGTAGATTTTACGCGCTTTTTTGATCATGAATTTATGAATAAAGTCGACTTTGGTCTTCGTTATACCGTGCAAGATAAAGAGGTCGTTGAACAAGATTATCGCATAGGGCGAGAGGCTGGATGGAATCCTAATATGGGGCCGAGCCTTGCAGACTCTATGATTATGCTTGACTATGATGTTGATGGAGCAGATCCTAGTTTTACCAATAAAATGTTTTCAGTTGATCCAAATGGCTTCCAAGATGTTTGGTTTCAAGGCGGAAATGTTTCTCCGAATGGAAGTTCACTTGTTCCAGGCACCTCAGTTCAAAACAGGGCAAGCTCTGCGGCTTTAAATTCTTATCAAGTTGAAGAAAAAACGTTAAATGCTTATGTTAAAGCAGACTTTGACTGGGAAGAGTTAACCGCTAATGTGGGTTTACGTTATGTAAAAACAACACAAAATATTGACGGTTTTACCACTGCGTTAGGTGGTATTGACCCGATAAGTTTTGAAAGTGATTATACTGAAGTTTTACCTAGTGCTAGCTTGAGGTATGAACTTTCTGAAGGGCTCTTGTTAAGAGCAGCTTATTCTAAAACGTTAACTAGACCTAACTTACCTGACTTGGCTCCCTCTGAACGAATTTTTGCACCTGATGTTAATTCAGCGACAGGTCAACGTGGTAATCCAGAGTTAAAGCCTTTTACCTCAGATAATATCGATTTAAGTATAGAGTGGTACTTTTCTGATGAGGCGCTGTTGGCTGCGAATGTCTTTAGGAAAGACCTAGATGGTTTGATAGATACAACCACATTTACTGCTAATAGAGACTTTGTCACCCAACTTAGCCCCGAAGTGTTTAACGGCGATGTGTTTTTTACGCAACCGTCTAATGGTGCGTCAGCGTCCATCAAAGGGTTTGAATTATCATACCAGCAACCATTTAGCTTTGCGCCAGAAGGTGTTTTACAGAACTTTGGCTTCTTAGCTAATTTTACTAAAACTTCAAGTGACGCTGATTTTGGTATCGAAAATGATGTGCGAAGTGCAGGGTTACCCGGTTTATCACCAACTAGCTTCAACGCGTCGCTATATTATGATGACGGTACGCTAGATGCTAAGCTTTCATATGCGTGGCGCGAGCGCTATTTAGCGCAAACTTCCGATGATTTTGGCGAACCTCGTTTTATGGATGATTATGGTCAATTAGATTTTTCAGCAAATTACAGTGTGAATGATAATTTGCAAGTGCAGTTTCAAGTGTTAAATCTGACCGATGAAAACATGATAGCTAAAACCTATGTACATAAAACGGGATATTTACCTTACGGGGTAACAGATTTAAGCAGAAGGGTGTTATTAGGTGTTCGTTATTCGTTTTAAATAGAAACATCTGTCCCGTCCTGAAATAGGTTGACGGTTTTAATGAAAGAGAGCGCCAATTAGGCGCTCTTTTTTTGATTCTTCCTTACTAAAACTTTCTAACTTTATTGCTTAAACAAAATGCCTGATTTCAATCGCGTTAAGTGCAAGTCAATTATGATCATGGCACTAATCAACAAGGGTTTTAGTATTTATATAATCTCAAGAACCTATCCATTTTATAGATAACGCATTCTTCTCTTGTATATACTTATGAAAGTTAATGTTCATTATGTAATTTAATTACCAAAATAAACAAATATAATTCCTATAAATTAATATATACAAGAAAATATGTAATTTAATTTCATAAAATGGTTGCTTAATGATTTTTTATTAGTATAATTACTCTAGTTTTATGAATCAGCACCCCAACAACCGTTTAACTGGAGTAGTTATGAAAAAGTTATTATTAAGTTTGTCTTTACTGTTAACAGCAACTGCCGCCAATGCAATAAGTGATAATGCAAAATTTGTTGCGATAGACAGTTCATTTGAAACAACATTATGTGTAACAGCTGCAACAAAAGGCTTTAAAGCAGCTTACCAAGAAGCAGAAAAAATAAGTAAAGAATATGCCAAATCTTTATATCTAAATACTTGTAACGGTGTGGCCATCAAACAATTTTCTTTACCAAAAAATACTGATGTAAAAGCAAAACTTGTGAAAATTGTAGCTGGTGATCAAACCGCAGAGACCAAGTTATGTGTAGAAGCTGCAACGAAAGGTTATGAGTTAGTTGCTGCGAAACAAAGTACATCGTTACGCGGTATCGTTTGTAATGGTCAAAGCATTCAACATTTCGCAAAAGGCATTTAAACGTTTGTAATCCCCAACCTTTATATACGTTTTTAGCCACGCTTTATCGCGTGGTTTTTTTTGTGTAAAAGAAAGGCTATTGCGCAGCTATATTTCGTATAACTTTATTCATGTTAATTTGATACTTTTCAGGGTTCACCGCAGAAACTATACAATAAGATTCTGTTGTTAAATCACTTTCTATCGGTTTAATCAGCTTATTCAATATTAAACTATAAATAATGCTAACTTTAGGTTTTAACGGCGATAAGCGGTTCGCTTCAAGTACTACCGCTAACTTATCATTGCTTAACCTTACTAAAGAACCTACCGGATACACCCCTAAGTATTTAACAAATTGTTCAACTAATGTTTGCTCAAATTTATCGGTATGTTTTAATAAATAACGTAATACGTTTAACGGTAATTCGCCTTCTTTATGTTGGCGCTTTCCGGTCATGGCATCATACACGTCGACTATTGCAGTTATACATGACAACTTAGACAGTTTATTTTTATCAATACCACGTGGGTAACCACTCCCATCAAGTCGTTCATGATGATTAACTAACATGTCAATAATGAGCGGGCTTGCAAAGTTATCTTTTTTAGCCAGTTCAACCCCCCAATAGACATGTTTTTGAACGACAGAACGTTCATTGTTTGTCAGTTCACCTGGTTTTTCTAAAATGGGCATTGGCACTTTCGCACTGCCAATATCATGCAATAAGGCACCGAGAGTAATTTCTTTAACGGTTTTTTCTTTAAAGCCTAAATGCAAAGCAAATCCGCAGATCAGCACTGCACAGTTAATAGCATGTTCATAGTGATAGTAAGATTTATTTCGTATCCGAGTTAGTATCGTCATTGCGTGTTCATTGCGCATGACAGATGCGGTAATTTCGTCTGCTAAGGTTTGAAGTGCTGTTGGGTTAAGCGGTTTATCTTTAGCGGTTGCTAAAAATACCTGTTTAACTTGTGCTGTGGCATCGTCGTATAACTGACATGATATTGCTAATTCTTGCGTGACGGATGATTGCTCTTGATCATTATTTATTGCTCTATTACTCATAAGATCTTCATCTGGCAAGTCTACCGTTACTTTATCAACACCTTGTTTTTTTAGCAGTTCAATGGTTCGTGCCGAATTAACTTTGCCTTTATTTTTTACTTTGTGCAGGCTGTTTTTCAGTATGATATCTTCGACATACATACCCACTTTTAATTCATTGATTTTTATTGTTTTTAACATTTACGATTGCTCTAAATATTATTGTTATTATCGTATTAATTGTTGGAAAAAAGTTTATCAGTTAACAAATTACTTCAATATGTTGCTTCGGCTTTACAAGTTATTTTGTCGTGTACAAATTAAATTTACCTGAGTTTACGGCGCTTGCGTAGTGTTTTGTCATCTATCTGTCATGTAAGCGAAACAAAAACTACATATTTCTAAAACATTTCTGTCATTTTTCATCCGTAGGATAACGCTCAACTTAAATCAAGCTGATTAAGTGAAGTTTTTATGGCAGGACGCTACGAAGGCTTCACTTAATCAGTTTGAACAATTAACAATAATATTCTTCGGAGTACATGAAATGCAATTGAAATCATTATTTAAAGTCAGTGCGGTTGCTTGTGCATTAGCATTAGTAGGTTGTGGCGGCGATATCGAAATAACCCCAACAGTAAATGATAACAGTACAACAACAGATAACAGTGTGAACAACTCGAATAACACTGATAACGGTGGACAGCAAGATGTTGTTGAATGTGCAAGTTACGAATCTGACGCTGGGACTGTTGAAGGAACGTTTGATGGAAAAGATTGTTTATACAACGATTCATTTGCAAGTAAAAATATTTCAATAACAGCAAACATCACTTTTGATGAATTACCAGATGGTGGTGTTCATGTATTTGAAGATGCGCTTTTAATTGGTAAAGATGGCCGCACAAGTGAAGGTTTTGTCGTACCAACTAATGGCCCAACGATGACAGTTAAGCCGGGTGCTACTTTAGCGTTTAAATCAGGCGAAGCGATTGTGCGAATTGCACGTGGTGCAAAAATTCAAGCAGTAGGTACAGCAGAAAAACCTATCACATTTACTTCTGCTTTTGCTTATGATCGTCATGATCTTGAAGGTAAAGGTCCTGAGTTTTCTGATTGGGGTGGTATTTTAATTAATGGTAATGGTATAACAAATCATTGTACTAATGCACAACGTGCTGCAGATACTTGTAGTCAAGAGTTTGAAGGTGTTACTACCTTCTTTGGTGGTAACGATAATACAGATGGAAGTGGTAACATCAAATTTGCTAAAATTTGGTATGCAGGCTCTGGCCCTAAGGTGGGTGGTGAACCTGGTGAAGATTTAAACTCCTTGACACTAAATGCTGTAGGCTCCGGCTCTTCATTTGATTATATACATATTCATCAAGGTTACGATGATGGCATCGAATTCTTTGGTGGCGCTGCTAATATCAAACACATTGTTGTAACTGATACACAGGATGATGCGATTGATATTGATGCAGGTTGGCAAGGTAACGCTCAGTTTTTATATATCGAACATGGAACAGTGACAACGCGTAACGGCGCTACTGCATTTATGGGTAATAATGGCTTTGAAACTGATGGCGAGCAGAACGGTGGTGCAGATTATAGTGAAGCGCCAGCGTCATTTCCAACAATTGCTAACGTTACTGTTGTAACGACAGATGGTTCATCGGTACGCGATGAAAAACTATCACAAGCTATTAAGTTTGATGATGCAATTAAATCTAATTACTACAACGCGTTATTTGTTAAGCGTGAAAATCCAAATGGTTCAGAGTGTATAGAATTTACCACTGATGGACTTAAGAATTCTGCTGAAATCATGTTCAATAACTCTGTAATGGCTTGTGCAAGTGAATTTAAAGACGCAACACAAATGCCAGCAGGTAAGACTGTAGAAGCTTGGTATGAAAACGACGGCTCTAATATCCGTGTTGCAGCTGATGCAGACGTTCTTTCAGAAAGCGGCTTTGCGACCAACACCAGTTCTACTGCAATCACCATTGATGCAAATGACCTATCAGGATTAGATTCAAGCTTTTTCGATACTGTAAATTACATCGGTGCTGTTTCAGATCAAGATACTAGCTCAGTTTGGTACAAGTGGGTAGAGACTGCAGTGGCAGCAGCTAAAGCAGACTAATTTCCACCTAAAATCCAAATCAAGAAGGCGCCGTTAAAACTCTCTTGGCGCCTTTTTATTGAACACTGAATTAGGAAACTAACATGACAAATCATTACAAACTCCAAAAGCTAGCTGTTGCAGTCGGTTTGGGTTTGTTCAGCGTTACTGGTTATGCACTTGCCCCTGAAGAAGAACAGGTAATGGAAGAGGTTGTAGCAAAAGCAACCAGACTGCAAGGAAGTGCTGCATCAGTTATTGCTGAACGTAAAAATCAAGCATTTGTTGCTGATATTCTAGGCTCAGAACAAATGTCGCGTACGGGTGATAGTGATGCTGCTTCTGCATTACGACGAGTAACTGGATTGACGTTGGTGGATGGAAAGTTTATCTATGTTCGTGGTTTAGGTGAGCGTTATTCAAGCGCACGCTTAAATGGTGCCACCATCCCAAGTCCAGATCTTACACGTAACGTTGTACCTCTTGATATTATCCCCTCAAGCATTATTGAAAGCATGGCGGTGCAAAAAGCATTTTCAGCCAACATGCCTGCCGCGTTTGGTGGTGGTTCAATTGATATTCGAACTAAATCGGTACCGAGTCAATTTACCTCTAGTATTGAGGTAGGTATTGGTTATGACTCAAGTGCGGATGACGGATTTACTTATGAGCGACCTAGCGGAAATATTCCTAAAAAGCTCGAAGATGCCATTGTACAATATCGCGGTAACTTTAGTATTGACAATATTATAAAACGAGATGGTATTACGGCATCAGAAACTCAAACAGTCTCTGAAATAGCTGTTGCTACTAATAATGAATTGTTAAAAGCATTACCAAGAGATTTAACAATAAAAGAACAATCTCTTGATCCTAAATATGATATTAAAGCGCATATTGGTAATAGTATTGATGAAACATATTTTGGTGGAACTATCGGGTTTTTAGCCGCTTTTTCCTATGAAAGTCAATGGGATTCTGCAGATAAGTCTACGAATATTGTGAGCCAAAACCTTACTGATAACTGTTCAACTTCACTGGGCACGGCAGAAGACATTGCAGCAAGTTGTTATACCACTATCAAAAACTCAAGTGTAACTACTGAGACTGAGCGCTACAATGGTGTATTAAATTTTGGTTATAAATTAAACAATCATTCGATTTCATTTAATAACTTATATTTAGTTGATAATGAAGATGAAGTTGAAGTGGGTGAAATACAAAGCCCAGGCGGTAGTAACATTTATACGATTGTTAATGATGGTCGTGCCGATAGACTTCATCAATTTAAATATGAAGAACGTACATTATTGGTTAATCAAGTAATAGGTCAACATACTTTTGTTGATTATTGGGGGATTGGCGCTGACTGGCAGTATACAGAATCGGAAGCAAATACAGAAATACCATTAGATGCAAGCTATCGTTTTATTGATAGATTTGAAGATGGTGTTTATGCTAGTTCTAGTATTACCGGAGATGATAACCGAGCAGTATATAACTACACAGACATGGAAGATCATGTGAAGTCATATGGTGGTAACATCACCCTACCGATTTATAATGAAGGTTATGAACTAGAGTTAAAAGCGGGTTATGATTTCTCAGATCGTGGCCGTTTCTATACAACATCGAGTTATACAGTCGATAATGACTCTGGTTCAAGTATAACGATTAACGACGGCTCTCATTCACCGTTAAATAATGCCAATTATTTAACGGATGCGTTTATTGAAGAACAACGTATATTAGTTGATTTTAATGAGCCTTCTGCACCTGATGCTGATGATTATCTAGCAGCTCAAAAAATTGATGCTGTCTATGGTTCATTTGATTTTATATACGGTGATCTACGCTTTAGCGGTGGTGTTAGATATGAAGAGTTTAAGCAAACCTCAATTGGTACATCAAGCTTAATTTTTGGCAAGAAAGAACTTGATATTTATTATGCGCCAGAAAAAATTGAAGCGGGTAGTATCAATGATGATGACCTATATCCATCACTGGCTTTCACTTATTCAGGTAGTGAACGTTATCAAATACGTGCAAGTTATGGTGAAACGGTCGTACGTCCTGATTTACGAGAAGTAGTGCCAGTTGCTTATTTTGATCCTCTGACAGATTTTCGTACTTTTGGCCGCGTAAGTCTGCAAAGTAGCCCAATGAAGAATTATGATCTTCGTTATGAATACTACGCTGATAATGGTGATAACTTTACTGTGGCAGCGTTTTATAAAGATATTTCTTCGCCGATTGAAAAAGTTCTAACAGCGAATGATGCATCTTACAATGCAACATTTGTTAACGGTGAAATAGCTGAAGTAACAGGTGTTGAAGTTGAATGGATGCATGATCTAACGTATTTAGCCGATGGTTTTTTCACCTCAGGTAATATCACCTTAAGTGATTCTGAAGTGAGTATTGATCCAGCCTTGGCTGGGAATTTAACCAATCCGACGAAGCGTATGACAGGGCATTCAGAATATGTGGTTAATTTTCAATTAAACTACGATTCAGCAAATGGTAATCATTCAGGAGCTTTAGTTTACAATGTGTTTGGTGAGCGTATTGTGGCATCAGGTTTAGGTGGTAGTGAAGATGCCATGGAACAGCCATTTCATGCCGTAGATTTAGTTTACACTTATTATCCAGATTTTAACTCGAAAGTGAAACTGAAAGTAAAGAACTTACTAGATGAATCACAAGAGGTTACTCAATCAGATATTGCGGTAAGAGAAAAAGAAATAGGTACAAGTGTTAGTTTAAGTTACACCTACGAATTTTAATTCTTTGTCGTAAACTAACATATGCTAAAAAAGCTCTTTACTGAAAAGTAAGGGGCTTTTTTTATGGTGGAAGGTGTTAAATGAGTATGAAAAACATACCAAGGTAAACAGTAGAAAACAAAGAGATGATAACGGTACGGTGGGGAATTGCGTGTAAACACAAACTAGGCATTTGTCGAAATTGTTGCCACGAAGGTATAAAGAGCACCGTATATCGTTCGAAAGACAGATACTTGTTTTTTAGGTTTGTTAACAATACTTTGATACTTGCATAATATGCAATGACAAAAGTAGATGCACCAAGCACTTCTATAAGAGCTATTAGCTCCATACCTATCATTAACTCGGGTCCTGCAATAAGTAACACAATCAAAAAAGCCAAAGCCTTCCAAATGCCTTTACTTACGACTAAACGAGCCGAGCTAACAAAAGATCGTAATGTGTTCATGGTTTTTCCTTGTTAACGTGAATAAGGTAGGGCTGTTGCTTTACCCTTTCTTGTTGATGCCACTTTATTGGGGTGTTCTATATCTTTCCAGGCAGTTACTTTACCGCCTTTGTTTAAATGTTCAAAATGGGTTGAGTCAGTTTTAATGGATAAAAACTTGCTCAACTCTTCTACCGCGTTGCTTTGATGAATATTAATGCACAGTAACTTGCTTGGTTGCTGATTAAAATAATGTAAAACAGCTTGTTGATGTTTTACATATGCACACGATAAAAAACCATCATCACTGATGTTATCAAAGGTAAATGGTGAGAATATTTGTTGATAACAGCGTTTAATAATAGGGTTAAAGCCGCCATCTGTGCGAGTTACATTTTTATACATGCGTTGTAGTAGCTGCTTTACTGATGGTATCCAGTTAGATAGTTCACGCTCAAGCAAAATAAATTTACTGTTTGGATACGCATTATCAAGTGCTTGGTAATCAGCAAACATTGGTGTGTCAGCTAACACTGTAGCGAGCTCAAAAGCTTTATCTGTGTAGGCGGTGTGAGCAACATGAAATCCAAAGTCTAAACATTTTTTACAGATACTTGTGGTCCCTGTACGGGGTAAACCGATGATAAACACTTTATTAACTGCGGGAATGCTCAACGTTGTTATACCTACTTATATTTTCGTGTTATCAATGAGAAGTGGCATTCACACGAATAAATGTGAATGCCATACATAATATTCCACAGCTCCTTGTGAATCACAGATTATAAACGTTTAATTGTTGATACTGCTACTCATTAAGGTAACGTTTTTTATAAAAGGTAAACCCAGTAATGATAGCAATGAGTATCGTGGTCATGATTGCGGTGAATACCCATGGCCCAAAGTTAGCAATGGTAGGAATTGCCAAAGCAGTGACAATGCCGCCACCAACAATGGGTTCGTATAACGGCTGTTTATAACTAAAAGGTCTGATATGTTTATCTGGCGAAGTAGTCGCTTGCTTTAACATTAATAAACCCACTGCGGTAGTCCCCATTGACTGGCCAACCTCGCCAATGCCTCGTATTTTCCAGTCTTGGTTAAAAAACCAGTTACCAAAGATAAAATATATCGCTGCACTATAAACAACACCTACAGCCCCTAGCAGTAAAATGCTCTGCCAATATTCAGCAAGTACTGATAAGTTTAATGCACCTAAGGCGGCAATAATGAGAAGATCAAGCGACAGGTTGGATAATAAATTGATTTGATAATTACTAATAAGGTTACCCGCACCAAACTTGTTTAACATGACTTGAATCAATAAGCCTATCAGCATCGCGACGGGAAATAGCGGCATATATTTAAAAATTGAAATCGATGCTTCAGGGAATAGTTGTTCTTCAGTAACTTGTAAGCCAGTTAAAATTAACCAAGCAAGCATGATCACTGTACCTAAAATGGCAAACTGTAATCCAAATGGTCTATCTTTCACTTCTCGGTTGTTATCGTCATCAGTCATTTCAAGCTCTTGCTCTGAATCACCTGTTTTGTTTGACATGATAGTACCTAAGGTAATTGCACTAATTAGTCCGATTGTGGCAATACCTAAACCTAAATCTATCCCTTTAGCGAAATCAAGCCCCTCAAAAGTTGATTGCAAGCCAGCTACAGTACCGTGTCCGCCTTGAAAGCCTACCGCAATCAATGCTCCGGCAAACGCTTTGGTATCAAATAAAGGGGCTAAAATGAGTAGCGTTGTGATCATTCCCACCACGTATTGACCAATCGCGATGGTATAGCCAAAACTAAGATTGGGTAAACTTTGATTAATTGATTGTTTTATTGTTGGGATTTTTTTACCCAAGAATAGCCCCGCAAATACGACAACAATTAAGTATCCGGGTAACTCCTTCCATATATTAACAATGTCATCATCAATCCAAAGGCTTTGTTCTTTAATCGAAATGTCTATGAACTGACCCAGTAATTGTGGGCCTAAAAGCAAGGCGAGCACTCCAGCTATTAACGAAGAAGGAATAATTAACCCTTTGAACAATGTGTGTTTTATCGTGTTTCCAAGCACTAAGAAAAATGCCAATAATAATATTGATTTAAAAAATACAGCTAATTCCATAACCTTGTGAATCCTTATCGATGATAGACCAATAAATTATCTTCAATATGCAATAACTGCTCCATGAGTATTTACTTCTAACTTATTGATTTTAAAGTTGTATTTTTATTTCTTTATGTTGGTGAGTAACTTTTACTAAGGAGGGTGAATTTTTTACTTGGTAAGTCTTTGAAAAGGTACGGTGTTCACTATTGAGTTTTGTAGAATAGATAAGTTATTGATGTATATAATTCATTGTAAAAAAATTGTCATTTATTTGTCATTTAATAAAGTTGCAATATTCCTGAAACCTTACTGTCATAATTAATTATTACACTTTGCTTCATTATTTACTTGGATAAACGTTTCGTTTTTCCAGCTGCTGTTAAGCAGTTTACACATAATGAAGGTTTAATTATGAAAATGTTCAAGTTGGCACCGGCAGGTATGTTTTTGGGTGCCATTTCCTTGTCCTTACCAAGCGTAGCTGTTCAACAAACAGATGTGAAAGATGTTGTTGAAGCCGGTAAGAAAATAACCACTTCTGCAAATAAGTCACAAAAACGTGTTGATCGTATTAATGAGCAAATTCAAACCAAACTTCAACAATTTAAAGCCTTAAATAAAGAAATAGACGGTTTAAATGTTTATAACCAGCAAATGCAAACGCAGGTTGAAAATCAACAAACTGAACTAGCACAACTAGCCGTTTCAATGGAACAAGTCAGTGTTATTGAGCGCCAAGTTTCACCGTTAATGGCACGTATGATCGAATCGTTAGCGTTATTTGTATCGCTAGATGTGCCATTTTTACCTGAAGAACGCAATAACCGTATTGAAGCATTACAGCGAACTTTAACACGAGCTGATGTATCTGTTTCTGAAAAGTTTAGACAGGTACTAGAAGCGTATCAGGTTGAGGTTGATTACGGCCGAACAATTGAAGCTTATACAGGATTACAAAATGTAGCGGGTGAAGAGCGTGATGTAGATTTTTTACGTATTGGTCGAGTAAGTCTTGTATATCGAACACGTGATGGACAACACATGGGAATGTGGGATCAGCAAAGTGAAAGCTGGCAGCCCTTGGCGGCTAATTACCGCACTGATATTAACAAAGCCTTACGCATTGCACGCAAACAGCTAGCACCTGATTTAATTGTTGCGCCTGTTGTTCAAACATCTGCTGAGTAAAGAGAAAAACAATGAAAAAAATAACCCAATTATTGGCCACATTATTACTTGGTGCCTTAGCTACAAATGTTTTCGCTCAACAACAAGCAACATCGCTTGACCAATTGTTAGCGCAATTAGCGCAGGGACAAATTGCACAAAGTAAAGAAAATAAACAACGTGAAGCAGACTTTAACGCACGTAAAGCACAGCAAGATCAAATGTTATCGGATGCCAAAAGTACCCGTGATCAAGCCGTGCAGTTAAGTACTGAACTTGAAGATACCTTTCAAAAAAACGAAATTGAGTTAGGTAATCGTATTGAAGCATTGAATAAACGCATGGGTGAATTAAAAGAGCTCTTCGGCGTTTTACAGCAAGTTGCAGGCGATGCGCGTAGTAAGTTCACAACTTCGGTGATTTCTGCACAAATTCCAGGTCGTGGTGAGTTTTTAGATCAATTCGCACAGAGCATGGGTTCTACATCAAAACTTGCTTCTATCGAAGAAATTGAACGCTTATGGTTTGAGCTTCAACGTGAAATGACGCAAAGCGGTAAAGTGCACAAATTTACCAGAGAAGTTGTTGCTGCAGACGGCGCGAAGTCACAACAAGAAGTTATACGTGTTGGTGGTTTTAGCTTGGTTTCAAAGGGTAAATATCTTGAATATATTGATGAGACTGGTTCAGTAGCTGAGTTGATTCGCCAACCTAATAGCCGTTATTTATCGTCAGCTCAAGCGTTAACATCAAGTAATGGTGATGTTGTGCCATTTGCGTTAGATCCTACCGGTGGTTCAATTTTAAGTTTGTTAGTGCAAGCCCCTGATACGCAAGAACGTGTTGATCAAGGTGGTGCCGTTGGTTATGTCATTCTTGCCATTGGCGCTGTTGGCTTACTTATCGCCCTTGAACGCTTCATCACCTTATTTTTAATGGGCAGTAAAGTACGACGTCAATTAAAAACAGATGTTGCATCAAATGATAACCCGTTAGGTCGTGTCATGTTGGTTAAAGATGAAAACAAACATGCTGATACTGAAACACTTGAACTGAAATTATCAGAGCGTATTTTGGCCGAAGTACCCAAAATTACCAGCCGACTCACCTTAATAAAAATCGTCTCTGTTGTTGCTCCGCTTATAGGTTTGCTTGGGACAGTAACGGGTATGATAAACACCTTCCAAGCAATTACCTTATTTGGAACAGGAGACCCTAAACTAATGGCCGGTGGTATATCACAAGCGTTAGTTACCACGGTACTTGGCTTAGTTGTTGCCATTCCGATGGTATTTATTTCAACGTTATTAAACACGCGTAGTCGCGGCATCATTAATATTTTGCAGCAGCAAAGTGCGGGCATTATTGCAGAGCGTGCTGAAAGCGAAGAATTGGCGAAAAAGGGAGCCTAACTCATGGTTATATTCATCGAATTGATGAATAGCATTCGCGAATTTTTAGACACCGGCGGCCAGGTACTTACCGTCATTGCCGGTGTTATATGCCTAATGTGGTTATTAATATTTGAGCGTTTGTATTTTTTCTTTGTCGGTTATCAAAAAATGAAAAAACACATGATGCAAACGTGGCAAAGCAGGGCAGAACGAAGTTCTTGGAATGCTGAACAAATTAGAATCGCTAATGTGTCTAAGGTAACAGAATCGTTAAACCATAATGTGGCGTTAATTCAAAGTTTAGTCGTGTTATGTCCGTTATTAGGTTTGCTAGGTACAGTGACCGGCATGATAGAAGTATTCGATGTAATGGCTATTTCTGGTAGTGGTAATGCACGTTCAATGGCATCCGGGGTATCTAAAGCAACCATACCCACAATGGCTGGCATGGTGGGGTCATTATCTGGTGTATTCATAGTTACTTGGTTACAACGTAAAACCAAGCGTCGTACAGAACAAATGGAAGACGCGCTACCACTAGCGCACTAAGTTTGAGTTAAAGAGGTTAGAACATGCGTTCTCAATTATCAAAAGTATTACAAGAGCAAGAAGAAGCAGAAGAAATTAACATGACACCTATGCTTGATGTTGTGTTCATCTTGCTCATTTTCTTTATTGTCACCGCTTCCTTCGTAAAAGAAGCGGGTATTGAAGTAAATCGCCCAGAAGCTGCAACAGCGGTCAAGAAAGAGCGTGCGAATATACTCGTGGCCATTAGCGATAAAGGCGAAATTTGGATCAATAAACGCCGAGTAGATGTGCGGGCAGTGCAAGCGAATATCGAGCGATTAAAAGCAGAAAACCCACAAGGTACCGTGGTTATTCAAGCCGATAAAAAAGCAACGACAGATGTATTGATCAAAGTAATGGATTCAGCAAGAGCTGCTGGTGTATTTGATGTCTCAATTGCAGCGGATGAGGCTTAGTGATGTTAGAAAATGTCAGTCGATATGCAATATCTTTCGCGCTAGCGGTATTGGTGACGATTGCACTTTTGTGGAGTATGCAACGCCTTATTGCCGGTGGTAACAATGTGATGTCAGAACCTCCACGGGGTAATGTGCTTGACTTTATTCGTTTAAAGCAAGAAGAAACGGTACAAAAAAAGGAGCGTAAGCCACAAAAACCACCTACGCCTAAAACACCACCGCCACAAATGCAACAACCACAAATGCAGCAGTCGAACCCTAATAATAATGCGGTTAGTACGAACTTTACCGCTGACGTACAAGCTGATACCGGTCTATCGGGTGGGTTAAATTTAAGTAGTGCTGATGGCGATTATTTACCGATTGTGAAGGTTGCACCTATCTATCCTAGAAGAGCGCAATCAAGAGGAATTGAAGGGTACGTTATTGTTGAATTTACCGTAACCAAAAATGGTTCAGTGCGTGATCCTATTGTAATCGAAGCGAAACCTGAGGGTATTTTTGACACTGCTGCAAAAGATGCCGCCTTAAAGTTTAAATATAAACCTCGTGTTGTTGATGGCGAAGCAACGGAAGTTGCCGGTGTACAGAATAAAATTTCTTTCGAAATAGACGGTTAATAACGAATAAGAGAGAACAAAAATGAAATCAATAATTGGTATTTTACTCAGTGTATCTGCTCTTTACGCTGCACCTACGTTTATCGTTAGTGAAGCTAAAGCAGAAGAACAGCGCGAATCTGTGCGCGTACCCGCTATGCGCAATCGTGTTTATACTCAGTTGGCTCGAGCCCAACAAATTGCCGACGAAGGTGATAAAGCAGCAGGCTTAGCAGTGCTTGATGAAGTGAAGTCGCGTATCGACAGCATGAACAGCTATGAAAAAGCAATGTTGTGGAACTTTTATGGCTTTATGTATTACGCAGATGAAAACACAGCGAAAGCTGTAGAGAGTTTTAATCAGGTTATTGCCGAGCAAGCTATTCCAGAATCATTGCGAATGTCTACGTTGTATTCACTTGCGCAACTTTCCATGCAACAGCAAGACTATAAGCAAACATTGAATTATTTAACGCAATGGAAAGCTGTCAATACCAAAGCATTAACACCGCAACAACATGTGTTATTTGCGCAAGTATATTATCAAGCGAAACACTATAAAAAATCATTAACTGCGATTGAGAATGCCGTAGCATTAACAAAACAAAACGGTGAATTACCGAAAGAAAATTGGCTAGTTCTTCAGCGTGCTAACTATTACGAGCTAAAACAACCAGAGAAAGTGACAGAAGTGATGGAGCTCATGGTTAAATTATTTAGCAAGCCCGAATATTGGCTGCAACTGGCAGGGATGTACGGTGAAATTGGCCGTGAAGATAAGCAAATGGGAGCCATGGAGTCGGCATGGCAAGCAGGCTTTATTACTAAATCACAAGACATCATTACCTTAGCACAACTATATCGTTACAATAATGTGCCGTATAAAGCGGCAGTATTGCTGGAAAAAGAAATTGCCAAAGGCAATGTGATCGCTAATGAAAAACACTTAGAAATGTTAGCGCAATCGTTAATGGCAGCGAAAGAAGATCAAAAAGCTATCCCTGTTTTAGTGAAAGCGGCTGAAATAGCTGATTCAGGTAAATTTGATGCCCAGCTAGCACAAGCTTATTTAAATACTGAAAAATGGCAATTAGCAATAGATTCAGCAGAAAATGCCATTGAGCGAGGTGGCGTTACCAGAGTAGGTGATATGCACTTAATTGTTGGAATGAGTCATTTTAATTTGAAAAACTTTTCTGAATCTATGTCGGCTTTTGAGCAAGCAGAGCAGATAAAGGCTTCTGCAAAGTCGGCAAGTCAATGGCTTAAATATGTCGCTCGTGAAAAACTACACCATGACCAACTCGCCATGCTAAATTAATCACAATAGGCGTTACTTATGCGTGAATGACACGATAATACGTGCATTAAAATGAAAGAGTCTAACAGGGGGCTACTGTGTTAGGCTTTTTTGTTTTTTAGTGCTGATTGTTTAACACAACATTAATGCAATATTTTTACAATGTGAGTTTATTCTTTTGGTCGTTAAATAAAATCAGTATGTTACGTAGTTTCTTCTATGAAGTGCCGGCTTTCAAGATGGTAAGTTTTTACCGCGTATTCTATATTACTCAACTGCTTTATAGTGATAGCTTCTGTTAGTAGAAATGGTTTAAACCGTATGAATGTTGAATTAACCGTATTAATAATCTTGTTGTGCATTAACTTTGTGGTTGCTTTGAAATTGCCGAAATTTAAACGCCGAGAGCCAATGTTTATTTTTCAAGTTATGCTTTTGCTTATTTTAGCAGGCATCATGTTTGAGGCGGTAAGTGGTATTGCGAGTATAATTTTACTTTGTTTATCGCTTGTTTACTTTGTGAACATTAAGATAAGTAGTCGAAAACATTAGTCGTTAAGGTAAACAAAATATGTGGCAGGTGAAGTGTAACTTCATAACTAACTCGCCACGCTCAATTAATCACGATAAATTATCTACACTGGATGCGATAGCCTAACAAGTGAAGAATCCGCTAGGCTATTTTTCGTTACTGCCACGTAAAGGGTTTACTCTACCACCCGTCACTTTATCGGCGCGGCCCTCATTTTTCGCTTTTTCAGCTCTGCGTTTTCTTACTTCTTTAGGATCGGCAATCAGTGGGCGGTAAATTTCAATGCGATCATAATCTTGCAAAGTATCTGTTAACTTTGCGGTTCGATTCCAAATACCCACTTTATTGACAGATAAATCAATTTCTTTAAAAGTAGATTTGATATCTGAAGCTTCAATCGCTTGTTCAACCGTGTAATCGTCTGGCACAGTAATGGTTAAGATCACTTGCTTGTCAGGTGTCCCATAAACTACTTCAATTTGAATTTTAGGCTTTGGGGTGTTATCCAATGTTTGCTCCATATACGTGTTTAGCACGCTCAGTAAAGGCTTGTACCATGTTGTTTGCAATGTTATTAAACACACGGCCAAAGGCTAAATCAAGCACTTTACTCGAAAACTCATAATCAAGGTGTAAACTGACTTTACATGCATCGTCAGATAACGGCGTTAGCTGCCAATTCCCGTGAAGATATTTAAAGGGGCCATCAAGCAAAGACATATGCACTTCTTTGCCATCTACTAATGTATTCTCTGTTGTGAACCATTTCTTCAACCCACCTTTTGACACTAGCAAAGAAGCGGTCATTTTATCGGGTGATTGCGAGATAATTTTACTGTCACCGCAGTCAGATAAAAACTCGGGGTAAGCACGTACATCATTAATTAATTGATACATTTGCTGACAATTAAACATCACTAATGCATTACGACTGATTACTGGCATTTTTCCCCCTAGAATTTGGCCGAGTATAATAGCAAAGGCTTAGTATAATTGTCGAAAATGATTTCAATCGCTCTCAGTGTGAGTATAATAAGCGCCGTTATGGGAAAGAAAAAATCTAAAAAATCAAATAGCAATACAATTGCGCTCAACAAAAAAGCTCGTCACAACTACGATTTGTCTGACAAATTCGAAGCAGGTATGAGTCTTCAAGGTTGGGAAATTAAAAGTATCCGTAGTGGAAAGGTTAATATTTCTGACTGCTATGTGATGGTGAAAGACGGCGAAGCATTTTTAGTTGGTGCTGAAATTTTACCGTTAAATGCTGCATCTAGCCATGTGGTATGTGATCCAGTAAGATCTCGAAAGTTATTATTGAACCGTCGTGAACTAGATCGTCTAATAGGCGCTGTAGAACGAGATGGCTATTCTTTAATAGCGACTGCAATGTACTGGAAACAATGCTGGGTAAAATTAGAGTTTTACTTAGGTAAAGGTAAGAAAACACACGATAAACGTGCTGATATTAAAGATCGTGAGTGGCAAATAGATAAAGGCCGCTTAATGAAAAACAAAAATTTGGATAAATAACATACAATCAATTGGTTAAAATTTACCACGTTGTTTATTTCATTAAAGCGCAGTACAATAAGCGCTTGAGAGTAATCTCAAAACTTTGGGGCGGATTTAGGATTCGACGGGATTCGCGAAACCCAAGGTGCATGCCCAGGGGCGGTTGGCCTGGTAAAAAGCCGCAAAACTATAGTTGCAAACGACGAAACGTTCGCACTAGCAGCTTAATGCTAGCCATCCCCACAAAGCTTTACCTGTAGGCTAGTGGTGCGATGGTCATAGAATACTAGGTTAGCGAGGGAACCTTGTCTGAGGGTGAACCGCGAAACAGTATCAGACTCACCAGAAAGAAGCCTGTCGTTCGGCGTCTGACTGGTTAAAAAAATGATCGACTAAGCATGTAGTACCGAGGATGTAGGTTTTTCGGACGGGGGTTCAACTCCCCCCCGCTCCACCACCTTCAATATTAAAGACGCCCTAGGGCGTCTTTTTTGTGTCTTAAGAAGCACTAGAGTCAGACAAGCACGGTAACGTACTAGCAATCGCTAATGTACAATAGTTATTTTTGTTTGTTTTCTAAGAATTTTGTTAACGAAGGGGGTCTTTCACATTTTATTCTTCCGCCTAATAAACCACTGAGGATAGCAGCGCTTTTACTTAGGGTGTTTGCACAATCTACTGTTTTTCTTTTGAGCTTTAATTCTGAAATATCCCCCTTTATTTGAAATTTACCATGCGACTTTGCAATCGAACTTTCTTTTGCTAAACGATCATGGGTCCAATCAGCTAAACTTTTATCAAGCGACTGTTTTTTTACTTTATCTACCAGCGAGCTAAGGGATTTTGAGGACAGGGAGGTTGTAAGCTTATCTTTTAACTTAGCAGGTGGGAGGCTCTTATTGGAATACTTCACTTTTGATTGGCGAATAGGGGGCATTGGAACATGCTTTTGAGTGACTTGTCGCTCTGATTGCGGAGCTTCTATTGATTCAACAATATTATTCTTTTTTTTCGGTTTTATATGAGTAGGGTAAAATAAGCTAGCCTTTATTATTGTTGGCCTTTGTATAGGTTCCAACTTTATTGTAGTGGTCATTAACAAATAAATAAGAAACACATGAACACTCAAGGCTAAAAAGATAAAAAAATAGCTATCATTTTTACTTTTAGAAGCGGGGGAGTTAGAGAGTTCGGGGAGTATGGGTAACTTAAAATCAATAGCTTGAGCGGAATAGTCTTCTTTATTAGTCTCTGTAAAAAGACTTGGAACGCTGAACTCATTTATTTCTTTAGGGATACGTGTCTTAGGAAAACTAAGATTTTCATCAAGCTTGAGCGCGTCCATTTGCGAAATTCCTAATAAATTAATCCCATAATCATATAAAGCTAGGTTGCTTACAAACAGTTAACTTTTTGTTTATCGTAGCGTTAATAGAAAGTTGTCAATAATATATAGAGTGTGCAAAGCGTTCATTAGTTCACTTAAGCATGGTATGCAGGCCACGTTGTCTGAGTTAGTAAAAAGATTTGCGGAAAAAAGCGCATCGCCCGCGTATGTGCAAGCGCTATTTTCAAAGCCTGGTATAAATGATTGAGCATTTAGACCAGACACGATAATTCAGTGTTAAGTATTGTTCTGGGGTACTTAACACTGATTTCTTACACTTAATTTAGCTTTGCCAGTTTTTGATTTGCATATGCTCTTGCTTTAGCCACTTTATTACTTGCACCGTGGCCAAGACGATAGAGAATATAATAACAATAAGGAACAAACGCTAAACTGGTAATAGTTGAGAAAATCAAGCCGCCAATAATAGCGATCGCCATAGGCTTATAATCTAATACACCTGAATCTGCTGAGTTACTATCAAAAAGCACAGGCAACATACCAATAACAGTGGTGGCAACTGTCATCAAAATAGGCCTTAAACGAGTTGAACAGGCATCAATAATCGCTTGTTGCAAATGCTCAGCAGTGCCTTTATAGCGGTTAATTTGATCAATAAGTACAATACCGTTGTTAACCACGATACCCATGAGCACTAGCATGCCGAGTAAGCCTGTTTCACCAAGCCCTATGCCTAATATAGCAAAGGTCCAATATACGCCAACAAAACCTAAGCCAATAGAGCTTAAGATGGCGATTGGCAATAGTAGTGATTCGAATAAAGCGGCCATGATCATGAAAATCAAACATAGTGCGATGATCATATTAAATACCATATCGTTTAATGACTCATCTTGCTCAGCAAACTTTGGTCCAAGCCCCCAAGAGTAACCTTTAGGCAGGGTAATAGCGCTCATTAGTTCATCTAATGACTCTGCGGCTTTTTTGTGGCTCACTTCTTCAATATTCATGTCAATTGAGAGTTGAGTTTGACGATCCATGCGAGAAATTGTACGCGGTGCAGGACGCGTTTCAATATCAACTAATTGTTGCAACGTTAATACCGCTCCGTTCGATTCCATTACTGGTAAGCGTTTAAAATCTTCCATTGGAATAGCATCTTTTTCAAAGTAGCCTGCTACAATTTCTACTTCACCTTTATCTGTAGTGCGCATGGTTTTTAGGTTGATCCCTCGAACCGCATTACCAATGTTAAACGCAACGTCTTGTGTTGACACCCCCAATTGCATAGCACGTTGGCGATTAACGATAAGTTGCATTTCGTATACTTCACCCTCAGCACTATTTTTTACGTCTGAAAAGTGTGGATGAGCCTCAACAACGGGGATCAATTGTGTTGCTATGTCATTTAGTTTCGCAGTTGAACGCCCATGTAAATAAACACTTACCGCGGTGCGAGAGCCTTCAGCTCGTTGCAATGAAGCTTTTGCATAAGCCGATAATGGAAAGTTTTCTTTGATTTCATTTTTTATTTCATCAATGGGGCGGGGTAAGTTTTCTACAAATCTAATATTTGACCAAGCACCACGACTAAAAACACCAGAATAAAGCTTGTGTATGCCGAGCGATTGTTTATGGGTTAATAAATAAGATTCAACTTGCTTAAGGTAATCAAGTTTTTTTTCTAGATCCGGCTCACCCGTAAATTCATAAAATATCCGCAGTCTTTTTTCTGACTGTGCGTCACTCGAACTTTTATCAACAATGCTCTTAGCCGCCATAACACTGATGAACATCACTAAGAAAAATGCTCCTACACGTTTTGGGTGTGTTAATCCCCAGCTTAAAAATGCACGGTATTTTTGCTGAGCAGTATCTGAGCCAGATTCATTCTCGCTAGCATTGTTGGGTAGCACGCGATACATACACAGGGGAATTAATGTTTTGGCCACTAATAATGAGACTAATAATGGAACACATATCGACACTGCTATTTGTTGAAGCATTATTGTTAAAAAATTGCTATCGCCCATTTGCAAAGGTAAAAATATAACTACAGTCGTTAACGTGGCGCTTAAAATAGCGGTACTGACTTTATCAACACCTTCTATCACTGCTGATGCGCCTTGGTCGCCTTGTGCGCGTTGCTGTAAAATACTTTCACACACCACGACTGAATTATCTATTAGTAGACCTATTGCTATGATAAGGCCAATCAGGGTTAACATATTTAAGCTAAAACCCATAAAGTATATAACTGCCAGTGAAATACTGAGCGAGACAGGAACGGCTAAGACAACAACACTGGTGAGTTTTAGATTTCGTAAGAAAAACCATAACACCAAAAATGACAGAATCGCGCCTATCGCACCAGCTTGTAGTAAAGAAGCTATAGACACTTCAACGCTGTTGCCATCATCACGATCATAGTCAAGGGTAATATGTTGTAATCGCGGATTCTGCATTGCATTATCAAGCACCGCTTTAATTTTATTTGATATTTCTACCACATTGGCATCAGATTCTCGGAAGATATCTAACCCAACAGCAGGTACACCATTCACACGGCGTTGCCACTCGCGCTCAGTAAGGGCGTATTCAACACTCGCGATATCTGATAACCGAATTCGCTCGTTTATTCGTTGTGCACGAATATCTTCAATGTTGCGGTATTGACCTTGTGGGGTAACGGTATAACGATAATCGCTGGTGTGAACTTCACCGACAGACTTTAAAAAGTTTGCATCACGCAATACCTGTGTTACGGCTTGAATATCGACACGGTTCATGGCTAATTTATCAGGATCAAGTTGGATCCAGATACGTGGTTGTTGTAAGTATAGTTCTACACGGCCTACGCCCGAAATGCGTTCTAACGGTGTTTTGAGTTGATTTTCTAATAACTCGTAATCATGCGTGAGCGATTTCTCACTCAGCAAAGTGAGCTCTACCACCGGCATATCTTGTGTTGAAAATTTTCTTACGTTGATACGTTCTAAGTCTTCAGGTAACAAGTGCCTTACCATGTCGACTTTTTCTCTCGCTTCTAAAATCGCGCTGTTAAGGTCAGTCGTAAACTTCATTTGAAGCGACAAATTTGCCCAACTAGCGGTGGTGCGAGAACGAATGGTATTTACGCCGTTCATCGTTGACATTGCTTCTTCAAGAGGCTTGGTAATTAAACGTTCAATTTCTTCTGGCGTTGAGCCAGGATAAGATATTTGTACATTAACTTGTGGCGCATTAACTGCGGGCCAGCTATCAAGCGGAATAAGCTTGCTACTAATAAGGCCAGCAACAAACATTGAAACCATTAGCATGAAACAGGTCACTGGCCGCTTTAGTGCCAAAGCGGTTAAGTTTTTTTTAAGTTTACCTTGTTTCATGTTCGGCCTTGTTAAAGCTAGCGGTGTTAGTGACTTTTTCTCGATTAAACAAGCTATATAAAACAGGGATCAACACCAGTGTTAAAAACGTCGCTAGTAATAAACCGCTCATAACGGTAATAGCCAGTGGCGCTCGTAATTCGGCACCTTCACCTGTTGCCATTGCCATAGGTAATAAACCTAAAACTGTCGTCATGGTTGTCATTATTATTGGGCGTAATCGAGATGTTGCAGCGTCAAATATCGCGTCAATCATTGCCATCCCTTTAGAACGTAGTTGATTAATACGGTCAATTAATACGATGGCGTTATTAACGACAATACCACTTAGCATGATCAGGCCAATGAAGGTAATAACGCTTAAATTTGTGCCGGTAATAAATAATCCGAATATCGCACCTAGCACAGCCAGTGGTACACTGATTAAGATAATGAATGGGTTTAACAAAGATTCAAATTGAGACGCCATTACCAAGTAAACTAAGAATACTGCAAGTAGTAATGCCATTATCAATGAAGAATACGCTTCTTCCATTTGTTGGTTTTGGCCAATTACCTGGCTGTAAATATGCTCAGGTAAGCCTAAAGCTGCAACTTCGCTACGCACAACTTGCGCTGCTGTAGATAAATCGCCATGGTTTACAGAGGCTGTAATAATAGCAACGCGTGCTTGGTCAAGGCGGTTAATTTCATTTGGTCCAATTGACTCGGTTACTTGTGCTACCGAAGATAAGGGGACACTTTGACCATCTTGACCATGAACGATCATATCTCGTATTGCATTAACAGAATTGCGTGCATCACGTTCAACTTGCACCTTGATGTCTACTTGACGATCATCTAGGTTATATTTACTTGCAACATCGCCACCAATTTTGGTTGCTAATATATCTGTAATGCCAGCTGCTGTTAACCCAAGGCGGCTGAGTCTTTGATGATCAAACTCAATTTTTAATTCAGGCTGCCCCTCACGTAGGGTTGTGGTGACGTCGGCAAAGCGACTTTGTTGCTGCAACGTCGCTAGTAATTTATCAGAGAAATATTTAAGTTCATTTAATTGATAGCCACTAAGTACGACAACTAATGGGCGTTCTTGCTCAAACATTTTACTTTGAGTAAATTCTGCGTTGGTGTTTGCCATTGCTGCTAGCTGGGTTCTTAACTGTTGTTGTACTGCGGTTAATTGTTCAGGTGTTTGGGTTTTAACAACGAGTTGCCCCCAATGAGAACCACCACGTGTAGCGCTACTCATCATTAAGCTGCCGGTGCCTGACATCGTATAAGTGTGGATGACACCTTGCATATCTACCACAGAGCGCGCTAATAGGTTTAACTGCTGATCAGTTTTTTCAATCGGTGTACCTTGACGAAGGGTTAACTCTAAGGTGAGCTCGGTTTGCGCCACCTCAGGCATTAACTCCATGCCAACCTTCGGCAGCAAACTTGTAATAGCGATGGCAAAAATGAAACAAACAACGACAACAACCATTCGCTGCTGCATGGCGGATTTAAGAATCTTCTCATAACTGTTAGCAAACAAGGTATAAACGCTATTAAAAGCGAGATAGGCAGGGCGCATAATCTTATTGGCAAGCCAGCTAAGTATTTTCGCTATCATCATAGCGATTCTTAGTAACCAACGGCCAATAAAACAGGGAATTTTTACTAATACGAAGGTGAATGGCATGAAGATATAGCCAAGCCATTTTCGACCACCAGTGTTAACTGTGTCGGGGCTGGTTTCAGTATTTGTAATATGGTTGTCTTCTGGAAGAGAAAACTGACGTGAAGCTAAGGTTGGTATAAAACTTAACGCTACTAATAACGATGCGAGTAAAGCAAAAGTAACGGTCAGAGCTTGGTCACTAAATATTTCACCCGCAAACCCAGTAACAAAGGCTAATGGAGCAAAAACGGCGAGGGTTGTTAAGGTAGATGCTGTTACTGCGCCAGACACTTCGTTTGTACCATCTATGGCCGCCTGCTCTGTATTTTCACCTTGTTCTTTTTTACGGTAGATATTTTCTAACACCACAATGGCATTATCTACGAGTAAACCAATTGCCAAGGCAATACCACCTAACGACATAATGTTGAGGCTAATATCGTTGGCAAACATTAAATTAAAGGTTGCAACAATGGAGATTGGAATAGCCAGTGCGATAATAAGGGTAGGGGTAAATTTACCTAAGAAAAGGTAGAGAACTAGGATAGCTAAAATACCGCCGATAATGGCTGTTTGCTTTACCTCATCAATGGCTTTTTCAATAAATTCAGCTTGGTTTGATAAGAGTTTTAACTCTGTATTTTCTGGTAAATTTTCTCGCAACTGTTGTATTTTGGCTTGTACCTTTTTGGCTACTGCCACAGTGTTGGCGTCACCTTCTTTATACAATGCCATTTCAATGGCTTCATTGCCATTAACACGGGTGATATCTTGACGGTCTTTTACGCCATCCATAACCTTTGCAATATCTTTGAGATAGACTGTTTGGCCTTCTTCTTGTTTGATGATGACATTACCAATTTCTTCGATATTAGTGAATTGGTTTAGGGTACGCGCTAGAAACTCTTGTTGACCGTCATATACTCGGCCTGCTGATACATTAATGTTTTCACTTTTTATACGGTTGCTAATTGTCTCTGCTGTTATGCCGCGGATCATCGCTTGTTGTTGGTCGAGCAGCACTTGAACTTCTTGTTCAAGACCACCACTTAATTGCACGGCAGCTACACCATCAATTGGTTCTAGGGCACGTTTTAGTTCTTGTTCTGCATACGTTCTTAGTGTACGTAATTGTTCATTGGTATGTGCCTCACCTGAAATGCTTAGACGTATAATTGGGTCTAATGATGGATTAAATCGTAATATTACTGGCTTTCTTAACTCTACAGGTAACACTACCATATCGAGCTTTTCACGTAGTTCCATAATGGCGAGATCCATATTGGTTCCCCATTGGAATTCAATGATTAAATCAGATTGTCCCGGCTTTGAAATAGAGTGTAATTTGCGAATGCCGTTTACAACACCCACTGATTCTTCAATAGGCTTTGATATCAACTGTTCTATTTCCGCTGGAGCAGCCCCTGAATTTTCTGTTCTTACTGTCAGTGTTGGGTAACTTAGATCAGGTAAAAGTGACACAACTAAGCGTGAAAACCCTACCATGCCGAACAACATTACAGCCAACACGAGCATAGTAATAGTGACTGGGCGCTTTACAGCAAGCCTAGCAATATTCATAAATAATCCTTACTTCAGTGTTGCTTAAAGCTGCTGTGAGTTGTCGTCAGAATGTGATAACGCAGCACTTTTGTCTTTATTAAGTACATTTATAAGTGCATTGTCTTTTAAGCCGTGCTGACCAACTGTGATCACCCCATCATCACTTGCTAATGGTGTGATGACCTCTATCCAGCCGTCTTGTGAGTAACCTAGCTTGACGTCGAGTTTTTTAGCGCGGTTATCGTTTGCGGTAAATACTGTAGCGTTACCATCTTTTTTTATTACTGCACTTTCAGGGATCATGGTGACTGCTTGCTTGCTATCTAGCAGTAAAGCAACACGAGCAAACATACCTGGTTTTAATGTTCCACTTTGATTGTCGATGGTTAAGGTAACTTTAAATGTCCCTAATTGACTGTCAACCAAAGGCGCGATACGCAGTACTTTTGCTTCTAACGATAAAGACGGCTCAGCAGGAAAACTTAATTTAGCAATTTGACCCACTTTTACTTGGTTTAGCTCAGACTCAGGTAAATAAACAATACCTATAAGCGAGTTTAATGAAACAATGTGGAACATATCGTTACCCACATTACTTAACATGTTGTGCGCTTTTACAGATCGCTGAGCAACAACGCCGTCGATAGGAGAGACCACTTTAGTATTACGTAGTTTAATTTGAGCTAATGCTAACTGGTTCTCTGTGGTTTGCACTCTGAATCTGAGTTTATCAAGGTCTTTCTCAGAAATTAACTGTTCACCGTCAATAGGTTGGCTTCGTTGGTATTCAGAATTAGCTGACATATAGTCAATTTTTGCTCGTTCATAATCAAGCTCGTAACTTTGAGGATCTATTTGAGCGAGTAAGTCACCTGCTTTTACTTTTTGACCTTCTTGTGCATGTATAGACTCAAGCATTCCTGTTACTTCATTAACAACTTTACTTTCTTGTTCTGCCTCTAATACAGCCGTGGTTTGATAATACTTTGCAACATCGCCTACTTTGGAAAATGTGACTTCAACTGGAATTGCAAATTCTTGTTTTTTTTCTTTGTTATCTTTTTGTTCAGTTCTACTTAGCTGACCTTCTTCGCCTGAACAGGCTATTAGTGCTAATAAACTAAGTGTAAGAAGTATTTGATTAAGTGATTTTTGCAACGACATTGTACCTGCTTTTAATGTTGTTATAGTTTTCTGCGGATATGATAGGTGATTATCAAGTGAAAACAAATGAATTCATTATGTTATTTTCACTTGTCTACTGACATTTTTGCCATTAATTCATCTTTTCTTTTAACGCTGCGTAACTAACAAAATATCGCGTTATAGCGTATTTTAAAAAGGGAGTTTATAGCGTTTTTGCTTGAACTTTTTTAAGTTTGGTGACATAAAGGCTTAATGACAAAAAGTTTAGTGGGTGATAGGAGGTAAGCATGCAAGCAATTGTAAAGTGGTCGACTTTTTTATTTTGCTTATCAGTCAGTCTTTTTGCTCATGCAACTCATATTATTGCTGTGACAGAACATTTACCGCCTTATCAGCAGTTAAAAAGTAACCACGATGTTTCGGGGTTTTCAGTTGAAATTGTTAAAGCGTTGGGTAAACAGTTGGGGGATGACATTACCTTTGAAGTGCTTCCATGGAAGCGTGCTTACCGTAAAGCGCAAGAGCAAAAAAATGTATTAATTTTTTCTATGTATCGTATTCCTGCCCGAGATGAATTATTTAAATGGGTGGGTAAAATAGATGAAAACGTGCATTATTTCTATGCCTTAAGAGATAAAAAGAAAAACCATATAACTGATATAGATGAAGCAAAAAAGAAGATCATTGCAGTGACAGGTAATGCCTTTGAAGATAAACAATTAACTAACAAAGGCTTTAAACGCTTAGCAAGAGTTTCCAGCCCTGATCAAATGGTTAACTTATTGTTTAATGGGCGAGTAGAATTACTTTTCGGAAGCGAAATAGCCATTACTAATTTAGCCTCACAAGCAGGCCGTTCACCCAGCGAACTTATACGACTAATAACCATTGAAAACTGGGGTAATGGCTTATGGTTGGCTTTCAGTAAACAAACGCCTGATGCGACCGTATTAAAATATCAACGAGCATTTGATCAGCTACAAAAAAGTGGTCAGATTGAATCAATCAAAGCTAACCACTTTCATTTTGACTTTATTAAGCCCTGATATGAAGTTAGTTACTTTCTAAATAAGCAAAAACGGTTTGAAAAGCGGTTTCTTGGAATTTCTTTAACCCAGTATCTCTAAAGTCTATTGGCACTGGTGATTTAGCGATGGTCGATTTGATCATGGAAGCGGATAAAATTTCTGCATCAATGCCTTCAACCAATTGAATAGCAGCTTCTAATTTAAAACCAACAGCACCACCGGCAAATTTACCTTTAAGTGCACGGCCTTTAATAACAACTTTATCAATTTGGTAATCTTCTAGAAATTTTGCAAAAGTGAATTGGAATTTACGTAAATCTTCTGAGTTACCTGCGTTATCGATGGTAATTCTTGGTACACGAACCTGAGGAATATCATACAAACCCATTGATTTTGACATGACACAAATAACGGCATCATTGCCTTTAAGTTCTACACCACAAGCTTTCATTGAATGACCTATTGACTAAAGTTTTTCACATTATAAAGGAATGAATGCTGAGTCAGTAGTAGTTTTTAGACTAAATTGTGCGATTGTTGAAGAGTAGCTATAAAAAAGGCTGGAAGTTATCCAGCCTGTATCAAATTTATTAGATGCTTTAAGCTAATGGTTAGCGTTGAACGGGTACACGTTTGGTGCCGACAATTCGTGCTTCAATTCGTCTGTTTTTAGCATGAGCTGCAGCTGTGTTAGCAGAATCTAATAACTCACTTTCACCATGACCTTCAGCAGTTAAGCGTGAACTGTCAATGTTAAACTGCTCTGTTAGTATGTTTACAATTGCTTGAGCACGTTTTTGTGAAAGTTCTTGGTTATATTTATCATCACCAACTGCAGAAGTATGACCATTTATTGTGATAGATTCTTGCGGATATTGCTTAAGAAACTTCGCCGCACGTTCTATTTCTGGAAGCGCTTCTGGTTTTACTTCATATTTATCGTGAGCAAAGTGAACCGATAAATCCATCACTTTTTCGCGTTCCATAAATATTGTACAGCCAACAGAATTCACTTTATTGTTTAACGGTGTATTCATGCACTTATCAACAGCGTCAGGAACACCGTCTTTATCTGAATCAGCAGGTAATTGTTCTTGTTGATTATTTGCTGGCTTAACCGGCTTGGCTGCAGGGGCTGCCGCCGGAGAGTCAATATCACCAAAGTAATAAATAAAGCCAATTTTACTAACAAAATCAACATGATTATCATCAAGTTGATACATACCTTGGCCTTCTAAGTAGAAAGCAGCATTATTGCTGATGTAGTGACGGTAACCCGCACCTACGCCAGGAGAAAGGTTTGAGTGGTCAACATCTAGAAAGTTGGCTCCGGCTACCATGTAAAAACTTTTTTGATAAGGGAAATAGAGCAAATCTAATGCTGTGTTTGTGCCTGATGCAACATCAAATCTATCGTCTTTTGCGTCTAAGTTTATGTAAGAGTATGACAGTCTTGCTTCAAAGTCTTTGGTAATACGGTAGCCTAATTCAAGACCTGCACCTGCTCCATTATCGAGAGATGTGGTACCGAAGTTAGGGTCTGTGATTAAGCGATCATCATCTGTATTGATGTGAAGGCCGTGTGCACCTAAATAATTTTTACCTACAAGTTCTTCTGCGTCTGGTTGTTCAGTTGCGAGTGCATAAGAAGTGGTAAGAGAAGTTAAGGCTAAAGTCACGCCTAAAGTTGCGAGCGATAAAGTGCGCATGTAGTCATCCTTAATTAATTGTATGAAAATTTAACGTTTTTAAACGTTAATGCGCGGTAATTTTAACGTATCTACACTAAGTTTTCACCACAGTATTAAATATTTTCTCTTTTTAATTTAATGATTAAGTCAATATGAGGAATTAATTCTTCAATTTCAGCAATGTGATCTCGTAATGACTCCCATTGGTATAACTCTAGTTTTCCTGAGTCTAGAATTGCTTGTTTAAGTTCGCTCACGAGTGAATTTTCATCTTCTTGCTCAATGAATTCATTAATTCTCAGTAAATTATCAAGATCTTGTTGGCTGATAATTTCAAGTTCATTTTCTTTTGCCATAACTCGTACCTATAAATGTGAGACTATGTTAAGTATAGGAGTTATTGAACTTTTTGATGTATTCATTGAGAAATTTGATTAAATAAACAGTTGAACTTGGCCAACTGTTTATAGGGGGGTTACTACGATTGGGCAAAGTTCGAAAGCGTATCACCTGCCATACGGTATCCGACCCACTCAGGTTGAGGTTCTGCACCTAATGATTCATAAAACTCACGAGAGGGGGTATTCCAATCTAAACAACTCCATTCAAATCGGCCGCATTCTTTATTTACTGCCGTTTGTGCAAGATGTTTAAGTAAAGCAATACCTGCACCTTTTCCTCGATATTGTGGGGATACATATAAGTCCTCCAAATAAAGCCCAGGTTTTGCTAGCCACGTTGAATAATTATAAAAATATACCGCAAAGCCAATGGCATCACCGTTTAATTCGCAAATTAACCCGTGTACCCCAGAATTTGCATTAAACATGCTTGATTCAATCGTTGCTACCGTTGCATGAACTTCATTTTCAGCTTTTTCATAAATAGCAAGTTCGCGAATGAAGTGTAATATGGTTGGTGCATCTTCAATAACTGCTGACCTTATTGTTAATGACATATGAACTCCTAATTGTATAAATTTTTGATGGTATTAAAACATGATGAATGTCGGTTATATAATTTAGTGTATTTGTAGTGATGAAAAACTGTATAGGTGGTTTTTTTTCTTTATTGTAGCTGTTTTAGCGCTGAACCATGACTTAAAATAGTTGTCTATTTTTTGTTATAGCAACAGACCCAAATACAAAAGTAACACTTTTAGTTTGTTTAAACTCTTTTTAATACTCGTTGAATGCCACAGTTTTAATAAAAGTAATTTTATACTTTTTGGAGAATATTTTGAATCTTACGAAATTTAATCAATTCGTTAAGGTAGGAGTCATTTGCAGCCTGCCTTTGTTTTCACTACCAAGCCAAGCACTTAAGGTGAGTAATATTGCTCAGCAAACTGCTGAGTATGCCGTAAATACTTATTCACAAGCTATGGTAGATAGCTTAGCAAAATTAGTACAATATAATACAGTTGCGACAAAAGGAATTCCTTCTGATCAAAACCCAACACATATTGCGTTTAAAAAAGAGCTTCAACAGCAGGCACTATCGCTTGGTTTAGATTATCAAGATGATGGTTATATTGTCATCATAGGTTTAGGTAACAGCAAAGAAAGAGTGGGCATTATTACCCATGGTGATATTCAACCAGCAAATCCTGATAAGTGGGTAAAGTCTCCTTTTGAATTAGACACAACGAGTGAGCCAGGAAAGTTAATTGGGCGAGGAACTGAAGATGATAAAGGTCCTATCGCAACAGCACTTTATGCGATGAAAGCCATTAAGGATGAAGGGATCCCTTTAAATAAACGACTTGAGCTTTATGTTTATATGGCTGAAGAATCTGATTGGCAGCCGTTAATAGACTATGTCAAAACTCATGAGTTGCCACAGACTAATATTACAATTGATGCCGAATACCCCGTAGTGACAGCCGAGAAAGGTTACGGCACGTTAAAAATTGCGTTTAATAAATTGCAGAAACAAACGTTCGATACTTATATCAAGCACTTTGAGGGTGGATATTTCGGCTCTCAAATACCGGAAGATGCCAAGGCTGTGATTGAAAATGCTGATATTAATCTATTAGAAAAATTAATGAAGAAAGCACAATCATATCAAGGCGTTAATTTTGACTTTACCTTAAAAGATAATCAATTAACCATTACAGCCTTAGGAAAGTCAGCGCATTCTTCCAAGCCACAAGAGGGAGTTAATGCTATTCCATATTTAGCTGACTTACTAGCTGATCATCGTTGGCCAAATAATGGAGCAGGTACTTTAGTAAACTTCATTAATGATAATATCGGCTTAGGATTAGAAGGTAAAAAGTTTGGTGAAATTGCTTATCATGATGACTTTATGGGGCCGATGACAGTTTCCCCTACGGTGATAAAACAACATAAAGATAGTCTTGAATTAAACATTAATATACGTCGCCCTAAGGGGAAAACAGCTACGCAACTCAGGGCTGAAATTACCCAAGCTATCGCAAGTTGGAAGTTACAATACCTTGCTGAACTTACTGAGTTAGATCACCAAATTGGTGATCCGTTTGTACAATCAGACGCGCCTCACATCGATACGTTATTATCTGTATTTACTCACTTTACCGGGATAAGTAACGCACAGCCGATATCTATTGGTGGAGGCACTAATTCTCGTTTATTTCCAGGGGCAGTGGCATTTGGTCCATCTATGCCCGGCGAAAAATATACCGGTCACTCTGAGCATGAGTTTATCACGAAAAAACAGTTTGATTTGAACTTGAAAATGTATACTGCAGCGATGGTTGAATTAGCAAAGTAATACGTACTAGGTTCAGTTGACGCTAGTCGTTTTACCTTTCATCTTCTAAGCACTTGGCGATAAAGGGAACTTCACTTTTCGCCATAAATGCTTCTAATACCGCAATGTTTAACCAAAACATTGCGAATGCAAAGAGAAAGCTAAAATTAATGAAGATGATCACCGCGGGAAGTATTGCAAGGATTAGGATAACAGCATACCTACCATAAAAATCAGTGCTTTTTTCTTCATTGAATAAAACGATTGCATGATGAATACGCCGAAATCTTTCAGAAGCGCTTAATTGGCGCAATAACGGATGGTTCCACAAAAAAATGTAGTGCATGTATTTATTCCTTTAAAAACGACACATCCTAAGATCCTCAATATCTTTAACACTAGCAACTTTATTTTAACTTATCAATACACTTGATTAATTAGAAAAAAGCATCATTCGTTTATTTATATACAGTTTCATAGACTGGTACTACATACTGGTTATGCGTATTATGTGATAAAAATTAACGGCAAGTACTAATAATGAAAACATGTATTGTAACTGGCGGAAGTTCAGGTATCGGGCTGAGTATTGCCCAGTCTTTTATGGCAAAAGGTTATCGAGTTTGTAACTTAGATATTAACGACGGTGGAGTAGGTGAATTTTTTCATTGTGATGTTACTGATCATCAATCAGTACATCAGGCAATTGAATTGATTGCAGAGTCATCAAGTATTGATGTGCTGGTGTCTAATGCTGGAGTTCATTTTTCAGCGACGATCGAAGATACTTCGCCGTATGAGTTACAACGTATATTCGATATCAATGTAAAAGGCGCCTATTCAGCAATACAAGCAGTATTACCTGTAATGAAAGCGCAAAAACAAGGTGCTATTATTTTAATGTCTTCTGACCAAGCTATTATTGCGAAGCGAAATTCTTTTGCATATAACTTGAGCAAATCTGCACTTGCGTCAATGGCGAAAACAACGGCTTTAGATTACGCGCAGTATAATATAAGAGCTAATGCCGTATGCCCTGGAACAATCGAAACATCGTTATATCATAATGCTATTAACGCTTATTGTGAACGTTCAGGGGCAGACAAGTCAGAAGTGCATCAAGAGGAGGCAAGCTTACAACCGTTAAATCGCTTAGGCCAACCTGAGGAAGTTGCGGCCTTAGTCACATTTTTAGCGTCGGATGAAGCTAGCTTTATCACAGGGAGCTTGCAAGTGATCGATGGTGGTTACACCGCACAGTAATATGATAAAAATTATTGATCCACATTTGCACTTGTTTGATATAACGCAGGGTGACTATTATTGGTTAAAGCCTGAAAATCCACCGTTTTGGGCTGATAAACCTATCATTCATCGGTCTTTTACCTGTGCAAATATCGAATTACAGCCACCATTTTCACTTTGTGGTTTTGTACACATTGAAGCAGGGTTTGATAATCAGCAACCGATTAAAGAGGTCGAATACCTACAGCAAACGGTTACTTTACCTTTTACTGCAATAGCATATGCAAATATTACCGATGAACCTGTCGTTTTCAAGCAAACGATAACAGCGTTAATGCAGAATCGGCATGTAGTAGGTATTCGATATATTCTTGATGATAACGCCATTGAAATATTATCGAACACTAATGTTAAAGAAAATTTTTTATGGCTTGCTGAAAACTCACTTATTTTTGATTGCCAAATGCCATTAGCCAATAAAAAAGCCGTTTCATTGTTGTGTACGCTATTATCCCAAACTCCAACATTAAAAGTAGTGATTAATCATCTTGGTTCACCAAGTCAAATTGACGAAAAGGTTATTAACAATAAATGGTATCAAGGGCTATTGGCATTATCGGCGTTTCCTTCGGTGGCAATAAAGTGCTCTGGCTGGGAAATGGTGTCGAGAAGCTATGATCATCAATGGCTGAGAACCATGGTATTAACCTGTGTTGATGTGTTTGGTGAGCATCGCGTGATGCTGGCGAGTAATTTTCCATTGTGTTTGTTTACCGTTAACTACCAAGAATATTGGCAACAGGTTATTGATGTAATACCAAACTCGCTAATACCAAATTTGTGCTATAAAAATGCAAAAAAATGGTATAACGTAGAATAAAATTCCTGTGTTGCGTTAATTCGCGTTATATTTATGGACAAATTTGATAAAAAGATTCTAGAAATTCTTCAACAAGACTGCACGTTATCTGTCAGTGATGTGGCAGCAAAAGTTGGCTTGTCGACAACTCCATGCTGGCGGCGTATTCAATCGTTAGAAAAAAAAGGCATTATTAAAGGGCGAGTAGCCTTGGCGGAACCGGAAAAACTCAATGTAGGCTTAACGGTTTTTGTGATGATAAAAACAAATCAACACAACCCTCAGTGGTTAGCCGCCTTTGGTAAAATAGCTAAAGAATTTCCAGAAATTATTGAGTTTTATCGAATGAGTGGTGAAGTAGACTATTTGTTAAGAGTTGTTGTTTCCGATATGAAAGCCTATGACAGTTTCTATAAAAAACTCATTGATCGGGCAAGTTTTGCCGATATTAGCTCAAGTTTTGCGATGGAAGAAATTAAGTATACTACAGCACTACCCGTTAATTATGTTTAGCGTCAGTTAATCGTTAAAGGTAATACTGTAATGAAGTTTGTCGGCTTCAAACTTTAACTGATGCATCTGTGCTAAATAATGAAAGGTGTAATTTTTATTGCTGTTGATTGCATGTTTTAGCGTTAATGTTTTGGTATTAAGATCAGAAAACATATCAATGTAAATTAATCGATTTAGCATGTTCACTGCGCGTTCTGCATGCGCTTTTTCAAAGCTGATAGATACACTTGTTACTTGCTCTACTTGAGATTTTTGCATCGTGAATATTAAATTGTGTTTTGTCGTAACATCGAAATAAATATTGCCATCAAAAGCGTGTTTTAATCGATCGCTGAGTAAATGTTCCCGCTGAAACTGCTCTTGTAATGTCAAAATATCTTGCAGATAGGGTTTGTTTGCATATTTTCCGATGAGTGCTTTGTTTGATAAGGCTGCCACACACTGTAAATCTTTATAAGCACAATAGGCAAAATGGTACCGTGCTTGAGCATAATTTTTCGTTTGATTTAAATGATAAACACCTAGGTTGTAGTTAATATCGGCATCAAAGGGAAATAGATCGTACGACTTTTGCCAGTACAGTGCACCTAGCTTTTTATCTGAAGCTACTTGCCCTAAGCCATTATAATAAATAGTGCCAAGATTCAAATAAAGTAATGCCGTGGCAAACTCTTTTGAACGAGATAAACAGTGAAGGTAAGTTTGCTCTGCTTTTTTAAAGTCTGCTTGTTGCTCCCACATAACACCTAAGTTATTACATGCATCGGGATATTCAACGTCAATGCCTTTATTAAAATAATAGGCAGCTTTAGGAGTAATACGTTGAACTTGATAAGTTTGTGCAAGCAAATTGAATAGATAACCTTGATCGAATTTATTTAAAGTATTAGCTTGGTTTGTTGCATAGATTAACAATTGCTGCGCAAGTTTCTGGTCTAATTCTTTCGTTTTATCCGTTACTCCCTTATGTTCTTTGAACCATAAATAGCTACCGAGAGTTAGCGCTTGTTTAGTAATGGAATAATCATCAAATATTTGAATTTCTAACCCAGTACCTACTTGGCTAAAATGTTGATGGGCATACTGCCATTGTATCTTATCGAAGTGATTTTCACGCTCAGCAAAAGCGACTGATGCACTCAGTAATAAGATAAGCAATGAGGAGATAATCGCAGTACGGATCATGTGTTTATCCTGTTTTTAAACTGCGTTTTTATATAAAATATAAAAGATTCAAATAGCGTTGAAACTTGTTCCATAGCAGAGTTTAGACGGTGATCACCATCAATTAGGTGCAAAGCACATTGCGTTTGATGTCCAAATCTAATCGAATGCTCAACAGGTATAACATCGTCAGACCAACCGTGAATTATTTCAATATTGTTACCAGATGAGTCATACATTTGTTGTGCGTAATTAGGCATATATAAAGCTGGTGCTAATAAAAACAGCCCTAGTGGTTTATTGGTTTGCGCGGCTACGAGTGAAACATAGCCGCCCATGCTTGAGCCAACCAAAACATAAGGTTGCATCTCTTTTGCTAAGTAATCATTGAGCATTATGACCCGATCATCGGGGTTGGCAATGTGACGGTAATCTAAACTATCAATTTGAAAGCCAGCAGCTTTGCCTATCTTTGCAAGTGTAGTAATTTTACTGCCCCAAGGGCCGCTTTCTTTGCCATGAGAGAAAATAATTTTCATTGTGACCTCAGAGTTAAACTCCTAGCTGAACTTGCTTGGTTTAATAATATTGCTGGTAATGGTTATTTTGATCCCGTTGCTTTAAACATAACCAGTAACCTTGACTGTATGACTCAGGCGGTTTGCTATTGATAAATAAATTCGGGTTCATATTGATACTACAACGAGAAATGTTTGCCACATTATATTCTAAATCTATTGTTCACTTTAAACACTAGGTTTATGTTTTAGCAAGTGTTTTTCATTTTACCTGTACAGAATTATACTTTTCTGCTGTGTTTATGAATGAAAGCGTGAAGATTCATCGCCGTTTTCACGAAAAAAATCTTAATGGCTTAGTCAGGTAAATCTTTCGAAAAAGTCCAAGACTATTGGCTTCAAAACAACGATAATATTGTCATATACATTTGTTTGCCTGTTTTGGATTTTTCATGGAAATTAACGTTAACTTTTTGGATAACTTGCGTGTTGAAGCGAAGTTTGATGACTTTTCAGTGATTGCTGATCAACCTATTCGATATAAAGGAGATGGTTCAGCACCGAGTCCGTTTGATTACTTTTTAGCATCTTCAGCATTATGCGCGGCTTATTTTATTAAGGTTTACTGTAAATCTCGCGATATTTCTACCGATGGCATTCGGTTATCTCAAAACAATATTGTTGATCCAGAAGATCGTTATAACCAAACCTTTCAAATTCAAGTAGAAATTCCAGAAGCAATTTCTGAAAAAGATCGCAAAGGCATATTACGCTCTGTTGAGCGCTGTACCGTAAAAAAAGTCATTCAAACTGGGCCAACATTTGATGTTAAAGCAGTAGATAATTTAGCGCAAGACGCGCAAGCGATGTTGACTGATTTCTCAAGTAATGGAGAGGCAACCTTTATCGAAGGCAAAGATCTTCCATTAGAGAAAACTATTGAAAACATGACACAAAAGCTTGCAGAGCTCGGCATGAAAATTGAAGTGGCATCATGGCGCAATATTGTGCCTCATGTTTGGTCTTTACACATTCGCGATGCAGCCTCACCAATGTGTTTTACCAATGGTAAAGGCGCGACTAAAGAAAGTGCATTATGCTCAGCACTAGGGGAGTTTATTGAACGTTTAAGTTGTAATTTTTTCTATAACGATCAATTTTTGGGTGAAGACATTGCCAATAGTGATTTTGTTCATTATCCATGTGAGCAGTGGTTTCAACCGGGTAAAAGTGATGAACTGCCAAATGAGATTTTAGATGAATATTGCCTAGATATTTACAACCCAGATGGTGAACTACGTGGCTCTCACTTAATTGATACTAATTCAGGTAATGTAGAGCGAGGGATTTGTTCAATTCCCTATATACGCCAATCAGATGGTGAAACCGTGTATTTTCCATCTAACCTGATTGAAAACTTATTCTTAAGTAATGGCATGAGCGCAGGAAATAACCTGCAAGAAGCGAAAGTGCAGTGTTTATCGGAAATATTTGAACGTGCTGTTAAACGCCAGATAATTGAACAAGAAATTGTCTTACCTGATGTACCACAAGCGGTTATCGAACAATATCCTGGTATACATGAAGGTATTCAAGCTTTAGAAGCCCAAGGCTTTCCTATTGTGGTTAAAGATGCCTCGCTTGGTGGGCAATTTCCAGTGATGTGCGTTACGTTGATGAATCCTAAAACGGGCGGTGTATTTGCCTCTTTTGGTGCTCATCCAAGTTTTGAAGTTGCTCTTGAACGTAGTTTAACTGAATTGTTGCAAGGACGAAGCTTTGAAGGATTAAATGACGTACAAAGACCAACATTTAATAGTATGGCAGTTGCTGAGCCCGAAAATTTTGTTGAACATTTTATTGATTCATCAGGTGTTATTTCTTGGCGCTTTTTTAGTGAAAAGCATGACTATGAGTTTGTTGAATGGGATTTTTCAGGGAGTAATGATGAAGAATGCGAAACACTTTTTAGTATTTTAGCAGCGATGGGTAAAGAGGTGTATATTGCTGAATTTACTGAAATAGGCCAAGCTTGTCGTATTCTAGTCCCTGATTACTCTGAAGTATATCCGGTTGAAGATTTAATCTGGGACAACACCAATAAAGCATTGCAATATCGCGAAGATATTTTAAACATTCATCGTTTATCTGATGATGAACTTGCTGCGTTAGTTACTCGATTAGAAGACAGCCAACTCGATAACTATATCGATATTACCACTTTAATAGGTATTGAATTTGATGAAAATACTGTTTGGGGACAATTAACCATTCTTGAACTTAAGATACTAATTTACCTTGCTTTAGGTGCGTTAGAAGAAGCACAAGAGTTGGTTGGTGAGTTTCTCCAGTTTAATGATAATACGGTAGAGCGTGGTTTATTTTATCAAGCGATGGCTGCAACGCTTGAAGTGGCAATTAATGAAGATCTTGAAATAGATGATTACCTAACAAACTTTACCCGTATGTTCGGACAAGAGGTGATGGATAATGTCATTGGCTCTATTAATGGCGAGGTAACTTTTTATGGCTTAACACCTACTAATATGCAACTTGAAGGGTTAGATAAACATTTACGACTGATTGAAAGTTATAAAAAATTACATCAGGCAAGAGCGATTAAGGTGATGGGTTAACGTTTTATTATTTGACGAAAAGGATTGTTTTAGTGCGTTTTACTTTGATCACATTTTCTTTAGCATTGTTGCTTAATTCAGCAATGTCGTTGGCATCTTCTCAGCAAGAATTGTTACCTTTAGAAGCTTCACCAGAAGAAGATTTTTGGACGGAGTTTTTACAAAGTGGCCAAGCATTTAAAGAAAAAAAATGCCAGCAAAAGGGCATGTATTTTAGGTGTATTTCAGGTTATGAACCTTCTTATTTTGGCTATGTTGGTCGAGATGAGAAGCACTTAGATGGTTCACATTTAGAATTTAAAGTCTCGCTAAAATACCCACTTTGGGGAAGTTTAGTTGATATAGGTGATGAAAATACCATTGATGAGCGTTCTCAAGCGGTCTACTTTGCTTATACAGGGCAATATGATTTTTACTTTGGCTCTCGCTATTCTGCCCCTGTTATTTCTAGGCAGCAAAATCCAGGTATATTTTATAAGTACGAATATGAAACGCGTCAGAGTGGTTATAAAAGCTTTTCAGTGGGCTATTTTCATGAATCTAATGGCCAAGAAATAGATGAAGAGCGCGTATTTGATAACAAAGTCGCAGATATTTTGGACAGTATTTGTCGTGAAGAAAGCCATGAAAGCTGTTTATCTGATGCTTTTAATCAAAAACGGGCAAACGCTATGGCGACAGATTATTTAAGTAGAGGTTGGGATTACTTAGCCGCCTCTACTAAATATACTTTAATGCATCGGCGAGATTTATTTGGTAGACGAATTGCGGTGCAAACTGATTTTTATTTCACTGCAAAAGCCTATTTTAACTGGCAAGGGTTAGGAGCCGTAAAAGGGCGTGAAGAAAATATTGCTTGGTTAAAAGGTATTGATCACCCCGGTGATAATGTGTATGACTATCGAACCTTCCAGTTAACGGTGAATAGAAAACTTGATTATCAAGGTTGTGCCGATATTGCGAATAACGATTGTCATGGCGGAAATGGTGATAAAAACTGGTTAGATTATCTCGCAGATAACACGGAATGGAGTTTGACACTCTCGTCTGGAAATAAACTGAATAATATCTCATATCGACTTGAATTTGTGCATCATTTTGCAGGCCTTTTCCCCTTAAAACTAACGTATTTCAATGGTTACGGCGAGAATATCTCAACGTATCAAGCCAAGAGCCATTATTGGATGATCGGTATAGATTTATGGTAGTTAGCACTATTTGAATACGAGAAAGGTAACAAAGCCCAATGAATATAACATAGGGCTTTTTTTGAGAAATTAGATTGGTTATAAACTCGCGTTGATTAGCCAGCCAATAAACAGCACTTGTGGTACCGTTATCAGGGGTAAGTACAAAGCAATTTTCCAGCTTTTCATGGTGTCTTTTATCACCATTACTTCAGTATAGTCAGTTGCAGCACCAGCCATTAAAAAAGTAAACGCATTACCGGGTGCATTCGCTCGTGTGACTAAATCTGCAGCAAGTGGCGTTGAGCCTTCAGAGCAAACTTCAAGAATGGTCGCGGCAAGTAGGGTTAATAAAAGGCCTCCTGTTGTTGCACCAAACCACATGTTAAAGCTTTCTGGCGGTACAAATGCACGAACAACTGCAACAATAACAATACCAACCATCACCCAACGAAACACCATGCGAGAACCTTTAATGCCATCAACTAACATAGAAAGGCTGGCTTTCGGAGAATAATCAGCGTCACGTGCTAATGTTTTAAGCGCAGCCTTGATATTAAAGTTTTCTGGTATGGTGTGACTATTAGGATTGGCAGGTAACGTACCGTTTTGTTCTAAACGGTCAAAAATATAGCCGCTGATCCAAGCAATGACTAACGATAACGCAATAAAGGCAAGTGTCCATGGTAAGCCAATTAAACCAATTAAAATTAATGTTAAGGTGAATGAGTTCCATGGGCTAGCAATAATAAACGCCATTACTTGGCCTAAACTTGCACCGCGTTCATAGAGTTTCATACCCACCATTAAAATACCGTGATTACAAAGATCTAAAAATAAGCCTGCAAAGGTTGCTCTAAATAAACCTTTAGCAGTGTGTCCTTGTCCTAACGTGGCGATGACGATATCGCGTGGCACACGATTTAACCAACCAACAGCAATAACCCCTAATGCCATACCTATCCACATTGCATTCATCATTTCAACAGAGGTTTTACTAATAATGTAATACCAGTGATCAGATGGACTCTGGAACCAATAAGCAATAAACGTTAGGGCGACAATACTGCTAGATACCCATAGAAGCCAATCAACGCGATTTTTTTCAGTATCACAGCATGAAGCGCTTTGATTGTTGTTATCTTGCTGAACCGTTGTTGAATTCACACCCTTTTTTTCTGTTTCGTTGCAACAATTAGTCATGATGTGAATTCCCCTTATCAAAACTTTCAATCAAATGACATACGTGGTTGCCTGTCGGTACGCAATCAGGCAGTTGTTGCCAGTGCTTCGTTGCCTCTTTCATCGTGTAATAGGTTTGTTGCATGGCATCGATTTTATGCTTAATTTCTGTCAGTCGCTGTTGCATGATCTCTCGCACCTTTTGACAGGGAGATTGCCCTTGAGTTGATTGTTCAATAATGAGTTTTATGTCATGTAATGAAAACCCTAACGATTTTGCTTGCACGATGAATTGTAATCGCTGTTCATCTGCAAAATTGTAATCTTTATAGTTATTTACAGGGTTTGTTGTTGGCGTTAATAAGCCAATTCTCGTGTAATACTTTACGGTATCAATATTGATATTATTGCGAGTAGCAAGTTGCTTAACGCGCATGTGTGATCCTCAGAATGATAAAACGTGAGACAACTATAAAGCGATGAGTAACTCATCGGTCAAGCGTTACTTTACGTTGTTATATACATTAATTAAAGCGTCGTTTGATTTGCGCAGTGTTAAACGTACTGTCAATCACATTGCTGAGAACCTTTTTCTCAGTTAATCAGCTTATCTGAGGAGTTAAATAACCAATATTACTCAATTCTACTTGGTCGAAAATACCGACAACGTCACCAATAACGATTAACGTTGGTGGCTTTATAGCTTCTTTAATGACGGTTTCATGTAGCGACTCGAGTGTGCTTCGGTAAACACGCTGTTCAGGGGTAGTACCTTTATAAATGAGCGCAGCCGGAGTCGTTTTATCCCTACCTGCGGCGATAAGTTGCTGCGAAATGATAGGAATACTTTTTACACCCATATAAAACACAATAGTTTGCTTGCTGTTTTGTAACGTAGACCAAGGTAAATCTAATTGCCCACAGTCTTTAACGTGACCGGTAATAAAGGTACAGCTTTGTGCGGTTTGTCGATGCGTTAATGGAATACCCACATAGCTTGTACAGGCTGATGCTGCCGTTATTCCGGGGACAATATGACATGAAATACCATGTTTTAAAACGAATAAAGCTTCTTCTCCACCACGACCAAAAACAAAAGGATCACCACCTTTTAGTCGAAGCACTTTCTTTTTGTCAAGCGCATGATCAACCAGTAGTTGATTTATACCATCTTGCGGAACTCGATGTTCAGCTTGTTTTTTCCCAACATAAACTCGCTGACAATCATTCGGCAATAAAGCCATAATTTCTTGGCTAACTAACCGATCATAAATAACCACTTCTGCTTGTTGAATAAAACGGTATGCTTGAAGTGTTAATAGATCAGGATCACCAGGGCCAGCCCCCACTAATGCAACTTCACCAGCCTGAAAGGATTGTTTATTTTGAGGAAAATATACTGACATGCTTAACATACAAACTAAAAAGAAGTGATTGTAGCTTTTTATCATTTGATACGCCACGCAGCGTTAATATATTTTGTTCAGCTCTACGATTAATTGCGCTAATTAAAGGTTGTTAAACAGTTTACTATTGCAAAAGTACAGCAATGATTTAATGTTTAGCCGAAGCAAATGAAAATACCAGAGTTTATTGTCTTAGAAAGGTGTGAATTGAAGCATGCAATTATTGGTACGAAAATATCTACTAAAGGCCTCATTATTAGCTGGACTAAGTTTATTGTTTGGTTTGGTGTTGTCGTTATTGGTTTTTCAAGCCAATGAAAAAGTTAAAGTACAAACGGTCGATGTTGTTGAACATCGATTGCCTATCTTATCTGCCATCAATGAATTAATCGCTGATTTAACAGAACAAGAACGAATAGTTTATGAGTATTATCGCTCTAAAGAACAAGCAATATTTTTATCTTCATCAAGTAATATACAGCGTACTTTCGCTATGCATTTAAGTGCATTAGAGGGACAACAAGGTATCAGGCAAGAAACGAAAAATATTCAATTGCAACAGCAAGAGATTATTCAACTATTTAATCGTTTTGATCAGTTAATGGATGTTTATGAACCGGACTGGGATGCATTAAGGGAAGTACTAACCGCAATATCAAACCAACGTTTGCAAATGCTACCTACGCTTAAATATATTGAAAAAATTACTAAAAAACAAGTTGATGAAGGGCACGTTGAAACCCTTCAGCAAATTGATAAAACTGCGATGCTTGTCACTTTTTATAGTATTTTTATTGTTGTTATCGGAGTGATTGTTGCATGGTATATCAGACAGTATATTTTGGCACAAACGAAAAGCACTAGGCTTACACATTTTGCTCAACGAAACCCTAACCCTATTATCAGTGTTAACAGTGACGGTGAGGTGCTTTTTTCGAATCCTGCTTGTGAGCGTTTATTAAAGCAAGAAGGCTTCGATAATAAAGAGGTAAGCAAACTTATTCCCAGTAATTTTTTAGCGCTAAGAGAGATAATTGCGCGATCTAATGATCATTATATTGTTATTGAACAAACATTAAAAAATAAAATACTGCAAGTGAGTGTTAATTGGTTAGAAGAGTTCGACGCGTATGATATTCACATTAAAGATGTGACCGAACAGGTTGTTGCACAACAAGAAGTAAAGCATTTAGCGTTTACCTCACAAGAAACCGGTCTACCAAATCAATATAAATTAAAAGAAAAACTATCAGCACTTATTGAGAGTGACGCCATTTTCTCTTTAGGGGTTATTGCGATTAGACAGTATAACGACAAAGTCGCAACGTTAGGAGGAGAAGTCACCACATCGTTAATTAGGTGTGTTGCCAACGTTGTCAGTAATACTATCACCCAGCACGTTGAGTTTTATCATCTTGGTGAAGGCGAATTTGCTGTGCTAACGCTTGAAGGTGAGAAAGGTACCACTTTAGTGACTTTGGCAAATAAGCTAAATAAACAAACTGAAAATGCGCTAGTCACTCGTTATGGTGAATTTTTTATAGAATTTGATTTTGGCTTTGCTGCTTTTCCTGAGCATGCAAATAATAGTAATAGCCTTTTAAAAAATGCACATATTGCGTTAGGCGTTGCTTGTCAAAATCCCCATGAAAATTATGCATTTTTTACCCCTGAGTTTGCCGCTCATGCTGAAAAGAAAGCTGCCATGACCGATAGTTTAAGGAATGCAGTTCTTCTTGATGAACTATTTCTTGTTTATCAACCGCAACTTTGCATTAATCACAAAAAGATAACGGGAATAGAAACATTAGTTCGCTGGCGTCAAAATGGTAAAATTGTTCCGCCAATAGAGTTCATTCCGCTTGCTGAACAGTCTGGTTTAATAGTGACGATAGGGCAGTGGATTTTGCAACAAGCTTGTATATTTGGGCAAAAACTCATTGAGCAACACAATATTGAATTAGTCGTAGCTGTTAATATCTCTCCAAGACAATTTTCACACCCACAATTTATTGAAACCGTCGAGCAAGCCCTAGAGAAAAGCGGGCTTAATCCACAGCACTTAGAGCTTGAAATTACAGAAGGTGTTTTTATGCACCATGAAAAAAGTACCTTGGAAATGATGCATAAACTTAAACAACTTGGTATTCAACTCTCAATCGATGATTTTGGCACAGGGTACTCTTCAATGAGTTATCTGAAACAGTTTCCTATTGATAAGTTAAAGATTGATCAATCATTTGTACGTGATTGCGATAAAAATGATCAAGATAAAGCCATTATTAACAGTATTATCGGTCTAGGAAAAAGTTTAGGGTTAACACTTATCGCAGAAGGAGTGGAAGAGTCGGCACATCTTGACATCTTAACCGCGATGGAATGCGATGAAATACAGGGATATTGGTTTAGCAAACCGTTAGAGGATGATGCCTTAATTGAATTTATACATCACCATTAATAGTTTGGATCGTAATTCGTGTAAGGAAGCGAATGTTTTTTTAAATGCGCTTGGAAACAGAGTTATTGTGTTTGAAAACAACAACTCTGTTCTTGTTTAAACGCGAGCCATTACTTACTTAACGCTTCGCCTAAATGTGGGCGAATATCTTTTAATATTTCTTTTAATAAACGTGGGCTACCAGCAACAATGTTACCAGAATTAGTATGATTATGGTTGCCGACAAAATCAGTAATTAAACCACCAGCTTCAATCACGAGTAATTCACCCGCGGCGGTGTCCCAAGGCTTTAAGCCTAATTCAAAAAATCCATCAACTCGGCCAGCAGCAACATAAGCTAAATCTAAAGCCGCAGAACCAGCACGGCGCATATCAGCTGTTTTTACAAACAAGGCTTGAAACATATTCATGTATGCAGGCATGTGCTGTTTTTGTTTGAAAGGAAAGCCTGTCGCTAAAATAGCGCCAGAAAGTTCTTTGTTTTGTTTAACGCGAATACGGAAGCCGTTTAGTTGAGCACCTTTACCGCGACTGGCTGTAAAAAGCTCACCACGAATAGGGTCAAATACTACAGCTTGGTCAAGTTTACCTTTTACTTTTAATGCAATAGAAACGGCAAAATGAGGAATGCCTTTTACAAAGTTTGTTGTACCATCAAGGGGATCTATAATCCATTGGTAATCACTGTCACTGCCATCAATTGCACCAGATTCTTCGCCGATGATCGTATGATTTGGATAAGATTTTTGAATTGTATCAATAATGGCTTGCTCTGCCATTTTATCTACATTGGTAACAAAATCATTCGTACCTTTTAATTCAATCTCAATTTTATCTACTTGCTCAAAAGAACGAGAAATAATATTTCCAGCACTACGCGCAGCGCGCACAGCAATATTTAGCATCGGGTGCATAACAATACCTTAATAGTTTAAACAGCTTTGTAAAAGAACGAATACAAAATCAACACTCTGATTTCGGCGGCGAATTATAGCAAACAGAAATAATAAATGCGAGCAAATGTGAACAATGAAAAGGTTGTTTTTTGTTCGGTAATGTCATGAGTAAAACTTTAATAGATAATATAATCATAATTCAGAAAGATAAGCTCTATTAAATTTAGCGTATTTACGTGCTTTTTTTACCATACAGGGGTATTGTTTTTATGCTAACATTATCCGCAGTTTTAGCCATCTAGATAGTTAATTTGAGCAACTTAATCGCTCGGTTTGATCAAGCAAAGAGATTTTAAGGTAATGTTAGATTCTGTACGTATTGTGTTAGTAAACACTTCGGATTGTCGTAATATCGGTTCAGCAGCGCGAGCTATGAAAACCATGGGGTTAACTGAACTATATTTGGTTGACCCAATTGAGTTGCCAAATGGCCAAGCGCAAGCATTAGCAGCAGGAGCTACGGATGTTTTAGCAAATGCAAAAGTTGTTAAAACATTGGAAGACGCTGTTGAAGATTGTGGTTTAGTGGTTGGCACTAGTGCTCGGTCTCGCACATTACCTTGGCCAATGTTAGAACCAAGGACGTGCGGTGAAAAAATGGTTGCTGAAGGGCAAAAATATCCGGTTGCATTAGTGTTTGGTCGTGAAAGTAGCGGCTTGACTAACGAAGAGTTACAGTTGTGTCATTTTCATGTGCAAATTCCAGCTAACCCTGAATATAGTTCATTAAATTTAGCCATGGCTGTGCAAACGTTAAGTTATGAAGTGCGTATGGCTTTTCTTGCGAGCGAAAATAAGCAATACGAAAATAATGATATTGAAGACTACCCAGTTGTCGAAGAAACAGAACGAATGTTTGAACACTTTGAACAAGCATTAAAAGCAACAGGTTTTATCGTACCTAGTCACCCAGGATTGGTTATGACTAAGTTACGTCGATTTATTAATCGTGCACGACCTGATAGTAAAGAAGTTAAAATGTGGCGTGGAATTTTATCTTCGGTTGAAAAGTCAGCCAAGAAATAATGCGTTACAGCAGTAAAAGGAAATAGTAATTATGTTTAGTCGTATCAAAGAAGATATTCAAAGTGTCTTTGATCGAGATCCTGCCGCAAGAACCACATTTGAAGTGCTTACCAATTATCCGGGTATGCATGCAATTTGGATCCACAGGCTAAGCAATAAACTCTGGCGAAATAACTGGAAGTTAATCGCGCGAATGCTTTCAACTTTTTCCCGATGGCTGACCGGTGTGGAAATTCATCCGGGGGCTAAACTTGGCCGGCGCTTTTTTATCGATCATGGCATGGGTGTTGTGATTGGTGAAACAGCTGAAATTGGCGATGATGTTACCTTGTATCACGGCGTTACTTTAGGTGGAACCAGTTGGAAAGCAGGTAAAAGACACCCTACGTTAGGCAATAACGTTGTTATTGGTGCCGGCGCGCAAGTGCTTGGGCCAATAAGAATTGGTGAAAACGGTAAAGTAGGCTCTAACTCCGTCGTGGTAAAAGATTTACCGGATAACGCGACTGCGGTTGGCATTCCCGGAAAAATTGTTAATCCGAACAAAAATGGTACTGATGAGTTACGTGAGAAAACCGCGGAAAAATTTGGCTTTGATGCATACGCAGTATCGGAAGATAGCCCTGATCCAGTGGCAAAAGCGATAGGCCGTTTATTAGATCATGTGCATTTAATGGACAATAAAGTCGCTGATTTGTGCAAAGAAATTAACCGTATGGGCGGCGAAGTTTGTCAAGATGCTTTACCCGAATTAAGGGTAGGTGAGTTTATCGAAGACGAAGCTGCAGCAGCAGCACGACGTAGAAAAAAAATAGATTCATTCGACCCTGAAATATAATCGTTTAAAGCATTAGATCAGTGACTTGCCTATTAATAAAAGAAAAGTTCATTTCTTTCTTAAAATACCTGAGTAAATTACTCAGGTATTCATTGCAAAAACTATAAAGGTGTGTAGAATACTTGAGTATATTGCTCAGGTATTTATTTGACTATTTTATAGGGTTATGTAGAATTGCGCGCAATTTTATTGAGGTAAAGAATGAAACTCACATCTAAAGGGCGTTATGCCGTTACAGCTATGCTTGATGTTGCTATCCATGCAGCAGACGGGCCTGTCTCTTTAGCTGACATTTCAGAACGTCAGGGAATTTCTTTATCTTACTTAGAGCAATTGTTTTCTCGTTTACGCAAGCACGGGCTTGTTAATAGTATTCGAGGCCCAGGCGGAGGGTATCGCCTTGGAAAATGCTCTGCTCAAATATATGTTGCTGATGTTATTTCAGCTGTTGATGAGAGCATTAATGCTACCCGGTGTGGTGGCAAAGGAGATTGTCAGTCAGGTGATCAATGCTTAACGCATTCACTATGGACTGACTTAAGCAATCGTATTGAAGAATTTTTACAAGGTATTTCTTTGTCTGAGTTAGTTGAACAAAGAAATGTTAAACAGGTCTCAAAGCGGCAAGATAACTTGCAAAAGCGTGAAGAAAAGCACGCACTAGAGACCTTAATCGCAACGAATTTAATACAAAACTGTTAGCGCAGTAATGTCGATTAAAATTGGAGACAGTTAGTCAATGAAGCTTCCTATTTATTTTGATTATTCAGCAACAACACCAGCAGATAAGCGTGTTGCTGAAAAAATGATGCAGTACCTAACTACAGATGGTTGTTACGGTAACCCAGCATCACGTTCACACAAATTTGGCTGGCAAGCTGAAGAAGCGGTTGATATTGCTAGAAACCAAATTGCAGACTTATTAAATGCTGACCCGCGTGAAATTGTTATAACGTCAGGCGCTACTGAGTCAAATAACCTTGCTATTAAAGGTGTTGCTAATTTCTATAGCAAAAAAGGCAAGCACATTATTACCTGTAAAACGGAACATAAAGCTGTGCTTGATACGTGTCGTGAATTAGAGCGTCAAGGGTTTGAAGTAACCTATTTAGACCCAGAAGCAAATGGCTTAATTGATTTAAACAAGCTTGCTGCAGCATTACGTGATGACACAGTGTTAGTGAGTATCATGCACGTAAATAATGAAATTGGTGTTATACAAGACATCGCTGAAATTGGTGAAATGTGTCGTGCACGTAAAATTGCTTTTCATGTTGATGCAGCACAAAGTGCCGGAAAAATCCCATTAGATATGCAACAGTTAAAAGTTGATCTTTTATCTATTTCTGCACACAAAATGTATGGTCCAAAAGGGATTGGCGCATTATATGTTCGCCGTAAACCTCGTATGCGTTTAGAAGCTCAAATGCATGGTGGTGGACACGAACGTGGTATGCGTAGTGGTACGTTACCAACACATCAAATTGTTGGTTTTGGTGAAGCGTGTCGTATTGCGAAAGAAGAAATGACACAAGACTTAGCGCACGTAACTGCCATGCGAGATCGCTTATGGGCTGGCATAGATAACTTAGAACAAGTATTTATTAATGGTGACGTTGATAAGCGTTATCCCGGTAATTTAAATGTCAGCTTCAACTTTGTTGAAGGTGAGTCGCTCATTATGGCACTAAAAGATTTAGCGGTATCAAGTGGCTCTGCTTGTACATCTGCAAGTTTAGAACCATCTTACGTGTTACGCGCGTTAGGATTAAATGACGAAATGGCACATAGCTCAATTCGCTTTAGCTTTGGCCGTTTTACTACCGAAGAAGAAGTCGATCATGCTATCAGTATTATTTCAAAAGCGATTGCACATTTACGTGAAATGTCACCGCTTTGGGAAATGTATAAAGATGGTGTTGATTTAGATTCAGTTGAATGGGTAGCGCACTAATACGCTAGCGTTATCAGGAGAGAATATTATGGCTTACAGTGAAAAAGTAATTGATCATTATGAGAACCCTCGTAATGTAGGTTCATTTAGCAAAGAAGATCCACAGATTGCAACCGGTATGGTTGGTGCTCCAGCTTGTGGTGATGTAATGAAACTTCAATTAAAAATTACCGAAGAAGGTATCATTGAAGATGCTAAATTTAAAACGTATGGTTGTGGTTCAGCAATCGCTTCAAGCTCACTTGTGACTGAGTGGGTTAAAGGCAAAAGTATTGATGAAGCATCGGGCATTAAAAACACTGACATCGCTGAAGAGTTAGCACTACCGCCAGTGAAAATTCACTGCTCAATTCTAGCGGAAGATGCTATTAAAGCTGCGATTGAAGATTACCGTACAAAACACGGTGAATAGGTAGGCATTGAATGACTATTTCAATGACTCCAGCCGCAGCAGAACGTGTCAGGTCTTTTGTTACAAATCGTGGTAAAGGACTTGGCTTGCGTTTAGGCGTAAAAACTACTGGTTGCTCAGGTTTAGCTTATGTACTTGAATTTGTAGATGAGCTTAACGATGACGATCAAATGTTTGAAGTTGATGACGTTAATATCATAATTGACGGTAAGAGCCTTGTTTACCTTGATGGCATTGAATTAGATTTTGTCAAAGAAGGGTTAAATGAAGGTTTTAAATTCACAAATCCCAATGCCAAAGGCGAATGTGGTTGTGGCGAAAGCTTTAACGTTTAAGCTTTCTGCTACCGATCTAGTTTCCTCTGACAACTAACCAACACTAAGTGGTAAATGTGAACTATTTTGAAATATTCGGGCTTGAAGAAAAATTTTCGCTTGAACTGAATACCTTAACAGAACGTTATCAAACCATTCAAAAAAGTGTGCACCCTGATCGCTTTGCTCATGCAAGCAATCAAGAGAAATTACTTGCTGCAAAAAAATCTACACTGATAAACGATGCTTATCAAACGTTAAAAAATCCATTAAGTCGCGCTGAATATATGCTTGAGTTACGACATGTCTCGTTACCTAACGAACAGGCGTCATTCAGCGATAATGCTTTTTTGATGAGACAAATGGAATTGCGTGAAATGCTTGCAGAAGTAAAATTTGCTGATAACGTTGAAAGTGCTGTTTTTGAGGCGTCTCAAGTATTAGAAGTTGAGTTTGAACAACACTTCAAAGCAATGCAAGTTGCCTTAATTGATAATACGGAAGCATCGAACAAGCAAGCAAGTGAATTGCTTCGTAAGCTTAAATTTTACCAAAAATTACATGTAGAGTTAGATCGTTTAGAAGATTTATTGTTTGACGATTAACTGACTCACGTAAACCGACAAAATTAAAGAGCTCAAACATGGCGTTATTACAGATTGCAGAACCAGGCCAAAGTACTGTACCTCATGATCATAAATTGGCAATAGGTATTGATTTAGGTACAACCAATTCATTGGTCGCCACTGTTAAAAGTGGTTTAGCAGAAACGATTTCTGATGATAAACAACGTGACATTTTGCCTTCCGTTGTCAGTTATCAGGAAAATGAAATTCTTGTAGGGGATGAAGCAAAGTCATTTTCTATTTCCGATCCTGAAAATACCATTGTTTCAGCAAAGCGCTTAATTGGCCGCTCATTAGCCGATATTCAAACCAAATATCCTTCACTGCCTTATCAGTTTTGTGGTGATGACTCTCATCCGAGCATTCAAACCCGAAGTGGTACGATAAACCCTGTACAAGTATCTGCACAATTATTACAACACTTAGGCCAACGGGCAGAACAAGCCCTTGGCGGCGAGTTAACTGGCGCTGTAATTACAGTGCCCGCATATTTCGATGATGCTCAACGCCAAAGCACTAAAGATGCGGCAAAGCTAGCAGGTTTAAATGTTCTAAGGTTATTAAACGAACCGACAGCTGCTGCGGTAGCTTATGGTTTAGATAGTAAACAGGAAGGAATTATTGCTGTTTATGATCTAGGTGGTGGTACCTTTGATATCTCCATTTTACGTCTTAATAAAGGTGTATTTGAAGTGCTTGCAACTGGTGGTGATTCAGCGCTCGGTGGTGATGACTTTGATCAAGTTTTGGTTGACTTTATTATTGAACGTGCAGGGCTATCACGCCCGCTTTCTACTTCTGTGGAACGTCAATTATTAGAACAAGCAACACAAACCAAAGAAGCGTTATCATCAAGTGAAATACATAAAATAACAGTGCCTCTTGCCAATGGCGATGAATGGCAAGGTGAGATTAGCAAAGCAGAATTTGAACAGCTGATACAGCCTTTGGTGAGTAAAACCATGAGGGCTTGTCGTAGAGCACTAAAAGATGCAGAGGTTAGCGCCGCTGATGTGAAAGAAGTAGTAATGGTAGGCGGTTCTACACGTGTACCATTAGTGAGAACTGAAGCAGAAAGCTTTTTCAAACAAACACCTCTCACCTCAATTGATCCTGATAAAGTTGTCGCTATTGGTGCAGCTATTCAAGCGGATATATTAGCCGGTAACAAGCCAGACAGTGATGTGCTTTTACTTGATGTAATACCATTATCGCTCGGTTTAGAAACCATGGGCGGCTTAGTAGAAAAAGTCATTGCTCGTAACACCACGATACCTGTTGCAAAAGCACAAGAATTTACCACCTTTAAAGATGGTCAAACAGCGATGGCGATACATGTGTTGCAAGGTGAGCGTGAACTTGTTGATGACTGCCGCTCACTAGCACGTTTTGAGTTACATGATATTCCACCTATGGCTGCAGGTGCTGCACATATTCGTGTGACGTTTAAGGTTGATGCGGATGGTTTACTGGCTGTGACAGCCATGGAAAAATCGACTGGTGTTGAAGCAAGTATAGAAGTTAAACCTTCTTTTGGATTAGCAGATAACGAAATCACGGAAATGTTACAAGCTTCAGTTGCTAATGCCCAAGAAGATATGCAAGCGCGTATGCTTAAAGAACAACAAGTTGAAGCCGCACGGGTGATTGAATCCGTTAGTGCTGCCTTGTCAGCTGATAGTCATTTATTATCAACCGATGAAGTAGCCGACATTGAAAAAGTACTGGCTGAATTAGCGAAAGTTAGTCAAGAGCAAAGTGCTGATGCGGTTGAAGCAGTGATAGAAAAAGTAAACGTGAAAACAGCGGCCTTTGCAGAACGCAGAATGGACGCTTCGATTAATAAAGCCTTGTCAGGCCACACGGTTGACGACTTATAGAAGAGTAAAGAGACAATCATGCCAAAAATTATCGTATTACCAAATGAAGATTTATGCCCTGATGGCGCTGTATTAGAAGCAGAAGCAGGTGAAAGCGTATTAAATGTTGCGTTAAAGAATGACATTGATATTGAACATGCCTGTGAAAAAGTATGTGCTTGTACAACTTGTCATGTGATTATTCGTGAAGGTTTTGATTCTTTAGATGAGAGTGATGAACTAGAAGACGACATGCTAGATAAAGCATGGGGCTTAGAGCCTGAGTCACGACTTGGCTGCCAAGCCATTGTCGCCGATGAAGATTTAGTGGTTGAAATACCAAAGTATACTGTGAATATGGTGTCTGAAAATCACTAGTTGATTTGCTTAAAAGAAAATTATAAGGGTAATAGCAGAGATGTTATTACCCTTTTTTAGTTTTGGCGAAGTAAGATTTTTCGGTTGGTTGATTATTGAATAGGCTACTCATTTTTGACCTCAAATAATTTTGATTGCTTATGAGCTAAGGTATTGTTAACACAAAAGTCTCTATGTAAATAGCAAAACCTCAACTTTAACAACATAATTAGAACCGCCGTTTGAGTTTTTGAAATGTTCTTATATTTCAATCCATTGTGTTTTTGATGATGCGGAAGTCCCTGATTGAATGAGAGGTTTATCGAACGGACATTGTGACCGGTTGAATATTATTCCAGTTCAAGGAAAGTGATTATTTCGAATGTTATTCGTTGAAGTAAAGTCTACTATTCAGTAAGTTGTGTGGTGATTGTTAATTTACTAATTTTAGGGACAAAAATGAAAGACTTCTTCTTCGGAAATATTAACAAAGAGCGAATCAAGAACATCTATAGTATTGAACTTCATCAATTAACTGATGTGGCTGAAAAGGTTGATGCAGATTACTTCACTAAACAACTCAATCGCCTCTTAACTAGTGTTGATGGTAACCTTATCGTAGATCACGGTAGTTCTATGCCGTCACTTTATAAGTTATTAAACAAAACTCATTCGAGTGAAATAGGGATGGTTGAAATTGGTGCTAGAACTGACATAAATGATTCCGTTAAGGCTACTCTCGAATGTTCATTATATTTAGAAAACGGTATATTGAACTTAAGGCCTCATTGGTGCGCATACAAAGACATTCGCGCAGATGAGATCATATCTACTTTGTTAGTTCCTTTACATGAAAATAGCCTTATTAGTAAAACCTTTACTATTTGGTCAGAAGGTGAAGCTGAACGATTTCCAGAAGATGTAGAATCACAGGTGAGTTGTTTGTTTTCTTTATCAGGATATCCGTATTATTCGACATCTGATGATGAGAAGCGAATGGATAGGTATAAGCAGGAAATAAACTCAATAATGAATAAATGAATAAATGAATAAATCAAAAAATTAATGAGAGTTTTGGCCGTGAATGTTTAATTGAAAGTAGGAATTAATATGGATAAGTTGTCGAGTATATTTAATATCATGGATAAGATGTACCCTAAACATCTAAGACAAATGAATGATACTCTTCGCCAGATAGGCGTTCATCAAAATCCATATGATGATGTCATACGAGGCATTGGTTCACCATATGGTGATCTGATGGGGTCACTTGGTGTGTGGGAAAGGCAATTTGGGATCAATCACCAAATTAAACAGCTACAAGGCTCACTGAATAACCTACTTATACCTGAATTTCCGACAATTGAAGACAAACTTACTAGTGTTGTGGGGCGTACTGGCCTTGAGTTATTACAAATTAATAGTTTAGATACCTATTTAAAAACCTACCAGCCAGCATCTACTACAGTCCAACAAGCGCTAGATATCCAGCGTAACTTATCTTTATCTGGGTATCTAAATGAATATGATTTGTTCAAACAATTCTCTTTACCTAGAAGTCCTGTCGAATCACTGATGAAAGAAATCTCATCGATGCAGTTAGGTTCTTTACAAAACTTAATTTCTAGTTTCTCAATTACTGAGAGTGACTATGAAGGTTATGGTGAATTTGATGACGAGCTAGAAAACTTAGACGAAGAAGAGTCAGAGCAGTTAGTCAACCAAGCAATAACTTCAGTTCAGAATAACGATGATTTTTCAGAGTTATCACCTCAAATCAAAGTGATTTTATATAAGGTATTGCTCTTTATATTTTATGCCACGGCCAATACAGTTGTCGGTATTTTAGTAATAGATAGTTGGAAGCAGTACAAAAATTCATCAAAACCTAAAATATCACAAATGCAGTCAATATTTCCTGTCGAATGTTTAAACCGCTGCCGAAGTATTAATAGAAATAATGCAAAGTTATACTCTGATCCCAATCGAAAATCTGAAGTATTATTTGAGCCAGAAAAGGGAACATTGCTTTATGTGCTGGATAAAGAAGGTAAAAGCTGGTTGAAGGTACAGGTTAAAGATATTGAAACAGATACGGTTCAAATTGGTTGGCTCATGAATAGCTATACCAACAGAATACGATTTTGAGTAATTGTGACGTGTGGACATTGTGACCAACAGATTATATGCCGTTAGCTTGAATCGTGCTTGTAAGTTTGATCTCTCGGGGGTTAGGAGTGTATTGAAAAATGACTAAAGATGAAATGATCAAAAACTCTTTATGGCAAGTGACTATTTATGCAGCCTTTCAGAGAGCCAAAATATACTCTGATAGTGCAACGGATGAGGATAAAAAAGCCTTAAAGCAATCATTGAAAAATGAGGTAGCTAAAATAATCATAAATTATAGTAGCCCTGTCTCAGAGGCTGCACATTTTTCCAATATATCTTTAATAGCCAAAAACATTAATACAGAGTGGTCATTTGCTTTAAGCAATAGAGCAATTTCGATTGGTGTTATCCAAAAGGCACTAAACTTGTATTTAAAGCTAATGTGGTGTCTTAACGAAATACCTGAACCGCCACATTGTCCTTTAGACAAAGTGATAATCGATAAACTTGCCTTTAAGCATCGTAAGAGTTGGACGAAAATAACCAATATAGAGACTTATGAGGAACTGATTAATCAGTTGAAAGAACTATCGGGTGATAAGTCGTTGGCAGCTTGGGAGCTGGAAGAATATGAAAAACCTTAGTAATAGGGCATTGTGTCTGATTGAACGCTTGCTAAAAATAGCTTTCGTTAACTTTCCTACCATAGTTGGTTTAGGTATGTAGACGCCCAAGCTAAGTTTCGTTGATTTTCCTAAGATAGTTGCTTTAAAGGGCGAATACTAATCCAAATTTAAGGTTAATTTAAAAATTAAGTTGAGCGAGAGTTAGTTTTAGATGTTTTAGTAAAACTCTAATAATATCAAATAGTTGGCTTTTTGTATTGCCGAGAATGATTGTCATAAAACTCGGTAATACAATAGTTGACCTAGGTGCTAAGTGAGGCCGAAATAGCCGAAGTTACTAGGCCTAAACCGATTTGCTTTGCAATTCCTAAAGACCATTCTCCGGTTTTTGACAAGGCACTGAATACTCCTTCACCATTATTATCTATTGATTCTTTATGGGCAGTAGCTACTTGTGAAAGCTCTTGAAATTGCTCAGGCTCTGAACCTTCTTCTTTTAGTTTTTTTACTAAAAGTTCAAGTTCTTGGGATAACTTGTCTAAGTCTATTTTGTCTTTATTATCATTCCAAGCTTGGGAAATATTTACGTTTTCAACTACAACATCTTTTCCTACACCAACAACATTATGATTACTTCCACTTATATCTGTTTTGATTTTATCACCCATAACAATGTCTCCTTGTTTGTCTTTAAGCATATCTAAAAGTTTTTCAGTTTTGCTTAATATTTGCTGTCTGAACTGGATTACGTCTTTCATAATTTCTTTCAATTCTTGAATTTCAGAACTCATGACTTGGTTTTCTGTTTGATAAATAACATCTAACAAATCAGAATTTTCAAAATTTTTAGGTAATTTGAAGCAAAGAGGGGCAACTTTGTTAAAGTACAGCTGCAATTCACTTGAAAAGTCAGAAAAAGGCGCAGGGTTTATCGCTTTAGTAAGTATTGAGTTTACTAAAAATAGTAACCCTTCTCGAAATGCATTGAGTCGTAACAAAGTAAGTCTCAATTCTCTTGCTATTTTATAACTACCTGTTTGGGTATGAAGGTGCCAAATTCGATAAATCGAATTACTATGCTTTAAGTAGCTATGGTTTAAGTTAACTCCGAGGTTATTAAACTCTGTGAAGTTCCTAACATTAAAATTGCTGCGAACAGTTTCATTACTTGATGTCTCTATAAAAATCAAAGGAGGGCTTGCTTTAATTAATTTATTTTTGGGAGACGCTATAGGTGAATAATATGAGGTTGAAAAGGTATAAAATTTTCTCAATGAAGCTGGTAGTTCATTTATTGCTCGTGGCTTATCAGTTTGGCTAGAAAAAGGTAATTTGATTTTAGTTTGTAAAACTTCGAGTATTAAGGAGCTTAATTCATGCCCTGAAATATTCAATTTTCCACTCGCTGCCTTTATTTCAAACCCTATTTCATACTTACCTGATATTTTCCCATCAAAATAGAATCGTCTAAAAATTGGTTTTACTTTGTATTGAGGAAGGGATTTATATCCTGTGAATCCTGAAGGAAATTTAAGTGCATTCTTGGCATCGCAAACCTTATTTTCTCCCACCCAGCTTTTAAGCCCGCCTAAAGGCCTTGCTATTATTTTTCCGGTACTTCTTATATAAGTGCCAAATTCAGCCATAGGCCAAACAGGGTAGGGTAATTTACTCTTATCTTCTTCAGAAAATCGACGAATGTCGCAAATAGGAAATTGAACAGTTATCAGCATTTTCAATCCTTTAAATAGACCCCCTTTCTGATAAAGCGGAAAGGGGGAAGCTCTGAAAGTACATCAACGCTCCCGTCAGCTTTCAAGCCAATGAGCGTAGATAAGGCTGCATGTAAACTATGCGCTCTACCTTCTGAGCTACACTTCCATAGATGGTGGAAGTGGTAGGAGTCGAACCTACGACCTCATAGATGTAATACACTTAAGCCATGATCATCAGTATGCAATTCAGTCCTTTGCTGAACCAACAAAGTAATAATAAAGCTCTTTGTCAAAAAATCAATAGCATAAACACATATGAAATTGTGATATGTCTAAATTAATAGAGGAGTTCGCTGAATTTAAAAATATTTTTGTCCTAAAGTGAATATACCATCAATATGGTTTCTGAAAACCACTAAGATATTTTAGTGTTTGGTTTCGAAATCTAAAAAAGGTAATAACAGTGATGTTATTACCTTTTTTTAATTGCGAATTATTAGGTTAGAAGTTAAAAATTTATTACCTGATAAATTATTGTCATGTATCGCGGTTATTAAATCGTTCATCATTGTTTATTAATTAATCAACCAAACGTAGTGCTCAGGGTTTCAATATCTTTTGCACTTTTATTGACACTTTCTCCGCTTAAACTTACTTTATTACATAGTGCTTCATTTTCTTTAGACACATCATCTATACCAATGATTTGTTTATTCATTTGCTCGGCTACAACGCTTTGTTCTTCGGTTGCAGTTGCAATTTGAGATGTCATATCGCTAACGTCACTGATGCTATTCATTATATTATCGATAGCTTGCTTGATGGTTAAGGTGTTAGTAGAGCACTCATCTGCGTTGTCTTTGCTTGTTAACATTACTTTGCTCCATTGTTGCAAGGTATTTTGTAATTCTGATACTGAGCGTTGTATATCTACAGTAGCGTCTTGAGTTCTACTAGCTAAGGTTCTTACTTCATCAGCAACAACAGCAAAGCCTCTACCTTGTTCTCCTGCTCGGGCGGCTTCAATCGCAGCATTTAACGCCAACAAATTGGTTTGATCGGCAATACCTTGAATTTCAGTCATAATTCCTGATATTTTTTCAACGTCATTTACTAGGTTTTCAGCGCTATTAGCCGCTGATTCTACGTCTAGTGCTAAGGCATTCGTTTTTTCTTGGTTGGCATTAATTAGGTTTGTCGTATCGTTACATTCTTGTTGAACTTGTGTCACTTTATCATGCGTGGTAACGGTGTTGTGACTGACGTCATTGATAGTGCTACTCATCTCCGTAATAGCGGTAGAAAACTGTCCTAATTGATGATTTATGTTTGAGGCTCCACCAAGCATTTCATTTGATGCCAGTTTTAACTCTTCTGCTTGATTTAATAAGACTTTTCCTGAATCAAAGCTTCGACCAAGTACAGTGCGAATTCTTGCTTGTAATAGCTCTGTTTGATACTGCATCAGGTTTGTTAACCCTTTTCCTGTAAAAATTAACCGGGAAGGGCTATCTGATCGCGACTTAATGTTTTCAACGTAATTAGGAAAGGTAAATAACTCCTCTGAAAAGATTAATGCTATTAAGGCGAAACTAATAACAACGGTCGACATGACGAGAATTGATCCAATAACGAACCAAGAAAAGAGTAGAGACGTTAGTAAAACAAGCAGTGCTAGTCCTCGTTTTAACTTCGTATTTGAATGAAAATCGATAACACTCTTTTGATCATTTAATTGAGCGTATACATGTTGAGCACGTTGAACTTGTTCTGGGGTCGGTTTTACTCTCACCGATTGGTAACCAGTTATTTTTCCATTCTGAATTAATGGCGTAACATATGCGTCAACCCAATAAAAATCGCCATTTTTACAACGATTTTTAATAATACCTCGCCAAGGTTCACCATTTTTAAGTTTTTTCCATAGATCAGCGAATGCTGCTTGGGGCATACTTGGGTGTCTTACGATATTGTGATGCTGTCCAGTTAACTCGTCTAACGTATAACCCGCTACTCGGCAGAACTCTTCGTTTGCATAAATAATATCACCTTGCAGGTCGGTGATAGAAACTAACTGTTCATTATTTGCAAAATGAACCTCATTGTTGGAGGTGTGTGCCATAACGGATCCCTGTTTAGTTTAATCTTTCCTGAGCCTATATTTATGTTTAGTCTTGTTTTTTGGTTTAGTAAAGGTTCTTGTCAAAAATTATTTTAACTATGAATATGTTTTTATTAATGTTTCATTGTATTTGTTGGAGGGTAGATCCTGAGATTTAAGTCGCTTATATGCTTTTTACACCATTTTAAAACCCATTTAGTAAATGTGTTTAATCAATTTTTCTTCAAATATTAATGGTGTTTTATGCTGAAAGTGGCACAAAAGCACACTTTGTTTTTCGTTCTTTTACTATTGAACAAAGCCACGCTATCACGTAATATCTGCGCTGATTTAGGTGTCTTCAACGTGTAATGTCATAGTGAATGAATATTGCTCATTGAAGGTGAAACGTGAAACTGGTGAGAACCCAGTACTGCCCCCGCAACGGTAACTGTGAGCAGCAACAAAACCACTGTATATAACAACGAGTCGCTAAGTTAGGTTCGTGAATATGGGAAGGTGTTGTATAAGCGATGAACAGGAGTCCGGAGACCGGCCTAAATAATACTCGACAACTGCGGTGGGCGGTATTCAGGGCTGTAAATGGTGTGGCAATACGTAATAAAAAATGCATTTTACGTAACACTGTCTTTAGCGTAGATGTTCATCATCCCCAACGTTAAACTGCTTCAACCATTCTCAACTTTGATTTCAAACACCGTGAAAATTAATTTTCAATAACGGGAATGTTATGAAGTCAGTCAATACTCATTATTCAAAGAGCTTATTCATTGGGGTATTTGTTACCTTACTTTTACTGATGCTTGCTACCCGCACGCATCATTTTTCTAGTTTAAATCACCTGCCAAGTGCTTCTATTGCTATTTTTTTCTTAGCAGGTATGTATCTGCGTAAGGTAAGTACTTTTTGGTTTTTCTATGTATTGACTGTGGGAATAGATCTTGGATCTTCTTATTTTCGTGGACAATTTGGTGATTGCATTACAACGTCATATCCTGCACTCGTCTTAAGTTACGGTGTCATGTTTATGGCAGGGTATTATACCAAGCCCAATTGGCAGAACAGCTCTTTAATCAATAACGCACTTAAAGTTGCGCTAGGGTTATTTATTGCGAGTTCAATTGCCTTTTTTATCTCAAACGGAAGTTACTATACGCTGTCAGGGAAATTTACTGATTTATCATGGGCGGAATACGCAACCCGTGTTGATAAATACTATTTTCGTTCTATTTCTAACCCTGTTGTTTACGTAATATGTGCTTTTGTCATTGACACTATTATTCGTCGTTATTTTACGGATAACAGTGTTGCCGTAATAGATAATAAAAGGGCATAGTCATAATGACGATAAAAGCAAAGCCCAATAATCAAACAACGCTTTTCAATACAAAATCTAGTGATAATCGTGGTGCCAAGATCAGTTGCTCAGCATTAATTATTGCTGCTCCTCATTCCGGCAGTGGTAAAACTACTGTTACTGCGGCGTTAGCACGTTATCACCGTAATCAAGGGCGTAAGGTTACAGTGTTTAAAGTGGGGCCAGATTTTATAGACCCGATGATTTTACGACAGGCCAGCGGTGAACTTGTTTATCAATTAGATTTATGGCTCGTGGGTGAACAGGGCTGTCAAGAATTGCTTTACCGAGCAGCTCTACAATCTGATTTAATTTTAATTGAAGGTGTGATGGGGTTATTTGACGGCACACCAAGCAGTGCAGACTTAGCAAGCTATTTTGATATTCCTGTACTTGGGGTAATTGATGCGAAAGCGATGGCACAAACGTTTGCAGCAGTTACCCATGGTTTAGCGAGTTACCGTGCTGAACTTCCTTTTTCAGGCGTGCTAGCTAACCGTGTAAATAGTGAACGGCATGAAGAGTTGTTAGCAGAAAATCTGCCAGAAAAATATCGCTTTTATGGACGTTTGCCGGCTGATAAGTTGATCACTCTTCCTGAACGTCATTTAGGTTTGGTGCAAGCCCAAGAGTTAAGTGATATTGATCAGCAATTAGATAAAGCTGCTAGCTTTATCGCTAATACAGCACTTACAGATTTACCTGCGAAGGTTGAGTTTTACGACGTAGAAAGCAATAGCCAATATGATCTTATTAAAGGTGCATTGGTTGGTACCACAGTAATTATTGTAAAAGACCAAGCATTCAGTTTTATATATGCTGCTAATATAGCCTTTTTACAGCAAGCGGGTGCTGAAATTGTATTTTGCTCAGCGCTTGAAGATAAGCGCTTACCAAGTGGCGATATCTTATATGTTCCTGGTGGCTATCCTGAACTATATGCTGAGAAATTGATGAACAATGTAAGCTTTTTACGTGATGTGGCTGCCTTCAGTGAAAGTGGTAAGCCAATCATCGCTGAATGTGGCGGTATGCTGTATCTTCTAGAACAACTGACAGATCTCGAAGGTAAAACTTACACAATGGCGGGTGTAATGCCGGGTAAGGCGAAGATGCAAGATAAACTCGCCGCCATTGGCTCACAATGGGTTGATTTACCTTTATCACTCAATAACCAAGAACAAGACAATGTAATGCGTGGTCATAGCTTTCATTATTCTTGTGCAGAAATAAACCTTGAACCATGGTGTCAAAGTGTTCATCACCCCAGTGAAAGAGCAGGGGAATATGTCTATCGTTATAACAATATTCTTGCAACATATATGCACTGGTATTTTCCAAGCAACCCGAAATTAACCTTACAACTATTTAAAAAGGTGAGCTAACGCGAGTGAAACCTTTGAACAATTTACGGGTAATAACGTTGTAATGAACAAAACGCTCTTTTTTTTAGCGCGGCATGGTGAAACGATTTGGAATAAAGAGATGCGTTTTCAAGGCCACTTAGATAGTAAATTAACCTCATTAGGAGTGAAGCAATCACAACAAATTGCAAACCAACTTCAAGCGAAAGGTATCGATGCAATTATTTCGTCACCGCTAGGACGCGCGCAATCAACTGCAAAAATTTGCCAAAAGGCGCTAGATAGACCTTATCAGGTTGAACCTGAACTGATTGAACGACATTTAGGCGTGTGGCAAGGGCAGCGTGTTGAAGAGGTGGCGTTATTACCTGATTATTGTGAAATATTGCAGCAGTATAGCGAGCTTTCTTCTCACCATGGCGAAAGCGCTGTTGCTTGTCATCAAAGAATTCAGCGGGCATTTCATCAAATTGCTAAACACTATAACGGTGGCAAAATATTAGTGATTTTTCATGGCGAAGCTCTTAGATGCTTTTTAGCGGGGTTAGGTAAAGTGACAAAGCGCAATGCTTATGAACAATATCAAAACGGTTGTATTATTAAGCTTACTTATCACTCTGAACTTCCATATTTTCATTTAGAAAGTGAATAACGATGTCTGAAGGTTTAACGACTGTTGAAACGCTACTTCATCCGTTTAGTGTCTCGCTAACGTTATTATTGGCATTACTGTTAGATACTCTATTTGGCGAAGCTAAACGCTTTCATTATTTGGTTGGTTTTGGTTATATAAGCCAAGCAGTAGAAGCAAGATTAAACCCGCACTATGCTGCGAAAGATAACATTGAGCAAGGTTTAAACCGAGGTGGCTATGCGGTTTGTTTGGGTATTATTGCTTGGCTTATTTTAGTGCTCCCTTTACCCATTATCTATTTTTTCTGGCTTAATGATGTTGTTTGGTATCTACACATTGGAGTTGATGCTTTTATCCTTTATTTGGCCATTGGCGGTCGAAGTTTGAAAGAGCATGCAATACAAGTGTATCGACCGTTAATTAAGGGAGATTTGCAAAATGCGCGCAAATTCACGGGTTACTTGGTTAGCAGAGAAACCGCAACACTTTCGGCACATGAAATGTCTAGAGCCACCGTTGAGTCAGTATTAGAAAATGGGCACGATAGTGTAATAGCGTCATTAACTTATTATATCATTGGCGGTATCCCATTAGTGATAATACATCGTTTAGCCAATACGTTAGACGCTATGTGGGGCTATAAAACCGCTAGATATTTCTCTTTTGGTTACGCTAGCGCTCGATTAGATGATGTTTTAGGGTTTATTTCTGGCAAAGTTTGCACCGTTTTGTATGCAGTACAGGGGCAACCATGCTTAGCGCTCAAAAATGCCTACCAACAAGGCAACCTATATAAAAGTCATAATGGTGGCTGGGTGATGTCAGCAGGCGCTACGGTACTCAATCGAACACTAGGGGGGACGGCACGTTATCATGGTCATAGTGCTTTTTCGCCTGCGATGGGTGCGGGGAAGCCTGTGAATGTTGATGATATTCCAAGTAGTATCATTATTGTTAAGCGGGCGAGTATGTGTTTTTTTCTCGTTGTTTTGGTTTATCAGCTAGTCGCGAATTTTATTTAACTAAATGTTTACAAGGGCACTTTTATGGCATTAACGCATGGCGGGCAACTTACGCAGGTAGCCAATGAGTACCAAATACCGATGCGAGACTGGTTAGATTTATCAACAGGAATTGCGCCTTTTAGTTATCCTATCCCTGAAATACCAGACATTGTTTGGCAACAACTTCCTCAGCCATCATCCGCATTAATTAGTGCAGCACAACGTTATTATCAATGCCGCAATATATCTGTTAGTAGTGGTAGTCAGACTATTATTAGTTTATTACCCATGTTGTGGCTCAAAGAGAATTCGTCTTCAAAATGCGTTTTTTTACCCATTAAAGGTTATAAAGAACATGCTCAAGCGTGGAAAAATATGGGCTTTAATCTTCAATGGTATGGTGATGAGTTACCCGCATTGGAACAATTGCCGCAGCATTGTGTATTAGTGGTAATTAACCCAAATAACCCAACCGGTAAATTATTTAGCCGTGAAACGTTAGAAAGATATCAAGAGTTTATCGAAAACCGTCAAGGGTTACTGGTCATTGATGAAGCATTTATGGATGTGATCACGCCAAGTCAATCAATGGCTGAATATACCCTCGGTCGTAATACCGTGGTGCTTAAGTCATTTGGAAAATTTTTTGGTTTAGCAGGAATGCGAATCGGTTTTACCATTGCACATCAGCAGTGGTTAACTTCTATTGCTGAACACTTAGGACCATGGCAAGCAAATGGGCCTGCACAATTTATTGCCGAGCAAGCGCTACAAAATACCTTGTGGCAAGAACAACAACGAGAAAAGTTATCGCGCCAACGGCAAGTATTAACCATGCTATTAAACAGATATTTTAATGAGGGTGTTGAAGGGACTGATTTATTTTTAACTGTGAACTTAGCAACCCCCCATAAAGCGGTGACCATTTATGATGGTTTATGTAAACAAGGCGTATATGTGCGGTTGACTGACGATCAACAATCACTGCGTTTTGGAATACCTAAACCAGAAGATGTTGAGCGTTTATCGCAGTCACTTGGCAACGTAATGTTATCTATATCAAAATTATGCTGAGTTCTTGCCACTAGAATGCGCAATGAATACTTGTTAGTTAATATTTTTCTGATAAAAGTTAAAAATGCTTTCGCCAATAGCCGCAATTGCTTTATTTCGCTCTTTCATCGTTGCTTCGGTTTGGGTCAAGTAAATTGCGATGATAAGTGGCGTTTGATCTTCTGACCAAACAACTGCGGTTATAGCTCTAGAACCATAGCCTCCAGCGCCTGAACGATCTGCAATTGACCATTGTTCAGGGAGTACTGAACGTAATAGGCTTCCCGTTATTTTATTATCCATCATCCATTGTGTTAGCTGTGCTTTTGATTGCTGATTTAACACATTGCCATACAATAATGAATGCAAAGAGTTAACCATGGCAATAGGGGAGGTAGTATCCCTTTTATCACCTTTAAGAGCTTGGTTTAACTGGGGTTCAATGCGATCAAGTCTAGTGGTATCATCGCCAATCTCTCGCATAAATTGTGTTAACGCCTTAGGGCCTTGTATGCCTGTAAGCACTATATTGGCGGCGGTATTATCACTCATTGTCATTGTTGCAGAACAAGCCTGTTTAAGTGACATTTTTTTACCAACCATGTGCTTTGTGATTGGTGACCAATAGATTAAATCGCTTTTAGTGATCAGCATGGAAGTGTCAAAAGTTTGCCTATTTTTTTCTACGTCAGCGAGTAATTTTGCACATGCGAGCACCTTAAATGTGCTCATTAATGGGAAGCGGGAGTTGCCGTTATAGTGCCATAACTTTTGTTTGTCCACATCAAAGATGGCAACGCCAATCTCTGCGTTCATTACACGTTTTTGTTTTTCTATCTGATTAACTATCGTATTTTGAGCTGAAGTCATCGCGGAAGTAGTAAAGCTAAGCAATAATAAAGCGGTACAGATACGGCCATTAGTTAGGATAGAAAGTTTCATGATTCATTCTCTTTAATGCAGGTATTGCTAGTATATCGCTATGTTTGAGAAATGTTATGTTCAACTGATGATGAAAAATGATCAAATGTGTCAATTCAATTGAAAAACCATTTAATATGTTTTGCTCCTCAACAAGAGTATGTAGATAAACATTAGCACTTAAGGGAGCACCGAGGCAGTAAGTAATAATATCTAATTAGTACGAGGAATAACTTAGCGGAATTGGAACTTTTGCGCTAAAAGCTAACAATTTGCTTACCCGTAAACCCACCTGCTAATTGAGTTTTTAACGCAATAGAAATAGCGTCCGCCTTAAAATCTACGAGATGGATTTCTGGTAGTATTATCGAACCATCAGCTACGCCATTTAGTAGCAAATTACTCATAAAACTCATGTGTTGCTGGGCACAAAGGCTATTTTCCAGCCATGCCCCACCTAAAGAAACAATACAAATGTTCGGTGCTTTTTTAAATAATAATGCTTGAGGTATTTCAGGTAGTGCTTGTAAACAAGCGATTCTGCCACAAAACCCCATTAATTCTAAATTTCGAATTGTTGCATCGCCACCAATGGAATCTAATATAGCATCAAAACCTTGTGGACCAAGTTCATGGCAAATTTTATGACACAGCTTTTCCTCGCGGTAATCAAATACAGCGTCAGCGCCTAAACGTTTTAAGCGCTTATGATTATGTTTTGCCGCTGTGGTAAAAACATCTGCTCCGCGCTGTTTAGCAAATTGAATTGCAAAATGGCCAACTGCTCCAGCTCCTGCTTCAATTAGCAGCGTATCACCCTCGATAATTTGTAACTTCTCTAAAGCAATTAATGCCGTCATACCTGCACAGGGTAAGGTGGCTGCTTGGCATGGTTCAACATCGTCTGGCACTACAGATACCGCATAATTTGGTACTGTGGTGTACTCACTTAGCACTCCTTGATCAGCTAAGCTAGCGTGCCACATTACTCTGTCACCAACAGTGGGAAAGACTCCTTTTGGAGCATCAACTACAGTACCCACAGCATCTAAGCCTAAAATATGCGGATACTGCCATTGACAAAAGCCTGTTTTGGCATACTGCCCATCTAATGGATTAAGACCTACGTATTCCACTTTTACTAATAATTCATTTCCGGTACGTGTTGGAGTTTTCCATTGAACTTCAGCTAATGATAGTTGTTCATTAGGTGTTTCTAAGACAATGGCTTTCATCGTGTCAGGAATATTAGTTTGTAAAGTGGTTACATTAGACATAATTTACTCAAGTATTAAATACTGGATAGTGCGTAACTCCAGCGACCATTAAAGGTATGATAAGCATTTACTTTCGTGAGTAAAGTTGAAATTGCTGAATCAACTGCATTTTCTTCTGCTGCAAGTAAATCTTGTCTTGCGTCAAGTAACGATAAATAAGGTATTTGACCTTCTTGAAACATAGCCTGTGCTTGCAAATAGGCTTTGTTTGCATAGTGATAGCGATTGTTTGCAAATTGCTGTTTATTGCTTTCTTTAACGAGTTTATGTAAAGAAAGCTCGCTTTCATTTATGGCATTTAATACCGTTTTTTGATACTCGTTATATGCTGCTTCACTTAAATATTGCTGAGCATCTCGCTGCGCCAATAATGCAGGGTAACTTAATAGTGACCATTCTATTTGTGGGGATACCTGCCATTGTTGTTTTGTATTAGACAGGGTAGTACTAGTGGAACTCAGTATTCCAGCAAAGGCACGTAAACTAATATCTGGTAATAGGGCTTTACTTGCTGCAGTGCTTAAAGCAGTGGCTTGGCTAAATTGGTAGAGCGCCTTACTAATATCAGGACGTAAGGCGATTGCTTCACTTGGTTTCGTTAAGTGTACTTGCAAGTCAAAGTTAATCAGTTCTCGTTGCTCCATCAATGTGAGATCACTTAATGTTTTACCTGTAATGTAAGCGAGTGCAGAATTATCGCGGTGTAATAAAAACTCGATTTCAGGTAGCAATGCTTGTTGTTGGTTTAACTGTGCTTTAGTTCGGTTTAAATCTAATTCACTAGTAACACCTTCATCGACACTGGCTTGCAGCACCTCTATGCTTTGTTGTAACGCATCAATTTGTTGTGAGATTATATGGTGTTTTTGCAGATTACCTTGATAACTGATATAGCCAGAAACAACAGATGAAACCACCTCTATTTGTAATAACCGCAGCTGTTCAGCTTGACTCAGTGCAGACGCATTAGCTGCATTGACCAATGCTGTGACACGACCGAATAAATCTAAATGCCAATTTAAACCTAAACTGGCCGTTGAGTAAGGTGTAATGGCCTCATCGATACTTGAACGTTCACTACTAATGGTTAATCCACCTTGTGGTAAAAGCATTGCTTGTTCTGCGCCAAGGCGCGCTAAGGCACTTTTTAGCCTTAAATGGCTGATGGATAGATCATAGTTATTTGTCAGTGCCTCTTGGATCAGCAGATTCAATTGAGGAGAATTAAATTGCTGCCACCAATTTAACTCACTCGCACCAGCGAGTTCTGATGCAATCTCAACTTCAGCAACAAAGTGCTGAAGTTGTTGCTGATTTTCTAGATGAACATCTACTTTATTTGATGTTGCGCAACCAGCTATTACATTAGTTAAAAGCAATGTTAAGGCCAATCGGCTATTAGACGGTAATAATGAATTAATCATGTTGTTTATGCTCCAGTGTGTTGCTTTTAATCGTGTCGGAGGTTGATTCTTTTTTGGTCACTAACATATAAAAAATAGGCGTAAACAGTAGACCAAAAATGGTGACACCAATCATGCCAGAAAAAACGGCATTGCCCATCGCATGTCGCATTTCTGCGCCTGCGCCCGATGCTAACACCAAGGGAATTACACCCGCTGTGAACGCGATTGAAGTCATCAAAATTGGTCTTAGTCGTAATCGACAAGCGGCGATAATGGCATCTAAGTGAGTCATGCCACTTTGATGCTGATCTTTGGCAAATTCGACCATTAAAATGGCATTCTTTGAAGCTAAAGCAACTAATACAATTAGTGCAATTTGGGTGAAAATATTGTTGTCGGAGCCAACAAACCACACACCTAATAAAGCGGAGAATATTGTCATTGGTACAATTAAAATAATCGCTAATGGTAAACGTAAACTTTCATATTGTGCGGCAAGGACTAAAAATACCAGTAATACAACTAAAGGGAAAACGTAAACCATGGTATTGCCAGCGATGATTTGTTGATAGGTAACATCTGTCCACTCATAATCAATACCCGTAGGTAAGTGCTCGGCTAGAATTAATTCGATAGCTTGTTGTGCTTGGTCTGAACTATAACCTAGCGCAGGGCTACCATTAAGTTCAGCACTTGGATAACCATTATAATGCATAACCCGATCAGGTCCTGTGGTAGGAGTAACCGTTAAAATTGAACCAAGTGGCACCATATCACCCAACTTATTACGCACTTTTAAATGTAAAATTTGTGCGGGGTCTTTTCGAAATTCAGCGTCTGCTTGAGCATTCACTTGATACGTTCTGCCAAAAGCGTTGAAGTCGTTAACATATAAAGAGCCTAAATAAATTTGTAAAGCATCAAAGACTTCTTCCAGAGGGATCCCTTGGATCAGGGCTTGTTCTCTATCAATATCAATGTCCATTTGTGGTACTTGAATTCGAAAACTAGAATATAACCCTGTTAACGCGGGATCTTGTTGTGCTTTTGCTATCACGGTTTGTAAACTATTAAACAATGCTTCGAAGCCTTTGTTGTCACGATCTTCTATTTGTAGCTTAAAGCCTCCTGTTGTGCCTAACCCTTGAATAGGGGGAGGCGGAAATACCGCGACAAAGGCTTCATCAATCGAAACAAACTGTTGGTTCAATTGCATTGCGATTGCGCCAGCAGACAGTTGTGGATCTTTACGATTTTCAAAAGCATCTAATGCAACAAAAACAATGCCGCTGTTTGGGCTGTTAGTAAAACCATTTACGGATAAGCCTGGAAATGTCACTGTGTGTAGAACGCCGGGTACGTTTAGGGCAATGCTTTCCATTTCGACCATGACATCTTGAGTACGATCTAAACTAGCGGCATCTGGAAGTTGCGCAATTGCAACTAGGTATTGTTTATCTTGCGAAGGAATAAAGCCGCCAGGAATGGTATTAAAGAGAGTAAATGTTCCACCAAGTAACAATACATAAGCAGCAACCATTATGACACTCATGCGAATTAATTTTTTAACTAAACGTTGATAGCCTTGAGCGCCACGTTCAAACAGTTTATTAAAAGGTGTAAATAACCAACGGCCAAAGATTTTATTCAGTAATCGCGTTAATGCGTCAGGCTTGGCGTCATGAGATTTTAGTAATAGTGCTGATAACGCTGGCGAAAGGGTTAGAGAGTTAAACGCAGAGATCACCGTTGAAATAGTAATAGTCAGGGCAAATTGTTTATAGAATTGTCCAGATAGTCCTGAAATAAAGGCAGTAGGTATGAATACGGCTAGTAAAACTAAAGCAATGGCGATTATTGGTCCTGTTACTTCTGTCATTGCAACACGAGTGGCTTCTACAGGTGACAAACCTTTTTCTATGTTTCGTTCAACGTTTTCAACCACAACAATCGCATCATCAACAACAATCCCGATCGCGAGCACTAAACCGAATAATGACAAGCTATTGATTGAAACACCAAGCCATTGCATCACGGCAAAGGTGCCAATAAGTGAAACAGGAACCGCAATTAATGGAATGATAGAAGCGCGCCAAGTTTGTAAAAAAACGACAACAACGATGACAACTAAAGCGATGGCCTCTAATAAAGTGGTAATAACGGCATCAATTGAGTCGCGTACAAAAATAGTTGGGTCGTAGACAATATCGTATTCAACGCCGTCAGGAAAAGCCTGTGAAAGTTGCGCCATGGTTGTTCGTACTTGGTCTGATAACTCAATTGCGTTTGAACCAGGACGTTGGAAAATAGGCATAGCTAGCGCAGGTTGTCCGTCTAAAAGAGCACGAAGTGCGTAACTATTCTGACCTAATTCTACAGTGGCTACATCTTTTAAACGAATAACTTGCTTTTGATCACCCACTTTTAGAATAACTTGTTCAAACTCTTCAACACTGGCTAACCTGCCTTTAACATTTAATAAAATTTGAAACTGGCTTTCATTTGCTGCTGGTTGCGCGCCTAAGCTTCCTGCGGCAACTTGTTGATTTTGTGCGCGCAATGCATTTACTACATCTGAAGCCGTTAATTGTCTTGCTGCTAATGCATCAGGGTTTAACCAAACCCGCATAGAGTATTGCCCACCACCAAATAACTGTACATCACCTACACCGGATAAACGTGCAATTTGATCTTTAATATAGATATCAGCGTAATTTGATAAATAAGCTGTATCATGGGTTTTTTCTGGCGAATATAGGTGTACAACCATGGTTAAGTCAGGTGAAGATTTTTCAGCGACTACTCCTAAACGTTGTACTTCTTGAGGTAACCTAGACAGTGCACTGTTAACCCTATTTTGCACTTGTACTTGGGCACGATCGAGGTCTGTGCCTAGCGCAAAAGTAACGGTTAACGTCATGCGACCATCACTCGTTGCTTGAGAAAACATATAAAGCATGTTTTCTGTGCCGTTAATTTCTTGCTCTAATGGCGTGGCAACCGTTTGTGCAATTACGGTTGGGTTAGCACCAGGATAGTTTGCAGTTACTACAACTGTTGGTGGAACTACTTCTGGGTATTCACTAATGGGTAACTTGAAAAGTGATATGGCGCCACCAATTAATATGACTAATGATAAAACGGATGCAAAAATTGGCCGTTGAATGAAAAAATGTGAAAAATTCATTGTAATTCCCTAGTACTTAGCAACTAAATCAGTTTGCTTGATTGGCGTCATGGTAAAGGCTGTGTTGGTTGTTTCTATCGTAATTACATTAGGTTGAACAGGCATGCCAGGACCGACTCGCGCAGGGCCATTTACGGCTATAATGTCATTAGCGGTTAATCCAGTGGTGATTGCGCGCAACATGCCATAGCGCTCGCCAACTTCAACAAGTTTGTATTGCAAGACATTGTTTTTATCAAGGGTCAGAACAAAGCGGTTTTTTAGATCTGTTCCTATTGCTTTTTCTGGAACAATAATTTGTTCATTTACGTCACTTGCTGCCAGCTTGACACGAGCAAATGAACCAGCACGTAACGGGGAAGCCGGGTTTGTTGTTGCCTGTTCGAAAACTGCGCGAACTTGCAATGTGCCTGTAGCATCATTAATTTGATTGTCGATAAAGTTAATATAGCCAGTATGTTCAAATACTTTTTCACCTACTTTTTGCATCAGAACTTGTTGTTTACTCGCAGCAGTTACATGTGAAAAGGCGTTATTCCACGTGCGTTCGTCAATATCAAAATAAGCATACATCTTGTCATTAGATACAATAGAGGTGAGTACGCTTGTTCCCGCTTGTACAGTATTTCCTCGGGTAATATTAGCGCGTGAAATAATACCATTTATTGGTGATTTAATGGCTGTAAAGGCTAGGTCTAGGTTCGCAGCTTCTAACTGTGCTTGTAGTGCTGCTAATTGGGCTTCTCGTTGTCGTAATATTGATGCGCGCGATTCTGCTTGCTCAATAGAAATTGCTTTACGCTCGGTTAACCTTTGAGCGCGTTTAGCTTCATTTTTAGCTTGCTGTAGAGCTGCTTCTGCAGAGAGTATTTGTGCCTTTAGCTTTGCGACTACTGCGGCAAAAGGACGAGCATCTAGTTGAACCAGTAAATCACCTTTCTTTACCTTATCACCTTCATTAAACGCAATTTCTTTAATTACGCCTGATACACGTGGACGTAACGATACTTCTTCTGGGGCTTCTAACCGTGTGGTAAAAGTGTGCCAATGTTGTACTGGCTTGATTAACACTTTTGCCACGTCTATAGGTTGTAAAAATTGTTGTGAATTTTGTTTTGCAGAAGGTTCTGCACAACCACTAATTGCAATGCTTATGCTGGTTAAAGTAGCAAGTAATAATGTTTTTTTCATCGTTTAACTCCATGTTTTTGAGAACTATAAAGCGTTGAGTTAGTCATAGGTCAACTGTGTTATTTGAAAATAATACAATTATGATACGCTCGAAATTGATGAGTAAATATAGTGGTTTTTTAATTACATTAGTGCCAAAATGGCATCAATAGTGATAAAGGATTCGTTATGGATACTACTAGCCGTTTATTGATGTTGTTAGATGTTGTAGAGCGTGGATCATTTGCAAGTGCCGCGGAAGGCAGGAATATCGACAGATCAGTTATATCTAAACAAATCAGCAAACTAGAAGAAGAACTTGCCGTAAGGTTGCTAAACCGAACAACACGATCTATTTCTTTAACAGCAGCTGGCGCAGAAATGGTTAAGAAAGCTTCGGAGCTTCGAGAGTTACTTAATGAAACGGTTCGAATGGCAGAGAATTATCATTTAGAGCCTCGTGGTACGATAAAAATGACGTCGTCTACGATTATTGCAAAGCGTTATCTACAACCGGTAATTAATGATTTTCAAAAACGCTTTCCTGAAGTTGAAATTGAATTAATTTTGGATGATAAGGTGATGGACATTGTCTCTGAAGGAATAGATCTCGCTTTTAGAGTCGGGGAGTTGAAAGATTCGACGCTGATTGCGAGAAAACTTGCGCGGAACCGTTTAGTTATTTTGGCCTCACCAGAGTTCATAAAAACCTATGGGATGCCGAATAAAATGTCAGATCTTAAATCACTCCCGGCTGCGAGTTATTTCAGTAAAACAATACGTGTGACAAGTATTGAATATGAAAATGCACTTGGCGAGCATGCTGAGCAAGAAATTAATAGCGTTTTTCGTGCAAATGATGCCGAAATTTTATTACTAAAAGCGTTATCTGGTAGTGCATTTGTTGTAGTGCCTGCGTTTATTTTGGGTGATGAAATAATAAATGGTCAGCTTATTCCGATTTTAACCGATGTTAAATTACTTGATTACCGCGACATGTACGTTATTTACCCCCATAGAGATTTACCGGTTAGAACTCGGTTATTTTATGATGCTGTCAGAGATTATATTGGTAAAGTTACTCCTATCTGGGAGAAAAATATTCCCCATTTTGACCGTTTATATCAGGGGGAGCATAGGGGGTAAATGAAACTGTTTGCTGATCTTTAATGAACAATTCGATGATTTCGATAAAATGCGTTAGGCTTTAGCTATCTTATTGAGAAAAGGAAAATGATATGAGTGTATATAAAAAGCTTTTTAGTTTCATGATTGTAGTGTTGTTATCTGCCTGTGCCTCAATGGGAGACGGAAGCAAGGTTGAAAAGCAACGTGCAATTTTAACAATGAAGGATGATGTATTAACCAAATTGTTTGAACAAAAACCAGATACGCGTAAACAGTTAAATGCCGCACCCGGTTATGCCGTATTTTCTAATGCAAACATCAATTTAATTTTTATGGCCGCCGGTACTGGCTATGGTGTGGTTAAGAACATGAATGCCAATACCCATACTTATATGAACATGGCTGAAGGTGGTGTAGGCCTTGGTTTAGGCGTGAAAGATTATCGCATAGTCATGGTGTTTCATACCACAGATGCAATGAATAGCTTTATTACTAACGGTTGGACATTTGGCGGTAATGCTGATGCAGCTGCTAAAGCAGGTGATAAAGGTGGTTCGGTAGAAGGTGAAGCTTATTATGGCGATGTGACGGTATACACATTGACAGAGGCAGGACTAGCGCTACAAGCCGTTATTAAAGGCACTAAATTTTGGGTAGATAAAGAGCTAAACTAAGGGCTGTTGAAATTACCTTACTCTGTGAGCCGTCAGTAAAACTATACCCGTCTTAATTTAGATAAAAAAAAGCCAGTCAGTGACTGGCTAAGCTCCATGAGTGGGAGATAAGTAATTTTTTACACACGATTATTTGTTCAGTGCCGCAAGCTCAATGGTGACTTGATCAAGACCGTATTTATTAATACGCGTATTGAATTCACTTTGTTTACTGCTTAGCAGAGAAATACCTTCAACGATCATATCGTAAGCTTTCCATTGGCCCGTTTCACGATCTTGTCGCATTTGAAAGGTCAGATGGATATCAGGTTTGCCAGTTTCAGAAATCAATGCGTCTACTGATGCTAGTTTACCGCTGTTAGAAAGCTTAGATTGACCGTAGCTAACCTTTTGATCTTTATATTGGTTTAATGCTGTGGCGTAAGTTCTAACTAAGTAGTGTTTCATCGAGCTGACAAATTTTTCTCTTTGTTCTTTAGATGCTTTTCTGACATGTTTACCAAGAATTTTAAAAGCAGCGTAGCGATAATTAACCGAAGGCATTAACTCTTCTTCCACTATGTTACGCATTAACTCTGGGAACTTCTGTAATTCCGTTTGGCTAGCAGCAATTCGAGAAAATAATTTATCGCCTGTTTGACTGATGACTTCCTTTGGCGATAGTGTAGGTTGAGCGGCAAGGGAAAGAGAAAATACAGATAAAAGCAGGATAAGTGCTGATCTCATTAGATGTCCTTATTAAGAATTGCTGAATATGAGTATGTATTCTACATACCGACCATTCGGTCTGTAAATGTTTTTTTGTAAAAATTTTGTTTTAACTTATGTTTATTTTAACTAATACAGGTTAAGTGTTTCGTAAGTTATTGAGGTAAATACATAACTCGTCAACCACTTTGTCAAATAGTTCTTTGTTCTTAGCGCTTTTACTTAAACTGTAGGCACCATGAAAGCTTGAAACAATAAAATAAGCGATTTGAGTAAAGTCGAGATTTTTGCGTAGTTTGCTTGAAAACCGTTGTAAATTAAGGGCGATTAAATGGTTTAATTGTTGCTGCATGTTCAGTATGCGTAAACGAAAACCTTCATCTACCGCAGACATCTCTTGACAAAGATTATTAATAGGACAACCACAAATTATATCTTCGCAACTCATGTCTTGAGAAATTTCTTTAAAAAAATGACATAAACCATCAATGGGATCTATTGCTTCAACGGCAGGCTGCCAAGTGGCTAAAAACATTGGCGTGAAAATTTCTTCAAAAACAGCATAGCCTAATACGAGTTTATTATCGAAATGGTGGTATAACGCGCCTTTTGAAATTTCACAACGGGATAATATTGTTGACAAGCTTGTGGCCTGAAAACCATGTTGATGAATCTCATCTGCGGTAATTTCTAAAATTTTTTGCCGAGTTTGTTCTGCATCTCTCATACAATAACCTCAATGTTGTACAAAATTATTGTAACCGACTCATCGGTTTGTTCACAATGTTTATTTTGTTTACTTTTCATTGGTTTTTAAAGGAGAAAATAGCCTGTATGTGTCACACAAGTTCTGAAATTGAGCAGACAACCACTGCTTTATTGTTATATACAATAGGGCTGACAAAATAAGTGATTTCAAATAAGAATATATCTATTTGCTTAGGGTTTTATCATGTTGAAGTTTAAGTAGATGCTAAGCTTGACGCTTTATCGAGTACATGTCTCGTTTTTCACTACTTTCTCTTTTAATCTTTTCTAAGGCTCTAGTTTCTTCAGCATCAAATAAGGTGTTGATTAAACGATGAAAGTGTTCATGCATAGCTGTACGAGATTTATCGGCATCTGCTGATTTTAAGGCATTATAGATAGCTCTGTGCTCAGCGATTGTTTTTGCGCTGTCTTTGCTACATACACTGTCATAATCTTCGATGATTTCTTTGGAAGAAGCTCTTAAGTTCCATAGGCTTTCTACTAGGCTTTTCATTGCCTCATTACGAGTAGCGTTAGCGATAATTTTATGGAAAGCTCTGTCTGCGGCTTCCATGTCTTTACCTTTTTCCATGTCGATAAGCGTTTGATTTAAGTCTTCAAGTTCTTGCTCGTTTATTGACGCTGCTGCGAGCGCAGCTACTTCGCCTTCAACAAGTGCTCTTGCTTGTGTTACTTCAAAAGCATTGATATTTTTTAGTAAATTTGCTGATTGTTGAGAGGCGAGTACATAAACACCGGAGCTAGTTTTAACTTCAACTCGTCCTCTAACTTCAAGGGCAATGATCGCTTCACGAATAGTTGGACGACTTACATTGAATCGTTGGGCTAATTCTCTTTCTGGTGGTAATCGGCTGCCGACTGGAAAATTTCCAGAATTAATGGAAGCTTCAATTAATTCGACAATGCTCCAAAATAATCTTTTTGCCGCCATAGTTACTTTACCCCGAAAAGCGTTAAACGATAATTACTAAACTGATCTGTACTTTATATCAAAATCAGTGACATAAGTTAAATCATTACATAACAGATCTTATTATTCAAGTGATTATCATACCAATATCACGATAAATTCGCTTTTATTGGTAATAACCTTTAGGTTAGATAATAAAGTAGAGTAATTGAGCTATAAAGCTAGAGTCATTGAAGGGTTTGTTTTATGTGCTTTTTGTCTTTGTAGTTTTATTAATTAGGCTGGACAGTTTTATGCTTTGTTTTGGTAATACCAAATTTTTTGCTTTGAACTGTTTTTAATTGATAGGCTGTTTCACTAAATTTATGATGTTTATCGCTGACAACGCCGAAAGCAAGTAAAAAACAGGGTATTGCTTATATACCCTGTTTGTAAAGTTTAAGGTTGAGTAGCTTGGCTTAATGTTAAGTTAGTAAAAGTAACGCGAGTATAATCACCGTTTGCTTTATCTGTTTTCCAATCTCCGGTGCCAGAGCAGCCAGCATACCAAATACCATCGGCATCTTTTGTTGAACATTGATTATAAGCACCAGCTTTAAAGTAGTGCCAATCACCTGTATAGCCATTAGGGTTGTCTTTGTTATCAATGTTGCCATAGGCATCAATGTTATTGGAAAGGTCTATTTGATAAGTCACCGTTTTTTGGTTTTTCTGGGTAAACGTTAAATGCATTACACTATTAAACACATTAATTTCGTAACTAAACTCTTCATTTAACTTAATACCTTCAGATTTTGGATCTTCGGTATTTTCCCAAGTATTTCCCCATACAGGGTAGGCGATATCGGTTCTGTCGGGGTTGTCTTTGGCTAAATTTCTCTCATAGGTCCAAAATACTGATCCAGATTGATGATTTGGCCACTTTTTATAATATATTTTGATTGGTTCATTTCCCCAACCAAAGCCATTGCCTTCGGCGATTAGCGCTTTATCTTTACCAGCATGAATTTGACCAACAACAACTGAGTATGCTGGTTTTTTAGGGTGCTTAGCATTTTTAGCAACATGGTTTACTTTTAAACTCGCTGATAATTTACCGCCGAGTTGGTCAAAGTATTTTGCATCAGGGTGTGCAGATAAGGCGAAATTATTGCCATATGATTTAGTATCTATCGAGGTATCAAACCCTCTGATCATTTGCCTTAACTCACTGCGAGTATTAGATGAAGTTTGAGTGGTCACTGCTTTATTCGGCGAGGTAAACACTAAATGGCCAAATTGATCCAAATAGAAAAAATCTGTGTGTTGATAGTGTTGTAGCGCCTTCGTGTCAATGGTATCCGCTTTACCATCGTTATCTTGATCGAGTGGAATGGTAATTTTCCAATGCGATAAATCAAATTTATTGGCAGGATTATTTGATGTGCTAGCACATCCTGCTAATAACAATATGAGTGAAATTTTCGTTACTGCTTTAATCATTTAAGCACTCCTATTTTAACGTGCGCGTTTGTGGTTGAGTATCGCTAATGGCGACATCACAACTACGAATAGCGACTTATATTGTTTACACGACCTTGTACTCGTTATAAATCTGTTATCGATGCTAAACGAAGTAAAACCTGCCGTATAGTGTTATAAAAAAATAGCGCTATGTAATAGCGCTATTTCAAGCCAGAGAGGTAATATTGGTTTATTTAGCTTTTTTAGCGACTACTACTTCAGCAGAGCTAGAGTTATAAGGTGATGAGGAATTATCATCATCTAATGAACTTCCTTCAGAATAACTTTCAAAATCATCCTCGAACTGTATTACTGTGCCTTCAAGATCAGAGTAGAGTTTAACTTCATCAATAAAGTATGCTGCGTCACCTAATGTTGAACTATTATCGCCTAATTTAAAGATTACCGTTTGCACACCCGCAATAACATCGCTTAAAGATTGAGAGACTGATGCAAAGGGTTCGGTCGTTACGCTGGTACCATCTATCGTTAAGGTTAATAGTGGGGCTACGGTATCAGAAGCATTACTTGCATCCCATGTGATATCAACGTTGGTCCATTTATCTGCAGTAAACGGAATGGTCACGTCAACGCCTTCGTTGTTTCGAATTACATAACCTGTACTTTGGATCCGTAAGTCAATAATGGCGTTACTTGTACTCGTTGATGAACCATACAAACCAATGTAGGCATCTTTTTCTATACCAGCTTCTTTTAAAAAGGCTACGCTTAACTTACCCGCAGGGATAATATCGCTTGAAGATAGTTTATAACGTAATTCACCAGCATCATCTGTCATGTTGTCAGTAATTTTTGCTGTTAAGTTATCTGGATTTTCTGCACCACCTTCGGAGCCAATTTGTGCAACAACGGTTTCAGCTGTACTAGAGTTGTATGGCGATGCCGAATTATCATCATCTAATGAATCACCTTCCATATAGCTTTCAAAATCATCTTCAAATTGAACGGTCGTGCCTGCAAGATCTGAGTACAATTTGAAGTTATCAATGTAGTAAGCGGCTTCACCTGTTGTTGAACTGTTGTCACCTAACTTGAATATAATTGTTTGTACGCCGGCCACAACATCACTTAATGATTGTGATACAGAAGCAAAAGGTTCGGTGGTTACACTTGTGCCGTTAATTGTTAGCGTTAATAGTGGTGCAACGGTATCTGAAGCATTGCTCGCATCCCAGGTCATTTCAACATCAGTCCACTTATTCGCTGAAAAAGGAATAGTGATATCAACACCTTCATTATTGCGGATAACATAACCGCTACTTTGAATACGCAAATCAATTAACGCATTGCTTGTACTGGTTGATGAACCGTATAAACCAATGTATGCATCTTTTTCAATACCATCTTCTTTAAGGAATGAAACGGTAAGTTTACCTGCTGAAATAATATCACTTGAAGAAAGTTTATATCTAAGTTCACCCGCATCATCAGTCATGTTATCAGTAATTTTAGCCACTTTAGTTGGGGCAAATGAAGCTACGCCCGAAATAGTGATGTTTAATTCTGCTAACGTACCGTCCGCTGAGGAAATTGAAATGGTATCGGTAATGGTGTCATTTTCATCAAGTAACGATGTGACTGTTGGGTTTGTTGTATCTAACGTATATGTCCATTGACCATCCGTTTGAATAGAAAAAGTACCAAACGTAGTCATTGTATCTGTTTGAGCAAGCGCTGAACTTTCACCAACATCAGCGTCAGTTATAACAACAGTACCAGTAATGCTATCTGTTTCATCATTGGTAACGGCCGCTGTTAGGCCTTCAAATGTAGCTGCTGTGTTTCCTGAAGCGGGCGCTACCGGTTCAGAAGCTGTAGAACTGACTTCTTCACTGTAATCATCATCATCAGTGTATGTGGCAGTGACCACAATGGTTTTACCAATTTCATCATCAGTTAAGGCAAGAGTAGATTCTGTTGCACCTTCAATCGCAACATCGTCTGCTAGCCACGTATAGGTTACGTTTTGTGCATCAACGCCATTATCGTCTGTAAGAGTTGCTGTTAAAAGTTTGCCTGATTCAAAAATACCTGACACTTCAATCATACCATCAGCATTCATGATGATAGTGTTTGTTGCACTAGATCTTAACTTTTCTTGGTAGTTATCATTGTCGGTATATGATGCAATAACTGAAACTTGTGTGTTAACTTGCTCAGACGTTACGGTAAATGAGCTAGATGAAGCCCCCGAAATTTCAACGTCGTTTGCTAACCAACTGTACGTTATTGCTGATGTGTCTACACCATTACCGTCGGTAACCGCTACTGTTAATGTTTCCCCTACTTTTGCTGCACCAGACAATGAGATTTGACCAAATGCATTACCCGTCTCTTTAGGTAATTCATCTGTATTACACCCCGTAACAGCCAAAGCAATCGCAGATACCGCAATCGATTTGTTTATTAAATTTTTCATTATTATGATCCTGTTGTTTTTTTGGTAAAACAATCTTGTTGATGATTTGTTTGTTTTTATATTAATTTGTAAAACCATTTTGTCAACCATGAACTGGTAGCAATTTTAATAAATCACCATTTTAGTCATGTGTATTGGCTAGGTAAGTACTCTGTTTACACATGATTAAACGTACTTATCAACTTACTCAACGTTGTTATTGTTTATGTTTTCTTTAACTGTAAAGAGTCCAAACTTTCCCTTGCGAGGTTCAACCATTTCTTTTTATATTTTTTATCAGTGGTAATAAATGAAATAAACGTGAGTTTGCCGTTAACAGGCAGAGCATAAGTTAGATTGTATTGATACTTACCAATCCCTTGAGTTTCATATTCATAGACAGCAATTTTAGTGTTTAATCGAGTATATACTTTGTCTTTTTTCCAGTTCGCGCCTTCGCTCGATTTACGTAACATATTCGAAATATATTTATGGATCTTGTTCATCGATTGCTTATTTGCAGGCGTAGGGTATTGAGTAAAGGTAAAGCTTACTGTTTGATTTTGGTTATCAAACGCATAGCTCGGTGGTGTTTTTTGATTACCATAACGCTTCTCTAACGTCGTTGCAGACATTGCGTTTAATTCTGTTGAAAGTTTAATTAATAATGTTTCATCGAAGAATTTATGCGTGTTTGTTTCTGCAGCTTGAAGATAAAAACTGAGTAACAATAACAACGGGTAAAATTTTTTCATTTTGTTTACTCCTGGTTTAATAAGTGTTGTGGTGGTTATCGATTTGATAAAAAGTTGCTTGCACGTAGTCGTGTGGATCACCTGAATTATTTTGGTTATACACGCCAGCTTTGAAATACATATATTGGTTACCCACATCGTAGCCACTTTGTGACATATCTACGTGTTGGTGAAATTCAGTGCCATCAGATTTAATCACTGTTACGTTAAGGTTATTGCCTTGTACTTCAATGGTGTAACTAAACTTCTCATGTAGCGCTATACCGTTTGATGGGTTACTAGCGTTATTTCCTCTTTCACCTATTAATTCGTAATAGTTGTCATCTCCACCAAGCTTTTCATGTGCAAGGTAAATAGCGCCATATTGGTTCTCTGGTAATTTACGATAGTACAACCTGACAGGTTCATCATCATTGGCATGAATTTGACCAATAATAACCCGACCTATTTGATAATTTTCGCCTGTCGTAGTCACATGATTAACGGCCAGTTGGGCGTTCAAAGTGCCATCGATACCTGCAGCATTAATAAGGTCTGATTCTGGGGCAGTTGAAAATACCCAGTTGTTTTTATTTACGCCTTGGGTTTTTATACTCGTATCGCCTCTACGAAGCATTTCACGCAACTCTGCCCGTACATAGCTAGTGTTGTTAGACGTTTTATACCCTGAAACGGAAGTGGAAAATCGTAAGCCACTATCGTGTGTTAAGGTAAAAAACCTTGGGTCATTATAGCCTGCTGCTAAATCTCGTTCTTTAATGCTGTCAGATTTGCCATTTTTATCATCGTCGGTAGGAACACTCAAATACCAATCAATTAATTCAATAGAATGCGCCGTAGTTTCTCGACATCCATAAACTTCAATTTCAAGGATTGTACTTGCTTGTGATACTTGATTACCCGATAGTGCTAAGTTGAGGTAAAGTGCGGTTTGCTGTTCATTTGGGCTCTGTGCTAAGTCAACAACATCTGGAATAATTGTTTGTGTTTTGCTTTCAGTAACGGTGTTTAACAATTGCCAGTTTTCATTATCTTTTGAGCTTGATATTGAAAAGAGATTCGCATATTCGGTATTGGCCCAAGTGATGACTAACTGCTTTAATAATGCAGGCTCTGCCAAGGTTATTAATATGTTGGTATCTAATGCATTAGGTTGCCAACTTGAGTCACTTCTTTTAGAGCCATCGTGTAATGAAGTAATGGTTTGAACTTCTCCTTCATAACTGATATTAGCGATATCTAGTGGGTATGATACATCACAAGTTATATCATCTATGACCGTTGGCGTTGTGGTTTGGTCTTCTTCAGGTATCGTTGGTATTGCTTGGGTATTTTTATCTGTAGAACTTCCTCCGCAGCTAAATAAAAAAGCTGAAGTGAATAATGTTAACAATATTTTTTGTTTTTTCATGGGGGTTCCAAGTTATCTCATTTTGTCATTATTACACCGCGATATCTTTAAAAGGTACTGCACTGGAATATGCCATTGTCAGTAAATTTATCGAGCGTGTATTGATTAATGCTGATTGATTATTACATTATTTAATACCAAATGGTCAACCAAAAAAATCAACGTGGTCATCAGTTATTGCGTCTGAAAGATTGATTTTCTGCTTAATGTTGTAATGCTCCTCAACTATATTCCTTTGCTAAAAAGAGTCTGACAAACCTATGGTAACGTGTGTAGACCTTTTTCGTTCTATTGGTAAAGCTAAATTAGTATAAGGGTTATTTGGGAATTTGTTAATTGGTTAGTTTTTATTTTTAAATTGTTTTACCAAAATGGTTGACAATTGTTTTTTATGTTGCTTGAATAATGCAATATTGAAAATTCAAAAAACTATAATTAATCGGATATATCAATGGCAACTACAAATCAGTTAAATAAAATCAGCTGTGCATTACGCAATTGGGGCAGCTATCGCAAACAGTTACTGTGTGCATCAACTTTACTTTCACTTGTGACTGTTCCTGTTAATGCTCAAGAAGAAACTGAGAAAAAAGTAGACTCTGAAGTTGAAGTTATCGAAGTTAAAGGACTTCGAGGTACGATGACACGCTCATTAAATGAGAAAAAGAATAATACCGCGATTGTTGATGCTGTTGCTGCAGCTGACTTTGGGGAATTACCTGGTTTGTCATTGTCTGATGTAATTGAAAATATTTCTGGTGCCTCTGGTCATCGCTTAAAAGGCAGCCAGAACGAAATATCTATCCGAGGTTTAGGATCTTACTGGGGTTATTCTACATTTAATGGTCGCACAATTACCAATGCAGGCCCAGGTCGCGCAGTAAATTTCAAAAAGTTTCCATCTGAGCTCGTTGATAAAGTTGTTATTTATAAATCACAGCAAGCTGATTTAGTTGAAGGGGGTACGTCAGGTACGATTGATGTTAACTCTTTACGTGCAGTTGATTATGGTCAAAGTCAAACGACTGTTCAAGCAACGGGCGTTTATAATTCGTATTACCAAGATGTAGAGGGTGATGTTTCTCCGTGGGGAAGTAAGCTGGTTGTTTCAACTGTACAGCAATGGGAAACTGAAAATCTAGGTGATATGGGTTTTACCTTAGGGATTAATCATACAAATTCCGCCAATCCAGAAGAAAATTATGGTGGCAGCTCGCAGATGGGGGTTTGTGCTCTACGTGCAGCTGATGGTTCTAGTTTAATTGGCGGTAGTAATTGTGCAACAGGCCAACAGGGTGTAAGTTCTGGCCGTGTTGGTCGCGAACCTGAATTAGGTATTGATACTGACTTAGCCGATTTTGATCAAAGCAGTATTTTTTATGTCCCGAATGATGCCTACTGGCGTACGGGTGAAGACGAAGATATCAGAACAGGGGCTGTATTTACCTTTCAATGGGTGCCAAACGATAAACTGAATATTAACGTAGATTATGAATATTCAGATCTTGAATATACGGAAAAACGTATGGAGTTGGCCCTTGACAGTCGTCTTGATGATCTTGCGGATCATATTGTTTCAGAAGATCACACTCTACTTTACGCAACAGGTGAAGCACGTCCAACGTTACAAGGTGAAAATCGTAATCAAGTGGATGAATATCATGGTGGCGGTATCGAAGTTGAATATACCCCAACAGATGAGTTATCACTTGCGTTAGATGTTTCTTATTCTGAGTCTTATCGTTATCGTTTACGCCAACGTACAAAGTTTCGCTCAACTGAACGCTATAATTATGCATTAGACTTCCGTGGTCGTAATGTGCCAACTCTTACTTGGTTAGATAGTAACCGCTTGGGCCCTGATGATGCCGGTTTTGCTTCTTGGGAAGCCTTTGATGCAAGTCACATGGGGAACTTTGTTCACGACGACCATGCGTATGTTGAGTATCGTCGTGCTCATGAACATCGTAATGATGACATTCTTGCCGTTAAACTTGATGGCCAATATCAATTAGACAATCAATATTTTTCAAGTATTAAAGCAGGTATTCGTTACTCAGAAGAACATTTAGTTGATTACGTTACAAATGATGTTTCTCTTGTTATCGCTGATGGCTCTCAAAATTATGGTGCAAGTGATAACGAAGATAATAGTTGGGATGAATTAAACCCTGAAGCGAACTCTGCGCTTATTAATGGCATTATCGATAATTGCCAAAACGATCATTCAAATAATATTCAGTTTACTGAGGAAGAAGGTGCGGGCGGCGATGCTACGCGTTATGCCACTTATGATCATAAATGTTTTATTGGTCAAATTCTTGGTCAACTACCAGGAGCATCAGGAACTGATTTTTATGACATAGGCGAACGAGAAGATGGCCGTGATGGTGCCGATAGAGATGTAACTGAAACCATTACTGCTGCTTATGTAATGGCGAATATTGATACTGAAATAGCAGGTACTCCGGTATACGGGAACGTAGGCGTTCGGGTTGTAAAAACCGAAACTCATTCAAAAGGCTGGGGTGATAAAGTTTACATCACGTCGACTGAAGGTAACGAGGGTGATATCACTTGGAATTCTGAGATTAACCCAACCGGTGAAATAGAAGTGGTTAACTTAGATTCGGAATATACTGAGGTATTACCTAGCGTAAACTTAACCTTTATGGTTAACGATGCCTTTTATGTGCGTACTGCTGCGTATCGTTCAATGTCACGTTTTCAAATGAATGCAATGTCAGCCGGTGTGAGTTATGAAACCTGTGAAGATGAAGACGATACAGTCTGTGATCCAGCTACTAACACTGATTTCTCACAAGTTATCCGTAGTGGTGACGCCAGTGGTAACCACTTAGACCCTTACACTGCAATGAATTACGATGTGTCATTTGAATATTATCCATCGCAAGATGCAGCCTTTACTGCTGCTTTTTACTATAAATCATTCACCGGTGGCTACGACGTTAAAACTGAATATCGCGATATCACGGTAAATTTAGACGGCGTAGATACAATTTATCCTGATGTAGCACATCTTGTGAAACAAACATCTGAAGACGAGTCTGTCATTAAGGGTGTTGAATTTACCGGTCAAAAACATTTTGTTGAATTACCTGAACCCTTCAACGGTTTAGGAGCAAAGTTTGCTTGGAACTATGCAGAGTCTGACTTTGTTACCGCAGAGCCAGCTAGTGCGGGTATTGTTCCAGATGCGAACTTATTTGGTTTCTCTAAGAATGTAGCATCGGCGTCTGTTTATTGGGAAGGTGATGACACAACAGTACGTTTACTTTGGAAATATCGTTCTAAGTACCTGCAGCCGAACAGTCTACCATTCCCAGACCGCTCACACCGTTATGTGCAAGATGCTTTGTATTTCAATATGTCGGCAAAATACAAAATCAATTCAAATGTAAGTCTTTTCTTAAAAGGACTTAATTTAACCAATGAACCACAAGTAATGACGCGAGGTAATGATACCACCATTGCGGATTACTCACGCTCTGGCACTAAGTGGGAATTTGGTGTGAAAGCGAAGTTTTAAAGAATTCTACTTAAAGTACTAAATTTGAGCAGTAGCCTAACTACTGACAACTAAAAGCTGTGAGTCTCACGCAGTGAATGCTAACTGAGACTCTGTTTATTAATCGAAGTAAATCGCTGTGTTCCCAATGAAGAGGTAGCTCGTTATACCTCAGAAAAGTAATAGCGTAACTATTTAGGAGTTTATTATGTCAAAACCAACAATTGGTTTTATCGGTCTTGGCCTTATGGGCGGAAACATGGTTGAAAACTTGCAAAAAAGAGGATACCAGTTAACCGTAATGGACCTTAACAAAGAGGCGGTTGCAGCGTGTGTTGCTCGCGGTGCTAATGCTGCATCATCTGCAAAAGAATTAGCAGAATCTAGTGATATTATCATGCTTTGCTTAACTACATCGGCCATCGTTGAAAAAGTTATCTATGCAGAAGACGGTATTCTTGCTGGTGTTAAAGAAGGTGCTGTGTTGGTTGATTTTGGTACTTCTATCCCCGCATCAACACGTAAAATTGGCGCTGATTTAGCCGCTAAAGGTGTAGGAATGGTTGATGCACCTCTTGGTCGTACACCTGCTCATGCTAAAGACGGTTTACTAAATATCATGGCGGCTGGTGATATTGATACCTTTAACAAGGTTAAACCAGTATTAGAAGAGCAAGGTGAAAATGTTTTCCATTTAGGTGCGTTAGGTGCAGGACACACAACAAAGCTAATCAATAATTTCATGGGGATGACAACCGTTTGTGCAATGTCACAAGCCTTTGCTGTAGCCGATCTTGCTGGCGTAGACCGTCAACAATTGTTTGATATTATGTCAACGGGTCCTTCAAATTCTCCGTTCATGCAATTTTGTAAAAACTATGCCGTTGACGGTGTTAGTGATTTAGGCTTCTCAATCGCCAATGCTAATAAAGACTTAGGTTACTTCTTACAAATGGTAGATGATTTAGGCACTGAATCTAAAATTGCTCAAGGTTCATCACAGAACTTACAAGCTGCATTTGATGCCGGTTTAGGGCAGGGCAATGTGCCAGAAATCTTTGATTACTTTCTTAAACTTGAAAAATAATTTTGTCGTATTAACACATAGTTAGTATTGACAAAAATAGTAAATGATTGATTTTAGAGACTTTCCTTACACGATGCTCTCTTTTAAGGCTTTCTCTTACAAGGAGTTGTGAAAGCCTTAGTTTTAGCCAGCAATAATAACAAAGGGTTACGGTATACAAATGAAAACACTTACAGTTACATTTCTCTCTTTTATGATCTCTTTGGGCGTAAATGCCAAAGAATATTTAGTTGATTCGCCTAAAGCATTTAAGAAAACCGTAAAACAACTTGTTGCTGGTGATACGATCAAACTAGCCAACGGTACTTGGCAAGACTTTGAAATTCTATTTACCGGCAGTGGCACGAAAGATAAACCAATCACGTTAATGGCTCAAACCAAAGGCAAAGTGATTTTATCGGGTCAATCTAATTTACGTTTAGCTGGAAAGCATCTTGTTGTTTCTGGCTTAGTGTTTAAAAATGGCTACACGCCAAGCAGTGAAGTGATTGCATTTCGCCAAAACAAAGAAAACCTTGCCTTTCATTCACGTGTTACTGAAACGGTCATCGAAGATTTTTCCAATCCTGACAAGCAAGAGTCTGATTATTGGGTAGGTTTATATGGTCAGCACAACCGTTTTGATCATAACTATCTAGCGGGAAAAACCAATAAAGGCGTGACGTTAGCCGTTCGTTTGAATAGTGAAAATAGCCAACAAAATCATCATAGAATTGATCACAATTATTTTGGCCCTCGTCAAATATTAGGTTCAAATGGTGGTGAAACATTACGCATTGGTACGAGTCATTATTCATTAGCAGATTCATTTACCCTTGTCGAAAATAACTACTTTGATCAGTGTAATGGCGAAGTTGAAATTATCTCGGTGAAATCAGGTAAAAACCAATTAAAAAGTAATGTTTTTTATGAATCTAGAGGAACATTAACCTTACGTCACGGTAATGGTAACGTTATTGAAAATAATGTGTTTTTCGGCAATGGCGTTGATCATACTGGCGGCATACGCGTGATCAACAAAGATCAAATTGTCCGTAATAATTATCTAGAAGGATTAACAGGGTATCGTTTTGGTAGTGGCTTTACCATTATGAACGGCGTACCAAATTCTCCTATTAATCGTTATCACCAAGTCGAAAATGCAAAGGTCAGTAATAACAGCTTTATCAATGTTGAGCATATCCAGTTAGCCGCTGGCAGTGATGCTGAGCGCTCTGCTGTCCCTATTAATTCTCATGTTGACAATAACCTTATTTATAATGAAAAGCAGCAGCCTTTTACTTTATTTGATGACGTTACTGGCATTAAATTTTCAAATAATATTGCCAATAAAAAGCCTGTTGAAGCACTCGCTTACGGCATTGAAAAACAAGCTATTACCCTTGAACGTGCTGCAAATGGTTTGTTGTATCCACAAGGGTTAGCAATCGGGGTAGATAAATCATTAACGCCAATCAGCAAGTCTCAAACTGGGCCAAGCTGGTATCCGAAAACGCAAGGTATTACCGCATTTAATAGTGGTAAAGAAATTAACGTATCACCAGGCGAAGACGCGCTATTTCAAGCGATAGAGAATGCTCAAGATGGTGATATTCTGCTTTTAGGTCAAGGTATTTATGATGCGCGTAAAATAGCAACTATTGATAAAACGCTGACTATTAAAGCAAAAGTTTCTGGTGAAGCTATTATTACCTTTGAGCGTGGCACATTATTTGAGCTTGTAGATGGTGGTAGTTTAGCGCTAAACGGTGTGAAAATTAGTGGTAAAAATAGTCCTGACTCTTCAGGTAATGTAATGATCCGCAGTAAAAAGTGGGGCATGACAAAAAATTATCGTTTAGTGATAGAAAATTCAATCATCGAGCAGTTAGATATTAACCACTCATTTCATGTGTTTGAGTCTGGTAAAGGTGCTTTTGCAGATGAAATTATATTAATAAACAATACCTTTACTAATATAACTGGTGATGTTTTACGTTTAGACAAAGAGCATGAAGACTTAGGCATCTACAATGCTGAATATGTCACGATTAAGCAGAATACCTTTAACAATGTGAAAGGTGCGTTGGTGAAATTATACCGAGGTGGCACAGATGAAAGTACCTTTGGCCCACATTTTACTTTAGCCAATAATGAGTTGACTTCAGTAGGCGCAGGAAAACGTAATAAAACAGCATCGAGCGTGTTTTTACATGGTGTGCAGGTAACTAATATCGATACAAATGTTTTTCAAAAAAGTGCGCCAATTACCATAGAGCATACCGTTGGCGAACCTAAAACAATTTTGCTTAATAATACCTTAAATGAAAAACCGAGCATTGTTGAATTACGCGTTGCAGGCGAACATACCGCTGAACTTCAAAATAATAAAATCGTTAAGTAGGAAGAGAAAAATGTTTTTTACCTCAACATTTAATAAAGCGCTTTTAGCGGTTTTTATCTTAATATTCACCGCTACTGCACTTGCAAAAAAACATCCTAATTTAGTGATGTCATATCAAGACACGCAAGCGATGCGCATGGCACTAAAAGGGGATAACAGTTTTTCAGACACATTCGCAAAAACTAAAGCGAAAGTAGATGTACAAATTAGCAAAGCGATTAATGTTCCTGCTCCGAAAGATTCTGGTGGTGGCTTTACGCATGAACGTCATAAGAAAAATTATCAATTAATGTATAACGCGGGGGTTGTATATCAGTTAACCCAACAGAAAAAATATGCTGAATATGTTCGTGACATGTTGTTTGCTTATGCTGATATGTACCCAAGTTTACCGTTACATCCTGCACGCCGTCAGGATAAAAACAATCCAGGTAAATTATTCTGGCAAAGTTTGAACGAAGCGGTTTGGTTGGTGTACACCTCACAAGCTTACGATATGATAATTAGTCATTTAACTGAGCATGATAAAACAAGAATTGAAACTGGAATTCTAAGGCCTATTGTTAAGTTCTTATCTGTTGATTCACCTGCTACGTTTAATAAAGTTCATAACCACGGCACATGGTTAACGGCTGCTGTTGGTATGACTGGTTATGTTATCGGTGAACAAGAATGGGTTGAACAAGCGCTATATGGCTTAGATAAGTCAGGAAAAGGCGGCTTTATGCGCCAATTGGAAGAGCTTTTCTCTCCTCAAGGGTATTACAACGAAGGCCCATATTATCAGCGCTATGCCTTAATGCCTTTTGTTACATTTGCAAAAGCTATTGAAACAAATGAACCAGAAAGAAAAATATTCGAATATCGCGATGGCGTTTTACTGAAAGCAATAAATACCACGATAGATTTGAGCTATAACGGCTTATTCTTTCCTTTAAATGATGCGATCAAAAGTAAAGGAATTGACACTATAGAGCTTGTTCAAGCGGTAACTATTGCGTACGGGCTTACCAAAAATAGTGGATTACTTGATATAGCTAGCCAGCAACAACAAATCATTTTGACGGGTGATGGTCTACAGGTTGCTAAAGCCTTAGATGCTGGTTTAGCTACTCCCTATGCGTTTACTTCTAAAGCGTTTGGTGACGGCGCAGATGGTAAACAAGGTGCATTAGTTGTGATGCGTCAACACACTCAAGGTGATCAAGCGTTGGTATTTAAGCCAGCAGCACAAGGTTTAGGCCATGGTCATTTTGATAAGTTGGCTTGGTTATTTTATGACAAAGGCGAAGAAATTGTTGCTGATTATGGTGCTGCACGTTTTTTAAATGTAGAAGCAAAATATGGTGGTCAGTACCTACCAGAAAATGACAGCTACGCTAAACAAACCATTGCTCATAATACCTTGGTTGTTGATGAGAAAAGTCACTTTGATGGCGATGTTAGCGTGGGTAATAACAATCACCCTATAGTAGATTATTATGCAACCAATACCCATGGCACTCTGAGTAAAGCGCACATTAACACCGCCTATTCAGGCGTTGAATTAACTCGCATGATGGCATTAATTACTTTACCAAAAACAGATATTTCATTAGCAGTTGATGTGTTTCATGTTGCTAGCGATAAAGCGCATCAATACGACTTACCCGTTCATTACCAAGGACAATTAATAGATACGAATTTTGAGCGTAATGCCTATACTGAACAATTATCAGCTTTAGGTAATGCACATGGTTATCAGCACTTGTGGTTAACCGCAACAGGAGTTGCCAATGAAGGAATTTCAAAGGTAACTTGGCTTAATGAGAACGGCCGATTTTATACGCAATCAGCGATTGTTGATGGTGATACTGAAACATTATTTACGCGTATCGGCGCAAATGACCCGCTGTTTAACCTAAGAAATGAAGCTGCGTTTATTTATCGTAAAAAGGCGAGCAAACAACATACATTTGTTAGCGTCTTAGAACCACATGGCGAATATAACCCTTCGAAAGAGTTTACTTTAGAAGCACAGTCGAAAGTTACCGCGCTTCATTTTAAACACGAAAATAATATCTCGTTGCTAGAAATAACACTTGCTAACGCAAGTCAGTATTTATTAGCGGTGAATGAAGTTGGTACAGATAAAACAGAATTTACATATAACAATAACGATTATCAACTAGATGGTCGATTTACACTACTTAACATTACAAAGCAGCAGTAAGGCAGGAATTATTATGAGCGAAAGTGCCCACTTTTCATTTGGCAACGAAACCGAAATTGAAGATATCGGTGGTGGATTAAAACGTCAAATGCTTGGCTATAACCACGAGTTAATGGCTGTTAAAATTTGGTTTGAAAAAGGGGCGATTGGCTATAATCATGCTCACCGTCATTCTCAAGTTACCTATGTTGTAGAAGGTGAATTTCATTTTAATATTGCGGGTGTAACGAAAGTTTTAAAGGCGGGCGACAGTTGTTATATCCCTCCTCATGCTGATCACGGCGCTACCTGTCCTACTGGTGGTATTTTAATCGACACGTTTAGCCCTGCGCGTGAAGATTTTGTGGAGGACTTATAATGAAAATTAAAGGATTACGCTGGTGGGTAATCGCGTTAATCGCGCTTGCAACTATCATTAATTACATAGATCGCCAGGCACTAAGTGTTTTATGGCCAGACATTGTGGAAGATCTTTTTCCAGAAAAATCATCGTTAGAACGCAAACAAATATACGCGAATATTTCTATTGTTTTTGTGTTTGCTTATGCCTTTGGTCAAGCAATATTCGGCAAAATCTTTGATTGGGTCGGAACGCGCATTGGTTTTGTGTTGTCGATAGGCGTTTGGTCATTAGCGACAATTGCTCATGCATTTGCTCAAGGTGTGCTGTCTTTTAGTATTTTTAGAGCCATCTTAGGTGTGGCAGAGGCAGGTAATTGGCCCGGTGCTACCAAGGGAAATGCCGAATGGTTTCCAACGAAAGAACGTGCTTTAGCGCAAGGCATCTTTAATTCTGGTGCGGCTATTGGCGGTATTGTTGCAATTCCATTGATTGCCTTTTTAACGGTATATTTTAGTTGGCAAATGGTATTTGTTATTGTTGGTGCCGTAGGCCTGTTATGGTTAGTACCTTGGTTAGTACTGGTAAAATCGCCACCGGGTTCTCATCCTTGGATTTCGGAAGAAGAAAAAGAATATATTTTAACTGGTCAACGTCGTAGCGCCACAAGTGAAGGTAACGAAGAGGAAGAAGAGTACAACCCGTCAACAGGTGAGTTACTTTCAAGAAAACAAAGCTGGGGCGTTATTATTGCGTCTGCAGCGATTGATCCAATTTGGTGGTTATTCGTTTTTTGGATCCCTATTTACTTGAATGAAGTTTATGCCATGGATGTTAAATCGATTGGTATTTATGGCTGGGTGCCCTATGTAGGCGCTATGTTTGGTGCTTGGTTTGGTGGTCTATTAGCGCAAAACAGATTAAAAGCGGGTTGGAATACAGACAAAACGCGTAAATTAACCATCACTTTAGGTTGTTTAATTATGTTGCCTTCATTATTAGCAATGGCGGATCCTGGTGAGCCGGTAACTGCGGTACTTATAATGGCGGTGATTCTCTTTGGCTTTCAAACTGCTATTGGTAATGTACAAACACTACCGAGTGATTTATTAGGGAAAAAAGCTGTAGGGACTTTAGCTGGTTTTTCAGGAATGGCGGCTAAATTAGGTGCTGTTGGTTTAACCTCTCTTGTTCCTTATTTAACTGCAGACGGTAATTATACACCAGCCTTTGTTATTGGAGCTTCGTTAGCCGTTATTGCTATGGCAGCCATTTGGATCCTGATCCCTAAAGTCGAACCATTGAAAAAAGTAACCAAGGCATAACCAATGAAGAACATTTTTTTATTCGGCGAATGTATGATTGAGTTGATGAATACCTCATCAATGACCATGAAGCAGTCGTTCGCCGGAGATGTTTTTAATACCGCAGTGTATTTAAAAAGATTGTTTCCTAACACTAATGTCAACTTAGTGACTGCCGTTGGCCAAGATCATTTTAGCGAAAACATGGTGAAGTACTTTCAAGATGAGCACCTAGGTACTGATTATGTCTTTCGCTCAGAAACAAAAATTCCTGGTTTATACGCGATTCAACTCGATCAATTTGGTGAACGTAGCTTCACCTATTGGCGAGAAAATTCGGCGGCTAGAAGCGTGATGGATTTCATCAATGAAGACATAACGAAACAACTAAGCAAAGGGGATATCTTCTTTTTTAGTGGTATTTCATTAGGTGTCGTTCGTCCTGAAAATCGCGATGCGTTTTGGCAATGTATTACTGAACTTAAAGCGGCAGGTGTAAAAATTGCCTTTGACTTAAATTATCGTCCCAAGTTATGGGCAACGAAAGCAGAGGCACAAGCCCAGTTTTTACTCGCTTTTGAAGCCTCTGATATTTTATTACCTGGGGTTGATGACTTTGCTGCGATATTTGATATTAACGATATTCACGCTGTGATCAGGTTTTTTGATCAATATCATTATCAAGAGTTAGTGGTCAAAAATGGTGAAAAGAATGTGTATTGTTTGTCATCTGCAGGCCAAGATATTGTAGATGTTACGCCGGTCAAGCAAGTGGTTGATACTACATCAGCAGGCGACTCTTTCAATGGTGGTTACCTTGGTGCTCGTATGGCAGGCCACTCTATTACGAAATCTGTTGAATTAGCGAACCAAGTGGCTGGTTTTGTCATTCAACACTCTGGTGCGATTGTTGAGTCATCAGCTTTCTCATCACGCTTTAATTAATTTTTATAGGTTTATTACCATGACATCCTTTTCATCTTTGATGGGAACTCAAACATTATTACCCATTATTCAAGCATCAACTCCAGAAGAAGGCGTAAGTATTGCAAAAGCTATGTCTGCAGCAGGCTTAACATTGGTAGAAGTTGTATTAAGAACGGAAGCATCTTTAGCGGCCTTAAGTGCCATTAAATTAGCATTACCAGAGTTGATTGTTGGTGCCGGCACAGTGACGAATAAAGATATTTTAGAAAAAGCGGTTGCGGCAGGTTCAGACTTTATTATCACGCCAGCTATTTCAGAGCGATTATTAGATGATTTAGCTGATTGTAACTTACCGGTTTTACCTGGCGTGTCAAATACCGGTGAAATTTTAATGGCACGTGAATTCGGCTACACCGAAATGAAGCTTTTTCCTGCTGAATTATCAGGTGGTGCTAAATTTTTGTCGACAATATCATCGGTGTTTCCTGATATTAGTTTTTGTCCAACAGGTGGCGTAACTATCGACAATAAACCTGACTACTTGTCACTTAACAATGTGTTTGCTGTTGGTGGTACTTGGGTTGCGAAGAAAGACTGGGTTGAACAAGGAAATTGGCAAGCCATAACAGATGCGTGTAGTGAAGGAAATAAATAACTCATGACAATGAAAATTGCTCCTGGCGTGATCACCGGATCGCAAGTTCAACAAGTATTTGCTCAGGCAAAAGCAGAACAATATGCCTTACCGGCAGTAAATGTGGTAAGTACATCATCTATTAATGCGTGTTTAGAAGCTGCTGCCAACGCTCAATCACCGCTTATTATTCAATTATCTCATGGTGGTGCAGGCTTTTTTGTCGGTAAAGGTATTAAATTAGAAGGGCATCAAGCTGCCATTCAAGGTGCGATAGCTGCTGCTAAATATGTTCATCAAATGGCCGAGTTTTATGGCGTAGCAGTCATGCTACATACTGATCATGCAGCGCGTAATTTATTACCTTGGATAGACGGGTTACTTGACGCCTCTGTGTCGTTCTATGCACAAACAGGAAAACCGCTGTTTAGCTCACATATGATTGATTTATCTGCGGAACCTATAGCAGATAATATTGCCGTGTGTGCTGAGTATTTGGTGCGTATGAAAGCGTTAGGCATGACCTTAGAAATCGAGTTAGGCTGCACAGGTGGTGAAGAAGATGGTGTAGATAATAGCCACCTTGATAATTCTGCTCTTTACACCCAACCAGAAGATGTTGCCTATGCTTTTGATAAATTAAGCCAAGTAAGTGATCAATTTACCATTGCAGCTTCATTTGGCAATGTACATGGTGTGTACAAACCGGGTAACGTGCAATTAACGCCTGTTATTTTGAAAAATTCACAAGCGTATGTAGCTGAAAAATTTAATTTATCTACTAAGCCGCTAGACTTTGTTTTTCATGGTGGTTCTGGTTCAGATCTAAAAGATATTCGTGAATCAATAAGCTACGGTGTCGTGAAAATGAATATTGATACAGATACGCAATGGGCGACTTGGGCAGGGATAAAAAATTACTATGCAACGCATCGTGATTACTTAACAGCTCAAATAGGGAACCCCGAAGGGCAAGACAAACCCAATAAAAAGTATTATGACCCTCGTGTTTGGTTACGCAAAGCTGAATTAAGCATGGTAGATCGTCTAGAGCAAACGTTTTCTGATCTTAATTGTATCAATAGAAATATCTAGGGTGTGATTGACGGCTAAATATGAGTGCCCGTATATGACCATGAAGTTTACCGGCACTCAATATCGATTAAGGTGCTTGCAATGAGAAAATCTGCAATTGTTTGCTGTTTTAGTGTTTTAAGTGCCTGTGCAACGTCGCAACACAGTACGTGGTTGTTAGTTGATGATTTTGAACAAGGTCTGACTAATTGGCATAAAGTTGATACTCAAAACAATACAAAGCCGTTTATAGAAAACCCACAAGTCACTGAAATTCGACGTGAAAAAACCAATCATTTTTTGATTAAAAAACCAGCAAAAGATGGTGTTATTGGTAATCGAAAGGCGTTAACGTTTAAAGCGCTACCTGTGCCTGTTAATGTGGGCGAAACCTTTACGTTTTATACTCGCATACAGGTTGAGCGTTTTCCAAATAATCATGCTTTTGGGTTAAGTAATTTAACGCCAGATGAAATTGTAAAAGCCGGATATAATGCCTTTGAACCAACATTAAGAGTTACTGATAAAGCAGAATCTAATGGCCATAAAAATACTGGCGCATTAATGGTTAAGATATCCAGTAACGATAAATACCGTCAATATGATAATATTCAACATTACGCGCAACAGCGTGATGCTAAGCCATTAGTGGCGAAGCAATGGTATCAAATTTGGTATGTGGTCAATAATGCTTTAAAAATACACGGTGGACAAACATATCGTGTTTATGTGCAAGGCGGTGAGTTTGTAAAACAAACCTTGGTGTATGAAAAAGCTGACTTTCGTATGCAACGAGAGCAGCCGTTAATTAGCTTTTTGGCAAATTGTAATACTGGCCCACTTAAGCAACCTTACGGTAATGGTGGGCTGGCATTCGATGATATCTTTATGATTAAAGGTGTTAATTTATCAAACCCAACCAATATGCGTTAAGTTGATAAAAACACTAGCTTATTTGTTACTGTTTTAACAAATGCTAAGAGAATAAAATTCCACCATTAATATCAACACAGTTTCCTGTCATGTAGCTAGCGTTTTGGCTAGAAAGGAACGTTACCAATTTAGCAACTTCATCTGCTTGACCTTCTCGTTTAATAGCGGTGGCACTGGCGACATTTTGACGTACTTCGTTTTTAGTAAACGTATCATGAAACCCAGTACTTATCATGCCAGGGCAGACACAATTAACTCTAATATCTGGCCCTAATTCTTTCGCTAAACCTCGGGTAAATGACATCACAGCACCTTTTGATGTTGCATAGGCTACAGCACCCGGACCACCACCGTCACGGCCAGCTTGAGAAGCAAAGGTAACAATAGAACTGCCAGCAGGCATATGCGGGATACATGCTTTTGCCATCATAAATAATGAGGTCAAATTTACTGACATAACTTTATTCCAGTGTTCAAGGGACATTTCACTGAGTTTTACGCGATCTATTAGTCCGCCTGATACGTGCACCAATGTGTCAATACGGCCATAAGTGTCAACGGCCTGTTGAACAACGAGGTTTACTGCCTCAGGTTGGGTTAAATCCGCTTTTATCGCGATGGCTTCACTACCTAACTGAGTGATTTCATCAACAACTTGCATTGCACTGTCTTTACTTGAATGATAGGTGAATAGAATTTTTGCCCCTTGTTTAGCAAAATCAATAGCACAAGCTTTACCAATATCTCTACCGCCGCCAGTAATAACGACTACCTTACGTTCATCAGACATAAATATTTCCTCAAATAGTGAAGTGAAAAATAAATGATGGTTATTAACTTTAAAATTGCTATAAAAAAGGCCTTCATGTTGAAGGCCTTTACATTCGTTTTATTTAGAATTTATAACTTGCACCGAAGGTAATACGGCGGTCTGTCAAACCTTGGTAGCATAATAGCGCACCTTCGCTGACACATGACTGTTTAATGTCAGATTCAGTAAGGTTTACAGCTTCAATGCCAATATTTAATTGCTCATTAACATTGTAGTTTATGCTTGCATTAAGTTGACCTCTGTCTTCTTGTACCACAGGAAATCCCCATGGGAAGCTACTTGTACTACCGAAATCTGTAGAACGGTATGCTTCACGCCATGTGTAACGCATTCTAGCAGAAAGGTCATATTTTTCGTAATACAGGGTGAAGTTATAAGCGTTTTCAGATAAATCGATTAGCGATTGTTTTGCTGTTACTTCAATATCACTGATACCTGTCGTTGCTGCAAATACTGCATTTGCTCTACTTGTAGCGCTATCTACAGATTCACCACCAGAGAATTTTTGAATGGTATAGTTAGCAAGAAAGCCAAAACCAGATGCCCAACCAAGTTCTTCTTCAAAGCTTGAAAGGTCATATTGAATGGCCATTTCAATACCTTCTTGTGTTGTTTCAGCAGTATCATTAATGGTTGTTGACCAAGGTACACAAACACCTACACCACCACTAGGGCCAAATACATTCACATCAGCAATTGGGTTCCAAGTGCCGCCTTGTTCACAATCTGGGCCTGTTGTGTCGCGGTAGCCGGTATTTGGGTCTTCAAAAGGGTCTTCTTGTTGACCAACGTGTAAATCTTTACGAGTTTTATGAAAATAACCAATGCTTACCACGCTAGATTCAGCAAAATACCAATCTGCTGAGATATCAAAAGAAGTTACTTCTTCTGGCTCTAGCCCTGGATTACCGACTGAAACAGCTGGATTTGGACTGGTGCTATAGGTTACAGATGTCGATAGGTCATTAAAGTTAGGACGACGAATGTCTTTACCCCATGAGGCGCGCATCATAACATCTTCGGTGAGATCTGCTACTATGTTAACCCGTGGCAGCAAGAAGTCATAGTTACCTTTTTTGGTTTCTTGTGTAACAACACTATTGCCATTTGCATCTTCAGTAATTGAATTACCTAAAGATTCAATATCGGTTTCAATATAACGAAGACCAAAGTTACCGCGGATGTAGTCAGTTTCAAAATTTAACTGAGCGTATAGTGCACTAGTGGTTTCTTCAATATCAAAAAATGCACTAACACCTGAGGTTGGTTCGTTTAACGGATTTGAACCGCCATGTGCTTGAATAGCTGAAGCTAATGTTTCAAATACATAATCAGGATCAGAAGCCACTAACTCAGGATCAACAATCAAATAATCTTTAACAAATAATTCACGACCATCAGCATCACCAAAATTACTTGGTCCTGCTGTTAAAATGTCTGCAAATAGAGACCCTCTAGGGCTGTCATCCATTGAACGTAGGCCAAGATTTGAGCGAACTTGATCTGTCATACTGCTTGCTTTGCTGTAACGAATACCAAAATCTACCGATGAGATAGCATTCCAATATAAGTCATAAGTAAAGTCAGCACGAAATGCATCTTCTGTATTTTCAGTTTGATCATTCGCAATTTGCACATCTCGAAGCACTACATTTTCTGGATTGAGCATATCAGCAACGGTTGGTGCATGATCAGCGCCGTAAGCAATGCCGAAAGCCAATGAACCACCGGTTAAATCATATGCAAAAGGAACGCTGTTATCATTTGAACCGCCGGCGTCTAATGGCGCATTTGGATTGATAAAGTTTAATGTCGTATTGATTCGTGGGTTGGTAGAGTCAGAACGTGATGTTGAAAGCTCAACTTTCGCAAATAAACTTTCACCTTGCCATTCTCCACCAATACTGAAGATTTCACTTTTGGTCACACGTGAATTCGTATCACCTGAAAAACGTAAATTTGGATCATCATCGTCATCTGCTAAGTCTACAGGTATGACGCCTTTTACTGCGGCTTGAATACTGCCTAAATCGACGCCATCAAGGGTACCAAAATTAACCATCTCAAAATCGCTTGGTATTGAGATGTTATTTAGACTACTAACACCTGAAGCTTGTACTCTAGTACTTTCTTCTTTTCTGTCTTGATCGTTAACAACAGCATCAAACCAAAATCGAGTGTTTGCAGTTGGTGCCCATTCTAAGGTACCAACTAGGTTGAGTGTTTCATATTCATAATTGTCTTGATCTTGGTTTAAAAACTGAATGGGTAAAAAATCAAAATCTTGCGCACTAGCTGCTCCGCTGTCAGCAGCGATAATATTGTCACGATCGGCACGAGGGCGAAATGCGGATACATCTTGCTCTGCATAGCTTGCACTGATAACGAGTCCGACTTTACCGTTGTCAGTATCCCAGTTGTCGCCAAAGGTGCCAGAAAGTCTTGGTTTTACGCCGTCTGTTGAAAGGCTGCTTTCTTCACCTTGAATTCTAAATGCAGCTAATGTTTCATCAAGTTGAAGTGGTCGAATTGTTCTTAAATTTATTGTGCCACCAACTGAACCTTCAACAGTTTTTGCTTCTGGCGCTTTAATAATCTCAACACCAGCAATAATTGAAGCAGAAACATCTTCGAAATTAATACCACTTCGACCTGCGCCAGAACCAACGGTAGAAACGCCATTAATTTCCGTGCGGTTTGCATTAGTACCACGTATCTGTACACCCGTACCAACACCAGCTGAACGCGTAATTTGAATACCTGTAACATTCTCTAGCACTTCAGCTAAGTTTTGATCAGGTAACTTACCAATATCTTCGGCTTCAATTATTTCGACTAAACTGTCAGCTGAACGTTTTTGTGCTAATGCACTTGCTAACGAACTTCTAATACCTGTTACTTCAATTACTTCGACCTGATCAGCTTTAGATTGCTGTTCACTTTCTTCTGCTTGAACTGGTACTGTTAGCATTGCAGCTAAAGCTGCACCATAAAGAGGTAAGTTGCGCTTCTGGCGTATTACCGCACTTATACCGTTAAGTTTCATCATTGTCTCCCACATATTCTTTATATTTATAATTTTTGGTATTACCAAAGAGGTGTTTGTTTTTAAATCCTCTGGCTATATTTTATAGTTTAAATAGTAACCAATAACAAGGGGTATTTTTTAGTTGTTTTGCTTATTGGTAATACAATGTGGCTATACATTATGGGTGGTAAGTCTTAGCTTAAAATCATTTTTTTTATTTATATGTGTTATTAGCTTTTGATTATAGTCAGCGGGGAAACACATATTAAAAAGAGTAAAAAGTTGATGTTGGTCTATCAATTTTGGAGGGAGGATTAGAAATCATATTGTTTAATAATGATTTTTTGGCATTACCATTCTGTTGCTTTATTGTTAATCATACTGATAAAGTGAAAACTTCTATAATAAAATGCCGTTCACAAATGAGAACGGCATGATGTTTTATTTTGTTGAAATGTGCGTGATAGGTATTTATTTTATAACTTTAACCGAATCGTTCACTTTTTCGCTTGAGATATAACCTATCGCATTAGGGTTTGTTGCTACAAAGGCGATAATTTCATCATCTGATGATAACTCCTTAGGCGGTTTTCCTTTGCCTGTAAAGATGAGTTTCGACCAATAGGCCTTCATTTGCGATTTGTTTTTACCAATAAGCTTATCTTCAAACTCTTTACGAACACCATTACCATATTTGGTGTTAACAGGTTCAACAGAGTTACCATTGGCATAGGATTTATTTTTCCCTAAAAATATTCGACTGATATCGTTCTCGCTGATCTCGCTAGTGTTACTTGGATTTACAATGACAGCAACATCGCCAAAGGAGGTAAAACTTAAGGTTGATAAATAAACAACCATACATGTTTTTAATAATTTCATTGCTTGCTCCTTAAAAAACCGTTACTAAGGCCATACGAAATAGCCCTGCATCATAACTACTGTCAGTTTCATTTTCAAAATCTGTATATTCAAATTTTACCGCGGCAGAATCATGAAAGTCATAACGTACGCCAAACGTTAAATAATTTTCCTTTGATATTTGATTGGTTATTATTTCTTCTGTCGTCCCTTTGAGAAAATCAAGTGTAGGGGCAATACCATAAGGTACGCCTGAAGTGTAGTTTGAGATCGTGTTGTCATCTTTACCATAGGTTAAGTGTAATAAAATACGGTCAAACTGGTATCCCGCCATTACATAATATGACTCTTCTTCTACAAGTGGTGAGTTGTCAATGTCTAAGTTGGTATATTCACCAACAATTTGAAGGTTATCAAAATGCATTTGAAAGCCGAACTCAAGAAATGAAGCATCATCTTCTGCAATGTTAGTTTGTTGAGCAATGTCGTTAAACCCTGCTTGTTGCCATCCGGCAGACAAGGTTTGTAAGTCTGTTAATGGTATAGATACGTCTGCAACAAAGTAACTCGCTCTAAGCGTTAACCAGTCGTATACGAAAGTAGATGACAAGCCTGTAAGGTCAGTAATATCGGGTTTAACTTGCTGAGAAAATGCTTCAATGTCATCGGTATTTCTGCCATAAATACCATGAAATGTAGCGTCTACGTTACCAAAAGATGTTGTGTAAATGCCACCAAGCCCATCGAAAGTATCAAAAATTAAATTGTATACACCTTTCGGAGGAGAAATCCACGGGTAAGCATATGATACATCTAAATAATCAGAATACATGTAAAAGGGCGCACGTTGTCTACCCGCTAGAATCCGAAATTCGTCTGAGGCATCATAGCTCACATAAGCCCATTTAAATTCGGGATCCCAGTCATCAGCGCCTTTTGCTGTTAATTGAAGTGTTACACCTAAGCCATTGTCTAAATCACTTGATGCTTGTAAGGCAAATAATGAGCCTTGTTTAAAATCAAGGTTATCATCAAAGTTATACAGTTGATCTTTACTCGATGTAGTCATGCCGCCTACAACAGAAGCAAATCCATTAAAGGTGATATCTGCATGTGCTGCTGATGAAGTTAAGGCACTTAACGTAGCCAAACAAATGAATGTTTTTTTCATAATGATTTCCTTTGGTAGTGCGCACTACACTTTAAATTGCAGTGCTATTTCTTCAAGTGTTGACGCAAGGTTGGTTAACTCATCACTGACAGAAGCTATTTCAGTGGTTGCATTAGAAGCATCTTGCGCACATTGCTGAATATCATCAACGTGTTCAACCATAATGGTTGAAATAGAGGTTTGTTGTTGTGTTGAGTTGGCAATTTGATCATTCATTTGTGAAATAATATTTATTGCTTCTGTAATTTCTAATAGGCTATTACCTGCTTGATTAGCACTGGTGACGCTACTCTCCACACCTGTAATTGATGTTTCCATGGTGTTCACTGCATTACGTGCTGCGCTTTGCAATTGTTCTATCATTTGGTTAATTTGTTCAGTCGATTCTTGCGTACGTGACGCTAACCCTCTTACTTCGTCTGCAACAACAGCAAAGCCTCTGCCTTGTTCTCCTGCCCGTGCTGCTTCAATAGCGGCGTTTAGTGCTAATAAATTGGTTTGTTCAGCGATGCCCTTAATCACATCAAGCACTACATTGACTTTATTAGTATCTTCATTGAGTTGATTAATAATTTCAGAGGATTCTTTTATTACGTCAGACAATTGTCTTATTTCTATCACTGTTTGATCGACAACATTTTTGCCATTTTCTGCTTCCGAGTTGGCATTTTGTGCAGATGTTACCGCATCAGCAGCATTTGAAGTGATAGTATTAACACTATCACTCATTTCTTCTACGGATGATTTCGACGCAGAAATACTGTCGTTTTGACGATTAAAAGAATTAATGGTTTCATTAGATAGTCGTTGAATGTTATTCGCGGTATTTGCAAGTGGTACCGCAGTGTCTACCACGCGTTTTATTACTCCCTGTAATTTTTCAATAAAATTATTAAACCAAAAAACCAAGTCGCCAATTTCATCTTGGCTATTAGTTTTTAAGCGAACGGTTAAATCACCGTTATCTTGGGCAATATTTTTTAGTGAAGCGATCACATTTTTCAAGCTGTTACTGATAGAGGAAGTAATTGGAATTGCAACGCTAAACAATACAAGTATTGTGATCACTCCAATGGTAATACCGATAGTGACAGTAGAAGAAACCTTGCTATTGACGGATTCAAATGCCTCGTTAAATGCTTTGTTTTTACTGCTTTTGAATGCTTGTAATTTAGTTTGTAAGGTATTTAGCTTATCTGCCATTGCTGATGAACGTGAACCTAATGTTTCAAAATCCATACTGCCATCAACCATTTCACTTGATAAGGTAAATGCTTGTTGGTAATAATCTTCGAAATCGCTAACCAGTTGTTTGATGGTTGTTGAATGAGCTGGATCAAGGTTAGTCGTTTGTTGAACGTTTTGTCGAAAGTCATCAGCATAACCGTTGGCGGTTTCAAGCATTTCTTGCTCGCCCATGGTAACGGCATTACCTAATGTTTCTTTTATTTTATCTAAATGGTTTAAAGCAAACTTAGAAGACTCTAAATATTTATATTCAATGGCATAAGCGCGTTCAAGTTGATTCACAATTTGCGACATCGCCGTCATACTGGTGATTAAATAAATTAAAAAACCTATAGTGCCTACAATTGGAATCATGAGTATTTTGAATCGAATCGATAGTTTATTAAGTACAAACATTAAATTTATTTTCCATAGTGAATAGCGAATATATCGCCTTATATAGTTGATTGTAGTAGCCATTTTAAAAAATGCGAATGATGTGTTTTTTTTAATACATTTATTATAACTTTTACTAGAAGAGCTTTAATGCATGGCAAAACCTAATACGAAAGGACCAAGCAGAACCGTTGATATTTTTTGTGCTGCTTGTCAGTGCAAATTGTTTAAATACAGAAAAGGCGGAAAAGGAGCGCTAATAAAGTGCTTTATGGAACGAATCGCGCAAGATCATACAGAAAGGTTAGGTGAATGCCCTCAATGCCATCAAACATTTGCAAGAGAAGCGATAATTCGAGGAGTACCTGCACTAAAAATTATTGGTAATAAGGTTCGCTGTAAATAGTGATGATATGTATATTGAAATGATTGATGAATTATTTAATGATTACCATCATGTGAGAATATCGCTACACTAACGTCATGAACGTTAACCACTTAAAAGCGCAAACTGATGATCATTCAAAAAAATGTTATTGATATCAATACAGCAACTGGTCCAATGCGAACCTATATCTATCGGCCAGAGGCAGAGGGAAAATACCCCAGCGTTATTTTTTATTCTGAAATTTTTCAACAAACAGCGCCGATAGCCAGAACGGCAGCGATTATGGCGGGTCATGGTTTTGTTGTTTTAGTACCGGAAGTCTTTCACGAATTAAACCCGTTAGGAACCGTGCTCGGTTATGACGATGAAGGCAAGGATAAGGGAAATAATGATAAATGGGCTAAGCCATTAGAAAGTCATGATTCAGATACCAAAGCATTAGTTGAGTTTATACAACAACAAACTTATTGTACGGGTACAATAGGGGCGATGGGCGTTTGTATCGGTGGTCATTTAGCTTACCGTGCGGCGTTAAATAGTCATGTACTCTCTGCAGTGTGTTTATATGCTACCGATATTCATTCAAATACGCTTCCCTGCGAAGAGCATAATGATTCTTTAACCCGAACGCCTGATATAAAAGGCGAGTTAATGATGATTTGGGGTAAACAAGACCCACATGTACCTGACGAAGGTAGAATGAAGATACACAAAAAATTACTTAATTCAGCGAATACGTTTACCTGGCATGAATTTAATGCACAACACGCTTTTATGCGTGATGAAGGCGACAGATACGATCCTGCGTTAGCATTGCGTGTTTACGGTATGTCGGTAGAGTTTTTTCATCGAACACTAGCAAAAACAGCATAATAGGCGTTATTAACTCAGCGTTTGTTATGTTATGCTTGGCTGATTCAAGTAGCTTAATTTAGCATAGAAAAATAATGTTTCAGCCGGTTAGTTTCTTTATCGGACTTCGTTATAGCAGAAGTCGACAGCGCTCAGGCTTTGTTTCCTTTATTACTTTTTTCTCCATTGTGGGTATTTTACTCGGCGTAAGCGCGCTGATCACTGTGGTGTCTGTGATGAATGGCTTCGAAGGTGAATTAAAAAAACGCATTTTAGGTATAGTGCCACACGTATTAGTCAGTGAAAATAGTCAACCGATGAAGAATTGGCGCAATTTACAGACTAACCTTTCTACGTTTGAGCACGTCACTAATGTCACACCTATTATTGAAACGGAAGCATTAATACTTTCGAATAAAACGTTACGTGGTGTTTTATTACAAGGAATAGAGCCAAGCGAAGAAACAAACAATATTGTATTTAATCATATGATTGCTGGGCAGTTAGAATATCTAACCAATCAAAAGTATTCCGTTATTCTTGGCCAGTCATTAGCACAGAAATTATCTGTTTCAATGGGGGATACCATACGTGTTGTGGTACCCGAAAAAACCTTATTCACCCCGATGGGACGTATTCCGGTGCAACGTACGTTTACCATTAGTGGTATTTTTAATATGCGCTCGCAAGTAGATGACTGGGTCATCTATATTCATCGTCGAGATGCCAGTAAGTTACTGCGTTATCCTGCAGATTCCATTAGCCATTTACGTTTATATTTAGATGATGCTTTTGCTGCTGATTCATTGGTTGAAGCAAACCAAAACGACTTTTCACAATACCAATTTAGTACATGGCGTTCAACGCAAGGTACGTTATTTTCTGCTGTGAGTATGGAAAAAAACATGATGTGGCTAATGCTAAGTCTAATTATAGCGGTTGCTGCCTTTAATATTGTTTCTGCGTTAGTTATGGTTGTAATTGATAAGCAAGGCGAAATTGCTATTTTACAAACGTTTGGTATGGATAGAAGCGGTATTATCAAGATTTTTATGGCGCAAGGGCTTATTAATGGTGTTTGGGGCGTTATGTTGGGAACCATTTGCGGGGTAATATTAACGTTAAATTTAAATAACCTGATCACGTATTTTAATATCAATATGTTTGGTAGTGGTTTCTCGCAGTCTCTACCTATTAACATGCAATTGAGTGATATTTTTATGATTTCTTCCACGGCATTAGTAATGAGCTTCATTGCAACGCTATATCCCGCTTATCGTGCATCACTTACCCAACCTGCTGAGGTACTTCGTAATGAGTAATGGTTTGATTTGTCAACAACTCACTAAAATTTATCAACAAGGAACGATGGAAACCCCAGTGTTACAAGGGGTTGATTTAACGGTCGCTTCTGGTGAGTTATTAGCGATAGTAGGTAGCTCTGGTAGTGGTAAGAGTACGCTTTTGCATTTGGCAGGTGGGCTAGATAGCCCGAGCTCGGGACATGTGTTTATCAATGGTACTGACATTCATACATTAAGCGAGAAAGAAAAAGCAAAGTTTAGAAATCAACATATTGGTTTTATTTATCAGTTTCACCACTTAATGATGGAGTTTACTGCCTTAGAAAATGTTGCAATGCCATTGTTGATCCGCGGCTTGCCGGCGATTGATGCCGAGAAGTTAGCCTCTGACATGTTAGCACAAGTTGGATTGTCTCATCGTTTAACACATCGTCCATCAGAATTGTCGGGCGGAGAAAGGCAACGAGTGGCAATTGCTAGGGCATTAGTGACGAAACCCGCATTAGTGTTAGCCGATGAGCCAACGGGCAATTTAGACTTTGATACTGCTGAGCAAATTTATCAACTGTTGAAAACGCTCAATCGCACTTTAAATACTAGCTTCATTATTGTTACGCATGATTTAACCTTGGCAGCAAAAATGGATAGACAAATTAAATTAGATCACGGTGTGCTTGTTAATGTAGAAGAGCAAGTCGATGGCTAAATCACTCAGTTATTTTTTAGCAAGACGCTATATCAGCCAGAAAAAAAATACCGGTTTTGCCTCTTTTATTTCTGCGTCATCAACCATCGGAATTGCGCTTGGCGTTGCCATTTTAATTTTGGTGTTAAGTGCGATGAATGGGTTTGAAAGAGCATTAGCGCAACATTTATTATCTGTGGTTCCCCACGCAGAACTTGTCAGTGTCAATGAACCGATTAACTACTGGCAACAACAAGTAAATAATGCCAAACAACAACCCAATGTTGTTGCTGCTGCACCGCTAATAAAAGTTCAAGGAATGTTGCAATATAAAGATAAGTTAAAGGGCATAGAATTAAGTGGGGTTGATGTTGAACAGGAACAACACGTCTCGGCAATTTCAACTTACATGGTCGCGGGAGACTGGCAACATTTATTAAAAGAAAACAGCATTATTATTGGTCAAGCCATTGCTGATAAATTAGGAGTGTCAGTCGGGGAGCAGTTACAAATTTTACTGCCACCTATGCGACAAGAGGTAGACGTAAAACGTCAGTTTAATGCCATGAGCAAACGTAATGCTACCGTGGTGGGAATATACAAATTTGGTGGTGAAATAGACGCACAACAAGCGTTTATTTCGTTATCTCAAGGCCAAGACATTATGCATTATGAGCCTCATCAAGTGCAGACTATACGTTTAGCCGTAGAGCAAGTATTCGATGCGGCGAAGGTTGCAAAGCAAGTTGCCTACAAAACAGATGCCTATGTTTACATTTATGATTGGACATATTCTCAAGGGCATTTATATAACGATATTCAACTGGTAAGAATGGTGATGTTTATTGTGTTGGTGCTTGTGATTGCAGTTGCAAGTTTTAATATTGTTTCAACCTTGATTATGGCGGTAAACGATAAAAAAAGTGATATCGCTATTTTAAAAACCATGGGCGCGCGTTCTCGAACCATTATGATGACATTTATACTGCAAGGCTTAAGGAATGGGCTTGTCGGCACCTTGATTGGTGGTGTTGTTGGCACGGTACTCGCGCTAAATTTAACTGACATTGCGCGATTTTTAGAGTCATTTCTCGGCGCAAAGCTATTATCAGGCGATGTATATTTTGTTGATTACTTACCCACAGAAGTTAATAGTGCTGATATTTATCTAACTGTTTGCACTGCGTTGTTGCTAACGTTAGTAGCGACTGTATACCCTGCATGGCGAGCAACAAAAGTTGATCCTGCCCAAGTGTTGGGACAAGTATAAGCTCGCAATTGTTCTGCCTTTAAGGTGATCTTTATCCCTCATTAACACGTAACGGTAATTAATATCACCAATTTATTACCGTTATGTTGATTCACTTTATATTGTTTAACTTATTATGGCTAGGATTAGTCATCTATGGCAATGCTGTAATAACTTTAGCTTTGCTGTGGTTGGTTTTGTTTGCTTGGCACAAAAAACTGACAAGGTATGAATTTTATCTAGCTGGTGTTATCAGCTTTATAGGCATCAGTATCGATAATATTTTAACGGTCTTAGGCATATTCAGATTTCCTAACGAAACCTTAATTCCTTATTGGTTAATCGTACTTTGGCTGTGCTTTAGTTGTCTTTTATTGCGAGCGCCACTACAACTTAAAACTACACGTTGGCTACAAATAATACTAGCAATGATCTTTGCTCCAATGAGCTATTTTGTTGGCTTCCAGTTGTCTGCCGTTAGGTTTGGTTTGGATGTAATACTGACCCTGTTATTACTGTCTGTTATTTGGCCTTTATTTATCATGCTAGCGTTTTCTTTAGAAAATTATTTGCTCCAGACGGAGAAAGATCGTGTCAGCTAAACCTATATTTTTTGTATGCTTATTAACTATTATGTCGACCGTAAAAGCCAATACAGCAACTTTAGAAAAGGTTAAATCAGAACTAACACAAGTTGGTAAAGCAACATTTTCATTCATGTTCTGGGATATTTATGACAGTAAACTTTACACACAAAGTGGTCGTTACAGTTCAACGTCAACCCAAACGTTATTATTGGAAATTCATTACCGAAAAGATATTACAAAAGATGATTTATTAGCAAACACAGTAGAACAGTGGCAATACTTAGGTTTTACGAAAGAAAAGTATGACAAATACCTTGATACCTTGCGTGAACTTTGGCCAAACATTGAATCCGGTGATTCCTTATCTTTACTTGATGATAACAAGAAGAGTCAGTTTTATTTTAACGACGAACAGCTTGGCACAATAGAAGATGCAGAATTTGCAGACTTATTTCTCGCAATATGGCTTTCTGAAAAAACAAGTCAGCCAATACTTCGCAAACGCCTAATAGGAGAAAAGAATGAATAAATTAGTATCGTTTATCGTCATTATTTTAGGTTTATTGGGGTGTAGTAGTGACGTCAGTGATTATAGAAATAGCTCGCCCAAGTTAGATATTAAACACTATTTTACAGGAAAACTTGTGGGTTGGGGCACGATTACTAAGTACGACAATAAAGTGACTCGTAGGTTTTGCGTTGAAGTTATTGGTACTTGGCAAGGTAATAAAGGTGAACTTGATGAGACGTTTTATTTTCTAGATGGTGAAGTTTCTAAGCGAGTTTGGCAGCTTAATCTTGACGGTAATGGTAAATATACTGGCAAAGCTCATGATGTTATCGGCACTGCGAAGGGGCAACAAACTGGCATGGCTTTTAATTGGCAGTATGAACTCGATGTTGCTATTGATAACGATATGATTAGATTCGATATGGATGATTGGATGTATAAGTTAGATGATGATCGGGTGATGAACAAAACGGCCATGAATAAATACGGAATAACGGTTGCCGATATTACGTTATTTTTCGATAAGTCTGTTGAGCAGTGCTCTAATCGTTAAGTAAGTCTAGTAAGGCACTGTTTAGTTCCGAATATTCAAATTGAAAACCGTTGGCTAATAACTTCTTTGGTACTACGTTTTGACCGTAGATAAATAAGTCTGACATTTCTCCAAAGATAAGCTTTAGCATAAAGGCTGGCGTAGAAAGTATACATGGACGTGATAATCTTCTCGCCAATGTTTCGCTAAACACTTTATTAGTTACCGCATTAGGTGACGTCATGTTTACAGCACCAAAAATGCTTTCTTGCTCCATTAAAAAGATGATCGCGTTTACCATATCGTCAATGTGTATCCAACTCATGACTTGTTCGCCGTTTGCAAATTTACCACCTAAACCGAGCTTGAATGGCAGTAACATTTTGTTAAGGGCACCCGCAGTTGTAGAAAGAACAATTCCTGTTCTCAATAAACAAACACGCGTAGTTGTTGATTGCGCTTTTAACGCGATATCTTCCCATTTTTTGCAAATTTCATTTGAAAATTCTGGGTAGTATTGCGTAAAAGCCTCATCTATTTGATAGTTCTCTTGCCGACCATAAACTCCTATTGCACTGCCTGATAAAAAAGTGTGCGGAGGAGTCTCGCTGTGTTGGATAAACTCGACAATCTTTCTTGTAAGACCCCATCTGCTATGACAAATTTTTTGCTTCTGGTTATCTGTCCATCGTTTTTCCGCAATGGGTTCCCCTGCAAGGTTGATTACGACGTCAGTTTGGTCGATCAGCGTTTGATTGAGACTCGTAACAAGATTAACCGCAGTGCCTAAACACGTAACGGCGTTGTTGGGTGAGCGAGTTAATACGGATATTTGATTGTCTTTGTTAGATAACAATTGCTTGATAAGCGCTTGTCCTATTAAGCCTGTACCACCGGTAATTAATATTCTCACTGTTTTACACCTGCAAACTAAATAACTAAATTAATACGTGCTAATTTTAAGTGTAGATCACTTAGAAAAATTTATATTTTTTCACGATAATAATCTGATCTTATTAATAAAACTTGCCGTAGTACTTTAGGACTTATGCGAGAGAAGGAATTGACAAGTGAATTATATTAAAAGCTTTATGACTACGTTTACTTGCTTGTTTTTATTGCAAGCTTGTAATGATAATGCGACAAACCTACATCACTTGTTATCACACCGCTAGCACATAAAAGCCAACAAGCAACGACATTTTTAGTCGAGATAACCCTAGAGCGTGTTGATCTTTCAAGTTTGTTTTTGCAGCAATTTGTTTGGTATTTATACAAGGCAGAGCTTGTGCCGT
>NZ_JAUOPD010000013.1 GCF_030546745.1 Thalassotalea sp. 1_MG-2023
ACAGCTTCTTGGCTTGTCCCCGAGAAGTGGATGCGCATTTTAGGGATTTATATCGCCCCGTCAACAACTATTTTCAATTAATTGTTTGTTTGCTTTGTTTTTGTACAAACCGCATGTTTATTGGTATAAAGTAACCATAAATAGGCAAAACATTAATCAATCGTGAATAATTACATAGGTTATTAAAAAATAGCTTTTTTATTTTATCTATTAGCGTTTTTTCTTATTTCGACGTACCCTTTTACTATATTAATGGTAAAAATGTTGAGAGAACTCTATGTCTACAAATCCTCTTAAAAGTTATAAAGGTATAATTCCAGTTGTTGGTGCTAATAGTTATATTGATGAGAGCGCGGTATTAATTGGTGATATTACCATGGGAAATGACGTTAGTGTCTGGCCGTTAGTTGCTGCCAGAGGCGATGTTAATAAAATAACCATTGGCGATAGAACTAATGTTCAAGATGGTAGCGTGTTACATGTAACACGATCGTCTAAGTCGAATCCAGACGGTTACCCCTTAGTTATCGGCGATGATGTTACTATTGGTCATAAGTGTATGTTACATGGTTGTACCGTCGGTGACCGAGTATTAGTCGGCATGGGCAGCATTATTTTAGACGGCGCGATAATCGAAAACGATGTGTTTATCGGTGCTGGAACTGTAGTACCGCCAAACAAAACGTTGCGCAGCGGTTATTTATATGTAGGCAACCCAATGAAAGAAGCTCGCCCTTTGAAGGAAGCCGAACTTAACTTCTTAAAAGAGTCAGCGCTTAATTACATTGTCACCAAAGATGAATATATAGAAGAGACTACTCGTTAAAGATCGTAGATATGAATTTCGCTGAGCTCTGGTTCGTTTTGTTCTAACCATAGTTCAGTGATTTCTTCTAAATCATATTTAGTACAACGATCAATACTGGCTAAATGCTTTAAGTTAGCAGAATGAAAATAAATCGTAATCAACTCACCTGCTCTTAATCCAGTCATGCTCCACGCATTTTTTTCTTGGTTAAAACATAAGTCATCGTTAAATAAAATGGCTTGATTCATCGTTTATATTAGTTCCGTTCGTAAATTAGCTAACACACTTTTCGTTTCTGGCATAACCTGTCGCCAAATCTCAAAAGCAACCGCTGCTTGCCCAACTAACATTCCTAATCCATCAACCGCCTTTGCACTATTATTCTCAAGCGCCCACTGACAAAATATTGTTGGTTCACTTTGATATGTCATGTCATAGGCTAATGTACTATGGGTAAATACTTGTGTCGGCACAGATGGCAATTCATTAAATAAACTCGCAGATGTTGAATTAATGACAACATCAAACCCTGCTTCTAGAGCTAATGACTCTTGCGAGATCGCCTCTATATTGCCATATGACTTAAAGCGTTCAGCTAATAGTTTTGCTTTAGCATCCGTTCTATTAACAATCATCAATTTTTCTGGAGCGCAATCTAATAACGGTTTAATCACGCCACGAGAAGCACCACCAGCTCCAATTAATAAAATGCGACCTTGTAAGTTTGCATTATTGGCTTTTAAATCTTCGACTAACCCTGGGCCGTCGGTATTATCTCCAAGAATAGTACCGTCTTCATTAAAAGTTAATGTGTTAACCGCACCAGCAAGTTGGGCACCTTGCGACAACGTAGTAGCCAATTTATAAGCTTGCTCTTTATAGGGAGCAGTAACATTACACCCCTTTGCACCGCTAGCAATAAAATGTTTAACTGCAGCACAAAAGTCATCTTGTTCTGGTTTTATTGCGCTATAATGCAACGCCTGCCCTGATTGTTCAGCAAATTGTTGATGTATGAATGGCGATTTAGATTGACTAATTGGGTTACCAAAAACGGCGTATTTGTCCATAAAACTTTCAGAAGGTTATCACTTTGTTAGGCATTAAAAAGCTTTTATCACAAACAAACAAGTCTAAAATGTTATCTCCTAGTAATACTCCTTATATGCTTATTGGTGAAGCTAAAGGCACAAAGGCATTAGCCAATGCATTTTATGATGAAATGGAGAGTAATATTCACTTGCAAGAATTGCTCGCTATTCATAAACAGCCATTAGACGATATTAGAGAAAAATTTTCCCAATATTTATCAGGTTGGTTAGGTGGTCCACCATTATATGAGACTAAATATGGACATCCACGCCTACGTCAGCGCCATATGCACGTAGCTGTAACGAAAAAACAAGCTGAACTGTGGATGTTGTGCATGAATAATGCAATGGAAAAAACCATTGAAAATGACGCACTAAAAAAACATTTACACCAAGCATTCAAACAACTTGCCCTACATATGGTCAATCAATAAACAAGTCACCTGATTGAAAGTGACTTGTTCAATAATTAATTGATTCGCTAAAACTTGTAGCCAATTAATAATGAAAATACGGTTGGATCAATTTCAACATTGGCAGAGCCTTTAATATCATTGCCAATTTTAAAGGTAGCTTCTGTATCGATATCAATATAACGAACAGACGCATTGATATGCCAATTGCTATCTAACTGATAATCTGCGCCAACTTGGATTGCGTAGCCAAAAGAACCATCTAATGCTAAATCATTAAAACCAAGTGATTTAGGCGTCTTTTTAAAGTCTTCATCAAAGAAGACGGTATAGTTTAAACCCGCACCAACATATGGTTTAAAAGCAGTGTCGGTATCAAAATAATAGACGGCGCTAATTGTGGGTGGTAAATGTGTTGTTTCACCTAAAGTCGCGCCATCAACATTAACATCAAAGATACCTAGCGAGATACCTTGTGGATCATGAATGGTGATGTCGTGTGTGAATGGTGTGGCAGCAAGTACTTCAATAGCCCAATTATTGTCATAAAAATAGACAACATTTAACCCGAGCTGCGAATTATCATCGACTAATACTGATAAAGGTGTATTACCCCCTAAGGCACTAACATAAACACCTGCCTTGTCGCTATTTGGGTTAACATTGGTTACACCACCACGTACAATTAAGTCACCAGCTTGATAACTTTGCGCAATCGCGCCAACAGATAAACTGGATAAAACCGTTAATGTTATTAAACTTTTTTTCATTTACGTATCTCCTAAAATAATTGCCGGCATCATATGATTTCCTCAGCAACAAAAAATTGATTTAACGCAACTTTTTTAGGGTTTATCGAGGGAATAATTAAAACAAGCTAATATACTGATCTAAATCAATATTATTGCTTATTTGTTATGAGGTATTGCACAAACATCCACACGTTTAAAAATCAACCAGAAATACCTGTGTTATATTTAATAAAAAAACATGGGGTTGCATATGCTAAAAAATCGCCCAATTCAAGAACAAGTGTTAATTGTACTGTCATTAGCGATTGCGGCTATTCTTGCGCCTTTTGGAGTCTATCGCCTGATACATGCTGACTGGGTAATAGGCATCTTTGATATAAGCGTTACACTTTTTCTAATTTTACTAAGCATCAATGTATATGAAAAGCGCCACATCGATGTAGCAAAAAAAGCATTAAGTATTTTTGTTTTTAGTGCCGTATTAATTACAGTTTACCTAAAAGGAAAGCCACAAGCGGTTTGGCTTTACCCTGCTATCCCCCTTATTTTTTATCTAACAACGCCATTAATCGCAGCAAGAGTCACAATCATCTCTATTGCTGTGATGGCATTCTTGATGCACGAAATAATGTCATTATTTGAGCTTATGACCATGATTTTTACGTATTTGGGAACAGGCATATGCTCTTTCGCATTTGGCTATCAATGGCACAAACACCAACAAGAGCTGATATCGTTAACTGTTACCGACCCATTGACAAAAATAAAAAACCGTCGTGCTTTTAATGACGATTTAGAAACATTATCGATAACAACAAAGCATTGTGAAGAACATGTATTGCTCATATTTGATATTGATAACTTTAAACACATTAATGATATTTATGGTCACGATATTGGAGATAATGTGTTAATTACCATCACAGAAATTGCTCAATCGATATTACCGGAAAACACGGAACTTTATCGTATTGGTGGCGAAGAATTTATCATCATGTTCCATAATATTACCCAACAGTCGGCAGAACAGTTCGCTCATTTATTACGACACAAAATAGAGTCAGCTGAAATGTTAGAGAATCAGCAAGTTACCATTTCAATTGGCGTAGCTGGGTATCAAGAATCAGGCTATTGTACCAGTAAGTGGTTCAAACGGGCAGATAAAGCATTATATTGTGCAAAAGAAAACGGTCGAAACTGTGTATCATTTGCTAGCTCACCGAAACCTAAACTGCTTTAATGATGCAAAAGTACAAATAGGTAATATAGAACATTAAAATAGCGTGTAAATTTTATAACCCCACACCAATATAAAGTAACAAATAGCGACAAAAACAGCAGCAGAACCTAAATCTTTGGCTAAGCCACTTAATTCATGATGTTCTAGGCTAATGCGATCAATGGCAGCTTCTACAGCTGAATTCAACAACTCAGCGATCATAATACCCATAATTGCTGACATTAATAACGCAAACTCAATGAAATTATCAGCAATATATAAAGCCACAGGAAATAATAACAGGAATAAGTATACTTCTTGCCGAAACGCAATCTCATTATTATAAGCAGCTTTTAATCCAACAAAGCTATTTTTTATCGCAGGGCCAAAGCGCTCGAAATGACCATATTTAAGTTTTTCTGTCATGCTTTTACTCAGTTAACCACTCTCTAGGCGTTAGAAATTGAGAAAGCTCTGCTTCATCACTATCTTCAATTGGTTGATAATTATACTCCCACCTAGCAAGTGGCGGCATTGACATTAAAATAGATTCAGTACGCCCACCCGACTGCAGACCAAACAAGGTACCGCGATCAAACACTAAATTGAATTCCACATAGCGACCACGTCTATATAATTGAAACTGACGATGTTCATCTTGAAAAGGAGTGTTTTTACGCTTTTCCATAATTGGAATATAAGCATCAGTAAAACCATTTCCCACAGCTTTTACATAAGAAAAACATTGTTCAAATGACCACTGATTTAAATCATCAAAAAATAGCCCCCCAACACCACGGGTTTCATTTCTATGTTTAAGGTAAAAATAATCGTCACACCATGCTTTGTGTTCTTGATAAACGTTTTCACCAAAAGGCGCACACAAATCGTGTGCGGTTTGATGCCAATGTTTAATATCGTCCAAAAATGGATAAAACGGCGTTAAATCGAATCCACCACCAAACCACCATACTGGCTCTTCACCTGCTTTTTCAGCAATAAAAAACCTAACGTTTGCATGCGATGTAGGAATAAAAGGGTTCTTCGGGTGAATGACCAATGAAACACCGCATGCTTGCCAAGTTCTACCTGCAAGTTCAGGACGATGAGCCGTGGCAGAAGGAGGTAACTTGTTGCCTGACACTAACGAAAAATTCACCCCACCTTGTTCAATGACGGCCCCGTCTGTTAATACGCGAGTACGGCCACCGCCGCCTTCTTCTCGTAGCCATGCATCTTCAACAAATTTACCCTGACCATCTGCTTTTTCTAGTTGGATACAGATATCATCTTGTAATTGCTTAAAAAACGAGATAACTGTTTCAATATTAATTTGTTTCATGAACGAAAAGTTTCTCCTGTCAGTGCATCAATAATCGTTGACGGCTTATCAAACCCTAAAGTGTCACCTTTAATAATATAATCTACGCTACTCGCTAAAGTACACTCAACCTCTTGCCAAGTTAACGCTGGAGATTGCCCCGACAGGTTTGCGCTTGTTGAAACCACAGGTTTACCTGTTTGCCGACAAAGTGCAACAACATCTGGCTGGCTAGTTACCCTAACCGCAAGGCTAGTAAACTTCCCCGTTAAATATTTTGGCGTCGAAGGTCTTGCTGGCAACACTTGTGTGACACCATCCGGCCAACGTGAAAGTACAGTAAAACGCTTATCTTGAGGAATGGCATTATCATCAATATACGGCAATAATTGAGAGTAGTTCCCAGCCAATAAAATTAATCCTTTCTCAACAGGTCGATTTTTAATCTGTAATATCCGTTCTACCGCTGATTGATTGTCTGGATCACAACCTAAACCAAATACTGCTTCTGTTGGGTAAGCAATTACACCACCTTGTTGAAAGGTTTCTACTGCCGTTGTCATTCTGTTGTTACACACTCAAAAAAGTTGATAGCGGCGATTATAGGTGTTTTAAAAAGATTTTTCATTGCTGTTTTATTGTTTAAAAAAGAAAGTGATTTAACCATCAATGATAAATTAAACAATATTACATTTTTGTCACCGAAACGTTCAATGACGCTTTTTGGTGGCCAAACGGGGAAAATTTCCGTATTTTTGTAAACACAGGTATAATGCGCGGCTTATTTTTAGTCGCGGTAGATGCCGTAATTTCAGCAACCATCAAATCAAGGTGATATATCATGAAAGTGGGTATTATCATGGGGTCAAAATCAGATTGGCCTACAATGCAACATGCAGCAGAAATGTTAGATTCATTAAATGTTCCTTATGAAACAAAAGTCGTTTCTGCGCATAGAACCCCTCACTTACTCGCAGAATATGCTGAAAATGCAAAAGATCGTGGCATTAAGGTAATTATTGCAGGTGCTGGTGGTGCTGCACATTTACCGGGTATGACCGCAGCATATACTCCATTACCTGTTTTAGGTGTACCTGTACAATCAAAAGCATTAAGTGGCCAAGACTCGTTACTTTCTATCGTGCAAATGCCAAAAGGTATCGCGGTAGGTACACTGGCTATCGGTACAGCTGGTGCAGCAAATGCCGGATTATTGGCTGCACAAATTCTCGCAACACATGATAGTGATATCATGGCGAATATTGAAAAATTCAGAACAGAACAAACTGATACTATATTAAGTAATCCTAACCCTGCGGAATAGAAAATAAGCTAATGAAAAAAGTTTTGGTATTAGGCGCTGGCCAACTTGCACGCATGATGGATCTTGCAGGCTCACCGTTAAACATGGATGTAAAAGCATTTGATGTTCGTACCAATAAGGTTGTGCACCCACTAGCACCTGAACTTATTTACGGAGACTTAACTGATGGCATTAACAATGCCGATGTTATCACTGCTGAGTTTGAACATGTAGCACACGATACGCTTGCGCAATGTGAAGCCTCTGGAAAATTATTGCCGAGTAGTCAAGCGATTAAAATAGGTGGCGATCGCCGTTTAGAAAAAGCCTTATTAGAAAACTGTCAGGTAGCAAACGCAAAACATGTGATCATTGATAGTAAAGCTGATTTTGACAAAGCAATTGCCGCTTTAAACTTACCAATTATCTTTAAAAGCGCACTGGAAGGCTACGATGGCAAAGGTCAGTGGCGTTTAAAGTCTGCAGAGCAAGCCGAACAAATTTGGCAAGAAATGTATGACTTTATTGCACAAAGCCAAGCTTCCGTTCCACAAGGCATTGTTGCAGAGCAAATGGTACCTTTTGAACGTGAATTATCATTAGTGGGTGCGCGTAGCACTACCGGTGAAATTGCCGTTTACCCTTTGACCGAAAATCATCACACAAACGGCATTTTAAGCGTATCTTTAGCTGCCCCTGTTTGTCAGTCTTTACAGACTCAAGCACATAAAGTTTTCACCAAACTCACTGAGAAATTAGATTACGTTGGTATTTTAGCGATTGAGTTCTTTCAAGTTGGCGAACAGTTATTAGTGAATGAAATTGCCCCGCGTGTTCACAACTCAGGCCACTGGACACAACAAGGTACCGATACTTGTCAATTTGAAAATCATTTACGTGCAATTTGTGGCTTACCATTAGGTAATACCGAATTGAATCGCCCAACAGCTATGATTAATATCATTGGTGAAGATAGTGTTCCAACCGACGTATTAGCCACTCCAAGTGTTACCATGCACTGGTACGAAAAAGAAAAACGCGCCGGCCGTAAAATGGGACATATAAATATCAGCGGCAATACCCAAGCAGAACTTGCTCAGCGTCTCAATGCTGTTGCTCAGCTATTAGATCCAAAAGCATTTCCTGAAGTTGCGCATTTTGCTGCACAATATCAAGAAAATCAAAACTGATACGTTATCCGATTATTTATGGAAGCGAGCATTTAGCTCGCTTTTTTATGGCTGAAATTTACTGCACTTTTTCTGGGCACATTGAAGCTTTTCACCGGCAGCCATTTGGCGCTTCAATAATAAAGGAAAGCCACAGGTTATACATTGACCTTCCATGGGTTCATGATTAACGGCAAATTTACACTTAGGGTAGCTGTCACAGGCATAAAAGGTTTTTCCAAACCGGCTTTGGCGCTCAACAAGCTGACCTGACTTACAAGATGGACATTTCACTGACGTGCCTGAGGCTTGTTCTTCTTGCTCAATATGGTGACACTCTGGAAAATTACTACACCCAATAAACATACCATAACGACCTTGTTTCACGGCAAGTTCATGGCCACACTCAGGGCATTCACTTCCCGGTAATGTCTGTGCTTCCATTTTCTCTTGTTCATGTACAGGTCTTGTATATTCACAGCTAGGATAAGAAGAACAACCAAAAAAAGCACCCGCTTTACTCTTTTTTATCACAAGTTCACTGCCACATTCTGGGCAGATTTCATACTCTTTTTCCAAGGCATGTTCGTGGTGGGTAAATAGCGAGTCGTCGTTTGACATGATTCTCCGATAATCTAAAATTTAAATCGCTCAATTATCTCGCGATACGAGTGTAGAGTAAACGTTTTAAAGCTTTGAATACAAGGATAGGTTACTTGTAGATCAGAAATAAAACGTTCGCGCCGTAAAGAACATTTCTGCTAATAATTTTCGCGTCGATTTTCTTTTTCAAAATCAGTTTGAGTTTCGTAGGTTGAAGGTTGACATACCGAAGTAACTGTAGGAGATTCAACTTCTTCATTATTCGAATGAATCACCATAGAGTGTGTGACTTCCATTTCACCGTTGCACTGTTGTTGGGCACTGTAAGCATCTTCATAGCTTTTAGTCTCTTGCGGCGTAGCACAGCTGCTTACTAACTGTATCGCCGACAATATAATAACCGTACTGATTAATCTTTTCATATTTACTCCATAACTACTAAGCTTTCATGTTAACAACTTACTTTCAACTAGAACATCTATTTTATTTATTCATATTTTTATCCAAAGCAATTATAAATTTACTTTTCCGCGCAATGATTTGGTGGCTCCTTTTTTAGTTTTACTGTCCATTCTTTTCCGTTGTGAACTTTTTGTTGGCTTAGTGGGCCGACGCTTTTTTTGCACAACCATTGCAGAAAGTATCAACTCCTTCAGTCGCTCTAATGCTTCTTGCTTGTTCATGTCTTGTGTTCTATGCGACTGAGACTTAATAATAACCACACCATCAGAAGTTATGCGGCTATCAGAAAGCTTCAATAAGCGCTCTTTATAAACGTTAGGCAATGAAGATCTTTTAATATCGAACCGTAAATGAATTGCGGTAGCAACCTTATTTACTCGTTGCCCTCCACTGCCTTGAGAACGAATAGCATTAAGCTCGATTTCCCATTCAGCAAGGGTTACGTTGTTTGAAATTTCTAACATATATCACTCTATTACAAAAAGGCATTCAACCAATGACATTGTTTCACGCCTTTACAAATTCAGTAAGGAGTCTTGATGGTTCAATTTGCATTGTTTAAAGAAAATAAGAAAAGTAAATTCAGCAAAATGCTATAATTAAGCACTTTGCTAAAAAAGCTGGTAAATCTAACTTATTAAAGCGAAACGCCAAGCCTAATGCAACGGCCCTTCTTGTTCGTCAAAGATAAGATCTTCCATTTGTGAATAAGCACTTTCTTTACCGGGTACATTAAACAGCACCATTAAAATCACCCATTTAAGATCATCAAGGGCAAAATATTTCGTGTCTAATTCCATTACCCGATCAACCACCATTTCACGAGTAGTAAAGTCTAATACATTGACTTGTTCAAGGAACATTAAAAAGCCTCGACACTCTTTATCAAGTAACTGCTTTTCTTCTTCAGTATAGATACGAAATGACGGCTTAGCATCACGTTTAAAATACGGATAGGCATCCGTGTCTTGCAATGCCGCTAATTTTTCCAACCAAGTAAGTGCTTTATAAATTTCATCTTGGTGGAAGCCCGCGCGGGTTAATTCATCAGTGAGTATATCGTGATCTACCATCACTTCGGCATCACTGTGAATATAGTTTTCAAAAAGATACATCAAGATATCAAACATAACCAGCCCCTATTAAATTTTAAGGTAGCCACCTGGCACCGCAGTTACCAGACCTCCTAGCTCGAGCATCATCAATCGGGTTAGTACTACATCTGTGGGTAGTTTACTCCGAGAAACCACTATATCTACGGGTGTAATTTCATATCCCACACTAGCTAACAATGGATCGTTAGACAAGCCCTGTTGACAACTTTTTTTTGTTCGCTTTTCTTTCGTGTTGCTTTTCAATAAGTTTAGTTCATTTTTTTCAAAAAAAGGAAGTTCATCTACTATATCGGCAGCACACTCTACTAACTTAGCGCCTTGTTTTATTAACCAATGACAGCCTGCACTTTGTGGATTGATAACACTACCTGGTAACGCAAACACATCTCGGTTTTGTTCTAAGGCACACCGTGCGGTTACCAATGAGCCACTTTGCTTAGTCGCTTCAATGACAACAACACCCAAGGCTAAACCACTTATGATACGATTTCGTTTGGGAAAGTGCCCCGGCTTAGGGGTAACGCCCGGTAAAAACTCACTCACGATAGTCCCACCAGCATCTAGTATTTTACTCGCAAGGGTTTTATGCCTAGACGGATACGTAATATCGATACCTGTCGCTATCACAGCAACGGTCGGACGAGATAATTTAACAGCTGCTAAATGTGCTTTTGCATCAACTCCTAGCGCTAAACCACTGGTGATTGTAAGCCCAACGCAAGATAACTGCTTTGCAAACAATTGAGCATGTTCTACACCATAGATACTCGCATTCCTACTGCCAACAACCGCTATTTGATTGCTCGTTAAAACTGACTTATTGCCTTTAACAAACAATACGAGCGGGGGATCAAATATTTGTTTTAGTAATTCAGGGTACAGCGGATGTCCGTAATAAAGAATATCTGATTGAGCAGCAATGGTAGCTTGTATAATTTGGTCGATTTTTTGCCAATCAGGACGAACAATTGCACTATATTGTTTTTCAGAAAGATTAAGTACTTTCCGTGTAGGTGGATCCGAAAAAAGCTGCTTAATTGAAAAACGTTCAACTAAAGCCAGCTTTTTATCAATCGCTAATCTTGGTACAAACTTCAATGCTAGCCAAAAACGAGCTTCTTCACAGCCTGTGCTTGAGGCCAATATGTTGTGCTCTTCCATGTTGCACAAATGCTTCCTTGATAATTAAGTAATATGCTTATGGTGCTATTACACTATCTAGCAATCTCACCGGTTTTTCAGAACGTAATATTAATGCCATACTCAGCTGATCAAAGACCTTAAACACCATTACTTTACCGATAGTTTCTTCCGGCATGTTATAATCTGAGCTAGCTGTCATCCGATGTAACTTAGAGGCGTCATTAACATATATAGGTCCGTCATTAGTTTCCACAATTTCAGGGCCTTTGCGAGAAATCGATAAAATGTCACCTGGCATTACATTCTGCTGACTACCTTGATCAATGTAGATAACATCAAATTTTCCGAATTCTCGCATTTCATTCGAGGATTTAACAATCATGCCTTTTACTGAAGATGCAACAGATTGCATGGTAAAAAATGCCGGCATAAGTTGCTCACGACTGATAACTTTCACTAAATCGCCCGAGCGTATTTCTTTCAATGCACTATCTATATACACGGTAGCGGGTTGATTTTTTGACGCATCACCTGCACGGACTACCTTACCTGATCCAACAATTTTAGCGTGATAACCTAATATATCGCCAGTTTCTGGTGAAGTTACCGGCTCACTTTTGTTATAAATAACAATGGAACGTCCCACGGGTAGTGCCTGGCTCACATATAATTTAAAACCATCACTGGAGAGTTTATAACCTTCCTCGCTACCAAGTACATAGGGACCATTTTCAACATCGTCTACTGATAATATTGAATTGTAATTAATGTAAGGGGCTATGGTTTTAAGTGAAATGGTTTCTATCGGATGTTGGTCTTTTAATGATGTTCTTATTTTTGGCGACCACTTTAATCTTGGCTTTCCTTTCACTAGCATCGGCATCCCTTGATCATCATAAACAAGGTTTAATTGATCGCCTGGGTAAATTAAGTGGGGATTTTGAATGTCAGGGTTTACTCGCCAAAGTTTTGGCCATAGCCAAGGGTCTTTAAGAAACTTTGCGGAAATATCCCAAAGGGTATCCCCCTTAATCACTACATATGATTTAGGTGCATCTGCCAGCAATCTAAGCTCATCTGCATGTAAACTTAAAGACAAAAAACAGAAAATTAGTGTTAATAATGACCTTTTTATCATACTAAAGCACCTATTCTTATTGTTATTAACTCAAAGCACTCGAATTAATGTAATTTAATGGTTAAAATTGAAACATAACACTCTATGACTAATTTCGCGAATTCTTTTATAAAATTATGGCTGTATTAAACGTACTAACTTTCCCAGATGAAAGACTCAGAACAAAAGCTGAACCCGTTGTTGAAGTAAACGACGAAATAAGACAAATTGTCGATGACATGTTTGAAACCATGTATGCAGAAAATGGCGTTGGCTTAGCCGCGACGCAAGTTGATATTCATAAACGCATTGTCGTTATTGATGTGTCAGAAGACAAAGAACAATCGTATGTCTTAATTAACCCTGAAATCATTAAGAAAAATGATGAAACAATGGTTAATGAAGAAGGCTGTTTATCAGTGCCAACCTGTTATGCCAAAGTAGATCGACACACTCAAGTAACCGTACGTGCCCTTGATAGAGACGGAAATACATTTGAACTTGACGGTGAAGAACTATTAGCTATTTGTATTCAGCATGAACTCGATCACTTAAACGGTGTATTGTTTGTCGATTATTTATCACCTTTAAAGCGCAAGCGTATTCAAACGAAGTTAGAAAAAGAAGCTCGTTTGGCCGCTCGTCAATAACTTAGAAATATTTCATTTATATGTCATCACCATTAAACATCATTTTTGCCGGTACACCGGATTTTGCAGCCAAGCATCTACAGGCGCTAATAGATTCTCCGCATAACGTTGTAGCCGTGTATTGTCCGCCAGATAAACCCGCAGGTAGAGGCAAAAAACTCACTGCATGTGCGACAAAAATACTAGCACAAGAAAACAACTTAACCGTTGAACAACCGATTAACTTTAAGCATCAGGCTGACCAAGAAATACTTGCACGCTATCAAGCAGATATTATGGTTGTAGTGGCATACGGCTTATTACTACCTAAGGTGATTTTATCAACCCCGCGACTTGGTTGTGTGAATGTACATGGCTCAATTTTACCTAAATGGCGTGGTGCAGCTCCAATACAAAGAGCTGTAGAAAATGGTGACCCAAAAACAGGTGTTACCATCATGCAAATGAACGAAGGGCTAGATACTGGCGACATTCTACACATTGCTACCTGTGATATTAGTGCGAATGACACAAGTAGTAGTATTTACGGAAAGTTGGCTGAATTAGGTCCGAAAGCATTAATTAATACGCTTGACAATTTAGCCAATAATACGCAACAAGCGACACCTCAAGATGACAATATAGCGACTTACGCAGCCAAACTCGATAAAACAGAAGCCGAGCTCAACTGGCAATTAAGCGCCAAGGAATTAGATCGTAAAATTCGTGCGTATAACCCCTGGCCAGTAGCACAATTTACCTTTAACGAAGCGGCTGATAAACAGCACCGTATTCGCATCTGGCAGGCCGATGTTGTTACGTGCAAAGCAGCCACACCAGGAACGATTATTGACGCTGATAAAAACGGTATTTTAATTGCCACGGGTGAACATGGATTACTCTTAAAAAGTATTCAACTACCTGGGAAAAAAGCTATGCCAGTTTCTGACATATTAAACGCTCGCTCGGCGTGGTTTACTATTGGAAAATCGATCACTGGTATCTTGGAACAACATTCATGAATAAAAATGTTCGCGCTTTAGCAGCTAAATGTTGTTTTTCTGTTGTCGATAAAGGTAGAAGCCTTGGCGATGAACTACCGGCTTTACAAGAAAAGGTCGATGGTAAAGACAAAGCACTATTGCAAGAAATCTGTTACGGGGTTTTACGTTACCTACCTGAGTTAGAGCATTACACACGCCAATTGATTGCTAAGCCTTTAACAGGTAAACAGCGCGTTGCACACTTTTTAATTCTGGTTGGTATTTATCAATTAAAATACATGCGCATTCCTGACCACGCTGCGGTTGCAGAAACAGTAAACGGCGCTAAACCGTTAAAACAATTTCATTTGAAAAATTTAATTAACGGTGTGCTTCGTAACTTTCAGCGACAGTCTTCACCTGTGTTGAATAATGCACCTGATGCGATTACTTTTAATCACCCAAGTTGGTTCATTAAAAAAATACAAGCTGGCTACCCTGAACAGTGGCAACAAATTTTACATGCAAACATGGAAAAGCCCCCCATGTGGCTTCGTATCAATCAGCAAAAACAGACTGTTGAAAATTACCTTGCACGATTATCCGATCTAGACATCACAGTGCAACATGTTGATAAATATTCAGACGCTGTTTGTCTAAGCTCTCCCGTTGATGTAAATAAATTACCTGGCTTTTTTGACGGCGATGTTTCAATACAAGATGGTGCAGCACAACAAGCCGCGGTATTACTATCAGCACAAGAGCAAGATAATATTCTTGATTGTTGTGCCGCACCTGGCGGTAAAACATGTCATATTTTAGAGATTTCCCCAAAACCTATTGATGTAACGGCGATAGATATTGACCAAGTGAGATTAGATCGCGTTACAGAAAACCTGACTCGTTTATCCCTAAAGGCCAAAACATTGGCCGGTGATGCCAGCAAATCAGATTGGTGGGACGGAAAATTATTTGACCGTATTTTACTGGATGTACCTTGTTCTGGTACCGGCGTTATTCGCCGCCACCCTGATATAAAATGGCTTCGTAAAGCGGCAGATATTGATAAGTTAACCATATTACAGCAACAAATATTAAAAAATGTATGGTCTTTGCTAAAACCCGGTGGTACTTTGCTTTATGCAACATGCAGTATTCTTCCTGAAGAAAATAGAGAACAAATACAAACCTTTATTGACACTAACGAAGATGCGCAATTACAGCCAATTGAGCAAACTACTCAAGATATTGGCTGGCAAATTTTACCGAATGAGCAAGCGATGGATGGGTTTTACTACGCCAAGCTTAAGAAAAATAACAACACCTAACGGTTTTGGTTAATAGCATATGAAAATTGTCATCATTGGAGCAGGTCAAGTTGGCGGAACACTCGCCGAGAATTTAGTGGGCGAACGTAATGACATTACGTTAATTGATACCAACGCTGACATTTTACGCGATTTACAAGATCGCATGGATTTGCGAGTGGTAACTGGCCACGGCTCTCATCCCGATGTATTAAAACAGGCTGGTGCAGAAGACGCAGAGTTAGTCATTGCCGTTACCAGTGACGACGCTACCAATATGATCGCCTGTCAAATTTGCTATTCACTGTTTAACACAGCAACCAAAATTGCGCGTATACGTTCAGCAAAAATATTACGTTATCAAGATCAACTGTTTCAACAAGAAAATATTCCTGTTGATCATGTTATCGCTCCTGAGCAACTTGTTACCAGAGATATTGCGCGCCTTATCGACTACCCTGGCGCGTTGCAAGTATTAGAGTTTGCTCGTGGTAAAGTCAGCTTAGTTGCGGTAAAAGCCTATTATGGTGGCTTACTGGTTGGCCATGCCCTTTCAACCTTACGTGAGCACATTCCTAATATTGAAACTCGAGTAGCAGCCATATACCGAAACGGACGCCCTATTCGTCCGTTAGGTACCACTGTCATAGAAGCTGACGATGAAGTATTTTTTATTGCTGCATCTAAACACATTAGAGCGGTAATGAATGAACTGCAAAAGCTCGAGCCAGCATACAAACGTATTATGATTGCAGGCGGAGGTAATATTGGCGCAGGCTTAGCACGTTTATTAGAGAAAAATCATCAAGTAAAACTTATTGAACACTCCCCTAAGCGTGCTGAATATTTAGCATCGGAACTTGACGGAACATTAGTGTTTTCAGGAGATTCATCTGATCAGGAATTACTTGTTGAAGAACATATTGACCAGTTCGATGTCTTTATTGCCGTGACCAATGATGATGAAGCAAACATTATGTCGTCACTTTTAGCAAAGCGTTTAGGTGTACGTAAAGCCATGGTGTTGATCCAACGCAGCGCTTATATAGATTTAGTGCATGGTAGCAATATTGATATTGCCGTTTCTCCACAACATGCAACTATCTCTGCTTTATTAACTCACGTTCGTAAAGGAAGTATCGACAACGTATATAGTTTGCGTGGTGGTGCCGCTGAAGCCATTGAAATAGTGGCAAAAGGCAACGAAAGATCATCGAAAGTTGTTGGTCGTACGATTGCGCAATTAAAGTTACCCCCCGGCACTACTATAGGTGCAGTAGTAAGAGAAGATGAAGTTATTATTGCCCACTCTGACACCCTGATTGAAGCTGAAGATCATGTTATTTTATTTTTAGTAAATAAAAAATATATTTCAGATGTCGAAAAGCTCTTTTACGTTGATCCGCTACAATTTTTTTAATACATCATTCGATGATTTATGAGCGCCAAAAGCTTGGAGTAAATAAAACCAGCAAAGTAAATATTTCTAATCGACCAAACAGCATGGCAATGATCAATACCCATTTACTAAAGTCACCGAGCGATGAGAAGTTAGCAGCAACTTCGCCTAAACCCGGGCCAAGATTATTTAAACAGGCAGCAACTGCGGTAAAAGCTGTGATGTCATCTACACCTGCCGCCAAAAGCATCAACATACAAATAACAAATACCGCAGCATATGCAGCAAAAAAGCCCCAAATAGCTTCAACGACTCTATTAGGCAAGGCTTTATGACCCAGTTTAATGGTAAAAATAGCTTTCGGGTGTACTAATTTATTTAGTTCTCGGATGCCCTGAAGGTATAACAATAAAACCCTGACAACCTTCATACCACCGCCTGTACTACCAGCACAGCCACCGATAAAACTAGAAAATATTAATAAAATAGGTAGCAGCGTTGGCCAGTCAGCAAAAGACGTAGTGGCGAAACCAGCGGTGGTACTAATAGAAACGGCCTGAAACAATGCTTGGTCAAAGGCTTCAAAACCTGAACTATAAACACCATAACTCAATAACACGACCGCACAAATCAATGTTAACACCAGTTGAATTGCAATAAAGACTTTAAACTCTGGATCGTAAAAGTAAGCACGTAATGATTTGCTGTGAAGCACAGCAAAATGTAAAGCAAAATTAACCCCGGCAATTAATAAAAACAGCACGCAGACAGCATTTATTAATGGGCTATCAAAATACCCCATACTTAAATCATGAGTAGAAAAACCACCAATTGCGATGGTTGAAAATGCATGACAAATTGCATCAAACACAGTCATACCAGCCGCCCAATAACTTAATGAACAAGCCACGGTAAGCGATAAATAGATATACCATAAGTGCTTTGCAGTATCGGCAATCCTAGGGGTCATTTTAGAATCTTTGACAGGTCCAGGCGTTTCCGCCCGATATAACTGCATTCCACCAATACCTAACATAGGTAACACAGCTACTGCTAATACGATGATACCCATACCACCTAACCATTGTAATTGTTGGCGATACCATAAGACAGCATGTGGTAAACCATCAATTTGCGATAATATCGTGGCCCCAGTTGTAGTGAGCCCAGAGAAAGCTTCAAAAAAAGCGTCGGTAATGGTTAAATTAGGCATCTCTAACAGCATTAATGGCACTGCAGAGAAACTCGCTAATACAGTCCAGAATAGCACAACAATCAAAAAGCCTTCTCGTGCTCTTAATTCGCCTTTTTCTTTACGAAGCGGATACCAAGTAATCAGTCCGCTAAATAAACAGAATAAAAAAGAAAGAATGAAAGCGACACCGCCACCATCACGGTAGAGTAATGAAATTAGCGCAGGCGGAAGCATAGTAACGCTTAGCAATGTTACTAACAGTCCTAAAATTCTTAGTATATTCTTATACTGCACTGTGCATTCTTATTATTTTTTGTTAATTTTATTTAGCGTTAACTGTCCACAAGACATTGTTTTTAACTGCTCCGCTAACAATTCTACACCTTGTTCAGGAATAGCCAAGGTCAAATCAACTCTTTCGGTAAAATCTTGAGTCAAAATGTCTGCACCTGCTTGCTTCATTAAGTGCAGTATGTCATCGACCTGCGCATATTGGCAAGCTAAGCTTTTGTAGACCTTAGGGATTTTAGTTTTTACATCTAGCAATGACAGCGCACTTCTAACACTCGCACTATAAGCTCTTTGTAATCCACCAGTACCCAATTTCGTGCCACCAAAATAACGAACCACAATGGCCGCTACTTCGCCTATTCCACTACCCTGTAAAACAGCCAACATTGGCTTTCCAGCCGTTCCGGACGGCTCTCCATCATCAGAAAAGCCATAACACTGACTATCTTGTGGGTGCCCAGCAACAAACGCGTAACAATGATGATTTGCTTGAGGGTGGAGTTGCTGCACGTCATTTAGCAATTGTTTAAACGCAATTGTTGAATCACAAGGTGATAAATAACAGATAAATCGACTGCGAGTAACCTCGATTTCATCGATAATGTTACTCGCTGCAATAGTATATGGTTCCACAAGCGTTAATCTAAGCCACTTTCTCGTGTCATATTTTCATTATGTGATTGATGAACAATAATATTATCTTCAATACGAATGCCACCAAATGGCCTCATTTCGTCGACTTTTGACCAATTAATCATGCTACCATTAGCTGATTTTTTTAAGTCAGCTAGCAATGAGTCAATAAAATACATGCCTGGTTCAATAGTAAACACTTGGTTTGCTTCAACCATTCTCGAAGTTCGTAAGAATGGATGATTATCAGGGGTATTAACATAAGTACCGCGCTCGTCTGCCATAAAGCCACCTACATCGTGTACTTGTAGCCCTAAATGATGCCCTAAACCATGAGGAAAGAAGGTAGAGACAATGCCTGCTTCTAATGCTGACTCAGGAGTTACATTAATAAATGAAAACTCACTCAACACCTGAGCAATTTGTAAGTGTGTTGCTATATGCAGATCTACGTAACTTGCCCCAGGCTTTAGCCCATCCACGGCGGTTAGCATTAAGCGATCCATACGCGCAATTAGTTCTGAAAATCGATTATTTTCAAAGGCATAGGTTCGAGTAATGTCAGATGCGTAGCCATGATAGTTAGCGCCGGCATCAATCAAAAAAGAACGGTGGGCATCAGGTTTCGCTTTATCAAGCATGGTGTAATGTAAAATTGATGCGTTTTCATTCACACAGACAATACTACCGTAAGGGGTTTCATTCTCACCATATTGCATAGCAAATAAATATGCTTGCATTATTTCATATTCACTAGCCCCTGCTAAAAATGCTTGTTCAGCGGCTTTATGGCCGTTTACAGCTAACGCATTTGAGCGTCTTAAGCATTCTTGCTCATATGCCGTTTTATAAGCTCTATGATAATGAATATAATTAAGTACATTTTCAGGGTTAATCGTTTCAAAACCAAGAGCTTGCGCTACTTCAATATGCGCGCCGATGTACGCATAACCTTTTTTATCATACGGTAATAATTTATCAACATCTGTTGCTTTACTTAGCATTTTGATATCGAAATGATCATTCCAGTAATCTTCTGGTAATGCGATTACTTTATGCCAAAAATCTACTGGCAGATAATAAATCAATGTTGGTTTATCTTCGCCATTAAGCAAAAGCCAACTGTTTGGCACATCAATAATTGGTAACCAATGTTTAAAATGGGGATTTACTTTAAAAGGGTAACCCGTGTCGTCTAAAAAGGCTTTTAACTCTTGGCCTGAATGAATGACAAGCCCTTGCAAGTTTTCTCTTGCTAAAACTTGCTTAGTGCGTTGTTGTAATTCATCGATATGTGCAGGATATAAGCTTGCTAGTGTCATCATTTTTAAGTCCAAATGTATCATAGTTTGATCTTAACACATGGTTAGTCATCGCGTTATATTCATCCGGTGTAATTGCTCAAATAATGGTGTTGGTTGGCCTACTTTTTGTTGATAAATTTGCTGATAAGCCAATACGCTTTTGACATATTCACGCGTTTCCTTAAAAGGAATTGTTTCTATCCAAATATCAGCAGGCATACTATCAATTGCAGACAACCACTTTTTAACCCGATACGGCCCTGCATTATAGGAAGCCGTTGCTAATATTTGATTACCATCATATCTATCTAGCAAATTCTTTAAATATTTAGTGCCTAAGCGAATATTGTTTCCACTATCAAACAAATAACTGTTTGATATTTTTTTCTTGCGAGTTAATTGTTTTGCTGTGCCTGGCATTACTTGCATCAAACCCTTAGCGCCTACAGCTGAGTTTGCATCTGACATAAATGAACTTTCTCGACGAGCTATAGCAAATGCCCATGCCGATGGTATTTTATGTTGATCTGAATACGTTGTAATTTGTTCATTAAACGCGAGAGGAAATCGTAAATCTACATCATCTAAATACCCGACTCGTGATAACGCAAAAATGGCGCGGTCATACCAACCTATTTCATTTGCTAACTTCGCTGCCCCTAATCTTTGTCGTTTATCAAGTGTCGACACCCAATAATTCCATTCTTTTCGTGCATGATAAAAGCGACCAAGTCGAAACAATTCAAACGCCCTTTTACCTGCGGAGTTTTCAAATAGTGATTGCTTTTCTAGTTCAGAAAACACTAATGGGTTATGTTGTAGGTTCATCGGCTGCTGCAAATAACTTGCAGCTAAAAAGCCGTAATAGTGTCGTTGATCTGCAAGGGTTTTCAATTGTGCCTTACCCGCGGTTTCATCACCTGTTTCAATTAAACTTCTACCATACCAATACTGCCACTGATAAGTACTTTGCTGATTTTTAGGTAGCGCAGATAATACTTGCTTTATCGCATGCCAATCTTGTTGGCGTAATACATCAGCAATTTTCCACTGTACGATGTTCGATGTTAAGTGCTGGTCTGCTACTTTTGCTAACCATGTTTTTGCTGCGCGATGTTTTTTACTAGCAAGTGCTAATGAAAACTTAAGTGCCACTTGTTGCAGCTGTTCATCTGTTATTGGAAATACTTTCGCCGCTTTATTGAATGTAGCAATTGCATCGTCTGGACTTCGCCATACTAACCGTTTAATGCCGTAGATAAAGATCTCAGTTTCTTTCTTAGACTTTGTCGGAAAACGACTCAGTTTCGTAATATAAGCAGGATTTCTTCTTACTTTATGCCAAAGCTTACCTAGATATTGCTGCTTTTTTGGCATTAATGAAGTTAAGTATGGAATTAAGGTATGTTTGCCACCATCAGCAGCCTTTACTAAACGCTGCCATACGTGATCCTGTGTTCGTAAGCCTGCTTTTTGCCACTTCGCAAATAATGGATCACAAGACTTAGGTTGTGATTTACCGACAACCCACAAGCGATCAATATTTTTCAATATATGTTGTTCTTCCGCACCATTGTTGAGTTTATATTGATAGTAATGACACGTTAAATTAACATCAGAGGTCGGTTTAAAAAACGCCATAAACAACGTTTGTCTATTTCTCTTTATTAAATACTCTAACCATTTTTTCCTCAATGGCCAGTCAAGTGGGCTCCCCTCATATTTTGTTAAGAATTGCTCAATTTCTTTTGCCGAAGCTAAGCGCATTTTAATCATCAACCGGCGTTGATCTAAGTATGGTTGTAATGGGTAGTAATGTAATTGCTTATATAAGTTAAGATACGTTGACGAGTCAGTTTTCCATAATAGGCGTTCAGCTTTTAAAAACGTATCACGCATCTGCGCATTATCGAAAGCAAATGCGACTTGAGTAAACAGGCTAAACCAACAGAAAAAAAAGACACAAAAACGCAACATAAATAACCCTGAGAAAAACATTCTGTTTAAGAGTATTCAGGCTAGCATTACAAAGCAAGTAGTTATAAGGAATTTACACTAATTCGAAGAGAAAATAGTGTTACTGATAAACCGCTGGTAGTATATCTACATAATCTTTGATTCTATGTGCTAATGCGTCCTTATTTGCTACTTTCTTTACTTTTAAGCCTATCTTGTTTTGCTCAAGAACATAGCCTTAGTTTTGGTGTTGACTATCATCACCAACAATCTTCTTCTAACGGTGTTCATCTTAGTTATCAATGGCAATTTTCCGAAAGTTTTGCTCTAGAAAGTCGCTTTGTTGATCATAGAACAATCATGATACAAACGAACGCTCATCAACATTTCATCAAGCTTAAACGTGCAATGGTTGGCGTAAACTTTATTCGTGAAATAAATAATCAACTCAATATCAAAGCAGGCACAGGTTTGGGGTATTTAGTTCATTCTGATAAGCCTTCGTTAGTTAATAAAGGCAGTGTTTCTTCTTATCTTAATGTGGCAACTCAATTTCGCTTTACCAACCAACTCGCTGTTGAGTTTGGACAAACTAGTTATTTTGATAACTCAACATTAAATGCCAATCACAACCTTTATGCACAAGTAACATGGCTTTTTTCTCACTCAAAGTCTGCCATTATTAAACCTTCATCGACAAAAAGAGCGATCAAACAACCGTTAGAAGCACCTCCTAATCCGTTACCGATTAATGCCAGTTCGCAGTGGCAAATTCAATTAGGCGCTTTCTCTCAAAAAAGCTATGCAGAAGTATTATTAGCTAAGATAAAAACAACAGTAGGACAAAATAATCATTGGAATATTATCTACCAAAATAAACTTCATCGTGTAGTAAGTCAGCAATTTTTAGAAAAAGCCAATGCAGAACAGTTTCTCAACATGTTAAAATCTCAATATTCTTTATCTGGTTTTCTTCGTCAAGTTAAATAGACTGAATATTTATATATGCAAAATCTTTTCAACAATACCGATCATACACTTGATGCGCTGGGGCTACGCTGTCCTGAGCCTGTGATGATGATCAGGATGAATATAAGAAAAATAAGCGTCGGAGAAACCTTATTAATTACGGCCGATGACCCATCTACTGCCCGTGATATTCCAAGTTTTTGTCGCTTTATGGAACACGAACTTATTGCTTCACAAACCGATGTGCTCCCTTTTCAATATGTGATCAAAAAAGGGTAATTGTTAACAACTACCCTTTTTAATATAGCTTTGCTTATTTATTGCGTTTCTAGTTCAACCACTTTTAAAACAATTAAATCAATAGGGTTTAATTTTGTAACACCGAAATATCAGCAATGTCTAAAAAGCTATTACGTATTTCATTTAATAGCGTTAAACGATTCACTTTCACTTGTTCATCATCAGCCATTACCATGACATTATCAAAAAAGTTATCAATGGGCTGCTTAATATTGGCAAGTTCAGCTAATGCCTGCTGGTAGTCTTGAGCTGCAACTAATGGTTGAATTTTTTCTTTTACTTTTGAAAAAGTATTGGCTAATTCTGTTTCATTATCATCACAAGCATAGTCTGTATTAAAAGTCGAAAATAACTGACCATCAAACTTGGCTAAAATGTTACCTACTCGTTTGTTTGCAGCAGCTAATGTTTGTGCTGCTTCCATGGTTTTAAAATGATTTACAGCGAATACTCGCTTTTCAAAATCTAGTGGAGCCGTTGGTGAGTTGGCTAATACAGCCTGAATGACATCAACACTAATTTTTTGCTCTTGATAATGTGCTTTAAATCGACCAAGTACAAAATCAATCACTTGTTGGGTTGTATTGTCATTCGTTAACACTTCACCGTATAAGCTGACACTTTGTGACACTAGATCAGCAATGTCTAAATCAAGCTGTTTTTCAATAATTATGCGAATCATGCCAATGGCAGCTCTACGTAGTGCAAATGGATCTTTATCACCTTTTGGCGGTTGATTGATACCAAATATTCCAACCAATGTGTCAATTTTGTCAGCAATAGCTACCGCACAACCAATAACACCTTTAGGAATACTATCGCCAGAATATCTTGGTCGGTATTGATCTTCTAATGCTTGTGCTACCTCAACGTCTTCGCCATCATGCTGTGCGTAGTATTTTCCCATGGTGCCTTGCACTTGAGGAAATTCTAATACCATTTCTGTCATTAAGTCCGTTTTACTTAATAGGCCTGCACGGTATGCCAGTTTAGGTGATTGATTTATTTTTTCCGCAATATATTCACTTAGTGACGCTATTCGTTCAGATTTGGTTTTTAACGTTCCTAATTGTTTTTGAAACAATACGGACTCTAAACTTTCAAGTCTTGATTCAAGTGTTTGCTTTTTATCTGTTTTAAAGAAAAACTCGGCGTCGGCTAATCGTGGACGTATTACTTTTTCATTACCGAAGATAACCTGGTTTGCATCTTTACTTTCAATGTTGGCAACAAAAATAAATTTGTTTAATAATTTTCCCTGTTTATCCTCAACTGGAAAATATTTTTGGTGATCTTTCATTGAATAGATTAATGGCTCAGGTGGTACATCTAAAAATTCTTTATCAAAGCTACCGATTAAGGTAACTGGCCACTCAACAATTGATGTAACTTCTTCTAATAATTCTTCGTCAATTAAAGCCACAGCATTTAGCTCTTGCTCAGCTTTTTTAATCTGATCAACGATTAATTGCTTTCTTTCTTGATAATCTGCAACAACATACGCTTGTTTTAACGTTGCAACATAATCATTTGCATGTTCAAGGGAGATTAAACCTTGATGATGGAATCTATGACCTTGTAGCAAGTTGTTTGACTCAATACCTAACGCTTCACCTGTTATAATTTGTTCACCAAACATAAGTGTTAACGTATGAATTGGACGAATAAATTGTGTTCTTGAGCTTCCCCAACGCATTGGTTTTGGAATTGGTAGCTTCGCAATTGCTTTATTAACCATTTCAGGAATCAATTCCTGAATTGTTTTGCCTGGTTGTAATGCCTTGTGTAGTAACCATTCACCTTTATCAGTTTTCAATCGCTGTGCTTGCTCAATAGTGATACCATTTGACTTTGCCCAACCTAAGGCAGCCTTACTTGGGTTACCTTCTTCATCAAACGCTACGTTTATCGCAGGCCCGCGCTTTTCAATTTCTTTATCTGCTTGCTTATCGATTAATTGCGTAATCTGCACCGCTAAACGCCTTGGAGAAGCAAACCAAGAAGCCTGTTCAAAGGCTAGCTCTGCTTGTTCCAATTGTGTCGTTATTTGACTGTAGAAAGTGGTCGCTAATTTTTGTAACGCTTTGGGTGGCAGTTCTTCGGTACCTAACTCTATTAATAATGTTTCTTTAATCATGTGTTATTCTCCCACCTCTTTATCACCACAAAGTGGGAAGCCTAATTGTTCTCTCGTCGCATAATAAACCTCTGCACATGCTTTGGATAATGCTCTTACACGTAAAATATAGCGTTGTCTTTCTGTTACTGAAATTGCATGGCGTGCATCTAATAAGTTAAAGGCATGTGAAGCTTTCATCACTTGTTCATAAGCCGGTAATGCTAAGCCCTTTTCGATAAGTTTTTCACTGTCTTTTTCACACTGATCAAATTGGCCGAATAGCGCCTTTACATCTGCATGTTCAAAGTTATATGCCGATTGCTCTACTTCATTTTGATGGAATACATCTCCATAAAGGACTTTACCCATTGGACCATCTGTCCACACTAAGTCATAGATACTATCTACATTTTGAATATACATAGCTAAACGTTCTAAACCGTAAGTGATTTCGCCTGTTACAGGTGCACACTCTAAACCACCGACTTGTTGAAAGTAAGTAAATTGAGTTATTTCCATTCCGTTTAGCCAAATTTCCCAGCCTAATCCCCAAGCTCCAAGGGTTGGTGACTCCCAGTTATCTTCAACAAAACGGATATCATGTACTAGAGGATCTATACCAAGTTCTTTCAATGAGTTTAAATATAACTCTTGTATATTCTTCGGAGAAGGCTTTAACATCACTTGAAATTGGTAATAATGCTGTAAGCGGTTTGGGTTTTCCCCGTAACGACCATCTGTTGGTCTTCGACAAGGTTGCACATATGCGCTACTGATAGGCTCAGGTCCTACCGCACGCAAAAATGTCATGGGATGAAAGGTACCAGCACCAACTTCTAAATCTAAAGGCTGTACAATGACACACCCCTGTCGAGACCAGTAATCTTGTAATTGTAAAATCAATCCTTGGAATGTTTTGCTATTAAACGTACTCATGCGTGCCTGTATTTATAATATAAAATTTTAATTTGCTGGCGCTAGTATAACGTTTGTCTGTTTATTCGCCTAGTTTACAGCAGTGATAAATTGAGCAAAAACTCGAATATTTTAATTTTTTATTTTTATCATTGGTAAAACCGTATATTTCATGACCGGTCATTATTTCAAACCAACACTCATTTTCACTGTATATAAAGCCAGTTCCAATAAATCACTTAAAAGTTAAGCCAATCCGTTAAGATTGTTTTTATTCAATGGCACAACTTTTTTGACAATCTAGCCGGCTTTTAATTTCACCTTGTACATAAGCCTATGCCATGGAGAACTGCTCTGAAAAGAGTTTTATTTGCCACTTTAGTTAGTCGACTTTTTTCAAGCAAACCAGTTTATCGGTAATCATCCCCTTAACGCTCCTAGTTAATACTGCTTCCATTTATCTAGCCGTTAGCTTTTTAACACTTCAAGCTATTAGGCTCTACATTTTTGTCTATCATTTCATTTAATCGCATCACTAACATAAAAAAATAGCCCGATCATAAAGATAGAGCTATTGTCGTATAAGCGTTTTTCTCAGCGATCAATTGTTTAATTGATCGGCATTGAGTTAATTACCTTAAACTAAACATCCAAGTTTTCTACTTTCAACGCATTTTCTTCAATAAAGTGTCTACGCGGCTCAACATGATCACCCATTAACGTATTGAATAGTTGATCTGCTGCAATTGCGTCTTCAATAGTTACTTTCAACATACGTCTTGTTTCTGGATCCATCGTAGTCTCCCACAATTGATCTGGGTTCATTTCACCCAAACCTTTATAACGTTGGATATACTGTCCTCGTTTAGATTCAGCCATTAACCATGTTAATGCTTCATCAAAGGTAGAAACTTGCTTTATTTTTTCATTACGTTTTACATAACCGCCTTCTTCAATAAGACCATTTATCGCAACGTTAAGATCAGTCAATTCTTTAAACTCTTTTGAATGAATAAATTCATAACCACAGTTATATACTTTATCAATACCATGTTTTCTAACATTGAATCGTGGATAATAAATGTTACGTTCTTTATCTTGCTCTACTGAAGCTGTATAAATTGAACCGTTGCCATCTTGGTCATCAAGCTGCTTTATTAGGTTATCTTTCCAAGCTGTAACTTTCTCTTCATCAGAAAAGTCTTCGATATTAATAGTTGATGAATAGACCATCTTAATTAGAATATCTTCCGGTATTTGACGTGATACACGTTTAATTGTGTTATATGCTCTTCTAAATTGATTTACTAACTTTTCTAATGCCAAGCCTGAAATTGCAGGTGCTGATTCATTCACATGTAATGATGCATTCTCTAATGCTAGAGTTGTTAAGTATTCAATTAACGCATCGTCATCTTTAATATAACGTTCTTGTTTACCTTTCTTAACTTTATATAGTGGTGGCTGTGCAATAAAAACATGACCGCGTTCCATAATTTCTGGCATTTGACGATAGAAGAATGTTAATAGCAAAGTTCGAATATGAGAACCATCAACATCAGCATCGGTCATTATTATGATTGAATGATAACGAAGCTTTTCAGGGTTGTATTCATCACGGCCAATACCTGTACCCAGGGCAGTAATTAATGTTCCTACTTCTACCGAAGCAATCATTTTATCAAAACGTGCTTTTTCTACGTTTAGTATTTTACCCTTAAGTGGCAAGATTGCTTGGTTTTTACGATTTCGACCTTGTTTAGCTGAACCACCCGCAGAGTCACCCTCCACTATGTATATTTCAGATAACGCCGGATCTTTTTCTTGGCAATCAGCAAGCTTTCCAGGTAAACCCGCTATATCAAGCACACCTTTTCTGCGAGTCATCTCACGCGCTTTACGAGCAGCTTCTCTTGCTCTAGCGGCATCAACAATTTTCATGATTACTGTTTTTGCTGTACCTGGATTCTCTAACAAGTACTCCCCTAGCTTTTCACCCATCGCTTGTTCTACTGCAGTTTTTACTTCTGAAGAAACTAGCTTATCTTTAGTTTGTGATGAAAATTTTGGATCTGGTACTTTAACTGAAATAACTGCTGTTAATCCTTCACGGGCATCATCTCCAGATGGATTTGTTTCACCCTTTTTAGATTTATTTAACCCTTCTTTTACCATGTAACTATTGATGGTACGAGTTAACGCAGCTCTAAAACCACTTAAATGTGTTCCCCCGTCTCGTTGAGGTATATTATTAGTAAAACAATGTATATTTTCTTGGAAGCCATCATTCCATTGCATTGCTACTTCAACGGCAATTCCATCTTCACGTTCTAAGTCAAAATAAAATATTTCTTCATTTACAGCTGTTTTATTTGTATTTAAATAATCAACAAACGCTTGAATACCGCCTTCATAAAAGAAATGTTCTTCTTTACCTTCTTCACGTTCATCAATCAGTTTTATTGAGACACCTGAATTTAAGAAAGATAGTTCACGGATACGTTTTACCAGAATGTCATAGTGAAATTCTACATCAGTGAATGTTTCTTCACTTGGCCAAAACCTTAATTCTGTACCGGTTTGATCTGTTTCACCAACTAGTGCCAACGGTGCTTGTGGCTCTCCTAATTTATACTCTTGTTCATGAAGTTCACCGTTTCTACGGATTGTTAGTGTTAGTTTATGACTTAATGCATTAACAACTGAAACACCTACACCATGCAAACCACCTGATACTTTATATCCAGAGTCTTCACCACCGAATTTACCCCCAGCATGTAATACTGTCATGATAACTTCTGCTGCGGAAACGCCTTCTTCTGGGTGAATATCCGTTGGTATACCACGGCCATCATCTTTTACAGATACAGAACCGTCAAGGTGAATAGTAACCACTATATCACTACAGTGACCTGCAAGTGCTTCATCTATTGAATTATCTAACACCTCAAAAACCATGTGATGTAAACCAGTGCCATCATCAGTGTCACCAATATACATACCAGGTCTTTTTCTTACAGCGTCCAGCCCTTTTAAAACCTTAATACTGTCTGAGCCATATTCATTTTCTACACTCATAGCTTTAGCCTACTCACTCATTAAAGAAATATTGCCATGTTTCACGTGAAACATTTTATAATTTTTGTTTTTCGGAACCAGTGGTTCCACTGCACTTTTATCAATTGCGGTGATAATTGATTGACAATTCAAAAGCTGATTTGCCACCGACATTGCTGTTCTAGAGCTAATGTCCAATTCAGCACCTATATCATCAATTAATAAAATTGGTTTTACTCGTTTAACTTTTTCAATTAACTTAGTTTGTGCAAAAGTTAACGCGAGTAAAAACAACTTTTGTTGACCTCTTGAAAGTCTCTGCTCCAACGACAATGTGTTAAATTGAAATCTAACATCAAATTTATGTGCACCATATAGTGAAAAGCCACGTTCAAGTTCTTTATCTTTATTCTGTGTTAACACGTCAAATAATTCTTTTTTACTGTGCCAACCCTGTAGATACTGTAGCTTAATCGAATCGTTAATTTCTGGTAATAATACCGACAACCAATTCGTTACTTCTATTGATAACTCTTTTATATAACCAGATCTTAATTCAGCAATTGTTTCTGAAAGTTGGCAGAACTGTTCTGTCCAATATTGTAACTGCTGTTCACTTAATCGTTGCTTTAAACATGCATTCCGTTGTTTTAACGTTTTATTAAATTGCCGCCAAACTTCAGGAAAAGAATGTTTCACGTGAAACAATCCTAAATCGATAAACTTTCTGCGTTCTCGTGGTCCACCAATAAACAACTTAAAACTTTCGGGCGTTACTACTTGTACCGCTAAGTTCTTTGCAAGCTCAGAAAGCTTTGTTTGACGTTCACCGTCTATTTTAATTCTCTTTTCACCCGATAGTGAATATTCAATACCTAACATTTGATCATTAAATGTTTTAGCACTCAAGACAAAACGTTGTGACTCATTACGAACTAAATTACTAACGTTCGTGGTTCTAAACGATTTACCATGGCTAAGGTAATAAATACTTTCTAAAAGACTACTTTTGCCACTACCATTATCACCCAGAATAAAGTTAAATTCTGAGTGAAGCGAAATCTTCCCGTCTACTAAATTTCTAAATTGATATGCATTTAAATCTTTAATACTCATTACAAACGCATAGGCATCACAACATATAACGCTTCGTTTGAATCTTGCCCTTCAATAACTACGCTACTATTTGCATCAGCTAAGGTAAATTTAACACCTTGCTCTTTAATTGCATTTAACACATCAAGCACATAGTTTACATTAAAACCAATTTCGACATCTTCGTAAGGAAAGTTTACTTCTAATATTTCTTCTGCTTGTTCTTGCTCGGGATTATTAGCGGTAATTTTTAATTCACTGTCAGCAAAATTTAAACGTACACCTTTGAATTTTTCATTCGACAAAATTGAAGCTCTAGATAAAACTTGTTTAAGTTGATCTTTGTCAGCATTTAAAATCTTATCACCGTTTCGAGGAAGAACTCGACGATAATCAGGAAAACGACCATCAACTAATTTACTGGTGAAAGAAAATTCGGTATCAATAATACGAATATGATTAGAACCTAAAAAGACTTGAACTTCTTCATCGACTGGATCAAGTAAGCGAATGATTTCTAAAATACCCTTTCTAGGCACAATCACTTGTCGATTTGGCAGTTGTAATTCATCATTTGATATTTTACAAATAGCTAAACGATGCCCGTCAGTTGCAACAGAACGAATTTCATTAGCTTCTGTTTCGATAGACATACCATTTAAATAGTAACGAACATCTTGGTTGGCCATGGAAAAATGGGTACTTTCAATGAGGCGTAGTAACTGCGCTTTACTTAATTTAAATTCAACGTCACCTTTCCACTCTTCAATATTAGGAAAATCTGTTGCCGGCAAAGTAGACAAGGAATATTTACTACGTCCTGAAGAAATAGTGACAGTATCATCTGTAGATTCAAAACTAATCAAAGCCCCATCAGGCAAGCTTTTACAAATATCTAAAAGCTTACGCGCTGGTATTGTTAATTTACCGTTGGCTTCTGCATTATCGATATCAGCATAAGCAACCATTTCTAATTCTAAATCAGTGGCAGTTAATGTAAGTGATTGCTCACTAACCTCAATTAACACATTACCAAGAATAGGTAAGGTACTTTTACGTTCAACCGCTCCGGATACCAATAGCAATGGTTTTAATAACAATTCTCTATTTAAGGAAAACTTCATTTTTTACCTACTCTTTATTACTCTTTTTGTTAGGAAGATAACGTTCTATTTAAATTTGAATAATCTTCTTTAATATCATGAGATTCTTCACGTAATGCTTTAACTTTCCGACAAGCATGTAAAACAGTTGTGTGGTCTTTTCCACCAAACGCTTCGCCTATTTCAGGTAAGCTATGATTGGTGAGATCTTTCGATAAGGCCATTGCTATTTGTCTTGGTCTTGCTACCGAACGATTACGTCTTTTTGATAATAAATCAGATACCTTTATTTTATAATATTCAGCAACGGTTTTTTGTATGTTATCGATAGTAACTAACTTATCCTGTAAGGCAAGTAAATCTCTTAGTGCTTCCTTAACAAAATCAATATTAATTGCTCTGCCAGTGAAATTAGCGTTAGCGATCACACGATTAAGTGCGCCTTCTAATTCCCTAACATTTGACCTTAAACGCTTAGCGATGAAAAATGCAACTTCATCGGCAAGGTTAACATGGCTCTCTTGTGCTTTTCTCTTTAATATTGCAACGCGCGTTTCAAGCTCAGGAGGCTCAATCGCAATGGTTAAGCCCCAACCGAATCGAGATTTTAATCTATCTTCTACACCGTCAATTTCTTTAGGGTAACGATCACTCGTTAATATTATTTGCTGATTACCTTCTAAAAGCGCATTAAAGGTATGAAAAAATTCTTCCTGAGTGCGTTCTTTATTAGCAAAAAATTGAATATCATCAATTAATAATGCATCAACAGAACGGTAATATTGTTTGAATTTTTCGATAGCATTATTTTGTAATGCACGAACCATATCTTGAACAAAACGTTCTGAGTGCATATAAGCAATTTTTGCATCAGGTTTATTTAGCAAAATACCGTTACCAACAGCGTGTAATAAATGAGTTTTACCTAGACCCGTTCCCCCGTAAATAAACAAGGGATTATATGCAGAGCCAGGATTATCAGCTACTTGTGAAGCAGCCGCTCGTGCTAATTGATTAGACTTACCTTCAACAAAATTATCAAAAGTATAATTTACTCTAACGTTAGTTTTTTTCGGTAAGTTTGATTCAGGTACCTGGTTATTCGAAGCTTTTGGTTGGCTTAGCGGTGCTGATGGCATTGAAGCACTGTTGTTGCTACTAACCTTAACTTTAGGAATACTACCTACATCAAAACGTAATAAAGGCGGATTTCCACTTTCTTCTAGGCTGACTAATTCATTAATACGGTTAACGTATTTATCACGAACCCAATCTAGTACAAAGCGGTTTGGCGCATACAAAGTCATGACATTATTATCTACGACACATTGAAGCGGTCTAATCCACATACTAAACTGCTGAGCAGGCAACTCTTCTTGTAATACTGACAAGCAGCGTTGCCACAAAGAATGATCCAACGATAGGCTCCTAGCTGATCTACCACTTTAAAATGAGAAAAGAGTGATAAACCTGATTATCTTTTTTATAATATCCAAGCATTATCCCTCTACTTATCCACAACTTCAATATTGACTTTTGACTATTTTACAAAAAAATAGAAATAATCGCTAAAGTCAGCTATTTAATGGCTTGATTTTTTATTTGTCACTTGAAAAAAGCAGAAATTAACGTCAGAAAAAGCACAAACAAGAGATAGAATGATCGATTTACAATCGTAAATGTTAGAAAACTGTGGATATGTACAGGATCGACAAAAAGATCTATTTTGATCCTCTAACAATATAATCAAGATTAATGATTGACATTAGTGCGTATAATATATAGAATTCCGCCTCTTTTTTTGACCAAGTGTGCTCGAAACGGCGGTTTTGCCAGGGCAACAACAACCGACGGATAGCGTAATGAAAAGAACATTTCAACCTAGCGTATTAAAACGTAAGCGTAACCACGGATTCCGTGCTCGTATGGCTACTAAAAACGGTCGTGCAGTATTAGCACGTCGCCGTGCTAAAGGCCGCGCACGCCTAAGCGCTTAATCTCTTTATTAATCTTTCGATAAAGAGTTTGTAACCACATGGTTACTTTTGAATTTACTCGGGAGTCAAGACTCTTGACTCCCAGTCAATTCCAATCAGCTTTTAAAAACCCATCTCGTTTTGGCTCTAGCCATATCACTGTACTAATTACACCAAATTCAGAGCAAAATAGTCGTTTAGGTTTAGCCATTGCTAAAAAACGCGTAAAACTTGCTGTGCAAAGAAATCGAATAAAAAGATTAGTTCGAAATAGTTTTCGCTTGAAACAACATCAATTACCCCATATTGATATAGTAGTTATGGTTCGCTCAGGCACAGATGAACTCGATAACCAACAAATAACTAAGCAGTTGGATAAAATATGGCGAAAAATAATTCAACGCCACAAAAAATAGCCATATCTGCTGTAAAAGCTTACCAACGCTGGCTTAGCCCGTTATTAGGGAATAACTGTAGGTTCACGCCAACATGCTCTTTTTATGCAATTGAAGCAATTAATCGCTTTGGTGTTGTAAAAGGTTGTTGGTTAGCAGGCAAACGTATACTAAAATGCCACCCACTAAATACGGGCGGTGAAGATCCCGTACCACCAAAAAAGAAGAGAAAGTATTAATTATGGAGTCTCAACGCAGTTTTTTATTTATTGCGCTTATGGTTGTTAGTTTTTTGCTGTATCAGCAATGGCAACAAGACAATGCGCCTGAACCGATCACACAATTCAGTCAAAGCGACAATGATTCAGCTATCACACAATCAAGTGATGATGACTTCGTTCCTGCGCCGAGTGCTTCAAAATCAACAGAAGCTACAACAAAAGCTAGCGCAACTTTAGTAGAAATTACAACTGATGTGTTAGCCATAAAAATAGATACCAAAGGCGGTGATATCGTTGAAGCCACTTTGCTTGATTATGACACGGAACAGGGTAACGGTATTCCGTTTACCATGATGCAAAATGGTGATTTTAGATATATTGCACAAAGCGGATTAACGGGTGCACAAGGCATTGACCGCACAGTGAAAGGTCGCCCTATTTACCAAGTTGAAAACACCACTTATCAAATGACCGAAGGTCAACCACTGGTTGTTTCATTAACTTATATTACAAACGATGGCTTAACCGTTAAGAAAAACTTCTCCTTTACACTAGGTAGTTACCAAGTCGACGTAGATTATATTGTTGAAAATGCATCAAACAGTGCAGCAAGTGTTGAACTATATGCTCAGCTACGCCAATCGGCTAGTGTTGATCAATCAAGTGCTTTAATACCAACCTATCGAGGTGCAGCTTATTCTACCAAAGAAGAACGCTACGAAAAATATGACTTTGATGACATTGCAGACGCAAAATTAAATGAAACAACTCAAGGTGGTTGGGTTGCTATGCTTCAACATTACTTTGTATCAGCTTGGGTACCTAATGCTGAGCAAGTAAACTTATTATATACCGAGTTTTCGCGTAGTAAGAATGAAGCGGTTATTGGCTTTAAAGCCCCTGCTCAAATTATTGAACCCGGTTCAACAGAAACCATTTCAACTACGTTCTATGTCGGGCCTAAAGATCAAGATGCACTAGCTGAAATAGCAGATGGACTTGATCTCACTGTTGATTTTGGCTTTTTATTTATGATCAGTTCACCACTACATTGGTTACTGATTCAAATACAAGCACTTGTGATCAACTGGGGTGTCGCAATTATTATCATTACGGTCATCGTAAAAGGTATTATGTATCCGCTCACCAAAGCGCAATACACGTCTATGGCAAAAATGCGTGAACTACAGCCAAAAATGACGCAATTAAAAGAACGCTTTGGAGACGATAGACAAAAACTTTCTCAAGCCATGATGGAGCTTTATCGCAAAGAGAAAGTAAATCCTGCGGGTGGTTGTTTACCGTTATTAATTCAAATGCCTATTTTCTTAGCATTATATTGGGTGTTTTTAGAAAGTGTTGAATTAAGACATGCGTCTTTCGGCTTATGGTTAACTGACTTATCTTCTAAAGATCCTTACTACATATTACCAGTGTTGATGGGTATCAGTATGTTCATAATGCAGAAAATGCAACCAATGACCATTCAAGACCCTATGCAGCAAAAAATCATGCAATATATGCCGGTAATGTTTACTATCTTTTTCTTCTGGTTCCCGTCAGGCTTAGTATTGTACTGGCTAGTGAGTAATGTGATTTCCATCATTCAGATGAAAATTATATTTGCCTCACTCGAAAAGCAAAAAAATAAATAACATTAAGCGACCGAAAGGTCGCTTTTTTTTACCCTGAATACGATTATGTTTATAATACTGGCATTCATATTTAGTCGTTAGAGCATTATGACAACAACAGTATCCAATATTGAAACCATTGCAGCACAAGCTACTCCACCCGGTAGAGGCGGTGTCGGTATTATTAGAGTATCGGGCCCCTTAGCCTCTATAGTTGCAGAAAAAGTATTAGGTAGATGCCCTGCGATTAGAAAGGCTGAATACTTACCCTTTTATGATAATAATCAACAAATCATTGATCAGGGTATCGCATTATTTTTTAAAGGTCCAAATTCATTTACGGGTGAAGATGTATTGGAACTTCAAGGCCATGGCGGCCCCGTTATTCTTGATATGTTGTTAAAATCTATCATCACAATTAACAATATTCGTATGGCCAACCCCGGTGAATTCAGTGAACAAGCTTTTCTAAATGATAAGCTCGATTTAGCACAAGCCGAAGCGATTGCAGACTTGATCAATGCAACATCAGAACAAGCAGCAAAAAGCGCGTTACATTCGTTACAAGGCGATTTTTCAGCATTAATTCACGAGATAGTAAACGACACCATTCATTTAAGAATGTATGTGGAAGCTGCTATTGATTTTCCAGAAGAAGAAATTGATTTTCTTGCAGATGAAAAAGTAGTAAATCAACTTAAATCACTGATCAAAAAAGTAGAAGATGTGCAGCAAAAAGCGAAGCAAGGTAGTTTATTAAGAGAAGGTATGAGAGTTGTTATCGCTGGCCGCCCTAACGCAGGTAAATCGAGCTTGTTAAATGCGTTAAGCGGTAAAGAAAGCGCTATTGTTACAGATATCGCAGGAACAACACGAGACGTATTATCAGAACATATTCATATTGATGGGATGCCGCTACATATTATTGACACTGCAGGGCTTAGAGAGTCATCAGATAAAGTCGAGCAAATAGGGATTGAACGCGCATGGCAGGAAATAAAACAAGCAGATCGAATTTTACTATTAATTGACGCGGATCAGTCAATTGAAGATCCAAAAAAATACTGGCCCGAGTTTTTTGAAAAGCTGCCAGAAAACATTGAATTGACCATCATTAAAAACAAAGCAGATATATTCAATAAAGCCGTTCAATTTGATAAAAATACTGACTATCCAACCATAACCCTTTCTGCAAAAAACCAAGATGGTATTTCATTACTAACTGGCCACTTAAAAGATATTATGGGTTATCAAGGTAGTACAGAAGGTGGTTTTATGGCCCGTAGACGCCATTTAGCAGCCATTGAACAAGGTTATCATCACCTTAGTGTTGGTTTAGAGCAACTTGAATCGTATGTGGCAGGTGAAATTCTAGCTGAAGAATTAAGACTTTGTCAGAACGCGTTAAATCAAATAACAGGCGAATTTACCAATGATGATCTGCTAGGTCAGATCTTTTCATCATTTTGTATCGGCAAATAAAGGATCGTAATGTCTTCATTTCAAATCATCGTTGGAAGCATGCTAGGCGGCACAGAGTATGTTGCAGAAGCATGCGAAGAGTCATTAGTAGAATTAGGTCATGATGTAACTTTGCATTTATCACCTGATCTGAGCAATATTGCTACCCAAAATCAAACATGGTTAATATGTACATCAACACATGGTGCTGGAGATTACCCAGACAACTTACTGCCTTTTATTGATCAACTCACAAGCACCACGATCGATCTATCCTCAACTAAGTATATGGTGATCGGTATTGGAGACTCTAACTATGATACATTTTGTTTAGCTGCTAAAAATATAGATAAACTTATAGAATCAAAGGGTTGTGAACGTTTAATAACAATAAAAACATTTGATATGACACTTGACATTGATCCAGAAGAAGAAGCACAAGCATGGCTATTAACAAATAAAGATCAGTTATAAACGACTTACCAATATGTTATCCACAAAATACATAAAGAGAAACAGCTAATGTGGATAACTAGGAAATAATCCCTGTATTAAAATTTATTTTCCAGTTAATAAATATAATCATAATTGTACTTGTGGATAAATAGCGATTTTGATCAAAGGTTATTTAGTATATGATCATACTTTGATCACAAGAAACGATCATTAAGATCAAATTGATTTATATGAAGAAAAAAGCCTTATCCACAGAAAATGGATGAACTAATAAAGATCAATAATAAGATCTTTATATAGATCTTTATATATTATTAATGATCCACAACAGATCTTTTTAGTGATTTGATCGTTTCACTTCTCAAGAAAACAAGATAAAATACGTGCCCTTTTGCAAGAAATACATTTTAAGGTTAGTGGCATTATGTGGTATCAAGACACTTATGAAGTCATCGTTGTAGGTGGTGGTCATGCTGGTACAGAAGCAGCCTTGGCAGCTGCTCGTATGGGTTGTAATACCCTATTGCTAACACATAATATTGACACGTTAGGTCAAATGTCTTGTAACCCAGCAATCGGTGGGATCGGCAAAGGACATTTGGTTAAAGAAATTGATGCTCTTGGTGGCTTAATGGCAACAGCAATTGATCATGCTGCCATTCAATTTCGTACCTTAAATGCAAGCAAAGGCCCTGCTGTAAGAGCTACTAGAGCTCAAGCAGATCGCACTCTGTATCGAAATTACGTACGTAATTATCTTGAAAACCAAGAAAACTTAACGATCTTTCAACAACCTTGTGATGATCTTATTTTAGAAAATGATCAAGTCGTTGGTGTATCAACTCAAATGGGTTTAAAGTTTAAAGCTCAAACCGTTGTATTAACGGTTGGTACTTTCCTCGCAGGTCAAATACATATTGGTTTGAATAATTATCAAGGCGGTAGAGCTGGAGATCCTGCTAGTGTTAACTTAGCAAATAAATTACGCGATATGCCTTTTAGAATGGATCGTTTAAAAACAGGTACTCCTCCAAGGTTAGACGCTAGAACTTTAGATTTTTCAGTGATGGAAGCACAACCAGGTGATGATCCTAGACCGGTTTTTTCATTCATGGGTTCAACAGCAGATCATCCAGAACAAATACCTTGTTTTATTACTCATACCAATAGTCATACTCATGATATTATTCGAAAAGGACTTGATAGATCGCCAATGTACACAGGCGTCATTGAAGGCGTAGGACCACGTTATTGTCCTTCAATTGAAGATAAAATTATGCGTTTTGCAGATAAAGATACACACCAAATATTTGTAGAACCAGAAGGTCTAACTACACATGAGGTTTATCCTAACGGTATTTCAACCAGTTTGCCGTTTGATGTTCAAATGGCGTTAGTTCGATCGATTAAAGGCTTTGAAAATGCACATATAACCCGCCCGGGCTATGCGATTGAATATGACTTTTTTGATCCTCGTGATTTAAAACAAACCTTAGAAAGTAAATTTATCAATAATTTATATTTTGCTGGTCAAATAAACGGTACAACAGGTTACGAAGAAGCTGGCGCTCAAGGACTAATAGCAGCAACCAATGCTGCTGCACGTGTTCAAGGTAAAGAGGAAATGATCTTAGGTCGTGATCAAGCCTATATGGGAGTTCTTGTTGATGACTTAGCAACACTCGGCACCAAAGAACCATACCGTATGTTTACCTCTCGTGCTGAATATAGATTATTGCTTAGAGAAGACAATGCCGATATTCGTTTAACAGAAACGGGTCGTAAACTTGGATTGGTTGATGATAAAAGATGGCAGCGCTTTAACGAAAAACTAGAAAATATAGAAGTAGAACGTCAGCGTTTGAAATCGACTTGGATCCAGAAAGATCATAGTGCTGTTGAACAAATTAATAAGTTAGTTAAAAACCCGATCAGCCGTGAAAATAGTTTAGAAGAGCTATTACGTCGACCTGAAGTTCGTTACCAAGATTTAATGGCAATAGACTCATTAGGTCAACCTTTAGCCGACAAACAAGCGGCTGAGCAAGTTGAAATTCAAATTAAGTATGCTGGCTATATTGATAGACAGCTTGACGACATTGCCAAGAAAAAACGTCATGAAGATACATTGATCCCTGTTGAATTTGATTACAGCCAAATATCCGGGCTTTCAAATGAAGTTGTGGCTAAGTTAACAGACGCTAAACCTGAAACCATTGGTAAAGCTTCACGAATTTCTGGTATCACACCTGCCGCAATATCGTTATTATTAGTTTATCTTAAAAAACATGGTTTATTGCGAAAATCCGCATAGATTCTTTGGACTTATACATGTCGTTGAAAGAAAACTTAGCACGTTTAATTAATAAAACGGAGCTTAACGTATCAGAACAACAGATCACTCAGTTAATTAGTTATGTTGAGTTACTGAATAAATGGAATAATGCGTATAATTTAACTTCGGTTAGAAACCCAGAAGATATGTTGGTAAAACATATTTTAGACAGTATGATGGTTGGCCCTCACCTTGCGGGGAAAGCGTTTATAGATGTTGGCACTGGTCCGGGTTTACCTGGTATACCTTTAGCTATAATGTACCCAGAAAAGCACTTTACGTTACTGGATAGCTTAGGTAAGCGCATAACCTTTTTAAAGCAGGTTGTTTTTCAATTAAAACTTGCTAATGTATCTCCTTTATTATCGCGAGTTGAAGCATACCAACCTGATGTACCATTTGATGGGATATTAAGTCGCGCTTTTGCATCACTAGAAGATATGGTGCAATGGTGTCACCACCTTGTTGAAAAAGAGCAAGGAAGGTTTTATGCGCTAAAAGGCCAATATCCACAAGAAGAATTAACGCAATTACCTAAAGGTGTTATATTAGCGAAAAGTTATGAAATAAAAGTGCCTGAACTTACAGGTGAACGTCATTTGATTGAACTAATAAACGTTTAACAATAATAAAAATTGAGGTTTCAGTGGGAAAAATAATTGCAGTTGCTAACCAAAAAGGTGGTGTTGGCAAAACTACTACAGCTGTTAATTTAGCCGCGTCATTAGCCGCTACTAAACGTCAGGTATTGTTAATCGATTTAGACCCTCAAGGTAATGCCACAATGGGGAGCGGTATTGATAAGTATGATGTACATGCAACCTGTTATGAATTATTAATTGAAGAAACTCCCTTTGAACAAGTTGTTTGCAAAGAAACAACAGGCATATATCACCTTATTGCTGCTAATACAGACGTTACAGCCGCTGAAATCAAGCTAATGGAAGTTTACGCGCGTGAACAACGCCTTAAAAATGCTTTAGCACCAGTAAGAAATAATTATGACTTTATCATCATCGATTGCCCTCCTTCGTTAAATATGCTGACGGTAAATGCGATGACTGCCGCTGATTCTGTATTAGTGCCAATGCAATGTGAATATTATGCGCTTGAAGGTTTAACAGCATTAATGGATACCATTTCGCAATTACAATCTGTGGTTAATGGTGATTTAGAAATAGAAGGGATTTTACGTACCATGTATGACCCCCGTAATCGCCTTGCAAACGACGTTTCAGAACAATTAAAACGACATTTCGGTGATAAAGTTTATCGTACTGTTATTCCTAGAAATGTACGTTTAGCAGAAGCGCCAAGTTTTGGTGCACCAGCAATGTATTACGATAAATCATCAACAGGTGCTAAAGCCTATTTAGCCTTAGCAGGCGAAATGATCAGAAAGAAACAACAACAAAAGCAAGCTAGTTAACATATTATTTTGCAAGGAAAACTATGAGCCCTTCAAAACGTAGAGGCCTTGGTAGAGGCTTAGATGCCCTATTAACCAATGCACCAAGAAAAGCAGCTGAATCAGATAACGTTGAAACACAACAACCCGAGTCAACTGCTATTACCGATAGCGAATTGCAAAAACTTCCAATAGAACAATTGCAACCTGGTAAATATCAACCACGAAAAGATATGTCACCAGATGCGTTAGATGAATTAAGCCATTCAATTAAATCTCAAGGGATCATTCAGCCCATCGTTGTTCGTGTTATAGATAATGATAAATACGAAATTATTGCAGGTGAGCGTCGATGGCGTGCCGCGCAATTAGCCAATATTGATGTTGTACCCTGTCTAATTAAGAACGTCGCTGATGAAGCTGCGGTTGCAATGGCGCTGATTGAAAATATTCAGCGGGAAGATTTAAATGCAATGGAAGAAGCAGTTGCGTTAGAGCGTTTGTTGACGGAATTTGAATTAACCCATCAAGAGGTTGCTGATGCTGTTGGTAAATCACGCACAGCGGTTACTAATCTATTACGCTTAAATAATTTAAATGATGATGTTAAAACATTATTAGAGCATGGCGATATTGAAATGGGTCATGCGCGTGCATTACTTGCGCTGCAAGGGGATGTGCAAACAACAACAGCTAGAGCGGTAGTTGCTAAAGAATTAAATGTGCGTGAGACTGAAGCATTAATAAAGAAAGCGCAACAGCCTGAGCAACCTAAAGAAGATAAAGTGAAAGACCCAGATACTTTGTCTCTTGAGCAAAACTTATCAGAGAAGCTTGGTTCACATGTGAACATTTCTCATAATAAAAAAGGTAAAGGTAAATTAGTCATATCGTATAGTAACTTAGATGAGTTAGATGGCATTGTCGCGCGCTTTGGTTCATTTTAAAAAATTGTTAATATAAATTTATTATTAATATAAGATATTCGCACATATAGGGGGCAAGCACTGCCCTCTTTTGTTGCATTAACGCTGTAATTCAGTATACTTGCGTCGACTTTTATCAAGTATAAAAACTTGCTGAAAAAAAGTACAAGTTTTACGAAAATCTTCGTTGAGGAGCCTTGTGATAAACAGGCAAAACAATGCATTAATTAAAGTAGGTAGAAAGTTAGCGTTAATGCAACTATTGATCATGGCTTTTGTGCTGATCACTTGTACGATAATAAGCTTTATTTTTGCGGGAGTATCATATGCTGAATCAGCTATTGCTGGTGGCATAATAGCAATACTTCCTAATAGTGTGTTTGCATATAAAGCATTTAAATATGCAGGAGCACAAGCGTCCAAAGAGGTAATGCAATCCTTTTATAGTGGCGTGAAGTTAAAACTGGGGTTGTCAGCATTATTATTTGCATTGGCATTTAAGTTTTTGAATATTTTACCAGCCCCTTTTTTCGCAACATATTGTTTAGTAGTGGTGATACCACTATTAACACCGATTTTTTATAGAAATTAGAATTTAAACTTTAATCATTAGGACAAAAATATGGCTTCAAGTGCTGAAATTACCAGCCAAGAATATATTAGCCACCATTTAACTAATGCAAAGATGTGTATGGCAGACGGCGGCGTCGCGTTTAATAAAGCGTGTACTGATGCTGGTTTCTGGACATTACATGTTGATACATTAGGATGGTCAATATTCTTAGGTATGGTGTTTTTATATATCTTCCGTTCCGTGGCAAAAAAAGCAGAAACAGGTGTTCCTGGTAAGCTTCAATGTGCTATTGAAATGATCGTTGAGTTTGTTGACGATAGCGTTAAAAGCTCATTTCATGGCAAAAACCCGGTTATCGCTCCTTTAGCATTGACGATTTTTGTTTGGGTTTTCTTAATGAATGCGATGGACTGGGTACCTGTGGATCTTATTCCAACCTTAGCCGGCCTAGTGGGTATTCACTATATTAAATCTGTACCTACTACAGACATTAATATGACCTTAGCGTTAGCATTAGGTGTTTTTTGGTTAATCATTTATTACTCAATCAAAGTGAAAGGTATTGGCGGCTTTATCAAAGAGCTGAGCGTACAACCTTTTGGTCATTGGACATTATATCCTGTGAACTTTGTACTTGAAGTAGTAACTTTATTAGCTCGTCCGCTATCACTTGCCTTACGTTTATTTGGTAACTTATATGCTGGTGAGCTTATTTTCATCTTGATCGCAACAATGGGTGTTTGGCAAATATTTGGCCCGCACTTCTTATGGGCTGCGTTTCACTTGTTAGTTATTCCACTACAAGCATTTATTTTTATGACGTTAACGATAGTTTACTTGAGTTTAGCGCACGAAGATCACTAACCTTTCGGGATTAGGTTAGAACGGCTATTAGCCGGCCCGAAGGGCAAAGGGTAAGGAAACCCGAAAAAATTTAATTTTTTAACTTTTAATTTTACTTTAATAATCGGAGATAAAAATGGAAAACTTAGGTTTACTATATGTAGCAGCTGCGTTACTTATCGGCTTAGGTGCATTAGGTACAGCGATCGGTTTCGGTCTTTTAGGTGGTAAGTTCTTAGAATCTGCTGCTCGTCAACCAGAATTAGCGCCACAACTTCAAGTTAAAATGTTCATCGTAGCTGGTCTAATCGATGCGATCGCAATCATCGGTGTTGCAATGGGTCTATACATCCTATTCGTGAAAATTGGCTAATTAATTTTTTTTAGACTTTTTTAACTGCGAATTTAAATAGGAGGTACACAAATGAACGTAAATATCACTTTTGTCAGTGAAATGATCGCATTTGTCGTATTCGTTATTTTCTGTATGAAGTTTGTATGGCCGCCAATTATTGCTGCTATTGAAACTCGTCAGAAAACCATTGCTGATGGTCTAGCTGCATCTGATCGTGCTGCTAAAGATCTTGCCTTAGCGCAAGAAAAAGCAACAGCACAATTAAAAGAAGCTAAAGCGCAAGCTGCTGATATTATCGAAGCAGCTAAAAAGCGTGAAGCACAATTAATTGAAGATGCTGCTGAAAAAGCGCAAGCAGAAAAAGAGAAAATCTTAGCTGCTGGCCATACAGAAATTGAGTCTGAACGCAATCGTGCTAAAGAAGAGTTACGTAAACAAGTAGCTATTCTTGCGGTAGCCGGTGCCGAGAAAATTCTCGAGCGTTCAATTGATGCCGCTGCACACAGCGACATCTTAGATAAACTAGTAGCAGAACTTTAAGAGGGTATAGGGCATGTCTGAATTGACAACAATCGCTCGTCCCTATGCTAAAGCAGCGTTCGAATATGCTGTGGCAGCTGGTGCGGTAGATGCTTGGCAAGAAATGCTAGTATTTGCGTCAGAAGTTTCAACTAATGAAACAATGACCAGCTATTTATCAGGCGGAGCATCTGTTGAACAAGCACAAGACTTGTTCATTAAAGTATGTGACGAACAACTGAATCCACAAGGTCAAAACTTAATTAAAGTAATGGCTGAAAACGAACGTTTGTTGGTACTACCACAAGTTTCTGAACAGTTCGGTTTGTTAAAAGCTGAATATGAAAAAGAAATTACTGTGGATGTTTCGTCTGCTGTTGAATTAACAGCTGACCAACAATCAAGTATTAGTGCCGCGCTTGAAAAGCGCTTGGCTCGAAAAGTAAAGCTCAATTGTATTGTAGATGAAAGCGTAGTGTCAGGCTTAGTTATTAAAGCTGGTGACATGGTAATTGATGGTTCTGTTAGAGGTAAATTGAACCGCTTAGCTACAACAATGCAATCTTAACGGGGAACAGAGCATGCAACTGAATTCCACTGAAATCGCTGAACTGATCAAAAAACGTATTGAACAGTTTGACGTTGTCAGCGAAGCTCGTAACGAAGGTACTATCGTTTCAGTAACCGACGGTATCATTCGTATTCACGGCCTTGCAGACGCAATGCAAGGTGAGATGATCGAACTTCCTGGTAACCGCTTCGCTATCGCGTTAAACCTTGACCGTGATTCGGTAGGTGCGGTAGTTATGGGTCCATATGCAGACCTAGCAGAAGGCGTAAAAGTAAAAGGTACTGGCCGTATTTTGGAAGTACCAGTAGGTCGTGGTCTTTTAGGCCGCGTAGTAAACACATTAGGTGAGCCTATTGATGGAAAAGGTCCGATTGAAAATGACGGCTTTTCTCCAGTTGAAGTAGTAGCGCCAGGTGTTATCGAACGTAAATCAGTTGACCAACCTGTACAAACAGGTATCAAGTCAATTGACTCGATGATTCCAATCGGTCGTGGTCAACGTGAGCTTATCATCGGTGACCGTCAAATCGGTAAATCAGCGATTGCACTAGATGCGATTATTAACCAAAAGAACACAGGTATTAAATCTATCTATGTTGCGATTGGTCAAAAAGCTTCTACAGTAGCAAACGTTGTACGTAGTTTAGAAGAGCACGGCGCATTAGATAACACGATTGTTGTTGTTGCTTCAGCGTCAGAAGCTGCTGCACTACAATACCTTGCACCATATTCTGGTTGTGCAATGGGTGAATACTTCCGTGACCGTGGTGAAGATGCACTAATTGTTTATGATGATTTATCTAAACAAGCGGTAGCTTATCGTCAAATATCGTTATTACTTCGTCGTCCACCAGGACGTGAAGCTTACCCTGGTGATGTATTCTATTTGCATTCACGTTTATTAGAACGTGCTGCTCGTGTAAATGAAGAATATGTTGAACGTTTCACTAATGGTGAAGTTAAAGGCCAAACCGGTTCTTTAACAGCATTACCAATTATTGAAACACAAGCAGGTGATGTTTCTGCATTCGTACCAACGAACGTTATTTCAATTACTGATGGTCAGATCTTCCTTGAGACAGATTTATTTAACTCAGGTATTCGTCCTGCTGTTAATGCTGGTCTTTCAGTATCTCGTGTTGGTGGTGCAGCGCAAACGAAAATCATCAAGAAACTTGGTGGCGGTATTCGTTTAGCACTTGCTCAATATCGTGAGCTTGCAGCTTTCGCTCAGTTTGCTTCTGACTTAGATGACGCTACGCGTGAACAGTTAGAACACGGTCAACGTGTAACTGAGTTAATGAAACAAAAGCAATATAGCCCATTATCAGTTGCTGAAACGGCGGTTTCGCTTTTCGCTGCTGAAAAAGGCTATTTAAACGACGTAGACCTAGCAAAAATCGGTGATTTCGAAGCTGCATTACACAGCTACGTAGCCAGCGAGCATGCTGAGTTGATGGCTAAAATCAACGAAAGCGGTAACTACGATAAAGACATCGAAGCAGGTTTAGCAAAAGCACTTGATACGTTCAAGTCTACGCAAACTTGGTAATTAGTTAACCTTTTCGGAGAGAATAGTCATGTCCGGCGCTAAAGAGATAAAATCGAAGATTGGAAGCGTACAAAATACGCAGAAAATCACCAGCGCAATGGAAATGGTAGCAGCCAGTAAAATGCGCCGCGCGCAAGATGCTATGGCTGCATCTCGTCCATACGCTGAAAATATGCGAAATGTGATCGGTCACATCGCGCTTGGAAACCTTGAGTATCGCCATCCCTATTTGGAAGAGCGAGAAGTCAAGCGTGTAGGCTATATCGTTGTCTCTACAGACCGTGGATTATGTGGTGGCTTAAATGTTAATTTATTTAAGTCTGTGTTATCTGATGCTGGCAAATGGCAAGCTGATGGCGCTGAAGTTGAATTTTGTGTAGTAGGTTCGAAAGCTACTGCTTTTTTCAACAATATGGGCGCAAACGTAACCGCACAGGTTTCAGGTTTAGGTGATACACCCTCTGTTACTGACCTTATTGGTTCAGTACGAGTGATGCTTGATGCCTATGACAACGGAAAAATAGACAAGCTTTATGTGGTTTACAACAAATTTGTAAATACCATGACGCAACAGCCGACTATCGATCAACTTTTACCTTTGCCTAAGTCAGACGATGACGCAATTCAACATCGTTGGGACTACTTATATGAACCAGATGCTCAAGCAATACTTGATCAATTATTGGTTCGTTATACAGAGTCTCAGGTGTACCAAGGCGTGGTTGAAAACCTCGCATGTGAGCAAGCCGCTCGTATGATTGCGATGAAAGCCGCTACAGATAATGCTGGTGACTTAATCGATAACTTACAATTGGTATACAACAAAGCGCGTCAAGCAAGTATTACTCAAGAATTGAGTGAAATTTGTGCTGGTGCTGCAGCGGTGTAGGCAAAGATTAAATTTAAAGAGGAATAAACATGAGTACAGGTAAAGTCGTCCAAATCATTGGCGCAGTTGTGGATGTTGAATTTCCACAAGATGCTGTACCTCAGGTATATGACGCATTAAACATAACCGAAGGTGACCTTGGCGGTTTAGTACTTGAAGTTCAACAGCAGCTTGGTGGCGGTGTTGTACGTACTATCGCAATGGGTACCTCAGACGGTTTGCGTCGTGGTCTGAATGTAGTAAATACAGGTAATGCAATCCAGGTTCCAGTTGGTGTTGAGACGTTAGGTCGCATCATGAACGTATTAGGTGAGCCGATTGATGAAGCAGGTCCTATTGGTGAAAAAGATCGTTGGTCTATTCACCGTGAAGCACCAGCTTACGCAGAACAAGCCATGTCTAACGAATTGTTAGAAACAGGTATCAAAGTAATCGACTTAGTATGTCCATTTGCTAAAGGTGGTAAAGTTGGTTTATTCGGTGGTGCTGGTGTTGGTAAAACCGTTAACATGATGGAACTTATCCGTAACATCGCTATCGAGCACAGTGGTTACTCAGTATTCGCTGGTGTTGGTGAGCGTACGCGTGAAGGTAATGATTTTTATCATGAAATGAACGACTCTAATGTACTTGATAAAGTATCATTAGTTTACGGTCAGATGAACGAGCCACCGGGTAACCGTTTACGTGTTGCGATGACTGGTTTGACAATGGCGGAGAAATTCCGTGACGAAGGTCGTGATGTATTGTTCTTCGTTGATAACATTTACCGTTACACACTAGCTGGTACTGAGGTATCTGCACTTCTAGGTCGTATGCCATCAGCGGTAGGTTATCAGCCTACGTTAGCTGAAGAAATGGGTATCCTTCAAGAGCGTATTACGTCAACGAATAAAGGTTCAATTACGTCTATTCAAGCGGTATATGTACCTGCGGATGACTTAACTGACCCTTCTCCAGCAACAACCTTTGCTCACTTAGATGCAACAGTTGTACTTTCACGTTCTATTGCTGAATTAGGTATTTATCCTGCAATTGACCCACTTGACTCAACTTCTCGTCAGCTTGACCCATTAGTGGTTGGTGCTGAGCATTATGAAGTAGCTCGTGGTGTTCAATCAGTACTTCAGCGTTACAAAGAACTTAAAGATATCATCGCTATCTTAGGTATGGATGAATTGTCTGAAGAAGATAAGCAAACGGTTGATCGTGCACGTAAGATCCAACGCTTCTTATCACAGCCGTTCTTCGTTGCAGAGGTATTTACAGGTTCTCCAGGTAAGTATGTATCACTTAAAGACACTATTGCTGGCTTTAAAGGTATTCTTGCTGGTGAATATGATGCATTGCCTGAGCAAGCTTTCTACATGGTTGGTTCTATCGAAGAAGCAGCTGAAAAAGCTAAAAGCATGTAATGAAAGCTGGTGGCTATGATTATATAGTCACCTTTTAGGAGGTCAAAATGTCTTTAACAACTGTTAATCTGAATGTAGTAAGTGCGGAAGAAAAATTGTTTTCTGGTCGTATTGAATCATTACAGATCACAGGTAGTGAAGGTGAGTTAGGTATTATGCCTGGTCACGCACCTTTACTGACCTCACTAAAACCTGGTATGGCTCGAATCGTTAAATACGGTGGAGAAGAAGAAGTACTTTACCTTTCAGGTGGTATGCTTGAAGTTCAGCCTAATAATGTTACTGTGCTTGCTGATGTTGCTGCACGTGTAGATGATCTGGATGAACAAGCAGCGTTAGAAGCAAAACAACGTGCTGAAGCGCACATGAATGCGCAAAGTGATGATGTTGATTATGCCGAAGTTGCTTGTGAATTAGCGCGTGCCGTTGCTCAATTACGAGTAATTCAAGCGTCTAAGAAGAAATAACTCCGGTTATAAATTACTACGTTTTAGTGAATTAAAAAGCGACCTATTGGTCGCTTTTTTTATAGTTAAAAAGCAGGCTCCTTAAATTTTTATAAAGAATTATAGCCTAGCTAGCAGGGGTGACTTAACATTGTTTTCCTGAATGAAGTCTTTTGTCCTGATTGAGATAAGTGACCGTTACAATACAATGTACCGTGACCAACCGCTTGTGTGTAGGTTGCATCCGAGAAGTATATATATTCTTCTGAATGACTGGGTAAAGCATAGGCTGCAAATGCGATAATTGCTGTTAGTGATGTTACCGTGGCTGTGTTGATTAAATATTTCTTCATCTTTATTCCTTTAAATATATTGTTTTAGGAAGGAGAGCTACCAATTAATTAAAACAACATTAGTGACTCCTTTCACAAAAAATAGATTATAAATTGAACGGTTATTTGTCAACGTTTAGAAAATGAAAGTTAAAAAGATAAACTTAGTACTTTTACTTCACAATCTTTCGATAATATCGCACTATGAAAGAATCACAGTCCTGTTTTCTTACGCTAGAAGCAAATAGGTATCAAAAATCAAATAACAACTAATGGATTAACTATGTCACTCTCTGTTGTCATTTTAGCTGCGGGTAAAGGTACTCGCATGAAATCATCTTTACCAAAAGTTCTTCACCCAATTGCTGATAAAGCCATGGTTGAACATGTCATTGATGCTGCCCGTTGTGTTAATGCAGATAATATCTATATGGTTTACGGTTTTGGCGGTGAAGTATTAAAAGCCCGTATTACAGGTGAAGATTTAACGTTTGTAGAACAAGCTGAACAATTAGGTACTGGTCATGCGGTGAATATGGCTTCACCTTTTTTAAAAGATGATGAGAATGTTCTTGTACTGTATGGTGATGTACCATTAACAAAAGTTACAACGCTAGAAAAATTAATCGAAGTAAAGCCTGAAAATGGTATGTCGTTATTAACGGTTAACCTTCAAAATCCAACTGGCTATGGACGTATTGTAAGAAGTTCTGGTGATGTAGTGGGTATTGTTGAGCAGAAAGATGCGACAGCCGACCAGCTTACTATTAATGAGTGTAACACGGGTATCTTGTTAGCAAATGGCGGTGATTTAAAACGATGGTTAGCAAATTTGTCAAACGACAATGCGCAAGGCGAGTATTATTTAACCGATATTATTGCTGCTTGTCATAATGAAGGTAAAGCTATTGCGACTGCTCACCCTGAAACTGAAATTGAAGTAGAGGGGGCTAACAACAGAGTTCAATTAGCAGCGTTAGAGCGCGCATTTCAGCTAAGAGAAGCTGAAACGTTAATGTTAAATGGCGCGAGTTTACGAGATCCTAATCGTATCGACATTCGAGGAAAGCTACTTATTGGTCAGGAAGTTATAATTGATGTTAACTGTGTGTTCGAAGGAGAAGTGGTTTTAGCGGATGGGGTAAAAATTGGTGCGAACTGTATTTTGAAAGACTGTACCATTGGTGAATTTACTGAAGTTAAACCAAATACCATTGTTGAAGGTGCGGTTATTGGTGACCAATGCTCTGTAGGACCTTTTGCACGTATACGACCTGGCTCTGTGATGAATAGAGATTCGCACATCGGCAATTTTGTGGAAATGAAAAAGTCAATTTTGGGTGAAGGCAGTAAATCTGGTCATTTAACCTATTTGGGCGATGCGAATATCGGTAAAAATGTAAATATTGGCGCAGGTACTATTACTTGTAACTATGATGGAATTAATAAATCACAAACCATTATTGATGATAATGCCTTTATTGGTTCAAACACGTCTTTAGTTGCTCCTGTGTTTGTTGGCGCAAAAGCCACTGTAGGCGCAGGATCTGTGGTGGCGAAAGATGTTGAAAAAGATCAGTTAGCTGTTGCCCGTGGTAAACAACGAAACATTGATGGTTGGCAGCGTCCAGCGAAAAAATAAATAATTAATCTTCTGTCATACTAGAGCGTGTTGATCTTTGCTGTTTAAGTTTTGTTCGAACCCAAAGGGCAGCGTTTTTTATTATTTATACGTTGTGATTGCTTTTTCGTGTGCAATTAATACATATTAATCGCAATGCCTGTCTAAATACCAATAAACTGTTATAAAAATAAACGCGAAAGATCAACTGCCCCTAATGAATAAGTGAGTTAGGAAAACTTAGCTTTTACCTTACTCACGTGTTATTAGTGATCAAAACTAATCAAGCTTAAAACTAGAAACAGAACCATTTAGTTCATGAGCTAAACTAAGAATATTCATTGCGTCATTACCATTATTCCTAGCCATCTGGTGATTAGCTGTAGTTTGGTCTGCTAATAGGGTTATATTCTTACTGACATCTTCTGCTACTTGGCTTTGTTCTTCTGTTGCCGTTGCGGTTTGAGATGATGCATCGATGACATGATTTGATGCAATTGAAATTTTTTCAAATGCTTCTAATGTTTTATCTGATAACGCTACCCCTGTTTGTGTGGCTGAATTTCCTTTATTGATGGCTGTTACAGCTTCTTCCACACCATGTTGGAGTGTTTCTATCATCACATGAATATCTTCTGTAGACTGTTGTGTACGCGCAGCAAGCGTTCTTACTTCGTCTGCAACCACAGCAAACCCTCGACCTTGTTCACCAGCTCTAGCTGCTTCAATAGCAGCATTTAACGCTAATAAGTTTGTTTGCTCTGCAATGCCTCTGATCACATCAAGCACTGACGCAATGTTGGAAGAGTTATCTGAAAGTTTACGGATAACATCTGTGGCTTGGCTTACGGTTGTAGACAAAGTATGCATTTCGTTGGCAGCTTCGGTGGTAATTTGTCTTCCTTCATTGGTTAACTGATTAACTTTATTCACTTCTTGCGCTGTCATTTGTGCATTTTCTGCTACCTCTTTGATAGCGTAAGACATTTCGTTTACTGCAGTGGCGATAGCATCAACGGCATCTGTTTGTTTAAGACTGGTATTTTCAATTTCATGAGCGCCATTGTTAAGTTGCTCCACACCATTGATCACAGAACTGGATTGCACAACAATAGACTTAATTAACGTTGTTAAGCTGTTAAACAGCTCGTCTATATCATTAGCAACCTCTCCTATCTCATCTTTACGACTGCTATTTAATCTTTTCGTTAAATCACCATTACCGCTATTTAATTCTTTCAACTTTATCGACAAGCTTTCTAAGGCATCTGCCATAGCTTTCGGTGCTAATACGCCAACTGTAGCGGTGAGGATCACTACAATAACACTAATAATAATTAACACTGTTTGCCCTTGTTCGGCAGCAGCAATTGTTTCCTCATTAACGGTAGCACTTTTTTCGTCTGCAACTTCGCCGGCAATGTTATAAAAATCACGTAATTGATCAAATAATGCTAATGACTGCCCTTCACTTAAGGCAATAGCTTGTGATACTTGATTTTGTTCAATAAGCGAGAAAACTTTTAACGATGTATTTTTCCATTGCTGGTATGCATCTGTGAAGCCATTAAGCTTATTTGCAACATCAGGGTATAAGGTTAAATGCTGTTTAAATTCTTGCATTCTGTCATATGCTTGTTTTGCATTTTCATTGAAACTGGCAAGATCCTCAGCGACCATTTCATTATTATTAACATGAGACAAAGCTTGAAGTTCAGCAACCCTCGCTTGATATAAATCACGATCAGCATTTAATACAGCAGAAATGGCAGGGTTAAATTTTTGCCCGAAAAGCTCCATACCATTGAGTGTTTTATTGACGAGGTTCACATTGAGTAATACAAGCACTACAAAAGTAAGCGCTATAAAACAAAAAACTGAAGTGTATCTCACACGAATACTATTGAAGTTCATATAAGCTGTTCTCTTGTAAAGAAAAGTGAATGCTTTAAATATAGCTAATAATTAAATTATTGCGTGAAGAATGTCTTGAATAAATCTAGATAATTCCTATAATAACTTTCGGTTTGAAATTTAAGGTTGTCAATCGAAACTATGACAAAGCGAAATACTAAGCAACGTCGCCATATTATTATCACCGAGTTAAATGAACATGGTGAAGTGAGCGTTGAACAACTAGCGAAAAAGTTTGAAACGTCAGAAGTAACAATTCGAAAAGATCTTGCCGCCTTAGAAAACAGTGGTTTATTGTTACGTCGTTACGGCGGCGCGGTACCATTACCTACAGAACTTATTGAACCAAAAAGTGAAAAGGTTTCAAAGCGTAAACAAAGTATTGCTGAATGTGCAGCGACACTGATAAGAGATCATAACCGCATTATTCTAGACAGCGGAAGCACAACGTCTGCATTGGTGAAAGCACTAGGTAAAAAAGAAGGCCTAGTGGTAATGACTAATTCTTTATCCATTGCATCTGACATACATGCGCTTGAAAACGAACCTACTATGCTCATGACAGGTGGTACTTGGGACCCTCATTCAGAGTCATTTCAGGGAAAGGTCGCTGAAAGCGTTTTAAGGTCTTATGATTTTGACCAGTTATTCATTGGTGCAGATGGTATTGATATCACCCGTGGTACCACCACTTTTAATGAACTTTTAGGGTTAAGCCAAGTAATGGCAGAAGTATCTCGAGAAGTGATTGTCATGGTTGAATCAGAAAAATTTAATCGAAAAATTCCAAATTTAGAAATTCCATGGGATCAAATTCAATATTTGGTGACCGATGAAGATTTGTCTGCGGAATTAAATAAAAAGTTAATTGAACAAGGCGTTAATGTCATTATCGCTTAACATAAAAAGGATAATATTATGTGTGGTATCGTCGGTGCTGTAGCACAACGTGATGTTGCAGACATTCTAGTAGAAGGCTTAAAGCGACTAGAATATCGTGGTTATGATTCAGCAGGTGTAGCTATTATCAATAACGATAAGCAATTACGCCGCTTACGTCGACTAGGAAAAGTACAAGAATTATCGGATGCATTAGCCTCAGAGCCGTTATTTGGCGGTACTGGTATTGCTCATACGCGCTGGGCTACTCATGGCGTACCAAGCGAAATAAATGCTCACCCTCATATTTCAAGTGAAAATATTGCCGTAGTACATAATGGAATAATTGAAAATCATAAAGAACTACGAGAAAAACTTGAATCATTAGGCTACACCTTTACTTCAGAAACAGATACAGAAGTGATAGCCCACCTTGTACATCATGAATTAAAAACTGCTGACACGTTATTAAAAGCTGTGCAAATTACCGTCACGCAACTAGATGGTGCATACGGTACCGTTGTAATGGATAGCACTGACAGTGATCGCATTATAGTTGCCCGCTCTGGCAGTCCGCTTGTGATTGGTTATGGCTTAGGTGAGAACTTTATTGCTTCTGACATGTTGGCTCTGCTACCAGTTACACGAAAATTTGCCTTTTTAGAAGAAGGTGATGTGGCAGAAGTGACACGCCATTCTGTAAATATTTTTGACGTGGATGGTAATACAGTTGAACGTGAAGCAAAAGAACGTGAAATTGCACAAGACAGTGGTGACAAAGGTGAATATCGTCATTACATGCTCAAAGAAACGTATGAACAGCCTACAGCCATTCGTAATACATTAGAAGGCCGATTAATTGGTAATGCTATCGACATTAATGCGTTTGGTGAAGGTGCTGATGACATATTTAAACAAATTGAACATGTACAAATTATTGCCTGTGGTACTAGTTATCATTCAGCAATGGTTGCGCGTTATTGGTTAGAAAGTTTAGCTGGCGTTTCATGTAATGTTGAAATTGCTAGCGAGTTCCGTTATCGAAAATCACATGTACCGAAAAATGCACTATTAGTGACTATCTCTCAGTCAGGTGAAACAGCTGATACACTTGCTGCGCTTCGCTTAGCAAAAGAGCTAGGGTACTGTGCAAGCATGACTATTTGTAACGTACCTGGTTCATCGCTAGTACGTGAATCCGACTTAGCCTTTATGACTAAAGCGGGAGCTGAAATAGGTGTCGCCTCTACTAAAGCATTTACCACACAACTGGTTGGCCTTTTAATGATGACACTTGCGATTGGCCAGCATCATGGTATGCCAGAAAAAACTCAAGCAGAAATAGCGACGTCATTGATGAGTTTACCCAACAAGCTTGATGAAGTGCTAGCACTTGCAAACTCGATAGAAGATTTGGCAGAAGACTTTGCTGACAAAAACCATGCACTGTTTTTAGGACGTGGTGATCAATACCCTATCGCAATGGAAGGTGCGCTTAAGTTAAAAGAGATTTCATATATCCACGCAGAAGCATACGCAGCTGGCGAATTGAAACACGGGCCATTGGCACTTATTGACGCTGAAATGCCAGTGATCGTCGTGGCTCCTCGAAATGATTTAATTGAAAAACTTAAATCAAACGTTGAAGAAGTACGAGCGCGTGGCGGCTTAATGTACGTTTTTGCTGACATTGATGCCAAATTTGAAAGTGATGACACCATGACGGTGATTAACGTACCACACTGCGACGATATCATTGCTCCTATCGTTTATACTTTACCGCTGCAATTACTCTCTTATTACGTCGCTATTATTAAAGGTACTGATGTTGACCAACCAAGAAACCTTGCAAAATCAGTGACGGTGGAATAAACGTACTTTAAAGAAACTGTGCTTGTAGATTCTGAATAAAGTTGGAAACGTCTAAATAAAGATGGAAACAACTTAACAAAGTTGGAAATTGAAAGGGCTCAATGAGCCCTTTTGCTTTGAATTGTCGTGTAAATAATATTAAATCTCACCCCCAACGCCTTTAAACTTATCAACGAAAGCAGCAATTTTCTGGAAAACGAGTTGCTTAAGAGTTCGATATTTTGGATTTAAAGGACTCAATTTTGGTAAAGCATCAGTGAGTGCTGTACCATTTTCTGACGCAAATTCTCGTTTTAGAGAAAAAGAAATATATCGCTTCGCAGCTTCTTCATTTAAAGACTCTGATTCAATAATCTCTTTTGCTTCTTTAACCTGCTCCGCCTGCGCAAATTTGAAGAAAGCGTCGATAATGCTGGCTTTGTCATTGATCTCATCTAGGTTTGTCTGGTTAATAAAATCAACCACTAAGCTCTCTTTCGCTCTATTGCCAAGGCTACCGCGGATCATACGACGAACTTCTTCAATCAAGCCTTCTTTGCTCTTGTTCTTCTTATTGTGATCAAAAATCAGTTCAAGAATGTAATCGAGGTTTATTTCTTGGGATTTAAGCAAATCAATTTCAAAGACCACATCGTCCCAGTCTACCGTTGACTTATCTTTGTCCTGACCTTCTTTATCGCGTCGCAACCAGTCGCGGGTATCGTTGTAGGTAGAGCGATAATCTTGAATAGCTCGCTCGCTTGGCATATCGATGGTTTGCATTGCCTCGATGTCAGCATCGTCCAGATAGTACTTTGACTTGAACTCTTCAACAGCTTGTTCATCACTGGTATCTAGGCTTTGCAGTGCTTTCAAGCCAGCAAATTCATCGTAGTTTTGTAAAATATTTTCTGCTTTGAGGTATTCACCAAATAGCTTGGCAAATTCCTTTTTATCTTGTTCTTTTTCAATATTTTCTGGGTTTGGAAAGCGTTCTTGCAGCTCTTTTACGATATCAACAAAACCTCGACGCGCTTGGCCAGTAGCAATATCGTTAAAGCCTTCCATGTATTCTTTGTAGCTCTTCTCCAACACCACATTTTTGGTGTTTTTGTCACCAAACAAAGTAATGGCATCAATGGTTGCCTGCTCTAAGTCCCGGAAGGTAACAATATTGCCAAAGGTCTTAGTCGCATCATAAATGCGGTTAGTGCGAGAAAATGCCTGCATCAAGCCGTGATAGCGCAAATTCTTATCAACAAACAAGGTATTGAGCGTAGGCGCATCAAAGCCCGTTAAAAACATACCGACCACTATGAGCAAATCTATTTCTTGATTCTTCACGCGCTGGGCAAGGTCACGGTAATAATTCTGAAAGCCATTACTGTCCACGCCATAGTTAGATTTAAACATGGCGTTGTAATCGTTAATCGCGGCGCTCAAAAATTCTTTTGCGCTGCTGTTCATGACACTGACTTCAAAACTCTCATCTAAAATATCACCAATGGCGTCCTGCTCTTCATTGGCAGCAAATGAGAAGATAGTCGCAATGCGCAGAGGCTTACTTGTGGGGCCATTGTCGGCCTCGGCCTGCAATGTTTTGAAGGTTTCATAGTACGCTTTCGCTGCATCAACACTACTTACCGCAAACATGGCGTTAAACCCTTTGGCGCCAGAATAGGCTCGATGCGTTTTCTGGTTAAAATGGTTCAGAATATACTGCGAGATTTCACGAATGCGCATTGGATGTAAAAACGCTTTCTTGTTCTCCGCCGCACTAAGCTTCTTATCATCCTGCTCAGTCTCAATGCTCTTAAATTGCGGACGAACATCGTTATAGTCCACTTTGAACTTGAGTACTTTTTCATCACAAATGGCATCAGTGATCACATAAGTGTGCAACTGCTGGCCAAACACGCTGCCCGTGGTTTCAGCACCCAAGGCGTTTTCAGGGAAAATTGGCGTACCGGTAAAGCCAAACTGGTAGTACTTTTTGAATTTCTTCTTCAGGTTTTTCTGCGCTTCACCGAACTGGCTTCGATGACACTCATCAAAAATAAAGACAACTTGCTTGTTATAGATAGCTAAATCGCTTTCACTTTTGATTAAGTTATTGAGCTTTTGGATTGTGGTGACGACAATCTTGTTATCGTCTTTATCCAGGTTACTCTTAAGCCCTGCGGTACTGTCTGAACCGTTCACACTATCAGGCGAAAACCGCTGATACTCTTTCATGGTCTGATAGTCGAGGTCTTTTCTGTCCACCACAAAAAAAACTTTATCAATACAGTCTAAATCGGTGGCCAAACGTGCCGCTTTAAAGCTGGTGAGTGTTTTGCCTGAACCAGTAGTGTGCCAAATGTACCCGCCGCTCTCGGTGTTGCTCCAATTCTTAGCGTTAAACGCGCTCTTAATCTTCCATAAAATACGCTCTGTAGCGGCAATCTGGTAGGGGCGCATTACAAGTAAGGTATTGCTGACGTCAAACACCGAGTAACGCAAGATCACTTCAAGCAAGGTCTCTTTCTGGAAAAAAGTGGCGGTAAAGTCTTTTAAATCCTTGATCAGCGTATTGTCAGATTTTGCCCAGTTCATCGTAAAATCGAAGCTGTTTTTGTCGCGCTTGGTGGTATTGGCAAAATAGCGCGTGTCGGTGCCATTAGAGATCACAAATAGCTGCAAGAACTTGTACAAGGAGTTCTCTGCATTAAAGCTTTCTTTACTGTAGCGATGTATTTGGTTAAACGCCTCACGGATCGCCACACCACGCTTTTTCAGTTCGATTTGCACCAAAGGCAAACCATTGACCAAAATCGTCACATCATAACGGTTGGCATAGCTGCCCGTTTGTTCAAACTGCTTAATGACCTGAACCTTATTACGAGCAATAGTCTTCTTGTCGAACAGGTAGATGTTTTCGATATGACCATCATCGAAGACAAAATCGAAGATATAGTCACTGTGCACCTTGCGAGTTTTGTCGAGAATATTGTCGCTGGCTGTGTTCAGGTATTGCTCGCAAAAGCGAGCCCACTCGGCATCGGTAAACTCGACCTTATTAAGGGCTTGTAGCTGATTGCGCACATTCACCATCATGGCATCGGGTGTCGTCAGATCAGGTAAATACTCATAGCCCTGGTTGCTTAGGTCTTGAATCAGTTCACGCTCTAAATCACCTTCGCTCTGGTAGCCCTCAGCAATTTGGTCTTGGCGTGTGTATTTATCTAAAACAATGTAATTTTTAGACTCTGCGATTGCTTTGTATTCTGCCATATCTATTCCTAAGCCTGTATCCCTTGTTGAGTGCGAATGCCTTTATAAATATTGTCTATCTCTTTCACTAGAAACTTAAAGACGCGCTTATGATCTTCTTCGACTTCGGCCACTTCATGGCCTGCGTGTTTTGCATGGTTATATAAATTAATCACCCGTGCATAGGGGTTTACTTGCCCCTTGGCCCTATTACCTTTGACACCGGGCAACAGCTCACCCCACTCTTCGTACCCCAAAAACGTTGAGGTTTTTTCGAGTACATTTCGCAAAAAATTAAAGTGGTATTTGTGGATATCGCCTGAGTCTGCCGCTTTCATTAATTCATTCTTTAAATGCAGGTGATACGAGAAGGGCGAGTCATTTTCTTGCTCAATCAGGTCATGTTTGCCATCATCGAGCTTGCGCAAAACGAACTTGGGTGCTCGATTAAACTCGTTATGCAATACATTGTAAAAAAGCGGATTATGCGTGGTGATGATGAACTTAAGACCAGAAATAGCGAAATCACTCGACTTAATTAAACGAGCTAAATCAACAGCCAACTCTATTAGATGGTTGTCATCTAACGAGCTCACTGGGTCATCAATAAACACATATTGTAATTGGTTAAACTGGTCAGTTTCGCGGCTAGCATCTTCAGGTACATTTAAGATGCTAATCACTTGTTCAAGCAATGAATAAAAAATACTCCAAATAAAGTTACTTTCTTCACCCTTAGATATTTTCAAATTTCCCGAGCTTTCAGAGCCCGTTTCATAAGAGAATGTCACTTCAGGGTAAGTTTTTTCACCTGTTTTCTTGCCTGCAATAATGACATCTTTCTCATGGAATAACGGCATTAATTTATCGTTAGTGTAGCGCTGGAAGTTTTTTATAATGTCGGTATCGCCTCGCTCACGTAGAATCCAGTCAGTGAATGTGTTTGGCTGTATTCTTAATTTTGGATCTATATCCTTTTCTAAATCGTTATCCCAGTAAAACAAGTCTTCCGTAAACGCGTTGTAATACAAAATCTTGTGGCGCGACAGTAGCGCTTGCTCTGCACCATCAAGATCATCAAATCCATCGTCTTTTGGCGCGATAATCTCTTTAAATTCACGCGACAAACGTGTTTTACCTGTACCATTAAAGGCATAGATTAACTGCACCTTTTTATCGGACGCGTGCAACAACTCTGCTATTTCCGTTAGCGTTTTACTCATTAAGCTGCCTCATCTGAATGAGATTTCGGGAAGCTCAACAACAGGTCACGATAATACTCGTATTGTTTTTGGCGAAGCTCGATTTCGCGAGGAAGGCCTTCGGTGATGGAACTTGTTAACGTGTCGAATTTATCCAAAAGACTGATAATACGAGCTTGCTCCTCAAGTGCAGGTAAAGGAATCTTAATCTCATTCAAAATTGCCTGAGTAAGACTTGGTCTACCTGACCCGGTATCTAATTGCATCATGTCAATAGTTGTCATGAAATAAAAAAAGAATTTTGGAATGATTTTATTGAGGTCTAATTCTGTATAGTAAATCGTATCAACATTCCAGAATGGCTCATCTACATAAAAAATATTAGTTATCGAGCCTTTTCTTGGTATTAATACAGTCGGTTTGTCGTAAGCAAAAGTATCCACATACCGCATGATTCCGCCAGAGCCATAAACGGGGATATTGCCCGCTCCCAACTTCTTCCAGTCTTTGCCATTTTTGATATTGGCAACTGTACTTAATTTTACCCACTCAACGTCACCGTCTTCAAAACTTAGCAACTGGTCGCGGTAGTAGTTGTATTGTTTTTTACGCATGTTAAGCTCGGCGGTCAGCTCGGCGGTCATGGCGGTAAATGCGTCCAGAATGCGCACTATTTCAGCTTGTATTGCCAGCGATTTTTCTGGGTTATCTGGACATGGGATGGGGAGCGGTATATCAACCAGCTTTCCTTTGGTCAGCTTGGCACGACCACCACCAGATAAAAACGGAACAAAGTTAACAATACAAAGGTAGTGATATAGGTAGCGTGTATTGAGAACTTCTTTACCTCTCACAACATGAACATGGTTGTTTGCCCAGAACCTACCCGTTGCGTATTGAATAGAGTAGTTCTCAAGACTTGCTGAACCATCTTCAGCAATAAGCACGAACTCACCATCATGAGTGTAGCCGTCAACATAATCTTGAATGTTGTTTGCGCCATAATACGGCGTTTCTCCTGCTACACGCAGCGCTGCTTTTACGGGCTTTCGACCACTATTGGCTATTTCAACCGCGTGTTCATTCCCTAGCGTCGTCCATTCAACCTCAACCCCATCCAGCAGTTTCTCTAAATAGTTCAACTGACTCATGCGTCAACCTCCCCACCTTCAATTTCCGCCACAATGGCGTCAATATCACTGCGAAGTGCATCAATTTTAGCAACGGTGGTTTTAAGTTCGGCATTAAGCTCTGTAATGTCCACTAGCTCGCGGTTGTCTTTCGCTTCCACATAACTGCTCACCGATAGGTTGTAGCTGTTGCCTGCGATAACATCCAAATCAACCGATTTGGCAAAATGCTCCACATTCTCTTTGCTGGCAAACACTTTCATAATTTGCTGAATATGACCCGGATTTTTTTCGTCGTCGTTGTCCGTTAAAACGTTGTTATTGGTTTCTTTTTTAAACAAACCGCTGGCATCAATAAACTGGGTGGTAGTGTCAGTTTTGTGTTTAGACAGCACCAAAATATTTACCGCAATGGTGGTGCCAAAGAACAGATTAGGAGCTAATGAAATCACGGTTTCAACGTAGTTGTTATCTACTAGGTACTGGCGAATTTTTTGCTCAGCCCCGCCACGGTAAAAAATACCGGGGAAGCAAACAATGGCTGCACGTCCTTTGCCTGATAGGTAACTGAGGGCATGCAGCACAAAAGCAAAGTCGGCTTTTGATTTGGGCGCAAGTACACCTGCGGGCGCAAAGCGGTCGTCGTTGATTAGGGTTGGGTCGTCGCTACCAATCCATTTCACTGAATAAGGCGGGTTAGAGACAATAGCATCAAAGGGTTTGTCATCTAAAAAGTGCGGTTCGGTTAATGTATCACCCAACTGAATATTAAACTTGTCGTAGTTAATATTGTGCAAAAACATATTCATACGCGCCAAGTTATAGGTGGTGTGGTTAAGTTCTTGACCAAAAAAACCATCTTCAATGATATGCGCATCAAAGTGCTTTTTAGCTTGTAACAGCAACGAGCCGGAGCCCGCCGCAGGGTCATAGATTTTATTGACACTGGTTTGGCCGTGCATGGCCAGCTGCGCGATGAGTTTTGAAACGTGCTGAGGGGTGAAAAATTCACCACCGGATTTACCCGCATTCGCGGCATAGTTTGAAATCAGGAACTCGTAGGCATCACCGAATAAATCAATTTGGTTGTCTTCAAAATTACCGAAGGTTAAACCTGCCACGCCTTTTAACACAGCTGCCAAGCGTTTGTTTTTTGCCTCTACCGTATTACCCAGACGATTACTGGTGGTATCAAAATCCGCAAACAAGCCTTTGATGTCTTTTTCTGAATCATAGCCATTGGCTGAGTTTTCGATTGCAGCAAAAATTGCTGCCAAATCCGTATTTAAATTTTCGTTTTTGTGTGCATTAGCCGCCACATTGCTAAACAACTGGCTAGGGTAAAGAAAATAGCCTTTGGTTTTAATGGCATCTTCTTTGGCAAACTTGATGTTTTCGTCATCGTCAGACATGGCAGCATAATTAACGCTCTCATCTCCGCCTGTGATGTAGTTGACAAAGTTTTCACTGATAAAACGGTAGAACAGCGTACCCAGTACATATTGCTTAAAATCCCAACCATCCACTGAGCCTCGCACATCGTTGGCAATCGCCCATATTTGGCGTTGAAGTTCGGCACGTTGTTGTAAACTTGTCATTTATAATTCCTATTAAACTGATACTAATACGTGTCACTCGACACGTATGAAAAATTCTAACTTGGGGGGACAATTTGCGCGTTTAAGCTAAATTCTGTTGGTATCCAACCCCGCAGCTTTAAGCCTGGTGGTTAAGTTACGCATTTTGCTGAACTCAGTTCCTAAACTTTGTTTAAGCCCAACACCTTCACAGAACTCTTTTGAGGTGATGTGCTTTAATTCATCCGCGTATTTGATCATTTGCAGGTGCAACTCAGCCGTATACTGATTGCGTGGTGCATCAGCGAGTGCCAATTTTATTTGCTCAAAAATTATTTGTTCAGACATGATCAGGACTTCATTTTTATCATTTAGCTAAATTAGCTAATTTAGCAACAATATGCAAAGACTATCATCAGAGGATCTAACTAGCGGTTATTTTATGATCGCGAATAGCTGAGTTTTTAGCACCTCAACAACATAAATGTTGTTATTTCATCATGATTTGAAAATTTTTTAACCTTCTAACATACTGAGTTTTTAATAAAAACAATGATTATGTTTTGTAATTCAAACAGTTAACGACTTTTTATAGGTCCATTTAGATCCTTATTTTGCTATAATTTGATCACGTAAAAACTGCTAATGATTCAAGGATTGAATCTGGTTTTACAGTTTCCGTTTCAATTTGGAGGTAAAGCGGATGGCGAACTATGTTCAAAATACAAGGAAGTACCAAAAGTGGGATAAAGAAGGTCGTGGGCAAGGCCGTAATGAAGATTACAAGCCATGGCTGCATGTGCGTGAAGTACCATCGCACGGCTTATCTGTTCGTATGCCCAGCTTAAAGGCAGGGCGTATTCTACAACTATTTTCACTCAATGAGTTTTTCCCGGCGCTCTTAGCTGAACATCACCCTTACGTAACTGATATGCGTGAGCAATATCCATTAGATCCAGAGCAAACACGGGCTATTGCCAATCAAAAAAACTTTCCACATCCGCTGTCGCAAGATGGTGATATGGTGATGACCAGTGATTTACTCGTTGACTTTGCTGGTTGGCATGTCCCTCGTATCGTTACTCAAGCAAAGCCATTCGAGAAGGCCGAGCAACATGAACCCACTAGGCGAAAGCTAATAATCGAGAAAGCGTATTGGGATTCAAAAAACGTCCCGTTTTATATTTTCCATGATCAAATGTTTCCTAGGGATGTGAGAAAGAACTTAAATTGGATGTTGACTCCACTCTGGCGGACAACTCCTCATGAAAGACTTCTAGAGCGTGCAAAATACTACGCAGAAGCGTTTAAGCGTTACCCAAATGATTTCATTGGGCATACAGCGTCTCGTCTGAACAGACTTTTAGCAGAAAATGATCCTCGCTATAGTGCTCCAGCTACATGCTTCACAGAAATTCGAGAACTCATCGCGAAGCAGTATCTTCGGTTTGATTTGCGAAAGAAGATTGCTTACTTACGTGGCCATGACATTTTTCCGGATCATCGCATTCTTGAGCTTAAGGAGGCGGTATGATTTTACGTAAAAATGCAGTGTATGAAGTCGAAGGCGCTCGCCAGCGGGTCGTATCCGTTCTTTCTGCTCGTCTGGTGTTATTTAATATTGATGACCCTGAAAAGTCGTTGCCTAACTTGTATTGTAAGGACACCTTCATTGATTTGTTAAACGAAGAGATTATCACCCAAGTAGATGATCCATTTGCACATCTCGCATTAAACCCTGTAGAACCAGGAAGTAAGGCCGAAATAAAACGGGATGCGCGATTTCAGGTTATTCGTGCACTTGTTATGCATGACCGTTTTTATGACCCTGATATAAGAGGTAAATTAGTTGCTGAAGCTAAAAATGAGTTTGGGCGAGGTGAAAAGTTTATCTACAAGTGGTTTCGACGTTATTTTGAGCGAGGCTGTGTTAAGAATGCCTTGTTAGGCGACTATGAAGCTTGCGGTGTTGCAGAGCGAAGATACAAAGACAAGACTGGCCGTCCAGGCAAAGGAATTCGACATTCTGAAGCAATCATTCAAGATGAGGTGGAGGAAATCGTTAGGTCTGTTATCAAGGCTCATTATTTAGATAATTCGAAGACAATTCCTCAGGTATACAAGCATATACGGACCATACTGTTTGACCCTCCTCATTGTTTTCCTGGTAGTCGCATTCCCAGTAGGGCACAGATTCGTAATTTCATTAAAAAGCATTATTCTGATACGAATTCACAGCTCGGCCGACTTTCTAAAAAAGTCCAGAATAATGACGCGCAGCCAATCACATCAACAGCCATAGCAAATGTGAATGGGCCAGGCTCTCGATACGAATTTGACGCGACCATCGTTGATATTTATTTGACATCTGAATATGACCCTTCCCGAGTTTTGGGTCGTCCTACACTTTACTTGGTTGTATGCACATATTCTCGCATGATTGCTGGCTACTATATTGGCTTAGAAGACCCGAGTTATCATGCTGCTATGCAGGCGCTGATATCGGCGATGAGTGATAGCAAAATTAAGCGAGCCCATGATTTAGGTTTAGATTGGGTAACAGCTGACATTTGGCCAACGATTGGGCTCTGTGAGGCAATTGCTGCCGACCGGGGTGAGTTGATGGCGGATCAAATGGAATACTTACAAGTGCAGCGTGGAATATCACTTGAAACTCCAGGCCCTTACAAAGCGGTTTTTCGATCTATTGGAGAAAGATACTTTGGGGTTGCACAGGGAGGCTTTAAAGGCCAACTCGATGGGGTTGTAGTTGGTAGCAACGTTAAAAAGCGGGGTGACCTTGATTACATTGATAATGCCAATATGAGTTTGGCTGCCTTTGAACGTATTTTAATCGCCCTTATTGTTCATCATAATCAGTTTGGAGATTTAAAGCGTACAGATTTACCCGCAACATATCCTGATGAGGTTCCACTAAAACCGTTGAACATTTGGCAATGGGGCCAAGAAAACTGTACTGGATATATGCAGCAAATTGATGAAGTTGAGCTGAAGGTGGCTTTGTTACCTAAAAAAGAAGCTACTCTATCCAATTATGGTTTGAATATTTATGGCCTTTTTTATCGTTGCGAAGCGTTTGAAGAATTAGGTTGGTTCCACCGTAAGGGGATCGGGACCAGCAAGCGCCCCAATAAGCTCACTGTTGCTTACGACCCGCGCTGTATGGATCGAATCTATATCGTAATTTCTGAGCATAACGACAAGCCCTTAGTCGCTGAATTATCAGAGAAGTCCGAATCGTGGAGAGGGCAGTCGTTGCATGAGATAAAACTTCGTAAGTCTGTTCGCGCTATAACAGATGAAGATACTAAGGACGCAGAAGATCAATCGCTTAGCAATCTTCAACGTCTGTTTGATGAAACGAATAAAACGCAACGAGATGCCAAGAAAAACTCAACCCCTATCGGTATGTCAAAAGCCGAGCGTAAACGCGGAATTGAAAACAATCGAGCTGAGGCATTGCGTGCTGAACGGGCAAACAATCCATTAATAACGTCACTAGACGAACAAGGAGGTACTTACATCGAACCACACACACTTTCAGAGTCAACGGATGACTTTGAAGACCCTGATATTTTAGAACAACTTCAGCAAAGGAGCAAATTGATGAGCATGGAGAAGCATACTGGCTTCGTATTCATCAAATACCGAGCATTCATATCTGTATTAAACATCAAAGCTCGTTATCGAACGTAAATAAGCGAGTTCAAAAGATACACAGGCATGCGTTTCAAACGTTAAGAACTCAAGAAGAATTGAGTATTAGCGAGGCGACTTCTGTTCATGTTGAAGTGCAAGCTCTTATAGAGAAGCATGTTTCAGTACTTCTTAACTTAGCACCGGCGACGAGTCCATCATTTAATCAATGGTCCAATTTTTATCAAAGTGTTTTACATGAAAAAGGCTATGGCAAAGGACAATACGTTTGCTTTGATAAAGTTATGGAACAGGTGGTATCAAGGTGGCCTATAAACTGGCTTAAAAAAGAGTGTCTCTGGCCGTTCAACAAGCAATCGAGCTGGCTTCATTCCATTATTCGTAAACATAGAAAATCATTTTCATTTCTTGAGCACATTGTACTGCTTGATGCCATTTATGAGGGGGCTTGGTCGATGGACTCAATTTTGAAGCAAGTGCCTTCAACTGAGGAGATTCCAAACAGTACACATATCTACATGAGTCCTTTGGATGATTCAGCCGTTCATATTAACAAATCTAAATGGTTAAACCTGGTCAAACGCTATGGTACTAAATTGGCCAGAATAAAAGGTGGCGGCGCTATTTACACTTGGTTGTACCGTTACCACAATAAATGGTTACTTAAGACTAATAGCCATTATCAACGGCCAATTCAGTATGAAAATAACCGGGTCGACTGGCGGGCAAGGGATTGGCGTATCGTTCGTGCAATGTATCGGATTCTGTATGATTCAGAGGCTGACTTAGATTGTCCTAGACGTTCAGCATTGTGGTTTATTCACCAACTAGAACACTCGGCCACAGTCGAGAAAAAGTTAGCCAAATTACCATTAACTGCCGCATTCCTGGAGCGATATGCCGAAGACACGACGGATTACCAAATTCGTCGGCTAACTCGAACTCTATCGAAATATAGCCCACAAACACCTCCAATTTGGAGACTTTTTCGCGAGTCAGGTTTAAGTGATGAGCGTATTACTGCTCAAGCAAGAGAGTTTATTGAATGTGTTTTGTAATGAGGTGTTTAACGTGGATGTATACGAAGTTGAATTAAGATTCAGTGTTGGCGAACCGGCACTATCAATGGATGAAATTGACGACAAGCTATATGAAAGCGGATTCGGTGACGCCTTGGTTGGTCATGGTGGTAAAGGTCGAGTGAGCATTGCATTAAGCCGTCAGGCTGCTAGCGAACAAGAATTAATCGATAATACGCGAGTATTAATAGCGAAAATCTTTCCCCAAGCAACTTGGTTGTAGGGAGTACATGCATAAACGAAAATTTTATAGGGGATGCCATGGGTATTGAATGTAACGATATGACGTTAGATGTTATGCGGCAATCATATGATATCATGATGATTGTAGACATAGAGCACACTTGCAGCCATGATGGCTCTATACCGCCTGATGAGCGAGAAATCATCGAGATTGGCGCAGTCGTTGTCGATATGAAATCTTTAGAAATCATTGATGAGTACTGCGCGTTAATTCGGCCACAACGGCACCCCCTAGTTAGTGACTTTTGTACTCAAATAACGGGGATTACTCAATCAGAATTAGATAATTCAGACGATTTTAAAACTGTTTTTTCAGATTTTTTGCATTGGTACCCAAAGACCTCAAAAGTGCTATTTGCAACTTGGGGAAGCTACGATCTAGTTCAAATAAATATTGACTGTGCATTCCACAATCTACAACATTTTTCGCCCGACGCTGTGTTGAATCTAAAAAAGACATTTAAAAAAGTTAACAAATTGAAAAAGCCTGTTGGCTTAGCTCGAGCATTGGAATTATGTCAGTGTGAATATAACGGTAGTCGCCACCGAGCTCTTGATGATGCTAGGAACACCGTACAGTTACTGCCGTTTATTTTCAGCAATATAAAGCCTTTTTAGATAAGGTTTGATTGACGTAGCTTTCATTAGCGAGCGCTAAATTCATTGTAGGTTAAATATGAAACATCAAAAAACTCCAAGTGATAACTCTTTTAAAACAGCGCCATTAAAGAACGCTGGTGTTGAGCTTGGAGATAAATCAAAACGGCTAGATCTTGAAGCATTAGTTACGACCTCTGCAATTATTGATGTGCAAACGAGTCGCGGTTTTGTCAATGTTCCTTTTTGTCAATGTTCCTCAAAACAAAGAAGCATTGCACCCTGCACGGTATTTTGAGGGATTGTATTTGTCTAAGGCCGCAGCAAAGGGATTTAGTATTCAAGAGGTAATAGATAGTCTAGATATATCTGATGAACATTTTGACGATTTTTTGAATGAGAAAGTGAGTGTTGATTTAGGCTTCGCTAAGAGGCTAGAGCTCATCACAGGTATGCCCTTCGATTTCTGGTTACGTACTCAAAACAAGTTTGATGATTCATAAATAATGAGAGAGCTAAATAATATTCTGCGGCAAATTTTAAAAACAGAGCTATATTTATTGTGCAGTTGATTAAATGGAGCTTTATTGAGTGCATCCAGCCATTAGTATCTCTAGACGCTCCTAATTAAATTTATATCTAAAAGTGAATCTTTTATAGGGAGCATTAAATGTTTAAATCACCAGGGGGTCTTGAAGAACTAGACCATGAATCATTGAGGGTTTGGAATGACATGATCATGAAAAACATTGAACGGCAATCTGCAAGCCGTTTTTTCAAGTCAAATCCAGATGATATTGCCAACGGACAGGAAATTGCTTCAGTTAGATGGAGTGGAGCTCCGGCCGAGCCAAGGTTTTGTTTAAATAGGGATTGGGCTCAAAAATTATCTGATTGGAATATTCGTGGACGCCATGAAACACACAATGAATATTGCGAGTATCGCGTCGTAACAGCTGTTGATGCTCAAGGGCGAGTGCGTCCTAAGCGAGTTGAGTTTACCTCTGAACTTAGAGAGTATTGGGTTGTACTTGCAATGAAAAACCCTCAGGGGCTACAAAATGCAGTTGAAAATATAATAGGTCGTAAACCAACATGGCGAGAACTTTACGATCACGATGATCCATCATTATTGAATGAAGATGAGTTAAGAGTTCGGTTCAGTATTATGGTAGCCGGTAATGGAAATCATCGTGACCTGATTGATGCCAATGTTCCTTCACAACCCCAAGGTCCACTAAATAGAGATAATATATTATTTCTTACACACCCGATTAATGGCCTAGATGATTTGATTTATGTAGTAATGTTTGGTGCTACCCCATATAAAGTTAACGATAGTTCAGGCGAAAGAAAAGCCCTATTACAAGAAATATTTCGAGCATTTGGAGTGGAGCATTTAGCTTGCCGCAATGCTGACCCAGCTGCTGCGGCTGGTCCATTTGATGTAGTTTCAGAAGGAAGAGAAGTGGCGTTCGCGAAAAATTTAGGAATGTATCTTCGTCCGTTAAACAAAGAAATTTTCGAATATAACGGCAATTCCATTCCTGACGCTTGGATAAAGTATTCCAGAGGAAATGAAGGAATGTATCAAAGGTTGGTAATTGGCCCGAGTGACGCAGACAACGCTTACCTAGATGACATTTATTTAAAAAAAGGAGCAGCAAAAGAGCGTATTATTGGCGGATATCAAATAGCTGAAATTCTTGAGGTTGGTCCCTTAGTTGTTGTTGGAGATCCTAGTATTGTAAACCCTTCAGATGTTAAGTTTGTACCCCCAAGTCCTTCCGCTATTAACTGTAGTCAAGCTGGTGTGTGTTCGAGAATGAAACAGCTGAAAGATGATTATTTGTCCTCAAACATAGTTATTTCCGGCGGTAGCCGGGGCGGCATATAGTAGGATATGGAGGAAATATGGATAACCGTATCCAAGAAGGAACCAATTGGGACATTGGAGCTAAACCCAAAAGCCACTTAAAGCTATTGATACTTGAGACAACTGAAAATACTAGTTCAAAAGATTTACGTTTAGGGTTAAAAAGTATTTGGCAGGTGCTTCAGTCGTTAAAGAGTGGCGTTGTGCCTTCATTGGGTTCTGATTATCCAGTGGATCCAAAAGAACTAGAAGTATTAATAGGTTATGGACACAAGTTCTTTGAAAGAGAAGATCTTATAGTTCCTACACCCGAAGGAATGCTCTTAACCAACCGATTTCCTCAACCAAATAATATTGAGTCAAAGCAAGTTATCCCTGGTTCAGGAATAATTTATGACGAAGATATTCAAGAAAATGTTGCTGATGCAGAGTTGGTTATACAATTAACCGCAAACTCTCAGCTATCAGTTAATAGAGGACATGTTGAAATATTAAAGCTGCTAAACGCTATGGATGAAGAGAATCCCTTGGAAACAGGGCGTATAAAAATCAAGGAAGCATTTGATGGTTTTGGTAGAGAAGATCATAGGAGCTGGATTGATTTTCACGACGGAATTTCAAACCTGAGAAAAGGAGAAGAAAGGAAACAAGTTGTAGCTATTAAACCTGACAATTCCGGTGGGCAAGATTGGACTCATAATGGTACATACATGGTTTTTATGAGGTTACCAGTTAATCTAAAGGTTTGGAGTGAAGTACCATACAATGAACAGGAAATACTTGTAGGCCGAACAAAAAAGTCAGGTTGTCCGATAATTCGAATAGCCCCTGATGGAACTCCGGTCCCAGATCCTCGATGCCCTGTGTCTGGTACACGAGAAATCACGGAAGAAGGAAATGAGCAATTTAGGGAGCCATCTGCTGTGGTTAGTGACGAAATAAAGTTAAGCCATGTTCAACGAGCAAACCATCACAGATCACCTGTATTCAAGCCTGACTCTAGAAGAATCTATCGCCAAGGGTTTGAGTTTGTTGAATCGGTTGGTAATACAGGTGATTATCGCGTAGGTCTTAATTTTATTAGTTTTCAGGATGATCCAGATCGAGTTCTGTTTATTCTTACGCAGCCTGATTGGCTTGGAAACCTTTCATTCGGAGGTGATCCAAATAATCAGTACAATGGAATTGATAAATTAGTCACAGCGAGAGCTGCTGCAACTTATTTTGTCCCTCCGGATAACACAGAGGTTTTATTTCCAGGTGAGAACATGTTTCCAAGATAATATCTCTCGTCAATACTGATTTCATTATTGTGAGCATCGAAAGTTATTTACTATTTTACTTTCCATCTTTGTTTAAATCACAATCTGCCATCAAGTTAGGTTTGCTATATTCTACTTTCCAACTTTGATTGAACACACGCGAAAAACCTAAGCTGATTTTTAAAGGAAAGTGATCAGTGGTCACTTTCCAACTTAGTTAAGCGATGACAAGAGTAATAAAGTGCATACTGAAACCGTCTTGTCTATGCTTGATTTATGAACATAGATAAGACGATTTTTTTGTGTAATTATTCCCTGAATTTATAATATGGTTTTTTTTGCGACAATAAAAATCGATTCATGGCTTGTTCTCCACGCTAGTTCAATAGAGAACCCTGCTTTTGTCAATTTATTGATAAGTTGCTTTTGGGTTAAGTAAGTAACATAAGGTGCTAAGCCAACAAATTGCATTATTGGAATTAAACATTTAAGCATTATATTTACCTCGCCTATTAATGAGGTACTTGAAATAAAAACGCCATCACTATTTAATAGTGTGTAAACATGATGTATTGAGTAATCAACATCTTCTAAAAGGTGAAGAATATTTAATCCTAAAATCACATCATATTTTTCCTTATTTAAGTCAAGGTCCTCAAGGGTATTTTGTTGAAAAATAATGTTTTTAACTTTTTCTTTATCTGCTTTTTTTTCAGCTATTTCAATCATTTTTTCAGAGATATCAATTGCAACTATTTTTCTTACATAGGGCGCATGAATGATAGCTGTGCATCCACTACCACATCCAAACTCTAAAACGTTACTGTTTTTATTTAAGTACTGTTGTGTGATTGTTAATTTTTTTTGATAAGTCACTTCATCTTTAATCGTACTTTTAGCATATTTTTTAGCGCTTTTATCCCAAAACTTCTTTGAATCTATCATCAGTTTACAATCCAATATTTTATTGACAGTGCAGAGTTGTGTTAACGTCTACAAGCGGAATGCTTTAGGCGATACGTATTTGAACGTTGGCATGATTACCACACAATGTTTTAAAACTTAATGTATGCTGCTGAACCAAAAGAACAAATACGTCATAAGCCAAAGATCTAGTTAATAGCAGTAAATAAAAGCGCTTTATCTAACCCTCGTAGAATCTCTAGTAACCAATCTTTCTTTTGGGGGGCCGTTTGATTTAACGTAAAGACAATACTCGTGCCTGTTGCGGGTATATAATACATACCACTTCCCCAAGCCCCATCATGGCCATAAACAACAACAGTTTTATGTGCTAGTTGATATTCTTTTCTCTTAAGGCCAAATCCGTAAGAAAAGTTATCATCTTTAACATTGACTGTTTGTTGCATTTTTTTAAGGGTATCAATGTCTTGAAATAACTTATTATTAAATAAGTTATTTACGTAGAAATTTAATTCCTCAATACTAGAGACTATTCCGCCACCTGCCCAATCAAAAGACGTATTTAAGCCGCTTGCAATGACATCTATATTTTCATTAATACCATAAGGTGCTAAATTTGAGTAGTGATGCGCAGGCCCCTTATTTGTATTCGTTTCATACCATTCTAAGTAAGAGGCGTTCATTTGTGAGCGAGAATAAATATCAGCTTGATAGTTATCTGCTAAACTCATGCCTGATAACTTTTCTATAATGATTCCTAGTAATAAATAGTTAGTATCAGAATAATGATAATTTTCACCTGGAGTATTTATGGCGTGTTGATTCATACCACTGGAAAAGAAATATTTTAAAAGACTCTCACTATTCCAAAATTGCTTGGAGATGCCAGAAGGTTGGATCCCCGTTAAATCTAGAATCTGTAAAGCCGCCATAGAATAAGATTCTGCGCTGTTATTCGGTGCTTCAGCAATGTAATCACGCAGCCCACTCGTATGATTTAATAATTGTTTAATTGTTAAGGACTCTCCATGTGATACGCCGTTTATTTGATGTATTTCATTTATTGTAAAATGATCTGGCATATCACTGTCTGTAAGAATATTGCTGATGGGTGTTGAAAGTGTAAGATTACCTGCTTCAACCATTTGCATTATTAACGTGGCTGTCAATGTTTTACTAATACTAGCTATACGAAAAGGTGTTTTTATGGTCATTTCTTCACCCGTATTAGGGTATGCAACTCCTCCTGCTTTATGCCATGAGAAGTGTTGTTTCGGGCTTTCGACACTTATGGCTAAGTTGATAATATTAGGGTCGGCCGATGCATCTAGATAAACATCGCTAAGTTTATCTTTTGCTATTCCGTCTAGAAAAAGAGTGATTTTTTCACTTTCACCTCCACATGCTGTCATTAGTGTTAATAAAAAAATAAAACATATTAGTGTTAACGATTTTGAATTACCCATTTTTTGTCTCAGTGTTTGTAAAAACGACATTTTTAGACGAAACAATCAAGTTGTCTTCCGTTCCTATAGGATGGGAAGGTATAAATTCAATTATTGTAGGGAGTTAACTCTTTTTATTGCGTTGCCTATATTCAGATGGCGACATTGAAGTGTCTTTTTTGAAGGCGTTATAAAAAGTTGTTTTAGAATTGAATCCAGAATCCATGGCAATTTTTAATACGGTGTCATTGCAGTTAAGTAAAAGCTGTTTGGCAAACTGCACGCGATAACTATTAATAAACTCAAAGAAGTTTTTATTTGTTTCTTGATTGATTATCTGGGAGAGGTTGTGAGGAGATAAGTCTAAAGCCTCTGCTAAGCTAGATAAAGACAGTTCATTATTCAAATAAGGCTTTTCTCTTTCCATAAATTTCAAAGTAGACTGGCATAACGTTTCTGCTAATTCCGAGTTTAGAGAAGATCGTTGATACTTTTTGTTCTTAACATTAGTTGCTTTATTATCGACTAGATCATGTATATCTATTCTTAGTTTTTTAAATATATTTATTTGCTGTAACCCAAAAATATTTAAACTAATAACCAGTAGAGCACTAATGACATGTAATGCAATGGGTAATTTATCTGAAAATAGCTCTCCTGTTAATAAGGTGATAATTAACAGGCACCAAATTATAGCAATGCCACTTGTTATCGCTTTTAGCCATGTTAATGATATCTTTTCATTAAATGATAGCTGTTCGAAGATAAGTGTTTTGTAATCTGCTAACAGCCTAAAACAGGCAGGGATATAATAACTCCCTTGAACAATCACTACTGTAAAGAATAAGAGCAATGTGAGAAAGAATAACATATCAAAATATGTGTCTTGTGCATCACCATTTAAAAGCTCAAGTAAAAAGTTGCTATCTAATAATATCATGGGTGATATCATCAAAAATAATAGCAGCGAAGGCGTAAAATGTACAAGTAAAGACCCTTTGCGTTTACCTCCAACCATATCTGAAATATACGCGTAATATAAGGGGAGAAACAATCCATTTATAGGAAGGATAATGAGTGACAAATGAGGGAACTTTGTATCTAGTTCGGTGATCTCAATAACACCTTCAACTAGACTGATTGTAAGTAATATACAAAGTGCTATTAACCATTTGTGAGTGCTGTTGACGTCATTTTTTTTACCAAACATCGCAATAGTTAAAACAATTGATTGGATAATACCAATTGCAATCAGAATAATATGAAAACTTAGCATCCTTATGTAGATTTCCTGATAACTTAACCAAATTAAAGCAATGGAGGTACACTCTTACCGTAGTGTAACCTCATCGTCTTAATTTAAACATCTATAATCATTTTAATTTTTTGATCATCTTTTTTGCATTTAAATTATCTGGATTTAGTTGTAAGGAGTGTTGGTAGTTTGCAAGGGCTTCCTTATTATCGCCCATTAACAGATAGGCTTCAGCTAAACTATCAAATGCGTTAGCGTCATTAGGGTAAAAATGGCTATAAACTTTAAAGAAATTTAGTGCTACGTCATAGTTCTTATTACCTAAGGCATTATATCCTGCATTGTTCAATGTATTAGCGGACAAAAACCTTGAATCAGGATAGTTTTTTTTCCATTTTTTATATGTATTCAATGTTTTGATATAGTCTGCGTTTGAGGCGACTTCAAACGGAAGTAATTCATTTTTATCAAGCTTGCGCATAGCATATTCTTTCAAGCCACTTTCTAAATTATTTAACACTAAATAAGGTTGCTGAGATGTTGGGTGTCGTTCAACACTGATTAAGTTGGGGTTATTAAATAAAGCAAATTGACCGTTTCCTTGATAGTACATTTTAGCGTTTGTATTTCCTTGAGCCTTGTCAGAATACATTAACTCATAACTGTTGTCGGATGATGTTAATTTGATTTCCACAATTTGGTCAAACGGTGATAAATATCGGCCTGAAATTTTGTTTAATTGTTCGCTTGACGCAAGGGCTGTTGCTTTTAAAGGTTTCGACCAGTTCATTTTTTCTATCGTTGCGTTGACTAGAGCATCAATTGCTGGAGCTCTATGTTCTGTCGTTGCGTTCATAAAGATCATTATCCCTTTACCGCCCTGCATCGTTGACATTATATGCCCGCCAGTACCTGTGTTAGACCCACCGTGTGAGAACCACTTCAGATTACCTTTACCTTCAAATCGCATCCAACCTGGTGCCCATCCGCCAGTTTTTTTCAGTGTATAGGTCGCTGTTGTAGTACGCGCGACAAAGTTTGAGATAACCTGCGTTTTTTTACCTGCAAGTGCTTTTTGGTATTCAATAGTAAACTTAGCCATGTCTTCAGATGTGCTCCATAAACCTGAAGGTGCTATTTGTGGGCATATAGGTATGCCATCACGAATTACTTTTTGCTCTCGATCGTGTACCTTAGCGATGTTCGTTAAAAAATGTTTGTCACCGTTTTGATACATTGTTGTATTATTCATGTTTAAAGGCTTAAAGATCATTTCTTGAGCCAGTGCTTGTAAGGATTTCCCTGTTATATCTTCTATAGCTACTTGTACTATAACGTAACCACCGCCACTATATTGCCAGTCAGCATCGGGCGGAAATAACATGGTGATAGGGCTTTTATAACGTGGCAATTTTTGACCATCAAGTACTTCAAGTATTGTAGGAATATCATCTCCTAAGTGAAAGTCTGCATAACCGCCCTGGCTCATTCCTGAAGTATGCGCTAATAGTTGCCTGATTGAGATTGAATTTGATGATGAAAAAGCAGAATTAGGTAATTTCCATCGTGTTAAGTAATGGCTTATTGGTAAATCCAAACTTAATTTACCTTGTTCTGCAAGCATCGCTGCAATTGTTGCTGTTACTGGTTTAGCTATTGACGCTGTAGAAAACGCGGTGTTTTTATCTATTTTTTCTTTGCTGTCTGAATCTTTAACGCCAGCAACCTTTGTGTAAATAATTTTGTATTGATTAACAACAGTAAAGCTAAGCCCTGGAATTTTGTAGTTATCGATAAATTGTTCGTAACTAAGTTGCTTGTCTTGAAAAGAGGTAAAATGTGTTAACTTTTTGGCATAGTTATCGTTTACAAATGAAGGTTCTTTTTCTACATCACTAGCCAGACAAGTTGATGCAACTATGCAACTTAATGCCATAAAGAGCTTAAAGGTAACATTAATAAATTGATTCATAGCTATTTAGAGTATCCATTGTGTGAATTTAGTGTATTTTGGCGTACCTAATGGTTTCAATTCGCTATAAATGCATCAACTGCTCGAATAATTCCTGAACATCTCGAACGCAGGTGTATTTTATTGGTAAGATAACGGGATATCTAAGGGGTGATATTTTGTCAAAAAATCTGCTTATATTGATATTGATACTTGCTAGTTATTCAGTTTGTGCAGGCAAAGCTGATTTTATTATAAGTAAACATTACTACTTAATAGATGATGATAATGTTAACTATTCTTTACCTGTTAAAAATCGCGTAGCATGGCAAAAAAAGACTTTTAATGGAATAAAGAGTTCAAAAAAAATTCGCTGGGTACAAATTGACTTTGACCTTGAAAAACAGTTTCAAGATCCTTTAGGTGTGTATGTTAGTATTTTAGGTTCTTTTGAAGCTTATTGGGATGGCGTTTTAATTGGCCAAAATGGTCGTGTTGGCGATTCTTTAGATTCCGAAGTTGCCGGTAGTATTGATAAAACAATGCTCATACCTAGTGAACTTAGTGGTAAAGGTGTGCATACCTTAAGTTTACGAATGTCAAATCAACATAGTCCGAATGATCTTACTCACGTGTCGTTTTCTGCGGTTATTGCCCAATATGATCACTTGATCCAATTACCTTTCAAACAATCAAGTTTGCCATTGATCATGACAAGCGCTTTATTTTTAATTGCCTTATATTCACTTTTCATTTTTATTACCAGCTACCGTGAGCTGAGTTATTTATTATTTAGTATGCTTTGTTTAAGTATATTGTTACTTATTTTTGCTGAATCTTGGCGGGGAATTATTTCGTATTCTTACGACTGGCAAATCCCACGTTTACAAATCGTATTAGCTCTCTCGTTATTAACTTCGCTACTTTTTACATGCTTTTTTGCTTGGTTTTTCAAGCTACCTCAAAAATATCGTATAGCGTGGCTTGTTTTAGTTATTTCCTCGCAGGGTATGTTATTAATTACAATTTCAGGATATGACAATAGAAGCTTATACACCTTTTTAGTTGGAATTATTGGTGCTGTGGGGATTTGCGTGCAGGCAATTTTAACTCATCAGGCTAACGCAAAATTGATGTTAATTGGTTTGGGGTTGTTCATCGCGCCGATTTTTATCAATAGTTATTCGTACATGGATCAGTATTTCTTTCTCTCTTTTGCTGGGTTGATATTATTAATGCTTTACACACTTGCTCAAACTATGGGGGTGAATACAAAGTTGTTAGAGAAAAGTAAAGTGAATGCTAGTCGACTAGAGCTGGAATTAGTAAAGCGAAACCTACAGCCTCATTTTATTTTAAATACATTAACTGCAGTGGAAGAATGGATTGAGGATTCACCGACAACAGCCGTGAAGTTTATACATGCATTAGCTGATGAGTTTAGGTTTATGGCTCAATTATCAGCAAAAAAAACCATCAATGTACGAGATGAAATAAGCTTGTGCCAGTCGCATCTAAGGGTAATGGGATATCGTTCAAATATTGAATATATGTTATCTAATCAAATAAGCAACGTGAATGCTTTAATTCCCCCAGGAATTATTCTAACTCTAATCGAAAATGCAATTTCACATAACCATTATCAACAAGGTCAAACAACGTTTATTCTTGAACAAAAAATAACGAATACAACACAGTGCTTAACTTTCATGGCTCCTGCCAATGGAAGCGAAAAACAGTGTTCTATTACCGTTAATGCATCTAACAACATTGGTGCTGGTATTGGCAATAAATATATAGCAGCTAGGCTTGATGAAAGTTTTATCAATAAATGGAGTATGAAAGAATACTTTGAGAACAATCACTGGATTACAATAATTATAATTCCTTTTGCTATCAATGATAGCCACCTGACTAGCCATGCTATTACTAAGGATACCTAATGAAAAAAATATTAATGGTTGAAGATGAATTCATGGTTGCTAAAAGGTTGAAACGCTTTATTGAAAATGCGTTTAATGAACAAAAAATTGAACTGCATATCTGTAATAATCTTTACGATGCCCATGATTATTTAGTCGACCATATTATTGATGTTTTATTTTTGGATTTAAACCTACAAGGCCAGAATGGCTTTGATTTATTGAAACATAAGTTATGTGAAAGTTTTCATACTATTATTGTTTCAGCTAATAGCGATAAGGCAATAGAAGCATTTGATATTGGTGTGCTTGATTTTGTGGCCAAGCCTTTTACCCAAGAAAGAATTCAAAAGGCGGTTAATCGTTTACAACATAAATCTCAGGGAACTTGTAAGTATTTAACCTACAAGCAACTAGGAAAAATAGAGCTGTTACCAATAGAAAACATTTTATACATCAAGGCTGATGGTCATTACAGTGTTGTCATGACTCAAGTAAATAAGCGTAGATTAGGCAACAGTATTTTACATGAGAAAAACCTAGATAAACTGTTAACTTTACTGCCTGAAGATTTTGTAAGGATACACCGTTCATTTGCTGTTTCATTAGCTAATGTTCGATCAATTGTCAGCACAGAAGGCAGTCAATATTATGCCCAACTATACAGTGGAGAACAAATACCTGTCGGACGTACACGGGTCAAACATTTAAAAGCCAAAATAGCTGGGTAATTAACTATTGACGCCATAGTCTCTTGTTAACTTGATGTCCTAAAGATGTAATTGCGACAACAAAAATTGAAAGATTTTTACGTTAAATATTCTAATATAGTTGAAGTATAAAACCTCAACTTCGATTGATAGTTCTAAAATTAGAAGTCTAGGGTGTGAGTGTTTTTATCGCGATTTGCAACTATCGGATGAGGTTAGAACATGGGCTCTATGCCAGTATTTTCCTTATACAATATGGAAATAAAACTCATTAGTGGTATGACCCTAAAGTTACTTCCATCCAAGTGTTATACTGGCATAGAGTTATTCATTCATAGACATTCTAGTGTTTAGTTAAACTCAAAATTAAAACCGCTAAACTTTTGGACCTTTGCCCCGTACTGCATTAGCGACTAATGAGATAACCAATAAAGCGACGAAGATAAAAAATATTATTTTTGCAATACCTGCAGCTGTACCTGCAATACCACCAAACCCAAGAATTGCAGCAATAATGGCGATAACTAAAAAAGTAAGTGCCCAATTTAACATGAAATTTCTCCTTTATTTTAATGATTACACTACCTATACGTAAGCGATAGTTATGCCAAAATTATGTTGTTGTTATTTAAGTATTTATTTTTAAAATTAGAAATAAAAGAATAAACGAAAGGTAAAAATTACAGAGGAATAGTGTAGTACTTGCACAGTAAAGGGATTAAAAAGATTAGATGATGCTAAACGTGAGTGTGATCAACTTTCATTAAAATGTTGTTGCAGCATAGCTAAGTTAACGGGTTTAAGAAGTGCATTGTCAGCACCATATTGGCTGAGTTCTTGTTGTGAAATATCATTCCCACTTACGATGGTTATAATTGCGTTAGGGACTTGTGTTTTTAACGTTGAACTTAATTTTAAACCGTTACCATCGGGTAAATTCATATCTATTAGTATATATTGCCAATTAATATCTGTTTTTAGTATCTCGTTTGCTTGTTTGATGTTGTATGCAATTTTAACTTGATTACCCATTCTACCAAGTAATAACGCCGTAATTTCAGCAGAGTCAGCATCATCTTCGATAAGCAAAACTCGTTGATTCGTATTTTCATCATCGATATCGTTATGTTCTGTTGTTGTGTTCGTAATCTTGTTTGTTTTTGGCTTCTGAGTAAGAGAACTTAGCTGCTGTTTAATTTTTTGGTGTAACTCGTATTTATCAATAGGTTTGGGAATGACGTCATTAAATCCTAAGTCGTAGAGTTCTTTACGTACTCCTCTCATGGTTGCTGCGGTTATCGCAACAATTGGAGTGTTTATACCCATCTCTCTTAGTTGTGCTATTGCTCGCTTACCGTCCAAAACCGGCATATGAATATCCATAAGCACTAAATCATAGGGGCTTTTAATATTTTGTGCTGAAACTATTTTTGTAATAGCTTGCTGACCATTATTAGCATAATCTACATTAAGATCAAAAGATTGGCAGGCATAGCCGATTAATCGTCTAACGTCATTAATGTCATCAACTATTAAAATATTGCCTGACAGTTTGCTTAGTGATTTAGTATTTGATTGATAGTCACTACGCTTAAAGGATAATTTTTTTCGTACAGAAGTTGTATTAATTCCAGGATCGATATAAAAGGTAAATTTGCTTCCAACTGCCAATGTTGATTCTACTGAAATATTTCCGTTCATGTACTTTAATATTTCACTGCAAATAGACAAGCCAAGCCCAGTACCTTCTTCGTTGCGTGACACTATATCTTGCACTTGTTCAAACGGTTTAAAAATTGTTGATAATAAATTTTCAGGGATGCCAACACCAGTATCGGTAACTGAAAAATATAAACGAGTATTTTCGCGGGCTTCCTCTAGCCATATATCAATTTTTACCGAACCCTGGTTAGTAAATTTGATGGCGTTATGAATAATATTGATCAGTATCTGACGTAACCTAAGTGAGTCTGTATTAATTTCTACAGGTAACACCGACTTAGTTGATATGTCTAAATCTATCCCTTTATCTTTTGCTGACATTGACATTAGCGTATATACATCAGCGATAAAGCTATCAAAGGAAATAGGAGACCGGTTTAACTCAAACTTACCTGCAGCAATTTTTGACAGGTCGAGCACATTATTTAATAGTCCGAGCAAATGTTTACCATTATTCAATATAGTGGCTAATTCTGGCTGTATTACTTTATTGTTTTCATCATTTAGCAGTAACTCTGTATAACCAAGTATTGAGGTCAATGGAGTGCGAAGTTCATGGCTTAGATGCGCTAAAAATCTATCTTTTGAGCGGTTCTTAGTTTCAGCTTTTATACGTTCAAGACGTTCATTTTCAATGTCTTTTCTAGCTAAAGCATAGCGTATTGCACGGTTAAACCTTGCTCTATTGAGATCTGACTTTACAAGGTAGTCAACTGCGCCAGCATCCAATGCATTATTGTCTAATTCAGTATCTACTTGCCCAGTAAGCATAATAATGGGTACTGTGCAGCCTTCTTCGTTGGACTGTTTAAGCACAGATAACCCATTTAACCCACCGAGTTGATAGTCTAATAAGCAAATATCGTGATTATTTTTTTTCAGCAGCGCTAAAGCCTCACTAGAATTATCAACCCAGTCGATGTCGAAGTGATGATTTTTCATCTGTTCGAGATAGTCACACGTGAGAATGTAATCATCTTCGTCATCTTCAACTAAAAGTATACGTGTAATTTGCTTAGACATAGTTTAATTTTATTTACTTATGTGTTGTAAGGCTTTTGATGGCTTTGCTTGTTAAGCATTATCAGATGGAGGAAGCTCAACAAACTCCACCCAATATTTACCTAACGTTTTCATTAACTCTACTAACCCTTCAAAATTTACGGGTTTAGTGATATACGATGCCGCGCCAAGGTCATAACCTTTAACCATGTCTTCTTCTTGTTTTGACGTCGTTAAAATAACCACGGGTATACTTCTAAGTGCCGGATTTGCTTTTATTTCCTTTAAGGCTTCCCGTCCGTCTTTACGGGGCATATTTAAATCAAGCAATATTAAGCCTGGTCTAGGTGCGTTTTCTGAATCTTGAAATTTACCCTCATGCGTTAAATATTCGATGAGCTCAACGCCGTCTTCAACAAAATGAAGTTCGTTTAATACTTTGCTCTCAATTAGCGCATCTTGAGCAAGTAAACGATCATCTTCGTCGTCATCCGCCATTAAAATTACAATTGGTGTGCTTTTTCTCATGTAATAGATTCCTTTTACCTTTAATTAGGCGTCAGTTGTTGGTGCAATATAGTTATGTGGTACTCGTATTGTAAATTCGCTACCTTTATTAATTTGGCTTTTTACCGTAATTGTACCGCCATGTCGCTCTATAATTCGTCGACAAACCGCCAAACCTATGCCTGTTCCTTTATAAGTCGTTCTAGCATGCAGACGTTGAAAAGGAATAAACACTTTATCTTCAAATTCTTGTTCAAAGCCAATGCCATTATCGCTTACCGTGATTTCATGCCATATCGTTTCGTTACGTAAAATGGGATCAATTACTGTTTCTTGATGATGGCTAATACTAATTTGAGGTGCAATATCTTTATGTCTAAACTTAATTGCATTACTAAGTAAATTTAAAAATAGCTGATTAAGTTGAGTGATATCCCCGTTAATCTCAGGTAAGTTTTGATATTTGATAGTTGCTGAACTTTCTTGAATGGCGATTTCTAAATCTTCAATAACATCGGAGAGTACTTGTTCAAGTGATACGGTTACTAATTCTTTTCCGCGGGTATTAATTCGTGAATATTCTAATAGATCATTGATTAAGTTAGACATACGCGAAGCGGCATTATTCATACGGCTGATGAAATCTACACCTCGTTCATCTATTACATCGCTATAATTTGTTGCGAGTCTGTCACCAAACGCTCTTATTTTACGTAAGGGTTCTTGTAAGTCATGTGAAGCAACAAAGGCGAAGTCTTCTAACTCACGGTTACTTCTTGTTAACTCTTCAGAATAAATGGTTAATTCTTTGGTACGTAAGTTTACCTTTTCAATTAATTCTTTATTTTTATCTTCTAAAGACTGGCGGTACAGTAATTCATTTCGATTATTGAGTCGAACAAGTACACCAAGGCCCACAAGGAGTAATAAACTTGTGAATGCAGAAATACTAAAGGTGAATTTTGCTTCTTTTTTGGTTAGTGCTAATTTTTCATACAAGCTATTACGGTAATCAACTTCACTATCTTTTATCTCATTAAAGATTGTTTCCATTTCTTTGTATAAGTTTCTTCCTCGTCCAGTCAACAACATCGCAATAGCGCGCTTTTCTTTATTATCCAAGGCAAGTTCAACGGTTGTGCTCAGCTCTATTATTTTTATTTCAACTAAGTCAGATAGTTCAACTATTTTCTTCGTTTGGTTTTTGATGTCCGATTCTAACAATCGTACTAATTCTATTTGTTTAAAAACTTGCGCTATGGCGTCTTTGTAAGGTTTTAAATATATTTCTTCTTCAGTGAGTAAATAACCACGTTGACCCGTTTCCGCTGATAATACTAAATTGTGAAGTTCGTCTAAATTAAGAATAATTTCGCCAGTATTAGTCATTTTTCTTTGTACAACGGATAAGTCATCAATGGTTTTTACCGCCAAGAGTACATTAATAGAAATGACACTTATCACAATAATAAAAATGATGGCCCATGATATCTTTTTATTATCTAATAACCTTTTTATATATAACATTATCAGTTGGTTACCTTAGCTTTTAGCTGATTTTGATAATTGCTCAAGTGTGTGGCTACATGTTTGGCATGACACTAATATTTTGTTTACAGCGTCAAGCGCTTTATCAGTGGGCATATCATTTTCGAGTACTAGTTTAATAAGTTCTGCTTGCATAGATATTCGATTGAGAGGACCACGAGCATCATGAATCAGTTGGTTTAAGTCACGCTCTTCTGACTGCTCATTAGTTTGATGATCATTCATGTTGATTTCTCCATGCATTGGTTATTAATTGTTGTTAATCTTCTAATTCTCCGTAGGAATGTAGGCGGTTGTATAACGTTTTAGTACTGATACCTAACATTTTTGCAGCTAATGATTTATTGCCATCTACATCGTCAAGGGTAACGCGAATTAATTCTTTCTCTACATCTTCAATCGTGCGACCAGCACTTAAACTATGTTGATTCTCTGAGACAGAAGAGAAAGGTGAACGGAAGTCTTTTGGTAAAGTTAAGTTTGTTGCGTCAACATCAGACATAATGAAAGCTCGATGAATCGCATGGCGTAACTCTCTTATATTACCTGGCCAGTCGTAATCGGTCAGGCGTTGTATTTGCTCTGCGCGCCATTGATATGTGCGATTATATTCTTTATTTAATTCTTCAAGAAATGCAGCTGCTAATAACGGAATGTCTTCTTTTCGTTTTCGTAAGGGTGGAATGCTAACGGGAAACACAGCAAGTCTAAAATAAATATCTTCTCTTAATACTTTGCTTTCCGCTATTTCTTCTACAGAGCGATTAGTTGCTGAGATTACTCGACAGTTTACGTCTATTTCTTTTGTGCCACCAAGAGGGGTTACTTTATTACTTTCTAGCACACGTAATAAATTTGGTTGCATATCGATTGGCATTTCTGTTATTTCATCTAGAAATAATGTGCCGCTGCTGGCGCGTAAAAATACGCCATCTTTTTTACCAATGGCACCGGTAAAGGCACCCTTTTCATGGCCAAATAGTTCGCTGGCAATTAAATCTTTGGCTAACGCCCCACAGTTAGTTGCAACCATTTCAGCTTCGCCATTTGCCGCAACATTGGTTGCGTTGTGTATGGCTTGAGCGACGAGTTCTTTACCTACACCACTTTCACCTAATAACATCACGTTAGCTTTGGTTAGCGCAATACGAGATATTATCGTATATAATTCTTGCATTGCTTCAGACTCACCAATCAGACAATCAAAATGCTTTTGAGGCAACCTGCTGTTTGTCTTATTTTTATGTGGAGCATTAATTGGCTTTTCTTGTCGTGATAATGCTTGCTCTAAATCTTCACGCTGCAAGGGTTTGGCGATATAATTAACTTTAGGGCCACATAAACCGGCCAGTATACCTTTAACTAACGGGTGACCTGTAATTAATGTGATGTAGGACTCATGGTTAGAATTTTTGAGGTGATCTATTAAATGTAAGCCACTACCGTCTGGGAGCATAAAATCTAGAAAAATATGATCAAAGGTAGTATTTTCTAACCACTCATATGCTTCTTTTAAAGAGCCGGCAGTACAAATATCATGACCTAAAAACTCAATAATATGGCAAGCAACTTCGGTAAATTCAGCGTCATCATCGACTAATAATATTTTTAACACTTTAATCCCTTGGGTTCTTAAAATATCTCTTGTTACATGGTTGCAACAATTGAGTCTTTACTCTTGTGTTTATAAGTGTACCTTATATGTGTGGTGATTGGTGGGTTATTTCAAGCGTTTTAATTGCTAATTACAAACTTTATTCTTATTACGAAACAATTAACTAGCTTAAAATCATTTTTATCTAAAAATAAAGCTGTTGATATCCAATGTGAATATATTGCCGTTAAAATTTATAAGGTGAAACAGTATAAAGCCCGATGCATCTTAAGCATCAGGCTTTACGTAAAAGGTAATTATTAATAAAAGGTGCTTAGTTACAGGTTTCTATCAAGATACTAATCCTTTTGCGGTAATGATTAACCTGGGCATGCAGGGGTAACACATTTAAAATCAATAATTAAAACCTATATTCAAATCCTAATGATGCATGTTTTAAATCCGTTGAAAAATTTGCATCATCAATATCGTCTGTTGCGCTATCTACATCTAAGTCATTGTCATATAGGGTATAATCAATTTTAACGCTCCAGTCTTCATTAATATGGTAACTCACACCAAGACCAGCAAACAAACCTTCATCGTCATAATCGTTTTTGACGCCAAACACCGAATAATCGGTTTCGTACCACAGTTGTCCACCGCGAACATAAACGCTCACATTGTCTGATACTGGCAACCCTAATTTGATGCCTAAGGTATACCCATCAGTATCAGCATTAGTTAAATCATTACCGTAGTTACCAAAATCAATAAAACCACCTTCAATTGCAAAGTGTTTATTAAACCCATAGCCTAAGAATGCTTGATATGCATCTTTGTTATCATCAAAATTATCGTCGCCGTCTGCTCGTAAATAACCATAGCCCGCTCCAATATAAACGCCTTCGGCATCAGTTTCGTCATTATATGTTTGAGCTTGAACGTTAGTACTTAATAAACCAGCGGTAATAAGTGATCCTAACAATATTGATTTTTTCATTACATTCTCCATTGTTGTTTGTCATTATTTACACTGAATGCTGTTATTCAGATAACTCATTATATTCAAGCGTCGTGCCAACCCTAAAAGCAATAAAATGCTATGTTTTTGTTTGATAAGTAGGCGATTCACAGCATTTCATGAGATTTTTATAATGCACTATGAAAAAATTACAGACTTTGTGGAACGTTTTAACTCATAGTTCAGACACCTTGTAATATGAGCATCAACGTAATAGAAGCGAGCTGTTCACTGTTACTATCATTCTGTCATTTTTCGACAACTCGCAACGATAAATTTAGGGGCTGTTGATTATTTGTGTTTGTTTAAAAACGATAGATATAAGCTACACTCAAGAAATCTAATCCTGGGTTCTTAGTATTGAACCCACCATTTGAGTAATGAATATAACGAATGGCAATTTCAGAGTTTTGGTTTTTATCCAAACCAATTAGCAAGCCCAAACGATCTTCAAACTGGTAGTAACTGCCAATATCAACACCGCCAAATTTTTCATTATGTACGTAAGCTACACCAATACCGAATTCTAACGTAAGTGGATAATGTTTAGAGAGGTTAGGTAAGGCTTTTGAAAAAACAGGCGAAAGAGAGACACCATATGTTGCTTCATTTTTAGCGCTGCCATGTAAATCAAATAGATTGAGGCTTGTTTCCCATGATAAACGAGTATTGCCAATTAAAGGAATGTTCAAATCATAGTTAAAATCTGGCCGGTAAGCTAATCGCATGCCATGCATATCGCTTGCCCCTGTCATGTATTCAACACTGAAGGCTTGTTTGTTTCTGTCGGGGAGTTGAGTTGCCGTAGTTTTCATGCTCACTGTTAATATAGCAATTAACAGCAAAAACGAAGAGAGAGCATTTGTGCGTAGTAATGCGTTATAACGTGTAGGTTTATAGCTTGTCATTTTGCGAGTTCCGTTAATTAACGAGCAATGAAATTAACAAATTTGCATTCGCTCATATTGGATTAAATAATCATGTGTGTAGATTGATTAGCAAATAATAAGCCAGCGCAATGTTGTTAGTTTTTATTGGCAATTTAATAACATAGCATCAACAAAATACGACTGCGTAGCCATAATTAAGTGATATCAAATTAATGTATTTCGTTTGACTGCCTACGTGAATTGTTTATCAAGATTATTTAAATGTTTAATTAATATGAACGGTTTACAACGGTTGTGAAGCTTTTACATACTAAAATTCAGTCATTTACTATGATTATTCAGCATTAGCGTCTATAAATTATGTAGCTTAGCTACTTGATGGTAATGTTCCATAAAATATCAAAATGTTACCTTAGGTATAATAATGGCTACTTTGAAGCTATAAAGCATTCAAAATTTATAATAAAGGAAGTGATCATGAACGAAGTTGCGTACTCTGCTTACTTGGCGTTTTATTTGTATTTAGTGATGCTACTCATTCAATGGATGGTAGCAACCTTTACAAAGGCCAAACAACCCAATGCCATTCCAGGTAAAATTAACAGTGAGTTGTCTCATAATAGTTTTGTGTTTAGGGCACATCGTACTTTTCATAACACCTTAGAAAACAGTGCCCTTTTTGTTGGTACGGTTCTTTTCGCCTTCTCACTTAACTATCAAAGCTCTATCTTTGCAATTTGTGTGTGGGTTTACCTTGCAGCGCGTATTGTGCATATGGCTTTATATTATGGTATTGCAACGGAAAAAAATCCGAGTCTGCGAAGTTACTTCTTCTTAATTGGGTTAGCCGCTAATGTTGTTATGTTAATAATGATAGGGCTAAGGTTAGCTCACATCAATTGGTATTAAATTAGTACATTGGAAATACTCATCAATTGAGATTTATAGCGCCAAGCTAACAGGCGGGGTAAGTCATAATGTTTTTATTGGAAATTAGTATTGTAACCAAGGGAACTCAGCCAGTTTTTAGCTTCACTTAGACTGTCAAAATAAGCGATTTCAACTTTATTTGGGATGACTTTATTCATCATCCATTTTGAAATCGCATATTCCTGACCACACACAGCACAATGACGAAATCCTTTCTCTACAAAACGAGTGGCTAGTTCGTTACACATTTCCATTTCTTCAGGTATTTTGATGGGCCAATTGCTTATATCATCGATTACCGCCCATTTTTTATCGTTAAATTCTTTTGCATGTTCCAGCAAAGACTCGCCAAATCGATTTTTGTAGCCATCAACTGCCCAGTCTTCATCAAAGGATAATAATAATACGTCGGAAGTAGAGCAAATATGGAAATCATGAGCAGACATGGCACTTCCTTTTTATTTAATGACTGAGTGCAATAGCGTTTAGTTGAACCCAAAGGGCAGCGAAACTTTGTTTAATAACTATACAAAAGGTTGCGTGACTTAAATAAAGGAAAAATTATGTCGTTTAATCATTTAACAAACACTTTCATCCGTGATTTTAGCCTTAACCTTTTGTAAAGAATATACCAATCTCTTCATAGTGCGCTTAGAGCTGTTCAAGTATGTGAAGCAACGTTTGTTGCTTACACTAAGCTTCTGAGCACATATTGAAGAATGCCGCCATGGCGAAAGTATTCAAATTCATTTGGCGTATCGATACGAATATCAGCTTCAAAACTTAAACTATCCTGATCTTGCCTTAAAACGTTTACTTTCACTTGTTTTTGGCCTGCTTCAATCGCTTGAATTGAAAACTGTTCTGTACCATCTAAATGATAGGTATGTGCCCCTTCTTCTTGCTTAAATTGCAAAGGTAAAATCCCCATTCCAATGAGATTAGAACGATGAATTCGCTCATACGATTCAGCAATAACCGCTTTAACGCCTAACAATAATGGTCCTTTAGCAGCCCAGTCACGTGAACTGCCTGTACCATATTCTTTGCCAGCTATAACTATGGTGGGTATATCGTTAGCGATATATTGTTGTGCAGCCTCGAATACTGTCATTGATTCACCAGTAGGTTGCTTACGTGTAAAACCACCCTCAGTACCGGGGGCAAGCTGATTTCTCAATCGAACGTTAGCAAAAGTACCGCGCATCATAATTTCATGATTACCACGTCTAGAGCCGTAAGAGTTGAAGTCTTCTAGTTTTACGTTATTGTCACGTAAGTAGTCAGCTGCAGGAGTATTATTGCCAATAGAACCGGCTGGAGAGATGTGATCCGTGGTGACACTGTCCGATAGTTTTAGCAAACAACGTGCATTTTTAATCGCTTTAATTGGCTCAGGCTGTCTAGGCATATTTTCAAAAAAACTGGGTTTTTTTACATAGGTACTTTCTGGCCAATTATAAATTTCAGCGTTAACTGTTTTTAAGTTATTCCAAATTTCTCCGCCATCATAAACCGAGCCATACTTTTCTGAAAACATCGACTTGTTAACGACACGAGTGATGACTTCTTGAATATCTTGTTGGCTTGGCCATAAGTCTTTCAAAAATACGGGTTTGCCAGTATTACTAATACCAAGAGGCTCTTTAGTAATATCTACTTTCATATTACCCGCTAATGCATACGCTACGACTAGTGGCGGTGATGCCAAGTAATTTGCTTTAATATCAGGATGTATTCTTCCTTCAAAATTACGGTTACCTGATAGAACAGACGCTACCGTTAAGTCGCCTTCTTTGATGGCTTCTGAAATAGCTTTCGGCAATGGGCCAGAATTACCAATACACGTTGTACACCCATAGCCGACTAGGTTGAACCCCATAGTATCAAGAGCTTCAGATAAACCTGCTTTATTAAGGTATTCAGTGACAACTTGAGAACCAGGAGCAAAGCTTGTTTTAACCCAAGGCTTAACGGTTAATCCTAATTCGTTGGCTTTTTGTGCTAAAAGTGCTGCTGCAACTAACACCGATGGATTTGAGGTGTTAGTACAACTAGTTATAGCTGCGATTACTACTGCGCCTTCGTGTAAATCAATATTTTGCTCGTTGTGACTGTATGAAACGAATGTTTTTGTCCCAATATGTTCAACACCACCTTCACTGTCAAAGCGTGCTTTTTGTCTATCGTCAGAAACAATAGTTAGTTCTTTTTGCTCTGAGAGCCAATCGTTAAATGCGACTTTGGCTTGATCCAAATCAACTCGATCTTGAGGACGTTTTGGTCCAGCAATGGCAGGAACAATAGAGTGTAAATCTAACTGCAATGTTGCGTGATATTCAGCATGTTCTTGAGCTTCACTCCCCCACATTCCCTGAGCTTTAGAGTACGCTTTAATAATGTCTATTTGCTGTTCACTTCGGCCCGTTAATGCAAGGTAATTTGTGGTTTGCTCATCAATTGGAAACAAACCACATGTTGCACCATATTCAGGTGCCATATTGGCAAGTGTTGCACGATCGGCTACGGTTAAATGTTGTACACCAGTACCAAAAAATTCCACATATTTACCAACAACACCAAAGGCACGTAACTGTTGTGTTAAGGCTAATACCAAATCGGTAGCTGTTGTTCCAGGAGGTAATTGACCTGTTAGTTCTACACCCACAACTTCGGGTATAAGCATAGTAACCGGTTGACCTAACATGGCGGCTTCTGCTTCTATGCCACCTACGCCCCAACCAAGCACACCTAAGCCATTTATCATGGTTGTATGAGAGTCAGTACCAACTAACGTATCTGGGTAAAGTAGTGGTGTATCTTGCTGCTCTTCAACAAAAGTCACGCTCGCTAAATATTCCAAATTTATTTGGTGAACAATGCCTTTTCCTGGCGGTACTACTTTGAAGTTATTAAATGCGCTTTGTCCCCATTTTAAAAACTGATAGCGTTCTTTATTTCGCGCAACCTCAATTTCAGTGTTACGAGCAAATGAATCTGTATTACCGAATTCGTCGACCATTATTGAATGATCAATGACTAGATCGACTGGTTTGAGAGGGTTAATTTTATTAGGATCGCCGCCTAAAGCTAACATTGCATCGCGCATAGCCGCTAAATCGACGACGGCAGGCACGCCGGTGAAATCTTGTAATAGTACTCTGGAGGGAACAAATGCTATTTCAGTGTCAGCAAACGTTGTTGTATCCCACTTGGCTAAGGTTTGAATATCTTCTGGCTGAACATACTGCTTATCGCTGTGACGTAACAAGTTTTCTAATAAAATTTTGGCGGTAAGCGGCAACCGTTTAGTATCAAACGGTAATTTAGTTAGGTCGAAGTAATGATAATTTTTACCTCGCACTGTCAATGTCGATAAATGTTGATTCGGTGATGTCATTTCCCTCTCCTTTTTGTCGTTAACAGCGCATTTTGCGAATTAATTACTGTGTATTATGTTTCTGTTCAAGCCTTTATTTTTTTACTACAGAATAGATAAAATAATAGTAGCTGTAGTCGGTGTTATTAGCCAAGTTTGAAGACTATTTCATGAATATTAATAATGTTTATCAATCTCTTTGTTTTGGCTTTTATTCATAGGTTTTACATACTGTACTGGTTGCGTCCATTATTTTTAGCCATGTATAAATGTTTATCAGCTTCTTGCAAAAGCCAGCTTGGTTTTATTTCTTGAACATCAAGGTCACTAGGCAAGCAGCTACCAATTCCAATGCTAACAGTTAAAAAGTTAGTACTTTCACTGGCGCTAGGTAAGGATAAGTCTGCTATTTTCTCAAGAATTAATTGAGCAACTTTTTCTGCGCCAAAGCTATCGGTGCCTGGAAGTAAAACGGCAAACTCTTCTCCGCCAAATCGAGCGGCAAAATCAGAATTTCGTCCGGTGACATTAGTTAATGCATCGGCAATGATTTTCAAACATCTATCGCCCTCTAAGTGGCCATACTTGTCATTGAATAATTTAAAATGATCAACATCAATCATTAAAGCTGAAAGTGGCTGTTTGCTTCTTTTCATTCGGTGCCATTCAGTAAATAAAGTCGAATCTAATGCCATTCTGTTCGCTAAACCGGTTAAACCGTCGATACTCGAAGCTAATTCAAGTTTTCGTACGTTCTCCATTAATTTCATATAATTAGAAACTTTAGCGGTCAGAATAAAAGGGTTAAACGGTTGAACCATGCAATCTAAGGCACCAAACTCTAAAGCAGTAAGCTGTTCATTTACCGAGTTTTTGTTGCTTATGATGATAATAGGAATAAAACTTAGGAACGGACTAGAACGAATATTACGAAGAGATTTTATCCATAGTTCTTTATCATCATCAGCGTGCAAAATTATTAGGTCTATCCCTTTTTTCCTAACTGACTCATCTATTTCCTGCTGATAATCGACATTAATGACATGGTAAGTTTTGCCAAAGGTTACCGATAAATGTCGAAATGATTGATTTACTCCTACAACGAGAATAGTTTGTTGTAAATCGTTTAAGTGCTCACCCAAAGGTGTTGTATCTGCGGCCTTTAATAAACTCGAGGTGTGTAGCATCTTTTTATTCTCATCCTGTAAGAAAGTAAAGCGTTATCTTGAAGCCCTAGCGCTAGAATATCGTTGATTTTCATTTAAATTGTTAGGCTCGTTACTACGAGTAAACCAGTTAAATTGACGAACAACAGGCCTATTTTTATTAGCAAATTTTTTAGTGCGTAAAAGTCTTGAAAGTTTAAAATTAAAACCTTTCATGTAGATTATGATCCTATCTTCAAAAACTGAGAAAAAACCGCGCCTAATTTGGCGCGGAGGAACGTAAAAAGTAATGAATTACTGGTTACTAAGTCTTATGATTTAAGTTTATCAACAACATTTGTTACATCATCAGTATTCTTAGCAATTGCAACAGCAAGATCTCGTTCTGAGTCTGACTCTACTTTACCTGACAGTGTTACTTCTCCGTTTTTAACTTCTACTTCAATATCTAATCCGCTTACTTGTGATTCAAACAATAATCTGGTTTTGACCACGGTTTCTATTTTAGAGTCTTTCAGACTTTGCATCATTTTAGTGTCTTTCTCTGACTTACTATCAATAACGGTTAGTTTGTTGTCTACTTTCTCAACACCTTCAAGCGAAGCTACAAGTTCTTCTGCTAACGCTTTATCGACAGAATTATTAACCTTACCCGTTAAAATAACTGTTCCGTTTTTTACATCAGTATTTATATCGAAAGAATTCAAATTCCCATTAAAAAGCAATGTTGATTCGGCTTTGCCATCAATCCATGCGTCTTTAGCGCCATCTTTCCAAGTGTTTTCTGCACTTACATTTAAAGAAGTGGTACTAATAACGGCTGCAACAATAATTGAAATAGTTGATTTTTTCATAACTTTTCTCCTGTTAAGTCTATATCAATATTGCTATTTTAGTGCCAATATTAACCTGTTGAAAAATAAAGACTTTAAATTGATTTTTTAGAATGAAAATAAGAATGGCGTGTAACTATTACGTAATACTCAGTAATAGTTACACGTGGAAATTAATAGAATTAAATAACAAAAGAAAAGAAGAAATACACTTAGAAAACCGATGCGGTATTTCAATGATGATTTATAGTTGCCCTTAAAAAGCTAACTATCTTTTTTATGCGATGTTGAAACACTACCACCAGTAAGCGCTATTCTCATCGCTGTTTCAACACTTATATCCAGAGGCGTTAGTTGGCTTTTATCAATATACAAAGTATAGCCTCCTATTTGATAACTCAAAGGGATGTATACACCTAATTTATTATCGTTGTTAAATAGTTCTTTAGCGCTTTCGTGACTCGTAACAAAGCCAATTAAATGTATGCTGTCATTAATTTTTACAGATACAACGCTTTTCATTTTTTGTTGTTTGTTGATATTTATTAAATTCACAGCATCTTGTATTGCACCATAAATAGTTTTTACAACGGGGATCTTTTCTAATAACTCGCCGCCCAATCGAATAAATGATTTTACTATATAAGCGTTTACGGCTAAGCCAACGAATAATAGGATGATCAGACCCAAGAAAAGCCCTAAACCTGGATAATAAAATTCTTCTGGAATAAAGGGTGTCAAACTTGATTCAATAGCCGTTACAAGCCAAACGAGAAAGTAAAAGGTTAATGATATAGGGAGTAACGCTAAAAGCCCCTGCATAATTAATACGGTAATTTTTTTAAACATTAGTTTCCTTATTTACTACCTATGATTTTCATGTGTTTATTAGCGGTTATAAACGTTGTATAAATTTACATTTTCTTTATACAGCAACCGTTTAGCATTTATGGCTACGCGTTATTTATGTTTAGTACTCCAGATTCATGGGCTTTTTTTAGTGCTTTAAGTTGATGACGGTTTAACCCTGCGGTTTTTCTAACACCTTGAATTGCTTCAAGTGCTTGTGTAATTGAGGAGTCTGTATTTTTACTTAATAAATAAGCAGCGACAATAAAAACCGAACGCCCACGACCTAAAGCGCAATGCACTACTACACTGTGTTGCTCAATGTGTTTATTAATCCAATTAATTGCTTGTATTAATTGTTCATTAGTTGGGCTTTGATGATCTAATACTGGCAGGTTTAAATAATCTAGGTTTTCATCGTTGGCTGACCAATCTAACCCGTCAAATTCAGCCGTTACGTCTAATATTGCTCGTATGCCATTAGCTTTAAGTTCTATCATGTCAGAATGAAATAACCGACAAGCAAGAAATACATTATTGTCTATTTTCTGTATCGCAGGCACAGAGTCATTCTTACGAGCCCACACATTGTATAATTGTGCTCCAAGTAAAAAAGGTATGAATAACCAACGAATATAATAAGGAATAGAACCGTCTTCTTTTTTTCTGAAGATGCTTGGGCGTTTAAAAATATACGCAGTTGAAACTGCAGCTAATGAGAGACTGGTCCAATACCATAACAGGCTATAAAAGTGATTTACACTGTAAAAACCAGCTAAAAATGTGAGGCAAGCGCCAGCAATGTAATAGTGAACAATCCTCATATATCCTCTTTATTTAATTTAAAACCGAAGCAGTCATCATAGATCAGGGCAGATTTTTAACCGTCAAACAGGTGCTAAAATATGTTAATTAGGGAAAAGCAATATTTACACCAAATGGTAATGTTCATTTTATAAGCGTTACGAAATCTGTATATGCAATTGTTAAAATGTTGTTTGATCATTTCAAAATACGTGTAATGGCGAGCTTTTGCAAATGAGTAGGAATTATTTACATAGTAATTTATACAAAATAAATCCTGAGTCTTTTTTGTTGGTTTAACTTATTAATATTTAAAGATTTAGTTAAGTTTCTATTGCTGGCATATAGATTGCTCTTGTAACACGGTTAATGCGAATCTACTGCATTAGAAAGTGAGAAGGTGATGATGATATCAACATAAAGTACTATTTATTTGTACGCTGATAGTATTATTCATGTAAATTTTTGACGAATAATGAGTACGATACAACATGTGCTTTTAACTTAGTCTTTTAGTGTAAATTTGACCAATGGAGTATGTATGGAGATCTTCCAAGCTATTCGAAAAGATCACGAAAAACAGCGCGCTTTGATGGAAAGTCTGATTGAAACATCTGGTGATTCAGAGCACCGTAAAAAAACGTTTGAAGAATTAAAGGAGCAACTGGATCAGCACGCAGTTGCAGAAGAGCGGTATTTTTATGCCCCCCTGATAAAGTCTGATAAAACTATCGATGATGCTAGGCACGGCATTGCTGAGCATCATGAAATTGAAGAATTAGTTGATAAAATAGCAGAAACAGACATGAGCTCCCCTGCTTGGTTACAGACCATGAAAACACTACAAGAGCGAGTGCTTCATCACTTAGACGAAGAAGAAAAAGATTTTTTTGAGCATGCAAATAAGGTATTAAATGATAACCAAAAGAATGAGTTAGCAGATAAGTACCTTAAAGAAATGCAACAGTAGTAGTGTATTTGTCAGTTTATGATAATAAATACTGCTTATAAATCTTTTTGCCCTGTTTGATGTTTATTTAAATTCGGCATAAGTGTTAGTGTGTAGATGTAGTGATCACGTTGTAAGATAAACGAAAGCGCGCATCTACACGCTTTATTTAGATTTTTCCTATTTTATTTATCTGAAAGGTTATTGTCCTCAGGGCCATTATTAGCCACGTATGCTCCTCTCTCACCTCGGGGTTTATCTTCTCCGGTAGTAGTGTCTTTAAGTGTTTGTAGTTCTGCTGCTGCATTTATCTCAGCACCGAGTAAAATAGTGTAAGTGGTAACATAAAACCACATTAACAGAATTATGACTCCTCCCATTGAGCCATATGTTTCGTTGTAGCCAGCGAATTTTGTAATATAAAGGTTAAAAAGGTAAGAACCTGCTAGCCAAAGCAAGGTAGCCATTAGCGCGCCAGGTGTAACCCAGCGCCATTTAGCTGAAGCTCGATGTGGTGCATATTTGTATAGGTTAGCGAGCGATAAATAAAATATTGTTAACAATAATGGCCATGTCATAAGGGTTAATATTTTTTGAATTGATTCATTTACATCACTAAATACTAATGGAATGCCGACTAACAGTACCAGCATCAGAAGCATAATTAATACAGTTGCTAGCGTCAGTAATACACGAGCTATTATCTTTTTAAAAAATGAACGGCTTTTATTCTCTTGGTAAGTGATATTGCAAGCTGTTATTAAGGCTACAGAGCCTTTACCACCACTCCAAAGGGCCAATATAAAGCTAATCAAAAAACTCAGATTCAATGTACGATCATCTGTTGTCACTAAGCGCTCAACGTGTCCTTCTAAAATGGATCTGCTTTGCTCAGGAATAACACCTACCAGCATATTGATATGCTGAGAGAGTGTGACTTGGTCAACAAAAAGGCCATACATCGATACGAGTGCTGCAAGAAGGGGAAATACTGCTAACAAAAAGTAAAAAGCAACTCCTGCAGCAATAAGGGGCATATTGTCTCGTTGCACTTTGCGGAAAACCCGCTTAGTTATATACCACCAACTTTTAACTGAAAAACTTTGTGGATGTGTAACCGAGTGTTCTGATGTCATACAGGGGGCCTTGTTTTATTTAAACTCAAAACGTTTGAATATCGAACCAGTATAAGTCTTTAATAAAAGCGCGCTTTTTGAACACATTTACTCGTTTGACGCGGACATGATTGGCGTTTTAGTAGAAAAAGCAAACACATATTAGGTGAAATGGTTTTGTTCGTGGGTTCGTAGAGTTTATAATTGATAACCTCTACGAACCCTAATAATGTTGCTGAATAAGCCTAATTATCTGCCGCATCTTGAACGGCTTCACCAGCGGATTCTATATCTTTTCCAGCCCCTTCTATCGTTGCACATGCACTTACTGTAATTGCAAAGATAGTGAGTAGTAATATTGATTGTATTTTTTTAAATATTTTATTTGGTTTCATTTTAAGATCCTTAGTTATGTGTCTTTGTTATGTCCAACGGATATTTATTAATTTATGCGATGGTAAACCTTTATAAAATGTCGCTATTTCATATTCTGTGTTTAACTTCACCTTGAAGCTGAACAACATTCACTTTGTTAGGCTATCAAGTGTCATGCCATTATTTAGTTTGTTGATTTTTAATGATAAAAATTATTTCTGTAAAAACTCTCTGTGTTAATTGTGTAATTATTATAGACAAATGTGTCAGGTTTTCATTTTGCGACAAGTCTTTAAGTTCGCATCAGCGATTGAGATCTTTAGCGTAGTAAAGTGATCGCACCTACTTTTAATCTCTTGATTGTGTATTCAATGATTAAAAAATGAGAATTTTGGTGGAAAAAAACGGCTTTAAAATAATTTAGCTATTGTTTTTATTGATATTATTGTAAACATTTAAAAGATTCGTTTTTGTTTAAGGGGCGGTAATAAGTTAGAGCGATTAAATAATTTCGGATTAACCTCCTAACGTTTCCAATCTGATTAACTTTGTGGCGTTAGATTTGCTTTGTTACTAAAGTCTTATGTAAAGAACTAAAGAAATATCTTCAAAAAAATAAAAGGTCGATAACATGCAAACCCAATTTGTATTAGATAATTTAGCGCAGTTTGTTCAAGTTGTGGTTGATAAGTTGCCTGCTTTTTTTGCAGGAATTTTAATATTTCTTATATTTTGGCTGTTATCAAAGCCTATTGCTGGTTTTATCACTAAACCATTTATTAAGCCAAACATCAGTCAATTAGTACAATTAGTGATCCGAAGAACAACCAGTATTTTAATTGTTCTGGTTGGGTTGTATATATTTTTACATTTAGTCGGGTTAACACAGTTTGCAGTTGCAATACTAAGTGGTACAGGTGTGCTTGGACTCATTATTGGTTTTGCCTTTAAAGATATTGCTGAAAACTTTTTATCAAGTTTGCTTTTAAGTGTTCAACGCCCCTTTAAGCTAGGCGATATTATAGAAGTTGAAGGATATTTAGGAGTTGTTAATAAAATGACTTCTCGGGCTACCACGCTAGTTGACCTTAACGGTGACCATATTCAACTACCAAATTCGACTATTTATAAGAATGCGATACGTAACCTTACTGCAAATCCAAATATACGCTGCACTGTTGATGTTGGTATAGGATATGATGCAAATGTTGATTATGCACAATCTTTAGTGGCTAAGATTATGCGAAAACAACAAGCTGTTTTGAACGAGCCTGTACCTCAAGTACTTGTAAACTCTTTGGGTTCATCAACGTGTAATTTACGACTGTACTTTTGGATAAATAGCGAAGTTAACAGCAAACAGAAAGTAGCTTCAGTATTAATGAAAAGTGTTGTTGAAGTCTTTATGCAAGAAGGTATTTCTATGCCTGATGATGCAAGAGAAAGAATTATGTTAGCTCCAGAAAACAGTGGCACTACATCTCAAATTAAGCAAGAAGCGCCGAACCTTTCTACCGCTAATAATTCGCAAAATAATTATCACGATGATGATACTAGCAGTGATCATGACGATATTAGAGAGCAAGCGGTAAATTCAAGAGATCCAGAGGAAGGCCACAATATTTTATAAAGTGAATATCACTAACGATGGGCTTATTTTATTAATTAATCAGGTGGTTATGCATTTAGCGCATATGCAGGTTAATTCTATTTGATGGGAACATAATTGATAACCGAATCTTGTTACCTCGTCTGTGAGGCATTCTTCTATAGCATGATTAATTGGCAACTCTTGTACTTGTTGGCACTGCTGACAAAATAAAAGTTGTGTTACATCATGTTCTTTTTGATTATTTATAAAAGCACAGGCAACAAACTTATTCGCAACGTTTATTTTATGTACTAAGTGGACTTTTACCAGATAATCTAATGTTCGATAAATAGACATCGGCGCCATTTTTTCACTGTATGTATTTTCAAATAATTCAATTAATTCGTAGGCTGATTGTGCTCTTTCTGTATTAAGTAGAAGTGATAGCACTTGTTGTCTTATCGGTGTAAGTTTACTTCCGTGCCGTTCACAGTGAGCTTCAGCTATCCTCAGTTGCTCTTCTGAGGTTTTTACTTTATGAGCAAAGGTGCATTGGGTCATAATGAATTAATAGAGCCTGCTGATTTTTCTGGGTTATTGTTATGTCACAAAACAGCTTTTTTATTTAAGTACCTGTGATAACACTATTTTGCCGTTAACAAGTCAGGTGTCACTGAAATCAATGGCACCTGACTTAAGACTCGATTAATGGTCGTGATCGTGTTCTTCGCCTTCTTCAACAATGCCTAACCAAGATATATTGGCAGGTGCAAAGTTTAATTCGATATCTCCTTCAATCTCCATGTCTTCAATATGCACTTGAAGAATATGCTTAGCTATAGGGTCACCAACATAGGCAAAATGATCATTTTGAGCGACTGTTAGCGTAAAAGACATATTATCCGGCATGGTTGATACATCTTCTTCTGAGATATCAATACGCCCTTCAAATTCCCACTCCATGTGACCATCATGTGAATGTTGGCTTAATACAGTAAGGTAGCCTTGATTATCTAAAATTAAGAAGTGCTCACCTCCAAACGCAAATGCATAAGAAACAGGGGATGCATCAGCCATGGGTTGCCAGTCAATAGTTTCCATTTCATTTTCTTCTGGATTAAGCGTAACGAGTATCGCTTGACCACCGCCGTGTCCAGAGGCTATACCAATGAAAGATTCACTACCTTCATGACCGTAAATAGTTCCAATACGTAAGCCATTTAGTTCACTGATGTTAGCGACTTTCTCTGCTTCGTATTCGTCATTATGTTGGTGGGCAATTAAAACGCCATCTCCACAGCCGAATGCAACAAACTCATGGTTTTGTGCTGCGCCATGCAAGTCAGGACAAGTAATATCTAACGTCTGTTCAAGTTCATATTCGCCATCGTGAAAATGATAAACACCTACTTGATCTGGGAGAACTTTAGCGTTTGACGTGCTGTCTGCATCGTCGCGGCGCAGGGTTGAGAGTAGGTGTTCGCCTCTAGGTTTAGCAACACCGTGCATGTTCACTGAATATTCAATCCCTGCTAATTCCGAAGTTTCGCTACTAATATCACTATCTGTAAGCACTTGAACAGATGCACTGGTGCCAGTATTGGCATCTCCATCATAAAAGACCGCCATTTGGCCATCATGATTGATGACATGAGTAGGACGGCTTCCCATTAACGTATAATCACTTAACGCAGGCGATTGTTCATAGTCATGTAGATGTTCGCCATGGTCTTCTCGCCATAAGCCACTATCAATAAAGCTGATATTGTCATCACTTCGATTTACTATTGCAGCATAACGAAAGCCTGGTGAAGTGGTTAATGAGTTTGAATCATAGGTTAATGAGAAGGTATCAAGTAGCTCATTATCATCTAGATCAAAAATTGCTGCTTCGGCAGTCTCTGCAGAAAGTACTGCCAAACGACCTAGAGACTCTATTGTATAACCATCATCATGGTCATGATCATCACCATGGTCGTGGCCATCATCTACTACGATGGGGTCTTGTTCAACAATTGTGGTTTCGGCATCGCCACAACCCGTTAGTATTAAGCTGCCGATCAACCCGGCAAGCACATTAAGTTTGAATAAATTTGTCATGCGTAATTCCTTGAAAATTATTATTTAATAGAAAAGTTAGAAGTAGCCTCGAATGCCAACAGAAAAACTTCGTCCTGGGCGTGGTGCAATATCTTTAAGAAACGAGCTATGTACCCTAGCTTCTGTATCAGTTAAATTGCTGCCTTTTACATAGAGAGAAATATCGTGATTTAGCATTGGTAAATCATATGAAACACTAGCGTCAACTAACGTGTAGCCATCAGTTTCAGTTTCGAAGGCCGTTATTTTATCTTGCGATTGATAACGGGTAATATCTAAATGTGCACTAATATTTTCATTGATATAACTTAAGTTAGTACCAAACCTTAGTGGAGGTGTTCGAGGTAGATCGCCACCATCTTGCAATTTAACTCTGACATAATCAGAAAAAACCGTGGCTTTAATTTCGTCTGTTGCTTGCCAAGCTATTTGTGCTTCAAACCCTTTGAGAATAACGTCATCAGTTTGAAAGATATAAACAGGAAGTTCATCTGTATGTTCATCATGATCATGTGAATCATCACTATGATCGTGACCACTCTCTGCAAATAGCCCAGTATTTATCTGATAATAGTAGTTATCAATTTTGTTATAAAAGGCATTAAATATATAAGCGACTTCACCTTGAGTTTTGCGGAAAGTGAGATCAATATTATTAGCAGTTTCTAGATCAATGGCTTCGTCAGTTAAGCCAATATCACGGTGATCATTTTCTTGGTGTAACGCAAATAATGCACCTATTTCATAACTTCCGGTGCCAATATGTGGACCAAAAGAAAGCAACTCTGTAGCCGAAGGGGCACGTTCTGAACGAGAAAGTGAAATACCAATATTATAGCCTGGTGTAAAATTCCAAACTAAACCAGTAGAAAGCGTAACAGGTGTAAATTCGTGATCTACATCGAAAACACGAATGTGATCTGTATCATGTTCATCGTGTTCATCATGTTCATGATCATCATCGTGAGAGTGTGCGGCTAGCTCTGGTAATAATACTTCATTGGCTTTCAATGTTACTTGTTCAACACGGGCACCTACTTGAAGTAGCAAATCGTCATTAAGGTGTCTTTCTTCCATTACAGCTAACGCAAAAGTCTCGCTGTCTGATGGAGGTGTAAACGCTTCGGCCCCTTGAGCAGCAACTTCACTGTTTTTATAGTGTAAACTCAGTCCACCTTTCCAGCCAGAGAGAGGGTGATGTAGCAAGTCTACTTTTACCTCATGACTGTCGTTTTCAAATACAGTACCCACTTCACCATGTTCAATTTCTGAATGTTGATAATCAGTAAAGCCAGAGCGTAAGTTAACTTGGCGCAACCATTGGCCATCAAAATTAATTTCACCCTGTAATTGCACTCGTGTTTGTTCTAAATCTGCAAAAACATCCTCATTTTCACTGTGACTCTCTTCGAGATCATGATCATGGTCATCAGTATCGCCTTCATCACCATGGCTATGGCCTGGAATACCATATTCACGGTTAAATTTTTCTACAGAAATACCCAAATAGCCGTCGTTAAAAAGGTAACTTGCACCTATAGTAAAACCATCAGATTCTTCAGCACTGTTTTCTACCTTGAAGTTATCTCCGTGCTCATCATGATCTGCTTCTGGAGCAACGGGTACTTCATAATCACTTGATTCTCGCCAGTATCCATCGGCATAAAAAGCAAAGGAATCTGTACCTGTTGTCGCATTGAATGATGCGAGCTTTTTATTGTCAGCAGAATTCGTTTCAAGTGACCATTCGCCTCTTGTTGTGCTGTCAGTTGGCACACGACCGTCAACAACATTTACTACACCACCAACGGCGCCGCTACCGTAGAATAAGGTTGCAGGCCCGCGTAATACTTCAATTTGTGTGGCTGTTGATGCTTCAGCTGCTACCGCATGATCAGGCCCTACTCGAGAAACATCACTAACATCTAGCCCGTTTTGACTGATCATTACACGTGGGCCACTTAAACCTCGGATGATAGGAGTACTGGCGACATTCGCATGAAAGTTAGTGTGTACACCGACTGTTTTCTCTAAGCTGTCTCCGAGTGTTGAAGCTTGTTGGCGGCGTAATGTTTCACCCGCTAATACAGTAACGGGAGTTGCAGATTCCATTACAGACATATGCACAGGTGATGCAACAACATCAACGACTTCAATAGGTGAACGATTTAACGTGAACGTAAGATTACTGGTATTTTCGGAAATTGTTATGCCTTTAATTAGGTGGGCAAATCCAGCAGCAGTAATGTGTAATTCTCGTTTACCTGATGTTAAGTCTGTGACAACAAAACGGCCATTCTTATCAGTTGTTGTTGTAATTGCTGTTCCTTCAACTTCTATTTTGGCACCAACTACCTTTTCACCTTTACTATTAATAACAGTTCCTTCAATCGTTTGTGCGAACAAACTAGCAGGCAATAAGCTGCCTACAAGAACGGCTACCTTTGATATTTTGAACATTAGATCTCCAATAGAGTGATATTACCTATGTAAATGTTATGATATAACATCATCTTTAATAAATGTTATGATATAACATCTCTTAAGTAAACAGTAGATCTATGTAAAAATGAGTGGTTTTACTATTGTTAGGTGATTTTGTATCAAGAAAATTAACGTTAGGGGGTTAGGAAAGCTTGTACTGTTTTAACCAAAGCCCCTAAAGGGAGAGTTGTGATTAAGAGTGTTAGCCTAGTCAATTACATTTCCTAAATTCAATATCGAAGCTATTCGGCCAAGAAATGTTAGAGATAGACAACCTACAATCTTTGAAGCTGCATCACCTCATGTCGCGTAATCAAATTGAATAATACCGGTACGTTAATTATCGCTGTGGCTCAAAAGTGAAAAATTATCAAAAAGTGCAGAATGATTGAAATTGGCACTGAGCATTTAGTCATGTTGAGCATGCTAATATTTGTAAAACGAGGGTTAATACCAATTCGTATAAATATTCGGTCATTCAGCGAGAATTAAACGCTTTAGAGGCACGGCGTTGATTGCAGAGAATGGTTATTCCCTTTTCAAAATCAACAACACAGGCTATGAAGCGCTTAAACTCGCCCTTTGGGAGCGTGTTAGAGGCGCGATAATTGCGCAAAACGTGTTTGATGTAGAACAACTATACCCGCACACGTTTCGCTTATTCTCCCACCTCTGACATCGCTCTGAACTGACTTAATCTTTATGCGAATTGGTATAACTTAACCTTGTTAAGAAATAAGCTTTCTTTTTGTTAGTGTGAAAGATAGCTGTATTATGTTTTTATCAATTGATTATAATTAGCATTTCTTGGTAAATGAATAATGTCTTCATTTAATGCGTCGATTTTAGCAGGTTTTGGCAATGGCACTCTCAAGTCAATTATTATTCTTTTTTAGCGCTCTTGGTGCATTTAATGGTTTATTTTTGGCACTGTATTTATGGTTTTCTAAACCCTTTACCACAGAAAAAAAGTTTTTAGCCGCGTTATTACTGGCGATTAGTTTACGGATTTCGAAGTCTATTTGGTTTTATTTTGATCCAACCATCGGTAAGCAATTCTTGCAAATAGGGCTATCGGCTTGCTTTTTGATTGGTCCTTTCTTGTACTTTTACATTGCATGTGTAACAAAGCAATTAGAACGACTTACCCTGCATTGGAAAACTCATATTAGTTTACTTTTTGTCATTATTATTGTCGTAGGTACGCTATACCCTTATCAAAGTAATGTCGACTTATGGGGCGTTTTCTACAAGTTTATTAACTGGAGTTGGTTTGCTTATTTGGTGGCATCTTGCATGTTACTTTTTCCTACCCTATCACTTTTAATCACGAATAAGAGCGCATTAGCTAAAAGTGAACTCGTCAGTGTTAATGTGTTCTTTGGGGTTAGTATTATTTGGTTGGCCTATTTTACAGCTTCGTATACATCTTACATTGTTGGAGCATTAACATTCTCTTTTATTTTATACATGAGTGTATCAACAGTGATGTTAAAAACTCATTATAAAAAAGAGGTGCGATATGCAAATAAAAAAATTGAAGAGCTAGCTGCAAATGAGCTTTTAACGCAATTAAATGTATTGATGGAAACAGAAAAACTATATAAAAATGCTAATTTAACGCTTGGTCAACTAGCGAGAAAAATGCAGGTGTCAGTACCACAACTTTCACAATTTTTGAATGATAATATGGGTAAGTCGTTTTCAAGTTATATAAATGAGTGGCGAATTAAAGAAGCAAAACAGCTACTTATTACAGAGCCGAATATGACCATGGAAGTTATAGCTGAATTATCAGGATATAATGCACAATCTACCTTTTACAGTGCGTTTAAGCAATTCGAACAGTTAACGCCTGCGAAATACCGCCATTCAATGTTAAATAACTCTTAATTTATAATTCCGTAGTTCGATTTTATATTACATGAGTGTGTGAATTGATTTTTTCTCTTAATGTTGATGCGACCATTAAGAGGAGGATGATATGAATTCATTTAGGTTATTTTTTTTGAGTATATTACTTATATTAGTGAGTAATATTGCAAGCGCTAACGTTTTACAGAAAGATTCAAACGACATAAAGCAAATAGAACGAACGTTAAAACATTATATTGAAGGTACTGCTTTTAATAACAAAGAGAAAATTGAGCAAGCGTTTTATCGTGATGCAACTCTACTATTAGAAAAACAAGATCAAGAGATATGGCCTGTTCCCGCTAGCGAGTATATTTCATGGTTTAACAAAAGTGGAAAATTTAATGGGCGAATTGGTGAAATATTATCAATTGATTTAGTGGGTGTTGCCGCAACGGCGAAAGTAGAAATATTAATTCCTAAAACATCTAAACGCTATGTTGACCTGTTCCTATTAAAAAAACTTGATTCTGACTGGAAAATAATCAGCAAAATGGCGGTGAGTGAGAAAACAGTACTTCATGGAAAAAGAATACTATTTATTGTCTCTAACGCTCATTTCCATGGTGATTCTCGTTTACCTGCTGGAGTAAGCTTTTCTGAAATCGTCAAAGCATTTGAAACGTTTAAACAAGCAGGTTATACCGTTGACTTCCTAAGCCCGAAAGGAGGTGCCATTCCTCTGTCTTACATTAATACCTCAGATCCAATACACAAAAAATACTTGTACGACCGTGATTTTATGTATGCCATTGGCCACACTAAATCGCCAAACGAGGTAAATGCTGCTGATTATCGAGCTGTTCACTATGTAGGAGGAAGCAATGCTATGTATCAAGTAGCCGAGAATAAAGCAATACAGAAGATTGCTATGGAGGTTTATGAAAAACATAATGGTATCGTATCGTCAGTCTGTCATGGTACCGCGGGCATTGTTAATTTGATGACTGAAAATGGAGAGTATTTAGTAAAAGGGCGAAGAATAAGTGGTTATCCAGAATCGTTTGAAAATCAAAGTAAAGCGTATTTTAAAGAGTTCCCCTTTTTGATTCAAAAAACCATAGAAGAGAGAGGAGGTTCGTTTTTTCACAGTGATAGGAATGTAGCTCATGTGGAAGTTGACGGCCGAATTGTCACGGGACAAAACCATTTATCATCAACACTTGTTGCACAAAAAATGGTTGAAATTTTGGCAGCCCAATAAACCAATTAAACAGGGCTTATTTTTATGGTAAGCCCTGCTATAAGTATTAAATGGAGGTGACCCAGTCAGGCAGAATATCTAAAGCCCATGTCTCTAATATTCTATCTACTCCTGTAAGGATAATAAGTGCTAGAAAAATTAACGTAACACCTAAAAAGTATTTACCAAACTTTCCTGATGTTTTAATTGCTGATAATTTTTTACCCGAAAAGTAGCCTAATGCCACCAACGGAACAGCGGTACCAATACCAAACGAAAGCATTACAATAAATGCCATTGGCATGCTTTGACCTGTTGAGGCAAGAGCAATAGCGGTACCTAGCGTAGGGCCAACACACGGTAACCAAACGAGACCTAATGATGCGCCAATCACAAATTGCATTGACGGTGAACTACCTTGAATTTGAACGCTCGCAGCTCTATTAGTTAATCGAGAGAGTATCAATGCTAATCTATCTGAAAGTTGAGGTATTAAGAGGGTTGCCCCCATAAAAAGCAACATGCCAACTGAAAAGTAACGCAGCCATTCTGTTGATATGCCCAAATTTAACAGGATAAAAGTTAGCACAGTGCCCGCTAATGCAAATGCTAGGCTTATACCTAATGCTAAGGTTACAAGCCCCCACTTGGAAGACTGCATTGCAGAAGCTGCTACCGCCGGTATCATGGGCAGAACACAAGGTGAAACTAAGCTTAGAATGCCCGCCAAAAAAGCAAGCGGTATTGCGGTAAATTCCATTGTTACTATTCCTGTGCTTGGTTAAGCGCAGAGAAGATTTTTTCTTTATTCGTTTCGGCGACTGAGAACCATAGTTGTTCTGTGCCTTTGTAAATCAATAACGTTGATTGTCTTGGCGCCCTGAAATGAGTAACCCACTCTTTTTGATCGTCATAATCAACTACGAGCACTTTAATGCTACTTTCTGGGTGTTCTTTAAAGTATTGATTAAGAATTTGTGATTGCTTTTTACAGGTTGGGCACCAAGTTGCGAACACATCGATGAGAAAAGTTTCGTTATTATTTTGGTATTGTTGGTAAAGCGTTTCTGTAAATGGTTGTTTTTCAGCATTGGCTGATAAGCTAAAAAAGACAAATGTAATAGCAGTAAGTAATGTTTTCATGTAACTCTTTAAATGAATATTGAAAAATGTATTAATAAAGAACGGTTCGGTTTGAAAACAATTTCAATCAATTTAGCGAATTTTAATTATTTCATCTGTTATTAACAAAACAGAAAACACCGGCAAGCTTAATGTGGAAGAGAAAAATAACGAAGGTTAACGCACTTTAGATCACTCGTTTGGCGTTACCAAGATTGTAATATTTTTTCATATTCACCTGAGTTTTTGAGCTTTCTTAGCGCTTTATTAAATCGTGTTGCTAATTCGGGTTCTCTAAAAACATTCGCATAATTGACTACTGGAAATATCCGGTGAATGGTGATGTCTTCGTTAGGGAAAAGCTTGTTGATGATAAATTGAAGTACTCTTCGCTCACCAATGACAACGTCTACTCTATTATTTACCAGAAGCTTTACTTGTACCTCTCGAAGTCCCATTTCTTCATAGCTTATCTGACTTGCGATCTGTGCAAATTTATTGCCTAAAACAGATGTAGCATGTTGATAGGCAATAACCCTTTTACCTATTAGGTCATCAATTTTGTTGATTTTAAAACTTTGTTTAGTTAACGAAACTGCCACGTCTTCAAAAGGTAAATATTCTTCGCTAAGCGTTCCGTTTTTAAACTTAAATGCTGCTGGACTTGCCATATCATATTTGCCGTGATTGAACTGCTCCATTAGACGGTTGTATGCCAACAAATGAAATTCAGTTTGAAATCCAAGATCAGTCATAATGCGTTCAATTATTTCCACATCAATGCCTGTAATTCCCTTTTCTTCATCATAATAAGCCCATGGTGCCCCAAGGTTTACGGCAATAGAAATAGGTTTGTTATTACAGGTTGACGCAGAAAACGACAATAGAAAAAGTAGTGTAGTGCTTATTTTTGCAAAAATGTTAATAATAACCACCAATGATGAACGAAAAACAATTCAAAGATAATTATCTGTCTAGAATGGGGATATTGCAAACGTTGTTAATCAATAACGTTAGGTAATACGTCATTGATTAACATGAACTATGATTATTTAGCTAAGGCAAATCGCGCTAATTTCAAGAGAGCGGGTCTTCCAAGGGTATTAACAGCACTTTTTGTGTCGTTGTTTGCTGATGTTACTTGTTGGATCTCTTGACTAGCAGTATTTACCAGCGTAAGTAATGGCGGTGTTTGATAGATTAAGCGAGTTAAATCGTCATAACTCGCTTTTTTTAATGCTGATAATGTGTTTTTATCAACATTAACAGCGGACTTGTTTACGATTTTCTCTGCTAGCTCGTCTTCAAGAAAAAACACAGTACTTATACTTTCTGTTGTTGCGCTGGTAGCGTAAGTTTGAAATGTGAAAGGCCAATATAAAATATCAGCAGACCGATAATAATACCGGGTAAACCTTCATAGATAAATTCGGTCAACCCTGCCATTCTCCATAATAAAGCGACGGCAAAACCAACAAATATTGCGGTTATACTTAACAGTTGGTTTGGTCTTCCACCTAGGCTTTGGGTTATTAATAACGGGGCAAACGCGCTTGCTAAACCTGACCACGCCATAATAACCATATTAAAAACACTTTGTTTACTGGTTAATGCTAACAGCAAGGCTATAAAAGTGACTACAGTCGTTGTAGCTTTTAATACCCATGTTTTTTCGATTTTTTTAGACGATATATCATGTGTTACTGCCGAAGAACAACTTAACACTAAAGAGTCTGTTGTTGACATAGTTGCGGCAAAAATACCGGCTAGAATTAGCCCTACTAATACTTCAGGAAGCAAATGTTGTGCAAGAGTGGGTAATGCAAGTTCAGCATCGAAACTACCCGTATCAGCAATAAAGAGCCTAGATAACATACCAACAGCTGTAGCCATGCAATAAAAGCTTGTAAACCATAAATAGTACCAGAGCTTAGCTTTAAACATATTATCAGCATTGTTTAGGGTCATAAAACGCACCATCACGTGGGGCTGACCTATGACCGAAAGGCCGGCGAATATCCAGCTAATAATAAACAATGCAAGACCAAATACCCCAGGTAGTAAGAGCTTTTCAGGAGTCCAGTCCATGTATCCGTCGATAGTAGCTAAACTACTATATGCTTGTTCGAGGCCGCCTACACTGTTTACGGCAGTAACAAGTAAAATTGACATTGCTACTATCATGACGATTGATTGAGCTGCATCGGTCCAGATAGATGCTCTAATACCACCAAAAAAGCAATATAAGCAGACTAATACCGCGCCAATCACAGCACCGTACCATAGTGGCCAATCAAGCAGCACGTGTAAGGCTTTACTTCCGGCTAATAGTTGAGCTGCCGCGTAAGTAATTAAAAATGCGAGTGAAATTAACCCTATTATTCGCTGTAACCCATTGCCAGATTTACCATGCCAATTACTTAACACCCCAGCAAACGAGACTTCTTTGGTCTTAGCCGTCGCTTCTTTTAATTGTTTATGGACATAAAGAGAGGCAAGAAAATCGCCAAGTATCCAGCCGGCCATTAACCAAATCGAGGCTAGGCCAGTAACATAGGTATAACCAATAACACCGATAAACATATAACCGCTGTTATTGGTTGCTACGGCAGATAAGCCCACCAACCAAGGCGATACAGATTCACTTGCCAGATAGTAATCTGATTTATTTCCTTTGCTTTGGAAGGCTGAAGATAGGCCTATTAAGGCAAACAATGTAAGAAAACAAATAAATGATAATGTCATTATTTTACCTTAAAAACTGCACTTATGAGGCTAAACAAATAGCATCACCGTGATCATGTACTTCAATTAATTCAGCATGTAATGCTCTTACTGCATCGTCGTAATCATCTTCTTCAATGAAGAATTGAATATCCACTTGGCGCATGGCTTGATGAATTGACAGTACACTAATTTGTTGTTTTGCTAAAGCGTTTACCGCTTTTGATAATAAACCTGGAATTTGCATATCACTACCGATGGCAGAAATAATAGCCACTTTTTTCTGGTTTATTTCAGCTTCAGGGAAGTCATCTTGAATGGCTTCACATATTCGCTTAATTGTTTTTAAACTTGCCTTCAAGTAATGCGTGATAGTATTTGCATTGACGTCTTTTGATACAATGTAGCCTTTAAAGCGCTGCACTGTCTTTAAAATAACTTGGTCATAGTTATGTATATTTCCAGCCATTGCTTGATCAAATACTTCTAGAGCATAAATACCTTTGCAGCCAGCTATAATTTCTACACACGGTGATTTACTCACATAGCTGCCAGTAATTAATGTGCCCAAATGTTTAGGCTCAAAGGTGTTTTTAACGCGTAATGGAATTTGACTTTGACGTAAGCCTTTTGCTGCCTTTGGATGTATTGCTTCCATACCTAAATTAGCAAGTTGGTCGGCAACATCATAATTAGTTCTACCAATAGGAACGGCAGATTCTTCGCCAACTAAATTTGGGTCTGCGCTACTTAAATGAAATTCTTTATGAATGATTGCTTCGGTGGCATCAGTAAGCACTGCGATTCGACTAAATGTCATCTCGCTATAACCTCTATCAAACGTTGACATCAAGCCTGTTTCACTGTGTGCATAACCGGTAGTAATGGGCAAGCAGCTCGCTAAGTCGAGATCTTTAAAGGCAAGGTTAACACGTTCATCTAAAGACATATGTGAAGCAGAACGCCAGCCGGTTAAATCTACAAAGCAGGCGTTGATACCACTATTTTTAAGTAGTAAGGCAGTGTTCCAGGCACTATGTGCTTCACCAATACTTGCCAGCATTTCTTTAACGGTTTCTAAATGCGACGTTAATGAAAAGTGCCCATGTTGACAAAGCTTTTGTAAGTTTAATAAGCAATTGCGTGCGTCTTCTAAGCGTTCTTCAATAAAATTGTTCGCGCTAATCAATTGCTCTGGATCAGTAAATAAATTTTCATTAATCTTTTGAAGGCTGACAGATAATTGCTTGAAGTGTTCTTGCCAGTTTGAATCGACCATACTGTCGGCAAACAATGAATATACGCCCGGCTGAGCACTTTTTTTGTGCTCTAAAAGCTTATTTGTTACACCTGCGTATGCAGATACGACAAAAATACGATTATAAGGTGTTGAAAGATTTGGATTTAAGAAAATATTATCTCTTACTGACTTGTAGTCACTCATCGACGTTCCGCCGATTTTTTCAACTGTATGCATGTTAATCTCAATTACGTTAATGTTTAATGTTAAGTAACGTTATTAGGTGAGTCGCCTTAATATAATTCGCCTGAAAGTTGTTTAAGTTCAGTGTGCTAATTTATAAAACAAAATAAACATTCATGTTTCAGGCTGAAAAATAAAAACTTGATCAGCAAGTCATCAATTGATCTAGGTTTTATTTCTCTTTGAGCAAATGAAGAAACCCGTTTCAACAATCAATATTTCAAGCAAAATAAATCGAGAATGATTTAACGTTTTGATGACTTCCGTTCTTGCTATGAAATGCTGATATTGAACGATGCGATTATTCAACTAACCGCACCTCGGGTTTCAGTATTTGATCATATTAAACTAAATTGTCTCAGCTTCTAATTCGTATGAACCTTCAGAGTTATGAACTTCTTTGCCGTTTAACGGTGGGTTAAATACGCAAGCAAATTGTATTTCTTTGAAAGCTCTAAGCATATGTTTGTCATGCTTATCTAGAATATAAATTGTGCCAGGTGTTATTGAGTGTTTACTGCCATCTTCCAATGACTCAATCTCACCTTCACCAGAGATACAGTACACAGACTCTAAGTGCTTTTGGTAATGCAATAGAAAATCTGAACCTTCATAAATGGTGGTAATATGGAAAGAAAAACCCATATTGTCTTCTTTTAAAAGAAGTCGCGTACTTTCCCAATTACCATCTGGAGATACGATACGACGATTTGATTCGTTGGCTTTTGATAAATTACGTACAATCATTATTTTTCCTATAATTTTTATTCAATAAGTATTATTAAGCGAAATACAACATTGCTTCTGGCATGTCATCGACTTTTGAACAGATTTCTTTGACTGACTCTTCGATGATATCAATACCTTGTTTTAAGTTTTCATCGCTAATAATTAAAGGACAAAATAACTTAATAACATGATCTTCAGCACCACTTGTTTCAATTAACAAGCCTTTTTGAAAGGCAAGTTTAGTGATGCGTCCAGCGATTTCGCCATCAACACAATTAATCCCTTGGAACATGCCTCGGCCTTTAGCGGTGAAGTTACCTTCGCCGTAATTTTCAACAATGCTATTTAATCGCTTAGTGATATAGTCACTTTTGCGTTTAATTTCATTTGAAAAAGTTGAGTCTGCCCAGTAATGTTCTAAGGCTGCTTTAGCGGTAACGAACGCTAAGTTATTACCTCTAAACGTACCGTTATGCTCACCTGGCTTCCACTGATCTAATTCAGGCTTCATTAATACAACAGCGAAAGGTAAGCCGTAACCACCAAGAGACTTAGATAAGGTAACGATGTCTGGCGATAATCCGGCGCTTTCGAAACTAAAGTAATCACCAGTACGACCACAGCCAGCTTGAATATCATCAACAATTAATAAGATATCGTGCTTTCTACATACTGCTTCTAGCTTTTTAAGCCAGTCAACACTTGCTGCGTTAACACCACCTTCACCTTGCACGGTTTCAACTAAAACGCCGGCAACAGAGTCAATACCACTGCTTGAATCTGATAACACTTTATCTAAGTATTCGGTGGTATCGATGTTTTCACCTAAATAACCATCGAAAGGTAAACGATGAACACCATTTAAGCTGACGCCCGCGCCACCTCGATGATGAGAATTACCCGTTGCTGCTAGCGCGCCTAGACTTACGCCGTGGAAGCCGTTAGTAAAACTAACAATGTTGTGTTTACCGGTAACATTGCGAGCAATTTTTATCGCTGCTTCAACAGCGTTTGTACCGGTTGGGCCGGTGAATTGCACTATGTACTGTAAATCACGAGGCTTGAGAATTAATTCGTTAAAGGTTTCTAAAAACTCACCTTTAGCACGTGTGTGCATATCTAAACCATGCGTGATGCCATCGTTTTCAATATACTCAAGGAGTGCTGGCTTAAATGCATCGTTGTTATGGCCGTAGTTAAGTGTTCCTGCGCCAGCTAAAAAGTCTAAATATTTGTTGCCGTCTTCATCCCACATAAATTCGCCTTTTGCTTTGTTAAAAACTCTAGGGAATGAACGTGCATAGCATTGTACTTCTGATTCAATTTCATTAAATATTTTCATAATAGTTTTTTATTCACTTACATTAAAAGGGCCAATTCGTAGGAGCGACTCAGATTCATGCTCACCACGAAAGTGTGTTTGTTTATCTAACCAAATATCATGTGTTAGTTCACAAGATAACTTCTTGGCTAAACCTCTAAATAATGACCATGAGGCTTGATTGTCAGGCGTTATTGTTGTTTCTACGAAGGAGATATTAGCGTTTACTGGTCTTGATAAAATGGCCAACAGCATACGTGTTGCCAGACCTAGCCCTCGTGCCTGCTTATCTATTGCTACTTGCCAGATAAACAAGGTTTCTGGTCTTTCTGGCACGATATACCCAGAAATAAAGCCAACAACATTCCCATCTAGTTTTGCAACGATAGATGTATTGGCAAAGTGACCACACTGCAAAAAGTTGCAGTACAACGAATTGGTGTCCAAAGGTGGACTATTGCTGATCAGTTCGTTGATTTCTATCCCGTCAATCAGCTTGGGGGTTTCTAGTACTAATTTTTCACTTATGTTCAAAATAACCACGCTTATTTAGTTTTATAACTAACTAAAATTGAGAACATTAAAAGATATAGTCAATTACAATGCTTAGTATACTAAGGTTATTTTATTTATGTAACCCTCTTATATTAAAGTTTTTAGTTTAAACGTGTATCATAAAACAGTTAGACATCTAAATATATGTGATGAATGTAATGTAAACTAATGTGTTAATAAGGAATTTTGGGGGGATAATTTGAACGAAAGTCAATGGATAAGTTTTGAAGTAGCTTCGGAACAGTTTTTACATCCGGTATCAAAAATTAAAGAAATTCTGCCTTATGATGTTCCTACACCTGTGCCAGGAGCATTAGATATTACCTTAGGTATACAAAATATCCGCGGTAGTATCGTTTCAATAAACTCTTGTCGCAGGATGTTACACGTTGATGAGGAAAATGAAGGGTGCGAAAGCCGTATTATATTAGTGGAAAGCGAAGATCAGTTAGTTGGTATTGCAGTTGATTTTGTCGGGGAGATTATTAGTGCAGAACAACTAGACATTGATACTACAAGCACGGAAATTAGAAGTGAGTATATAAAAGGGACGCTTAATAAATCAGGTAAGTTATATATAGTGTCTGATTTTAGTAACGTCATTGAAATATATAATTAAGTCACATTTGTTTTATTGAATACAGCAGAAATTTAAAAACTTGCTACAGTTAACTTAAGCGAGTGCTACTGTTGAAGTTCGATGGAACGACTAATCTATTTCTTTCTTAGCGTATATATCTTTATTGGCGACGCATATGGTCAAAGTGAATCATTGCGCGTTATCGGGGTAGACGAACCGCCTGCAAGTTATCTTGCCGATAATGGTCAAGCTGAAGGCTATGTTGTTGATATAGTGAAAGCGTTGCTAGCTGAATTGAATATATCTACCAAGATACAAATATCTCCAGAAGCGCGTGTTTTAAATATAGCAAAAAACAATGCCAATATTTTATTGTTTAGCTTTTCACGCACTGCCTTTAGAGAACATAGCTTTCACTGGATAGGTAAAGTATTAACCAAAAAATGGCAGGCTTTTACGACCATTGATAACACCCTTGAAATAAACTCGCTTCAGGATTTAAGGCAGATAAGTAACATTGGTGTTGTTCGTGGTGATGTCCGTGAAGAGTGGTTAATTAACCGTGGTTTTAACAACTTGTATTCAGTCACTTACCCGGCTCAAAATGTTCGGCTACTGGCTAAGAAAAGATTGCCAGTTATTGTCTACGAACAACAAGGATTAAGTTATATTTGTCGTCAACTGGGCATCGAGAACGAATTTAAATCTATTTTTACTGTGCATCAAGCTGATGTTTATTTGCTTATGTCTAAACGTACATCTCCTGAAGTTGTGGCAAACGTTACCAAAGCTTTTTATCGATTAAAACAGAGTGGAAAGTTACGTGAAATCAGTGAGAACTGGTATTCAAAATTAGCGCTTCTGTACCCTAACATGCATGTCATAGAAGAAGATTTTATCAGTTTTTAGTTGACGCTTTAACTGAGTTTACTCATAAATTAGCTAATGTAACCCTGTGGTGATCAGTCAGTAAATTTCACGTTGTTTATTATTCTATTGCTAGAAAAATCCTTTTTAGTCACAACATTTTCATCTTGTAGGTGTATTTAAATAAACCTACTTGTACTTAAGCGATGCGTTTCTAGCCGTTATTTTATACGTGAAATAGCTCAATATTCCTTCGTCAAAAGACTTTGAATTCCAATTATAATAATATATTACAAACATAAATTATTGCTAACTAATTGTTTTGATTTGTATATTTATATTTGTTATTCAAGTGTTCGGTTGTGTAGTGGCACAATAAATTTGGCCATCTAATTAGAGGTGATAGAATCACCGCAACTGATTAGGTATTAATATGAC
>NZ_JAUOPD010000014.1 GCF_030546745.1 Thalassotalea sp. 1_MG-2023
CACGGCACAAGCTCTGCCTTGTATAAATACCAAACAAATTGCTGCAAAAACAAACTTGAAAGATCAACACGCTCTAGAAATTTATTCACATTGAGTAGATTAGCCACAACTTTATCCAAAACTTCCATCACCTAGTTTGTGATAAATTTGAAGGGCTATTCGCCTAAGTACTTTAATAAATGCTGAATTCATAGTGCCCCAGCTACCCCAAAAGGATGTGGGAAAAAACAGGCTGCATTGGGGCGCAATAAAAGAGCCCCTCTGCTTTCAGTAAGCTACTTGCTTAACAGCCCCGTCGGCAGATGAAGTAAACGAATTTTTTATTGATTTAAAGTTGACCGTCATTAAAAAAAACGGTCAAAATAAACGCTATTTCTAATTGACAGAGTTAAGGCTCATATGTGCTAAACATCAAATAACCCAGCTTGATTATTTGCAATTGGCTTCTTATCTATAGATTTTACTGCTTCTATTTTGTGGCCTAAAAATAAAAAGTTGTCTATGTTCAAAGGTGGGACAACCATAAAATATTCTTTATCATTGTTAATTAATTGTTCTCGTAACCCCATCAACAACCGACCTAGAGCATTAATTCCTAAGTAAGTATTAGACTCTAACGGTTTTGCTCCCCAAAACGCATCTTTATTTGATAACTCAACAATAGGCATTTCACCAGAATCCAGTAACAATTGAGAAAAATCATCCCAATTTTGGGCTAGCTTAACTCGTAGGCACCACTTCATTATTTTTACTCTAACGTTAATCCAGTCGGCTCTAGTTTGTTCGCGGAATGGCTTACTAACCATTTTTGCAGTCATTGGGCTAGTTTGAAGTATTATTTTTTCTTGTACTTCAGGTAAATTTGGGAATCGACAAGACTGATACAAAGCTTCTGCACTTTGGAAGCGAACCTCACCAACAACTAATGGAAAGCCTCCACACATATTAGAGAAGCCCCCCCATTTTTCTGTTGTTTTCTTGAAAGCGGCAGCATGTCTAATATCATACTCCCTCTCTTCATAATTTCTCATTTAAATGCCATATGTCGAACGTTGCATTAATGGATACCATTTTCCAAAAGGGTGAGCAGTTGAATATCTAGGGTCTCCCCACCAAAATGCTAAAGGGTTATTGTTTGGACAGTTTCTATAACTAAACACTGTAGAACCAAAACCAAAACCATCAAATCTGTTATAACCAAGAGGTTTAACAACGATATTAGGTTTTTCACAAAATCCTAATATTTTTATGCCTGCCTTAAGCATTGCTGCTTCATATTGAGATCTTCTATCAACTGAGAATACTTTGTTTTTTTTCCCATTAACCTCCCTAAATTTTGGAGTTGTATTTAAGCTATCAATATATGATGAAACACTTGGAATTTCAGCTACGCTTGCTACAGGCCAAAAAACATGGGAATCATTTTTTTTGATTAACCTATTATCTAACCTGAGATCTTCTTTTGACCAGTATTTAAAAGTTATATTTTTTTTATTTTCTTCTGCAATTTTTTTCAATTGCTTCTGAACATAGTAAATACCACCTTGATACCATCCCATCATGACAACACTAACATGACATTGTGCAGGAGCACTTTCACGAATCCACTTCCTCATATCAGAAATTAATCGATTACCAGAAAACAAGAAATCATCAATATAAATATGATGTTCAGAGTGACCGTTAATTGAGGAGCGTATACCGTAATTTCTATACACTTCATTATTTAATAGTTCGACCAGCTCCGATTGACTATTACCGTTAATTTGAATACTACATAAAGAAATATTATTCCAAAAAGTTCTTGGTGAGTTTGAAGAAAATTTTTCGGAAGTTACAAGGCCTGATACAAAAGCTAAAAAAACATCTTTAGATATGTAGTTTTTTTTCAAAATCCGATTAGTCTCTTCCAATACCACTAAACGTTCTTTGCTATCAAATTGATTAACCCACCTAAGTACATGGTTCTCATCTAACAAGCCAAACTCTCGATCTCTATAATCCTTTATAACACCAGAAATACTTTTTACTAAACTTTCCAAGGTAACTCCATAATCGAATGACGTTTAACGCCGGCTAAATTGCGGATAATGCTTGGCTATAATCAGCGAAGAATGATTGTCAGCCAAGCTTTTGACCCCATCTTAAAACGTTTACTATAACTAATGAGGCAGAGCTTTTGATTCTAATGAAGGAGGTAAAACAGCCTCTAATAAAAGAGATATTTTACTCTTATCTTTGATTTTACCTTTTACATAGTTAGGGTATTTCTGCGGTAAATAAGTGTCTTGAAACCATGTTCTAAAAGTAGATAAAGCTTCATTCGGATATGCGTTTATTTCAGGATCTAGCTGCCGGTATGACTCTGGGAATTTATGATGTATTTTAATTCTAGCCCCAAAGCTAGCTTGTAACTCTTGTTCTTTCCAGTATTTAGCCCAGTGAATGCCTAAACTGCCATCAGGCATAATTGAGTCATCTACGGCAATATTGTTTCGGATAAGTGAAGCAATAATTGTCGTAGCTTCATCAAACATTGTGAAGTAACCCTTTGGGCTTTCATTGTTTAATATTCTTTCTTGGAGTAATTTCCAACTTTCACTAATTAAATCATCTTCATTATAATCTAAACGATCATAAATATATTTTCTTAGGCCTAACTTCGCAGCTTTACGGTAGTTTGTAATCGCTTCTTGTTTGGTCGTTTGAGCGTAGTGGGCATAATAGTCTGTAATCGCCATCACTATCGATTCAGGAACTGCGTGGGTTACACTAGATATTGCATAACTATTTTCAATTTCTACATATAGACTAACAGGTATTTCATCTGAATCAGTCCACTCGGATATTAGTTGCGCAAGTTGTTTTCCACGACTTTTTGTTTGAGCTTCACCTTTTTGCCAATCTTGTGACAGTTGGATAATCGCACTTGGAGCAACACCACAAAATCTAGCTAAACCTTGTAAAGATAAAAATGTTTCACCATTTGGTAAAACCCCCATGCTTATATTATCTACTTCCTGCATTTTGACAGGAACCAATTCCAGTTTACTCTGCTTCATAAGAATCCTTTTTAGTGTTAAGAGTTACCAATGCACGATTTTGTAGCTATATCAATTATTATGTAGACGACTCAGTAATATCCGTCTATTGATATTTCTTTAAACTACCAGAATTTATCAACAATTCAATTTGTAATGAAACTATGTGATGACTTTAATGGTATTAATTGGGTTGTTACTAATAATTTATCGTAATACTTAAAGGCTAAAGAGCTTTATGAAAGAGTTTCAGCGAGTTAAAAAATTGCTGGGTATTTTTAAAAAGATTTACTGAGCATTCTCAGTAATAATCTAGCTAGAATTTTTATAAAAGATGAACAATTGTGACTGTTCAATCCTCGCGGGAATTTCAATCGACAATCAATTAATTCATCACCGCTTTGTCGAAAAAGCAGACCATAAATCATTTGAATTTAGCGTTTGCATTTCGCTGTTAAATTCGGTTAGTACAGCTTAAGTAAAAGTGTTGAATAAAGTGAGTCACTGTTATTAAGTGCCCTTAAAATAGTTAAAGGGCACTTTAATGTCTTTGTTTAGCTTGTTTGACTTGCTAAATATTCATCATAACTACCGGCGAAATCAATAACGCCTTTGTCTTTTATTTCAATGATACGTGTTGCCAGGCTAGAAACAAATTCACGATCATGCGATACAAAGATCAATGAACCTTCAAATTGTTCTAAGGCCATATTTAATGATTCGATCGATTCCATATCTAAATGGTTGGTAGGTTCATCCATCACCAAAATGTTCGGGTTTTGCATCATTAATTTACCAAAAAGCATTCTACCTTGTTCACCACCCGATAATACTTTTACTGATTTTTTAATATCATCAGCAGAAAATAACATGCGGCCTAACGCTCCACGAATTGATTGTTCATCGTCACCTTCTTTGCGCCATTGGCTCATCCAATCAAATAGGTTCATATCGTGTTCAAATTCATGTGCGTGATCTTGCGCATAATAGCCAATATTATGATTTTCTGACCACTTTACTTCACCGCTATCTGGCTGAATTTCATTCATTAGTGTACGTAAAAAGGTGGTTTTACCAACACCATTTTCACCAATCACAGCAATTCGTTCACCGACTTCTGCCATTAAATTGATATTTTTTAATACATGGTTATCGTCAAAGCTAACATTCAGTTGTTCAACTTCTAACACATTACGGAACAACTTTTTCTCTTGTTCAAAACGAATAAATGGGTTAACTCGACTTGACGCTTTTACTTCATCAAGTTGAATTTTATCAATTTGTTTAGCGCGCGATGTTGCCTGTTTAGCTTTTGAAGCGTTGGCAGAGAAACGTGCAACAAAGGCTTTTAAGTCTGATATTTGCGCTTGTTTTTTTGCATTATCAGAAAGTAAACGAGCGCGAGCTTGTGTAGCTGCTAGCATATATTCGTCATAATTGCCTGGATAAACACGAAGTTCACCATAATCTAGATCAGCCATATGTGTGCAAACTGAGTTCAAAAAATGACGATCATGAGAAATAATGATCATGGTTGAATCACGTTCGTTAAGGGTATCTTCTAACCATTGTATGGTATGTATATCTAAGTTATTGGTTGGTTCATCAAGCAACAAAATATCAGGATCTGAGAACAGCGCTTGTGCGAGAAGTACACGTAATTTCCAACCAGGCGCTACTTCACTCATTTTACCGTAATGTTGTTCTACAGGAATACCTACACCTAACAGTAATTCACCAGCACGGCTTTCAGCACTATAACCATCCATTTCAGCATATAATGATTCAAGATCACCTACACGCATACCGTCTTCTTCGCTCATTTCTGGTAATGCATAAATACGATCTCGTTCTTCTTTTACTTGCCATAATTCGGTATGTCCGAAAATCACAGTATCAACAACGGAGTATTCTTCAAAGCCAAATTGATCTTGGCGTAATTTACCAATACGGTCATTTTGATCAAGGCTAACATTACCGCTGGTGGGTTCTAAATCGCTGCCTAATATTTTCATAAAGGTTGATTTACCACAGCCGTTGGCACCGATCAGACCGTAGCGGTTACCATTGCCAAATTTTTGTGAGATGTTTTCAAATAATGGTTTTGCAGCGAACTGCTGCGTGATGTTATTGGCGACTAAAATAACAGACTCCTAACGAGCTTGAAGTAAAGAAATTGCGCGCGATTATACAGCAACTAACAGGTAGGTGAAATTATAAATACTGACAAAGCCTATATCATCGGTTAAATGAGTGATACTAAAAATTAGCCAGATGAAATTTATAGCGTATATAGCGAGAAAAGTAAGTAGAAAAAACAGCTAAAGGTCTCATTCTTTAGCTGTTAATTATCGTTATAGTGAAGAGATGTAAGGTTTCTTACCGTTTTTTTGGCTTGTTCTTATTTGAAAACTGGTTATCACTAAAACGGGTTAACCCTTGTTTTCCTCTGCTAGCTTTCGTACGTTTAGTCATACCTTCACCTTTCTTAAAGCCATGAGCATTATTCTTGCCTTTTCCTGACTTTTTGTAATGTTGGTAATTGCCTTCTTGTCTACTTTCTGCAGGTACTAAGCAGCCAGGCTTTGTGCCAATCAACTTACGAGCTAAGCCCATTTTTGTCAGTGCTTCACGGATAATCGGCCAGTTATTTGGATCATGGTAACGTAAAATCGCTTTATGTAGCCGGCGTTGACGACCACCTTTAGGCACAACAACAGAGTCACTATTTTTTTTAACATTTCTTAACGAATCTATTTCTGTGTGGTAGAGCGTTGTTGCGTTTGCTAGCGGTGAAGGGTAAAAATTTTGTACCTGATCTAATTTAAAGTCATTTTCTTTGAGCCAGAGTGCTAAGTTCACCATGTCCATATCTGTGGTGCCAGGATGCGCTGAGATAAAGTAGGGGATAAGATATTGCTTTTTACCAGCAGCTTTTGAATATTTATCAAATAGGGTTTTAAATGCGTGATAGCTGCCCATTCCGGGCTTCATCATTTTGTTTAACGGCCCGTCCTCGGTATGCTCCGGCGCAATCTTTAAATAACCGCCAACATGATGTTCGGCTAATTCTTTTACATAATCCGGGTCTTCAACGGCTAGATCATATCGAACACCTGAAGCTATCAGAACTTTTTTGATCCCTTTTATTTTACGTGCTTTACGGTACAAGTTTATTGTTGGCGTGTGATCGGTATCTAAATGGCCACAAATGGTTGGCCAAACACAACTAGGTTTTCTACAGGTTGCTTCAGCTTTCGGGCTTTTACAGCGTAGCTTGTACATATTAGCCGTTGGACCACCAAGATCAGATATCACGCCGGTAAAGCCTGGTACTTTTTCTTTAATGTCTTCAATTTCATCTAGAATAGATTGCTCTGAACGAGATTGAATAATACGCCCCTCGTGTTCAGTTATTGAACAGAAAGTGCAGCCGCCAAAACAACCACGCATGATATTCACTGAGGTTTTTATCATATCGTATGCTGGAATTTTAGCATCACCATAATTTGGGTGGGGTACACGTTGATAAGGCAAACCGAAAACACCGTCCATCTCTTCTTCACTCAACGGATACGCAGGCGGATTAAGCCAAATAATACGATCGCCATGACGCTGTACTAATGGTTTAGCAGAACCCGGATTTACTTCTTGATGAAAAATACGCGAGGCATGGGCGTAAAGCATCTTATTATCTTTAACTTGCTCAAACGTAGGCAAATTGATGTAAGTGGTTAGCCATGGTTTAGTTTTATTTTTCCAGCTTTTGTTTTTGTGTTTATCGCTTTTAAATTCAACAATATTGACCACTTGTGTGTCTGATTTTACGTCTACCGTTTTTTCTTGTTCAGTGGCACAACTGGTTTCGTTAATTTCTTGGTATGGGCTAACAATAGGATCTATCTTTCCTGGTTTATCAATTGCACGTGAATCAATACCATGCCAACCGGGAAGTGCTTGCTTAGTTAAAAATGCGGTCCCTCTAATGTCGGTTAGAGACTCAATCGATTCACCTTGTGCAATACGATGACTTAACTCGACTAATGGACGCTCCGCGTTTCCATAGACGAGCATGTCTGCTTTAGCATCAAATAATACTGAGCGACGAACTTTCTCTGACCAATAATCGTAATGAGCTATACGACGCAAGCTTGCTTCTATTCCGCCAATAATCACAGGTACATCTTTGAATGCTTCTTTACACCGTTGTGAGTAAACTAAAACTGCTCTGTCGGGGCGTTTACCACCCTCATTATTTGGCGTGTAAGCGTCATCATGGCGTAAGCGTTTTTCTGCGGTATAACGGTTGATCATTGAGTCCATATTGCCGGCGGTAACACCGAAATATAGGTTTGGCTTGCCAAGTGCCATAAAGGCTTCTTTTGATTGCCATTCTGGCTGTGAGATTATTCCAACGCGAAAGCCTTGAGCTTCTAGCATTCTGCCTATAACAGCCATACCAAAACTTGGATGATCAACATAAGCATCACCGGTAATTAAAATAATATCGCAACTGTCCCAACCAAGCTCATCCATTTCTTCCCTTGTGGTGGGTAAAAATGTTGATGTGCCATAACACTCTGCCCAATACTTTGGGTAATCAAACAATGTTGTCTTAGGTAATGGGATCATGATGTTGCCTATTTAATACTAAAAGTGCCTATGTTGATGATGGCTTAAGCCAAATATCGCAAATAGGATTTTGGCGCGCGATTATAGCATTTTTAATCAATTTTGTTAGCTTAAGTTAGCTAGTGTTGTGTTTTTCGAGGCTTAGCTTTAGATAATTTATCTGCTTTTTTATTTAAGTATGCGTAATGATACAACAGGAAGAAAAAATTCAGCGCTAAAAATAAACAGGTTAACCTGTTCTGGTTGCCAAGCGTTTGCTTTTTACGTCACACTAGGGCAAATCATTAAATAATTATTTTAACAACAATTAAGCATTTACTATGAAAAATAATACCTTACTTTTAAGTGCAGTTAGTATTGCTTTGTTCGGTTGTGTAGCCACGACCAATGAACAAACCGCAGAATCTGTGTTGAATGAACCAAACGTTGCCGAACAACCGTCGATGACAGAACAACAAGCCAGCTTTGCGAAAGAAAAGTCTACTTTGGCACCTATCGAAAATTTAACACCGAAAAAAAGCGTTACACAAAAAACATTAGCGTCAGGTGAAATTGAACTAACGTTAGAAAAAATTATGTCAGATCCTGACTGGATGGGAAGAAGCCCTGAAGGTTGGTACTGGGGAGATGATAGTAATACCGTTTACTATCAACAAAAACGTGAAGGTAATCCCATTCGAGATTTGTTCCGTAAATCGTTACAGCAATCGGGCAACGGAGTAAAAGTTAATTTAGCTGAATACCATCAAGTAAAAGATAGGTTTGCAGTAAAAGATCAGCAGGGTAAACGTGAAGCTTATATCTTTGAAGGCAATGTATTTGTTAAAACATTGGCTACGGGTAAAGTAACTCAACTTACTTATACTTCTGCAATCGAGCGTTCACCAATATTTCTTACTAATGGGAACATCGCTTATCGTGTAAATAATCAGTTTTTTGAACATGACGTTGCTAGCCAAACTATTAGAGAGCTTGCTAGCTTAGTCGTAAAAGACAAACCTAAAGATGAGCAAGCTTCGTCATACCTAGCCAAAGAACAGCGTAAGCTAATTGGCTATGTAGCATTACAACAACGTAATAAAGCTCTGCGTAATGAACAGAAAGAACAGTTGAAAGCTAAAAACTCTACCTTGACTAAAACGGAATTCTTTTTAGGTAAGGGTAAGCGAGTGGTACATGCGAGTTTATCACCAACAGGTGAAAAGCTTATTGTTAGCGTAGCAGAAAGCAAACCTTCTCGTGCTTCAACTGATATTATGCCGAATTATATTACGGATAATGGCGATATCGAAGCTAAAAAAGTGCGTTCGCGCGTGGCAAATAATCGCAAATATCAAGAAGAAGTTTTCTTACTCGATCTAAAAACAGGTCAGCAGTTTCCGTTAAGTTTTGAAACGCTTCCTGGCTTTGATGAAGATGTGCTTGCCAGTGTAAAACAAGAAAATCATCAGCGTTTAGGTAAAACGTATAAAAGTGAAAAAGCGCCACGTAATATTCATGTGATGCGCGCAAGTAATCCTATTAAGTGGCATGAAAGTGGACAACAAGTCGCAGTGCTACTTGAAGCGTGGGATAACAAAGATCGCTGGTTAACAACGGTAGACTTGTTAGAAAACACATTAGTGTCGCAGCATCGACTTCATGATGATGCTTGGATCAATTGGTCGTTTAATGAATTTGGCTGGCTTGAAGATAAACTTTACTACCTTTCAGAAGAAAGTAGCTTTTCTCATCTTTATGTCAAAAGTCTAAAAGGAAAAGCTAAAAAATTAACGGAAGGTCGATTTGAAGTCAGCAATGTAAACTTAACAGAAGATAAAAATCACTTTATTTTTAAAGCGAATAAAAAGCATCCTGGTATTTATGAGATTTATCAAGTCGCTGTAGAGTCAGGTAAATTGACAGCGTTAACAGATCTTGGTGGTATGAATGATTATGCGTTAAGCCCAGATGGTAAAAAATTATTAATCCAACATTCTGAGGTTACCATGCCTCCTGAATTGTACGTCAAGCCGATTGATTCAAGTAGTAAAGCAGAGCGTATTACTAACACGGTATCAAAACAGTTTTTATCAATGCCATGGGTAGCGCCAAGCGTTGTTGCTGTGCCGTCGTCATATCAAAATGAACCTGTGTATTCACGCGTTTATTTACCTAAAAACTTTGATAAAACCGCAAAGAAAAACAAAGCAGTGATGTTTTCGCATGGTGCTGGTTATCTACAAAATGCGCATTTAGGTTGGTCAGGTTATTTTCGTGAATTTATGTTCCATAGCATGCTTGTACAACAAGGTTATGTCGTTATTGATATGGATTACCGAGCATCTAAAGGCTATGGCCGTGACTGGCGAACAGCCATTTATCGTCATATGGGGAAACCTGAAGTAGAAGATATGCGTGATGGTGTTGAGTGGTTAATTGAAAATGCCAATGTTGATCGTAGAAGAATCGGCACTTATGGCGGTTCATACGGTGGTTTTCTTACCTTAATGGCGATGTTTAAAGAGCCTGACTTATTTGAATCTGGTTCGGCGTTAAGGCTAGTATCTGATTGGGCCTATTATAACCATGGCTATACGTCTAATATCTTAAATACACCAGAAGATGACGCAATCGCGTACGAACGTAGCTCGCCAATTTACTTTGCGGAAGGGTTAGAAAAACCGTTGTTAATTAACGCCCCAATGGTAGATGATAATGTGTTTTTTGAAGATAGCGTTCGCTTAGTACAACGTTTAATTGAATTAGAAAAACAAGATTTTGAAACGGCGATTTATCCGGTAGAACCTCATGGTTTTGTTCAGCCGAGTTCATGGTTAGATGAGTATCGTCGGATCTATAAGTTGTTTGAAAATACGCTTTAACAAATAAAGTGTATTTCTAGTAAACATTCAAGCCCAGCCTAAACAGCTGGGCTTTTTTATGCTAATAAGTAAATTGAAAAACTCACATTGTCATTCAATACGTTTTAACCGTTAATCAGCAAAGTTATCGCGGTAATGATCTACCCATAGGGCCGTTGCGCCACAAATGGCTACTGGCATAATAACCAGGTTAACAAAAGGTATCATCGAACATACCGCTGTGGTAATACCAAAACTATAACTTAACCCTTTACGCTCTGCTAACGCATGCTTCATAGCTTCAAAAGGTACTTTGTGGTTATCAAAAGCATAATCTTTGTATTGAATTGCCATCATCCACGCAACAAATAAAAACCACATGATTTGCCCAATGATAGGAATAAAGCTCAAGATAAAAAAGCCAACAGCACGTGGTAAATAATAACTAAATTTACACCATTCTCTTGAAAATGTACGTGGTATATCTTTAACAATATCAAACACTGAACCAGATGGAGGTCTTTTATTGGTGAGCTTTGCTTCTAGCTTTTCTGCTAACAGCCCATTAAATGGTGCTGCAAGCCAATTAGCGACAGAACTAAAAATAAAAGAAAAGAACACTAAAAGAAACAATAAAGTAAGCGGTTGTACTATCCACGTTAGCCATTGTAAAAATTCAGGTAGCCAAGATTCGAATGCTAGCATCCATTCATCAAGCATTGTAAATAAATAACTGAACGCAACGGCGAATAAACACAGGTTGACTGATAATGGTATAAACACAAAACGTTTAACGCCTTTCATTCTAATTAAAGAAAAACCAAGTAATAAATAGCCGGCGCCGCTATGAGCTAAGGGAGAAGAGTGGTTTTGCTGCATTATTAACCTTTACTTTTCTGAAATAAAAATAGTATACCTAGCAAAGTTGGAACAGAGAAGGAAACACAGGTGCTAAAGGCGATATTTTCTGGTAGAGTCAGTTTATAAAAGCAATATATCATGCGGGCTACAAGCGTAAATGCGGTTAAAATATATCAAATTGGCGGGGTTTAAATCTTTTGTTGATCCGACAAAAGTGCCATTTGAACAACAAATGACCGCAATTGTTGGTCCGAATGGCTGCGGTAAGTCAAATATTATTGATGCTGTTCGTTGGGTGCTAGGCGAAAGTTCTGCAAAGCACTTACGTGGTGATGCCATGACCGATGTCATTTTTAATGGTGCTGCAAGTAGAAAGCCTATCGGTCAAGCCAGTGTTGAACTCATGTTCGACAACATGGCAGATCGCTTTCAAGGCTCTATGGCGGATCGCAACCAAGTTTCTATTCGTCGAGTTGTTAATCGTGACGCGCAAAATACCTATTACTTAAATGGCGCTAAGTGTCGTAGGAAAGATATCACTGATATTTTTCTGGGAACAGGCTTAGGACCAAGAAGTTATGCGATTATTGAACAGGGGACCATTTCTCGCCTTATTGAGTCTAAACCGCAAGAATTAAGAGTGTTTATCGAAGAAGCGGCAGGTATTTCGAAATATAAAGAAAGACGCAGAGAAACTGAAAATCGTATACGACATACTCGCGAAAATTTAGATCGCTTAACCGACATTCGATTGGAACTAACGCAGCAAATTGAAAAGCTGCATATTCAAGCTGAAGGCGCAAAACGTTTTAAAACGTTAAAAGCTGAAGAGCGACAATTAAAAGCTGAATTAGCTGTGTTACGTTGGCAGAACTTTGAACATCGTTCGAAGTTAAAGCAACAAGAAATACAAAAGGTTAACGATAGAATAGCGGAGTTAAAACAAGCACAACAAGCTGATGATCTCCTGTTAACTAACGCAAAACAGCAAATTCAAACAGCGAATAGCCAAATTCAACACTGCCAACAAGATAAGATTACCTTAACGAATGATATTGCAAGAGCTGAGCAACAAATCACACATGAAAAAGTGCAACAAAAACAACGTAAAGAAAGCGTTGACGCATTAAAAACTCAGATGGAAAAGGCACAGGAAATGCTCTTGCATGAGCAACAGTATTACGCGGAGACGCAACAAAAACTTGAAAAATATTCAAAGCATATTAAAAGTATTGAGGCACAAATTGTTGAATCTGAGCAGACACGCTTCGACAAAGAAACACAACTTCAACAATATCAATTAGAGTTACAACAACGTAATCTAGCTTATCGTGAGAGTGTTCAAGCTAAAAATTATTTTGAAAAACAACAATCAGTGTATTTATCTGAACTTGAACAACAACAACGACAATTAAATAAACTTAATCAACAATACGAAACGTTAGTGCTCGAAAAATCGACCTTAATGAAGGAGTCGTTGTTTGATGAACAACAGATCCGGCAGGTTATTGCTGAAAAGGAAAATCAACTTCGCGATCTTAACGCGGAGCTCAAAGCCACATCATTAAAACAGCAACAACATGCTGATATCATATCCGAGCTTCGGAGTGATTGTCGGAGTCAGCAATTACGCATTGCCGATATAACCAAAAAGTTGAGTCAACAAGAAAATTGGCAACAAGCACAAGTGTCCACATTTTCGCCGTTACTAAAAAATGAAATGCGTAGAGTTCAAGACTTATTGCAAGTTGAACCAGGTTGGGAGTTGGCTGTAGAAATGGTGCTTGAACAAATGCTACAAGCCCATGTGTTCGACTTGCCTTGGCATGAAGCAGAAATGGAAAAACTAATTACATTAGACGCTTGCTTTCTTTATTTATCAAGTGAAGATAAACAAGTAGACGGTATTTCCTCTCAACAACTTCAAGCAACACTGGCAAGCAAAGTGTCGAGTGAAGTATTGCCGCGAAGCTTATTTTCTAACGTGTTGATTGCTGCTGATGAAACAGCCTGTTTTGCTAATCGAGAAAATTTGAAACAACAGCAATCTGTTATATGCCCTCAAGGCGTTTGGTTAGGAAATAGTTTTATCAGAAAAGGGCAATTAACACGTTCAGATAATGTATTACTGTTAACAAATGAAAAGCAACAACTTGAACATTCTTACCAACAATTAATACAGCAACTGAATGACACTGAAACGCTGCTTCTGGGAGTTCATGCGCACATTGAGAGTATTGAAAAAACACAAGAAGAAGTAACGAAACAGTTAATTAGTCATCAACAGCAGTTATTAGAAGCAACACAGTTTAATGCAACCTGGCAACAAAAACATAAGCATATTGAACAGCAACAAGCGCATGTACAACGTGAAAAACAGCAAATAATACAAATGATTAGTAAGCAGGAAGCTGAATTCACAACATGGGAAAAAGAGCAAGATGTTGACCATAATGTCGCGAACGATGAACTCGTTGCAACAATGGCGTTACTTGAAAAAAAAATAGAACAACACAACGCTGCGTTAACTGATATTAATCAGCAATACCAATCGCTAAAAGAAAACATTCACCAACAACAAATATTGCTTGAGAGAAGTAAACACGAGAGCCAACTCGCGCAGCAAAATATTTCTCGATATCAAACAACGATTGATAATGCATCTGCGCAGCAAAAAGCAATGAATAACTATGAAAGCTTACCTGAAGAAAAGTTAATTGAATTAAATGAAAACCTACAGCGATGGTTAGCGTCATCGAGCGCGTTAGATAACGAAATTGAACAACAGCATAAAGTGATTGCAACACAACAAGTTGTTTTTCAACAAATGGAACAAAATGCCTTAAAAACCGTCGAACAAATCGAACAGTTCAAACAGCAGTTATCTCAATTACAATTAAGTGCTGAAAGTTTTTCAATAAAAGCTGAAAATGCACTTGAACAGCTAGATGAAATTGGTAAAAATGCCACAGACATTGCACAGTCTTTATCAGATAGTGCAAATGAATCTGTTTGGCAAGCTAAGTTAATAAAGGTTCAAAACGACATTCAACAACTTGGAGCGATTAATTTAGCAGCAATTGATGAGTATGAAAGTCAATTAACGCGAAAAAACTACCTAGATCAACAAGATCAGGATTTAAATCAGGCTATTTCAACGTTAGAATCAGCAATAGAAAAAATAGATAAAGAAAGTCGGCTTAAGTTTAAAACAACCTTTGATAAGGTGAATCATGATTTACAAAGGTTATTTCCTAAAGTTTTTGGCGGAGGTGATGCGTATTTAGCATTAACCGGCGATGACTTATTAGAGACTGGCGTAACAATTATGGCTAGACCTCCAGGTAAAAAGAATAGTACGATTCATTTATTATCGGGTGGTGAAAAAGCATTAACCGCTTTATCATTAGTGTTCGCGATTTTTAGACTTAACCCTGCACCTTTTTGTATGCTGGATGAAGTAGATGCACCACTTGATGATGCAAATGTAGAGAGATTTTGTAATTTAGTACGTGAAATGTCGAAAAGCGTACAATTTATTTATATTAGTCACAATAAAATTGCCATGGAAATGGCTTCTCATTTAACAGGTGTAACCATGTTTGAACCGGGCGTATCTCGTATGGTATCTGTTGATGTTGAAGAAGCAATTGCTATGGCCGACGTATCATAAACAGGCTAAAAGATGGAAGATAATTTTAGAAACGTATTAATTATTATCAGTGCTATTGTCATAGCAGCCATATTTGTACATGGCTTTTGGACGATTAGAAAAAATAAAAACCCATACAAACTTAAAGCAAAGCCTGAGTCAGTAGCGCCTACTGAACACAGTTTTGATAGTCAAGGCTTTGACCAAGACGGCATTGGCAAAGTGCGCGTGGTAAATGAAAGTACGTTAAGTGAGGAAGAAGTGCCTACAGCACCGGCACCAGCACCAGATTATGACGAAGATCCAATACCAAAAGATGTTGATAAACCGAATGCGAACTCGCCTTCATTAGAGCCTTCTTTAGGAGACTTGTCTGATATTACGGAACAACCTCCGTTAACAAGTCCACCGCCGCAAGCAAATGCGAGTGAAACACAACCAGAAGTGGAAGAAGAGATCATCACTGCAACAGAGCCCGTTTATCAAGAGCCAGTAAGTCGACGCAAACCAAAGCGTAGTAATGAAAAGGCTGCTAAAGGCAAAGTAAAACGTGATCAAATGGAAATCAATTTTGGTGATGAGTTTGATGAAAAAGCTTCGTCAGCCAAAAGTGAGAAAGCACCAATTCGAGAACAAAAACCAGACATCGATCCAGAAGTGATTGTTGTGTCGGTGGTTATGCCAGAAGATAATCATATTTCTGGCGCCGCGTTACTACCTACGTTACTTACGCTAGGATTACGTTTTGGCGAAATGGATATTTTTCATCGCCATGAAGATAATGCCGGCAATGGAAAAGTCACCTTTAGCCTAGCAAATATGATGAACCCTGGAACGTTTGACCTTGATAATATGGAAAGTTTTACCACCCAAGGCATCACATTATTTATGACTTTACCAAATGCAGGTGATCCTTTTGAAGTATTTGAACACTTAATGAATGCTGCAAAACATTTAGCTGTAGAATTTAATGCCCAATTACTAGACGATAAGCGCAGTGTAATGACCAAGCAAACTGAACAACATTACATGAGCAAAATTCGAGAGTTTGAACGCAAGCATCGAATCGCTTCCGCATAGTTTTATACTTACCTAATCAATATATTAAGCCTCAATTGAGGCTTATTTTTTTAACCGAAGATATTATGACAGAACAACAAGCATCAGAAAAAGTAACAGAACTTCATCGTTTACTTAACCAATATAACCATGAATATTACGTGATGGATGGGCCAAGTGTACCTGATGCAGAATATGATCGGCTGATGCGTGAGTTAATAGATCTTGAAGTGCAATACCCTCGTTTAAAGCAAAGTGATTCGCCAAGTCAACGTGTTGGCGGCGAGCCGTTAAAAGCCTTTACGCAAGTTACACATCAAATACCGATGTTGTCATTAGATAATGTTTTTTCAGCCGAAGAATGGCAGGCGTTTGTTAAACGTATTCAAGACAGGTTGAATACGCATGAGGCAATCTCATTTTGTGCTGAACCTAAATTGGATGGTCTTGCGGTAAGTTTACGCTATGAAGATGGAATATTAGTGCAAGCGGCAACTCGAGGAGATGGAGCCGTAGGCGAGAATATTACCGAAAACATAAAAACGATCAAATCGATACCCTTGAAGCTTCAAGGATCTATTTTTCCAAAGGTATTAGAGGTTCGTGGTGAAGTGTTTATGCCAAAAGCGAGCTTTGAGAAGCTCAATGAAACAGCGATCAAAAAAGGTGAGAAAACGTTTGCTAATCCTCGTAATGCAGCAGCCGGAAGTTTACGCCAACTCGATTCTAAAATTGCAGCTAAACGAAATCTGGCTTTTTATGCGTATGGGCTAGGCTTCGTTTCTGAAGACATCATAGGTCAAAATAACGAGGACTGGCTTGCAACAAGCCACTATCAGCGCTTACAACAAGTTAAACAACTTGGGTTACCTGTTTGCCCAGAAGTTCGATTACTTGAGGATACATCACAGGTTGATCATTTTTATCAGCACATTCTTAATCAGCGTTCAGCGCTTGATTATGAAATAGACGGCACGGTATTTAAGGTAGATGATATTGCTCATCAACAAACACTTGGTTTTGTGGCACGCGCACCTCGTTGGGCCACCGCGTATAAGTTTCCTGCCCAAGAAGAATTAACCACACTTGAAGACGTAGAATTTCAAGTGGGAAGAACCGGTGCTATTACGCCTGTCGCTCGGCTAAAGCCTGTATTTGTTGGTGGGGTAACCGTTAGCAATGCCACACTACATAATCAAGATGAAATTGATCGACTTGGCATTAAAGTAAAAGACACGGTAATTATTAGACGCGCGGGTGATGTGATCCCGCAGATTGTCAGCGTAGTATTAGATAAGCGCCCTAATAATGCCAAAGAAATAGAGTTTCCAACAAGTTGTCCTATTTGTCACTCAGATGTACTAAGACTAGAAGGTGAAGCAGTATTACGCTGTACTGGGGGGTTGATTTGTGGGGCGCAGCGTAAAGAAGCAATAAAGCACTTTTCTTCACGCAAAGCATTAGATATAGATGGCTTAGGCGATAAGTTAGTTGAACAGCTTGTTGATGAAAAGCTAATTCAAACACCTGCTGACTTATTTAGTTTGTCTGAGCTTGATATCAGTACAATGGAGAGAATGGGAAAAAAATCTGCTCAGAATCTTGTACAAGCAATAGCAAAAGCGAAACATACTACGTTGGCGAAGTTTGTTTATGCGCTTGGTATACGTGAAGTAGGTGAAACAACGGCAGCCAATTTGGCACAGCACTTTTTAACGTTTGAAGCGATCAAAACCGCTGATGAAGAAGCATTACAAGCGGTCCCAGATGTTGGTAAAGTGGTGGCAGCAAATATTGTTCAATTTTTTGCACAGTCACATAATATCGACGTTATTGAAGTGTTAGAACAGCTCATGACTTGGCCAGATATTGTTGCTAAAACTGAAGATCAACAACCATTAACTGATCTTACCTATGTGATCACGGGCACACTAAATAAAATGGGCCGTAACGACGCCAAAGCGTATTTACAGTCGTTAGGGGCGAAAGTTGCCGGCAGTGTTTCTGCAAAAACAGATTACTTAGTTGCCGGAGAAAAAGCAGGTTCAAAGCTGACAAAAGCGCAATCATTAGGGGTAAAAGTATTAACCGAAGACGATCTACTCGCATTACTTGCAGAGCATAAGGTAGTGTTATGATCGAATTACTTACATCGTTAGGTCAGTGGTTTCGTCCTTATCAATATCAAACCGCATTAGCCATAATAGCGACGATACTCGTGCTGTTTGGTAATGATATTAATGGCGCATTAAAGCACATGATCCGAAAACAACACTTTGTTGTGCGTACATTAGTCTTTATTGTGGTATGTGCATTCGGTTATGGTTTATTAACGGTCTGGCTTACTGCTTTACTCGCTAAGCAGCTCAGTAGCATACCAACGGTTTATATTGTACCTAGCGTGGTACTAATCTTTGTTGTTTTAGGCATTTATGCCCAAAAACAACGTCATATTTAAACGGTAAAAAAGGCATACAGAAATAGTAAACTTGGTGCTGGTAGAATAAAACCAAAAATGGCAGCTTCACACCATTCTATTTTTCGATAAAACCGTTGCCATTTTTTATCTTGTACTTTTGAAGAGGGTAACACCTGAAAGAAAAAGATAAATGCAGAAAGTACAAGCGCTTGCAGGGCGGAAAATAATATAAACAGTGCTAACCAGATCAATGACTCAGGTGTTAAGTTAGTAATTTGTCGTTGTAATACGAAATATAAAACAAAAGCAAAAACACTCCAACCTAACAACTTCCAGCGGAAGCCTGATAAAGTAATTGCAATACTATTAAACACCTCAGGACTAAACCAATACTTCATTATTGCCTTACTTACTCGTAGAATAAAGATCACACTCAACGTTAAGTATAAAGAAAGAAATGGCATTACACAGTAAAAAACTTATATTCATTGCCTTTTGGGCATCTTCAATATCACAAGTTGCTTTTGCATTTCCAACGGAGAATAAGCAACTTTCTACACAACCTCAACAGCAAGTAGAGGTAAGGCCAGGCCATGCTAAAGCCTTAAAATCATTAGATGATGAAAAGTATAAGGATGATCTAACTAAAGTGATTATAACTACCGTAAGTGAAATGACTGACAGTACAGGGTTAACCTATATTGGTGCTAAAGTAGCACGTACAGAAGTTGAAAAGTTTTTGGTACAATTAAAAACAATACTCGGTGACGAATTTCAACAATACCGTTTAAATCAAGCAAATCGAGATGGCAATGCTTTTCATGTGACTTTAGTTGCACCACATGAATATCAATTAATGAACAAAGATGAAGTTACCCTTGGTAGAACCGTTCGTATAACGCTAGAAGGCTTAGGTAGAGTTAGCCAAGGCAATAACACGAGTTACTTTGTCGTTGCTTCTTCTAACGATGGCGACTTTATGCGACAAACCTTGCGTTTGGCTGCAAAAGACTTTCATGTGACGCTAGGTTTTGATAAAAAAGATGTTTACGGTGTCAGCAAAGGTCAAGATACGTTGATAAAGCAGTAGGCATATTCGTCTTTTTAAGGCAGCTAAAAAATGCTAAGTGTTAACTTGTTTATCATTAAATTATTGATAACGGTTTAGATCATGCCAATGATTGCTTATTATTAGGGTCTGTTGAACTTTTGTGTTTAGTTTTAAAGCAGTTTATTGGGTTCAGCTAAACGTTATTTCTTCATCGTTGTTCGTAATTTACATGGAATAGCCATGTATCATTGCTTACATATTGAACAAAAAGCGTTTAGTTCGAACAAAATTTAACTTCTAAAGATCAACAGACTCATAAGCTATGGAAATTAAATAAAGGGCTGATATGAAATCAACATTCTTAATAATAGCAACGATTATTGCGGTAAGTGGTTGTGCGAAATCCTCAACAGGGCGTAATCAAATTACTTTATTTTCAGACAGTGAATTGAATAAGATGGGGGCTACTTCTTTTGAAGAGCTCAAAGAGAAAGAAAAAATTAGCCAAGATATGGCAACCAATAATTACGTGCAATGTGTCGCTAAAGCAGTGACAAAAAATGTCTCAAAACAAGCGCATTCTGGTGATTGGGAAGTGGTTGTGTTTGACTCAGATCAAGTAAACGCATTTGCATTACCTGGTGGAAAAATCGGTGTATACACGGGAATTCTTAAGGTAGCACAGGGTCAAGATCAACTTGCAGCCATTATTGGCCATGAAATTGCTCACGTTACTGAGCGCCACTCTAATGAACGACTTTCTTCAAACCAGTTAGTACAAATGGGAGCTGCAGTAGGTGGCGCTGTTTTATCGCAACAACAAATAGAAAATAAAGAAACTTGGTTGATGGTCGGGTTAGGTATTGCGCAATATGGCGTATTAATGCCGTACAGCCGTATGCATGAAAGTGAAGCAGATATCGTTGGTCAAGACTTAATGGCGCAATCTGGGTTTGAACCATCAGCAGCCATCTCGTTATGGCAAAATATGGCGAAACAATCAAAAGGAGCGCCACCTGAATTTTTATCAACACACCCGTCAAACCAAACCCGAATTAATGATTTAACGGAAAACTTAACTAAATCGAAAGCGATTTATCAACGTTCAACCGTTCGTCCTAGCTGTGGATAATGCAGTAGCTTTTCCTTTTGAATGAATAAAATGGTGGCAATTTGTGCCACCATTTTTTTTCTGTAAATCATTCCACTCATATTGAATGTATATATGTTTTGTAGCACTATGTATATGAAACGTATTCTTTTGTGTGGTAATCAAATGGGCATTGTTAAAATATCAGACCAATTACATGATGAAGTCAGAAAAACGAGTAGTGTTATGGAGCGCTCCATAAACTCTCAGGCTGAGTTCTGGCTAAAAATAGGGCGTCTTGCTGAGCAGAATCCAACGCTCAGTTATGAACAGATTATTGAGCGCGAGATGCGTTCAGAAAAAGTTACTTCAGTAAGGTTGATTAGTGAATAGCAATATAGTGATTAAATCAACGGCTGAAATTGGCTTAATGAGAGAATCAGGGCGTTTATTGGCTAAGGTTTTTAAGCAGCTAGATTCTTTTATTGATGTTGGTGTGACAACAATGGCCATTAACGATTTTGTTGAAGACTATATTATAAATACACTGAATGCCCGTCCTGCGAGTAAAGGTCAGTACGGTTATCAATATGTGTTAAATTCGTCAGTAAATGAAGTCGTTTGTCATGGTGTACCAAGTGACGGTAAGCGATTAAAGACGGGGGATATTGTGAATATTGATATAACCTTAGAAAAAAATGGCTTTGTTGCAGACAGTAGTAAAATGTACTTAATTGGTGAGGTACAAGCTCGGGCGAAATACCTATCAGAAGTGACGTATCAAGCGATGTGGCAAGGCATACAGATGGTAAAGCCAGGTGCAAGGCTAGGGGACGTAGGTCATGCTATTCAATCTTATGTCGAAGCTAATGGCTTTAGCGTAGTTCGAGAATATTGTGGGCACGGCATTGGTCGTGAAATGCATGAAGCGCCACAAGTTCTCCATGTGGGAAAACCAGGCACTGGACTAAAGCTAAAAGAAGGCATGACTTTCACAATAGAACCTATGGTTAATCAAGGAACACATAAAACCAAAGAAAAAAAAGATGGTTGGACAGTCGTTACTCGAGATAAAAAGTTGTCTGCGCAGTGGGAGCATACGCTTCTTGTGACCGCTAACGGAGTAGAAATACTGACTCTTAGAGATGATGAATCGTTGCCTGCGTCACTAAACGTATAAAACTCACTCTGCACAACTATTTTTTGTTGAATGAGTCCATTTTATGAGGCTTTTTATTTGACCGAGGAAGCGTTTCATTAAGATCATTTAAGTTTTTTTTACGTAGTGGTGTTTTTGCATTCCTACGTACCGTGCTAAAGTTACCAATAAATATCAGCGCAACAACAATAAAAATTGTAATGATTAACCAGTTATCCATTAGTTACCTCTTGAACGTTGTATACGTAGCGTTCCATTAATTGCTCTATTTGATCAAGAATAAAAGCTTTTCCTTCAATCTCATGTTTGTGCAGGGTACTAGCTAATATTTCAGGCGTTAATTCTGTTAAAAACTGAGTTGATAAAGGGGCATAAGATAAGTGCCAAGGCTCATGAGCGACTCCACCTTGGTAGCATTGATATGGAAAATAAAAACCATAATGTTGCGCATTTTCATTAAGCCATTTGGTCAGCTTAGCAAATGGACCATTACCCTGATATTCCCACTCTTCGAGCAATAGTTGCTGACCATTGTTTAGCTGCGATGGATCATAAATATCAACATCAGTACCCCAGTGGTGACGACTAGCACCAGGAAGCGCTGAAAATGTCATGATAGCATGCACTTTTTCTTCGGTGGTTAAAGTCGTTAAGTTTATTTGCTGTTGTTGCAGATCGAAAACCGGTAATTCTCCTGTCATCTTTCTGTTCCAAATATTAAGCTGCCTGTCAAAGTCTCGAAAACCACTCGCGATGGATAATTGAAAACCTGCCGTTTGTGCGGCATCAACTAAGCGTAACCAAGGAGTAATAATGCCTTGATGTATCCCTTTATTCTCTGATAAATAATGGATATGCGTGTTAGTTGTTCCCGTGAGTAAACCATGAGTAGCCATTGTTCTATATTGCCTTAGCTGAGTACATTGACGAGAATGTGATAATAAATATCAACTAACTCTTCAAGGTCAGAACATTTTACACTTTCATTGACTTGATGGATTGTCGCATTACAAGGCCCAAGTTCAACAACTTGCGCACCAGTTGGAGCAATAAACCTACCGTCAGAAGTGCCACCAGAAGTAGACAAAGTCGTAATAAAACCTTTTACCGTGCTAATTGCGTTAGACGTTGCATCAACAAGAGTGCCAGGTTCTGTGATGAAAGGCTTACCATTAAATGTCCATTTAATATCATAATTTAATTGGTGCTCAGTTAAGATAGCATCGATTTTGCTAACGATTTTTTCATCGGTTAACTCTGTGCTATAGCGTAAATTAAACCATGCAGTTAAATGGCCTGGAACCACATTTGTTGCTCCAGTACCTGATTGAATGTTCGAAAGTTGGAAACTAGTTTCAGGGAAATAACTGTTGCCGGTGTCCCAATGTGCTTGACTGAGTGCCGCTAAAGCAGGCATTGCAAGGTGAATAGGGTTCTCTACATGTTGTGGGTAGGCAACGTGGCCTTGTTTACCAAATATTGTTAATTCACCTGAAATTGAGCCGCGACGGCCATTTTTAACAATATCTCCCACTTCATTTGTGCTTGAAGGTTCACCAACGATACAATAATCGATCTTTTCATTTCTTGCTTCTAAAGTATCTATTACTCGTGTAGTGCCATTGATAAACGGACCTTCTTCATCACTGGTAATTAAGAAAGCGATAGAGCCTTTATGGTTTGGGTAGTCGACAATAAACTTTTCTGTTGCAACTACCATAGCCGCTAAACTACCTTTCATATCAGCAGCACCGCGGCCGAATAAAAAACCATCTTTGAAAGTGGGCTCAAAAGGTGGAGTATCCCAGCTTGCTAAATTTCCAGCTGGTACCACATCAGTATGACCTGCAAAACAAAAAACTGGTCCAGTATCGCCTTTACGACACCACATATTCGTGGTGTCTTCGAATACCATCGTTTCTGTTAGAAAACCTAACTTTTCTAAGCGCTCAGACATTAGTTGCTGACAACCAGCATCTTCTGGGGTGACTGATGGACGAGAGATCAAATCTGCGGCGAGGGTTAAAACCGGCGTGTTAGTTGTTGTCATTAGGCAAAAATCTCTTGATATTTTTCTGCCTTAAAACCTAGATGTAATTGGTCGTCAATATGCAACAAAGGCCGCTTCAATAATGTTGGTTGTAATAATACTTGTTCTGAGGCTACAGTATCTGAAAGATTAGCTTTTATATTTTCGTCTAAATTTCGGAAAGTTGTGCTACGTTTATTGAGTAATAAATCCCATGAAGACATAGCAACAAATTGTTGTAACTGGTTGTTATCTAGACCGTCAGCACGGAAATCGTGGAATTGATAAGTAATATTATGCTCATCAAGCCATTTTCGTGCTTTTTTTACGGTGTCGCAGTTTTTTATGCCATATAAAGTTGTCATATTAAATCACTTGATAATTATTGTTAGTTAAGGCGGTAATAGCGCTGTCAATTTTATTGCTTTTGACTAAGATATAATCGGTATCAAAGGTAGAGATGGCGAAAATACTGATTTTCTTATTCGCTAATATGGTAGAAATTTTTGAAAGTATCCCCGTCAATGAAAAGTCTAATGGACCAACAACTTCAAGTGCTTGCCAGTCAGGTTCGCTATCTTCACTTAACAACGTAAGTGTACTAGGAGCGACCACCGATACTTCATCATTAGTTTTTGCGATAAAATACATGTGTTGCTTAAACACTTCTGAGGGTATTTCGCTATTGGCTGGAAAACTATGGATAGTGAACGTGTCGTTTAATCGCTTTAACGTTAGAGTTGCCATATGCTAAGCCCGATAAATTCAAAGGCAATACTATAACTCGCCATTAAGCTAAACTCTAGGAACAATTCTTTTTTGAATAAAGAATATGAATAGCTAATTGATAGATAATTAATATTTAGATAAGTTTTATTAAAATTATTTTGTTAAACGATTGAATATTTAATTTAAGTAGAGGGTTTTAACGTAGTAATTCTATGACTAACTGATTTACAGTATTAGTTATATCCACAAAAGATGTGGATATCTTTGTGTGCAAACTATGGTTATGTTTGTAAGTGGCTGTATTTTAATGCTTTAATCTCTTGGTTGTTTTTTAACTAGAAATAATAAACTTAAATAAAACTTGTAATCTAGTAAAAAAGTTAGTTCATTATGATCTTGTGGAATTATTATTATTTTTAGTGGTTATGTCTGCCAAATTAAGGCTGATACTATGATGTATTGTGAAATAAACCTATTTTAGCAGCATAGCGTTTTAACGAAGCTCTTATTGTTAGTTTGCATATTTTTATTAAGATTAAAATTTAAACTACCTTCGAGTTTGTGCTATCTTGTAAGTAACAGTTGTTATAATGTATGGCCTATGAATATGAGTGTTGTAGAAATTGTAAAGTTAGGTCGCAAGTATATGTTACTTTGGCCTGAACGCAGAGAGCTAGCAGAGTACTTTGCTGAATACCAAGCAATTAAAATGAGTCGACTTGTATGTAAATACCTGCCGGGCGTTGCTTTGTTTACTTTAGTCATGCAACTTTATTTTGGTGGTATTGCTTCATTACCACAATCGGTTGTGTATACTGTTTTCATGTTAAGTGTACCGTTACAAGCTTTGGTTATGCTAGGTATTAAAGCCGATAAGTTTTTACCACCAGCATTAGCTGCTTGGTACAAAGAAGGGGTTGCCAAAATAAACCAAGGTGGTGGCGACATTAAGTTAAGTGTGCAAAAACCTCGATATGTCGATTTAGCACAGTTATTAAACGTGAGTTATCGTCACGCTAAGCATTAAACGAATTGATTTAAAGAACCGCTTTTTTAAGCGGTTTTTCTATAAATACGAATAAGAAAGTCTGCCTGACATTCAAAGTTATGCTCTTTTTTAAGCTGTTGCTTGACCTGTTCATTAGCTTTAAATGCAAATGGGGTCATTGACAACAAATTCAGCAGTTCCTCTCCGGTTTTTAATGTCATGCTATACGTCAGTTGTTCTTGACAATGCAACGTCATGTTATCAACACTTTGTTTGTCTTCATCATGCTGTAATGCTTGTTGATAAATTCTTTGTTTGAGCGCTAATAAGTGATTTTTACCTGGTGTAACGGTAATTAAATAACCGCTTTCAGACAAAACACGGTTAAACTCAACTGACAATATCGGGGCGTAGATTGAAACAATGGTATCGATACTGCGATCTTCAAATGGTAATTGCGATAACGTTGCTACAGAAAAGTGACACTCGGAATATTTCTTAGCCGCTTTTTTAACCGCTTCTTTAGCTATATCAACACCGTATACCACTTGATTGTTATGCCTAAATTGATTGGTATAATAACCCTCACCGCAGCCGGCATCTAAAATGGTTCCGTTATTAAGAGGTAATGTCTTAAGAATTGATACCAGCTTGTCGGCAAGCGGTTGATAATACCCTTGTAATAAAAAGGCACGCCGAGCATTTACCATTGCTTTATTATCGCCAGGTTGTTTCGAATGCTTAAACTGAACCGGCAATAAGTTAACGTATCCTTCCTTTGCTTTGTCAAAACAATGAGACTGAGCACAACGATAAGTGTGCTCTTTTAACGTTAAACGTGATTGGCAAATAGGGCAGCGATATTGCGCACTTATCATTTAAATGTAGACCAGATAGGCGCATGATCAGAAGGCTTTTCAATACCACGTAATTCATAATCAATGTCAGATTCTATACATTGCTGCGCTAATTTTTCTGTGGCTAACACAACATCAATTCGTAGCCCGCGATTATCATCAAAACCGCGAGAACGATAATCAAACCATGAGTATTTTTCACTGGTCGATGGATGCAACTCTCTAAATGTGTCTTTAAATCCCCAATTCATTAGCGTTGAAAGCCACTGACGTTCTTCTGGTTGAAAACTACATTTCCCCGTTTTTAACCACCGCTTTCTATTCGGTTCACCAATGCCAATATCTAAATCGATCGGCGAAATATTAATATCACCCATTACCACTAGATTTTCATCAGGTGTATGATTTTCGTTTAAATATACCATTAAGTCTTTATAAAACTGGCGTTTATACGGAAATTTTGTTTCATGCGCAATATTATCCCCTTGAGGGAAGTAACCGTTCAATACCGTTACTTTTTCACCACGATCATTGGTTGTGGTTACCATAATCATGCGTTTTTGAGAATCTTCAGTATCTGTTGGAAAGCCTTTGGTGACGAGTTCTGCTGGTTTTTTACATAACATTGCAACGCCGTAATGTGCTTTTTGACCGTGAAAATATACGTGATACCCCATTGCTTCTACGTCGGCAAGTGGGAAGGCATCGTCATGCACTTTTATTTCTTGTAAGCCAATGATGTCAGGTTGATGTTTATCTATTACGGCTTGCAATTGGTGAAGTCTGGCACGTAAGCCATTAATATTGAAGGAGATGATTTTCATGGACGATTTAATCATTGTTGATGTTATTTAATATTAAATAATATCACAAGATTATAGTTAAATTGAATAATGTTCAGGGTTATTTCATTCTAGATTTATTGTATTGCTTACCTAAACTTACCTTTCATTAAGGTAACATGAAACCTAGTGAACTAGGTTGTTGGTATAAACCACAAAAAGCGTAAAGCTTAATTTTGGCAGAAGTCACTGCTTGTTATTAATAAGTACCAAATATTTTGTCACCAGCATCACCCAAACCAGGTAAAATGTAGCCTTGTTTGTTTAGTTTTTCATCACATGCAGCGATATAGATATCAATATCAGGGTGCGCTTTTTCCAGTGCGTTAATTCCTTCAGGGGCAGCTACCATAAATAATGCAGAAATGTTTTGGCAACCCGATGATTTTAATAAATCAATACACGTTATTGCTGAACCACCTGTTGCTAACATAGGATCAATCACTATGGCATGTCGTTCTGCAATATCACTGACAATATTTTCATAATAACTTTCTATTCCTATGCACACATTGCCAGCGTTATCAGTAGAAATATCATCATCGTTACGTTTTAAACCGATAATGCTTACTTTAGCGCAGGGTAAGATTGTTAAAGCGCCCTCGAGCATGCCAAGCCCTGCACGTAAAATTGGCACTAAGGTAGGTTGTTTTTCTGCTAATAAAGGGGTAGAAATATTACCAGACCAACATGCTAAAGGAGTATTTTTCACCGTAAGATGTTGTGTTGCTTCTACCATTAACATAGTAGAAATTTCATTAGTTAATTCACGAAAAGACTTCGATGACAAGTTAGCTTCACGTGCTAACGATACTTTATGTTTTAGAAGTGGATGGTTACTGATATAAACGGCCATTATGTTTCCTTTTGCACATTGTTACGTGTATCTACCTATGGTACTTATGTTTAGTTATCTACCAAACAAGTGCTTTAAAATGTTTTCGACAAAGTGACTCGTAACGCTCATTGCCACCCACCTCAATTTGGGCGCCTGATGTCACTGCATTTCCTTTATCGTCTGTTCTGACAACAAAATTTGCTTTTTTTCCACAATGACAAATGGTTTTTAGCTCGATAAGCTTGTCTGCCCATGCTAAAAGTGCGGCGCTACCTACGAAAGTTTTACCTAAAAAATCAGTTCTAATACCATAAGCGAGCACAGGTATCTTTAAATTATCAACAATATCAGTGAGTTGTTTTACTTGCTGTTCCGTTAGAAACTGTGCTTCATCAACCAGTACACAACTAACAGGGGTTAACGTGTGTTGTTCTGTTACTTGTAAAGCGATATCAGTATTGGTTGAAAATAAATTAGCGTCAGCATGTAAACCAAGCCTTGAAGATATTTGCCCCGCTGAAAATCGATTATCGATATCTGCGGTATAAAGTAATGTATTCATTCCGCGTTCGCGGTAGTTGTATGAAGATTGCAGTAAATGTGTAGATTTCCCAGCATTCATCGTTGAATAGTAAAAATAAAGTTGTGCCATAAGGTATCAATAGCGCTCACTGCTTGGTTGTTCTACTTTACCCTCGATAGTGGCGAGTAAATTATCTAATAACCCACTTGCGCCGAAACGAAAGTGAGTTTGATCAAGCCACGAAGCCCCTAAAGTATCCATGACTAACGTTAAGTACTCAGTGGCATCTTCTAAGGTTTTAACGCCACCAGCGGCTTTAAAACCGACATTTGGGTTTACATTTTCAATGACCGATAACATGATTTTTGCAGCTTGTGGGGTAGCATTTATGTCAACTTTACCCGTTGAGGTTTTGATGAAATCAGCGCCGGCGTCAATGGCTATTTCACTAGCACGTCGAATTAAAGAGTCTGTTTTTAGTTTTCCAGATTCAATAATTACTTTGAGCGTGACTTGTTTACCACACACTTGCTTACAAGCATTTACTAGTTCGTAACCTACACTTTCATCACCAGCTATCAATGCATTATAGGGAAATACGACATCTACTTCGTCAGCACCAAGAGAAACCGCTTCTGCTGTTTCTTTTACTGCTTGGTTCACATCACTACCGCCGTGGGGAAAGTTGGTGACGGTTGCAATTTTTATATCTTTCTTTGTCTTAGCAAAATGTTGTTTCGCAATGGAAATATACTGCGGATAAATACAAATTGCGGCAGTATTTCCATGTTTTGTTGTTGCTTGCTCGCACAGCTCAGTAATGTCTTGGGGCGATTCATCGCCTCGCAAACTGGTTAGATCAACGAGAGAAAGGGCAAGTAACGCGGTTTGTTGTTGCTCTGTCATGTTATTCTCCTAAAGGCTAAGAAATACGCCTGCAATGGCTGCACTCATTAAGTTAGCGAGTGTTGCTGCCATCATTGCTTTCATACCAAGACGAGCAATATCAGGGCGACGAGAAGGTGCCATTGAACCTATTCCACCTAGTAAGATAGCAATCGAAGATAGATTAGCAAAACCACATAATGCGAAAGTGATAATAGCTTGGGTTGAAGGGGTTAATGTATCTTTGATTTCTACAAAATTCACATAAGCAAAAAACTCATTTACAACCACTTTTTGTCCGATAAAACTACCCGCTTGAAGCATTTCTTCTGCAGGAACGCCAATAACGAAAGCGAATGGGGCAAATACATAGCCAAGTAACCATTCAATCGTTAAATTTTCGATACCAAATAGGTTGCCAACTCCGCCGACTAACATGTTTAATAACGCAATGAGCGCGATAAAAGCCAATAGCATTGCACCAACATTAACAGCTAGTTTCATGCCTGATGCAGCACCTGTTGCTGCTGCATCTATAACATTAACGGGTTTAATTTCTTGCTCTGAAATAGATAAGTTATTTGCTTGTATTTTATCAGATTCGGTTTCTGGCAAAATAATTTTTGCCATTAACAAGCCACCAGGTGCAGCCATAAACGACGCCGCTATCAGATATTTTAGTTCAACACCGAGCCCAGCATAGCCAGCTAATATGGAACCCGCAACTGATGCTAATCCGCCGACCATAATGGCAAATAATTCAGACTGAGTCATGGATGCAATGTAAGGTCGAACAACTAAGGGCGCTTCTGTTTGTCCAACAAAAATATTTGCTGTGGCAGAAAGAGATTCAGGTTTACTTGTTCCTAACAGTTTTTGTAAACCGCCACCAATAATGCGAATGATCCATTGCATAATATTAAGGTGATAAAGTACGGCAATTAACGATGAGAAGAAAATAATGACCGGCAATACACGTACGGCAAATACAAAGCCTACACCGTTGCTAAACATTTTATCAGTGCCTAGACCACCAAATATAAAGTTAATGCCAGCCTTAGCGCTATCAATGACGTTTTGTACGCCATTGGTCATTGATTCAAGCACATCTTTACCGAATGGAATATATAGCACGAAAGCGCCAAGTATTAACTGTAGTAAAAATGCAAAGCCAACTGTTCGAAAATTAATTGACTTCTTATGGCTACTTAACGCGTATGCTGCTACTAGCAGCAAAACAATGCCTATGACCCCGTGTAACGCCCCCATGAAATATCCTCTGTTATTATTGTTGTATTAATTGTCTAATTTTTGCTTTTATGACTTCAATGGCCATTCTATTTTTACCGCCTTTGTTGACAATAATGTCAGCCCACGATTTAGAAGGAGCGATAAATTGATGATACATTGGTCTTACTGTTTGTTCATATTGTTGAGTGATAGAATCTATATCACGGTCTCGCTCTTCTATGTCACGCTTTATTCTTCGTAGCAAACAAATATCTAATGGTGTATCCATGTATATTTTTAGATCAAAACACTCTCGAAGATTTTGATCAGCAAAAAGCAAGATACCTTCAACCAAAATAATGGGAGATGCGGGAATTGTAATGGTATCTGTTAAACGCGTGTGTGTTTTATAGCAATATACTGGGCACTCTATATCTTTACCTTGTTGTAACATTCGTAACTGTTCAGCGAGCAATGTGTGCTCGAAAGCATTAGGATGATCGTAATTAGTTTCAATTCTTTGCGGTAATGGAATGTGATCTTGATTTTTGTAGTACGCATCTTCTTTAATAATAGCGATACCGTTTTTACCCAGTTCTGGGAACAACTCTTGATAAATAGTTTGCGCAAATAACGACTTACCAGAAGCAGAAGCCCCTGATATGGCAATAATGGTGGTTTTATTGGTTAGCAATCTTGGCCGCCTGTAAATAACATGGAAGAATAGCTGTTGAACGTTCGGTACAGGTTAAAATGTAGCCAGAAATTCAATATTGCTAATTTCTTTTACTATAACTAAAGACTTAATAATGGTAAATTACCATAACTTGACTAAATGGTCATGAAAAATTCATTTTTTGATGATAAAAGGTGTGAAAATGGCGCGAGCAATTATATTAGTTTTAGATAGTTTTGGCATAGGACAAGCGCCTGATGCCGAAAAATTTGGTGATATTGGTGCTAATACTTTTGCTCATTTAGCCGAAAAACATTTTGAAAGTACAGGGCGTCAAATAAATTTACCCAATCTTGCAAGTATTGGACTTATTGAAGCGAGTTTCTCTGCGGGAAATACACGTTTTCCAGTTAAGCAATATCCAATTCAAAAAGGTGCGTTTGGCTATGCTGCAGAATTGAGCAGTGGAAAAGATACACCTAGTGGTCATTGGGAAATGGCGGGTGTACCGGTTTTGTTTGATTGGGGTTACTTTACGGATAAAGAAAATGCATTCCCTAAAGAACTCAAGCAAATTATTAACCAAGCAACTGGCTATGCTGGTATGCTCGGTAACTGCCATGCCTCAGGCACAGAAATTATAGCTCGTTTAGGTGAAGAACATATCAAAACGGGCTTACCTATTTGTTACACATCAGCAGACAGCGTATTTCAAGTAGCAGCACATGAAGAGCATTTTGGTTTAGATAACTTATACACGTATTGTGAAATGGTGCGTTTGTTGCTTGATGATTACAACATTGGTCGTGTCATTGCTCGTCCGTTTGTTGGTAATACTGCTGCAGATTTTACGCGCACAGGCAATCGACGAGATTACTCTGTTTTACCTCCTTCCCCAACGGTGTTAGATAAAATGGTTGAGGCAGGCGGACATGTAATAAGTGTGGGTAAAATTGCTGATATTTTTGCCCATCAAGGAATTTCAGAAAAAACCAAAGCTACCGGTATTGACGCATTAATAGATGCAACGATTTCACATGTAGACACGGCAAAAGATAACAGCATTATTTTTACCAACCTTGTCAACTTTGATCAAGATTTTGGTCACCGCCGTGACCCATTAGGTTATGCGGCTGCGCTCGAGGCATTCGATAAACGATTACCTGATATTATTAATGCCATGACTAATGATGACGTACTTTTCATGACTGCTGATCATGGGTGTGATCCTACGTGGCCAGGCTCAGATCACACAAGAGAATTTGTGCCTATGCTCGCGTATCATCATCATATTGGCAACGTGAATTTAGGCCAGAGAAATACCTTTGCTGATCTTGGTCAAACCCTCGCTGAAATGTTCTCCTTAGACTCATTGGATTATGGTGAAAGTTTCTTTTCACAACTTGCAGTTAAGTGAATAAGCGAAATCTAAAATATTGGCTATAATTCATGGCACTAGGTGTGCTTTATTAGGCTGTGTTGAATTGTAGATCGCATATTTGTTGAAAATATACGTCAAAGCTCCATACATCTTAATCAATATGAAATAGCAGCGCTTAAAACCCTAGAATGAATAACATATTAAAAGATAAAGAGTCTTGGGAGAGAACAATATGAAAATGTTCGGACAAAGCGCGCTTAGCCGTAGTGTGCAATTGGCATTGTGTAGCTCTACATTTTTGCTAACTACATCGGTAACCGCAGAAGAAAATAATGATCAGACAGAAAAAGTAGTTGGTCTTGAAGTTATTGAGGTAACCGCTCGTAAACGTGTTGAAACGGTTAAAGATGTACCTGCTACTGTCACTGCTATGTCAGCTGAAAGTATTAATGACTATTTAGGCTCTGGTGAAAATGTACGAGCATTAGCAGGCCGTGTTCCGAGTTTACAAATTGAATCTTCAAACGGTCGACAATCACCTAGGTTTTATATTCGAGGTTTAGGTAATACTGATTTTGATGTAAACGCTAATCAGCCAGTCTCTATGATTTTAGACAATATCGTTTTAGAAAACCCTGTGTTAAAAAGTATTCCTTTATTTGATATCGAGCGCGTAGAAGTGCTCAATGGCCCACAAGGTACTGTGTTTGGCCGAAATACTACCGCTGGTATTGTCAAAATTGATACCGTAGCGCCAGACTTTACCAATGAAGGGTATGTTCGCGGTGGTTACGGCAGCCGTAGTACGATGTTTTTAGAAGCAGGTAAAAACTTTGAACTGTCAGATACTTGGGCAGCTAGAGCTTCTTTTAAGCACCAAGAACGAGATGCATGGGTTGATAACCTAACCACAGGAGACGAAGTAGGTGGCTATGAAGAATTTGCTTATCGCATTCAGTTTCTTTATGACAATGGCAGTGATACACGCGCGTTATTAAAAATACATGGCTTTGATCAAGATGGTGACATGCCACAAATTTTTTATGCCAATGCTTTTGAACAGGGAAAGTCTGGTTTAAGGGACGGATTTGATGAGTCTGAAATATATCATGACAGTACATCAGGGTTTGAATTAGATCATCAAGGTGGCAGTTTAGAAATTGAACATGATTTTGAAAGCGTAACCTTCACCAGTATTACAGGCTACGACACATTAGAAAGTTGGAGTTATGCTGATATTGATGGTGGTGTAACCGACTTTTCAGGTATACCAAACCAATTAGGTAAACAGTTATGGTTTAATGTCGCTTCTGGAGATGGGTTGTCAGATCATGAACAATTTACGCAAGAACTTAGACTTTCAGGTGATGCAGACGATATCTACTATCAAGTAGGTGCGTTTTATTTCCGTGAAGATTATACCGCTGATTATAAAGATTTAGATACTGAGGGAAATACCACTAATTTTTATCAAATTGATCAATTAACTACTTCGTACGCGTTGTTTGGCCAAGTGGAATACAAACCAAACAATAAATGGGCATTTACGCTTGGTTTACGTTACACCGATGATGAAAAAGAATTAGACATACGTGAAGGCGGTACTTCAAATGTAACCTTTGAAATTGATAAAGAGGATGATTACATTAATTGGGACGTTGCTGCTCGTTATACGATAGATGATGACTGGACAGCTTTTGCGCGTATCGGTAATGCCTCAAGAGGCCCTGTTACGATTGGACGGTTTGGCTTTCCAAGTGAAGCCGATACTGAAACATTAACTTCTTACGAAGCAGGTCTTAAAGCTAATTTATTTAATGGTAATGCTAGATGGTACATTACGGCGTATACCTATGACATTGAAGACCACCAACTAACAGCGACAGGTGGTGAAGCAAACACTAATTCTCTGTTAAATGCTGACAATACCTATGGCGCAGGTATTGAAACTTCTTTTGAAGCAATGCTAACCGATCAGTTACGAATAAGTACCAATTTAAGTTACAACAAAACAGAAATTCAAGACAGTTCATTGAAGGCAGAACGTTGCGCCTCTACACCGACATGTAATAGTCCTGATAAAGTGGCAAATACCGTAGACGGACCTTTTGGCCCTGTAGTTACTGTGTTTGTTGACGGTAATCCGTTACCTAGATCTCCTAAATGGTTAGCGAATATCAATATTAATTATGAATTCCCTGTAGGTTATGGTTACTACTATGCACAAACAGATTGGAATTATAGAAGTAAATCAAATATCTTCCTCTATGAAGCCACAGAATTTTACGCTGATGCTCGGTGGATAGGCGGCTTACGACTAGGTTTTAATAATGATGAAGGTTTAGATATTGCCATTGTAGGCCGTAATATTACTGATAAAATTGTTGCAGATGGCGCATTAGATTTTCTTAATTTAACGGCCTTTGTTAATGAGCCTAGGTTTTGGGGAGTAGAAGTAGGATATCAGTTTTAGTTTGCTTGATATCAGCCATAAAAAATCCGGTTATATACCGGATTTTTTATGGCCATTTTCAGAGAGGCCTATAACACGCTTTCTAACGTTAACTCCATCATGTCTTTAAAGGTGTTTTCACGTTCATCTGCAGTTGTTTGTTCACCTGTTTTAATATGATCACTTACGGTAAACACTGCTAATGCTTTTTTACCGAATTCAGCAGCCACACCATATAAACCAGCGGCTTCCATTTCAACCGCCAATACTCCCATGTTTTCCATGGTTTTAAACATTTCTGGTTGCGGTGTATAAAATAAATCAGCGGTAAATACGTTACCAACGTGCACCGGTTTACCTAGCTTATTGGCGGTATTAACCACTTTTTGTAAAAGTGAAAAGTCAGCACATGCAGCAAAGTCACAGTGATTGAAACGTTGGCGATTAACATTTGAATCTGTGCTTGCCGCCATACCGATGATAACATCACGTACTTTTATATCGTCTCGCACGGCACCACATGAGCCAATACGTATGATATTTTCAACGCCAAAGTCTTTATAAAGCTCAGTCGCGTAAATTGAAATAGATGGGATCCCCATGCCTGAACCCATGACCGAAATCTCTTGGCCTTTATAAGTTCCGGTATAACCTAGCATATTTCGCACTCGGGTTACGCATTTTGCGTTTTCAAGAAAGTTTTCAGCGATAAACTTTGCTCTTAGTGGGTCTCCGGGCATTAACACGGTTTTTGCAAAGTCACCTGGGTTGGCTTCAATGTGAGGAGTTGTCATGAGATATACCTTTAAATAAAAATTTATCTCAGTAAGTTTCAAGCAGGTGGTTTAATTGGTTTAACGCACCCCTATCAAGGATTTTTTACTGAATATTGTTAGTGAATGTCTATTTTAGCTAAAAAATCGTTCGATGATCCAGTGATAAAGTGTACCGCCTAAATATATACCAACAATTCCTGCAATACCTGAAATTACCGGAGGTGCTGGAAGTGGTAGCTTGATCACTGAAAATATTAAACCGACTAGCGCACCTGCAAATAAAGCCAATGCAATCTCTGCCATAAGTTATTCCTTCTGTTGTAAATGATTAAATGCCGCTTTATTTAATAACTCTCGGCGTGCCGAGGTTGATAAAAAGCTAGCATCCACACTGTTTTGTTGTAATTGTGTAATGTGTTTTTCTTGCAAATTAAATAATGAACTTGCGAGCTTATATTCCTTGATTAGCTCTGTATTTTCAACTGCTGGATCATCGGTATTGAGTGTTACCAACAAACCTTTATCTAGAAAGGTAGGTAATGGATGGTTAGTAAGGTTGGTAATTGTGCCTGTTTGGTAATTTGAGGTTAAACATGATTCAATGGCGATTTCATGTGCGAGCATATATTCAAGCAATTTATCATCGTGTTGGCAAGCAACGCCATGGCCAATCCTGCTTGCGCCAAGTTCTTGTATAGCTTGCCAAATACTTTCACTACCTGCTGCTTCTCCTGCATGTACGGTAACTTGCAAATCTGTTCGTTTTATTTTGTCAAAATGCTCGGTAAACATATTTCCAGGGTAATTAAATTCATCACCGGCTAAATCAACCGCAACGAACTTATCTTTGTGCGTTAAAATGCCATTTAATTCATCCATACATTTTTGTTGTCCAAAGGTTCTACTTAAAATACCAATTAGATTTGCTTCAACGTTGTAGATCTTTTTAGCTTGATTTACGCCTTCAGCGACAGCCTCTATTACGCCTTCTATTGGTAATTGGTGATTCATTGCCATGTAATATGGTGAAAATCTTAATTCAGCATAATCAATACCTGCTGAGACTAAATCTTCTATATTTTCATAGGCGACACGTTGGCAATCTTCTAGCGTTGCTAATACTGCCACACCCCAATCTAATTTTTTTAAGAAAGCTAATAAGTCTGGTTCAGATTCTTGTATCTGTACCAACGGCATAAAGTCTTCAATCGTTGATACCGGCAATGAAATGTTATGTTGCTGGGCAAGTTGCCAAATGGTGTTTGGGCGGATATTTCCGTCTAGGTGACGATGAAGGTCGATTAATGGCAGTGTATTATTGAGCATATAAAGTACATATCCTTACCGTTGTGTAAACAGCTACGTGAATTTTTATTCTAGTTCTTAATTATATCGTTTTTTTCCAATTTTATGTTGGTATTGTTGATATAACGCTGTTAAATTAGCCGACGGGATTCTTATCTAGGTGTCTAGACGTACAAAACAAAATCATAGTAGTAAATAAAGAGAAATAATATGTTCTACCAAACAGACGATGTGCGCATCGAAAAAATTAAAGAATTGTTACCTCCAGTAGCGTTACTGGAGCGATTTCCTGGTTCAGAAAAAGCGTCTGAAACAGTGTTTAGTGGTAGAGCAGCTATCAGTAAAATTTTTAACCATCAAGACGATAGGTTATTAGTGGTAATAGGCCCATGTTCAATCCATGATCCAGAGGCTGCAATTGAATATGGTAAACGCTTAGTTCAACTTCGAGAAAAATACCAAGATAACCTTGAAATTGTGATGCGTGTTTATTTTGAAAAACCACGTACCACGGTTGGTTGGAAAGGGCTTATTAATGATCCGTATTTAGATAACAGCTTTAAATTAAACGATGGCTTACGTATCGGAAGAAAATTATTAGCAGACTTAAATGATCTTGGATTACCTACTGCTGGTGAATTTTTAGATATGATCACGCCTCAGTATATGGCTGATTTTATGTGTTGGGGCGCAATTGGTGCTCGAACGACTGAAAGCCAAGTACACCGTGAGCTTTCATCTGGTTTATCTTGTCCTGTTGGTTTTAAAAATGGTACTGACGGTACCATCAAAATAGCCATAGATGCTATAGGCTCTGCTGCTGCGTCGCATCACTTTTTATCTGTTACTAAATTTGGCCATTCAGCAATCGTTCAAACGACGGGTAACCCTGATTGTCATATTATTTTACGCGGTGGTAAAACACCAAATTATGATGCAGAAAGCGTTAAACAAGTCACTGATCAACTAGCGTCGTCAAACTTGAATACTAAAATTATGATTGACTTTAGTCATGGTAATTCAAGCAAAAAATTTGAAAATCAGATGGTAGTTTGCAGAGATGTAAGTGAACAACTGGCCAAAGGTAATCATAATATTTTCGGCGTTATGGTTGAAAGTCACTTGGTAGAAGGCCGACAAGATTTAGTTGATGGTAAGGCCAATGTGTACGGTCAATCTATTACTGATGCCTGTATCGGCTGGTCAGATACAGAAACGCTGCTTGCGCAGCTAAATGATGCTGTGGGCAAGCGTAGGGGTTAATAGGTCACATTAATACCGCAATCAGCTCCTTTATTCTTGATTGCGGTCATTTTTCAACGGGGATATAATCGCCCTTTAAAGGTGTTTTCACTCTACCTTGTACTAATGAAGTTAACCATTGCTTATAGTCTTCAAGTGGCATTGGCTTAGCGTAATAATATCCTTGTCCTATATCACAGCCAAACTTTCTTAAAGTTGCTTCATCTTCTTCACTGTTAATACCTTCTGCAACCACTTCTAATCCTAAACCTTTTGCCATCTTAACCGTTGCTTCTGCAATGACTAAACGCTTTTTGTCTTGATTAATATTTTCAACAAACTGACGATCGACTTTAAGTTCTTGAAAGGGTAGGTGGCTGATTTGAGACATAGATGAATAACCAGTACCAAAGTCATCAATACTGATAGTGATGCCGAGATCGGTAAGTTGCTCAATGACTCGCATAGTGTGTGCGTTATCAGTAAAACTTGCGGACTCTGTTAACTCAAAAATAATTTTATCACTCGCAACACCTGATGCTTCTATTATATCTAACGCTCTTACTAGAAAGTGCTTTGATGAAATGTCTTTGCCGCTTATATTAATTGACACTAAATGGTTGAAACCATATTCATCCATTAATTGTTTCTGGTGATGTAATGCTTGTTGAATTACCCAAAAAGTGACTTCATGAATTAAGCCCATATCTTCAGCAATGGGGATAAACACATTGGGCGGTATAAAGCCTTCCTTTGTATGTTGCCATCGTAATAAGCATTCGCTGCTACAAACGCGTAAGGTTCTTAAGTCTACTTGAGGTTGATGATAGAGCATCAAGGTATTATTTTTAATTGCTTGTTTTAAATCGCTTGTAAGCTTAAACAAATACTGAGTTGTATCTTTAACATCGTTTTCATACTGGCTCCATTTTAGTAGATTGTTTTCCGCATTTGCCGCGGCAATAAGTGCACGATTTAATAGTTGATGGCTTTTATTACCGTCTACTGGGAAACGTGCTACACCAATCACTGCGGTTAACGGGAGTTTTAATTGGGAAATACGAAAGTTTTCTTGTACTACCTGTTGTATTGATTCAAATAGCATTTCAACAGGCTGTTCATCAACATGATGATCAATAATTAAGGCAAAACAAGTATGGTTTATTAAACATACCTTTTCTTGCTTATCTGTAATGGGAATTATCGCGTCGTTGTATTGAAAGAGCGAAGAAAGTTTACCATATAACTGTTTAAACAACTGTGTATTCATTTCGTCATTGATATATAGCGCTACTTTTTCTATATGCTCAGGCTTAACAATACAAACACTAAAATCACTATATCTATGTTGAACAAGGTTATTGATACAGGTTTCAAGGTTTGACTTTCTAGGGATGCCACTCGATAGATGGTAGGCAATATTCGTTATTTTATCTTGCTCATTACGGCGCATTCTTTCTGCAAGGGCAAAAGCCATCAAAGACACTTCGGCAATAATAGCGATTAAAAATGCGTTGCTGGTGAGAAAAGAATAATCAATAAAATTTAGCAGCACTGCGGGTTGAATTGCAGCACCTATTAGTAGTGGTACCCATGAAGCAAGGTAATATTTTGCCCAAGAAAGGTTTCCCTTTATACGTTTTATTAGTAGGTAAATCGCCAATATAAAGACGAGAGGCTGAATAGAAAAAAATAACGTTGCCTGTGCTACTTTATCAAGTGTAAAAGTTGCGAATATTGAACCGATTAAAAAGAAACAAACAGCAATTGCTAAACGATACGTTATGCTTTTTTGTTGATCATAGCGCAGAAAAAATAACGTAAAAGACAGTAAAAATAGCACCAGAAGGAAGTGTAGCGGTATAAGATACTTATCGATCTGTTGATTAAAAAAGTCATCAAATAAGATATACCCGAAACCCGTGATACTTGACATAATTAAAAAGGCAGACAACAAGTAACCAATGTAAAACAAATACACTTTATCTTTGACTGCAAAAAACAAGACTAAATTGTATAAGATCATTAACAACGCAATGCCAATAAAAGCGCCATATAAAAATTGTGCTGTTAGAATGTGTAAATCAAAACTGGATTGCGATTTTAACTGAATAGGTACATTAGGCGGGCCATCTGTACGAATTTGTAGTAGATAGCGTTGTTCATTACTAGGTGCTAGTTCAATGTTTATGTGTGGATAAATTTGATGAAAAGGTAAGTGCTGTAATGTTAAGTTTTGTTGTATTGTATTGTTTTTTATTGGGTAAACTTTAAAAATATCAAGCAGCTTATTATCTGCAAAAAGCACAAGAGAAACATGATGTGACTGTGTATTTTTGATATCCACCAATAACCAATAGGTTTGATCTTTAAGAGCAAAAGGAATTTCAGCAGGTGTTGTTTGCTTGAATGACTGCAAATTATCGAGAATGTTCTTATTATCAATAACATTTGAACTATCTATCCAATATTTATAGGTTACCTCGGTAGTATCGTTTGATTGTTTTTTCGTTATTTGGCTTAGGTTACTGCTCGATTGATAAAATATTATTATTAAGCTAAACGCTATCAATAGTATAAATATTCGTGTCAGTGCTAACGAGGTGTAGGAAGCAATTTTTTTCATTAATCGTTAGTGTTGTTAACGTCATCTAATACAACTGTAGCAAATTAATTAAATATTGGTAATTAACAAGCAAAAAATATCATCAATTCTATCTACTTAGCAAAAGAGTATCTTAACGGTGTTACTTTCCATAAAGCAACGGGATTCACTATTTAATACTCGCTAAATACATACTTTTACGGTAGGGTAATTAATTAAATTTTCGTGTTTATTAATGATTAAAATACGAATAAGTGGTTGGTTAGTACTTGAATTAACATTGGATAAATAAATGACTGGAAACATCGTGAATAAGGATATAAAACGTATCTTATTTGTTTGTATGGGCAATATATGCCGTTCTCCGACTGCTGAAGCAGTATTTAGGCATAAAGCTGAACGTAATAAATTAGATCTTACCATTGATTCTGCAGGTACCATTGGTTCGCATGCCCGTGAAAAGCCTGATCATAGAGCGCAAAAAATCGGTATAGAGCGAGGATATGATTTTGAAAAAATTCGAGCGAGAAAAGTAGAGCTCGAAGATTTTACGGAATTTGATATTATTTTAGCGATGGATGAACAAAATATAAAAGATTTAAAGAAAGTAGCGCCTGTTGGCTATCACGATAAAATTCATTTATTTTTGGAATTTGCCAATAACTTTCAAGATACTGAAGTGCCTGATCCATATTACGGTGGTGCGCGAGGGTTTAAATATGTGCTTGATCTTATTGAAGATGCAAGTGATGGTTTGATTGCACAATTAAAAAAAGCTAGGTAAGTAACGCCTAGCTTTAGAAAAATTATTGATAATAAAAGAAAGCACTAAACTCTTAGTGCTTTTTCACCACGAGCAATGCCTACAGTTCCAGATCTAACCGATTCAATAATTTCTGTTTCATTGGCGAGAGTTTTCATAAAAGCACTGATCTTTTTATCGTCACCTGTCATTTGAATGGTATACACCTGTTTACCTATATCAATAATTGAACCTCTGAAAATATCGGTGATGCGTTTCACTTCACTGCGAGATTTTTCATTCATTGCAAGCACTTTGATGAGTAAAATTTCACGCTCAACATGCTCTCGATCAGTTAGATCAGTAATTTTAATTACATCAATTAACTTATTAACCTGTTTAACAATTTGTTCTAATACCCGATCATCACCACGCGTGGTGATTGTGATCCTTGATAGACTCTGATCTTCAGTAGGCGCAACGGTTAAGCTTTCAATGTTAAAAGCGCGCTGTGAAAATAAGCCCACAATGCGTGAAAGAGACCCAGGTTCATTTTCCAATAATATTGCAAGAATACGACGCATTATGCTTTTACTCCTTTCTTTAACCACATTTCATCAATAGCACCTTGTTTAATTTGCATCGGGTAAACATGTTCTAGTTCATCAACTAAAATATCAACAAAGACTAATCGGTTTTTTATTGAAAACGCCTCGCTTAATTTTTCATCAAGCTCTGAAAGTTGATTAATTTGTATGCCTACATGACCGTATGATTCTGCTAATTTAACAAAATCAGGTAATGATTCCATATACGAAGAAGAGTGACGCCCCCCATAAATCATATCTTGCCACTGTCTTACCATACCCAAAGAGCGATTGTTTAATGAAACTATCACTACAGGTAATTGGTATTGAAGGCAAGTTGAGAGCTCTTGAATATTCATTTGAATCGAACCATCACCTGTAATACAAACAACATGACTGTCAGGGAAGGCTAATTTAACTCCCATAGCTGCAGGTAAACCAAAACCCATCGTGCCTAAGCCACCAGAATTAATCCATTGTCTTGGCTTGGCAAAAGGGTAGTACTGTGCGGCAAACATTTGATGTTGGCCAACATCGGAGCAAAGATAAGCTTCTCCGTTAGTTATTTCATAAACGGTTTCTATAACTTTTTGTGGTTTAATTTTATCGTTATTTTGTTGATAACTAAAACTGCCTAACGAACGCCATTCATTGATTTGCTGCCACCATTGCTCATTCGAACTTGAATCAGGTACAAAGTTTATATTCTCTAATTCTTCTTGTAATTGCTCTAATACAATATCAATTAATCCAACTACTGGGATGTGTGCATTTATTGTTTTAGAAATTGATGTGGGGTCAATATCAACATGTACTATTTTTGCATCAGGGCAGAATTTTTTCACATTGTTAGTAACGCGATCATCAAATCTAGCGCCAAGCGCTAAAATGACGTCTGCATTAGCCATGGCTTTGTTAGCTTCTAAGCTGCCATGCATACCTAACATACCAATAAAGTTTTTGTGAACGCCAGATATACCACCAAGCCCCATAAGGGTATTAGTACAAGGAGCGTTTAACGTTTCAACTAAACGGGTTAGTTGCTCAGATGCATCGGCTAATACAATGCCGCCGCCAGAATAAACCACAAGGCGTTTTGCTTCCGTGATAGCCGTGATCGCCTTTTTAATTTGTTTAGGGTGGCCTTTTTTGGTTGGATTATAAGAGCGTAGTTTGACATCGGTTTCGATATTAAATGGTGCCTTATTTTGCGGGATTAAAATATCTTTCGGTAATTCAACAACAACAGGGCCAGGGCGACCAGATTTAGCAATATAATGGGCTTTAGCAATAACATTAGGAATTTCTGCAAGGTCGCGACAGTTAAAACTATGTTTAACTATCGGGCGCGAACAGCCAACAATATCAGTTTCTTGGAAAGCGTCGTCACCGATTAAGCTTGTGGGTACTTGACCTGCTAGTACAACCATCGGAATTGAGTCCATATATGCAGTTGCAATCCCCGTAACACAGTTTGTTGCACCAGGGCCTGATGTAGCAAGTACATAACCCACTTCTCCCGTTGCTCTTGAAAAACCGTCGGCCATGTGTGTCGCAGCTTGTTCATGTCTGACTAAAATATGTTCAACGTCTTCTTGTTGAAATATTGCATCATATATATCGAGTACAGAGCCGCCAGGGTAGCCAAATACATATTTTACCTTAAGTGCTGATAGTGCTTTAACGACCATTTCAGCACCAGTAAATGTTTGTGTTGCCATTGAATTTTCCCTTACTAAGTGTTGTTTCCTAAAATACTGAAATAAAAAACCCCCGGTCTTTTCAGAGCGAGGGTTTTGTGAAAAATTTTCGTTAGTTTTTACACACAATATCAACCCCGCATTGGTTTTAAAACCACTACGACTGAGAGGACGACATTGAGTACATTAACTAGGTTCATTTGTTATTTTGTATAATATATTCTTTAAATGATATGTGTTTATATTAGGGGACTGACTTTACATGTCAACAAAAAATGTAGCTATTAGTCTTATTCAAATATATTGATCTGTTATGTCTGTGCGATGTGTAGTTATAAGCACGCTACGAGTAACATTGTTTTTTGCGGGTGTAATGACACTATTGTCTTTTAAAATGAATGTTGTGCTAAATAGAAAATTAAGTGTATGACTTTATATACCGTAAAAATTAACGTTGCTAATACAGGGTAATCTCAGGTAATGTTTTAAGCTACTAAGTAAATATCTTTAATTTTTCATGAGTTTAACGTAAATATAATCTACACTTATATTCAGAAAAGTTAACGCTAACGGAGTAGATGAGAATCAAATGTCTAAATTTATTTTTAAGGAAGAAATAGAAGAAAGCTCCGCTGAAACAGCGCCTAAAAAAGAGCGCTTTTGGCGCATTCTTGTGGTTGATGACGATGAATCTGTTCATCAAATTACCCGCCTTGTGTTAAGTGATGCGCATATTGAAGGAAGAAAGTTAGATATTGTATCTGCTTATTCTTCTGCAGAGGCCAAACAAGTATTATCAAATGATGATAGTTTTTGTATGGCGTTTGTTGATGTTGTGATGGAAACTGACCATGCGGGTTTAGAATTAGTTGAATGGATACGCAAAGAAAAACGTAATCAAGCGATTCGATTAATATTACGAACTGGCCAAGCGGGCACTGCTCCAGAAGCAAAAGTTATTAAAGAGTTTGATATAAACGATTACAAAGAAAAAACTGATTTTACCGCAGGAAAAATGACAACTTCCGTGTATGCAGGTATTCGTGCTTATCGCGATATCATGACAATCCAACGTAGTTTAGATGCCTTTAAACAACTAATTTTATCTACTCATGATTTATTAAGAATTAATCAATTCAAACCTTTTGGCTCAGCAGCCCTAAATCATTTACTAACCTTAATGGATGTTGAAAGTTCTGCTTTATACATAGCTCGTAGTCAACGTGAGATTGATCATGAAAACACTAATTTGATTATTGCTTGCACGGGGAAATATGTTGTTGAGTCTGATTGCCTAGAAACTTCTGACATTGATGATTCAGTGAAAAGCTTGATCAAAAAAGCGTTTGATGAGAAGAAGCACTTCTATGAAAATCAATGTTTTGTTGGATACTATGAAACATCATCTACTGCATCTTCTGTTTTATATATTGAATTTGAAGATGATGCTGAACACTTCCGTTCAAATTTAGCTGAATTATTCGCCACGAATGTGGCGTTAATACTAGAAAGCTTAACAAAACAGCATGAGTTAGAACGAACTCAGAAAGAGCTGTTATGTATTGTAGGTGAAGCGATTGAACGTAAGTCACAGAAAGCAAGTGCGCATGTTAAAAGAGTGGCTGAGATTTGTGCACTAGTGGCAACGAAACTTGGTTTAGAAGATAAGCTTGTAGCCGCGATTAAAATAGCAGCACCATTACATGATATTGGTAAAGTGGCGATACCCAATAATATTTTACAAAAGCCAGATCAACTTAATGAACAAGAATGGCAATTAATGAAAAGCCATACCGTTGTAGGTAGTGATTTACTTGAACGATCGAAAGAAAAAGTTTCACGTATTGGTGCGCGAATGGCAAAATATCATCATGAAAATTGGGATGGTACTGGTTACCCCGATGGTTTAAAGGGCGAAAATATTCCGCTTGAAGCTAGGATCATGGCGATTGCAGATGTATTTGATTCATTAGGTACCAAGCGTGTTTACCAAAAACAATGGGACAACAAAGATATTTTACAATTTCTGCAGGAACAACGGGGGAAAAAATTTCAGCCAGAAATAGTAGATATTTTTATTAAACACTTTGATGAATTTACTCAAATAAAAGAGAAAATTCCGGATACCAAGCCAGAAAACTAATAAAAATGGTGTTTAATTAATCGTTATTAAAATTGCTTAATCCAGTTTAGTTAGTGAATTTATTTTTCCATAAATTACAAGGAATTGCTATGCGTATACTATTGATAATATGTATTATCCTGTTTACTTCAGCTTGTGTTGTAGTGCCTGAAGTGGCAGATGTACCTAAATATAAATGTGGCCTGTCTACCGATCAAAAAACACTTAAAGTGGTTAATTTAATGGAAGGCGATACTAGCTTCTATGCTTGGAATGATGAGTTTTTTTCGATTATTTCGATGCCAACTTCAGCAGTAGTTTCGGGTGTCTATGTTGCTGTAAATAATGTTTATCACGCAGGTGAAAAGACCATTAAGTGTAAAGGGTAAAGTGGTCTTAAATTTTTTAATTTATATGAACATGCGAAGAGTAGTAGTTTGAAAACTAAATATATTTTTGTTAGCGATATTTTTGGACGCACTGAAAGTTTAGAGAAGCTTGTTGAATCGTTGCCATTTAACTCGATTATTATTGACCCATATGATGGCAAAAGAATGATGTTTGAAGATGAGCAAAAAGCTTATCAGTATTTCACCAAGCATGTTGGCTTAAACAATTATACAGAGCAGCTTCATCAAATATTAACGGCAATGAATGCGTATATTTACTTGATAGGCTTTAGCGTCGGCGCATCTGTTATTTGGCGTGTTTCTGAACGAAGCTATGCTAACAATATCCGCAATGCTTTTATATTTTATGGTTCCCAAATTAGACATTACGTAGATATCGAACCTAAATTTAAGATAAATGTTGTCTGTCCTGCCGAAGAAAGTCATTTTGACATTAATGCATTCATTTCATTGATTAAAGAAAAGCCACAGGTGGTCATTAACCGATCGAATTATTATCATGTCTTTATGAATAGATGCTCAACAAACTTTGACGATGAAGGTTATCGTCAACATATGCAATTACTTGCTCAGCATTTAAGGTGAGCAGAGTAGTTTTCCAACGTATTGAATAATAAAATAAAAGGGCAAGTAATGTCATTATCTGAATTAAGAAAATCATTCGAACAAGAAACTAATCGATCAATATCTTTGCCAGTTGCAGGCACAATAGTGTGGTTTATTATTGCATTACTATCAACGCAATTCCCTTTTAAAACAGGGTTATTAATTTTACTCTTTGGTTCAGGTACAATTTTCCCTATCGCATTGTTAATTGCTAAATTTCGTCATGAGGCTATCACAACCTCTACAAATCCTTTGGCAAAACTAATGGGGTCATGTGTCTTAATGGTAAATCTTCTTTGGGCAGTTCATATTCCTTTGTTTATTTTTGCTCCTGAATTTGTGCCTTTAAGTGTTGGGATCGGTTTGGGGTTACATTGGGTGGTTTACTCTTGGATAATTCAACACCCACTTGGTCTTATACATGCGATATTACGTACGATAGCAGTACTTGCCGTTTGGTTTAGCTTTCCAGAGCATAGATTGCTCGCTGTTGGCTTGGTGATTGTTGCAGTATATTTGCTCAGTATTTTTCAAATGCTAACTCGCGCCATAGAAGAGTAAATACTTGATACTGAATAAAGCTTTTAAATCAGTTGGTGTCTATAACAGGAACTAAAAATTGTGAATGATAATGTTCGGGAAAAAATAATTGCTGTTTGCGATAATAAAATCACCCAAAAAGGTGAAAATGTTGGCTTATCGTTTTATGCTTTTTTTGCTAATAAAAATGATGATCCTGAATTATTAATGGAAGTCGCTACATGGTGGATACAAACCCATCAATTAGATCATTTCGAAAAAGCGATTAAAATAAAACAACTGGTTAAATCTGGCAAATAAGCAGAAGGGTAGATGATGAGCAAACATGAAAAATTAAATTATGTTGAATTCCCCGCGAGTAATATTCAAGCGACAAAACGTTTCTTTAGCCAGGTTTTTGATTGGCAGTTCGTTGATTATGGGCCTGAATATACTTCTTTTTCTAATCAAGGCTTAGATGGCGGTTTTTATTTGTCTGAGCAACGAAATAATACCGATAACGGTGGCGCATTGTTGGTTTTTTATAGTAATAACATAAACCAAACTTTGGCTAAAGTTGTGGAAAATTCAGGTAAAATAAACAAGCCAATATTTGAATTTCCAGGCGGTTGTCGCTTTCACTTTATTGAGCCAAGTGGTAATGAATTTGCCGTTTGGTCAGAAAGTCAAAACTAAGTATAGATGGCAGCATTTTCGCTCTATAGTACGTTTGTTTCTCATCGACCGTAATTCCAGTCAGTATCAGTAATTAACGGTGCTTATCTGCAAACTAAATTCAAATTAAGAGAAAAAATCTCATCGAAGGCATAATTTCACGACAAGATCGTGAATTATTTATAAAAAAGCGCTGCTTTACTCTACTTTATGCGATCATTTTTGTGTAAAATCTTTGACCTTTATTTTTTAACAATCAATAAGTCTAGCCAAAGAACGGTGTAACTCACCGCTTTAGAGGAAATCATGAATTTAGACGATATAATACTACAAGCAGAGCAAGCTATTGCCGCTGCTAATTCACCTGAAGAATTAGATCAGGTACGTGTCAGCTTTCTTGGCAAGAAAGGGCAATTTACCGAGTTAATGAAAGGACTAGGTAAGTTACCTAAAGAAGAAAAGCCAAAGGCAGGTCAAGTAATAAACCAAGCGAAGCAACAAGTGCAAAAAGCGTTAACAGCTCGTGGTGAATTATTACGTACTGAAGCAATTAATAAAAAGCTAGCAGCAGAAACTATTGATGTTACTTTGCCGGGGCGCACTAATGAGTTAGGTGGCTTGCACCCAGTAACGCGTACGATAGAGCGTATTGAAAGCTTTTTTGGTGATTTAGGTTTTGCTGTTAAAGAAGGCCCTGAAGTTGAAGATGACTTTCATAACTTCGATGCGTTAAATATCCCTGAGCATCATCCGGCACGTCAAGATCATGATACTTTTTACTTTAATCCTAAGTTAGTTTTACGTACGCAAACTTCCGGTGTTCAAATTCGAACTATGGAAAAAGAGCAGCCACCATTACGTATTATTTCACCAGGTAAAGTATATCGTAATGATTACGATCAAACCCATACACCAATGTTTCATCAAGTTGAAGGATTGATGGTCGACAAAGATGTTTCCTTTACCCATTTAAAAGGTGTATTGCATGACTTCCTTCACCACTTTTTTGAAGAAGACTTAGAGATTCGTTTTAGACCTTCTTATTTTCCTTTTACTGAACCATCGGCTGAAGTAGATGTAATGGGTAAGAATGGTAAATGGCTTGAAGTATTAGGCTGTGGAATGGTACACCCTAATGTATTGAAATCTGTAGGCATTGATCCTGAAGTCTATTCTGGCTTCGCTTTTGGTATGGGCGTTGAACGCTTAACCATGCTTCGTTATGGCGTAAATGATTTACGCGCATTCTTTGAAAACGATCTTCGATTTTTGAAACAATTTAAGTAAGGCAATTCTTCATGAAATTTAGTGAATCTTGGTTACGAGAGTGGGTAAACCCTGCAATATCTTCGGATGAATTGACCCACCAAATCACCATGGCAGGCTTAGAAGTTGATGGGGTAGAACCCGTTGCCGGTGAATTTTCAGGCGTCGTGATAGGGGAAGTGGTTGAATGTGGCCAACACCCAGATGCTGACAAACTTCAAGTAACAAGAATTAATGTAGGCAGCGCCAGTGAAGATGGCGAATTAATTGATATTGTTTGTGGTGCAAAAAACTGTCGATTAGGCTTAAAAGTTGCTGTCGCTATGGTTGGCGCTGTACTACCGGGTAATTTTAAAATTAAAAAAGCAAAACTACGTGGCCAGCCTTCATTTGGTATGCTTTGTAGTGAATCTGAGTTAGGCCTAGCAGAAGATAGTGATGGTATTCTCGAGTTGTCACAAGATGCCCCTATTGGTGAAAACATACGGGATTACTTAGATTTAAACGATGTTACTATTGATGTTGATTTAACGGCAAACCGAGGCGATTGTCTAGGATTAAAAGGCTTAGCACGTGAAGTAGGTGTTTTAAATAGCTTAGCTGTTAACGAACCTGAAATTAATAGTGTTCCTTCTACAATTGACGATAAACGGTCCATTACATTATCGGCTTCAGAAGCATGTCCAAGGTATCTTGGCCGAGTGATCAAAAATATTAATGTAGACGCCCAAACACCACTATGGATGGTAGAAAAACTTCGCCGTAGTGGTGTACGCTCAATCGACCCTGTGGTTGATATCACCAATTATGTTTTGCTTGAGCAAGGTCATCCTATGCATGCTTTTGATCTAGATGCTATTGAAGGGGGGATTGATGTACGCTATGCAAAGCCGAATGAAAAGTTAACCACGCTTGATGAAAATGAAGTCAGCTTAAATGAACAAACATTAGTCATCGCTGATGATAATAAAGCATTAGCCATTGCTGGTATTTTTGGTGGTTTACATTCGGGTGTAACGAATAAAACGAAAGATATTTTCTTAGAAAGTGCTTTTTTTGCCCCTTTAGCTATTCTAGGTAAAGCGCGCCAATATGGTTTACACACCGATGCATCACATCGTTATGAACGTGGTATTGATCCTGAATTACAGCACCAAGCCATGGAGCGCGCAACGAGCTTATTACTTGAGATTGTAGGCGGCGAAGCTGGTGCTGTTGTTGAAGCTGTAGCTTCAGAACATTTACCTAAGGTTAAGCAAATTGCGCTTCGACGTAGTAAACTAGATTCTCGTATTGGTCATCATATTCCTGATGAACAGGTTATCGAAATTTTAACGAGGTTAGGTTTTACTGTTACCTTTGCAGACAAAACGTGGCAAGTAAGTGTACCAACGTATCGTTTTGATATTTCGATTGAAGAAGACTTAACAGAAGAAGTTGCGCGTATTTTTGGTTATAACAATATTCCTAATACGTCACCAAAAGCAACATTAGCCATGTGTGATCGTAAAGAAGCACAACTACCTATAAAACGTTTACGCCAAACATTAGTAACGCGAGGTTATCAAGAAGCGATAACCTATAGCTTTGTCGACCCTAAAATTCAACAGCTTATTCACCCAGAACAAGAAGTGATGACATTGCCGCATCCTATTTCATCTGAGATGTCGGTAATGCGTTTAAGCTTGTGGACGGGGTTATTACAATCGGTTGTATACAACCAAAACCGTCAACAACAACGTATACGCTTATTTGAAACTGGCTTACGTTTTGTACCTGACGAAAGCGTTGAAAACGGTGTTCGTCAACAACAAATGATCGCTGGTGTAATATCTGGCAATCGCAATCAAGAACACTGGGATATGGAAAAGTCAGCTAGTGACTTTTACGATATCAAAGCTGACGTTGAATCGTTATTGGCAAGAACTGCAAATAGCCAAGCTTATACCTTTGAACGAGCTCAACACGATGCATTACACCCAGGACAAACCGCTGCTATTTTGAAAGATGGCGAGCTAATTGGTCACGTTGGCACCTTACACCCTGAATTAGAACGAAAATTAGGCTTGAATGGCCGCACATTAGTTTTTGAGCTTTTATTGAGTGAAATTTCAACACTGAACATCCCGCTAGCTGGCGATATTTCTCGCTTTCCGGCAAATAGGCGTGACATTGCTGTCATCGTTGAAGAGAGTGTTGATGCAAAAAAAGTGTTACAACTCATTGAAAATGTTGGCGGAAATTATTTAGTTGATCTAAACTTGTTCGATGTATACAAAGGCAATGGAATAAATGATGGCTTTAAAAGCCTCGCTATTGCCATGATACTACAAGATCATGAAAAGACTCTTGAAGAAAAAGATATCAATGATGTTGTAAATCGAGTGGTCGAAACGTTAAAAGATGAGCTAAATGCATCACTGAGGGATTAAGCAATGGCGCTAACCAAAGCAGAAGTCGCAGAACATTTATTTGAAAAAGTTGGTTTAAGTAAACGTGACGCAAAAGATATTGTCGAAATATTTTTTGAAGAAATTCGTGAAACACTAGAGGCTGGGCAACAAGTTAAATTGTCTGGCTTTGGTAATTTTGATCTTCGCGAAAAAAGTGAACGCCCAGGGCGTAATCCTAAAACGGGTGAAGATATTCCAATCTCAGCTCGTCGCGTTGTTACTTTTAGACCTGGGCAAAAGTTAAAAAGTCGTGTTGAAGACGGCAACGGCTAGCCTTAGTTTTTTATATAAAAGGTTACTTCGGTAGCCTTTTATGTAATGAATAGAAGATATTAATCTATCAGTACTCTGATGACTGAGATTAAAACACAGCCTAATCAGCATGATGTGCATGAATTTTTATCAACTATTGATAACGAAGTGCGCAAAGAAGATGCTCATACCTTATTATCTATCTTCACAGAATTAACAGGTTTCAAACCTGTAATGTGGGGCAGTGCTATTATTGGTTTTGGTCAATACCAATATCATAATAGTAAGGGCACTAACAAGTGGATGCTAACGGGCTTCTCACCAAGAAAGCAAAATCTTTCGTTGTATATCATGCAGGGCTTTGATCATTATCAAGATTATCTTAAAAATATTGGTAAGGTAAAAACCGCGAAATCATGTTTATATATCAACAGACTAGATAAAGTAGACATGGAAGCGTTAACGATATTTCTACAAAAATCAATTATCGATATAAAGCAGAAGTATCCTGATCATACTGCCTAATTTACCTCTATGCGTTTAAACATACGTTGATAAGCACAACTGCAGGTGTATAAGCATAATTTCAGTAAACTCATTACCAGTATTGCAATGAAGAAACCTGTACACAACGCTTCTATTGTTAATGGAATAGCTAAGCTAAACATTGTATAGGTTTGCTGGGCAATACTTTCATCAACGTTTGTAGTGAAAAACCATAGTTGCTCTAAATAAGGCTGATTATGTAAGCTGGTAAATTGGAATGCTAAGTAGTCTCGACGATCGATTAATTCATTAACGATCATACCTGTTTTGTTAATAATGGTGTCGCTATTTGAAAGGTAATGTTCAGTAAGCTTAGATAAACTACCATTAAAATGCATGTCTGCTAAGGTTTGATATTGTGAAAGCTGCCATTTAGCCTCCTCTAACCGAGCAGATAGTTGTTGAATATACTGCGTTAGAAAGGCAGGACATTGAATGCCAATAATAAACATTATGGTAAATAAACACCTATCAATAAGCTGATGAATAAATGACATTATTACCCATTGTGTTTTGTAAACTTCGCTCCATAATACACCGATTGTTTCTTGGCTTAAAGGCCACGAGATCTTTAGCGAGTGTTTCGAATGGATTAAGTTAGTTATAGCAAGCCGTTGTTACCTTTAGGCGAACACATACGATTTTATTTACCCCTTAACGAGCACAATATGAGACGAATGCAACATAACGAGCAAGAACCTACTCATTTCAATTGGCGCATTGTTAAATCACTGATCCCGTATTTGCTTGAATTTAAAGTTAGAATTGGCATTGCTCTGATGTGTTTAATAGCAACCAAAGTGGCCAGTGTATACTTACCGTTTATTCTCAAAGATATTGTTGATTCACTGGATTCTCATCTAGAAAATAAGTTGTTTATCGTTCCATTTGGCTTAGTGGCAGCATACGGTTTAGTACGCCTAACCATTGTGTTATTTGCAGAAATAAGAGATACATTATTTGGTCGAGTAACAGAGCGGGCAATTAGAAGGATAGGCTTACAAGTTTTTGAACATTTACATGCAATGGATTTAAACTTTCATCTTGAACGTCAAACAGGCGGTTTATCAAGAGATATTGATCGCGGCACCTCAGGTATTAGCTTTTTAATGCGTTTCATGGTGTTTAATGTATTGCCAACATTAATCGAAATTGCCATGGTTATTGGCATATTGTTAGTTAATTATGGTCTATGGTTTGCGCTAATTACTTTGTTTTCAATTGTTATTTATATCGCATATTCAGTGTTTGCGACAGAGTGGCGAACGAAATATGTCAGGGCAGCAAATAAAGCCGATTCTTCAAGTAATACTCGTGCGATTGATAGTTTATTAAATTATGAAACAGTTAAATATTTTACTAACGAGGCATATGAAGCTAAGGCATACGATAAACAGTTAGCATTGTGGGAACAAGCAAAAATTAAAAATAGATTAACGTTATTTGCGCTTAATGGTGGCCAAGCGTTTATTATTTCAATAGCGATGACAGCCATGCTGGGATTAGCTGCACATCAAGTAACATACGGTGAAATGACGTTAGGTGACTTTGTGCTTGTTAACGCATTTATGATGCAATTATTCATTCCTTTAAACTTCTTAGGGTTTGTTTACCGAGAAATGAAAGGCTCGCTTGCAAATATCGAGCAAATGTTTGGCTTACTCAGTGCAAAACCCGCCGTTTCTGATCGTGAAGGTGCCGAAAATTTACACTTAAATCACGGGGAAATTGTTTTCGAAAACGTTGAGTTTTCGTATCATCAAGAAAGACCAATTATCAAAAACTTTTCATTGAAAATACCTGCAGGAGCAAGAATTGCCATTGTAGGGGAAAGTGGCTCTGGAAAATCAACGTTAGTGAAGTTGTTATTTCGTTTTTATGATAGCCAACAAGGTAATATTTTTATTGATGGTCAAAACATTACACAAGTCACTCAGCAGTCAGTACGTGAAAATATAGGAATAGTGCCTCAAGATACTGTGCTATTTAACGATACTATCCGAGAAAATATTCGCTATGGAAATCCAACAGCAAGTGATCAACAGGTAACACGTGCAACTGAACTTGCCCATTTAAGCCAATTTATAGATCAACTACCAAAAGGCTTTGAAACAACTGTAGGAGAGCGAGGGTTAAAATTGTCAGGCGGTGAAAAGCAACGGGTAGCCATTGCTAGAACAATTTTAAAAAATCCTAAGATTATTGTCTTTGATGAAGCAACATCGTCACTCGACTCTCACTCAGAACGCGCTATATTAGCTGCATTAAAGGAGATATCTAGTGACCATACCAGCTTAGCGATTGCACATCGTTTGTCGACTATTATTGATGCTGACAACATCGTGGTAATGCATCAAGGTGAAATTATCGAACAAGGTACCCATCAAGAGCTACTGAATAATAAAGGTAGATATTATAATATGTGGCATTTACAAAAAAGTGATAGTAAAGATGGATAAATTAACTCCAGAAGAAGCCGTCAAAGTAACAAGACTGTGGCTTGAAAATATTGTTGTGGCATTAAATTTTTGTCCATTTGCCAAGAAAGAATTAATAAATGAAACTATTGAATATTATGTTTGTGATTCCCGTCGTTTTACACCAGCACTTGAAGAATTTATTTTACAGGTAGAGAGATTGGTAAAATTTCCAGATATTGAAACAACCTTGGTGATTTTTAATCAAGGTTTTAATGATTTTGAAGACTACCTTGCTCTTGTTGATTACGCTAATGATTTATTAAGTGACTGTGGATACGAGGGCACTTTTCAAATAGCGACATTTCACCCAGATTATACATTTGAAGGTGAGGAACCATCACAAGCAAGCCATTATACTAACCGCTCTCCGTTACCTATACTACATATATTACGAGAAGCTAGTATGGAAAAGGCTTTAAAAAGCTATAAACAACCTGAATTAATCCCTGAAGAAAATATCACGTTAGCAAATAATAAAGGTACTGAATATTTCCAAACTGTTTTAGCTGATATTTTACAACAGGCGCACAATAACAATAAATAATTTTTATAAACGGCGTTCAATTAGGTATAATTACACCTTTGTAGTTCACATCACTGTTAATAACATTTTGTGAAAAAGTGATGAGTAAATATAGGTTGGTATGGAAGAGCGCTCGGTAATTAAAGTAGGTGGCGATTTAGAAAAAGCCGTCAAAGGTGAGTATTCAATTGATGTTAAAGCAGTATTAAATGAAGCGTGGGAAAATACTAAGCGTTCACGTACCGCTATTAACCTTGGTTTAATTTTTGTACTTATGCTTGGTGTGGTTGTTTCTTTACTGGTAAGTCAGTACTTTGGCGGTATTGAGGCCGTACTGAAAGATCAACAAGCGACAGCGTTATTAAATATCATCGTGACACTGGTGGTTTACCCATTTCTAGTGGGGGTTGAAATGATGGGGATTTTTCATGCTGTCGGCTTAAAAACGCATCCTAAATTAGTCTTTGGCTTTTTAAAGCGTGGAAGTTGGGTAGCAGTGAGCGCATTGTTTTGTTCAACGTTAGTCGCAATTGGTATGACACTTTACTATTTGCCGGGTATCTACCTAATGGTTGCTTTATCATTAGTATTACCCTTGGTTGTTGAGAAACGTATGTCGCCAATGAAAGCTATCGTACTTTCATTAAAAGCAACACGTCACCAATGGTTTAATATTTTTGCTTTATTTTTGATTTTATTTTTATTACTTATTGCGAGTTTTTTACCGATTGTTTTATTTGCTAATACTTCAGCTTCTTTACTTGGTGGGGTAATAACTATATTCGCACTGACCTATCTTGCCCCTCTGTTTTATAATGTTAAGGGGGTGTTATACCGTGAAATATTTGGTATGCAGTTGTCAGTCGCTAAAGGAGGGAATAACCCTCTTGATTCCACTTTCTCAGCTTAATCGACAGGACGTTTAATCATTCATGAGTTTTATAAAGCACTCAATACTTGGGCTATTTGGCCTTTTATGTTTATGGGCGGTAATTAAACCTTTACTTGAACAAGATAAATACAAAGTTGATGAAAAAATTCCAATTCCGAAACAACCTGATAAAGAGTTAACGGGTGAGCAACCGCTACATGATGTTGTATTACCGCGTTTTGCTGATTTTCGACACGTAAAACAAAAGAAAACGGCTTTTTTTGACTTTCTTAAACCGGCAGTTGTTGCAGAAAATAACCGTTTAGCTGAGCTTCGAAAGTCGCTTTTAGCTTGGCAAGAGCAGTTGACCTATCAGCACGAAATACCTCACACACATGCGCTAAAAGTAGAAGCATTAGCGTTAAAATATAAGCTGAATACGCGATTGTCTATTGCGGAAAAAGTAAGATTGTTAATAACTCGGGTAGATATTGTGCCCACGCCGTTAGTATTAGTTCAAGCAGCTAATGAATCTGCTTGGGGAACCTCTAGATTTGCGCGGATCGGGTTAAATTTCTTTGGCATTTGGTGCTATAAAAAAGGTTGTGGCATGGTACCTGGTAGCCGAGATGAAGGTTTAAAACACGAGGTTGCAGCATTTACCAGTGTTGAACAGGCGGTTGCGCATTATATGTTAAATATAAACACAAACGCGGCTTACAAAGTGCTACGGCAAATACGCAGTCAACTTCGAGAAAAAAACTTGCCGGTTGACTCATCATTATTGGTTACAGGCTTATTACCTTATTCAGAACGTGGCTCCGATTATATTTTAGAAATATCCGAAATGCTTAGACACAATAGAGTGTATATTCATTAATACTTACCCATAAAAAACCATTGCTTAGCAATGGTTTTTAACTTAAGGGGTCAGGTACAATTAATGAAAATAGAGCTTTGTCAATTAACAACTATTGATAGTTTTTTTTACAGTGTATCTCCCCTTTTAATCTATAGGTATTAACAAAAAATAATCAGGAATTATATACCTCATCAATATACACTTGAAAAACAAGAACAACGAAGACGGCTTGATTTGTTAGGAGTACCAAGCTCCCATTAGAAAAGAGCTTATCTACTTTTATGTTAAGATTGACATAGTGTATAAGCTGAATTCCTTCTGTATAAAAGAGAATATTAAACAATGAACAGAGTAAAAATATTGATCATTGAAGATGATATAGAGCTTAATCACCAACTAACGGAATTAATACAGGCTAATGGCTTTTTTGTAGAACAATGTTTTGACGGAGAGTCAGGGTTAGTTAAAGCGAGTAGTCAACAATACCAATTAATTTTACTCGATATTATGTTGCCGGTACTAGATGGCTTGACCTTGCTTAAAATGTTACGAAAAACGACTCAAGTCCCTGTCATTATGGTAACAGCAAAAGGGGCAGAACAAGAACGCATAGAAGGATTTAGCCAAGGTGCAGATGATTATGTGGCAAAACCATTTAATACCAGAGAATTAATTCTAAGGATTGAAGCCCTACTTAGACGAAGTGTCTCAAATACACCTACTGAAGATATTAAAACGTTATCTGAAGATAATTTAGCATTAGATGCGAGAACCTTATCGGTATCAATATATGAGCAAACTCTCGACTTTACTCCGATAGAGTTTAAGTTATTGTGGGAGCTATTTTTGCACAAAGGCCAAGTACTTAGTAAAGCCTATTTATATCAACAAGTGTTAAACCGCAGTATTGGGGAATACGATCGAAGTTTAGACATGCACTTAAGCCGTGTGCGTAAAAAACTAAATACGGTAAATGGAACTGGAGGACGTTTAAAAACGAGTCATGGTAAAGGGTATAGCTTTGTATGAGTCGTCAACTGTTCTGGAAAATGTGTATTATCTTTGCAACGGGTGTCGTTGCGCTTTTTTACTTTATTAATCTACTGACATCACGCACTGAAGAAGGCATGAGCATGTTGGCTTTAGAGCATCGGCAGCAAATCACTGATTGGGGAAGACGCGCCGAAAAAATGTATAAATCTGGTGATATAGTAAGGTTAAGTCAGTTTCTGGAGGCACTTAAGCAGCAAGAAAACACGTGGGTGTCTGTGGTTAGTTTTGACTATGCGAATGTAGCAGGAGACCCCATTAAAGAAGTGTATCAAGGAGACCCAATGTTTGGTCGAAGTGTCGATTGGAAAATACACTTATATCTTGACTACAACCCTGTCATGGAAGTGGCTTTTGAGAACGTTAGGGCTAATTTTCTGATACAACTTCCAAAGAGAATGCGGCCTGGCGCTTATTGGCGCTATATTCAATTAACCATTCAAATAATTATACCTACTATTTTACTAGCGTTGCTCTGTGTTTTGTTTTATCGCTATATCATGAAACCACTTTTGCAGTTGCAGTCAGCGACACGCCTATTCAGTGAAGGGCAATTAGACAGTCGAGCAAGTGAGTTTATGGGGAAGCGCAATGATGAATTTTCTGATTTAGCCAAAACTTTCGACGACATGGCAAGTCGCATTGGTGAACAAATTTTAAATCAACGGCAACTTATCGCTGATTTATCCCACGAACTAAGAACACCATTAACAAGGCTAGACATTGCTTTAGCGACAGTTAATGATGAACAAGCGTCAGGTAATATTAAACGTATAGAGAGAGAATCAAAGCACATTAGAAGGTTAGTGGAAGATACGTTGTCACTAGCGTGGATAGAAAATGAGAAACCCAAATTAAAAAATGAATCTCTCGATTTAATCGATTTACTCGATGTATTAATTACAGATGCAACATTTGAATTTCCGGATAAAAACATGAGAAGTCAATTGCCAGATACTGCCTTGATTGAAAACTCTAATCACCGTGCTCTTGGTCAGGCAATTGAAAATATATTACGGAATGCACTTCGTTATACCCCTAAAGATAAAGTTGTAGAGATAACCTTACTTGTTAAAAACGATCAATATGAAATAGCTATTCTTGATCGCGGTCCGGGTGTACCTGAGGATTTATTACAAACAATATTTAAACCATTTTTCCGGGTAGATAAATCACGAGAACGTAACGGAAATAGTTTTGGATTAGGTTTAGCGCTAGCGCAGCGACAATTATCAGCGATTAGAGCAGAAGTCAAAGCAAGCAATCGTAAGGGGGGAGGGCTAGCAATGATAATTACGATCCCCAAAAAATAACTAGTGCCTGTAGATTGTCGGGTATAAGTTATTCCTTATTGGCCAGTAAATGTAAAAAATGTAAAGATGCTGTTATTCTCTCTGTAAATAACAATAATTCGTATTCGTAATTTTAAAAAGCCAATCAGTAAACTATAGGTCTCTTATGAATCCGACATTATTAAAAAGTGGTATTAAGCCACTTTCCGTAGCGATTTTGTTTGCACTTAGTGGGCAACAAGCGCTTGCAGAAAACAATATCGATAAAAATACAGACCAAAAAGGCAATAATAACATTGAATCTATTGTTGTTGTTGGTCAAACCACTAATACATTAGTCACCACACAAGATCTCGAAAAATACCAAGCGAATGACTTAGCTGACGTATTTAGACTAGTGCCTTCAGTGTCTGTTGGTGGCTCTCTTGGTATTGCCCAAAAGGTATATATCCGTGGTATGGAAGATACCTTATTAAATGTTACGGTTGATGGTGCGCCTCAAACGAGTACGCTTTTCCATCACATTGGACGTTTATCCATCGACCCTGAACTATTAAAAGAAGTTGAAGTACAAGCTGGGGCTGGTGAAGCAACGGCTGGTTCTGGCGCTATTGGTGGTGCAATTCGTTTTAAAACCAAAAATATTAATGATGTACTCGAAGACAATGAAAGCTTCGGTGGAAAAATCAAGGCAAATTATTTCAGTAATGAAGGTTACAAAGGTAGTGCTGCTCTTTATGGTCGATTTAATGATGACTGGGGTGTAATAGCTTCTTACGTATACACCGACCGTGAAAATATGGAAGATGGCGATGGTAATGAGGTTTCAGGCACTGATCCTGAGCAAAGCTTAGGTTTTATTAAACTTAGCGGTAACATCGATGAAAATCAAAGCTTAAGTTTAAGCTATGAATCTCGTGAAGAAGAAGGAGATTTTGTACAACGTCCTAACTGGCCAGAGTCAAGCTGGAACCCTTTATATCCAATTACCGTTGAACGAGACACATTGGTATTTAACCATGCGTATGCAGCTAATAATCTGGTCAATTTAGAAACAAGCATTTACACAACTAAAGCGAGTGTTGAACAAGATATTTATGATAAGTGGGGTATCTATAAAGGTGAAGTTTCTTCAACGGGCTTTGATATTCGAAACAGTAGCCAATTTGGCGAACATGCACTTACGTACGGTATTGAATATCGAGATGACGAAGTAACAGCTGGCGCCCCAAGTGATGCTGGTGCAAAAGAAACAGGCACTGTCACTGGAATATACCTACAAGATCACTGGCAGCTTACTCGTGACTTATTACTAAGTATGGGGCTTAGGTATGATGAATACGAATTAGATCAAGCAACTTATGATAATAAAGTAGACAGTGATGGAGTGAGTCCAAACTTAGGAATTCAATATACGTTAAATGATAACTGGACGCTTAATGTAGGTTACGCTCAAGCAATGCGTGGTAAAGAAATTGGTGACTCTTTTACCATTGAAGCTGGATATGTAACAGTTGATCCCGCGTTAGAAGCGGAAGAAGTGAGTAACACTGAACTAGGTCTAACTTACCGTGATGATCATTGGAATATTGTTGCATCTGTCTATCAAAGTGATATTGATAACGTAATTTTAGACCAATTAGGTCAAGGTACTTATTATGAAAATGTGGGTACATTAGAAACCGACGGCTTTGAATTGAAAGTTGGTTACTGGATTGGCGATTTTCAAATTGTCGCAAACTACGCAAATAGCGATGCAGAATTAAACGGCAATAAGGTTGAAGGTTATGAATATATTGGCTTAGCTAATGTACGCGGTGATACCTGGGGCTTTAATGTCAATTACGCGCTTTCGAACACTATTGAAATGGGTTGGAACTTAGAATACGTTGAAGATTTGAACGATATTGAAGTGTTTCATCGAGCAGTTGATATTGGTTGGACACCAACAACAACAGAGATAGATAAAAAAGGGTATCAAGTACACGACGCATATTTGCAATGGGAGCCTAACGAGTCAATTTTAGTTAACCTAACCGTCACCAACTTGCTTAATGAGCAATATATTGATCATTCAAGTGTCGGTGATTATAACGTTGTTCCTGGTTGGGAAGGGGTGTCAGGCTTATATGAGGCAGGACGCGATATCCGTGTTTCATTAACTTATAACTTCTAAACTTTTTTAACTAAATCAATTACACAACGGTAATCACGAAAAGTGATTACCGTTTAGTATTTTATAAGGGCCAATAAAATGCTGAGGAAAATGCTCTTTTGGACACATTTAGTGATAGGGATTACTGTAGGTGTTGTGGTGTTCATCATGTCTGCTACTGGGGTTCTATTAACCTATGAAGCACAAATTAAAGAATGGGATGATGCAAGACATAGTGTTAAACCGCAAGCCGGTCAACAACGCTTAAATACGGATCAAATATTATCAATTATCCGACAAAAACACCCGGATGAAAATCACCTCTATATTCATCAATTTAAGGGAGAAGAGCGTGCCATACCAGTTTGGGCAGGACCGAATCGCTATTTATTATCACCTTATACTGGTGAAATCATTCTAAAGGGAGATAGTTGGATTGTTGAAACTCTTCATTTCATTACCGACCTTCACCGCTGGTTAGCGCTTGAAGGAAGTAAGCAACCTATCGGTAAGGAAATTACCGCATATAGTAATTTGCTGTTTATTTTCCTTATCATTACCGGCGCGTATTTATGGTTACCACGCCACTTTAAATGGCGATTAATTAAGACACAATTATTTTTTAAAAAACAATTCAAAAGCCGACATGCTAAGTACTTTAATTGGCACCATGTGTTTGGTGTATGGGCAATACTACCTTTATTTATAATAGTGGCTACTGCCACTGTCTTTCATTTTCATTGGGCAAATGATTTGCTCTATGGAGTGTATGGAGAAGATGCACCGGGCCCAAGAGAACGTCGAGTGCCTGTTCAACTTATTGATGGGAAACAGTCATATGAAACTTTATTTACTGTCGCGAAGCAACACGCAATTGAAAACGGTGTAGGTGACTGGCACTCAATGTGGTTAGAATTTGGCAGAGAAACGGGGAATACGCGTTTTTGGATTGATCCAAGCTTGGGTAATAGTTATGAACGTGCTTATGCACTTTTCTTAGATAACGATACTGCAGAGGTAATACGTGTAAAACGAGGCCAAGATTGGTCAGAAGGGGATCAAGCATGGGGTGTGGTAAGGTTTTTACATACCGGTGAATATTATGGTTTGATAGGTCAAACCATTGCGGGCTTAGCATCACTAGCTGCGTGTTTTCTTGTGTTTACAGGTTTTATGTTATCTTGGCGCCGGCTATTTAAGCCAAAAAAGAGAAAAGCGTTAAAGAAATGTGATACTTAAACTGGTTAATTACAATAGTAATCAATATTAAACATAAAAAGTATTCAACTCATAAACTATACAAACTCACCAGTTATATAACTTAACGGTTGAAACGAACCTTGAGTAGCACTTGCTTTGCCATTATCTGTAGTAGCTCATATCTGACTCAAAATTTAGTCTAATCGGTTTAGACTTCACATGACAGACAGCTATGAGCGATAAGCGGACATGTAAACTTTAAGTAGTAGTGCGTACCCGTACCCCTTTGAACAAAAAGTCTAGGGAGTTATCTGCACAGTCTGGTGTCAACTCACCCGTTGAGTCGCAAGCTAGTGCCATTGAAAAACCATGAAGATAGTCAACTAATAGATCAAGAAAAGCTTTTTCTTGATCGTTTCTTAGCTTTAATGGGCTAACAATTAAACTAAATCTACTTATAAATACATCAGCGGGGCTGTTTGAAGACATTGATAGAAGAGTCTCTAACAACCCATCATATTTTTTGAGAATGGCTAAATAGCTTATTGAAAGCTTTTTTAGTTCCTGTTTCCAATCTAATTTTCCGCTAGGTACATATATTTCAGACATTAGTGACTTAGCAACCCCCTCCAGCAAAATGCTTTTGTTATTAAAGTAATAATACAAAGCCATAGGATCTACGTTCAATTCTTTCGAAATAGCCCTCATGCTAGGAACTTTCCCAGTACCATCCATCATAAATTTAACCTTACTTATTATTAACTCGGCACTAAGACTGTCTTTATCTTTGGAGGGGCGACCCCTTTTTGCTTCGGATTGATTCATATAAAAATCTATATACTTTACTTTTAATTTCTACATTGTAGAATAATATTAATATATTCTACAATGTAGAATAAAGTTAAATTAAGTCAATTGAGGTAATTATGTCCAATAAAGTATTTATAGCTACAAGCCTTGATGGTTACATCGCTGGAAAAAATAATGAAATTGATTGGTTAGAGACTATTCCTAATCCAGACAATATCGATATGGGTTATCAGGCTCACATGGAAAGCATCGATGCTTTAGTTATGGGTCGCAACACGATGGAGTTGGTTGCTAATATGGATATTGAATGGCCTTACAGCAAACCTGTTTTCGTTTTAAGCAAATCATTGAAGAAAGTGCCAGATAAACTAGAAGGAAAAGCATTTTTAGTTAACGGAGATCTAAAAAGTATCAATAACGAGTTAAAGGATAAAGGGTACAACAATTTATATATAGATGGTGGCTTGACTGTTCAGGTTTTTTTAAAAGAAGACTTGGTTGATGAACTTATAATTACAACAATACCAATATTACTTGGTAGTGGCATCCGACTATTCGGTGAATTAGATCGTGTATTAGAATTTAGGTGTATAAAATCTGAAAGGTACTCAAATGGTATCTGTCAAAATCGTTTTGAGCGGTACACAGGCTTATAGTCAATTGAAAATATGTGCCAATATAAAAGGCCGCTATTGGCACATATGCTCTTTACGACAAAGTCGCTCGGTAATTAGGCCGACAGACTCCCTTGGTAATCACATTTAATCACATTATCTTTGGTATTTATTGTTTCATTGTATAAACAACATTTATCGATGCTTCTATTAAGAAGCATCGATAATTTCTATATTTTTTATATCGATTAAATTTGATGAAGAAATATCGACACCACTAAATTCATGTTCTTTTGGTGCTTGCGTTCTATCAATAGATAAACTAGAAAAGTCATAAAGGCTATTATCAGAAAGCTGAGAAGGGCTCACATTTTGTATGCTTTTAAACGTATTTTCTACTCGGCCTGGAGATTCGTTTTCCCATGTTGTTAGCATTTTCTTAATTTTTTTTCTTTGTAAGTTTTCTTGAGAGCCGCAAAGATTACAAGGAATAATAGGGTAATCATTAATTTCTGCTAGTGTTGCAATATCTTTTTCCCGGCAATAGGCAAGCGGACGAATGATAATATTACGTTTATCATCACTGAGTAACTTTGGTGGCATGGCTTTCAATTTTGCATTATTAAACATATTCATGAGCAACGTTTCAACGATGTCATCCATGTGATGACCTAACGCAATTTTTGTTGCGCCAATGTTTTCGGCAAAACCATATAAGGAGCCTCTTCTAAGGCGTGAGCATAAAGAGCAGGTAGTTTTTCCTTCTGGGATTTTTTGCTTTACTACTGAATAGGTGTCTTTATCGATAATATAGTAATCAATACCTTTTTCTTCTAGGTAAGCTGGTAAAATATGTTCTGGGAAACCTGGTTGTTTTTGATCAAGATTTACAGCGATTACTTCAAAGTTTATTGGCGCAACTCGCTTTAAGTATAAAAGCGTATCAAGCATCACAAATGAGTCCTTGCCACCACTGATAGCAGCCATAATTACGTCGCCTTCTTCAATCATATTGAAATCAGCAATCGCCTTTCCTACTTTACTGCGTAGGCGTTTTTGCAGTTTGTTAGCTTCATAATTATCTTTTCGAGTATCAGTGTATGTCATGTGTATTTGGCATCTCAAACGGAAATGGGCGCCATTATAAAGTGTCTATAAGATGATGATAAGTAAAAATTAGCGGAATAGACGTTAACTTGCTTTTAAAAATCACAGAATATGCTTTTATTGATTGTTTTATTTAGCCTACTAGAAAGTTAGAGTTAAATAATGTTCATTATTGTTGCTATTTAACAAATAAGAAGGCCTAGCAAAGTAAGCCTTCGTAAAATAGTTATTTGCTTAAGAATATGACACTTTGATAGGTTAATCTTGTAAAGGTGATTTGTAGCCTTCAGGTTTTAAAGCTAATACATCACAATTTAATCGGTCAATAACATGCTCGGCTGTATTTCCAATTAACGCAGCAGAAATTCCCGTTCTTCCTATTGTCCCTAAAACGACAAGTTCCGCATCAAGTTGTTGAGACACTTCTTCAATAACATCTTCTGGTAACCCTTCCCTTACATGGGTGTTTTCAGCTGAAATACTGTATTTAGTCGCGTGATTTTGCATGGCTTGTTGGTGATGTTGTCGCATTGAATCATTGTATTCGTTGGCGTTAAACTCAGGAATTTCAATTGCAATGTTTACCGGTGTTCCTGGGTATGAATTCACTAAGTGCACATTACCGTGAATAATATTGCCAAGTAGAACAGCCTCTTGAGTGATTATATCATTTAATGAGGTATGTTCTGACTCGTTACTACCTACATTCACTGACGCTACAATATTACCATTTGCAGGCCAACTATGATCTTTCACTAACAATACAGGGCAAGGGCACTTTCTTAAGATATGCCAATCAGTGGGCGTAAAGATAACGGCTTTTAACTTATCGTGCTCATGAGTACCTTTGATGACAATATCAACGTTATGATGAATCGCTTGTTCAATAATGGGTTCGAAAGGTCTGTTGTGCCATACAACTTGGTGGTTGATTGTTAGGCCTTGATGGTTTTCTTGGGCGATGATATTTTCAAGCCATGTTTTACGGTCATCAATTAAGGATTGACGCATGGCTTCGCGTTCATCACTTGATAGCATGGTAGTCATTTCATAAGAAAAATCATAAATAGACAGAAACGCGACAATATTTCCCTGAGTTTTATGAGCTAGCTCTATTGCACGTTTTAATGCTTTTTGCTCTTCAGTAGTAGGATCTATGACTGCTAAAATCTTTTGATATTTTTCCATTGTTGACTCCAAAATAGTGTCTTTAATGATCAATTATAGTTAGGGTCTGTTGATCTTTCTCGTTTATTTTTACAACCGCTTATGGGTATTTAAACAAGGCATTGCGATTAATGTGTGGCAATTCCACATGAAAAAGCAATAACGTTGTATAAATGACAAAAACCGTTGCCTTTTCTCTGTACCAAACGCTAACTGTTTATTGTTGTTCGCCATTTACATAGATTAACCAAACTACATTGCTAGCGTCTTAAACAAAAAGGGTTTAGCGCAAACAACAGTTAATCTCGAAAGTTCGACAAGCCTTAGTATAGCGTTACCTACATTTTAATTTGTTGTTTTAAATCAAAGATGAAGTAAACAGTAATGTACACTTACTTATAGTGCTGCGCACGCATTTAGCTTGTCAATATCAACGATAGTGATCAACTTGCCATTGACAACAATGATATTATTTTTATGAAAACGATTGAGTAATCGGCTGATGGTTTCAACGGTTAAACCAATATAATTACCGATATCGCTTCTCGTCATTGTTAGTCTAAACTCTGTGGGTGATAAGTTACGTTCTTGATATCGCTTACTTAAACTTGAAAGAAAAGTGGCTAAACGCTGTTCAGCATTTTTTCGGTTTAATAACGTTAACATTGCCTGATCTGTTTTTATTTCAGAACTCATCATGCGTAATATTTGTTTTTTTAATTTTGGCATCGAATTAGACAAAGTGTCTAAGGTTTCGTAAGGAATTTCACAGACCATTGAGGTTTCTAAAGCAGTAGCAAAGCTTGAGTGTTCAGATAACGCGATAGCTTCAAACCCAAGTAAGTCACCGGCCAAATGAAACCCGGTAATTTGTGCTTCACCATTTTCGTTAATGGTAAATGTTTTAAACGTACCTGAACGAACAGCATACAATGACTTCATCTTATCGCCATCATGAAATAACTGTTCGCCTTTATGAATTGGGCGTTTACGGTTGATGATATTATCTAATGTTTGCAACTCATGTTCGTTTAGTGAAAAGGGTAGGCAAAGTTCACTCAAACTACAGCTTTGACAATGTATGTGCTGTTGACCGGGACAATGTTGATTATTCATAACGTTCCTACATTAGATAATTGAATGCATAGTATTAAAACAAGAGTTGGTATGCAACGTTAAGTGTAAATACGCCGTAACAAATTAATCCTAACGCAATGAAACGACGAACCCACAATTTTTTAAACATAACAGTGATGGTTTGAAAGCCTAACGAAACGGTCAATAATGCTGGAAGGGTACCTACTCCGAAGAAAAACATAATAGCCATACCGTCTATTGCATTGCCTGCAGCAATTGACCAAGTTAATGTCGAATATATTAAACCACAAGGAAGCCACCCCCATAACATGCCTAACCCTAAGGCTTTGGATGTAGAATCAATTGGAAGTAAATGTTTAGAAATGGGTTGAAGTTTTTGCCAAAGAGTACGGCCTAGCTTCTCAACGTGATTAAGCCAAAATAGCCATTGTCCGATGTATAAACCTAATAAAATAAGAAAAAAACCAGCGATAAACTTTAGGGAAATCACAGGTAACCCTAAAGCTTTAATACTAAGTGAGCCAGTAAAACCAGCCACTAACCCGAGAAATGAATAGGTGAAAATTCTTCCTATGTTGTAAGCAGCAACAAAATAAAAAGATTTCCTACTATGTTGTTTAACAGCAGCGGTTAACATCGAGGAAATTCCACCGCACATACCAATGCAGTGGCCTGCGCCTAGTATGCCAATAAGAAAGGCTGAAAAATAATCAAGAGTCATTGTTAGATGTTTCTTGTTTATCTTTCTTGTTGTTTTCTACAGTGTTATTTTTGTCTTCTTCAAACAGAATACTTAGCCCTTGCTTTTCTAAATCGTCGAATTGATCAGATTTTACCGCCCAAAAGAATAGGTAAATACCTAGAGCTGTTAATAAAATAGCGATAGGGATAAGTACGTAAATAACACTCATAAGTTTTGGTTTATTTCACTTTTAATAATCGTAACGAATTCGTGATAACCAGTATTGAACTTAAAGACATACCGATCACCGCCATATACGGAGTAATATACCCACACACTGCTAAGGGTAATACAATTGCGTTATATCCGAAAGCCCAACCATAGTTTTGCCAAATAATATGCTTGGTTTTTAACGCGACTCTTTGGAGTAGATTAATTGACGTTAAGCGATTGTTTAGCAAGATAACATCTGCACCGCTTTTCGCAATTTCAGTGCCGCTACCCATGGCGATAGATACATGGGCAGCACCAAAAACAGGGGTGTCATTAATACCATCACCTACCATAGCAATAGTATTTTTATGTTGTATTGCTTTTAGTGTGTGCATTTTCTCGGTCGCTGTTAATTGGCTATGTACTGAATCTAACTGAAGTGTTTGTTGTACTTTTTCACAGCCAGAAGCGTTATCGCCAGAAAGCATAATAGTGTTAATGTGTTTAGCTTTAAGTGTGTGAATAACATTTTCTGCTTCCTCCCTAATATTATCGATTAAAGCAATAGCAGCAACGGGGTGATTATTTATTGAAACTATACAACTAAAAGCGGATAAAGCTTTAGGAACCTCAGTTGAGAAAATCCAACTGGGTTTGCCAATTTTAACGTCTTTACCGTCAATAACTCCTGAAATTCCACAGCCAGCATCTATGCTTATTTTTTCACTGATTATGCTAAAGTCTCGAAAGCGAGTAAACGCTTTTGCAATAGGGTGCTCGGAATGCGATTCTAAGTTTGCAGCATAAGCAAGAACCCTATCTTTACTATAGCTGTCATCTAACATTTCTATGTTTGCAATATCAAAATCGCCAGTTGTTAACGTGCCTGTTTTATCAAAAGCAATGGTATTGATCTCGGGTATCGTTTCCATGACATGTGAAGACTTAATCATAATACCTGATCGGTTTAATCGTGTAGTCCCACATGTTAATGCGGTTGGGGTAGCTAGTGACAATGCACAAGGACAAGTGGCTACTAATACGGATAAGGTGATCCAAAATGCTTCTGACGGCATATGTTGTTGCCAATATATCGCCGTGCCAATTGCGGTGAGTAATATCACCGCGACAAAATATTGTGCAATTGTATCAGATAGTTGTGCAATTTTGGGTTTATGAGCTTGGGATGCTTCACTGACTCTAATTAACTGACTTAAAAATGATGAACTTCCTGCTTGCTTTACTTCAACGAGTAAGTTGCCATCGCCATTAATAGTGCCAGCAAAAACAGTATCGCCCAGGCTTTTGTCAACGGGTAGTTGTTCACCAGAAAGCATTGCCTCATTGATTGGACTGTTACCTTGAGTGATAACGCCATCAGCAGGGATCACTTCACCTGGCTTTATCATCACAATATCTTTCGGTAATAGTTTGCGAGCAACAACATATTGTTCTTGATTATTGACTAATTTAGTTGCGGTCATCGGCATTAATTTTAATAGATTAGCCGAAACCTCTGCAGCTCTATTACGTGCTCTAAACTCTAAAAATTTACCGATGAGCAATAAAAAGGTAAACATTGATACTGATTCAAAATAAACTTCACCCGTTTGGTAAATGGTCGCCCATGCACTGGCAATAAAAGCCAATATAATCGCAATGGAAACGGGTACATCCATGGAAAGACGTTTTGCTTTTAAGGCATTATAAGCGCCGATATAAAAGATAAACGCACCATACGTAACAATAGGAACAGTAAGCACTAGGCTGGCATATCTAAGATAAACCACAAAATGCTCTGCCATATCACTAAAGGCACCAAAATATAGGCCGACAGCAATCATCATTACTTGCATCATTAAGATGCCAGAAATACCTAATCGTTTAATAAAGGCTTTACTTTGAATTTGATTGGCTTGTTCGGCATCGCTCGCCTTAAAAGGGAGGGCTTGATAGCCAATTTTTTCAATAGCGATCAAAATTTCACTAAGCTTAATATCGCTATGATGCCAACGAATGGTAGCGCGTTGAGTCGTCGCATTAACATTAATATTAACCACACCGGATAATTGATTAATCTGCATTTCAATCAACCAAGCGCAGGCTGCGCAATTGATACCCTCAACGGTTAGAATAGCTTCTTTACACTGGCCATCTTGATATATAAATTCGCTTTGTAAGCTCTCTTCGTCAAGCAAAGTGCGCTTTTGAAGTTGCTCTGGAATAAGTGCTTCGCCCTTGGGGGCTGACTCTGTTCTAAAACGGTAATAATCCGTTAAATTATTATCAACAATGGTTTGCGCGACAGCTTCACAACCAACACAACACATTGGCTGTGGTTTATTATCAATCGTAACAATCAGCGATAAACCTTTTGGAATGGGTTCACCGCAGTGAAAACAAGAAATGTGCATAGCTTAATGAGCTTCAATAGCCTTAGGTTTTATCTCGATAAAATCAGATTGGGGTAAGGTAATAACGTTTTGTATCTTCCAATGTTCTTCAAAAGGCGCAATAGTAACGCGCCATTTTCCGCTAACTTCTTGTTCAATATATTGCCTGAAATGACCGGAAGCATCAGGTGTTAAGGCGAAATAAAAGTCTTTATCTTTCAACGTTGGATGGTAAAAATTAACGTTAAGTAACGGAAACTCTTTATCTATCCCCGTTGGTTTGATGACGAGTACTTGGTTATCAAGTTTTAAATCAAACTTCATTCCCAGTTTTTGTGCGAGCTTTATTTTAGATATTTCTAAGTTAATTGCCTTACCTTTTTTATAGTAATCGCCCACCACCAAAGGGTCAGGATCAGTATTGGCAATAATAACTGTGGTAATACCTGCAACAACAGCAGAGAACGGAAGAAAAAATACGAGCCAAGCCCAAGGCTCTTTGTACCAAGGTGTTTTCATGAAGTAATATTGGTTACTAAATAATGGCAACTATTATACTGACTTTACGACAATGACTCTATTGAATTCACCGGATTTATTACTTTAGATCAAATTCAAAGCGCAAAAGAAGTTTTAATAGGAAATTTATGATGAAAAAGGTCAGCTATAAGCTGACCTTTTTTGCATAAATTGACTCGGGAAGTCTACGGTTTAACCGGACCTGATTGGCTTGTACTTGTGGCATGCTTGCGTAAAGCTGTTTTACCAGAGGTGTTAACTTTTACGCGTTCTTCAATAGTTGCCGAAGCGGTAGGTAATTCGCCAGTTTCATGGATAGTTGCTGGTTTAAACATCGCAGCAAAAGCATGCCCTTTAATTCGAGGCTTAGCTTTGGTTGAACCATTAGCTTTTTTAGCTTTAGCAGTTGCTTTAGGCTTACTTGCCGTTGGCTTTTGGTTATCCGTTACCTTTGTTTGGCTTGAATCAGTTTCTGATACTTCAGGTTTTTCTGTTGTATTTTCAACGTCAACAGTAGCAGTGTCTTGATGTGTGTTATCGCTATTATCCGATTCTAATGTTTGAACATCCTGGTCTAGGGTTTCAGGTTCACTCTTCACTTCTGCTTGTGCTGAGCTAGGTTGTTCCACTTTTTCAGGCTTACTATCAAGAGCTTCAGATTTCGTAGTTGCTTCTGGCGCTGATTTTTCCGTTTCAACAGAAGCTAGCGTGCTAGCTGATTCTTCTACATTATGTTGTTTATCTACAACAGTATCACCTTTTACGGTTTCTTGGCTGACAGTATTGTCTTTTGCTGAAGTGTGCTCTAAAGGTAAATCTTGTTGAACCTCAACTGATTGTGCTTCTTGAGCGATAGCTTCAGGATAACGCGCCTCTACCGGGTCTAATGTTGCTTCAACATTTTGTTGTTCTTCATTAGTATTTTGACGTCTGCGTTGCCCATGCGAGCGCAAATGCCTTGGTGAACGTCTATTTCTAGTGCGCTCTTCTTTACCTTTTTTATTGCTGGCGTCTTCTGAAGTGGCTTCAACGACTGCTGTTAATGCTTTTGAGTCTTTAACGTCAGCAACTTTAGCGTTAGCAGTATTGTTTTGAACATCTTCAACTTTTTTAGCCGGCTGCTTTTTAACCGGTTGTTTATCTTCGTTAGTGGCATTGTTTTGGTCAGCAACACGTACTTTTTTACGAACGTTTCTACGTTGTCTTTTCTCAGCAATCTTTTCCTCTTTAGGCTTAGTGTGCTTCGGCTGTTGAGGCTTTTTATGTTGCTTATTGACTTTATCGCTCTGTTCAGCGCTTGGTTTTTCATTACGCTTATCTGGGCGTCGCTCATGATTGCGCTTATTACGTTGATTTCTATTTCTCTGACCACCACGACGTTCGTAATCACGTTTACCATTTTTGTGCTGTGGTTTTTTAGGTTCTTCTTTTTTTGTTTCTTCAGTAGAAAACAATGAAGATAACCACTTGCCTATTGCAGCAAATAAACTGGGTTGGTTTTTAACAACAGGAGCAGCCTTTGTTTGGCTAACAGGCGCTTGTTTTGGTGCAGATATACCTTGCAATAACGGCTCGTCTTTTTGTGCGGCTTTTTTATCAAATTTCGGCATAACCGCTAACTCTGGTTTCGCTTCAATTACCGGTGTTTGATAACTTGCTTCTGCAATAGACTCATCTTTTCTAACGCGAATAACTTCGTATTGCGGCGTTACTAAGTTGGGGTTTGGAATAATTAACACATGTACGCTGTGATGCTTTTCAATATGCATTACCGAACGACGTTTTTCATTCAATAAATATGTAGCAACTGGCACAGGAACTTGTGCCTGTACTTGCTGAGTATTATCTTTAATGGCTTCTTCTTCCATTAAGCGTAACACCGACAAGGCAAGCGATTCTACGCCACGGACATGACCAGTGCCATTACAACGAGGACATACCCCTTGGCTGGTTTCACCAATTGATGGACGTAAACGTTGTCTGGACATTTCAAGAAGACCAAAACGCGAAATTCTGCCAAGTTGTATACGCGCTCTATCTGCTTTAACTGCATCACGCATACGATTTTCTACTTCTCGTTGGTGGCGTACTGGCGTCATATCAATAAAGTCAATAACGACTAAACCACCTAAATCTCGTAAACGTAGCTGACGTGCTATTTCATCAGCAGCTTCTAAATTAGTATTGAACGCGGTTTCTTCTATATCTCCACCTTTGGTAGCGCGAGCAGAGTTAATGTCGATAGAAGTCATGGCTTCGGTTGGATCAATAACAATTGAACCACCAGAAGGTAATCTTACTTCACGTTGAAATGCTGATTCGATTTGGGTTTCTATTTGGTAATGCGTAAATAACGGTACATCATTGGTGTATAACTTAACTTTACTCATAAAGTCAGGTCGTACTACTTCAATGTGATTACGTACACTTTCAAAGATCTTAGGGCGATCAATTAATATTTCACCGATATCGCGACGTAAATAATCACGAATGGCACGTAAAATAACATTTGATTCTTGATGTATTAAAAAGGGAGCAGGGCGTGATTCTGCAGCTGTTTCAATGGCACTCCAATGGTGTAAAAGTACACTTAAGTCCCATTCAAGTTCTTCATAGTCTTTGCCAACACCAGCGGTGCGAACAATTAAGCCCATGCCTTTGGGTAGGCTTAATTTACTTAATGATGCTTTTAAATCTGAACGCTCGTCACCTTCAATGCGGCGAGATATACCACCAGCTCGTGGATTATTCGGCATTAATACTAAATAACTACCAGCTAAAGAAATAAACGTAGTTAAGGCTGCGCCTTTTTGACCTCGTTCTTCTTTATCAATTTGTACGATGACTTCTTGGCCTTCAGTAAGTACGTCTTTAATGTTAGGACGTCCTTGAAAGGTGTAACCGCTAGGGAAGTATTCGCGAGCAATTTCTTTCATTGGTAAAAAGCCGTGACGCTCAGCACCGTAATCAACAAATGCAGCTTCTAATGAAGGTTCAATACGTGTGATTTTTGCTTTATAGATATTGGCTTTTTTTTGCTCATGACCTGGGCTTTCGATATCCAAATCATATAGTTGTTGACCATCAACTAGCGCTACACGCAATTCTTCTGATTGTGTAGCGTTGATTAACATTCTTTTCATAGTTTCTGTGACTCATAAATTAGTCACAGCACACCATTTGCTTAGTACACAAAGCAATCTATCGCTTTTGTAACAGCTGCTTGTCAGCCTCTCGGGTGTCAATCTTACTATGCCATTTTTACATAGTAAGCTGTTAATATAATCCTGATTGTTGCTCAGTGATGCTTATATAAGAAAGCATTACTGAAAAATTTGTCTTTATGCGCTCAGCATGTGTGCTGTGCTCAGTTATATCGCTAGTTAACCTTTATTTCTTCAGGTGTCATGTATATTCGAGAATATAGCGATAATAACAATTGTTTAATGATTGCAATTTGCTCTGGACATTTATATTTGCATGTTGACAGTATTTTCAAGTCAATCGTTACAAAGAGCTGTTCAATTAATAATTCACTTTTTTGATTATTAAGGTAGCCTTTCAATGCCTCTTACGATTCGCTAAAAGCAAGTTTTTTGCATGTTGCATGTTAAAATATAGCGCAACTTTTCTATTATCCCACTTTTTATTAGAAAAAGGCAATTAAATCGTCAGTTTATTTACGCGATTTTTATATATTTTATGATAAACTGCGCGCCATGAATGATACAACAAAACCTCAAGTTCGATTTATTACTGTAGATGTTGAAGATGCAGGACAAAGAATCGACAATTTTTTATTGAAAACCCTCAAAGGGGTTCCTAAGAGCATGATCTATCGCCTTTTACGAAAAGGTGAAATTCGTGTGAACAAGAAACGTACTAAACCTGATTATAAATTGAAAGACGAAGATGTATTGCGTATAGCGCCTATTCGCGTTTCAGAAAAATCAGCACCCGTTTCAACGCAACTTAACGTTGTGGCTAACCTCGAAAAACAAATTTTATTTGAAGATGATCGGCTAATCGTGATTAATAAGCCTTCAGGTATGGCTGTTCATGGGGGGAGTGGCGTAAACTTTGGATTAATCGAAGCATTAAGAGCGTTACGTCCAGATGCTCGCATGCTCGAACTTGTGCATCGTTTAGATCGTGATACATCTGGCTGCTTAGTCGTCGCAAAAAAGCGTTCTGCTCTTAGAAATCTTCATGAACAGCTGCGTAATAAGAAAGTTCAGAAGTTTTACCATGCATTAGTAAAAGGCCGTTGGTCTGCAAAAATTACCCGTGTTACAGAAGGTTTAAAGAAAAACGACTTAAAATCTGGTGAACGCATTGTTGTGGTTGATAATATTAACGGTAAAGAATCTGAAACACGTTTTAAAGTGATTCAGCATTATAAAGATGCAACACTGGTTCGTGCATTTCCGGTAACAGGTAGAACGCATCAAATTCGTGTGCACTGTCAAACTAAAGGGCATCCGATTGCGTGTGATGCTAAGTATGGGCATCCTGAGTTTGATGCTCAAATGAAAGCGCATGGGTTAGATCGCTTATTTTTACATGCTGCAAGTATTGAATTTACGCATCCGTTAACGGAAAAACGTATTAAAGTAGAAGCGCCATTAGCACCATCGCTTGATGCATTGCTATCAAAATTGACTGTTGCTAAAACGTCATGAAAGAGTACCAATTAATTATATTTGATTGGGACGGCACGCTAATGGACTCTATCGCGCGGATAGTTTCATCAATCCGCGCTTTAGCTCAAGCTAATGAACTGATAATACCGAATGAAAACGTGATAAAAGGCATTATTGGCTTAAGCTTAGAAGAAGCGATAGTGACATTATTTCCAACGGCGAACGATGCAACGATTGAGCAACTTAAAACGGGTTATAAAAAACATTATATTGAATTAGACCCAACGCCAACGCCTTTATTCTCCAACGCAGAGCAATTACTCATCGGGTTAACTCAGCAAGATAAAATGCTCGCTGTTGCAACGGGAAAAGCCAAGAAAGGCTTACAACGCGTGATGCGTGAAACTAATTTGACTCGCTATTTTAACCACGTAAGGTGCGGTTGTGAATGTCACTCGAAACCACATCCTCAAATGTTAGAACAATTATTAGTTGAATGTAGAGTGCCACCAGAGAATGCTGTGATGATAGGAGATTCTATGCTTGATATGGAAATGGCTAAACGTGCAGGGATCGATAGTATTGGTATTACCCATGGTGTGCATAGCCAAGAACAATTAAGTATGTTTCAGCCAAAAGCAATCGTGGGTTCTTTAGTAGAGTTACAATCGCTGTTGAGCTAAATCACAAACATAATAAAAGCACCCGAAGGTGCTTTAACTTTTAAATAGCTTTGGTGATATCGATAGCAAGTTTTAACTTTTGACCTGGTTGCAAATATTTTTTACGGCTTAAGTTATTCCACCGTTCAATTTCTTTAATGGTCACATTAAACTTGTTGGCGATTCGTGCAAAAGAGTCGCCTTTTCTTACCCGATATGTGATATTCCTCACAATAGCTTCACTAGAAGGTGTGGCAGCTGTGGTCACTTTTGACTTACGCCAAATAACTAATTTTTGCCCGATTCTGAGAGAGTCTCGTGGCGCCATACCATTCCATGCTGCAAGCTTACGGTAATTTACACCATATGCTCGGCTTAAATCCCAGAAGGTGTCTCCTGATTTAACAATATGAGTTAATTTCTCTGAACCACGAGGGTAATTTTGTTTTTTTGCGAGTCGTTGTTCACTGGATAAAATATATTTATCTAAAGATTTAGCGGCTACTGGGATTAAAAGGTGCTTGCCTTCACGGATTTGTGTGCCTCGAATGTTATTAACTTGCTTGATCACGCCAATATCTGTGTTGAAACGGTTTGCAATGATACCAAGGCTATCACCCCGCTTTATTTTATAGCGCTGCCAAGCTAATCGCTCTTTCTTTGATAATTTATTTAAACCCAACTTAAAAGCCGATACTTTGTTATCGGGTAATACTAAATAATGTGGCCCTTTAGGATCGGTTGCCCATCGATTAAACCCGGGGTTTAAATGTTGAAGCTCTTTTAATGTTAAATTAGCTAATTCAGCTGCTTTTGCTAAATCAAGTTGAGAACCGATATCTACGACAGAGATAACGGGTTTATCGGCAATTTTATAAAGGGATAGTTTAAACTCTTTAGGTCTTTTAACCAGATCAGCTAACGCTAATAGCTTTGGCACGTAAGCACGTGTCTCTCTGGGTAAATCAAGCGACCAGAAGTCAGTTGGTTTATTGCGTTTCTTGTTGTTTCTTATTGCGCGCTGAACTCGGCCTTCACCAGAGTTATAAGCTGCTAAGGCATGCATCCAATTACCATCGAAAAATTTATGTAAATATTTTAAATATTTAATTGCGCCTTTTGTAGATGCGACAACATCACGTCTGCCGTCGTACCACCAGTTTTGCTTCATGCCAAAACGTGTACCAGTACCTGGGACAAATTGCCACATGCCAGAAGCTCTTCCATGGGAATAGGCAAACGGATCGAATGCACTTTCTACAATGGGTAATAACGCGATATCCATAGGAATGCCAGCAGCTTCAATCTCTTGCACAATAAAATGCATAAATGGCTCTGCGCGCTTTGCTACTCGGTCTAGATAGGCTTGATGTTTAGCATACCAGTCTCTTTGCACCGTAACGCGTCTATTTTCGGGTATTTCAAAAACAAGTTGGTTACGAATTCTTTGCCAAATTCCATCATCTAATATGATGTTATCTTCTAAAGGAATGTCTACATCTTCTACTGGATGAATAACGTCTGCTGTTTCATCCGCTAATAATGCATGACTGACATCTACCGGAGACGCTATTTGTTGAGCTATATGCTCAGGTATTTGATTTTTCGGCGCTTGTTTCGTGTTGTTGTCACTGATCGTTTGACAACCGGTTAATATCACGAGTGCGGAAAGTGGAAAACTTAAATACTTCATGAAAGCCTTTTTGTTACGTAATTGCAGTAAGTGTCACTTATTTCAAACCGTTATTCAATATAGATTTTGTTTAGAAGTTGTCTTTCCAGGCTCTAATCGTGGTAAATACTGACAGTTCATCTAAATTTTTTATTTGGCTATGTTCAACAGCACTTTGTTGTACTTCCGGCTCCTTGCATCGTAAAAAAGGGTTTACTGCGAGTTCTTGTTTGATAGTCGAAGGAAGCGTAATTTGATTATTTTTTCTTAATTCAACAACCTTATTATAATAATTTACCAGTGCAAGATTACTTGGTTCAATGGTAAGTGCAAAATTAACATTCGCTAGGGTATATTCGTGTGTGCAATATACTGCAGTGTTTTCGGGCAGCGTGATTAATTTATGCAGAGAATCTAACATTTGAGCGGGCGAGCCTTCAAATAATCGTCCGCAACCAGCAGAAAACAAGGTATCACCACAAAAAAGTTTATTATTGTCGTAATAGGCAACATGCTCAAGTGTATGGCCTGGTAGAGTCATCACCGTTAACCTTAATGAAAGTGAAGGTATTTCGATAATATCTGTATCTTTTACAAAAGTAGTAACACAAGGAATATTTTCATGCTTTGGACCAAAAATATCGATAGACCATTTTTTATTTATACAATATTGCTTAAGTTCTGAAACGCCACCAACATGATCAGGATGGTGGTGAGTGATGAGTATTGCTTCCAGTTGCAAATTATTCTTTTCTATGAAATCAATACATACCTTTGCGTCACCAGGATCAACTAAGACTAGTTTAGAAAACCCTGGTACAAAAAGTGCCCATATATAATTATCAGTAAATGCTTTAATTGCGTTAACTTGCAAAGATACGGGTTGTTGAAGTTGTGACATAATTCACCTTAGATGATAATATCTTGAGCTAATTGTATCTATTTATGATGCTTAATAAAACATTGTGGTGTGTTAGGGGATGTGACCCTTTTTTGTATTTTATACAACAGGCTGTTTTTATTGTTAGTAAAATCGAATGAACGTGGTTTATTTATATATAATGAGCAAATTCTAATGCCGCTAGTATTAGAAATTATCATTGCCCAATGGGCTGAGGTTAAACCAAAATAAATGGCCCCTCTAATAAAACACTTAAATTTTTCTGATTGATTTTGGCGTGTTATGAAACCAGCTCTATCGTTTAGACAACCACATTCTCCTTCTTCTTGGGAAAAACTGCCTAATGGCGAGTTAATTGTTGAGTCAATTGACACTATTTTAGCCCCTTGGTGGCCAAAATTTTTTGGTTATCATTTACTGAAAATTGGTGCATTAAGTCATCATATCAATACCTCAGCTTCTACTATTCAACATCAAGTCACTATTTCAGAGCACAAACCTCATGCTGATATAAATGCAGAAATAGAAGACTTACCTTTATTAGAGCATAGCGTTGATGTGTGTTTACTAAGCCATGTATTAGAATTCACCTTAGATCCACATCATGTGATCCGTGAAGCGAACCGCGTGCTTATTCCAAATGGCTACCTTGTGATCACCGGCTATAACGCATTTAGTTTAGCGGGGCTAAATAGCTTTGTGCCATATCGAAGACAGCAGCCACCGTGGAACGAGCGTTTTTTTTCACCCTTGAGAGTGAAAGATTGGTTAGATCTCATGGGCTACGAAATACTTGCTGATGAACGTTGTTTACACTCAATGTTGGCAAATAATGTCAGCCAACATTTAATGGCGAGACAATGGCGACAATTTACCCAACGATATCTATCTAGTTTAGGCTCTATTTTTGTTATTGTTGCAAAAAAGCGAGTGTTGCCATTAACGCCCATTAAACCTAAGTGGAAATTAAAGCCTAAATTGGCACCTATTAACGTATCTTCAGTGGGCTCAAAAGTCAGACATACAAAAAAGAATATAAATAATTGAGAATATATATGAAGTTTAATGAATTTGAACAGTATTTAAACGCTTTGTTAAAGCCAGAGCAAATTAAAGATTATTGCCCTAATGGTTTGCAAATCGCTGGCACGAACCATATACAAAAAGTGGTCACAGGGGTAACGGCGAACCAAGCGTTAATAGAACGGGCAATTGAAGAAAAAGCTGATGCGCTTATCGTTCATCATGGTTATTTTTGGAAAAACGAGTCTTATGTCATTAAAGGAATGAAGCATAAGCGAATAAAAGCATTACTATTAAATGATATCAATTTATTTGGTTATCATTTGCCGCTTGATATACATCCAGAGCTCGGTAATAACGCACAATTGGCAAAACTTTTTGGTATTGATATTACTGGCCCTTTGGAAATCGGCAACGCACAAAGTGTTTCTTTACAAGGTAAACTAAAAAAACCTACTTGCGGAGAAGATTTTGCAACCATGATCAATGAAAAGCTTAATCGAAAATGTTTACATATAGCCCCGAATAAAGATAAAAAAATTCAGACTATTGCATGGTGTAGTGGTGGTGGGCAAAATTTTATTGAGTTGGCCGCAGAGCAAGGTATTGATGCGTTCATTAGTGGTGAAATATCAGAGCAAACGACCCATGTTGCCAGAGAAATGAATATTCATTATTTTGCAGCGGGGCACCATGCAACAGAACGATATGGTGCAAAAGCTTTAGCTAAAAAAATAACTGAAGATCTATCTATTGAAGCAATATTTATTGATATTGATAATCCTGCGTAGGTGTTGTTAGTTGAAGAGAAAACAGCATAGGGCGTTTATGCGCCCTATGCTGGTGACTATCCTGTGATAAATTGAGCAATTCTACCTAACGTTTCATACCATGCATTGGTACTTTGTTTTAAGCTTTCGACTTGAGGAAGAAAATACGCCCATTTTTTTTCTTGATCTAACCCTTTCACCCAAGGACTAGCAGGAGCAGGTATAACAGCTACTCCTTGTTGTTTAAAATATTCTACACTACGGGGCATGTGATCTGCGTTTGTCACTAACACGACATTTTTGCCTTTTACTCTTGGGGCGATTATTTCAGACTCTTCTTTAGTGTCTTTAGGAAAATTTTGCACAAATATTTTTTTATTAGGCACACCTAAACTTATTAATGCATTTTTAACCATAACCGCATTGGGGGTAGGATCGCCAAGTGCTGCACCGGAGGTGATAAATTGTGCTTCAGGATGCAACTGATATATTCTCAGACCTTCAACCATACGTTGCAGCGAGCAAGCTTTTAGTTGGGAGGTTGCAGGTAACGATAAATCGGTTGTATGACCACAGCCTAAAATAACGATAAAGTCTACCTTTCTGTTTTGCTGCTTGAAGGATTCATAATTCGCTTCAATAGGAGCCATTAATCGATCGCTTACCCAAGGTGTTGATAAGAAAATAAGCAGCATCGATGATAATAAAAGACAACGAAAGCTCCAACGTCGAGCACGGTTAAAAAGCAATAATGCTAACAGCATTAATAAAACGACAATACTCATTGGCATAAGTAAAAAGCCGATTATTTTCTTCAATAAAAACAGATCCATTTAGTTTCGCCCATATGCAGCATGTTTATCTAGTTAAGCAGAGGGATCATAACAATTAACAGGGTTAATTTGTATGCTAATTCACTTCGTTATTTTTTTCGCTTAATGGGTTGTAATTTTAGTTTATTTGACGTTTAATAACGACGCTTCAAAATTAGACTATTTACTCGATTTTGAGGCTCCAGAAGAGGTGCGGTAGCCAGGTAGTTAGTTTTAGGAACCACTATTCCAATGATAACTAATGAGGGGGACTACCGCCGAGGACTTATTTTTGTGTGGAAAAATAATGTTCGGTTACTGAGGTTGAATCCTTAGGGCTGTCACCTCTGTTGTAAAACAGATGGGGTGGAGGGCTTCTGGCTGAAACGAAACACGGTATTTTCACACGAATTTCTTCTCAGTCATGCTCTTCCTTAATAATAATCGCCAACTCAATGGCAGATAGGGAGACCTTTTACATGTTAACGTTTATTTCAAGCAATTGCTTTGTTGTTGAGGTGTCAAAATGACACCAATAACGGTTGCCAAATTTGGTGGGACAAGTGTCGCTGATTATCAAGCAATGCTTCGTTGTGCTCATATCATAAAAAACAATCCTGACAATAAGCTTGTTGTTGTCTCTGCAAGCGCAGGTGTCACAAATTTTTTAGTGCGATTATCTCAGCCAAACGTGCCTATTGCTGAACAAGATGAAATCATCAAGAATATTGGCAATATTCAATATAATATTACTCAGCATCTTGATGAACAAGATGATCTAAACCAACAAATATCTGTTTTGCTAGAAGAGCTTGCTGCTTATGCCAGTGCAAATGCGTTAAACCATAGTGCTCGTATATCCGATGCAATTTTATCATTTGGTGAACAAATGAGCTCAAGAATTTTTGCGCAAGTATTACAATCAGTGCGTTTACCAGGACAATATTTTGATGTTCGTCAAGTAATGAAAACGAACGACTTGTACGGAAAAGCGGTGGTAAATCTTGAAAAATTGAAAGCCAATGTTTCCACTATTTTAGCTTCTAAGCTTGAGTCAAATGTACTGGTTACTCAAGGATTTATTGGTCAAAATGATGCGGGTTATACAACAACGCTTGGAAGAGGTGGCTCTGATTATAGCGCTGCTTTACTAGCAGAAGCACTTGAAGCTGATAATCTTGCCATTTGGACAGACGTTGAGGGTATTTTTACCACGGATCCGCGGATCACTGATCAAGCGAGATCTATCAAAGAAATTAGCTTTGGTGAAGCTGCGGAAATGGCAACCTTTGGCGCTAAAATTTTACATCCAGCGACCTTAATTCCTGCGATGCGTCAAAACATTCCGGTTTTCGTTGGCTCGAGTAAAGAGCCAGAGAAAGGGGGGACACGCATACAACAAGCTGTTGCATCAAAACCTACCTATCGGTCTATTGCCCTACGCCGTGAACAAACACTTGTTACGGTGAAAAGCCCCGCCATGTTACATGCTAGTGGTTTTTTAGCCAAAGTGTTTGCGGTATTAGCAAAGCACGAGTTAAGTGTTGATTTGATCACTACCAGTGAAATTAGTGTTGCCATGACCTTTGATAATCCTACCGGTTCAACTCAAGCTTTATTAAATTCAACGGTTGTTGAAGAGTTGGAACAATTATGTGAAGTAACGGTGGAACATGGCTTATCATTAGTTGCTGTTGTCGGCAATAACATTCATCAAACGAATGGTGTTGGCACTGACATTTTTGAAGCATTATCAGGTGTTAATGTAAGAATGATCTGTCAGGGAGCTAGTGAACATAACCTTTGTTTTCTTGTTGATGAGCAGCAAGCGAACCTTGCGGTAGAGCAGTTACATAACAATTTGTTCAGCGTAGCATAATGATAACAGCGCTGAATAATCTTCAGCGCTGATTTTTTACTCGTTATGCACTTATTTCGTAAGCTAATGGATCCGTTGTTTTATTTTCGCTAAACGCTTCTAAACGTTCTTGGCAGGCGCCACATTTACCACAGGCTTTTTCCCGGCCGTTATAACAAGTCCATGTTTGGCTGTAGTCTAAACCCATTGATAAACCGTCTGTAAGAATATCTGTTTTAGTGACGGTTAAGTAAGGGCTATATATTTCAACCGCTTCATAATTGGCAATTTGACAAACATCATTCATTTTTTGCACAAATTCAGGGCGACAATCTGGGTAGATTGCATGATCACCAGAGTGAGCACCGTAGTAAACTTGGCTAGCGCCAACAGAAACGGCATAGCCAACAGCCATTGATAATAAAATCATATTACGATTTGGCACTACCGTTGATTTCATTGATTCTTCTTCGTAGTGGCCTTCTGGGATCTCGATATCATCGGTTAGTGAAGACCCCGCTAATAATTGATTTATTGCAGAAATATCAATGATTTTATGTGTAATCCCTAGTGCTTTGCAAACACTTGCTGCACAATCTAATTCTTTGATGTGGCGTTGACCGTAATCAAACGAAAGAGCAAATACTTGCTTGCCATCTTGTACTGCTTTATTTAATACGGTGAACGAATCCATGCCGCCAGAATAAATTACCACGACTTTGTTACTCATATTTTGTCTCACTAGGGTATAATAGAAATCTTGCGCATTTTACTTGAATTCGTTTAACCATTAAATAGGCAATCTGCAAAGCAATATGAGTGTTACGTACAAAATTAATGAATTATTTGAAACTATCCAAGGTGAAGGTAGTTTTACCGGCCAACCCTCTATTTTTTTGAGGTTGCAAGGGTGTCCTGTTGGCTGCTCTTGGTGTGATACGAAACATACCTGGGATATTGATATCGTTGATCAGGTTGATATTGATAATATGGTCAATAAACCACAAGAATCTGTCAGTTGGGCGAATATGACAGAGCAAGATATTTTAGCTGTTTTTAAGCAACAAGGTTACCAAGCGCGTCATATCGTTATTACCGGCGGAGAACCTTGTATGATGGATTTAACCTCGTTGTGTCAAACGTTAGAAGATCAAGGGTATTCTACTCAAATTGAAACGTCAGGAACGTTTGAAGTAAAAACAACAGATGCTTGTTGGGTTACTGTTTCGCCTAAAATAAATATGAAAGGTGGCTATCCGGTGTTAAAAAGTGCACTAGAACGTGCTAATGAAATTAAACACCCAATTGCGACCAATGCGCATGTCGATGATTTAAAACTATTGCTAGAAAAAAATAATATCACTAATAAACCTGTGTATTTACAGCCTATAAGCCAAAAGAAAAGGGCCACTGAATTAGCTATTCAAACCTGTATTGAAAATAACTGGCGTTTATCCATTCAAGTGCATAAATATATTGGAATTGAATAAGCAATTTTTAACACTTAATCAACAATAGGTAATTCAATAGTTATCGTAACACCCGCGGGGTTGTGATGATCACTGGCTTTTATAGTTCCCTGATGAAATTCACAAATTAACCTCGCAATATATAGTCCAAGTCCTAAGTGCGGGCGCTTATCCTGCTCAAGTTCCTGACGGTTTTCACGAATAGATACCATTGAATCAAATAAACGCTCTGTCATTGCTTGTGGCAAATGTTCGCCATTATTACTGATATAAAGATAAAACCTTTGTTGTTTAATTGCGGTGCTGACTGTGATTTGTTGATCGTTACTAAACTCAACCGCATTTGAAAACACCTTATCGAGTAATTGAGCAAAATGTTCAGGCGAGCCACTGATAGAAGCCGAATCAATTGCATTATGAAAATTAATGTTATAACCGTGATAAATTTGCTGGTAGCCTTGAAGGCAGCCTTCCAACACCTTAATGATGTCAAAGGTGACATAATCAGTATTTTTGAGCATTTGCGTTAAATTTGTCGCTTCACTCATATTGGTTAAAATCAAATTTAATCGTGTTAAACCGCCTTGGGCTCTGGCTACCGTAGTTGTAGTTGTTTCGGGTAGTGGTTGCAACGATAAGTTCTCTAGCGATGTTCTCACGATTGCAATAGGGGTGCGCAATTCATGTGACAGCCTAGATGACATGTTTTCAAGGTACTGGTTGTATTGGTTTAAACGGCTAACTGCGGTTGAGAAACTGCGTGATAGATCGCCAATTTCGTCATTCGTTGTTGCTGCAGGCACTAAGGTTTTAATGCGTCCATGTTCATCAATGGCTTGTTCCGCTTGATTTCTCAATGCCCTGATACGATTTGTAATTCTGCTAGCAAAAAAGAAAAAGGCTAAAATACCAAAAAGCATAATGGCTAAAATGCTGGTAAAGAGCTTTTCTAGCGCTTGATTTCGCACAGTTCTAATACCATTGTTAGTCTCTTCTACAATAACAGCACCTTTCACCTGGTTGTTAATATAGATTGGGTAAGCTGCTGTTAATATAACAGCTTTTTTATCTGCCGATAATCGCCATTGGCTTTGAGGGGTACCAAGTAGCGCAGATTCGATATGTTCGCCAGTGACATTTTGTGCATCATATAATTGATCGACAAAATATTTCGGGGGTTGTGTCAACAGTGTTTCAAATAGAGGAGTAAGCCACGTGCTAATTTTACTGTGCCATTCATTTTGATCTGCGATCCCAGAAGTTTTGTGCCAAAGGCCTTCCGCATTTGTTATGTCACCCGCACGGGCAAGTACACGATTATGTTGATCAACAACCCATATACTTGACTGAGTATAACGCATGCCTTTAACTATACGTTCTATTTCTGGAGAGGGCACTAAGATGGTTCCTAGTGTTTCGGCGCTGGTTGTATCAGCACTTGCAATCGTCGTTATTGTTTCACTAAAGGGTTGATCAACATCATGAACAGCAAACGCTAGTGTGTCGCTAATATTATCTAATGGAATACGTAACTCTATATTGTAACCTTGATTAGTGTTAAGCCATTTACCTTGAATGAATGGCGCACGACTTGGATATTTTTCATTGGTTTTTAAATGAAAAGCATCTAACCATCCTGCGTTTTTATTACTGATCACATAACGCTGAAATTCACCATTGGGGCTAATAAAAGCAAGCTCAACGCGATCATTTAGTAATACACTAATAGCATTTTGATCGCGAAAAATAACCGTGTCATCAACAACACTTAAATAAAAGTAAAGGTACTTATCGTATTTTCCAACTGCGGCGGTGTAATTTAACGACAGGCTATTGCCCGTGCTTTGATCATTAAGCACATTATCAGCGCCATAATAATGAGCTTTATTAAGGTAATCAGGCCAATCAAAATGCTGACCATCTAAATTTATTGGTTGTGATAATGGATAACTGTAAAGATCTTTACCTTTTTCAACGCTGGGTAAAAAACTCGCTTGGTTATTAAAAAGATTCGGTCTTTCGTGTAATGCCGTTGCTAGCGCACGAGCTGTGCCTAATATGGTTTGTTCTTGGCCAAAGCGTAAATACTTTTCCATTTCCCAGACATATTGATAACCAAACCAAGGAATTGTCACTAAAAAGCTTGATAACAACAACAGTTTGCTGCGTAAACCAAAACGTATTGCCATTAGTTGCTCACTGATGGTTTAGGTTCATTCCAGCGATAACCCATACCGTAAACGGTTTCTATACAGTCAAAGTTTGCGTCAATTTGCATGAACTTTTTGCGAATACGCTTTATATGGGAGGTGATGGTACTGTCATCGACAAATATTTTAGAATCTTGCATGAGCTGTTGGCGATTTTTGACATGACCAGGTGATTTTACCAGCGCATGTACCATCCAAAACTCAGTGATGGTTAAATCAACATAACTCTCTTGCCATTTTACTGTCATGCGTTGGCTATCAATGGTTAATTGACCGTTTAATAGTAAATGATCTTCTTTAGTTGGCTTATGTTGTACTTCTAATCGTCTGAAAATAGCAGCGATTCTTGCTGTTAAATGAGGCAAACTAATATCTTTCGTTAAGTAGTCATCAGCGCCAATACGTAACCCTGATACGGTATCTACATCATTATCTCTGGCAGTTAAAAAAATTATGGGCAAGGTTTCAGAAATACTTCGAAGCCATTGGCACAAGGTAAACCCACCGTCATATTCTTGTTCTAATCCAATGTCTAAAATCACAAGTTGTGGCAGTTTTATGTTAAATGCTTGAGTTGCTGTTGTTCTATTGGCATAGGTTTGTACTTGGTAGCCTTGTGCTCTTAACACTTCTGCGTAATTTTCACGAATTGCCGCTTCATCTTCAACAATAGCTATATGCTTCAATCTTGGCATCTCTATAATTTCTTAATGTGTGCACTATATAAAACTTTTTCGGTAAAATCGCGAAAAATTGTTAATTGCCATATTGTTGCCACATTTGATCGTCACATTGCCATGTTAGCTACGTTTAATTGCCTGATTCTTTTGGTTAAATAGTTTCATCGAAAAGATACTTAATGACTAAAACAGGAATGCTAATGAAAACTAACAACACAGTAAAAAAGAATGTCGTCATCGGTTTAACGCTAGGTGCTTTAATGGTTCCACAATCCTTTGCAGCAAGCACTAACGAAGAAGCAAAATTATTAACTCATGAAGAAGAAAAACAAAATGTGCATATTGGCTTTGGTTCAGGAGCCGTAATAGGTGCAATTGTCGCAGGGCCGTTAGGAGCAATTGTTTCAAGTGCCGTAGGCGCTTTTGCGGCTAAACACTATAACGCTAACGAACAGCGTGAGGGGCTAACGGTGAAATTGGATCAAACACAATCAGATTATCAGCAAGCGATGAAAAATTATCAACAAAAACTGCAAGAAGCTGAACAAGAGTATCAACAAGAGCTGATGGCAATGCAACAACAGCAACATAATGCTTCGCAACTTCAAGCGGAAAATTTATTAATGAGTATTCAATTCTCCACGGGTGAAAGCGCGTTAAAGCCGCATTATAAAAGTCAAATTGATGCATTAGCGAAATTATTAGCAATGTCTCCGACAATTAAAGTGGATTTATCAGGATACACCGATTTACAAGGCAGCGAATCGCGTAACAAAGCATTATCAATTGCACGTGTGAATGCCGTTAAAAAAGCATTAATAGATCGTGGGATAGCTGCAGAAAGGATTAATTTGTTTGCATTCGGAGAACAAGCTCCGGTGGTAGCCAGTAATGAAAATCAAGTGAGCTTTTATGATCGCCGTGTGGTGATAAAGCTTCAACAATCTCATGTTTCAGACACTAGCATTAAAACGGTCAGTAATTAAAGGAGGTGCAATTACAGTTTTATCAAGCTTAAACCAGAGTGCAATGCTCTGGTTTTTTTATGTATTGAACAGCCCAAGATAATCTCAGCCCTTTAATAAATGGATGTTGTGTAGATGTATTATAGTTGATAAGGTCTAGAGGCTAGTCTAATGCTAAAGGTGCATGATAAAAATATGAGTAAAAATAGTGTGAGTTGGTTATTGATCGGTTTTATTTTCTGCCAAAGCGTCACAACATTTGCTCATGATTTTTCAGAGTATAACAAAGACACGCGTGAATTTACGGTTAAAAAACACCAAATAGACAACAAGACTACAATTACCTATTTAGGCAATGAAGCGTTATTTATTGAATCAGGTAATGAAAAAATATTATTTGATCCTTTTTTTAGCCATGATTTTGGACTTTATCAACAAGTGCCAGAACATTTAATAACGGCAATTATGCACAACCAGCCACCGTTTAACGATATTAGCGCAATTTTTATAAGTCATGCCCATCGAGATCATTTTGACGCAGACATGATGATAAAGTATCTAGCGGCTAATACTCATGTTTCACTTTTTGCCGCTAATCAGGCAATAAAACAAATTGAACAGCGAACGAATCAAACAACAAATATTAAAGCTGAACAACTGCATACTATTGATTTAACCTTTAACAGTGAACCATGGGAGTATAACGGAAAATACCTAACGGTTGATGCGGTGAGGATCCCTCATGCTGGTTGGCCGGCAAGAGCAGATGTAGAAAATTTAGTGTTTAGAGTGACGTTTAATAATGATAATACCATTATGCATATGGGAGATGCAGACCCTGACATAACACATTATTTACCCTACAAATTGCATTGGTCTAAAACTCGTGTAAATGTGAATTTTCCACCTTATTGGTTTTTTATGTCAGCTCAAGGGCGCGATATTTTGTTTAATGTATTAAATGCTGATAAACATATAGGTATTCACGTTCCTAAAATCCCGCCGAAACGACTTGATCAGTACACAAAAGATTATTTTTTAACTCCCCTAAGTAAGCATGTTATAAAGTAGCGTCTATACTTAATAGCAACACGGAAGTAACGGGAGCCGCAAGAATGCGATGTTTTTACACCTTGTTTATCATGCTTTTAATGTTTTGCCAATCAAGTGTTTTTGCAGAGCAAACCTCAATGAAAATCAGCGTTGTTAATGACTCTCCGGTAGTGCTTTGGTATAAGAATTATGTAGAGCATGCATATAACCATTTAGATTTTCGCATTACTTTTATGCAATTACCTTCAGGAAGAGGAGCAATTGAAGCCAATAAAGGCAATATTGATGCATTAACAATACGTACTTCTTTGGTAGAGCATGCTATTCCTGAATTTATTCGTGTACCTATTGTTTTAGCCTCAGGTAAATTAATGTTATTTTGCCAAATTGATGTTATCTGTGATCCAACTATCGTTAATCAAAAAAGAAAAACCATAGGTACAATCGCTGGAGTGAATGTGACTAAAGTCTTTATGGCCGATAAAAAAGCGAATATTTATGAAGTTGCATCAGCGGGAAAAGTAGCTGAAATGTTTATGCGTAAACGCCTTGATTATCTATTAACAATAACATCAGAAGATTTCGGTAATTATGTTGATCTGCCTGAATATCAATATCAAACAGCTGAGTTAACAACGCTTAAAGGTTATCATTATTTACATAAAAGACATCAAGCTCTGTTGCCTGACATAGAGAGAGCGTTAGCCTTAGCAATTGAAGATATAGGGCCATATCCAAAGAGTTCGATCAGCAGATAAGTTTGTTTTACTTGCGGCAAATTTAGCTTATTTAATAATTAACCTCGTTTATAAGGCGGTAAGGCATTGAGAAGATCTTGCCCGTAACGTTTGGTTTTTAATCGTTTGTCTAAAATGGTAATAATACCCGTGTCTTTTTCATTTCTTAACAACCTGCCTGTCGCTTGTATTAACTTTTTGCTCGCTTCGGGGACACTAATCGACATAAATGGGTTTCCACCTTTCGCGCTAACATATTCAGCGTGAGCTTCTTCCACCGGGCTTGTTGGTACAGAAAAGGGGAGTTTAGTGATAATTAAATTTGTAAGATATTTTCCTGGTAAATCAAGCCCTTCTGAAAAGCTTTGTGTGCCAAAAACAATACTGTTTTCATTGTTATCACAGTGTTTTTTGTGACTTTCTATTATGTGTTGTCTTGATTGCTCACCTTGAACCAAAATAGACAATGTATTTTTTTCACGCAGCGCTTTAGCAACCGTTTCCATCTGCCAGTATGAGGAAAATAACACTAGGGTTGCTTCACCTTGGGCAATAAGTTTAGGTAGTCTTCTAATTAATTCATCGCTAAACCGTTCATCACTTGGCTCGTATTCCGTATCAATAATATTTAATTGTGCACATTGTTGATAATTAAAAGGCGAGTCAACTTTTTGATATTGGGTACCATCAGTATTACTCAAGCCGACTTGTCGGCGGAAATGATCAAATGAATTTAGCGCCATTATTGTAGCAGAGCAAAGTACAGCTCCTTCACATTTAGACCATAACTTATCTTCCAAGGTAAAACCGACTTCAATAGGAGATGCTGCCAATAAGTAATCAAGTTTTTTATGTTCGGTGAGTTCACACCAACGGGCAACCGGTGCGGCTTTCTCACTATCAACCTTTGCATACATGGCCCATAATGCATGAAAATTTTCCAGTCGTTGATTTAAAAAGCCATATTCAGATAATAAAGGTTCTGCCAAATAACTCGCTACTTCACCGTCTTTCACCGCTTCCATTAAAAGAAAATACAGTTTATTCGCGTGGTTTAAACATTTTTTACTAAGTTCTTCTAAATCTTCTGCGGGTTGTTTTATGGCTTTAGGTAACACTCCATGTTCGAAACGGTAAACGGTACTGTCTTTGTCTGTTGAAAACTTAGTACGCTTATTAGGGGCAAAATAGATGCTTTTGTTAGCATCAATGAAGGTGAGGACTTTTTGCAAATCAGTGAGTAGATCTGTGCAGTCATCTGCTAATTTTAATGACGGTGAAATAGCACTTTGAGATTTGATTAATTTCGCCATTTTATCCGCTAGCTCTTTGAGTTTATCTAGCCATTCTGTTGCACCCTTTATGGCAATGGCAGCACTGGCGTGATCACGGGTTATTTTTGGTAGATGGTGCGCTTCGTCAATTATGTAAAAAGTATCTTCTGGGTCTGGTAAAATTTTACCACCGCCCATTTCTAGATCTGCCAAAAGCAAGCTATGATTTATCACTAACACATCGCTATTATCCATCGTTTCTCGTGCTTTATGGAACGGACAATGGGTATGATCCGCTACATTACGTAAACAGCTGTATTTATCAGATTGAATAAGTTGCCAAATATGATGTGGAATAGGGTCTGCCCATGAGTCTCTGTCGCCTTGCCATCGATTTTCTTTTAAAGCGCTATGTAATTGCTTTAACAACGTTAAATCTCGTTCAGAGGGCTTTTCAGCAAAGGTAAAACCAGGCTGTGGCGAATCTTGGACGCTAACTGCAGCGGTTAATTTTTGTCGACAAACATAGCGTTGTCGGCCTTTAACTAAAGTGAATGAAAAATCAATTCCGCTATGTTGCTTTAAAAAAGGTAAGTCTTTTTCCACTAATTGCTCTTGTAAAGCAACGGTTGCTGTTGAAATACACACCTTTTTGTCTTTAGCTTTTGCCAGTGGAATAGCGCCTAAAGAATAAGCAAGTGATTTTCCTGTACCTGTGCCTGCTTCTATCGCAATTAATTTACGATCTTTACTGTATTCACCGGCAAGTGTTTTTGCTATTTCTGCAATTAAAAAGGTTTGTTGTTTTCTAGGGTTGAAATTCTCTAGGTTTTCACCGAATGCTTTGTAAGCCGTTCGAATTGCTTGTTTTATATTATCGGAAAGCATAGAAAGCTTTAACTCCCTGAGACGGTTTATTCTAGCGTCAATTTAATTTACAATGCTGTATATATTACCAGTTCGCTGGTGCGATTGATAACACTTTAAGGATTTTATTTGCTGCAATCGTATAAAACTATTAAAGGCTTTATTTTGACGAGGCAGGCTTACGACAGTCAAGCTGGTATCGTTTTATCCTATTGGGTAAAAAGTAAAGATGGCGCTAGCTGTATCAATATTTATGATGAACAGGCGTTATTTTTTATCGAAAATGAAAACGTTGATAAGTCTCTTGCGCTGCTCAAAGCGGCTGCAATAACAGTTGATAAAGTTACCCCGTTATCATTAAAAACCTTTCAACAGCAACAAGTCACGGGTTTCTACTTCAATTCCATGCAGCACTTTTATCGCGCCCGTGAGGTGCTGTTAAATCACGATATTAAACGTTATGAAGATGATATTAGGCCAGATGAACGGTATTTGATGGAACGTTTTATTACGGCTAATGTAGCGTTCATATGTCAATCACCAATCGATGAACAGCCCAGTAACCCTCCTGTATTTACTGGTGTTAAAGCGAGATCATTAGTTGAAGATAAATTACGTTTTCCTGTGTCGTTTTCTGTAGTTTCGTTAGATATTGAATGTACGTTAAAAGGTGAATTATTTTCTATAGGGCTTTATTTAGCGTCTGATCAGCAAGAATCAATTAAAACAGTACTGATGATCGGTGAAAATACCGGTTGTAATTCTAATAAACTCTCTACAGATGAAGCTAATGAAATCTACCCGCACATTGTATGGTTTGCAAATGAAAAGTCGTTACTTCAAGCACTTATCCGCTGGTTTCATGAATATGATCCCGATATTGTTATTGGTTGGAATGTTATTAATTTTGATTTTCAAACTTTACAACAACGATTCGATTTATATCGATTAAGCTTTTCAATTGGACGAGATGGTAAACAACCACGATGGAGAAAAAATCGCGTAAGTGAACAGCTTTTTATTGATATTAATGGTCGTGTGATCATAGACGGAATCGATTTACTAAGAACGGCAACGTATTCTTTTAGTAGTTTTTCATTAGATTCCGTGGCAACAGAGTTACTCGGTGTTGGAAAAAAAGTTGAAGATGTTGAAAATCGAGTGGCTGAAATCATAGATAATTTTCATCATGATAAACTAGCCTTAGCAGCCTACAACTTACAAGATTGTGCATTGGTGTTACGGATATTTGAACGCACTAACTTATTGTCGTTTGCCAAATTACGCGCTGAATTAACTGGCTTGTCAATTGACAGAATAGGTGGTTCAGTTGCTGCTTTTACTAATCTTTATTTGCCTAAGTTACATCGTGCTGGCTATATCGCACCTAATTTAGGTGATGGTATGAAAGGGTTAGTGTCGCCAGGTGGTTTTGTTATGGATTCAATTCCGGGGTTGTATAAAAACGTATTGGTTCTCGATTTTAAAAGCCTGTATCCCAGCATCATACGTACCTTCAATATTGACCCTATGGGGATGGTTGAAGGATTGCTCGATACTGATCATAGTATTGAAGGTTTTGACGGTGCATATTTTTCTCGAGAAAAGCACTTTTTGCCCGATATAATCGAAGAGTTATGGTCTGAACGTGATAAAGCAAAAGCTGAACACAATGATGCTCTTTCACAAGCGATCAAAATTATTATGAATTCCTTTTACGGTATATTAGGTTCAACGGGCTGTCGATTTTTTGATCCTCGACTTGCAAGCTCTATCACTAAACGTGGGCATGAACTGCTAAAAACCACGAAGTTATGGATTGAACAGCAGGGATTTCAAGTGATATACGGTGATACAGACTCTATTTTTGTTAGTGTACCAGACGAACTTGATCAAGCTGCTTGTAAAATGAAAGGTGATGAACTTGCTGTTTTGATCAATCAACGTTGGCAAGAAGAGCTAATCCGTAAATACAAGATAACCAGCCAATTAGAAATTGAATTTGAAACACACTTTATCAAATTTTTTATGCCGACAATTAGAGGCCAGGAAGTGGGCACTAAAAAGCGATATGCTGGCATTGTGAATAAAGATGGCATTGAAAGTATTATTTTTAAAGGATTAGAAAGTGTACGTTCTGATTGGACTCAACTTGCTAAACAGTTTCAACAATCGTTGTATCGTAAAGTATTCAACGACGAGCCTGTTATCGACTATGTTCAGAGTATTGTTCAACAAACCTTAAAGGGTGAGCTGGATCATTTATTGGTATATCGTAAACGTATTCGTCGAAAATTACATCTGTATGTAAAAAATGTTCCACCGCACATAAAAGCAGCACGTGCGGCCGATGAGCTAAATAGGAAACAGGGTAGAGCATTACGATTTCAAAATAAAGGCTGGGTTGAATATGTATTAACCACATCAGGGCCACAAGTCGTTGGCTATGTAAATGCTCCCATGGACTATCAGTTGTATATTGATCGTCAATTAGCGGCGGTTGCCGATGCTATTTTACCGTTCATCGGAGAGTCTTTCGAGCAAATAGTGGCTCCTCAACAATCGCTCTTTTGAATGTGTATTTTTTTACCATAGATTGCTAATGATTAACTAATAACAGAACTAACTGAAAAATAACGTGCGTTTCAACTCAATAACCAGTATGTTGTGTTTAGATGGCTAGATAGCTAAAAAGAAAAGTGAGTAATATGAAGAAACAGACCAAAATTATTAATGCGGGTCGTAGCAGCAAATGGACACGTGGTGTAGTAAACCCACCCGTTGAACGCGCTTCTACGGTGGTGTTTGACTCTGTAAAGCAGATGAAGCAAGCAGCGGCTAATCGCGGTAATCAAACATTATTCTATGGACGCCGAGGCACATCAACCGCGTTTGCTTTTCAAGACGCGATGGTTGAGCTTGAAGGTGGAGCAGGCTGTGCACTTTATCCTTCGGGAACCGCTGCAATCACTAATGCGATACTTGCCTTTGTTTCAGCAGGTGACCACATTTTAATGGTTGATACCACTTATGAACCAACTCGTGATTTTTGTGAAAACGTATTAGCAAAGTTTGGCGTTGAAACAACATATTACGATCCGTTAATTGGCGCTGGCATTGAAGCACTTATAAAAGAAAATACGCGTTTAATATTCTTGGAATCACCTGGTTCAATAACCATGGAAGTTCAAGATGTACCAAGTATTGCTAAAGTGGCTCATCAGCATGACTGTATTGTTATGTTAGATAATACATGGTCTGCGGGCATATTTTTTGATCCATTTGCACATGGCGTTGATATTTCTATTCAAGCGGCTACTAAATATATCGTTGGTCATTCAGATGTGATGTTAGGAACTGCAGTTGCTAGCGAGAAATATTGGCCTCAACTTCGTGAAAACAGCTATTTAATGGGGCAATGTACTTCACCTGATGATTTATATTTAGCTTTACGGGGTATACGTACTTTAGGTGTTAGGTTAAAGCAACACCAAGAGAATGCTTTAAAAGTTGCCCATTGGTTAGCTGCACGTGAAGAAGTTGATACGGTGTTACACCCTTGCTTTGAATCATGCCCGGGACATGAAATTTTTAAACGAGATTTTACAGGATCAAACGGTTTATTTTCATTTGTGTTAAACATTGGAGATATGGCTGCCATGAACGAATTTTTAGATGGTATGCAGCATTTTAAAATGGGCTTTTCATGGGGGGGCTTCGAAAGCTTAATTCTAGCGAATAATGTTGAACGCCTTAGAACAGCGACAAAAGTCGCTTATCAAAAGCCTATAATTCGTGTGCACATTGGTTTAGAAGATCCTGATGATTTAATTGAAGATCTTGAAAAGGGCTTTGAACGGTTAATTACTTCGTTAAACTCGAGAAATAGCTAGGTTAGAATTTACCCTGCATTAAATAAGAAAAGGCCAAGTGATAATACTTGGCCTTAATATTTCGTATTACTCTAACGCTTACCGCAGTATATTTTTAACGTTAGCGATTGTTAAACGGTTACTTAGAAAGCAGAAGTGTCTGCGAATAAACCTACTTTCAAATCTTTAGCCGTGTAAATTTCTTTACCATCAACAAAAACACTTCCGTCAGCAATACCCATAAAGAGTTTACGTTTAATAACGCGCTTTAGGTTAATTTTATAAGTCACTTTTTTAGCAGTTGGTAATATTTGGCCAGTAAACTTCACTTCACCGACACCTAAAGCACGGCCACGACCAGGACCACCTGACCAAGCAAGATGAAAACCAACAAGCTGCCACATAGCATCTAAACCTAAACAACCAGGCATTACCGGGTCACCTTTGAAGTGACAGTCAAAAAACCAAAGGTCAGGAGTAATATCAAGTTCTGCGATGATTTCACCTTTACCGTATAACCCACCTTCATCTGTGATTAATTTGATTCGATCCATCATTAACATGTTATCAGCAGGTAATTTACTATTCCCTTCACCGAAAAAGTCTGTTGTACCCGCTAAAACGAGTTCTTCTTTAGTATATGAGTTTTGTTGTGCCATTAGCTTTTCAATGTGTTGGTCTAAATTTCAAAGGCGCTACTTTAGCGAACACTTGTACACTAAACAACTCTGAACAGTTAAATTTTTAATTATTTGTTTGTGTAAATGTGGTTCTACAGTTAAAATTCGGTAACGCATAACCGATTTTTGGTTAATATATATTAAGCTAACAAGTTGAATAATATGAAAAAAGAACCTTTATCTAACGCAGAAAAACAAAAGCGGTATCGCGAACGTCAAAAAGAGCGAGGAAAACAAGAAATACGTGGATACATGACGCAAGAAGCAAAAGAATGCTATCAGTTAATCACAGAACAAACAGGTTGGAATGATAGTATCATTATGAGTAATGCTATTCGTTTGACGTATGCGGCATATAAAAATGGTCAAATTGCATTACTTAATAGTTGGTTGAAAAAAAATAATTTATAACCCACGTACTCGGCTATAATTGACCAATAAGTTAAATAAAATACGCTAGAGTGCTATTTTTTCCGTTGTGTTGGTTTGGCTTTCGCTATATTCTTAACGGGCTTTAACATACACAATTATTATTAATATGAGTAAGGTATTTGTCTTTTGATTAACGTTTTATTAGTAGATGATCACGAATTAGTACGCACAGGTATTAGAAGAATACTTGATGACGTAAAGGGTCTGAAAGTTGTAGGCGAGTGTCAAACAGGTGAAGAAGCTGTTGCTTTTTGCCGCAAGGATGAGCCAAACGTTGTGTTAATGGACATGAATATGCCTGGTATTGGTGGTTTAGAAGCGACAAAGAAAATAATTCGCTATGCACCAGATGTTAAAGTGATCGTGTTAACGGTGTATTGTGAAGATCCTATTCCTACAAAAGTGATGCAAATAGGTGCCGCAGGTTACTTAACAAAAGGCGCTGGCTCAGATGAAATGGTAAACGCCATTAGAGCTGTGAACAGTGGTCAACGATACCTCACACCAGCAATTGCGCAGCAAATGGCACTAAATCAGTTTAAATCACCTGATGAAAACCCATTTAATGTATTATCTGAACGTGAACTTCAAATTATGCTGATGATCACGAGAGGTGAAAAAGTACCTGATATTTCAGAGCAGCTAATTTTAAGTACTAAAACGATTAACAGCTATCGGTATCGTATGTTTGAAAAGTTAAAGGTTAGTAATGATGTTGAACTTACTCACCTTGCTATTAGGCATGGAATGTTAAAAACCGAAACGCTTTAATTTGTTTTGTCTCAAGAACAACTAACCACATTTGAACATAAAGCTTTCCTTGCCTCGGTAACTGAGCAGCCAGGCGTTTATCGTATGTATGATGATAAACGTACGGTCATTTACGTTGGTAAAGCGAAACAACTTAAAAAGCGACTTTCCAGTTACTTTAGAAAAGATGTAGGTAGTAATAAAACGCGTGCTTTAGTGAAACAAATTGCTGCGATCGATGTGACCGTCACCAATACGGAAGCTGAAGCGTTAATTTTAGAAAATAATTACATTAAGAAGTACCTTCCTAAATACAATATTTTATTAAGAGATGACAAGTCTTATCCTTATTTATTAATTACTGATCATAAGCATCCAAAACTTGGATTGCACCGCGGTGGTAAAAAAGTAAAAGGAGATTACTTTGGCCCGTATCCAAGCGCAGGTGCAGTATGGGAAAGCTTACGTTTAATGCAGAAGTTGTTTCCTATACGCCAGTGTGAAGATAGCTATTATCGTGCTCGTAGTCGGCCTTGTTTGCAATACCAATTAGGCAGGTGCTCCGCGCCATGTGTCGATAAAATTAGCGAGTCTGACTACCAAGAACAAGTGAATTTGGCAAAGTTGTTTTTACGCGGGAAAAGTTCTGATGTCATCGCAGATTTGGTCGACAAAATGGAACATGCAAGTACTGAATTAGCATTTGAAAAAGCAGCGCGTTTTAGAGATCAAATTTCTACATTGAGAAAAGTACAGCAGCAACAATTTGTTAGTGGTATTGCGGCTGAATTGGATGTAATAGGCTATTATCGTCATCATTCTCAAGTGTGTATTCACTTATTATTTATACGTGATCATAAAATTTTAGGTAGTAAAAGCTATTTCCCAACCGTACCTTCTGATACTGATGACCAAGAAGTTTTAGAAGCGTTTATTCAACAACATTATTTTGGTAACTCTCTAGAAACAGGTAATACACCTAAAGAAGTTGTGGTGCCTTTTAAAATAGAAAATAGTCAACACTTAGCTGCATTATTAACGCAACAAGCAGGGTTTGATGTGAAAATGTCTTACCGAGTTAAATCTGAACGTGCGCAATACATTAAGCTTGCAAACACTAACGCACAAATTGCTTTGCAAAGTAAAAATGCTCATAAAGAATCAATGCAAAGTCGATTTGATGCATTAAATGAAGTCTTTGAAATGGGGAATGGTATTCAACGTATTGAATGTTTTGATATCAGTCATACTATGGGACAGCAAACTATTGCTTCTAATGTAGTCTTCAATAGAGAAGGGCCGCTAAAAAGCGATTATCGCAGATACAATGTTGTTGGCATAACCCCCGGTGATGACTATGCAGCAATGGCTTTTGCGTTAAATAAACGTTATGGAAAACTGACGAACGAAGATAATTTACCAGATATTGTGTTTATTGATGGTGGTAAAGGTCAACTGGCTAAAGCAGAACAGTTTTTTGCTGAACTGAGCTTAAATAATACGCCTTTATTAGTTGGGGTTGCCAAGGGTGAGTCTAGAAAACCGGGGTTAGAAACACTTATATTAGCAGGTACGCACCAATTAATCTCATTGCCTGGCACTTCACCCGCGTTGCACCTTGTACAGCATATTCGCGATGAATCGCATCGATTTGCTATTGCAGGACATCGTGCTAAAAGACAAAAAGCCAGTAAAAAGTCTACATTAGAAACAATACCAGGAATAGGTGCTAAAAAACGGCAGGCACTATTGAAGTTTCTTGGTGGTTTGCAAGAAGTACAGGCCGCGGATAAAAATGCCTTAGCTAAAGTACCTGGGATCAGTAAGTCACTTGCTGAAACTATTTATAATGCTTTACATGACAATTAACCCCAGTTGTGTAAAATGTCTGAAACGATTTTGTTCGTAGACTTTTGACAGCTACGTTAATCGATATACTAATGAGCCTAGAAGTAATATGTGGACCATCCCAAACCAAATTACATTATTTAGAATTACCTTAATTCCAGTTTTTATTATTGTTTTTTACTTACCTATCTCTTGGAGTCATTTTGGTGCGTTTGCTATTTTCTGGTTAGCGGCAGTAAGTGATGCACTTGATGGATACTTAGCACGTAGATTAAATCAATCTTCGGCCTTTGGTGCATTTATAGACCCTGTCGCTGATAAGCTGATGGTTGCAGCTGCATTAATCATGATCGCGGCTGATTTTGAAGTCTGGTACGTTGCAGTGCCAGCAATGATTATGATTTCCAGAGAAATATTCATTAGCGCCTTACGGGAGTTTATGTCTTCAAAAGGTAAACGAGATATTGTTGCCGTCTCTACCTTAGGCAAATATAAAACAGCGGCACAAATGTTGGGGGTGATGGGGCTAATTTGGCAACCCAATTATGACATACCATTAATATTCTTTAATTTTCCGCATGAAATTTTAATGTTCGCAGCTTATGCTTTTTATTATATCGCGACGGTTCTTACTGTTATTACAATGGTGAGCTATTTTAAAGCTGCTTGGCCAGTGTTAAAGCATTAAAATAATCATAAATTTAGTAAAAAATCGACAGATCAGTCGGTTTTTAACCAGTTGAATTAAAATTGATATTAAATTGTTGACTCACATAATTTTCTATGTAGAATGCTCCTCCAGTTGACAGGGAGTCAGCGAAATGAAGCGGCTGTAGCTTAATTGGTAGCACATTGTTTTCAATGTGAATGTCACTAAGGTGCAGAGAGTAAGTATCGATACTTACTCACGCGACTCTTTAAATAGAGTGTTTGATATGAAGCGGCTGTAGCTCAGTTGGTAGAGCATCACGTTGCCAACGTGAATGTCACGAGTTCGAGTCTCGTTAGCCGCTCCAATTATAATAAGGAAGTTAAATTTGACTACCCAACGTGGTTGATGAAACGGCGGGTTGGCAGAGTGGCTATGCAGCGGATTGCAAATCCGTGGACCTCGGTTCGACTCCGGGACCCGCCTCCACTTTGCCCGGGTGGTGGAATTGGTAGACACAAGGGATTTAAAATCCCTCGCTGGTAACAGCGTGCCGGTTCAAGTCCGGCCCCGGGTACCATTTCATCCTACGTCAGTAGTTGAATTATAAAAAAGCTTGCGCTATTATGCGCGGCGCTTAAATAAAGCGGCTGTAGCTCAGTTGGTAGAGCATCACGTTGCCAACGTGAATGTCACGAGTTCGAGTCTCGTTAGCCGCTCCAATTTAATACTGTTAAGTGAGTCTCGTTACTTGCTAACGCTACTCTTGAAATAGAGTGAATAATATGAAGCGGCTGTAGCTCAGTTGGTAGAGCATCACGTTGCCAACGTGAATGTCACTCAGGTACAGAGAGTGAGTCTCGTTACTTGCTAACGCTACTCTTGAAATAGAGTAAATAATATGAAGCGGCTGTAGCTCAGTTGGTGGCGCATTGTTTTCAATGTGAATGTCACTCAGGTACAGAGAGTGAGTCTCGTTACTTGCTGACGCTACTCTTGAAATAGAG
>NZ_JAUOPD010000015.1 GCF_030546745.1 Thalassotalea sp. 1_MG-2023
AGCTTCTTGGCTTGTCCCCGAGAAGTGGATGCGCATTTTAGGGATTTATATCGCCCCGTCAACAACTATTTTCAATTTATTAAAAAAAGCTTCATGGATGTTCAAAAATAGTACAGATTTGGTGATTTATCAAAGTTTATAAACAAAAAAAGAGGAAAATATGCATTTTCCTCTTTTTTTAAATATATCTTATTTACGCTACAAATCTTCGGGTTGCTTGTCTTTTTTATCTACTTCTTGCTGCTTCGGAGAGTTTTCTGTTTTCTCAGTGTTAAATTCCGCATCTTGATCATCACCAACAACATGCTCTAATTTTAACTTTTTGACACTACGAATAGTTGTTATTGGTCCTGACGCCGCATATAAAACAAATATTGCGCTAAGTAGTTCAGCTGGACTTGCCGCAACAATAACAAAAACAAGTACAATGAGCAGCACAACGATAAAGTTAACTTTTCCTTTCCAGTCAACTTCTTTAAAACTGTTATACCTAAAGTTACTAACCATTAATAAACCAGCTGTTATGGTAATAAGCCCCATAATAAACCCAATATCATGGCCATTAATTTCATATTCAGTGCCTAACCAAACAAGGCTTGCTACCACACCAGCAGCAGCGGGGCTTGCTAAGCCTTGAAAGTATCTTTTGTCAGCAACGCCAACTTGAGTATTAAAACGAGCAAGTCGTAATGCTGCCGCTGCCACAAAAACAAATGCAGCTAGCCAACCAAACTTGCCCATGTCTGATAACGCCCAATTATAAGCAACAAGACCTGGCGCGATACCAAATGAAACCATATCGGCCATACTATCGTATTCGGCCCCAAATTCACTTTGAGTATTTGTCATTCTTGCAACACGGCCATCTAAACCATCAAAAATCATCGCGATGAAAATAGCAATTGCAGCACTTTCAAAATGTCCATTCATTGATGAAACAACAGCAAAGAATCCTGAGAACAGACCCGCTGTGGTTAATAAGTTAGGTAGTAAATAAATCCCACGATTTGGGCTGTTTGATACCTTTTTATTTTCTGCCATGTTATTCAATTGTCTCTTTTATTAAATTCGCGGTAATTTAACATATCTCAATATCTAGTCCTATAATTAATTGGTTGATTATAGGAATTCCCTTTAACGATTTGTCAGTAGCAGCAGAAGTTGATATAACCTGAACAAGCATAACACGCATGAAATGGAGTACAGTAGTAGGATGAAATTATTAGTATTAACAATATCGACAATGTTGTCGAGTACGCTCAGTTATGCGGACAATGTTACTGTATATCGATGGGTAGATAAAAATAACGTCGTGCATTTTAGCCAACATCAACCAGAGCATAATAATTACACGGAGCTATCATTAGCTGCAATTCCAAAGTCGGTAAGTACACCCAAAGTTTCGGATACAACTGTTCAAAAACCAAAGACTAAGACTACAAGTAATACAAAAGCTATTGAGAATGAAACGATAGATAAGTGTACTGAAGCAAAAGCCAATGTGCACACATTACAAAGTTATGACAATATCCAGTACACCGATGGAAATGGTGAACTTAAAGTGCTTTCAGCAACAGAAAAATCACAACAACTCGCCATAAATGAGAAGCAAGTCGAAGTTTACTGTGATATACCGTAAACCTCGACAACAGCTTTAACAGTTAAACGTCAACTGTTGATCTTTTACATCAATATTAACTCTCTGAACTCCGTCAAGTTCGTTCGCTAATATTTTATGTGCAAGTGGGTTTTCTATTGATTGTTGAATCGCCCTTTTTAAAGGTCTAGCACCAAACAACGGATCAAAACCCGCCTCTGAAATTAGCGATAAAGCCTGTTCAGATACTTCAAGGGTAATATCTCTTTGCGCTAATCGCGTTGCCAACCCTTCTAACTGAATACTTGCTATTTGTTTTATTTGTTCTGATTGTAATGGGTGGAAAACGACAGATTCATCAATACGATTAATAAACTCAGGTTTAAAATGTTGTCCTACTTCATTCATTACTAAAGTTTTCATTTCATTATATTGGCTTTCATTATTTAAACTTTGAATAATGTCAGAACCAATATTAGATGTCATGATGACAACAGTATTACGAAAATCAACCGTGCGTCCCTGTCCATCGGTTAAACGTCCATCATCTAATACTTGCAATAAAATGTTAAAAACATCTGGATGCGCTTTTTCAATTTCATCAAGTAGAATAACTGAATAAGGCTTTCTTCTAACAGCTTCAGTTAAATAGCCCCCTTCTTCATAACCAACATAACCTGGAGGAGCACCGACTAAACGTGCCACTGAATGCTTTTCCATGAATTCAGACATGTCAACACGTATCAATGCATCTTCACTGTCAAATAAAAAGTGCGCGACAGCTTTGGTCAACTCTGTTTTACCCACCCCGGTTGGCCCTAAAAATAAGAATGATCCTATTGGTTGATTAGGATCTGCTAAACCAGCTCTTGAACGCCTAATAGCATTTGAAACAGAGATAACTGCTTCTGACTGGCCAATCACACGCTTATGTAAGTCATCTTCCATGTGCAATAATTTATCACGCTCTTCTTCTAACATTTTGGCCACAGGTATACCTGTAGAGCGGCTTAACACATCAGCAATTTCTACATCAGTAACCTTATTTTTTAATAAACTCATTTCTTGCATTTCAGCTTGGGAAGCTAAATCAAGTTGCTTTTCTAAGTCTGGAATACGGCTATATTGCAATTCAGCCATTTTATTTAAATCGCCATTGCGTCTTGCTGAATCTAAATCAATTCTCGCCTGTTCTAAGTCAGCTTTTATCGCTTGTGTTCCATGAATAGCCGCTTTTTCAGAAGTCCACACTTCATCAAGTTCATGATATTTACTTTCAAAATCTACTAATTGCTCTTGAATTAGCGTTAAACGTTTTACGGTTGCATCATCACTTTCATCTTCCAACGATTTTGCTTCAAGCTTTAGTTGAATAATTTTTCTTTCCAGCCGATCAAGTTCTTCTGGTTTTGAATCCATTTGCAATCGTATGCTCGATGCTGATTCATCAATTAAATCAATCGCTTTATCTGGCAACTGGCGATCACTAATATAACGATGCGATAAACTCGCCGCGGCAACTATGGCAGGATCTGTGATTTCAACATTATGATGTAATTCATAACGCTCTTTTAAACCACGCAAGATTGCAATGGTGTCTTCAACGCTCGGTTCTTCCACTAATACTTTTTGAAAGCGGCGTTCTAAGGCAGCGTCTTTTTCAATATATTGACGGTATTCATCTAACGTAGTTGCGCCAACGCAATGTAACTCGCCACGCGCTAGCGCAGGTTTTAACATATTACCTGCATCCATTGCACCATCTGTTTTACCTGCGCCTACCATGGTATGCAATTCATCGATAAATAGGATGATTTGACCTTCTTCTTTCGCTAGATCATTGAGAACAGCTTTTAACCGCTCTTCAAATTCACCACGGTATTTTGCTCCAGCAACTAAGGCTCCCATGTCTAATGATAAAACACGCTTATTTTTTAAGCCTTCTGGTACTTCATGATCAACAATACGCTGTGCTAAACCTTCCACTATGGCAGTTTTACCCACTCCAGGTTGACCGATCAACACAGGGTTGTTTTTTGTTCGCCGTTGCAATACTTGTATAGTTCGACGTATTTCATCATCTCGACCGATAACAGGGTCTAATTTACCTTCTGTTGCACGAGCTGTTACATCTACGGTGTATTTTTCTAGCGCTTGCCTAACATCTTCGGCATTTTGGTCATTGACACTTTGCCCACCTCTGATATGCGTAATAGCATCTTTAATACGTTGCTCTGTCGCGCCTAAAGATTTAAGAATTTGACCAAGTTTACCTTTGTCTTCTAATGCAGCTAGCAAAAATATTTCTGATGATATGTATTGATCACCAAGTTTTTGTGCGTATTTGTCACACAAATTAAGAATGTTTGCCATTGCAGATGACAACTGTACATCACCTCCAGTACCTGACACCTGGGGCAACGAAGATATGACATCTTCAACTTGAGTTCGTAATGAGTAAATATCAATACCAGCACTTTTTAAAAGTGGAATTGTGCTGCTGTTATTTTGATTAAATAACGCGAGCATTAAATGAGAGGGCTCTATAAATTGATGATCTTTACCTAACGCAATCGATTGTGCGTCTGATATAGCCACTTGAAAAGTTTGGGTAAAACGGTCTAATCGCATATCAATACTCCTACTGCCATATTACTGGTCTTACAATTGTTTCTGATAATAAGTTATGGGCTTTTGAGTCTATTTCAAGTGCATACACATCAAGAAATAACGCTATAAAAACAAAAACTATAGAGAATCTATAGCTCTCATACTAATCAGCGGTTAATCGCAATAACAGAAACCATTCGACCCGTTCGACTATTTCTACGATATGAAAAGTATTTGTCAGTTTGTTGAAAGGTGCATTCGTCTAATATGTGAATATTCGTGACACCCTGCTTTTGTAATAAATGCTGGGCAATTAATGTTAAATCTGCATGCCAACGTTGTTGGTACTTTTTAAAACAAACAACTAGTTCGGCATCTATAGTCAAAAATGCCTCTCTTACTTCATCGCCGATTTCAAAAGCTGTTTGTCCAATACAAGGTCCAAACCATGCCTGTAAATCAGAGGTTGGGCTAGTTAATTCATTTAATGTATGTGCGATTATATTAGCAGCAAGCGGACGCCAACCAGCATGAATAGCCGCTATCTCTTTTCCAAACTTGTCACAAATTAAAATAGGGAGGCAATCAGCTGTCATGATTGCTAACGCAATATTTTTCTGGCGAGTTACCATCGCATCGGCAACAAATGGCTTATCACTGACAGAATTTATCGTGATAACTTTATTACCATGGACTTGTTCTAACCATTGGATTTGAGTTTGACTGTTAAAACACTCTGAGAGCATAGCTCTGTTTTTGAGAACTTGTTGGTAATCGTCATCAACATGTAAGGCAAGATTAAAACTATCGAATGGACTTCTACTTTGACAATTTATATCGGGAGAGAGTCGCGATGTTTGTATCGCGACAATATTTTCGATACCAAAATGAATACGGTCTATGGCTTTTTTAGTATTCGTCTCGTGCATTTAACTTAGTATCTTCTCTGAATATATCTGTTAACGCGACCATATCATCGGGGATATCGGCAGTCCACTTCATTAATTCCCCCGTAATCGGGTGATATAAAGACAACATTGCAGCATGTAAAGCCTGCCTTTTGAAGCTTCGTAACACAGAGCGTAGTTCTTCGGTAGCATTTTTAGGAGGACGTGGACGACCACCGTAAACAGGATCACCCACTAATGGGTGTGTTATATGCGCCATATGAACACGAATTTGATGCGTGCGCCCTGTCTCTAAACGAAGTCGTAAACGCGTATGTTCTCGGAACTTTTCCATCACACGGTAATGTGTTACTGAAGGTCTGCCTGATAAAGTAACGGCCATATGAGTACGCTTACTTGGATGTCTACCAATGGGTTCATCAACAACACCACCTGCTGTCATCACACCATTTGCTATGGCTTCATATTCTCGGGTGATCTCTCGTCTTTGCAATGCATCAACTAAACGCGTTTGTGCTTCAATGGTTTTTGCCACCACCATTAATCCAGTAGTATCTTTATCTAAACGGTGCACAATACCTGCACGCGGCACTACATCAACTTCTGGGCAATGATGAAGCAATGCATTAAGTATTGTGCCATCTGGATTACCAGCCCCCGGATGCACCACTAAATCAGCTGGTTTGTTGATCACTAAAATATCATCGTCTTCGTAAACAATGTTTAGCGGAATATTTTGTGCTTCAAAGCGTACTTCTGCTTCAATTTCGGTGTTAATGGCAATATTTTCTCCACCATACATTTTTTCTCTGGCTTTTGTTAACACTTCGCCGTTAACAGACACGTCACCAGCTAATATCCACTCTTTTAATCGAGATCTAGAATATTCAGGGAACATTTCTGCTAACGCTTGGTCAAATCGCTTGCCTAACAATGTGTCGGGAACGGTTTCTTGATGTTGAATTTTCTCAGCCATGAATTTCTCTGTGAATTAGCACTGTGCAAGGATAAAATGCTAGGTTAGAATGCATGATATTATTTTACCTGTTTGAAGTGATAATTACATTAAGTAATTAGCCTCATGTGGTATTTTTGTAATTAAAATTATTAAATAAAAGTAGTGATAACAAGGTCTATGGACAAATTGACAATTAAAACAGTATTTTTCGCCAGCTTTCTTTTTCTAGTAGGTTGTTCTTCTTCAGAGGTTTCAGAAATAGATAAAGTACCTGATAAATCAGCGCAAGCACTTTTTGTAGATGCTCGTGAAGCGCTCGATAATGGCCTTTATAAAAAAGCGATACAAATTTTATCCGCTATTGATTCGCGCTTCCCCTTTGGCCCAATATCACACCAAGTTCAATTAGATCTTATCTATGCTTACTACAAAAGTGGTGATGTTGCACAAGGTATAGCCTTAGCTGATAGGTTTCTTAAACTAAACCCTAATCATGCTAATGTTGATTATATTTATTACATGAGAGCATTGATAAACTTAACAACAGAAACAAATTTGTTTCAAGACATCGTTGGAATTGATCGTTCCGATAGAGATCCTACCGCATCAAGAAGTGCTTTTAGTGATTTAAAAACATTGATCACTGAATTTCCAGAAAGTAAATATGCCGCTGACGCAAGAAAGCGCATGATTGCAATTAAATCACGTTTAGCACAATACGAGTTAGCCGTTGCTAAATTTTATTTGAAACGCGAAGCATATGCTTCAGCAGCTAACCGTGGTCGATATATTATTGAATATTACTCGCCAAGTATTGAAGTAGAACAAGCATTAGAAATTATGGTTGAGTGCTACGATCAAATGGGCTTAGAAGACTTAAAAACAAATGCGATGCAAGTGTTAGCGGCTAATTACCCTGACAACTATTTAGTTAAATAAGTAGAAGGGCTAAAGGCCCTTTTACTTTAATGGTGCGAAGCAATTAAATTGCTTCCGCATCTTCCTCACCAGTTCTGATTCTGATCACGCGTTCAACATCAGTAATAAATATTTTACCGTCACCTATTTTACCTGTTTGCGCGGTTTCAATAATTGCTTCAACGCATCTTTCTACGTTTTCCGAAGCCACCACAATTTCAATTTTCGCTTTAGGAAGAAAATCGACCATATATTCAGCTCCTCGGTAAAGCTCAGTATGGCCTTTCTGCCGGCCAAAGCCTTTAACTTCTGATACAGTCATACCGGTAACACCTATTTCCCCAAGTGCTTCTCTGACATCATCTAACTTAAACGGCTTGATTATGGCTTCGATTTTTTTCATTTTCACTTCCATTGGATTGTCATCTACCTTTATTTTACACAATTGTTGCCATCTAACAAAAATAAACACAGTAAAATAATAGAATTTTTTGTTACACTTACCTCGTTTTTTTTATGAAGTAGTATCAATTGGGAAACAGAATGAATCCGAAAGACATCATCAACGAAATGAAAGTGTTACCGGTTATTGACGTGCAATTTGAAATTAACCGAAGAGTAAACTTTATTAAAAGCCAATTAATCAATTCAGGGTTAACGCATTTAGTATTGGGTATCAGTGGTGGTGTGGATTCTTCAACCTGTGGAAAACTAGCACAACTCGCCGTAGATGAGTTAAACACTGAAACGAACAAAAATTATCAATTTATTGCAGTACGTCTACCCTATGAAACTCAAGCGGATGAAGACGAAGCTCAATTAGCCCTCAATTTCATAAAACCTAGTCATTGTTTAACTGCAAATGTACAGCCTGGGGCTGAGGGTGTTCATCATGAAATTACCACAGCACTTAACTTAGCAGGTATTCTTGAAGCCAATGAACACGCTTTAGATTTTTCAAAAGGTAATGTTAAAGCCAGAATCCGTATGGTAATGCAATATCATATCGCTGGTATATTAGGCGGATTAGTTATCGGCACAGATCATTCTGCAGAAAATATCACCGGCTTTTTTACCAAATGGGGAGATGGAGCCTGCGATCTTGCTCCTTTATTCGGTCTTTCAAAACGCCAAGTTAGAGCGCTTGCAGAAAAGTTAGGCGCACCTGATGTGCTTATCCATAAGGCACCAACAGCTGATCTAGAGGATTTAAACCCAGGTAAGAAAGACGAAGATGCACTTGGAATAACATACGATCAACTTGACGACTTTTTAGAAGGCAGAACGGTTTCCACCCAAGTAAGTGAAAAAATTGTTAGTATTTACTTGAAAACACAACATAAAAGAGCTGCTATACCTACAATTTACGATAAATAATTGGCGTAAATTAACAGGTGCGCTATACCTTATTACGACTATTCACACTACAAGGATGTAGAAATGAACGTTCGTACTCAAGGGTTTTCTTTAATTGAGCTGCTTATCACAATTGCAATGCTGTGCGTGATCATCACAGTAGCTGTACCGAGTTTCTCTGATTTTATTATTCGTAACCGAGTTGATAATGAAATTTATCGACTATCTAAATTGCTGCAAGTTGCACGTAACTACGCGATACATTACGGCACCCCTGTAACAGTCTGCCCCTTAGACAATGGTCGTTGTGCTAACTCATGGTCAGAATCTTTAAGTGTTTTTACTGATAATAACAACAATAAGACCTTTGAACCTTCCTTAAATGAACAATTACTTGCCAGTAAACCTGAAGTTATTACTGGCGATAAAATAAAATATGCTCAAGGAAGAGTTGGCGTAACATATGGTCCTACGGGGCATTTAACCGGCTGGGGGCAAAACGGCACGTTTAAGTATTGCCCATTTCAACACTTTGATAAAGCACGCGGGATAATTGTGGCAACCTCTGGACGTATTTACCAAACCTTTCAATCTTCACTTGGAAAAGAGCAAACTCGTTCGTATCGATATCTTCAATGTAATTAATGAAAAAATAAAGGTTTTCAAGCAAAGCACCTTGTTTGAAACCTTTGTCTTACTACGGATTTTTTAATTCTCGCTACAAGTGCAAAAAATAATTTTTAATAACGAGCAAAAAGTTTTATTAGTATTTGGTTATTTAATAAACTAGCTGAATATCCAATTCAATGGTATAAATGAAGTAATGTGGCTTGAAGGAAAACGTAGTATGAAGCAACTAACTAAAACAGTGATGTCGAACAACTATAACGCCGGCTTTACCATGATAGAGTTATTAGTCACAGTAACCATACTTGGCATTGCATCAATCATTGCGATACCGGCGTTAAATCAATTTATCATCAAAAATAAAACTGACAATGAAGCAATTTCTTTACAACGCTTTGTATTAACAGCTCGAAACGCTGCCATCAATTCAGGTCAGCAAGTGACCATTTGCCCGTTAAATGCCGGCACTTGCACAAATGATTGGAGTAAAGATATTAGTATGTTTATTAATACCACAGATCCAAGTAAGTACGATGCAGCAGCGGAAACAATGGTAAAAGTAAAAGATCAAATATCATCAGGTGATAAGTTGCTTTTTAATGATGGTGCCACCCTTGTCTATTCCCCAACAGGTCGTTTAGTAAATGGAAGGAATATCTCCTTAACTTACTGCCCTAAAGATCACCACAGTATGGCCAGAGGAATTACTATCTCACTGTCAGGGCGAGCATATATTACACAAGACACTGATAATGATAATAAAGATGAAGATAGGGCTGGAAATGAGTTAAACTGTTAACTCATGTATTTAAGAAGTTTCTCGACAAATCCATGATGTTTAATAAAGCTAAGCAAATACGTTTTTTGCTTAGCTTTAAATACTACCGCATTATTTAACCTGTGACTTTTCTAAATGCCGAGCTCTCCCAGCTTTGAAAGCATCATCGTTAGGTAAACATTCAAACACTTTATGCACTGTACTAAATCCTTGTTTTCCTGATACACGAATATTTCTACCTGATAACCGATCAGCAAGTGATGATAATTGTTCCTCTTTAATCGTCACCTTATGAATGGTACGTTGACCACCTAATACTTCAACGTAACATTTAGCCAATATTTTATCGCTGACTAAGTTAGTACCCTCTTGCGCTAATGCACTAGATGAAACAATTAATGCAGTATAAAGACATAGCGTTTTTTTCATTTTGCCTCTCCTCGCATGCTATTTTTCCCAACAACCTGAAGTAGGAGTTTTAACACCTACCTCATTTATGGTCATTGTTTTACATGCAGTATCATTCATTTGAGTTGACTTCGCTGTTGCCGTTAAAACAAAAGTGTCACCAGCAACCGTTGCGTCAATGCTATAATTTCCATTTTCTGTGATAAAGGGATCCGCGCTCATTCCTAAGTCTGTCATGTCAGCAGTATAGGCTCTTGTATCAACGTAAACCTGCTCTTGTAGATTTGCTAATCTCAGCAACTCTCTTTGTCCTTCCGTTCGGTTACCTTGTAGGACAAAGTTATTGTATGATGGATAAGCGACTGCAGCTAAAATACCTATAATAGCGACCACCAACAGCAGTTCAATGATAGTAAAGCCATATATGTGCTTAACATATTTCCTCATTATTGTGCCTCTTCTATGTACAAATTAGTGCGCATGGTTTTTAACGTAAAACCTACTGGGATAATGCGTCTTCCCACAATAATATTTCCCGTAGTATCATCAACGGTATTCGGATCACCATCATCTTCCGGTACAACAATTAAAGTAGGGGAACCTAAAAACTGTTCACTAATATAAACTTTTCGTTTATCGCCATCGGTTATACCGTTTGGATTTTCTGCATCTGTCCATTGGTATACATGCGTACCCAGCGCTAAGTCAACTGCATAAAGCCAACCTTGACCGCCTGGTATTTTACACACACCACTGCTACTCGCAGCAGACGGTGGAATATATGACGTTAAATACGCCACGCCATTAATAACACTTGCTGATGAAGTACTTTTTTCACCAGAAATACTATCAAAATTTAAAAACCAACCTGATTTTTTACTCACGGCAACTTCTAGCGTTTCTTTCTGCTGAGTTGTCATCGTTTGATCAAACGGGTTATTGGTATAATCATACAAATCTGTTAGTAAAATTGGAGAGGGTTTTGCTGGCGTAGATGAAGAAGTAAAGGATTGTGAACGAATATATTCATCTTTAATCATGAAGAAAGTATCTTGTGTATCAACACCTAACGGATTAGAACGATCTCCAGAGCCAATCAATACCGCATCATACGGTTTTTCTTGACGTGAAATTACCGTTGATTGAACTCCATTTGCGTCAGTATGCTGCGTTTCTATTGTTTCTGAAATGAACGTGCGCGCTATCGATGGCTCATTAAAAAAGCGTCTATCAATCGCATTATCTACACCGTTTCCACCAAGTGACGCCAGTTTAAAAAACGTCCAAGGCTCAGTTGTATCCTGAGGGTTACCACTCGGCATATCAACCCGCCATAAATCACCACCAGTATCACCAAAATAAAGTCTATCAGCTAAGCCATTACCATCACTATCTAAAGTAGCAATAGAAGAAGGGATACTATGATCGCCAGTAAAGGCAGTAGTACCGCCGCTTGGTGCAAGACTCCACTTTAAGCTGCCAGTTTTGGCATCAACCATATAAACTGCTCGGCCGACACCATCAGCAAGTCCTGCACCTTTAGCATCCTTAGCCGTATCATAACCACCACCAAAAATAACAACTGGCGACGCTACAGCAGTAGCGCCTGAACCAGAAGTGTTTATTTCAGAGTGGGTTACTTTCGGTTGCGACCATGATTGACCTAATTCTGAAAAACCAGGAGTGTTACTATCAATATGCCACATTAATTGAGGGGATGAAGGAGAAGTAACATCTAATGCATAATATGATGTGCCGCCACGACGTAGTCCAAAAAACACCCAAACTTTATCGTTACCGTTAACGATTCCGTCTCCGTTAGCATCTTTAATATAAGGCGTTAAATTGCCATCAATACCGTAAACTTTATCCCCGCCGGCAAAGTTATCGCGAAGTGCTTTAATATTGTTAAAAAACTCATTAGGCATAAATGCCCAAGATTCTGAGACCACATCAGAAGAGGTATTATCTTCAAACATGTGTAATACACCCGCATTAGTACCAATTAAAATACGAATGCTATTACCATAATTAATCACTAAGGGTTTAGAGTGTAAAGGATCCGCAAACACATCGTAACGCATATCATTTTTTAACGAATCTTTATCTTCATCGTCAACATCAATGCCTTTATGCCAATCAAGATAAGAATCTATATCAGCTTCTGCAACCCCTAACTCAGCAGCTAATGTTGCAGCGCTGCCATAAAAGTTTTCAACATTTGAACGATTAAAAGCTGTTAAGCTACTACCTGTACCTACATTACTATACAAGGTTCTAGAATTAACATTCCTTAGCATTTCAGCAACACCACCCTCAGCCACTTTAACACCATCTTTAGCGCCTGATGGTGACCAAAAGCTCGTGACAGTATCAGAAAAGTGCCCTGTTGAGTCATTTAATGCTGGCACTCCGCCTTGCCCAACTTGCTTTCCATTTAGCACTTTATATTTTTTAACATTACCTTGCCACCTTGGCGAATTCTGTGGTTCAAACATTGCGTAGTAGACTGCATTGAGTGTTTCGGTGCGATCAAAATTATTCGCCGCAACAGACGCTGATGTTAAACTCTCATTACTCGGCTCTAACTGTTCAAAAATAGACGTTAATGCACTGGTTAACTGAGTGTGATTATCGGCATAAAAATATTCGCCTCCCCCTTGTCTTGCTGTTTCCTTGAGAAGAGATTCTGCACTAGAGGCACCATCAGAAAACCCAATGGTAAATGTTGTTGCTTTTTGTATGCCGTCTAAATTCAAATTAATATCTTGATTTTGCATCCACCCTGCTAACGAGGCTAAATAACTTCCTGCATAAGTGCCGCCACTAAAGTTAACCGTATTTCCATCAGCATCTTTTGAGGTAAACGCCCTAATTTTACTGTTTGCGCCTGAATCATAAGTAGGTTCACCATCCGTGATTAAAATAACATACACATTACTATTACATTTTCTCACCGGTGTTTGGTATTTACCGTTGCTGACAACGCTGCTATCCATGGGTGGCTTATTCTTTTTATAACTACCTCTATTTTCATCAGCGTCGCCGAAATCTACATTTTTGCCTGAAAAATATAACGATGCTTCATAGAGACTTTCACAAAGTGGTGTCCAAGTTTGAGGAGAAAGTTTATTTTCAATGATATCCAATAAGGCCGTTTTATTCGCCGCCGTTGATTCTTTAATGCCAAAGACAACACGCCCCCCATTAGGATCGTTTGAGCTGTTGCCATCATTATAGTTAAAAATTTCTAAACCAAAATCCACAGACGGAGCTGATCTAATAACACTACTGATACTATTAACCGCTTGATCTAAACGAGACATCAACGTTTGATTCTGTGAGGCATTGTGATGCCAGCGCAAAAAATTGTCTGTGTAAAGCGTAACAAGTTGTCCGTTCCACTCAACATTAGAATCAGCAACATCGCCAGTATGATAAATTGGGTTTTGTCTGGTACCTAGACTATCTACAGGATAACCTTGTGGAATTGATGCAATATTATTGGGATTTTGCGCAGTCACATCATCCTCACAATCAATTACCTCGATATTTGCACCATTGCTATCTGGAATTTCTTCCCAAGTACCATTATTCCCCCTTCTTTCATATTCACGAACTCTACCGGTATAAAAACCATTTGAAGCCAGTATATCAGCAGCAGTCTTGCAACTATTAATTGAATCTAAGAAGCGTCTTGACTCACTAGGGCTATCAGGTACAGGCATCGCAGTTCCATCAACGCCACCCTTCCTAAAATAAATAAACTTACTTGATAAAGAGTTAAGACCACCAACCGCAGGATACGTTACTGATGGATCGTACGGAGCGGTAACGGTATCTTCCGTTCTCATACTGCCTGAATTATCAAGAATGATCAGCACTTGTGGCCTACTTGATAAGGCTTTTACCGTATCACTTATATATAATTCAATATCTTCACTAAATGATACGCTTGAAACCACGCAAGCTACCACTAACAAGATGAGTTTTTTCATAATTTTCCCCAAAAGGTCATCTATCTAAGTAACTGTTGCGACACACCAGAGTTGACGCGTACAGTACTATTGTTCCCTCGACCATAATTTCGATTTACTTGGACATTTAATACGTTACAAGTAAACACCTGAACCGAAGAAGCAGATCTAGAGTGGGGGCAATCTGCTTCCAGTTTAAATTCGTTATTCGTAATATCAACACTTGCTGTTGCTGCTGTTTTCGTATTTGGCAATAACTCTCCTTGGTTAGCATTTGGAAAGTTATTATCAGCGATTGTTCGGGCAAATACGTTTGTATTCCCTGGTAACAGCTGATTGTAAATCACTTCATCTATCGCGCTAACGCCTGCTTGCGTTGCTACCATTTTTTCTTCACTAGCACCTGACATTTTCACATCCGAAGTAGTATTTTGCATTAATGCAGCAACAACAGCAGTCAGTGAAATTAAAAAAACCAAAGAAACAATTAACACAACACCTTGTTGCTTTGATGGTAATGACTTTGGCTTTATAGCGATTACCGTGGCCATGAATCTACCCTCGCATTAAATAATGTTACCGTCGAAGTAAACAATAAACGTCTAAAGTTATCGTTGGGAGTTACCTGAATATCACCTAAGGTGTAAGTGTTATCATTAGTATAATCATTATCAGGGGAAATACTTCTTGCTAGTACATAAATTTTAACGGAAATAATGCTGTTACTCCCTGACCTATCCCAATCATTTTGACTCATATTTCCAGCTGATAAGAAGTTATTCACAATACCGTCATTATCTGTGTCTAACCCATACATAAAACGAATATATTCAATACCATCAATGATTGGAGCAAAAGACATGGTGGTTGTTAAACGGCCCTGCATCAACACTGGCACGTCATACCCACCTTGGGCTTGCTCAGTCACATAATAAACATGATGTTGATATTGCCAAATCTTAGCATTATCAATAGTAGGAATAGCTGCATTACCTAAAAATATTTCACCATCGTTTATATTGGTAATAAGATAATAATTATTAGGATTCACTTGAGCAGGTAACACTTCGTCAGAAATAACACGTTTTAATTGCAATATATCAGAACCAATAAATGCTGGAGCGCTGGCAGCAAAGCAACCAAGAGGGTCGGCAGTTGCCGCAGTTTGGCCCCATAACGTTCTAAAATGACCAGCTGCTGCAGGGAAGGTGCCGTTATTCACACCTTCTCCAACACATTCATTTGCCGGTGCACCCGGCGCTTGGCCATTTAAAGCAGAGATATTTAGCGTGCCGGTATAGTCGCCCCAAAAATCTTGTCTGAGTAGATCTTCTGTTAATAAACTTATCGCGAAACGGCCATTCTCTTGTAGCTCACCGTAACTTGATGTTTCTTCCGAAGTAACCCTCATACCAACAAAAATGGAAAGCACACCTGCAAGAAGCAGAAGTCCGATAGCCATAGAAACAAGCAATTCAACAATGGTGTACCCCTGTTGATTCTTTTGGTTAATACGTATTGCTTGTGTAAGAGTTATCATCAATTTATAAATGCCTCAACAACAACTTGGCGTCGTTTATCACTAGCAGCACCACAGTTATTAACCTTTTGACCATCAACCGTAGACACTCGTCCTTGCCAAGTCACGACAACTTGCACCGCATTTGCATTATGGCTAACGCAACCGCGTGCGCCTATTAAACCACCACGGCGATCACCGCCAGACATTACATCAGCTCCCATTAGCGCTAATTCCCATTCATAAATGTCATTCGTTGCCATCTGCGCAGCTGTACAAGGTGCTCCTTGAATATTGCAACGGTTCGCGGGAACAGCATTTAATGCAACGCCATAATCGTTACTCTCATAGGTTGCTAGTGCGGTAGGATCATTACTGCGCATACGTTCTAACATATCTTGAGCAAGTGATGAAGCTAACGAACGCTGCATCGCATCAAAACTACTTTTCTTTACCGTCGCTTGCATGGCAACTGCGCCTAACAGCCCAACGAGTAGTAAAAATAACGCTATAAGCACTTCAATAAACGTCATACCTTGATGGCGATTCGTTTGACGAATGTTACGCATCGGCACGTCCTCTCAACAAGCAAAAAGGAAATAGGTATGAAAATAAAAGGCGAGTAGAAACAGCAAAATAACCGTAATTATTTTGCAAAACATATGTGGGGGAATATGTGTTAAACATCACAAACGTGAACCGCATTAACCCATACCTTACTTCTTAACAGCAAAAAACTATCCTTAATTATCATTAAGCGTAGCTACTTGCTTTACTATCATCTAATAGAAAAGTGAGCAGCCGACAATCTAGTTCAACCGCTCAACTTTTAGCCTGTTTAAAGACTAGCGCAATTCGACAGGAACCGCAAATACAGTATTTTCTTCACGGCCTGGAAATTCAATAACTTCTCTCCCACCATGACTTTTTAATTTATCAATAACTTGTTTTACCAATACTTCAGGCGCTGAAGCACCTGCAGTTACACCGATAGCTTTGACATTATCTAACCAAGCAGTTTCAATGTTTTCTGCGGCGTCAATTAGAAAAGATCGCGTTCCAATTTTCTCAGCAAGCTCTCTTAGACGGTTTGAGTTAGAGCTATTTTTAGCACCAACGACTAATAGAAGATCCACCTCACTCGCAATAGCTCTAACAGCATCTTGACGATTTTGAGTAGCATAACAAATATCGTCTTTGCGTGGCCCTTCTATATCAGGAAATTTTGCTCTTAACGCGTCTATTACATCACTGGTATCGTCTACTGAAAGTGTGGTTTGGCTGCAATAATAAAGTTGCTTAGGATTATTTACCGTTAACGATGCTACATCTGCGGCAGATTCAACCAAATATATACCGCCCTCTGCACTTTCGTATTGCCCCATCGTACCTTCAACTTCTGGATGACCAGCATGACCGATAAGCACGCATTCAACACCTTTGCGGCTAGCTCGTGAAACTTCCATATGAACTTTAGTTACCAATGGGCAAGTTGCATCAAATACTTTTAAGCCACGGTTTTTAGCTTCTTCGCGAACCGCTTTTGAAACGCCATGAGCACTAAAAATAACGGTAGCGTCATCTGGTACCTCGTGCAGTTCATCGACGAATCTAGCACCTCGTTTTTTTAAACCATTGACGACAAATTTATTATGAACAACTTCGTGTCTTACATAAATAGGGGCGTCGAATAAATCTAGCGCACGATCAACAATACTAATGGCACGATCTACACCTGCACAAAAACCACGTGGATTAGCTAAAACAATTTCCATTAAGCATCTCCTGATAAAATGTCGACAACATCAATAACAAAAGTAACCGCTTGTCCTGCAAGCGGGTGATTAAAATCAACGGTAACTGAACTACCCGACACATCTGTGATCATACCTGGTAATTCAATACCACCAGGCTGCGTAAAGGTAACAATATTCCCCACTTGAGCAGGTGCATCTGATGAAAACTTATTAATATCAACATAATGAATATTATCAGGGTTTGTTTCGCCAAAACTATCAACCGCTTGTAAGGTAAATTCTTTTGACTCACCCTTTTGTAAACCTAAAAGCTGGGCTTCAAATGCCGGTGAAATACTTTCATCACCCATAATTATTTTGGCAGGTTTATTATGTACTTTTGTACTATCAGCCGCTGAACCATCAGCAAGTTTCATGGTGATATGTACAATTACATGAGAATCAGATTTTATAACTTCTGTCATTTTTAAGCCTTTGCTGAATGTTTACGTTGTTTTTCCTGCGAAAATGAATCCCAGATCATTAAAGCTGCACCAATAAAAATTACTGAATCAGCAATATTAAACGTAGGCCAACGATATCCTTGTAAATGAAAGTCCAAAAAGTCGATAACATAGCCAAATAAAGCCCTATCAATTAAATTACCCAATGCACCACTTAGCATAAGCGCTAGTGCTATAGCGAGTTTCTGTTGTTGTTTAGGTACCCTGAATAACCAAACAAAAAATATCACACTTGCGATAACAGCAATAGCAGTAAAAAACCAACGTTGCCACCCTCCCTGGTCAGCTAAAAAACTAAAAGCTGCTCCAGTGTTTTGCGCGTAGGTAATATTAAAAAAGGGTAGTACTTCTATCGACTGATACAAGTTCATTGTATTAACAACCCAATACTTGCTAACTTGGTCAGCAAGCAAAAAAATTAATGTTAACCATAACCATTTTAAGTTTGAATGTTGGCTCATTTTTTTCATGAAAACTTCTCATTTCAGATACACAAAATGCTCAGTTACCTAAGCTAACTGAGCATTTAATCAATACAACCAATTCGCTAATTAAGCAAATTGACGTGTTTCACCTTCGCCATCTACGTTGGTAACACAGCGACCACATAAATCATCGTAGGCATCATCAGAACCAACATCATCAGTATAATGCCAACAACGCTCACACTTGGTTCCAGAACTGCTAGCAATGCTGATCCACAGCCCATCAATTTCTGTACTTTGTGCATTACTGGGTTGTTCTGTGACCTCTTCAACCGAAGCTCCTGATGTGATCAATACAAACCTGAGCTCATCTTTTAACGTTTGTAATTGTTTAGCAAGTTGCGGACTTGCATATAACGTTACACTTGCTTCTAGACCTTTACCGATTGTTTTCTCTTTACGTGCTACTTCAATCGCTTTATTTACTTCACCACGAACTTGTAAAATAGTACGCCAAAAATCGTCGTTAAAGGCACTAGCGTCATCAACATTAGCTAAACCATCAAACCACACATCAGTAAAAACAAACTCACCTCTTTCTCCAGATACTGGAGCAGGTAGTGCTTGCCAAATTTCTTGTGCTGTAAACGATAAAATAGGTGCCATCCAACGTGTCATGGCTTCAGCAATAATATACATTGCAGTTTGGCATGAGCGACGCGCCACACTGTCGGCTTTTGCCGTATATTGGCGATCTTTAATAATATCCAAATAAAAGCCACCTAACTCTGTGGTACAGAAATTCATTAATTTATGTACCACGTTATGGAATTCATAATTATCGTAAGCTGCGACAATCTCAGTTTGCAGTTCAGCTGCTTTCGCTAATACCCATCTATCAAGTTCTACCATTTCACTTGGTGAAACTGAGTGTTTCGCAGGTTCAAAGCCATTAATATTCGCTAATAGAAAACGTGAAGTATTACGAATACGTCGATATGCATCTGCTTGACGATTAAAAATCTCTTGAGATACTGTGATTTCTTGAGTGTAGTTAACAGATGCTACCCATAAACGTAGGATATCTGCACCAAGTTTATTAGTAATTTCAGAAGGCGTAATCACATTACCAAGTGACTTAGACATTTTTCGACCATTTACATCAACAGTAAAACCATGTGTTAATACTTGCGAATATGGCGCTTTACCGTGCATTGCAACACTAGACATCATAGAAGACATAAACCAACCACGGTGTTGATCTGACCCCTCTAAGTATAGATCTGCAGCTTTCGTAAACTCTTCTCGAGCATCAACTACAGTATAATGAGTAACCCCAGAGTCAAACCAAACATCTAAGGTATCTGGTACTTTAACGTACTCTTGTGCATCGTCACCAATCAGTTCTTTAGCTTCTAAATCGAACCATGCTTGAATACCTTCTTTTTCAACACGCTTTGCAACATCTTCAATCAGCTCTATGCTACGGGGATGTAATGCGCCAGTGTCTTTATGAATAAACAAAGCAATTGGGACACCCCAAGTTCTTTGACGCGAGACACACCAATCTGGTCGGCCTTCGACCATGCCTTTAATGCGTTCTTCGCCCCACTCTGGGATCCATTGTGTTTTTTTAATTTCTTTTAACGAATCTTGACGTAAACCTTTTTTATCCATGCTGATAAACCACTGTGGTGTTGCACGGAAGATAATAGGTGTTTTATGTCGCCAGCAATGAGGATATGAATGTTCATAAGCATGATGATGCATCAATGCACCCTTTTCATTCAATAAATCAACAATACCAGCGTTTGCTTTAAAGACATGTTGTCCAGCAACAATCGGCGTACCTTCAATGAAAACACCATTAGCGCCAACTGGATTATAAATTTCTAAATCATATTTTTTGCTGACATTGAAATCATCAACACCATGACCACCTGCTGTATGCACACAGCCAGTACCAGAGTCAGTAGTAACATGGTCACCGCAAATAACAGGTACGCTAATATCATTAAACGGGTGTTGAAGTTGAACATGCTCTAACGCTTCGCCGTTACAAAATCCTAGTGCATGGTATTTTTCAATGCCAAAACGATCAACACATTCAGCGACCAGTTCAGAGGCTAAAATTAGGCGAAAGCTTTTCCCCTCTTTTTCACATTGTACTAGTGAGTATTCAACGTCAGGGTGTACAGAGATTGCTCGGTTTGCCGGTAATGTCCATGGTGTAGTTGTCCAAATAACCACTGAAATATTTCCTTCACCAACTTTGCCTTCAGGGTGTGAAAACTTATCGGCAACTGAAGTGTCAAGCACATCAAATTTCACATCAATCGCAGGTGATTGTTTATCTTGGTACTCAACCTCAGCTTCAGCTAATGCTGAACCACAGTCTGTACACCAATGAACAGGTTTAAAGCCTTGTTGTAAGTGGCCATTTTCAGCAATTTTACCTAACGCTCGAATGATATTCGCTTCAGTATCGAAGTTCATGGTTAAATACGGTTTATCCCAATCACCAAAAACACCTAAGCGTTTAAAGTCTTCTCGCTGACCGTCTACTTGTTTGATTGCGTATTCACGACACTTTTGACGAAACTCTGCCGCAGATACTTTATGGCCAGGTTTACCAACTTTTTTCTCTACCATTAACTCAATAGGTAACCCATGGCAATCCCAGCCAGGTACGTATGGAGAGTCAAAGTCAGATAAGGTTTTTGCTTTGATAATGATATCTTTAAGAATTTTATTAACAGCATGGCCTAAATGAATATTCCCATTAGCGTATGGAGGGCCGTCATGCAAAATAAATGATTTTTTACCCTTCTTAGCTGCGCGAATTTTGCTATAAAGATCTTTGTTTGCCCAATCCTTTAGCATTTGCGGTTCACGATTTGCCATATTACCTTTCATAGGAAAGCTTGTAGCAGGCAAATTCAGGGTATGTTTGTAGTCACTCATTTATTGTTTATCCATTAATAATCAATTACTGCTAAAATTTTATGTCGCCCCAAAAAAGCTTCGGGCTTGTTCACTATCTATCTGTATTTGGTCTTTTAATTGTGCTAATGAAGAAAATCGCTGTTCTTTTCTTAAACTTTTCATCAAGACAACTTCAATTGATTGACCATAAATATCTTGTTCAAAATCAAAAATATGTACTTCAAGCTGTTGTCGAATTCCGTTAACACTTGGCCTTGAGCCAATATTGGCCACACCGGTAAACTCACTGCCATTGATCCGTACTTTTACCGCATATACGCCAGACACAGGAGAAACTCGTCTTTTCAAATGCACATTAGCGGTTGGAAAACCCAACGTTCTTCCGCGTTTATCACCATGAAATACGCGGCCGATAATTGAGTATTCGCGGCCTAGCATTTTTTCAGCTTCTGATAATGCATCTTGCTGCAAAGCTTCACGTATAGCAGTACTACTTATTCGGCAATCTTCTAATTTAAAACTTGCTGTATCTGATACACCAAAGCCAAATTGCTTACCAGCTTTGCACAGCATCTTAAAATCACCCGTGCGCCCTTTGCCAAATCTAAAGTCATCACCAATAATTAAATGGTTAATGTTTAACTGCTCAACGAGTAGATGCTCAATAAAAGATTCCGCTGATATATTGGCAAATTTGGCATTAAAATTCACACATAGCAAGCGTTTAACACCATGCTTTTTCAATAACGCATATTTGTCTCTTAACCGTGTTAATCTCGCTGGTGCATTTTCAGGCGAAAATAATTCTTGTGGTTGAGGTTCAAACACCATTACAACAGGCACAGCATTTAAAGTTTTGGCTTTTTCAACCAACGCTTTTATTACTCGTTGGTGTCCAAGATGAACACCGTCAAAGTTTCCAATGGTTAACACACTGCCTTGTTCGCTTTCTTGGTTCGCTAACTGAATGTTATGGATCCCACGAATTAATCGCATTAAAAATGTTAACCTTTTATTGAAAGTATCTAAAACGAGTCTCAATCGACGCAGTACTCGCCAATCAAATTAAAAAATCGACGAATTATAGCTTAGTCAACTAGAAGAATCAGCCCATTATTAATGATTTTTTTCTACTTGTTGTTGTACCGTAAAATCAGCAAACCTTACGCCGAATAAATACGCACAGGCAAAATAGCAAATAACGCCAGAAAATATACATTTACAAAGCATGATGATTTTGGCTGTTAAAGACAAAGTTAACCAATAATCAAAGTTAGGCGATAATAGATAAACCACATAAGCCATAACTAACGACGCTAATACCAAGCGTAAGATGAACATCTTCACCTGCTTAGACAATTGATAAACTTGTTGTGCTTTCAAACCTTGGTAAAGCCAGTAAGCATTTAATGTTGCAGATAACGTGGTTGCTATTGCTAATCCTACATAGCCAAAGAACGGCGCTAACATAATATTAAACGCCATATTTGCCACCATCGCTTTAATCCCAATTTTCACAGGAGTTTTCGTATCTTGTCTCGCGTAATACCCAGGCGCTAATATTTTAATAAACATAAAACTAACTAACCCTGATAAATACGCATAGAGCGCAAAAGATACTTGATACACTTCAACTTGCGTAAATTCTCCACGCATAAACAAAATCATAATGATCGGTTGCGCAAGCACCATTAAACCAACCAACGCAGGCCAGCCTAATAAATTAATAATTTTGATCCCCCAATCTAAAGTATCGGAGAATTCTTGCACACTTTTTTTCGTATGTAAGCGGGCAAGGCTAGGCAAAATAACCGTGGCGATACCAATACCAAATAGCCCTAGTGGAAACTCTAATAAGCGATCAGCGTAATATAAAAAGCTGACAGCTCCTGTTTCTAATAGGCTGGCAATTTGGGTATCCAATAACAAATTAATTTGGGTAACCGATACCCCAAACAAAGCAGGCGCCATTAACTTTCTTATTTTAGTGACGCCTTCATGTGCCCATCCCCATTTAGGCATGGTTAACGCCCCTGCTTTATACAAAAACGGAATTTGGAAAATAAATTGAGCAAAACCACCTAAAAATACACCCCATGCAAGCGCATACTCTGGGTTGGTAAAATAATCACGACCCAAGGTTGCCATCGATATAATTGCAACGTTTAACAATACAGGCGTAAAAGAGGAAACGGCAAATTTTCCATAGGCATTTAAAATAGCACCAGAAAGTGCCGTAAAACTAACAAACCATAAATAGGGAAAAGTGATTTTTAATAAATCAGACGCTAAGTCAAATTTTTCACTACCTGAGTCTTGTACATGTTCGACATAAAAACCAGGGCCAAACAGCATGACAATAAAAGGCGAAGCTATCATGCCAATCAAGGTTACTAAGGTAACAATGACCCCCAAAGTTCCAGACACTTTAGCGATAAGCTCACGTGTTTTTTGAGTATTATTATCAATGTCTTTATGGTGGTATTCGCTGAGTACAGGTACAAATGATTGTGCGAAGGCTCCTTCAGCAAAGAGCCTCCTTAAAAAGTTAGGAATTTTATTTGCAAAGAAAAAAGCATCAGCCGTTGCGCCTGCTCCCATTATACTCGCAATGACAACGTCACGTACTAACCCTAATACCCTTGATATTAAGGTCATTGCACTCACAATAATGCCTGATTTTACTAACTTACGGCTCAACTACTTTCCTTGAACTAGCTGTCGATGAAACTATTAGCTCATAATTATGCGTTGTTTACTACAATGAACACAAGGTCATATTAAGGCAAAACAAATATTTACTCGACGTTCCTTACTATAGAACGTACAAAAGCATTAAATATGTAGGTTAACATCTACTAAAAAACGCCTAATATTCGCCTATTGTTCAAAAGATGAAATTTGAATATTTCGCTTTAAAATGACTAAATCACACCTTTAAATGGTCATACATTAACCAATCACGTATAATCTTACGCATTAGACCGAAAAACATTTGACTTTGTGCTTAAAAAAAGGCATATTTCGACGCCTTAAATTTAGGCTATATTTGATATCATTTTTTAGGAGTTCACCTTGGCTAACTCAAAGCAAGCTAAGAAGCGCGCAGTACAATCTGAAAAGCGCCGTCAACACAATGCAAGTCGTCGTTCAATGATGCGCACTTTAGTAAAAAAAGTAATCGCTGCCATTGAAGCCGGTGACAAAGACACAGCAACAAAAGAATTTGCAGCTGTTTCACCAATTTTAGACCGTTACGCAAGTAAAGGTTTAATTCATAAGAACAAAGCTGCTCGTAACAAGAGCCGTTTAAATGCAAGAATTAAAGCACTTTAATTTGTTCTGTGGCATGATTTGAAAAACCGGCTAACGCCGGTTTTTTTTCGTCTTTTTTTAACTCAATTCATTGATTGATAATAATACTATGCCGCCTAAGAAAGTGATCGCTTAGCGAGAATTTAAAGGTTTAAAAGCACAGGTTAGTTGTTCCCGATCTAACCTAGGTACCTACATCCATGTAGACAAGGCATTGATTGCAGAGAATAGTTATTCAGGAGGATCTGCTCCTGCATTATCTAATAAGCTACACCCCTATAGCGTAATGATTAAAATCAATAACGTAGCATATCAGCGTTCTTTTAGTAAAAATTTAAAGACGTAGAGGCAAGGCATTAGTTGCCAATTGATAAAAATTTCTCTAGTCTCTTGAACATCTGTTTCAATAGGCTAAAAAATAATGAAAAAATCAATACTGGCTTGCACAATTATACTTGCTTCTTCTGTGTTATTAACCGCATGTAACGAACAAGCAGAACCACAAAAGAACGCACCAATTCGACAGCTTACCGAATCTTATCAAGGTAAACTCAATATTTATAAAGATGTCACACTTTCTGCTGATCTCTCTCATTTGAGCGAAAAACAACATAAAATGTTAGCACTATTAATTGAAGCGTCAGATATTATTGATCAACTTTTTTGGCAACAAGCATTCAGTGAGAACAAAACTCAATTCTTAAACTCAATTGAGAATAAACAAGCAAAAACGTTTGCTTCCATCAACTACGGCCCTTGGGACCGAATGAATGGCGACACTCCTTTTCTGCAAGATATTAAACAAAAATCATTGGGCGCAGAGTTTTATCCGCACGATATGAGCAAAGAAGAATTTGAGCAAGCAAATTTTGAAGACAAAACAGGGTTATATTCACTAGTGAGAAGAAATGAGCAAGGAGAACTAATCGCTATTGCTTACTCTGAAGCTTACCACGATGAACTACAACGTATCGCCGCAATTTTACAAAAAGCTGCAACATTTGCTGAAGATAAAGATTTTGCCAAATACCTGACTATGCGTGCTGAAGCATTATTAACAGATGATTACCAACCATCAGACTTTGCATGGATGGATATGAAAAATAATCCTATTGATGTTGTGATTGGCCCTATCGAGACTTATGAAGATCAACTTTATGGCTATCGTGCAGCATTTGAATCATACGTGCTCATTAAAGACATGGCATGGAGTGAAAAGCTAGCGAAGTATGCTGAATACCTGCCAGAGTTACAAAAAGGCTTACCCGTAAGTAAAAAATACCGCAAAGAAATGCCCGGTACAGATGCTGACTTAAACGCATATGAAGTAATTTATGCCACAGGGCATGCTAATGCTGGCGGCAAAACAATTGCCATTAATTTACCTAATGATGAGCAAGTTCAACTTGAAAAAGGCACTCGACGCCTGCAACTTAAAAATGCTATGCGTGCAAAATACGACGCCATTATGGAGCCTATTGCCGAAGTATTAATTGTACCAGAGCAAAGGAAACACGTTACTTTCACTGCTTTTTTTGCAAACACGATGTTTCATGAAGTTGCCCATGGTCTTGGTATTAAGAATACTATAAATAACAAGGGAACAGTACGACAAGCACTTAAAGAACATGCATCGGCATTAGAAGAAGGCAAAGCCGATATTCTAGGGTTGTATATGGTTCGTCAACTGCTCGAGAAGAAAGTGATCACTGAAGGTGAGCTAGAGGACTACTACACCACTTTTTTAGCTGGGATATTCCGCTCAGTGCGTTTTGGTGCAAGTTCAGCACATGGTAAAGCCAATATGGTACGCTTTAATTATTTCGCTGAACAAGGTGCGTTTACTCGAAATGAAAAAGGCTTGTATCAAGTGAATTATCAAAAGATGACTGAAGCGATTAATAGCCTTTCCACATTGATATTAACACTACAAGGCACAGGTGATTACGAAGGGGTTGATAACCTAGTAAAACAGTCAGGCATTATTACCGAGCAATTGAGCCAAGATCTTGCACGTTTAAATCAAGCAAATATTCCTGTTGATATCACTTATCAGCAAGGGAAGAAACAATTGGGATTACACTAATAAGTAAATGAGGTATACACATGTGTATACCTCAGCTTTACTGCTAGCGTTTAATTACGCTAGTTAATTTAAATAGGGCTGTTGACCTGTCACGTTTATTATTGTGGCAGTTTATTGATTTTTAGACAAAGCATTGCAACACATGCGTGGTTCTTCTATATCAAAAAAACCACAAAGCATTAATGACAAAAAGCTTCCTTTTCGGTACCACAAATTTTAATCTCGAAAGATCTACAGACCCTAGCGCTTTTATTACAATACTAGTGATGATAACAACGTTTTAGCTTCGTTTTTACCGGTAAAATCTTTTGTAGATTCAACTGCCTCTTGTAAATACATCTTTGCTTCTGCATTACGTTCTAAAGCGATTAAACTAACAGCTAAATGATATTTAATTTCAGGGTTATCTGATTCTCTTGCTATGGCGTTTCTAAAAATAGGTAACGCTTTGTCAGCTTGATTATTCTGAGTATAGGCCCACGCTAAGGTATCAGCGATCGCGATATTATTTGAAGCTAATTGATAAGCTTTCTCCGCGGCAGTTACCGCTTCTTGGTATTGTTTTTGAGCAATTAATACACCCGCATAATTGTTTAATAAACTAGGTTTTTCACCATGCATTTCCAGTAATTTTTCATATAAGTTTTGGGCAGCATCATAATTTTCTTGCTGCTTATAAATACTGGCAAGTGCAACCCCTATTACTAGATCTTGCTTGTTGTTATCAAGCCAATTTGATAATAATTGAACAGCTTTTTTATGCTCATTGATACTAATATATACATTCGATAAGCCCAACGTAGCACGTTGGGAATTATCTTGTTTTAATGATTGTTCAAATCGTTTAATTGCTTGCCCAGTATCTCCAACTTGAGCCAACACTTCACCTTTTAAGGTATCTTCAAGCCCAGGAACCGAAACCTTCTCAATGAGTGCATCAATCAAATTAAATGCTTTTTCTTGTTCATTTCGTTGCGCAAACAAAGTAATTAATTGGCTGTAAGGTGGAAAGAAGTTTTCATTCCATGCAATCGCCTTTTGTAAATTCAAAATTGCACTTTGTTGATCTTGCATTTGTAATTGTGCTTGAGCAAAACTTAAAAGCACAGGTGACTTATTTTCCGTATCTTTTACTGCTATTTGAAAATGTCTCACCGCTTCTTCATAATCTTTAATCTGCATATTGAGTCGTGCTAAGCGATGACTCAGCGCTGAGTTAGCTTTATTGCGGTTAATAAAGTTACCCAACACTTCAATCGCTTTAGTTAATTCATTTTTTAACACATGAACATCAACAACTTTACTTACAGCAAGCGAGCTTTCTCTTTCAAGACTATACGCTTTTTCATAGTATTGACTTGCAACTTCTAAATTACTTTCGCTTAAATAGGTATCACCAAGCTCTACAAGCAAGCTCGTTTGGTCGTTATTTTTTGCCAACTTTTGTTCAATAATGTTTCTTGCATCAGTAACATTTCCAGCCATTAATTCAATACGCGCAAGATGAATAGTCGTTTTTACATTGTTAGGTGCTAAATCTGCTGCTTTAAGAAAATATGTTTTCGCTTGCTGATGATCACCTAATAGTCCTTTTACCACGCCTAGCTGTTGATAGAAAAAATCGTTTTCAGGTTGTTTTTCAACTAAACGTTTAAGCACTTTTTCAGCACTTTGGTAATCTCTATTGTATTGGTACGCATTAGCTAAAATTTGTAACAATTGTTGATTATTATCAGCTAATTTTTCTGTTTCCTGCAGCAAGTCAATAGCATTACTATAATCACCTTTAACGACTAAAAGATTTGCAAAATCTAGCTTGGCAGCAACAGAGTTAGGGTTTTCAGCAATAACGTCTTGAAAATATCGAGATGCTTTTTCTACATCTCCCGTTGCCAAATACGCTTTTCCAAGTAATGACCAGATCTCTTGATCATTCGGTGTAATTAATCGAGCCTTAACTAAGTTATTTTTAGCATTAAAGTACTCATTCAGAGCCATTGATACCTTAGCTTGTAGTTTCAAGGCTCTTACGTCATCAGAGATAATCGCTAAATATTTACGCAAACTTTCATCCGCTTTAAGCATTTGCTGCTGATTAAAATTGACCACACCAGCTAAATAATGATAAATCGGATTTTCATCCATCACATCTTTAGGTAAGCCTGATAACACCACTTCTAAATGAGAGGTAGTTTCTTTAAACGCTTCATCCATGCCTAAAGTATAAGTAATTACCGCTTTTAAAAAGTTTGCTCGAGGTTCATTGGGGATCTCTTTTAGTATGGTATTAACATCTTCTAAAGCGATCTGATATTGCCGCTGTTCAATTAAAATACTAGCGCGAGTGAGTAAAGCAGGAATATGGTGGTCATTTAATGAAATCGCGTTTGATATCGCTTGTTCAGCTAGATCAAGCTTTCCTTGAAGTTGATATACTTCTGCTTGCATACGTAAGGCATTGATATCTAACGGTGACACATTTAATGCTTGCTCAGTTAGTGACAACACTTCATTAAACTGTTTCTTTTTATGCGCAACTTGAGCCAAACCCATTAATGCATCGCCATTGTTTTCATTCAGTGATAACGCTTTTCTATACTCAATAGCGGCTAAACTGGCATTATTTTTTTTGAACAATGCTCGCCCCTTTAACACGAGGATTTGGCTATTTAATTTGGTATCTCCAAGGGTAAGAGTTGCGTTATTGATCACTTTTTCGTATTGATTTTGTAGTAAATACGCTTCTAGGAATAACGGCGTTAACTTTTTTTCATCCGCGTTTTGCTGCTTCGCGTTGTTAAGCTCAATTTCTGCTGCTGCACCATTACCTTGTGCAATTAAAATTTCCGCCATTAAAATTCTTGATGGCAGATGGTCAGGATTGTTTTTCAGTGCATTTTTTAAATGAATAACGGCTTCATTTAAGTCATCCACATAAAAGCTTTTTAATGCATTTTCATACGGTTGGCTAGTATATTCTGCTGCTTCAATGCCTACGCTCGTTAGGGTTAATAAAAAACAAAACGTATATTGTGTAAATTGATTCATTAATCAAGTTCTCATTATTCCTTTTATATCGTATGATAAGCTAGCATATAGATAAACAGCAATAGCAGCTTGTTAATTAGTCAGTGTCAGGTAACTTTACAGTTTTTTTGTTTTTTAAATTAAAAATAAAAAATAACACAAACAAAACAACAGGTTAAATCTTTGGCACAAAAAATGCTAACCAAGTGTTAGATAAAAGTAATCTAATTAAAAATATTTAATGGTGATTAAAATGAAAGCTTTAAAATGGATTGGAGCGGTACTGTTTTCAGCAAGCTCAGTATTAGTTCAAGCACAGGATATTCCTGCTACACAGATAAATGATAATTATATTGGTGCTGGACATCATAGTGATGTTAACGGCTCAAGTAGCATCTATGACATTCAAAACATGGTCGTGCAACGCACAGGCACTATGCTAACCGTTGATATTTTCACTAATTTTGCTGGCAAAAATGGGTACAACGGCATTGAATTCGGTGACTTATTTATGTCAACTGACTTGCCAGTGAATTTAAGTGGTTGGAAAACATCGCAAGAAAGTGAGACTGATCGTTACTCAAGGTACAATAATAATACCACAACAAACTGGAATTATGCTTACGAGCTTTATGAAAGTGATCGTGATAATAGCACTCAAGGTGAAGGCCGTTTAGTGTCGGGATTTGATAACAGTAACGTTAGAATATCAAACTCTAGTTCACATAGAAATAATCAAGCTGTATCTTTAGGTGGTTACAGTGAAACACATGCGCGTTACGGTGATTATAACTGGCATGCTAACAATAACAAGATTACATTCTCGTTTGATGTTGCAGGTACCGCATTAGAAACAGCCACTCAAATCGCATTTCGTTGGTCAATGACTTGTGCGAACGACATTATTGAAGGTTTGGTTTCAATCGCCGATGATCAGTCAGTTGAAATTCCAGAGCCACAATCATTAATGTTGTTGTTGCTAGGTTTTGCAGGACTTGCATTAAGAAAGCGTACGGTTTAACAATTAAGAATATCATTCGATAAAGCGCCTACCTAGGCGCTTTATTTTTATCTTCAACTTTTGATAAAGGTTATAAAAGTCTGTTCAATCGCAGGATCTAAATGGTTTGGCTGACACACACTTTTTCGATAGCGATATTCAAAAAGTTGCTGCCAAAGCGATAAATGCTCCGCAGCTTTAATCTCTTCTGCTTCAATCAACAATAAGCTTGCAACCTCTGCCGTTGATAATTGAAAGCCCTGTTCTGCTTTACGCAAGCTATAAGTTGATATATAACCACGAGCACTTAACGCATCTAATGACAATGACAGCACAGGTAATGCTGAGAGATATTTGCTTTTTCTAAACATTTTTTTAGCTTCACGCCAGCTGCCATCAAGTAAAATAAATAACGGTTTCTTGTTAGATTTCTTTTCAGGTAAATGGTGATACACGTTTCTGTCATCAGTAGCATATTGATGTGGAAAAACAACATAAGGCTGGTAATCAGGATGATTAATAAGATTGATTAGTTCTTCACTAACTTCGGTTCTATGCCATTGAAATGCATAGGTGTCGGTAATAACATCCGCTATTAAGCGACCAGTATTACTTGGCTTTAATACCTCACAATCATGCATCAATAACAAGAAGCTACTGTTACTCTGTTGATTTTGTCTAAGCAGACAAAAACAATGTACTTGTGCTAATTGGCATAGTTCACAACGCTTAACACCTTTACCTCTAGCGTTATAAGGCTTTGTGGATTGCGATTTCCGTTGAAAATATAATTGATGAACAGCGTGCATGATTGTGTCTTAAGAACAAAGAGGCGCTTATTTTACGGGTTTATTCAGAAAAGAAAAAGGCATGTAAACATGCCTTACTATTGTTTAATTTAAGGGAGCTACGCTTTTTTACGGTCGCTACTTTGTACTGTAATAACATCTAATTGAGGCATTTCAGCCACTAAACGCTTTAATTGCTCTTCCAACTGATCGATACTTTCAACCGATTTACACAGTCCTTCAGCTTTTTGCTCTATCACTTCAGCGCGAGATTCCATCTCATACTCAACCTGCTCACCAAACTTTTCCATTTTCTCTTCAAAAGCGTCCATATTACCCCCAGCAAGCAATAACTCTTGGCCAACAGCTATCAGTAATGTGCCCATTGAATTTTGTACGGTTTCTTCAACTATATTTTCAATTTTTTGTTCAAAGTCTTCCCCTAAAAAGTCAGCGTCCAAGCTACCATGCTCATCAATTGCAAAGCGGTTAACATCAAAATTGCTTTCTACATCATCTTTTAGTGTGTTTAATTGCTGAGATAAATCAGCGCCAACTTTGTTACCTGCTCCCAACAGTTCATCAAACGCTAAGTTTACCCCTTCAGATGCTAGTTCTATTGCATCAATAGCAATACTTTTAACCTCTGGTACTAAGCCTCTAATTTCACGAGAATATTGTGTAACAACTGCTTGTTGTTCTGTCGTTAAAACTATTGTTTTATCATTAATCACTAACTGTTGATCATTGATAAGCTGGTAAAGCGTATCCCCCTTTTTACTAAAACTGATCACGTCATTTTGAATGCTTAACCCTGAGTTTAAATCAATGTCACATGAATCTGTTGAAAAATGTGTATCATGTGCCATTGCACTGGTCGATAATAATACTGCGCCTGCAATCATTGTTTTCATGTTATTACCCTTTATCAATCAAGTTGTTACCCCATAAACAATACAAATGAAGTGCCAACTATTATCTAGTTGAAATATAAGGATTTATTGCATTTATTTCTAGTGAGGATGTTCTTTATAACTGCATACTTAGGTCAAATAACTATTTTTTAGTTTATTTAACCAATACAAAGCAAGTTATTCCATTAGCTTTACACTAGGCCAATAATCCAACATTTTTTAAAAGTAGGCGTAATAAAAGTGCGCATTTGCCGACTAGCCGACTAAATGAATTCACAAATAATCTTTAAGGTTGAAGGTAATGCAAAAATACATTAATAACTTTTGGAATAATAATAAACGTTTCGTGCTATTTATTTTTTTAATGTTAGTGTTTCGAAGTGCGGTAGCTGACTGGAATGATGTTCCAACAGGCTCAATGAAACCAACAATCGTTGAAGGGGATCGCATTTTTATTAATAAGCTTGCTTATGATATTCAGTTACCTTTTATGCAATATTCCCTATTTAAGCTAAGTGACCCGCAAACAAATGACATCATCATTTTTGAATCTGCAGTCGCTCAAAAGCGTTTAGTAAAACGCGTGATAGGCGTACCAGGTGACACAATAGAAATGATTAACAATCGTTTATTCATTAACAATAAGGCCATTGATTATCAACACAATAAACAAGATGAGAATCTTGGATTTCGAATACTAAAAGAGCAGTTAACCGATGTGTCTCACAAAATTCAAATAACGCAACAAGACGAAGGCTACGGTAATTTTTCCCCCGTTGTAGTACCAAACGATCATTACCTAGTACTCGGTGACAATAGAAACCAAAGTGCTGATTCTAGAATGATAGGATTTATACCAAGAAATGAAATTATTGGCCGAACAAATCGGGTGGCGTTTTCGCTTGATTATGAAAATTATTATTTACCGCGATTAACACGATTTTTTAAAAGAATTTAACATTGGTGCGATCTAAAAAGGCTTTAATACCACTGACATTAGATCGCGCTTATTTGATTAAATAGATTAGGTTAAGTTTAATTCCTGAACTTTTTCATGAGCAACATCAGGTGAAGTAACAATTGGTTTTTGATGAAGCTTCGATTTCAACAAACCCTTTCTGTGCTTAAGTGCAGCATCGAGCTTCTTCACTGCATTTGCAATTGCAGGGTACATCACCTCTTCTTTTGCTGAAGCAACAACAGGTGCGCCTTCATAATTGGTAGTTAATTCCACATGGTGTTTACCATGTGCTTTCGTAATAATAACCTCTAGCGATATTAATGTAGGAAAATGGTTAGCAATCTTTTCAAGTTTTTCTTCGATATGTGATTTTACAGAATCAGTAACGTCAACGTGATGACCAGAAACGTTTATTTTCATAGCTTTTCCTTTTTTTAATTACCTACTATAAGACTGGGGTAAAAAAGCTAAAACGCAAGTAATAATCGCGAATAAATCATGCAAAAAAACCCAAGTGCATATTATTGATACACATTTAGTATAATAATTATTCTCACCTTACATTTTACGTTCAAATAATAATACATCTTCATCTTGATCTGGCAACGCTATCATTGCTATTTGCATAAACTTTAACTTAGTTAATAAAGCAATTGAACGACTATTGTTTGGATGACATATTGCTTGAATAGCACTAAGTTTAGCGCTTTTTTCGATAGAAGAAATTACACTTTCAGCCGCTTCATATGCCAACCCCTTTCCATGAAAATCTGCTAATAATGCGTACCCTATCTCTGGGTGTTTGATACCATCACGCTTAATCAAACCGCATAGTCCTATAGCCCTATTCGAACTTTTCTGCACCACACAAAGTAAACAAAAGCCATATTGTGATAACTGTGATAGTGGTCCAGTATCAATATAGTTTTTCGCACTTTGCAAGTCACGAACCCCTTTATCACCAATATTTTTTAAAAATGCAGGCTCATTCAGTAAAGCCAAGATCATGTTGGCATCTTTATGCGTTAATAAACGTAAGATTAACCGTTTTGTCTCGATGGTTATCACAATATCCCCTAATTCATTCGATGATTTTATACTTATGAAGATTTCACTATTTTTTAGTTAATTTCACCAATAATTAAAAATTAATGTTGTATCCGGATGACATGAAAAACACGACAAAAATCTACAACCAACTGTTTTAATTAAACTTTAAAATATTGGCACTTTCACTGCTATAGGTTTATTGAATCATGAAACAGGAGAGTTAGAATGAAATTAATCACAACAGCAATCACCGTAGCAGCACTTTCAATCGCATTTAACAGTAGCGCAAATAGTACAGCATTACCTTCTACCACATTATTTTCTGCAAACGATAGCGTATCAACTGCGTTGTGTATGTCAGCTGCAAAAGGCAGTCGAGTGGCTTTATTAACATCGATAAAGCAGTCTGGCTATTCACGTCAATATATTAAAAATAATTTACACTGTAACGATTTACCCGTTAGTGACTTTGTTGCAAAGTACGGAAAATCACCTGAAAAAATTCAACGAATATTAGACCCTAAGTACCGTCATGGGCAAGTGACAATTAAAGATGTAACCGCTCCTTAGTCATCTAACCTATTTGTTTATTCCCTTAGCACCATTTATTGGTGCTTTTTTTTGTATTTTTATTTTTTAGACGTAGATTTTTAGTTATAATTCTGCAGCCTAACCGTTTATTTTTTTTGAGTTTTCATGTTTGACGATATTCGCCCCTATAACGATAGTGAAGTTAAAAGCGTAGTACATGCTTTAATTGCAGAACAAGAGTTTATCGATGCCATAGCTACCTTTTCATTACCTAAAACTTTTTCTACCTTTCCGGCATTTGCTCGACTCATTGTGAAGTTTAAAATAAAACAGAAAGCTCGTAAATTTAATAATGTAGATGACATTCAACGTTATGTTTCGCGATTTTTAAACGCGTTGGTAAAAAGCACAATCACCTCTCTAACGCATAGTGGTTTAGCTAACATTCCTACAAACAAGCCATGTTTATTTATTAGTAACCACCGAGACATTGTCTTAGATGTCGCTTTAATTAATTATGTATTACATGATAATAATTGCGCAACTGTTGAAGCTGCTGTAGGGGATAATTTATTAAGCAAACAATGGGTTGCTGACTTAATGCGGATCAATAAAAGTTTTATTGTTAAACGTAATGAAAAAACCAAACGCGCTATGCTAACCGCTTCCAAGCAATTATCTGCGTATATACTGCATAGTCTTACTGATAAAAAACAAAATATTTGGATTGCACAAAAAGAAGGTCGTGCTAAGGATGGTATTGATAAAACAAATGCAGCATTAATCTCAATGTTATTGCTCAATAAGTCCAAAGATCAAAGCATTGCTGACTACCTTGAGCAATTAAATATTATTCCCGTATCTATTTCTTACGAATTTGATCCCTGTGATCAACATAAAGCGCAAGAATTAGCAAAGATGCAAACAGAAGGCAGCTATGAGAAACAAGAGCACGAAGACTTACACAGCATTACGCAAGGTATTGTCGGTCATAAAGGTAATGTTCATTTAGCGTTTGGTGAAGCAATACAAGGTGATTACCTTGACAGTAAAGCTATTGCAGCAGCGATTGATCAACAAATCATTAGCAATTATCACTTATTTTCCAGTAATCAAAATGCATATGAATACCTAAAATCTGGTGATATGAACACATTGGATCATCTAGCACATCGTTTTGAAAAACTAAACACTCAAGAAAAATCATTACTGATCCAAATGTACGCGAACCCTGTTATTGCAAAGGAACGAGAGATTTCATCGCATTCTTCATAATGCAATAATCATTTATTTGCGGATTAACGGTTATTTGGCTAAAAGAAAAACTTTGCAAGCATAAAAATACAACAACTAATGCCAAGCGTTAAATAGATGCTTTTAAACCTGTAGGCACAAAAAATAGCAATGACTCCAGCAAGTAAATACGGATTATTGACTGATAATGATAACTGCTCATCCCTAATGAAAATAATAGGTACCCAAATGGCCGTTAGCACCGTTGGCGCACTGTAACTTAGAAAAACTCCAACACGATCGCTTAATTTTAACGGTAAACTAGGGTGTATAAAAAGGTATCGAGAGAGAAAAGTAATCATAGCCATCAATACAATAATAAGTAACGTCATTTGCTTTTTCCTTGAGAAACAAGTTGTTGCCTACTTGTATATTGATAGACCGCATAACCAGCAAACATACCACCAAGCGTTGATAAAATAAGCGCCATTTGCCACTGCCATAAATTAAAAATAATAGCGAGTACGCCTGAAACAAGTACAGCAATAAAAATTGAGAGATTTTTAATTCCTGGAACAACCAAAGCTATAAAGGTAACCGCTATCGCAAAATCTAATCCTAATTCAGTTAAATCAGGTAAGAAGCTCCCAGCTAACACGCCAATTAGGTTCCATATAAACCAAGTAATATAAAAACTACCGCCAGCTGACAAAGCATAATATAAACGATTGCTGTTTTGATAAGCCTGCTTTCGCCCTGAAAACGCAAATAACTCATCAGTGAGTAAAAAACCTAGGGGTAAACGCCAACGTTTAGGTAAATGCTTTAGTTTATTTCGTAAGGCAAGTCCGTAAAGAAAGTGTCGTGAACTAATAATAAACGTCGTTAATAATATGGTTGCCAATGACGCATTTCCAGCAATTAACTCGATAGAGACTAACTGCACTGCCCCAGCAAAAACAATCAAAGGCATTAACAACGCTTCAAAAATTGTAAAGTCTCGTTGAATTGCTAATGAACCACACAATATCCCCCAGGGTAATACCGCTAGGTTCAACGGCATCATGTCTAGCAAACCTTTTAGCAAATACTTTCGTTTGATGTTTCTCATTCGTTAACAATGACGTGTTTATCATATAGTTATGATACAGTATCTTGACACAAATTAAGTCAATAAAAACTATGAACAACACAATTGCTTTAGTGACTGGTGCAAGTAGAGGTATTGGTGCTGCAACAGCAAAAATGTTAGCAAAACAGAATGTTACAGTAATCGTAAATTATTTACGTAATCAACAAGCAGCAGATAACGTTGTTGATGAGATATTAGCGAGTGGCGGAAATGCTAAAGCCATTCAAGCCGATGTATCAAAAGAAGGTGACATCAAAGCGCTTTTTGATGAAATTGATCTGCTAAATGGTAACCTTACACAATTGGTCAATAATGCAGGGACTTTATTTGAACAATCAAGCATAGAAAATATGACCGCTGAACGCATAAACAAAGTGTTAAGTATCAATGTCACCAGTTATTTCCTATGTTGCCGCGAAGCCGTTAAGCGTATGTCTACTAAGCACGGTGGTAATGGTGGGGCAATCGTTAATGTATCTTCTGCCGCTTCTCGTTTAGGAGCCCCACATGAATATATTGACTACGCAGCAAGTAAAGGTGCCATCGACACATTAACAACAGGTCTCTCATTAGAAGTAGCTGACGCAGATATACGCGTGAACGGCGTAAGGCCTGGGTTAATTTACACTGACATTCATTCGCAGGGCGGAGAGCCTAATAGAGTTGATAGACTGTCACCTAATCTTCCAATGAAGCGTGGTGGCCATGTTGATGAAGTAGCGCATGCTATTTGCTGGTTACTCTCCGAAGAAGCATCATATTGCACCGGAAGCCAGTTAGATCTAGCAGGTGGTAAATAGCATAACCATTTGTCTTCGTCTCGAGAAATTATTAGAATAAATTCATTAAACTTGATGTTAATTATCACTGTATGATCCGCACAACCACCATAACGCTACCTTCATTTTTACGACGAACAATGCGTGCATTTGCCTTAAAAGCTGAAATCAGAGCTATAGGCTGTCAACTAAACAGGGTTGGTCGTTCTAGAAACTGGCAATTAACAGGTACCGCTGAGCAACTGAATGATGTGGTATTGTTCATCGAAAACTCAGGAGAAAACTCGTGGCTTTGGCTCGCAAAAAAATTAAGACTAGAAACCGATAAGCTCAGTCATGAAATTTTATTAGCCATTGCCAAAAAAAATGATGGTATAACCGTCAATGAATTAATGGCTAAAACAGACTGTACCGTTTTAGAAGCAAGGAAAGTTATCGATGAACTTGAATGGTTAGATGATTAACCTCACGTAATAACCTTAAAAACAATTACCAGCGTAAAAAAAGCACTCATTGAGTGCTTTTTTTATTAACTGACACATTAAAGTGCTTATTTTTTCTTGCGTGTCGTTTTTTTCTTCGCTTGGGTTTCTTGCCATTTACCGTCTTGATAAGTTGCTGTCCACCCGGTTGCTTTACCGTCAACCTCAGTCATTACATATTGTGACTTATTTTTACGGCTATAGCGTACAACCGCTAAGTTTCCGTCAGCATCTTTTTCAGGTGCATCAGCTAAATAGTAAAACTTCGGTGAAATACGATCACGAAAACGTTTTAACTCTGCAACTTTTGGCGCACGAGTTTCCCTTGACTTAGGAAACGTACTTGCAGCTAAAAAGATACCCGCAGCCCCATCACGTAGTACAAAATGGGCATCTGACTTTTCACAAGGTAACTCAGGTAATTGCACTGGGTCTTCTTTAGGTGGCGCAGCTTCACCATTAGCTAATAGTTTACGTGTATTTTTACATTCACTATTGGTGCAGTCAAAATATTTGCCAAATCGACCATTTTTTAATTCCATATCGCTTTGGCATCGATCACATTCTAAAACAGGGCCATCGTATCCCTTAATCTTAAACGTACCTTGCTCGAGTTCTACACCATCACAAACTGGATTATTACCACATACGTGTAATTTACGCTTTTCATCAATCAAATAACTATCCATGGCGGTATCGCACTTAGGACAGCGATGCATCGCACGTAATGCATCTGTTTCTTGATCTTCAGATAATACGCTAACCGCTTCTTCACCTGGCGTTAAATTCATGGTTTTTGTGCAGCGCTCTTTTGGCGGCAATGCATAGCCAGAACATCCAAGAAACACCCCTGTTGACGCCGTTCTAATGCCCATTTTTCTGCCACAGGTTGGACAATCAATATCCGTTAAAATAGGCTCGTTAGCACGCATACCACCTTCATCAGTAGGTTTATCTGCTAATTGCAACTGTTGGGTAAAGTTTTTATAAAACTCATCCAATACATCTTTCCAAGGCAATTTACCTTCGGCAATTTCATCAAGCTCTTTTTCCATTTCAGCGGTAAAGTTATAACTCATTAAGTTATTAAAACTTGCTGAGAGGCTGTCAGTGACAATTTCACCCATTTTTTCGGCGTAAAAACGCTTCTTCTCTAAACGTACATAGCCGCGATCTTGTATAGTAGAAATAATAGAGGCATAAGTCGATGGACGGCCAATAGAACGTTTCTCTAACTCTTTAACTAATGACGCTTCACCAAATCTAGCGGGTGGCTTAGTAAAATGTTGACTAGGATCTAACTTTTCTAGTGTTAAGTTATCGCGGACTGATAAATCAGGCAAATGTGTATCTTTATCACCTTTTGACAATTGCGGGTGCACTTTGGTCCAACCGTCAAACTGCATTACACGACCTTTTGCTTTTAAGTCATAATCTGCTGCTGAAATTGTTAAAGTACTTACGGTATAGCGAGCAGCCGTCATTTGACACGCAACAAATTGACGCCAAATTAACTCATATAGCTTTTTACAGTCAGCATCTACCCCTTCTAATAATGCAGCTTCTAACTTCACATTAGAAGGACGTATTGCTTCATGCGCTTCTTGCGCATTCGCTTTACTGCCATATGTGCGAGGGCTTTCAGGCAAGTAGCTATCACCAAATGATTTACGTACGTAATCACGACACATTTCAACGGCATCTTTACTCAAATTCGTTGAATCTGTACGCATATACGTAATATGGCCCGCTTCATATAGTCGTTGAGCCAAGCTCATGGTGCGTTTAACACCAAAACCAAGACGGGTACTTGCAGCTTGTTGTAGTGTAGAGGTAATAAAAGGTGCCGAAGGTGAACTTTTCGAAGGTTTATCTTCTCGTTTAGCAACTTGATATGATGCATTTTCTAATGTCGCAACAGCTTGCATCGCTTGTTGTTCATTAGTCGCACTAAACGTTTTGCCTAAATGATGCGTTACGCCTAATACAAGTTCTTCTTTTTGCTGTGTTTTAGTGTGTGCATTTATCTCCCAATATTCTTTGGGATTAAAAGCTTTTATCTCACGTTCTTTTTCGACTACAAGTTTAACAGCAACAGATTGTACGCGACCAGCAGACAAACCTCGGGCAACTTTCTTCCACAATAGTGGGCTAACCATAAAGCCAACAACACGATCTAAAAAACGGCGTGCTTGTTGAGCGTTAACCCCAGGCATACTCAAAATACTAGGGGCGGAGAAAGCCTGTTGGATAGCATTTTCAGTAATTTCATTAAACACAACGCGTTTAAACTTACTGTCTTCGCCACCAATAATCTCTTTTAAATGCCATGCAATCGCTTCTCCCTCGCGATCCAAATCGGTTGCGAGATAGATGGTATCGGCATTCGCAGCAAGTTTTTGTAACTCACTAACTACTTTTTCTTTACCTGGAAGGATTTGATAATCCGCCTTCCAGTCTTTATCTGGGTCAATTCCCATACGGTTGACTAACGCTTGACGGTCTCGTTTCGCCTTATATTTGGCCTTTTGTTCAGGAGACATTTTTCTTACTTCAGCCGGAGATTTGGTGGCTGCTTTCTTCCCAGTACTACCTGTTGGAAGGTCACGAATATGACCGACGCTAGATTTTACGACGAAGTTTTTTCCAAGGTATTTGTTAATTGTCTTGGCTTTAGCCGGTGATTCGACAATTACCAGAGATTTCGACATAGTCTATTTGATCCTACATGTGCTGACGTAACGCGTCAGATATCGTTGCGCTAGCTTGACGTATTTAACTGATTGGTTTGCGAGCGAATTTTAACCAATTACAGCGCTAATTTTGAAAACAATATTTATAAATTTACAAATTACTATTAGATATATCTGTAAATAAGCAAGCTTACAAGCAATAATTTTTTAGATTAACCTATCACGACGATTGCTTTATAATGCTAGCGTGAGAAAATTGGCGTAATCATAGTAGAGTTTTCGCCGAATGATAAGCGTTAATCCGCTAAATTTTTCACTAATACCAATTCGCATAGAGATTAAGTCAGCTCAGAGCGATGTCAGAGGTGGGAGAATAAGCGAAACGTGTGCAGGTATAGTTGTTCTACATCAAACACGTTTTGCGCAATTATCGCGCCTCTAAAGCGTTTAATTCTCGCTGAATGACCGAATATTTATGCGAATTGGTATAAATTATAACTACAATAAATAATTAACCATCAATGAAACCTCACACGTGGTAATTCCCACGCTTAACATTAGAGATTTTTTATGACAACGCATGCCGCATTTTTACAGAAGATACAACAAAGTTTATGTCCTCCAGGAAATGGAGTTTTCACGGTTAATACTGCAAAGGAGCGCAAAGAACAACTTCATCAAAAGTTATTCGGCACTACCGAAAACATTGAACAAAAATGGCAAGAAAGTTTACAAGGCCTCACAACAGCAAGCAAAGCTGTTGTACTTGGCATTGCATCTGATTGTGGCGGTGGCATTTTACGAGGTGCAAACTGGGGGCCATTATTTGTTCGTTCAGCGTTACTTGAACATCATCCAGAGTCGGTGAGTTTTGATTTGGGTGATGTGCGTGTGATACCTCACCTGTTGCACGATAAATATTTAAATGAAGGGACTATTACAAGTTGTCGTAAAGCGCTTTACAATGACGAACACAGCCCATTAGCGGTAAGTCCGTTAACGATCACCGAAGATGTTTTACATGATTTTTACACCCTATATCCTGAAAAAGGTATTTTTGGTATCGGTGGTGATCATTCAAACAGTTACCCTTTAACCAAAGCGTATTTGCAAGCGAAGAAAAAACAAGGTAAACGTGCCGCAATTATTCACTTTGACGCGCATACCGATTTACTCGTAGAAAGGCTTGGTATCGATTTATGTTTTGGTTCATGGTGTACGCACATACTTAATGATTTACATGATCCTAGCCACCTTATTCAATTAGGTATACGCTCTAGCGGCAAACCAAAGTCACATTGGGAATCTACCTTTGGTGTACAACAACATTGGGCACATGAAATTATTGAACGTGGTGTTGATGCAGTACTTGCAGATATTATTTCGCACCTTAAATCAGAAAACATAGAAGAGCTTTATGTAAGTTTTGATATTGACGCGTTAGATCAATCATTTGCAGCAGCGACAGGTACACCAGAACCTGATGGTTTATCGCCTGAACAAGCAATTAACATATTAACAACGCTTGCAGAGCAGTTTGCAGTTACGGGGGCAGATATGATGGAAATTGCCCCCTTTACTGATAGTACAGGGCAAGGCAATGCCAGTGCACAAACAACTTTAAAACATGGCGCAGATATTTCAGCGGTTTTAATTGAAGCAATGGGCCGATAGCGAGCCGTAGTAAAGCCCATAAAAAAAGCCGCAGTGCGGCTTTTTTTTATACTTGCTTATTTTTTATTGAATGCCATCACACGAGAAGTGTTCACCAAATGGCCCACTCATTCCGATACTAGCAGTAGGTGGTGAAATATCTTCATCATTCACATCATCTGCTGAATTAGGCAAGGTATAAGTTGTCATAACATGACTTTCTGTACCTGAAACTTTTGCTGAGACAATTAAATTAATATCGACCCAACTGCCATAACTTTGTGCATACACTAAATCAATTAGCACCTTACCTTCACTATCAGTTACCGCTTCAACAGGTACTGTATTATCATCTTCAACTGTTACAGTTAGCAGTGAAGAAATCACATTACCTGGGGTTAATGTGCCGCTATTGTTGGTGTCTTCACCTGGGTCAAGTATGCCATCTAAATTAATATCTTCATTATTACAACGTATTGGCGGCGTATCTTGTAAGAACGTGGCGGTATCTCTGTCATGTGCGCTTGCAGCATGTGCAGCGCCAGACTCACCTGCGGTTGTCCAAACTTGGAATTCACCACCCACGTAAAATGGTACCCAACGGCCTTTATAATAAGCATCGGGCACTGAAGATACTGTCACTTTTTGACCTACTACAGGATTTGAGTCAGCATCAGTAACGAAGGCGACAAAACGTTTAGTATACGTTGTCTCATTATCTTCTATTTCGTTACCTGTACCAACAGCAATAAACAGTTCTCTGTCTGCAACGGTCATAGTTACCGTATCAGTCACCGTTGGTTGATCTTTAACCGTAGCACTAATTTCAATACCATCTTGGGCCGACACCGTATTTGAAGTATATACGGTTGAAGCACTACCGTTACTATCAGTCACCGCCTCAGCTGGGAAAATACTGCCACCAGTTACATCACTTAAGTTAAAGACAATAGTTTTATTTTTAACTAAGTTACCGTTAGCATCTCTTGCCACCACGGAAATAGTCGAGGTTTGCCCGTCAGGCCCTATTGAATTCGGCGAAGCTTGAGCGACAATTCGTTCAACGGTTTCAGCGATAAATTCAAACTCAAGTTGATTAGAAATTTCAACGCTGTCATCTGTTCCAGTAAAGGTGACAATTGCCTTGCCTGCATCACTTGATGTTAACGAAGCAGAAACTTGTCCATTAGCAATAACACCTGATGATGAAGCTAAACTACCGCGGGTTGTTGAAAATTCTACTTTAGTACCATCAGCCACTGGCGAACCAGAGCGATTCCAATCAAGTGTCACCGTTGCCGTATCTGATAATAAAACGTCAGGAGTACTTGTGCCCGTAGAAGGATTGATTATTTGGCCATCACCATTATTGAACCGAGTAAAAGTAAAAGAATCGGCCTGCACAGAAACACTTTTAGAGGCTGTAGCACCTAGGGCCGTTGCTACAATTGCATTAGTACCACCGGTTCTACCAGTTACATTAACAAACGCTTTCCCCTGTGCGTCAGTAGTGACACTTGCTGGAAACTCTAATGATGCTATACCACCCGTTGGTGTATTGGCTAACGATAACGCAACTTCAACATCAGCTACACCACGGCTATCAGAATCAAGTACGTTAATACTAAACGAACTTGCATCATCCAACGCTAAAGAAGCTGAGCCTGTTAATTGAACCTCTGTACCAACAACATATACATTGACATCATCACTGATGTCGCCATTACTCGCAGTAACCACAATCGTTCTATTTTCAGGATTACCTACCGTGGTTAATATAGCCGTCGCTTGACCATTAGCGTTCGTGGTTGAACTTGGTACGCCATCCTCAGAATTAGACACAAGTATTGAGCCTGAAGGTTGTGAAACAAAAGAGATATCAATACCAGAAAGTAACACATTATTACTATTCTTGGCGATTGCCGTTAATAACACCCCTTGGGCACCACTCGATGATATCTGTTGATTGCTGGCATAAAGTAAAATTTCATTCACTGTCGGGCCAGTCACAACATTACCATCACCGGCACTGTTAAAGCCTATTGCCTCTGACTCTTCACCCGAAGCTAACGAGGCTGTAATTTCACCACCCCCTTCACTTGTACCTGCATATAAGGTAACTTTGGCAACCCCATCACTGTTAGTAGCGCTTGCTCCATTATTTTCAAAATAAGCAATATTGGTATCGTTAACTGATAAATCGAAAGTCACTAGCTTATTGGTCACAGGACTATTGCCTTGCATTACCGTAGCGATCACATCCACAGGTGAGTCTTTTGACACCTCTTCTGTGCTTGATAAGCTTAGTGAAATAGTGATTGGATCAGGCGTAGTTGGATCAGAGGAGCCTTCTTGGCTAAGTCCCCCATCTCCACCACCACAGCCAATTAAAGCCATGCAACTAATGATATAAAAGAGGGTTCTCATTACTGCCATACAAGCATCTCCCTGATGTTGTGTTAATTAGGTAACAGTTTAATACTAACCGAAAAAAAAGAAAAAGGTCACTAACTTATTTAAAAAATCTTAACACTAGGTTTTTTAAAACGCCATTAACTGATACTCTTTACGAAAAATATAACTCCTCACCCAAAAAATATTATTATGACAACAACTAAAAAACCTTTTGGATTAACAGCGCGTATCGTCATCGGTATGACGCTAGGCATAACTGTAGGCCTTATTCTTCAACTACTTATGGGCAAGTCTGGAGATTTCACCTTAGACTTAGCCTTATTTGAGTTTTCATTTAAAGCATTTTTCGTTGATGGTATCTTTGAAATTGGCGGTCAAATTTTCATCGCAAGTTTAAAAATGTTAGTCGTTCCTCTCGTCTTTGTTTCATTAATTTGTGGTACTTGCTCGTTACAAGATACAACAAAATTAGGCCGAATTGGCGGTAAAGCCATTAGCTTATATATGGTTACAACAGCTATTGCTATTAGTTTTGCCATGTTCATGGCTTTTGTTGTAGCGCCAGGTGAAGGCGTAAACATGACAACTAACACAACTTTTGAAGCAAAAGAAGCGCCGAGTTTAGCGCAAGTGTTTATTCAGATGTTTCCGACGAATCCCTTTGCGGCATTCGCGCAAGGCAATATGTTACAAGTGATAATTTTTGCACTACTTTTTGGTATTGCCATTGCGTTATCTGGAGAAACAGGTAGCCGCGTAGCCAAAATGTTTGAAGATTTAAATGTTGTTATTATGCGTTTAGTCACCATTTTAATGAACCTAGCCCCTTATGGCGTATTTTGTTTGCTGGCTAAACTGTTTGCTACCATGGATTTTAGTGTTTTCTTAAATATTTTCGCCTACTTCATGGTTGTATTCGTGGTATTAATTCTTCACGGCACGGTAACATATTCAGTATTATTAAAAGTATTAACAGGCCTCAACCCACTAACGTTTTTAAAGAAAATGCGAGATGCAATGTTATTTGCCTTCTCCACTTCAAGCAGTAATGCCACTATTCCAGTAACCATGGAAACGGCGACGAAAAAGATTGGCGCTAATAACGCAATTTCGTCATTTACAGTGCCTCTAGGCGCTACGATAAACATGGATGGCACAGCAATTATGCAAGGTGTGGCAACCGTATTCATTGCACAAGTGTTTAACGTTGAGCTGACAATTGCTGACTTTTTAATGGTAATACTTACCGCAACATTGGCATCAATTGGTACAGCAGGAGTCCCTGGTGTTGGGTTGATCATGTTAGCCATGGTACTTGAACAAGTTGGATTACCGGTTGAAGGTATCGCGTTAATTATAGGCGTAGATCGTCTCTTAGACATGACACGTACTGCAGTAAATGTTACTGGCGACTGTATGGTAACCACAGTTGTGGCTAAATCTGAAGGCCAACTAGACCAATCAGTGTTTGAGAACGAAAATGCAGGTCGAAAAATTGAAGAAATCGACTTTCATCACTTAAAACAATAAAAAGAATATTATAAAGGGGTCAGGTACAATTAAATTCATTAACATTTAATTGTACCTGACCCCTTTTATTAGTTTTGGGTGATTAAATAAAGCTTTTCTACTAAGTGGCTGACATTAAACATTCGCTGAGCAAAGCGTTTATCAGGCAAACTTTCCGCATGCAAACAAGTCACATTATAACCTGAGAAAAACTCTGATATTGTCAGTTCATCAACAGGGAAAGGTGGACCCGACATCTCATTAGCAGGAAACTCTAATGTTAATAAAAATAATTTGGTCTGAGGCTTTATGAAACGTTGAAGCTGATGAATATAAGCCTGTTGCATAGACTCAGGTAATGCAATTAATGCAGCTCTGTCATATATCCAATCAAACTCACCCACTAGTTCTGTGGTTAACGAGAAGAAGTCACCTTGCCATAAAGTGATATTTTCATGTTGATACACATAAAAATCGCCTACACGTTGTGAATTTACGTTAATCTCTTTTTCTTTGAAAAAATCTTGGCAAGCAATTTTACTTAATTCTGAGCCTACCACATTAGCGTATTCAGCAAACCAGATCATATCATCTGATTTACCAGATAAAGGCACTAAAACTCGTTTAATAGGCACGAAACTCGCGGGTTGTTTTGTTGAACATTCATCCTTTAACAGTTCAGGCAATATGACCCGTTCAAGTAAAGGATGATAGTCTAATTGATGAAATCCTAGGGTATTACGTTCCCAGCATTTATGCCAAAAGTTTGCTTCCATTAGTTATTTAACTAGGAAAAATACGATTGTGTTGCCAAAGTTTACTAATCGTATTATCTATTGATAACGATGCAGCCTTAGATAACTTTTCTGCCAAGCCTTTTTTAACCGAATATTTTATGCCGATCACTTTACGGTTTTGATTCGCTTGATAAATGTAATCATCACTTATGATAAGTTCATCGATTAAATTCACCGTGATCGCTTTTTTACCCAACCATGTTTCTCCTGTTGCTACGCTTTCTACATCTAAAGCTGGACGATGCTCAGTAATATGCTCTTTAAATAGCGCATGCATTTCTTCAAGCTCTTCTTTAAATTTTTCACGACCTTTATCGGTATTTTCACCAAACATTGTTAAGGTACGTTTGTATTCGCCTGCTGTTAATTGCTCAAAGTCAACATCATTTTTCTTCAAAACTTTATTAAAGTTAGGAATTTGTGCGATAACACCGATAGAACCAAGAATCGCGAATGGTGCACTAACAATTTTGTCTGCAACACATGCCATCATATAACCACCACTCGCAGCTACTTTATCAACAGAAATCGTTAACGGTATGTTTGCTTGTTTAATTCTCGCTAGCTGTGATGCTGCTAAACCATAACAATGTGCCATACCACCACCACTTTCTAAGGTTACTAAAACTTCATCTTGCGGTTTAGCCACCATTAGCACAGCTGTTATTTCTTCGCGTAACGCAGAAACTTCTTTCGCATCAATACTGCCTTTGAAGTCGATCACAAATAATCGAGGCTTTGTTGACTCTTCACTATCAGTCTGTGATTTTTTCGCTTCTTTTGCTTTTAATTTTGCGGTTTTTTTGTTTTGCTTTTCTTTTTCTTTTAACGCTTCTTTACTGAGTAAATGATGGGTAACTTCTTCTTCCACTTCTTTAAGTTGTTCTGAAATATCAGTAACTTCTAACTCACCCCGCTTCTGAGCTTGTTTCATCGCAGAAGCCGCAATAATGGCAACAATACCAGCGAACGCTAACACAAACGTAATGGTTTTCGCTAAAAACAATCCATAATCGTATATAAATTCCAAAGGATACTCCCTATATATGGTTCTTCTATCATGTAAATGGGGATAATATTCAATAAAAAAAGCCCCAACACAATACGTTGAGGCTTTTTTGAATAATGTAAAGGGTAGTATTATTTCACAAGTTCAGTGTTTTCAACCTGAATCATTTGACCTTTACTTAAAATGAAGCTAATCAGTTGCCTTTGCATTTCAGTCATCACAGCAGCACTTTTTTCTTCATCTGGTGATGCTGCATTAGCTCTTGGGTCTAATAATGAACCATGGTGTCCATATAGAAACCTTACAGCACCTGACCCTTGAGTTGTTTCATTAACCCCTGGCAATCCTAGTAATGCAATTGCAGGTTCAGTACCGCCTAATGGTGTAAACGGTGCTGTATTCGTTACCACTTGATCGGGCAAGTTATCCATACCATTACCGACAATTTCAAATAATAAAGTAGGCGTACCTGTAGCTGCTAACTGTTGCACAAAGTTCACCGGGTCACCTGAGTCTGTAACTGTTTGCGCTATTAAAGTAAATTGCGCAAATACGGCGTCAAGCTCAGCTTGTTGAGCAGCTGTTAAGCCCGCATAAAACTGTTCATAGGTTGCCGTTAATTGTTCTTGGGTATAGCCAGTAGGGAAACTCATATCAACGAAGTTTTTAAAGTCTTCCGATGCACTATACGCTAAGTTTGATTTTGCTAAACCTTCAAATGCTGGTGATTCAATACCAAAGTTAGCTAACATTAAACCAGGCATCGCCAAAATATTTGAAGTAATATTTAACAAAGGATCAAACGTCGGTGCTAAAGGTGTATTTGCTAACGTCACCGCATTAATTCCGTAAATAGCACCAAGAGAATGCCCAAGAAAATGCACTTCATTACTGTTAATGTTTATCGCATTACCATTACTGTCTACACCACCAAAGAAGTTCAGCCCTAAGCGAACGCCCAGTAGGTCAATGGCACTTTGACGAGTATTATCACGCATCGTTAACATGCTACCTAAGTTCATATAATGTAGCGCACTGACGGTCGTAGCGTTAATTTCATCGCCCGGTGCACCATCAAGGTTAAACCCACGAGTACCATGTATAGGGTAATCAATTGCAACAGTGGCTAAGCCGTTAACAGCTAACATACCCGTGAGGTTTAACATTACCTCTTTTTGTGTAGTGATACCGTGTTGTAATATCACAACTGGCCAACCTTCAGCAGGTTCAGTAATAGGATCCATTCCCATACTAGCCCGTACAGGGTTCACCCAAGCTAAATCAGGCGTTGTCATTTGTACTTCCAGTGGCATCATTGCATTCACTTTTGGTACAGGGTTATATTTCGTTAGGTTACGCTCAGTATCAATACCTAAATCACGTAAACCTGGAGCTGGCAAACCGCTAGCCTGAGATATTGCCATACATTGTGCGTCAGTTGGGCTTATTGGCTCTGCAGGAATAGCCGCAGGATTTTGCGCAGCTAGGCCAGCTAACATAGCCGCTGAATCACATAAAGCTGTCCACCAAGTATTTGCCGGTGCTGTTGGGTTATCAGCTGATGGCACTCCTGAATAGTACGGTAAAGTAATACTACCCTTCATGTAATTAGCCGCAGAATATAATGGTACAGCTTGTGGCGGTATTTGCCCTGCTAATACATCAGCAACCGACATGCCTGTATCTGACATAGCAATTGACGGGTATATGCCCTGCTGTAAATTATTTGCCATTAAACTTTTCAAGGTAAATAGTACGTCAGTTGTTGACTGAGTAGTCATCGCCATGGTGTATATAATGTCATCGCTAGTGACACCAGCGGAAACAACCGCTTTTTCATAGCTGTTAATCACCCCTTGTAGAACAAGTTGCGATTCACTACCTAATGGTTTTTCATTGATATCTTGTCTTGCCAGCTCATAAGTTGTAGAGCCTGCAATGGCATTACCATCACTGTCTTGTAAGCTATTTGTTAACGCAAAAACATAGGTAGTTTTACCTTTTAAAGGCTTTAACGGCACAAATGCGATCGAATTACCTGATTTTTGCGTAACAAAATCTTCTAAATAGGTTAATTCTTTAACAACTTTACAAGCTAAGCCACGCTCAACAGCTGCGCAGTCAGCATCAGTTGTATCTCCACCCATAATTGTTTCAAAAACACGTACTGAAGACGGGTTAAAAACACTGTCGCCATCGAGCATGCGCCCCTCGGGCATATCAATATTGATCACAAATGGATTAACAGTTGACCAACCATCTAAAGCGCTGGCAGCAACAAAAGGATCAGAACCGTCTGTAGGATCTTCTACTGGAATTTCTAATGTACCATCTATCGAACCTGAGAAAATCAAATCATTTGGTACAGAAAGCCCCTCAATACCAGAGGCTGGATCAAACACGATACGTGCTGGCGTAATAACAGCAGGCGTTTCGCTTGCTACATCTTTTTTAACATCTTTAACAGTTTCGCTATCACAGGCAGCTAAGCCAAGTGTGCTTGCAATTGCGAGACTCAGAACTAGCTTTTTCATTTTTTCTCCCCATAGACGAGTCTTTTTATAATTGTAATTAGTACTTGTTTTTTATTATTAAGACTCAGCCAAGTTTAACAAGTTAGACCAGTTAAACTTAACTCATGAAAAGGCTTTTCGCTAGCGCTTTTTTCATAAATTCCGCATATTTTGTCAAAAGTAGGGTTGTTTGCTTAACTTTTCCTCGTCATAGGCACTGTCAATCAGTAAAATAACCTTTCATTTTCGAAATTTTATAATCACCATGTTCGACTACACGATAAAAGACAATTGCCTAATCAATAAAGTTATTTTGGTCACCGGTGCAGGCAGCGGTATTGGACGCCAAGCAGCTTTGACATACGCTAATCTAGGCGCAACGGTTATTCTGTTAGGAAAAACCGTGAGCAAATTAGAGCAAGTTTACGATGAAATACTGGCAAATGGTGGCACAGAACCAGCAATCATTCCTTTAGACTTAAAAGGGGCGACTCAGCAACATTATATTGATATGTCTAACACTATAGCCCAGCAATTTGGTCGGTTAGATGGTGCGTTACTTAATGCTTCGATGTTAGGTGAGTTAACCCCATACACACATATTCATCAACAAATTTGGGATGATATTGTTCAAGTTAATATCACTGCACAGCATTTATTAGCACAAGCATTGATCCCTACTTTATTAAAAGCAGAGAGTGCATCATTAGTATTCACAACTTCAAGTGTCGGTAGTAAAGGGCGAGCTTATTGGGGAGCTTATAGTGTTTCTAAATTTGCCACTGAAGGGTTAACTCAAGTTATTGCAGATGAGTATGATGAAACGGGTTTACGAGTAAATGCAATTAACCCTGGCGCTACAGCTACTCCCATGAGAGCAACAGCGTATCCCGCTGAAGATCAATCTACTTTAGCTTCACCCGAGGATATTATGCCCCTGTATGTTTATTTAATGGCTGATGAGAGTCAATCAACTACTGGACAAATTATTAAAGCGCAATAAGGGTGTGATTATTAAATAAATATCTACGCTTCGTGCAATCAAAAATGCCGAGCATTGCTCGGCATTTTTAAATCATAAAGAATAGAACTTGTTTAACTTTAGAGATTAAATTTTGTTCAAACTAAACGGAAAGTTCAACAGCCCCTAATTAACGTAATTCTCTTCGAAGAATTTTGCCTACATTGGTTTTTGGCAGCTCATCTCTTATTTCTACATGTTTAGGTACTTTGTAGTTGGTTAACTCACTTTTACAATGTTTAATAATGTCTTCTTTGGTTAACGTAGTATCTTTTAATACGACAAATAACTTAACTTCTTCACCACATACTTCATGAGGTATGCCAATAGCAGCGGCTTCTAAAATACCTTCATGCGAAACAGCAACTTCTTCGATTTCATTTGGAAAAACATTAAAACCGGAAACAATTATCATGTCTTTTTTACGATCAACAATTCTAAAAAAGCCATTTTCATCCATCGTTGCAATATCACCAGTTGCCAACCAACCATCTTTTAAAATTTCATCTGTAGCGTCTTGACGATTATAATAACCCGCCATTACTTGTGGGCCTTTAACGCACAATTCACCAGCTTCGCCTACATCTGCTTCTGTACCATCATCTTTAATAATTCTAATATCTGTAGATGGCGCAGGTAAGCCTATACTGCCGTTATAATGTTCTTGATTGTAGGGGCTAAGGGTAACCAATGGTGCACATTCCGTTAAACCATAGCCTTCTAATAAACGTGTTTTAGTGACTTTTTCCCACTTTTCAGCTACCGGACGTTGTACCGCCATACCGCCACCCAGTGACACTTTTAAATAGCTAAAGTCTAAATCTGCAAAGCCTGGCGTGTTAAGTAACCCATTGAATAACGTATTAACCCCAGTAATGGCGGTAAATTGATACTTTTGTAACTCTTTAACAAACCCAGGCATGTCTCTAGGGTTTGTGATCAGTAAGTTTGTACCACCAAGCGTTAAAAACGTTAAGCAGTTCGCGGTAAGCGCAAAGATATGATAAAGCGGCAATGCTGTAACAACTAATTCTTTACCTTCTTCCAGTTGAGGTTTAATAACGGCTTTCGCTTGTTCTAAATTCGCAACCATATTTCGATGCGTTAACATTGCACCTTTAGAAAGGCCTGTTGTGCCACCTGTATATTGTAAGAATGCTAAGTCGTCACCTTTCAACAATACGGGTGTATAAGGAAGCGTTTTTCCTTTTGATAACACAGTATTAAAACGAATCGTGCCTTTTAACTTAAAGGCAGGGACCATTTTCTTCACATACTTAACGACCGCATTAACAATAGCACCTTTAATGAAGCCTAAACGATCCCCTAACGATGTCATCACTATATGTTGCACATTGGTATTATCAATGACTTGCTCAAGAGTATGAGCAAAGTTTTCAATGATTAACATGCCTTTTGCACCTGAATCATTTAGTTGATGTTCAAGTTCTCGAGCAGTATATAATGGGTTAACGTTAACTACCGTTAACCCCGCAAGTAGAGCGCCAAATAGTGCTACGGGATATTGCAAACAATTAGGCACCATAATAGCAAATCTATCGCCTTTTTTAAGACCAAGATCTTGTTGGCAATATGCGGCAAATGCTTTAGCTTGTTCTTCTAACTCAGCATAGGTTATTTCCGCTCCCATGTTGATAAATGCAGCACGATTTGCGTATATGCCAACATATTTATCGAACATCTCAACTAACGAGCTATATCTATCCGGATCTATTTCATGAGACACTCCGGGCGGATAACTTTTTTCAAGCCATACTTTTTGCACTATGCATCTCCTCTCTTGCACGCAACTTTAACACTAGTCTTTGCTATTAATAATTTTATATTGATCTCTTTTTTAATGTTATTTTTACAAGAGATAAGGACCAGCGAATTTAAACACTTGTTTGAATCAGCAAGTTTTACTGTAATACTGGTCTAATGTCTATAACTTTTCGGCAAAAAATCATATTTGAACAACAGTTTTTACTATTTAATAGGTTTTTGAATAAATTCGTCAACCAATTTTGCTGTTTTTTCCGGCGATTCCATATGAACATGATGCCCTCCACTCAATTGATTAATCGTTAACGTTTTAAAGTATGGCTTAAAAATGTCAATCGCGCGCGCAACAAAGCCTAATCCCTTATCACCGCTAATAAGCTGAACAGGGCAATCAATATTGTTCACTATACTCGTTGCTTGAGGTTCAGTTAAGCGATACGGTGAAATGTTTTTCAATTTGCTATCAGCTCGCCATGTATAACCATGTTCAACTTTTTTTAGACCGCGATTTACAATGAGTGAGGCATCTTTCTCGTTTAAATCTGATACCGATATTCTCGCTTTTATTGCTGACTCTATTGTTGGATGTAACGGTTTACTTTTATCTGTGGATTTAATCCTACTGAGTAATCCTTTCCTCAGCTGCTCAGCTGTATTATCGGGTTCATCAGTTATAAACCCTATCGCATCTATTAGCGTTAGACTGGCAACTTTTTCTGGGAACGCAGCAGCAAAAGCTTGTGCGATCATTCCCCCCATGGAATGGCCGATGATATCCAACGTCGACCATTTTTGTTGTTCAAATAACAACACTAAATCGTAAACATAGTCTAAAAAATGATAATGGGCATCTTTGCTTCTATGATCTGAATGGCCATGCCCTGGCCAATCAATTGCCACGATAGAGTGATTAGATAAACATTGCATCAATGGGGTAAAACTTGCGGCATTATCTAACCAACCGTGTAAACACAATATCGGCCGCTCGCTATGAGGGCCAGAAGTAAGCCCTGCTATGTGCATGCCATGAGGGCTCGCGGTATACTCGCTGATCATCGCTGTTAATTCATTTACTTATTGTTAGTTTTTGTAGCATTGGTTTTTGTCGGGCTGTTTACACGACGATAAATGGGTCTGTGATAATAAGGGTTAGCGTAGTGCCAAAGTGAAGGGGTATACCAGTGTGGATAATGTTCTACACGGATATCAACTTGCTTTACTTCTTTCCATAAATGTACATAATCAGCCACCAATGTTGGGTATTGATAACTATGTTCGCCTATTTTTCCTTCCGTTAGATCACCTATACGACCAATGGCAGTGATACTGCGACCTTCTTTATAAATAACCGGATCTAATAGGCCAGAATAAATAACCTTAAATCGTCCTTTCGTTTCATCTTTTACTTTTGGCCTCGTTGAACCTTTAAGATCAAAATGAACCACTTCTATCACCGTTCTATCAGCTTCATTATTCACTTTTGCAATAACTCCACCCCATCTGGCTACTGAACCTTTTAAGGCATTTTCTTGACTTTTAGCTTGCTCAAAATTGGTTAAGCTCGCATCGTCTGCCACTGATAGCTTTTCAGGTATGTGAACACAAGCAGCTGTTAACCAAGTTAATAAACTTAAAGCGATAATTCGAGTTGTCATAATATTCTCCTTTTAATACTGCTGAGACACTTGTGATTTTATTAATAAATAAGTGGTCATCATACCGAGTACAGACCAAATCACCACCCAGATAAATTCTGGAATAAAAGTAAGCTGCGCTAAAGCAGCTCCATCACCTAATGAACGACCGTCAAATAAGTATAATGGGCTCTTTATGCTATTAAGTACCACTGTAGCACCAGTGAGTTGAAATAAAAAAGGTAAATAAACCTTTTTAAAATAAAACAATTTTAAAGTGACAAAAATCCATAAAAACAGAATAATCACTACCGTTAATAAATTTTTAGCCCAAAGCAATAAGCTAATCGCAATGACAACGGATAAAACACCAATAAAAACTTTCATTAGTGTTTGGTGCATCGTTGACACTTTGACTAAACCAAAACCAAATAAACTTGCACCAGCATACCCCATAAAACTAATCAATAATCGACTGCCACCTTGCGTGGTACACAAGCCAGAGCCATCTAAGTTTAATTGAATACTAACAATACTACCGCCAGTAATAAGAGCAGCTAAGCCATGACTGAGTTCATGGAAATAACTTTCAAACCATTTTAAAGGAATAGAAATAAAAGGAATTTCAACGACAAAAAAAGCGATCAAAAAAACGAATATAAGTTGGTAACGTTGAAAAAAGCTTACGTTGGGCAAAGAATGTTTATCGTGGACCAATAAAGTAGCTCTTTAGATTAAGCGTATAAGTCAACACCAAAAGACTGTGAAATAGTCTCTTGTTGTTGATGATTATTGATCGCTTGGTAGGCAGATACTGCAACTTGATGACGTTGCGAAGGTTGATCATATTGTGCCTGCTCATTAGAAGTAGTAGGTTCATCTTGCGCCGACAAACGCTGTTGTTCTTGTTCAACTAACGCGATCGATTGCTCATCAACATCAAACCGTTGTTGTTGTGCGTTATTATTTTCACGCTCTGCAGACTTTTGCTGCTGTTCACGAACAATTAACTGTTCGCTTTCTTTATTCACCCTGTTTGGGCTTTCAATACTAACGTTCTGGTTAACCTGCGGCGTGTATGCTGTCGAACTATTTACTAACATAAGTATAAAGGTAACAAATTTTCAGCTATTCGCCAAATCTATTCTCTACCTGGAAGTTTTTTCCAAGAAACCGTATCACGCACATAAACCGGCTGTGCCTGTTCTGCGGCTACCGCATTACCCGCCTGAAATTGCTTCGTAGCTAGGGTCAACATTGCTGCGGCATTAGGGAATAATATGTCTATGCTCTCTGCATTACCTGCTAGCGGTGCTAAAATTTCCTGATAAGTTTGCCAACCTGTGCCAACGGCAAAGGGTTGACTTAATTCTTCAGTTAAATATTCTGCAGCTTTATCTGGCGAAATAACGGTTTCATCAACAATCGGTTGCATAATACCTTGTTCATCTGCACGGTATGCAGATAAGTATATTTCTGACATTCTAGCGTCGATTGCGGCGATAACTTCAGTTTGTTTGTATTGTTCAAGCGCTTGCTGGGCCATAGCTTGTAAAGTTGAAACGCCTACAACGGGCAATTCTGCAGAAAACGCTAAGCCTTGAGCTACGCCAATACCTATTCTTACACCAGTAAAGCTACCGGGCCCTTGACCAAACACCAAACCATCTAACTGCTGTAATGAGCAACCTGCTTGTTTCAATGCTGCATCAATCATCGGTAACAAAATGGTACTGTGAGATTGTGGACATAATTCAAATTGCTCAATGAGCTGACCTTGCCACGATAATGCGACTGAACACCCTTCTGTTGAAGTATCTATTGCGATCAAATTTAACATAACATTTTACTACTGGTTGTTAACTTGGTGCAGATTAGCCAAGAATTGTTCAGCAGCGTAAGTATCACGGCTGCGTTTCATATCTGGCAAACTGCTTAAAAAAACCTGTCCATAAGGACGGTTCACTAATCTATCGTCACATATTACCATGATGCCTTGATCGGATACATCACGAATTAACCGCCCTACCCCTTGTTTTAAAGCAATTACGGCTTGTGGTAATTGAATATCTTGAAAAGGGTCGCCTCCTTGTCTACGTGCATCTTCGCTTCGTGCTTGCAACATAGGATCGTCTGGTGATGCAAAAGGTAATTTATCAATGATCACACAAGTAAGTTTATCACCACGCACATCAACGCCTTCCCAAAAGCTAGCAGTAGCTAATAACACAGCACTTTCATTTTCAATAAATTCATCGAGCATTTTGCGTTTACTCATTTGCCCTTGTACTAATAACGAATTATCGATGCGTTCAGCTAATAAATCAGCCACTAGGTTCAGCATCCGATAACTAGTAAAGAGCATAAAGCACGCGCCTTTACTCGCTTCAATTAGCGGGATAGCAATCTCTGCCAGTGCATTAGCCCTAGCTGGGTTTTGTGCATCAGGTAAATAACGCGGTACGATTAATTGCGATTGATGCAAGTAGTCAAATGGGCTATCAACCAATAATGTATTGGCACTAGATATACCTAATTGTTCAGTAAAGTGTTCAAAACCACCATTAACAGCAATAGTCGCAGAGGTAAAAATCCAACCGGCATTCGATTGTGTAATATAATCGCTAAATTTATCGGCAACACTTAAAGGGGTTAAGTGAAGCACGACATGTCGACGTGTAGTTTCATACCAAAAACTCATGCCAAATTGTTCAACATTCGCCATAATATCGTATTTTGATAAGGTTGCTACCGCTCGTTCAAAACAATTATCAATAGCTTCGCTACGTGAAATACATAACTTTAACACCTGATATAAAAAATCGAGATCGGTCTTAATGTTTTCAAAGCTACGATGAATACGAGGCAGTTGTATTTTTTCTCGCCAGTTTCCTCTTCCTGGATCATGAGGAAATAGCAAGCGAAATTCCATTGCCGTTTTTTGTAATTTTTCTGCTGCTTTACCGAGTTGCTTTACATCGGTCAGTTCAGTGCGGTAAAGCTGTAATACATCTGAACACAACTCTAATATTTGACGAGTAGAAAAAGCATCACCAAAGTATTCACTGGCAATATCAGGTATTTGATGCGCTTCATCGAATACCACTACATCTGCTTTAGGGATAAGCTCGCCAAAACCCGTGTCTTTTAATGCCATATCAGCAAAAAATAAATGGTGATTAACCACCACAACATCGGCATCAATTGCTTTTTTACGCGCTTTAACTAAATAACAGTCATCAATATTAGGGCAATCTTTCGCTAAACAATTATCAACGGTACTGGTGACAAAAGGAAATATTTGCGAATCTTCCGCAACATCAACTAATTCGCCAATGTCTCCTGTGTGAGTTGCCGTACTCCACGATTGAACTTTAACAAAATCAGCTAATGATTGAGCATCTAATTGCCCTCTCTCTTGCTGATATAACGCTAAACGGTATAAACACAAATAATTTGCTCGACCTTTAAGTAAAGCCATTTGTGCTTTAGTTGCCATTGCCTTCCGCAATAATGGAATATCTTTGTGAAACAACTGCTCTTGGAGGTTTTTAGTACCGGTTGAAACAATCACTTTTTTTTCAGAAAGTAACGCCGGTAATAAATAAGCAAATGTTTTACCTGTACCTGTTCCAGCTTCCGCCACTAAGCTTGATTGATTTTCTATCGCAAGTTCAACTTCGATTGCCATATCAATTTGCGCTTGGCGCGGCGAATAGCCATTAAGCACTTTCGCTAATACGCCAGAAGTTGAAAATGCTTGTTCTACAGGTGTCATAGGGTACTAGGCAGAAGAAATTTTCGCCCATTATAAAGCGCCAACGTAGAATTGGAAGTTACCATTGATGGAAATATTATCTCAATATGGAATTAACGTAGGTAAACCTTAATGGCCAACCTTTAATAACCTACGATCTTTGTTTATTACCGGTCGAAAAAGGCATACATAATGAATTATCAAAGTATGTAAAAATCGAGAAAAACTGTGTTAAACGTAGATGTCTAGATGGGGTTTTTCATCATCGTCTTTGTCGTTTTTATCTTGTGAAGGTTTAGGGTGTAACACATCTTGTTTGTGCAAAATTTCAGGTTCTACCACTTCATCAACGACATATTGGGGTGGTGTTTGTTCTTGATCCGCCTCAGGCGCTTGAACATTTGAATGTGCGGATTTTTGGTCAGATTGAGAGTCTTTAACAAAATATAAATGATGATCTTCCACGTGATCAACATCATCAGATAGCGCTTTTGTTGCCGCTTGCTTGGATAGTGACTTAACGCGTAGTTTGTCTGGTTTAATCGGCGTTGGCCTTACCTTAGTTAACGCTGTTGTAAAAATATCCATTATTCACCTTTATAGACAGCCACCTTGTTTAGATAACTGATTTCACTTTACACCTATTACCATAGATTGCCTATACCATTAACTTCTGTATCGGCTTTGATAGATTAAAGTTTACACATTTAGACCATTTATTCATAAAACTTTCACATTTATTACTTGCGCATATTTCATTTTACCCGTAATGTAAAAAGCAATTAACGACTTAATACTAGATTGTGTAGTGGCACAGGTAACAATAATTACCTCAAGCTATACATACCATGAGAAAAGAGAACGAAATAAATGTACTTAAACCTGAACGCAATTCATCATCACCATCATACGAATTAGCCACTCAGGTTTATTCGCTGAAGGGCTATTGGACCTTTCAGCGGAATAAAGTAAAAGTCATTACCAAAACCCCCGAAAGAGTCCAACTCTTTCGGGGGTTTTGTCGTTTTTAAGGCAAACGAATTGTATATACAGGGTAATTAGGCTTTTAAATTTACACATTAATAAATTAGGAATAAAACAATGACAACTGATACTCGCTTACGCATTGCGATGCAAAAATCTGGTCGCTTAAGTGATGACACACAAGCATTATTAAAACGTTGCGGATTAAAAATTAACGTTTCTGATCGTCGCTTACTTGCACATGTCGCCAATATGCCTATCGATATTATGCGCGTACGTAGCTCAGATATTCCTGGATTAGTCATGGACGGTGTTTGTGATCTGGGTATTGTTGGTGATAATACCCTTGAGGAAACAGCATTAGAACGCGAACGTTTAGGTGCCAAATCAAAGTACATAAAAACTTCACAGTTAAACTTTGGTGGCTGTAGACTTTCAATAGCCATGCCTGAAGAGTTCAATTATCAAGGTGTTGAAAGTCTTAACGGCAAACGATTTGCCACCACTTACCCACAATTGTTGCAACGTTATGCTGATGCACAAGGTATTAATATTGAATTTTGTTTACTTAAAGGCTCAGTAGAAGTAGCACCAAGAGTTGGTTTAGCCGACGGTATCTGCGATTTAGTGTCTACCGGCGCAACATTAGAAGCTAATGGTTTAAAAGAAGTTGAAGAAATTTTCCGCTCAAAAGCATCATTAATTCAAACAGCAACACCTTTAGCTGCAAATAAGCAAAGTATCTTAGATACGTTATTACCTCGTATTCAAGGTGTAATGAAAGCGAAAGAAAGCAAATACATTATGTTACACGCGCCTAAAGATAAAATTAATCAAGTCAGTGCATTAATGCCAGGAAAAGAAACACCAACTATTCTACCGTTAGCGGGCCGTGACGATTTAGTCGCTGTGCATGTAGTAGCGACAGAAACCTTCTTCTGGGAAACAATGGAAGGGTTAAAAGACCTCGGCTGTGACTCGATCTTAGTCATGCCAATTGAAAAAATGATGGGGTAGTAACATCATGTCTATTCGCATTATTAATTGGTCATCATTAAATAAGCAAGAAAAGCGAACCGCTCTCATGCGTCCAGCACTTGCTGAAAGTGATTTACTTGCGACTCAAGTGGCCAATATTATTAACGAAGTAAAGGCGAAAGGTGACGAGGCGCTTTACAATTTTTGTCAGCGATTTGATGGCGTTACCTTAACTAATTTACGCGTGAACGATGAACAAATTAACCAAGCAATCGCATCATTAAGTGAATCGCGTTTAGCCGCTATTGAAACAGCATATCAGCAAATCAAACGGTTTCACCAAGCACAACAACCTACAGATATTACCGTGGAGACAACACCAGGTGTAGTGTGTACGTTAAAAACGGAGGCAATAGAAAGCGTTGGGCTATATATTCCAGCTGGAAGTGCTCCACTCCCTTCTACGGCTCTCATGCTTGGTGTTCCAGCACAGCTTGCTGGTTGTCATCGAAAAGTGCTTGTTAGCCCACCTGACAAACAAGGCAATATTGCTCCTGAAGTGTTAGCCGCTGCCAAGTTATGTGGAATAGATGAAATTTATGCTGTTGGTGGCGCACAAGCATGTGCAGCACTTGCCTATGGTACTGATTCAATCGCACCAGTTAATAAAATATTTGGACCAGGAAACAAATACGTTACTGAAGCAAAAACCCAACTGTCACAACATGTATTCGGATTTGCTATTGATATGCCAGCTGGCCCCTCAGAAGTATTAGTGATTGCCGATGAGCATGCAAACCCTGCTTTTGTTGCCGCTGATTTATTATCTCAAGCAGAGCACGGCCCTGATAGTCAGGTCATTTTATTATCAGACAGCAAAGTACTGATAGAACAAGTAAATCATGAGCTGACGAAACAGGTATCGGTGCTATCACGTAAAGCCATTGCATTAGAGGCATTAAAACAAAGCCGGTTAATATTAACCGAAAACTTAGCTCAAGCATGTGAAGTGTCGAATCTGTATGGACCTGAACATTTGATCATACAAACTGACAACGCTGAGCAGTTACTTAGCTCATTGCGTAATGCAGGTTCAATATTTGTTGGTGCATACACACCAGAATCAGCTGGGGACTATGCTAGTGGTACAAACCACGTCTTACCTACTTATGGTTACTCTAAAGTAGTATCAAGTTTGTCGTTAGCTGATTTTTCCCGACGCTTTACCGTACAACAGCTTACACGGGAAGGCTTGGCAAATATTGCAGACTGCATCAAAGAGCTAACAGACGCTGAAGGACTAGACGCTCACAAACGAGCAGTCACAATTAGGCTTGAGGAAACAACAGCATGAAAAACATCAATGCCTTAGCACGACAAGAAATTGTTGATATGGTGCCATACCAGTCTGCTCGCCGTTTAGAAGCAGGCAACGGTGAATTTAATTCAAAAATTTGGTTAAATGCCAATGAAGCCTCAGGCCCTGGCATTTATTCAATCAATGGTGATTGCATTAATCGTTACCCTGATTTCCAGCCAAATAATTTAATTGATGCCTATAGTCAGTATAGTGGGCTTAACAATGAAAACATCTTAGCAACCCGTGGCGCTGACGAAGGGATCGAATTAATTATTCGCACTTTTTGTCGTGCCTATCAAGATAATATCCTTATTTGTCCGCCAACTTACGGCATGTATGCCATAAGCGCTGAAAATCACGGCGCAGGTATTGTTAAAGTACCATTAGTTGAACAACAATTAGATATTACAGCGCTTGAACAACAAGTAGGTAAAGTAAACGTTGTATTTCTTTGTTCACCTGGCAACCCAACTGGCAACTTGTTGAATAAAGACGATATCATTCGCACCATCGAACTATTTGCAGACACAGCCATTGTGGTGGTTGATGAAGCATATATTGAATTTTCTCCGCAAAACACAGCTGCAAACCTATTGGCGAAATACCCACATGTTGTTGTACTAAGAACATTGTCTAAAGCTTTTGCTCTTGCTGGCCTACGTTGTGGTTTTACTTTAGCAAATACCGATATTATTACACTATTAAGTAAAGTCATTGCTCCATATCCTGTCCCTGCTCCTATTGCTGAAATTGCATCAGAAGTATTATCAAACAAAGGATTGGAACAAGTAAAAGTACGAGTACAAGAAACAATTATACAGCGAAACTCGCTAACCAGTTGGCTTAATGAGCAAACTTGGTGTAAAGCAGTTTTTAATTCTGACGCAAATTTTGTGTTATTTCGTTGTACGGATGAAAAAACAAAAAACAGTATATTTACGATATTGGCAGAACAAGGCATTTTAATTCGTGACCAATCAAAGCAAATGCAACTTGCGCATTGCTTGCGAATTAGCATAGGGAGTGAGCGCGAGTTAACGGTGTTAAAACAAACCCTAGCAACATTTACCCCATCACAAGCATTTAACGAAGTAGTAGAGTAATCATGTCACAACAAAATATTTTATTTATCGACCGAGACGGAACGTTAATTGAAGAACCGATTAGCGACAAACAAGTAGACTCACTGGAAAAGCTTGTCTTCGAACCTGCTGTTGTCCCTGTGTTGTTGTCATTACAAAAGAAAGGATTTCGCCTTGTGATGGTATCTAATCAAGACGGTTTAGGTACCGATAGCTACCCACAAGCTGATTTCGATTTACCCCATAACAAAATGATGGATTTCTTCACTTCACAAGGCGTTATTTTTGATGATGTATTGTTATGTCCTCATTTTGAAGAAGATAACTGCAATTGCAGAAAACCAAAACTAGGTTTGGTCAGTGATTATTTGCAGCAAGGTAAAGTCAACTTTACTCAATCGTTTGTCATAGGCGATAGAGAAACAGACTTGCAGTTGGCTGCAAATATGGGAATTCAAGGCATTAAATATGACAGAGAAACCATGAACTGGTCAGATATTGCCGAGCAGTTGCTTACTAAAGCCCGTAAAGCAAAAGTGACGAGAACCACAAAAGAAACTGACATTTCGGTTGCGGTGAATTTAGACAAAGTTGGTGATGTACAAATTAATACTGGCTTAGGATTTTTTGACCATATGCTTGAGCAAATCGCCACCCACGGTGGGTTTTCGATGCAAGTAAGTGTTGATGGTGATTACCATATTGATGAACACCACAGTGTTGAAGACACAGCATTAGCACTTGGGCAAACACTCAAACAAGCATTAGGTGACAAACGCGGTATCGGTCGCTTCGGTTTTGTATTGCCGATGGATGAGTGCCGTGCAGAATGCGCTATCGATTTATCAGGACGCCCTTGGTTAGAATTTGATGCCAAGTTTACCGACAATAATGTTGGAAAAATGTCAACGCAGATGGTTTCACACTTTTTCCGTTCATTAGCAGATTCAATGGCGATCACGTTGCACTTATCAACTACTGAAGGTAATTGTCATCACCAAGTAGAAAGCTTATTTAAAGTGTTTGGTCGTGCACTTCGCCAAGCAATTACCGTAAGTGGTGATGTATTACCAAGCTCAAAAGGCACGCTATAAAGGTAAAATATGAGTATCAAAAATCAACAAGTCGTTATTGTCGATACCGGTTGTGCAAACTTATCTTCCGTGCAGTTTGCGGTGAAAAGAATAGGCTATCAAGCGAGCATAACCGATGATATCAGCGCAATAAATGCAGCTGATAAAGTAATATTACCTGGTGTTGGCAGCGCAAAACACGCCATGGCCAATATAAAAGCAAAAGGCTTAGTATCCACCCTACAACAGTTAACACAACCAACCTTAGGCTTTTGTTTAGGTATGCAACTGATGACAACTTCATCTGATGAAGGCGGTATAACAACACCTATTGATTGCCTAGGGCTGATCCCAACAAGGGTAAAACCTTTACAAGCAAAAGATGTTCGATTGCCGCATATGGGATGGAATACCTTAACGGCAATAAGTGATCACCCTGTATTTAATGGCATCAACGTTGGCGACTATTTTTATTTTGTTCATAGCTTTGCGGCTCCAGTAAGTGAATTTACCGTGGCCAGTTGTGACTACGAACAACCCTTTTCAGCTGCGATTGCAAAAGACAATTTCATTGGTTGCCAATTTCATCCTGAACGTTCAAGCAAGCTTGGCAGCAAAATCATACAAAATTTTATAGAGATGTAGCCTTATGATGATCCCCGCAATTGACCTGATAAATGGCGAAGTAGTTCGCTTATTTCAAGGTGATTACGCCCAGAAAACTCAGTACGCTTATACCCCTAAAGAGCGCCAAGACGCTTATTTTAATGCGGGTGCAACCGTGATGCACTTTGTTGATTTAGATGGTGCAAAAGACAGTACAAAACGACAACTTTCCACATTAAAAACAGTAGTAGATCACCCAAATATGATTATTCAAGTGGGTGGTGGTGTGCGTTCAGAGCAAGATGTTATCGACTTACTTGAGCTCGGTGCAAATCGCGTTGTTATTGGTAGTCTTGCTATTAAAGAACCCACACTAGTTAGCCAGTGGTTAGAAAAGTACGGTAATGAAAAAATTGTACTAGCACTAGACATTAAAATTGACACGCAAGGCCGTAAAACGCTACCCACCCATGGTTGGATAAAAGATAGCGGTGTAGTACTTGAAGACCTACTCGAACAATACCAAAATGCTGGATTAAAACATGTTTTATGTACCGACATCAGTAAAGATGGCACGTTAACAGGCACTAATGTCGCACTTTATCAAGAAATGTGTTCAGCATATCCTAATATTCATTGGCAAGCCTCTGGTGGCATTGGCTCCTTAGACGATATCAAGGCGCTTATTCCAACTGGCGTAAGTGGCGTGATACTCGGCCGTTCATTATTAGAGGGGAAATTTACCTTAGAGGAGGCGATTGCATGTTGGCCAAACGCATAATACCTTGTCTTGATGTACGCGATGGAAAAGTGGTTAAAGGTGTTCAATTTCGCAACCACGAAATCATTGGTGATATTGTTCCCCTTGCACAACAATATGCACAAGCAGGTGCTGATGAATTAGTTTTTTATGATATTACCGCCAGTTCAGATCAACGTGTTGTTGACAAAACATGGGTAAGTCGCATTGCTGAAGTCATTGATATTCCTTTTTGTGTCGCCGGTGGTATTAAAACAGAGTTAGACGCGCAACTCATTTTAAAAATGGGTGCGGATAAAATTAGTATAAATTCACCCGCATTAGCAGAACCAGAATTGATCACTCGACTTGCTGATATTTTCGGCCAACAGTGTATCGTGGTGGGTATAGACAGTTTTTATAACCAAGAAACAAAAGAGTACCAAGTTTACCAATTTACCGGTGATGAAACACGTACGCAAAAAACGAAATGGAATACCTTTGATTGGATCAAAGAAGTACAACACCGTGGCGCAGGTGAAATAGTGCTTAATTGCATGAATCAAGATGGTGTTCGCCAAGGTTACGATATTGCACAATTAACCTTAGCCAGGCAAGCAAGCCAAGTTCCACTTATTGCATCAGGTGGTGCAGGTGAAATAGAACACTTTATTGATGTATTTCAACAAGCAGATGTAGATGGAGCGTTAGCGGCGAGTGTTTTTCATAAAGGCATCATTGCGATGGATGAACTTAAACAATCTTTAAACAACCATAAAATAGCGATCAGACAATGATAGTAACTCAAGACAATTTGGCTGAATTAGCCTGGCAAAAAATGGAAAACATGATCCCCGCCATTATTCAACATCACAAAACGGGTGCTGTTTTAATGCAAGGATTTATGACACCTGAAGCGCTATCGCAAACACTTCAGCAGCATAAAGCTACTTTTTACAGCCGCTCACAACAAGGGTTATGGACTAAAGGAGAAACCTCTGGTCATTACTTACACGTTAAACAAGTGGTTGCCGACTGTGATCGTGACAGTCTGTTGATTGCATGTGAGCCTATAGGCCCTACCTGCCATTTAGGTACTGAATCTTGCTACCCTGAGCAACAGCTTACTCAACAGAACTTTCTTAGCCAACTAGAACAAGTCATTGCTGCGCGTCACGGTGAAAACCCTGAAGATAGTTATACCGCTTCTTTATTTGCCAAGGGAACAACGAAAATAGCACAAAAAGTTGGTGAAGAAGGCGTTGAAGTTGCACTTGCTGCTGTGGCAGAAACTAAAGAAGATTTATTAGGTGAATGTGCCGATTTGTTTTACCACACACTTGTGTTGTTAAGAGACAAAAACATAGATCTAAGCGAAGTGATGCAAGTGTTACAAAACAGACATCAAAAAAATTAACGCGTAAGATCAATAATCCCTAATAAGTAGTGTCATGCAATAAAAACTATGTAGGCACTACTCTTTTTGCTTAATCCAATTTATACTCAATAAAGAATATGGACTTTCACTGGCTTAGCTGTTGAGGTCTATATGCATTCATTAACACATACAAAAACCTTTCTTGTTACCCTTGCTGTACTTTTCATTTATCTTTTAAACATAACAACGACATTAGCGAACGATATTGTTATTTCAATTCGTGACGATGTATATCATGACTATCAACGTTTTTTGAACGGCCGCAATGTATTAGACATCAACGATTTTTCCGGTAAAACGATAAGGCGAGATGTTGTTGATATGATTATCGCTCAACAAGCATTAACCCTTGGTGGCTTTAACCACACCTTTAAATATCATCCAGGAAAATTAAATTTTCGAAATACCAAAATGATCCAACAAGGAACATTATTAATTAGTTTTGATTCCTATTGGCTTGCTGATGCTAACGCACTTGCCGAGCATGTTTATATTTCAGCTCCGGTTATTCGTCATGGGGAATATGTTGCAGGCATATATACTAGTCCAAATAATAAAGCTGTACTAGCGATTAACTCACTCGATGATCTCAAGCAGTTTACCGCTATTTCAACACCAAAATGGCGTACAGATTGGAGAACTTTAGAAAGCTTACCGATTAAACAATTAATCAGCGAAGATGAATGGCTTAGCCAGGCACGATTAACACACATTCAGTGGGTGGATTTTATGTTAATGGCATTTCATTCAACACCTGATAAATCTTTTACCCTTGATAAAATTCATTTAGTGCCAGTTAAAGGTGTTGGCGTTGTATTGAATGACAGCAGACATTTTGTCATCAGTAAAAAGCACCCATTAGGTCAACAAGCCTTCATCGCAATTAATAAAGGCTTAACCCTATTAAGAAAGAAACAATTGATCACAAAAGCTTATACCCAGGCGGGATTCTTTATTGATAAAAATAACATCAAAATTATCAATAAGTAACGCAAACAAGCCTTTTTTCCTAACCAAATAGTCAAAAATCATTGATATTTTATTAACAAATATGTAATATAGCGCCCCTAAAATACACGGATTCAATGTCACTGCTAAGGATTAGCTATGTTTAAATATTGGTCTATCAAAAAATATGGTAGTAAGCTTTTACCATTACTCGAAAAGCAGTATGGCGTTCAATATGCTTATACCGCTTCACAAATTAGAACTGTCGTTTATCAAAAAGATTTTAATCCTGAATATTTGCCATTAGGTTATATTCTATTTTTAGATCAAAATGATTTGAATACAGTGCTAGATAAAGAATTTCCCTCGTTAAATGTAGCCGAGTATAAGAAAGAAATTCTGACGTATCTTGAACAAAAAAGTTACCGTGGTTTTTTACAAATATTGCAATAAAGCAGTAAAAACCATTGAGTTATCTTACACGGTCAAATAACATCACGCTTATTTGACCGTTTTTTATGGGCGCTTTATGCATTGGCTTGATTCTACATTCAATGAATTAACACTTGATCAATTATATGACTTGCTGAAACTCAGAGTAGATGTATTTGTTGTTGAACAAACATGTTATTACCCAGAGCTTGATAATTTAGACAGACACGCACAAACACGTCATATTATGGCGTATAAAAACGAAAAACTTGCCGCGTATTTAAGGGTTTTACCTGCTGGTACAACCTACTCAACAAACCCAGCGATTGGCAGAGTCGTTATTGCTAACGATGCTAGAGGTAATGGTTTAGGGCATCAATTGATGCAAAGAGCATTAAGTTCATGCCAACGATATTTTCCTCAACAGACGGTTAAAATGTCAGCACAGGAACACCTAGAAACATTTTACAACACACACGGCTTTGTAAAATGCTCTAGTGGTTATTTGGAAGACGGTATTCCCCATATCAGCATGATACAAGAAACATAGTCGTTCTAGCCAAGAAACAAACGGATATTTTCAATTGCCAACACTAATAGCGTTGCAAAGCTAATGAGCATACCGGCTTGTCGACCTTTGCTTGGCCCTTGCGTTTGCGTAATACCAATACCATGTAATATACGACCAATAAAAAATGCAGCGCCTACGCCATGAATTAATAGTTGTGAGCTACCATTAATTTCTGCGCAAGCAAGCATCAACATGGCTAAGGGTGCGTATTCCGCAAAGTTACCATGCACTCGCACTGCTTGTGCCAACTCATCATGACCACCATCACCGATGCCAGTTTTGTATTTATAGCGCAATTTAATGATGCGTATAGCAAAGCCAATATAAAGTAACGCTAATAGCGCAAGATAAAAGCCGGTAATTGATATGTTTAACATAAACTTCCTTAAAAAATAAAACGAGATCTACTTTGAATATAAATACAATAACTCTACGTTAAAATGTATCGTAGCTGAATAAAAATTACAGCGGTGGAAAAAGACAAATATCAGTGAAAAACTGACAAATTAGCAAAAAAAAGACCTACTAAAAAGTAGGCCTGATCTTGTTTATTCTGTTTGTTAAGACAATTTCTCTGCCAATATTTGACTGACTGTCTCAACGGGCTGAGTGCCATCGATCGTTATGTAACGACAAGCACCTGCATCAGCTTCTGCTTTGTAATAATCAACCAAAGGTTTTGTTTGATCATGATAAATACCTAAACGCTTACGTACAGTACCTTCTTCATCATCAGGACGAATGATTAACTCTTCGCCAGTTTCATCATCTTTACCTTCATTTTTAGGCGGATTATAAACGATATGATAAACACGGCCTGAGCCTGGGTGCACTCTACGGCCCCCCATGCGTTCAACTATCACTTCATCAGCTACGTCAAATTCAATAACACTATCAACTGAAACACCATTTTCTTTCATTGCGTCAGCTTGAGGAATTGTTCGCGGAAAACCATCAAGCAAGAAGCCTTTTTTACAGTCTTCTTGTGCTATACGTTCTTTAACCAAGCCAATAATCAAATCGTCAGAGACTAGCTGACCTGCGTCCATTACGGCTTTCGCTTTATTACCAAGTTCGGTACCTGCCTTAATAGCAGCGCGTAACATATCGCCAGTAGATATTTGTGGTATACCATATTTGGTCATTAAAAATTGTGCTTGAGTACCTTTACCTGCACCCGGAGCACCTAACAAAATTATGCGCATAGAACTTTGCCCTATCTTATAAAAATACTAATTTGGCCGTTTAACTGCTGTATAAGCGCCAATTAACCCGCCAAATGAGTACATTAACTACCTTCATTTGAACGAGCAACACTATACATTTTAGACAGAGAGCAAACAAGTAAGAATTTACTCGTAGTTAACAAAAAATAGCGCTTAAACACTGATCTTCGACTAATGTCTAAAGTCTCTTGCCAAGGGTAGTTAGAAAAATAGCAATTTAATACTCAAAAAGTAGAAAGTATCCGTAGGCAGCTAGCAAGGCAGGAATAGCAGAGTAACACGTTGCAATAACGGCAACTTTCGGTGATAACGCAATTGCAGGAAATAAAGCATCGCCATCATTACTAATCGCATTGCCAAGCTGTGCAGACAATGGAATAGCTCCATTCAGATACAAGGTAGTTGTTAAAATTTGTGGTCCACAACCAGGGATCATACCAACTAATACACTGATCAGTGGTGTAATCGCCGGAAGTGCTGAGAAAAGGTGAGTCAATTGCAGGTCAGTAAAAAAAACGATGAGCTCAAAGCAAAGTAACGCAATAACCACCCAACTAATAATAAAGTTTGTATCTAAAGCAACCCTTTGGAAAATAGCATGTTGTTTGGGCTTATCATCTTCAGCGACTATCGACTTAAAGCTTTTTGTTTCACGTGTGGTTGCCCATAATAGAATAAATAAAAACGCCAACATTGCACCACCGCTATGTATAAAACGATTTTGTTGGCTCGAAAACCATGGAAGCTCTATTTGTGCAGCCATCAAAACAGCGATAATTGCGCATGGGATTAACAATAGTTGCCATAATCTACCTTGTAGCATTACTCGTTTTAACGGTTTATTTGTTGATGTTTTACAACCTTTTTGGTATCTAGTGTTTGTTAATATTGGTCGAAGAAAGTCATCACCATGGATCATATTAACCATGATCCCAGATAACACACCAACGATAAAACATGCAGCGATTATCGCAATACCCACTTTAGGTTGTGCAGCAAGTAACAGAAAAGCAGCATCTCCCATCGTAGCCGTTAGCACGGCGACAACAGCGCCAAACCTCATACTGCCTGAAACATATTGCGAAATAACAATAATTGCCCCACCACAACCAGGTAATAACCCTAAAAAAGCAGCCAATATAATTTGCCTATTAGGAGTACTTATGAAGGTAGAAACAAAATATTCGTAACTCGATGTCTTCGAAACTGAGTTCACCACTAAGTGGTAAAGGGAAAGAGACATTGCAACAAACACAGCAACTTGCCAAAAAGCATCAGACAACACGTTTAAAGTTAACGATTGCGTTGCTGGTATTATTAAAAGTGCTATTAAAAAGCTAGGTAAGAAGAGTCTACGATACTGTGGGAAGTCTTTCGTATTTCGCCATAGCAATGCTTTTTGATAAAGTGAAGTCGCCATGAATAATCACCCCTGATAGGGATTACATTGCCACTTTATTAACATAAATAATGCGACCAATGATTTGCTCTTTATTCATTGGCCCTAACTCTTCGATTGTTTCGCTAGTTTCATTCTCTCCCTTCCCCCAAATAAAACCATTTCTATCAATCACGGCAACAGTTTTTACCACTATGCCAAATCGTCGATGCTTTATCAGTACTCGGTGCCCTTCTTTTATTGGCAAAAAATTTAACCAATTACACACCAATACTGCACTATTTTGAGGAAATAGTGGTGCCATACTGTGGCCTTTTACCTTCCAAAACTTTAAGCCAAGCATCGTTATTCCTCTTTTAATGCAACACTTCTTCGTTCTGAGCTAAGCGCACTTTTAACGCCATTAACTTGTTTACACAGTCTTGGCAAATTGGATATTTTTTTGAAAAAGATAATAGCCGCTGTAAGGTAATATTAAGCGCCTTAATGGCAATGAGCTTGACATCTTCATCACGTACACTGTCATCAGACAATGCTTGCAAATATTCATGAGGAACTAATAAATAACGAAGTGACACATCAAGATCACCCTGTACTTCAAACAGTGCGGAAAGGTTATGGCATGCGCAGATCCAAGCTAATAAAATATCAGTTTCATACGGATTATTTTGGTAATTATCCGCCAACAACTCATACGCTTCTTTGTAATAGAATTCAGCTTGTAACCAACGTCTATCGTAAAAGCATTCATTACCATTGTTTAATAATGCTTGCCATTGCTCATGCTGCATTTTCTCTCCTTCTTTTCACAATATTAACGGGCTAAGTTCACATACTGTTTAGTACAGATTTACATCATTATTGCGATTAAACTAACATTATGGCGTTTAAAAGGTTGATAACACCCAAACTTCTAGAACAACGTGTATTGCTGTTAGCGAGAGTAATAAAACCCTGTTCAAACAGTACAAATAGATGAAACCAACTAAGTCAAATGATAATCATTGTTATTTGTATTTGCAATATTTTTATTTAATTTATTGTTGAAATTAAACTGATGGAATGAATAAATGTAGATAAGCTTTGTTAGCTTTTCATCGCATGTTAAAAAATTTACTTTTCAACATCATCGTTAAGTGTAGCTCAACAATGAATCTTACCTGTTGAAGCAACGAGCACGCACAAAAAAAAGCGCCTTTCGGCGCTTTTGTATAACAAGTATCAACTACTCACTATTTTTAATGAACAACCTTATTTGGTTAAGCTCATCATTAGTTTATTCAATTTAGTAACAAATGATGCTGGATCTTTTAAGTTACCACGTTCAGCTAATGTTGCTTGTTCAAATAACACATCAACCCACTGGTTAAATTTATCATCGTCTGCTTCATCAGCCACATGTTTTACTAGATCATGCTCAGCGTTAATTTCAAAAATTGGTTTTACTTCTGGAACTTCTTGACCAACTTGTGCCATTAGTTTCTGCATTTGAATGCTCATATCATCTTCGGCCGTTACGATAACAGCAGGAGAATCAGTTAATCGATTAGAAATTTTCACTTCTTTAACTTTATCGCCTAACGCGTCTTTCATGCGTTTAACAACAGAGTCGAATTCTTTTTCTAACTTCTCTTGCGCTTCTTTTGCTTCTTCATCTTCTAAATCGCTTAAATCAACACCACCACGAGCGACTGATTGCAATTGCTTTTCATCGAACTCGGTTAAATGACTCACTAACCATTCATCGATACGATCAGAAAGTAATAATACTTCAATCCCTTTTTTACGGAACACTTCAAGGTGTGGGCTATTTTTAGCCGCTTCAAAACTGTCAGCCACAACGTAGTAAATCTTATCTTGGCCTTCTTTCATCCGCTCAATGTATTCTGGCAAAGACACATTTTGTACTGAAGAATCTTCATGTGTTGACGCAAAACGCAACAGTTTAGCGATCGCTTCTTTGTTGCCCATGTCTTCTGCTGGGCCTTCTTTTAATACTTGGCCGAACTCATTCCAAAATGCTTGATATTGTTCTTTGTCTTTTTTACCGAACTTCTCTAACATTTTTAACACACGCTTAGTACAACCTTTACGTATCGCTTGTGTTACTTTGTTATCTTGTAATATTTCACGAGATACATTTAGTGGTAAATCATTAGAATCAAGTAACCCCTTCACAAAACGAAGATACGTTGGCATGAATTGTTCTGCATCGTCCATGATAAAAACACGTTGAACATACAGTTTTAAACCGTGTTGTTTTTCGCGGTTATACATATCGAATGGAGCTTTACTTGGAATGTAAAGTAACGAGGTGTATTCAGTATTACCTTCTACTTTGTTGTGCTCCCAAAGTAATGGATCTGCAAAATCATGTGACACATGCTTGTAGAACTCTTTGTACTCTTCCTCGGTAACGTCTGCTTTTTCACGTGTCCAAAGCGCTGTTGCTTTATTAACCGCCTCCCACTTAGCTGGAACCGCATCTTTAGCGTCAACCGCTGGCGTTACAACATTACCTTCATCATCTTTTACTTCTTCTTGTGCTTCAACAGCAGGAACTTCTGGTGTTAGCATTTCAACAGATATCGAGATGTGATCTGAATATTTTGTCACAATTGAACGTAAGCGCCAGTCATCTAAAAATTCTTTTTCATCATCTTTTAAATGAAGAATAATATCGGTACCACGATTCGACTTTTCAATTTGACGAGTCGTAAACTGGCCTTCGCCTTCACTTTGCCATTCAACAGCTTCATCAGCATTAGCGCCAGCAGCTCTTGAACGAACGGTTACCTTATCAGCGACAATAAAAGCTGAATAGAAACCAACACCAAACTGACCGATTAATTGTGAATCAGAGGCTTGGTCACCAGAGAGTTTAGAGAAGAATTCAGCGGTGCCTGATTTTGCAATCGTCCCTAAATGCTCAATCACTTGCTCTTGGGTCATACCAATACCGTTATCTGAAATAGTAACCGTATTATTCTCTTTATCAGCACTTACGCGAACGCGTAAATCGCCATCACCTTCATACAAATCGGCATTTTTTAATGCTTCAAATCTAAGTTTATCGGAAGCATCTGCCGCATTTGAGACTAATTCACGCAAGAAAATCTCTTTGTTTGAATACAAAGAATGAATCATTAATTGAAGAAGTTGTTTTACTTCAGTTTGAAAGCCATGAACTTCTGGTTGACCTGCATCAGACATTCGAGCTATCTCCTATCTTACTATCTGTTATTGGTGTTAATGAGGACAACGCCTCTTGATAGAGCAGATATGGGGATAGCGAAAATAAAATCAAGCACAAAAAATATATTCGGAAAATTTATTTATCAATCACCCCTTCCTTACCACAATTACCTGACGCTATATGTGATAGCTTTATCTTTAAATTCAATAAGAAAGCCATTGCAATGCTAAAATTTCTAACCGATTACCCTCGGAAATTTTACTAAGTTGTCACTCTTTTTAGCAGGTTGTCGATTTAGTGTTACACTCAAAGTAAGCGTTAAAATTTTCAAACGTTAACAGTAAGGCAGGTATCATGACATCACTTTCAAACGGCATGACAATAGGTCTTGAACGCACAAACAATGACTTCTTTATTTCATTAAAACTCACCGGTAAATTAACCCATGAAGATTACCAAGCCATCATTCCAATTGTTGAATCAGCACTCGCTAAAGTTGTTTCACCAAATATAGATGCATTTATTGACGCATCAGCATTTGAAGGGTGGGAAGTGCGTGCTGCTTGGGATGATTTAGTGTTTGGCTTAAAGCATAACAATGAATTTAGAAAAGTGGCAATCTATGGTGATAAAGACTGGCTAGAATCGGTTTCTAAACTAGGCAATTGGTTTGTAACAGGAGAAGTTAAGCACTTTACTGACCCTGCTAAAGCATTAGCATGGTTAGCAGAATAACGATTAACCATGCTTTTACTACAACTAGCGCCTTGCTATTGGTAATTTTTTCGACCTGAAAATGCGTGTGATAAAGTATTACCATCAACGTATTCTAGTTCGCCACCAACGGGAACACCATGCGCAATACGCGAGATATTTACTTGATATTTCCTCGCTAACTCAGCAACATAATGCGCAGTTGCCTCCCCTTCTACGGTGGGGTTAGTCGCGAGTATTAATTCGCTGTATTGCTGTGTGGCAAGTTGTGTTTCTAATACCTCAAGTTTTAGATCTTCCGGACCAATTCCATCTAGCGGTGATAAATGACCCATTAAAATAAAATATACCCCTTGAAACTCACCGGTTTGTTCAATGGCAATGACATCAGCGGGCGATTCTACTACACATAATTGACCACGATCTTGTCGTTTTGAACTCGCACATATATCGCAAATATTTTGTTCAGTAAAATTTCGACATTGCTGGCAATGCTGTACATGCTCCATTGCTTGATGCAATACATCGGCTAGTTTCTTACCGCCAACTCTATTACGTTCAAGCAGCTGAAACGCCATACGTTGAGCAGACTTTGCACCAACACCCGGCAAATATTTCAATGCGGTTATTAATTCTTGTACCAGAGGACTAAATTTCATACACAGTTTACGAAAAGCAATTTTCGCTAGTCTAACCACTCAGCAAGAAAAGTTAAATTTATATGTGATATTTTTCTATCTACTCATAAGTATTTGCCTTAATATCAACGATAAAATCATTCGTCTTAAACAGAGCTATAGCTTGCTAAGCGTTTGTCCTTTGTTCCCATTTCAATTTTATATACGAGAGATTTTTTATGTTATCTAATGTAGTTATTACTCTTGTGTTGTTAATCACCACCGCATTTATCTTAAAAAAATGGTTAGCACTGCCGCACAATATTTTCCTACTTTTCATTATTCAGCCGTTAGTGATGGCTTCATCACCAGTGATCGTTTTTATTGGCGGTATTTTATCGTCTGAGTTATCTACCGATAAATCACTTGCAACCTTGCCTATCACTTTAATGATAGTGGGTGTCGCAACAGCTGCGATACCAGCGGCAATGTTAGCCAAAAAGCTTGGACGAAAAGCGGCTACACTATTTGGTTTCTCTTTAGGGTTAGTCGGTTGCGTTTTAGCAATGATCGCCACTCAAATAGCAAGTTTTACATTGTTTAGTCTTGCCTCTCTGTCATTAGGGTTTTGCGCTGCCTTTGTACAGCAGTTACGTTTTGCAGCAATTGAAAGTACGAAGAATCAAGAAGATGTTCCGTCAATGTTATCAGTACTGATGCTCAGTGGCATATTCTCTGCTTTTTTAGGACCTGAAATTGCAGTAACGGCAAAAGACTGGATTTCATCACCACACGGCTATACGGGTTCCTTTGCTTTTATTGCCGTATTATTAGTAATAGCAATGATAATATTTACACAATTTGATGGTGCAAAACCCATTATCAATACGGGTAAAAAAAGTGGTCGTGCGATGAAAGACATTATCAGCCAACCTTTATTTATCATAGCCATGCTCAGTGCTGCCATTGGCTTTGCCTTAATGAGCTACTTAATGACTGCCACTCCCATCAGTATGCATCATATGCATGGCCATTCATTACTTGATACCAAATGGGTTATTCAATCACATATTGCTGCGATGTTTGTTCCTTCATTGTTTACCGGCTGGTTAGTAAAGAAAATAGGTTTAAAGCATTTGATGTTTATTGGTACCTTGTTGTATGCAGTGGTGGCAGTTATCGCTTATTCTGGCATGCAAGTTATTCATTATTGGTGGGCTTTATTATTGTTAGGTGTTGGTTGGAACTTTTTATTCCTTACCGGAACGTCACTGCTTCCTAGAAGCTATCACGAAGATGAAAAACACAAAGTACAGGCATTCAATGATTTTGTGATTTTTGGCTGTCAAGCAAGTGCATCGCTGCTAGCCGGTGTCGTACTGTATCAATTTGGTTGGGCAGGAGTTGTCACGTCAAGCTTGCCGTTTATCGCCATTTTATTACTGTTATGTATTAAATATTATCGTCAAAAAGCACTTTAGCCATCACTGCAGCCTTGTGAACTTTAACTCAGAAGGTTGCTGTTGATGTTAACAACCTAGGTAATGTTGATCTTTTGAGATAAAATTTTGTTCGAGCTAAACGCTTTTTATTCAAGGCTTGGCAATGTCGCATGGTTATGCCATGTAAATTGCAGCAAAAATAAACGCAAAAGTTCAACAGAGCCTAGCTAGTGCTTTTCTTGCGCCAACGTATAAGTTCTTTTTGATCTGCTGGGGCATCTTCACCTTGGGCAATTAACTCTTTTGCTTGTTCTGCTAACAGTTGCTCAGCTTTATCTTCAATTTTCGCTAACATTTGATAAAAAGATGATTTTTCTTCTTCAGTTAATACACTTTCTAGCTGCTTACTTCGGTCATCCATTGCCGCTGTAACATGTTTATATATCGTCAGCCCCTGCTCATTAAGTACAAGGTTTTTCACATTCTTTTTAAATTGATCAGGTTGCGACTCTATCAAGCCTAGTGAAAGTAATTTTTTTACCGCTCGGGAAACCGTATAAGAATCAAGACGAGATTGATAGGCGATGTCAGCAGACTTGATCGGCATATAAGAACCAATATTAAGCAAAACTCGCATTTCTCGCGGATCAAGATCAGATAAGTTACGAATTTTCCAATCTCTGTTGAGCGCAAGTAAGTTACTCACTACCGCAATTTGAAACGGTAAATGATTAGTAAGATCGAGTGGTTCCTTGTGTTCAGTAGTAAGTTGAAACGCTAAACGCCTTGCTGGTGATTTGATAATATAGCTCCCCTAAGGTACTGATTGGCCATTTCTCGCTTCAAATAAGCGATACCAATCTTCACGAGTATACTCGAGTGACAATGCAACTTTTGCTGCTTCGATACGTTCAGGCGTGGTAGAGCCGATAATCGGGAATATCTTTGCAGGATGCTTTAATAACCAAGCTAGTATCACTTGCCATGGCTGACATTGATAGTTTTCCGCCTGTTGATTTAGCTCATTTTCAATGCGTTGCTCATCGCTTGTGGTAAAGCTATTTCCCCATGCTGAATAGGCGACGCCGCCTAGAGGACACCACGCAATTGGCGCTATTTGATGTTGTTGACATTGATCTAAGGTGCCATTGAGCAGGGTATCAATGTTATGAATATTAATTTCAACTTGGTTCGCCACCAGAGGCATTGACATCCCTGAACGCAACATTTCAACTTGCGATGGTAAAAAGTTACTAACACCAAAGTGTTTAACCTTGCCAGAAGCTTTCAGTAACGCAAAGGTTTCTGCTACTTCATGCACATCCATTAAAAAATCAGGACGATGCAATAAGAATAGGTCTAAATAATCAACATTTAAACGCGATAATGAGCCTTCAACAGCGTTTAAGATATATTTCTTACTAAAGTCATATCGCGTTGGTGCATATTCATTTTCTTTTTTCGGACGAATACCCGCTTTAGACGTAATAATTAAATTATCTCGTAATGCAGGTGACGCTTTTATCACTTCGCCAAATAAACTTTCACTTTCACCACCGCCGTATATATCGGCATGGTCAAAGTGGTTATAACCTGCTTCAATAGCTGCGTGTATAGCACGTTTTCCTTTGTTACGTGCTGCTAAGGAGTTGTCGCCGCATATGCGCATACAACCATAAATTAACCGAGATGAAGTATATGGTGTTTGAGCTAAGTGTACGTTTTTCATAAATTAATACATAGTATGTCTTGTATACCTTCAATATAACATGAAGTAATATGATGTTGGCAAGGTAAAAGCTATTCTCTACAACAATACCTTCGCTTGAATGATTAAATGCTCTAAATGGCTTCTGTTTTTATTATGTAAAATTATCATTTCCACTCAATTTCACTGCACAAATTACCAATAGACTGATATATTAGCGCCTGCAATTTTCCACAATAAGGTTAACCTGTGTCACATTTTGTTTGGAACGTAGACCCTGTATTATTCTCGCTGGGCCCTGTCACTATACATTGGTATGGAGCACTATTTGCCAGCGCAATTTTTGCTGGTTTGTATTATATGAAATGGGTATTCACCTTAGAGAATAAAAACGTGGATACCTTAGACAATCTATTAATGTATGTGGTGCTAGGCATTATTATTGGTGCAAGGCTTGGTCATTGCTTCTTCTATGATCCTGATTTTTACTTCGCTAATCCATTAAAAATATTGGCGATATGGGAAGGCGGATTAGCCAGTCATGGTGGTGGACTTGGTGCTATCATCGGTACCTGGTTATTTTGCAAACGCCATAACGTTAATACGCTATGGCTACTTGATAGATTAGCTATTGCAACCGCAGTTTTTGGTATATTCGTTCGTTCAGCAAATTTTGTAAACTCGGAAATTTTAGGCCATCCAAGTGATGTGCCATGGGCTATCGTTTTCGAACGTGTTGACAGTTTAGCGCGTCATCCGGCACAACTTTATGAAGCGATCGCTTATTTGTTAATTGCCGCTGTATTAACATTACTTTATCGAAGCACTGCTATTAAAGAGCGTGTTGGCGCTTTACTCGGTTTATTTTTGATACTAACTTTTAGTGCTCGCTTTGTCATTGAGTTCTTTAAGCAACAGCAAGCCTCTTACACACTAGAGTCCGCGTTAAATACCGGACAGATGTTAAGCATTCCGTTCTTTTTCGTTGGCGTATTTTTATTTCTACGCGCAAAGCAAACTCCGGCCGTTACAGGTAAAAAATAAATTTTATGGCAAAAAAATATTACGTCATTTGGAAAGGTATAAAAACAGGTGTTTTTGATAATTGGCCAGAAGTACAGCAGTTAACCTCAGGCCGAGCAGATGCCCAATATATGGGTTTTTCTACCAAACAAGATGCAGAAAAAGCATTTAAAGAAAGTTATACAAAAGCACTAACTAAACGCTCATTAACACAAAAAAAACCGAGCGCTAAACCAGAAAATACGTCAAACACCAGTGCACATGGTGTAAACGCTGACATTCAAATTTATAGTGACGGTGCTTGTTCACCTAACCCTGGCCAAGCTGGTACGGGCATAGCTGTTTATCAAAAAAATAAGCTCGCTCAGCTTTGGTATGGTTTATATGATGCTAACGGTACAAATAACACCGCAGAGCTCTTAGGTTTACTAGAATCGTTTAAACTTGCGCAGCAGTATTTACGAAAAAACAGCGGTATGCGTATTGAGGTATTAAGTGATTCGCGCTATTCAATAGATTGTATTACTAAGTGGGCACCAGGTTGGCAACGCAAGGGATGGAAAAAAGCAGATGGTCAACCGATCAAGAATCCAGAAATAATCAAAGCATGTTTTGAGCTATATCAGCAAATCAAACAACAAGTCATTGTTAGCCACGTTAAAGGTCACGCTAATATAGAAGGTAATGAATTAGCAGATCGCATGGCTGTTTATGCAAGAATGACAAAACAAAAAAGCTTTGTAACCTACGAAAATGCGCTCAACATCACTTCCATTCTAGCAATGCCTTCTGGCTAAAAAAGCCCGCGTTGCGGGCTCATTCACACTATACTGTTATTTGTGCCGCAAAGGCAATTGCCTTAGCTAAGTCTTCTGGGGTATCAACACCTTCTACTGGCAAACGGCTTTGTGCTACAGCAACATGAATTTTTTCGCCTTGCCACAATACGCGTAATTGCTCTAACGATTCAATTTGCTCTAGTTCACTTGCTGGCCATTGAATATATTCATTGATAAAACTTGCGCGGTAAGCATAAATACCAATATGGCGTAGATAAAAATCTCCAACAGTTGTTGTATCTTTAGCAGTTAAAAAACGCTCCCTATCGTATGGGATTGTCGCTCGACTAAAATATAAAGCATACCCTTGTTTATCCATAAGCACTTTCACTGCGTTCGGATTAAAGGCTTCTTCAGCATCAGCAATATGTACAGCCAGTGTCGCCATTTTTGCTTTTTGTTGGTTAGCAAGGTTACTTGCTACTTGTGCAATATTTTCTGGAGGGATGAAAGGCTCATCTCCTTGCACATTAACAACGACTTGCTCTGGCTCAAATTGGTACTTCTCAACTACTTCAGCCAACCTTTCTGTCCCCGATTGATGATCAGCTCGGGTTAAGCACACTTCACCACCAAAGCCTTCAACAACCTTGGCAACCTGCTGATTATCGGTAGCGACAATCACTTTTTCTGCACCACTTTTTACCGCTTTTTCAACAACCCACTGTATCATTGGTTTACCGTGAATATCGGCTAATACTTTGCCAGGTAAACGAGACGACTCAAAGCGGGCTGGAATGACTACCACAAATGACATATTTAGCTCCGTATTAATTACGTTCGTCTTCACTGAGTCGGCGCGCTTCACTTTCTAGCAGAACAGGTATGCCTTTTTCAATACCGTAGGCTATCTTGTCAAAATTACACCAAAGCTCTTGTTGATCTTTTTTATACTGCAGCTTGCCTTTACATACCGGACAAGCAAGAATTTCCATCAATTTAATATCAAAAGCCATATTATCACTCTTCTTTTTGTTCTCGTTCATTGCTGACTAAAGTGAGCAATGATTCTATTAACGTTGTAGCAGATAGCTCATTAAATTCCGCATCTACCGGTAAATACCACCAATTATTATCTGCAAATATTTGACATTTAACTGCATCTTTTTCAGTCATTAACAAAGGGAGATTCTGTTCAAAATCACCGAAGTCTCTTTGTTGAAAATCATGATGATCAATAAAAGACTTTTGTTTTATAACCGAAAAACCTAACGTAGATAACAGGGTAAAAAAGCGTTCTGGCGAGCCAATGCCTGCACAAGCGTTTACCTGAGTCGACCGTAAAAGAAAATCAGCAACAGTGATTTTTTCATCCGTCGCAACATTTATCAGGTACTTTGCTTTTAATGTCATCACATGTTGTGGCGTATCTCCGCAACTTAGTGGTGTTGAATTTCCATTTACGATCACATGATCAACGGCTTTTAAGCGTTGTGTTGTTTCTCGTAAAGGCCCTGCAGGTAATAATAAACCATTACCGAATAATCGCTTACCATCGACGATGATCAGCTCAAGATCCCGTGCCATTTTATAATGCTGTAAACCGTCATCACTAATCACTAGCTCTACTGACATCGTTTTTAACTGTTCAATCGCGGCATTACGATCACTGTCAACGACAATTGGTATTCGATGACGATTAAAAATCATCATCGGTTCATCACCTACCATGGTCGCATCACTTTGTTTATTCACAACATAAGGATAATAGGGCGCCTTTGCGCCATACCCGCGGCTGATAACACCTACGTTAATATTATATGCTTTCAAACGCTCAACAAGCCATAACACTACAGGTGTTTTACCATTGCCACCTACACCAATATTACCCACGACTACCACAGGTAAGCTCGCCCTAGTCTGTGCTAACAAACCATAACGAAAGCTTAATCGCCTAAGGCTGCTAATCAACCAAAACAATGCTGATAGTGGTAATAAAATGGGTACCAATAAATAACGTGCTGGATGTTGATGAAACCACACCTTTTCAATTAATCGCATGATTAACAGTTATCCAAATTGAAACTTATGTAACTGTGCATAAGCGCCATCGGCAGCGAGTAATGATTTATGATCACCTTGTTCGACGATCTTACCTTGTTCCATAACAATAATTTTATCAGCATTTTCAATGGTGGATAAACGATGAGCAATAACGATAGACGTTCGATTTTCTTGTAACGCATTTAACGCATCTTGAATATGGCGCTCTGATTCAGTATCGAGCGCACTGGTTGCTTCATCAAGCACTAAAATGGGCGAATCACAGAGTAATGCACGCGCGATAGCGACACGTTGGCGCTGACCACCGGATAATAGTGCGCCGTTATCACCAATGTTTGTATGTAAACCTTCTGGCAATTGTTCGGCAAATTCAAGTACATGCGCTTTACGGGCAGCTTCAATAATTTCTGCTTCGCTCGCCTCAGGACGACCATAAGCAATATTATTAGCTAGGCTATCATTGAATAATACCACCTGCTGTGAAACATACGAAAACTGCTTTCGAAGGTCATTCAGCTGATAATCAATCACATTATGTCCATCTAATAACACTTGCCCTTGCGTGGCTTGATAAAAACGTAATAACAAAGAACTAGCTGTTGATTTTCCACTGCCCGAGCGACCAACAAGCGCGACTGTTTCTCCTGCGTTAACATGAAGATTAACATCAGATAACGCGAGCTTTTCATCCCCAGGGTATAAAAAGTTAACGTGTTCAAAGCGAAGCTCACCAGTAGCACGTTTTAATGGAATTGTTCCTGTGTCTTGTTCAAGTGCTTCATCTAATAAGCCAAAAATACTGTTGCTAGCTGCCATTCCCTTTTGAAATTCACTGTTTACATTAGTCAATAATTTTAAAGGCCTAAGTAGCATTGTCATGTAGGTAACCACCCCCATGAAAACACCGGCAGAAATGTTATCTACCACACCATCTAGGGTGGCAACGTAAAGCACAAACGCTAAGGCAAAGGAAGCAATAATTTGAATAAACGGTACACTTGCAGACATAGTTGCTACCATTTTCATTCGTTGTTGGCGGTTATTTTTATTTATTGCCGCAAAGCGCTCATCTTCTCGATGTTTGCCATCAAAAGTTAATACCACCTTATGGCCATTAAAGGTTTGCTCGGCAGTACGGGTAACTTCGCCCATGGAGTCTTGAATATTCTTACTCACCGTGCGAAAACGCTTTGAAACGTAGGTAACAATAAATGCGATGATTGGCGTGATCACCAAAAATATTGCCGACAACTGCCAGCTTTGCCAAAACATCAAGACCAATAAGCCAATAACAAGCCCACCTTGTTGTACTATCGTCAATAACGATTTACTAGTAGCCTGTAACACTTGTTCAGTATCGAATGTCAGTTTGGAAATTAAAGTACCTGTTGAGGTTTTATCATGAAAGGTTACCGGCATCGCCATTATGTGACTAAACATAGATTGACGTAAATCGGCGACAACATTATTACCTACCCACGCTAAGCAGTAGTTACTGAGAAAATGACAAATACCACGAATAATAAAACACACAATAACAAACAAAGGTGCCCATTTCATAAACTCAGGGTTCTCACCGGTTAGGCCTTCATCAATTAACGTAGGAAGTTTTGAAAGAAAATACACATCTATACTGGCATAGCCAAGCATGCAAATAATTGAAAAAATACCTGCTGTTTTATACTGTTTCGTGTGCCCCATTAACCGTTTAAAGTTTTGCCAAGTTTTATCTTGGTTTTCTTCTGGAGCGTTTTGTAACGGTTGTCTTTCTGTCGACGTCGACATTTACTACTCTTATCAATTAAATTCAATCTTAACTATTCTAGCTTGTTATAGAACGCCAACCAAGCTTTGATTTAATCAATAACATCACAACATTAATACCAAGAGATAGCCATTATGTTAATTAGCAAACCAGAATGGCCAATGTGTTTCTCGGTAGGTTTGCATTTGATAACCTTCAGGCCCGACAATCACCCTCACCCGTCCGTCTGTAGCGGTAGTATATGTTTTAATGTTTACTTGATGATAACGATTAACTACATCTTGATGAGGCATATTCCAGCGATTTAAAAAGCCAGCACTAAAAATAACTTCGTTTGGCGATACTGCTTGAATAAAAGACTTTGAAGAAGACGTTTTCGACCCATGATGCGGGGCAACTAACACATCTGAGTTTAATTTTTCTCCATAATTATCGACTAATGCTAGTTCAACTTTTTTTGAAATGTCCCCAGTTAATAACACACTAAACTTATCATCAGATATTCTCACGACACAGGAATCATCGTTATGATCAGCTTGTCGTTCTGTAGGGTGTAATACTTCAAAAGTTAACCGGCCAATTTTTTTAATTTGACCTGTTAAGCATGGTGTATGGTGATTTTTCTGATTAAACATTAATTCTTTTACTTGAAAGTGTGCTTCAAGGAATGCTTGACCGCTAGCATGGTCATTATCATCATGACTGATGATTAATAAATCAAGATCAGAAATCCCCTGATAGGTTAAATAAGGCTTGACCACTGACTTAGCCATAGAGAATCCACTGGGATAAGTGGCGCCAGTATCATAAACAACGGTTTGTTCATTTGCGCGAATTACCACAGACAAGCCTTGTCCAACATCCAGTACATCGACCAGCCAAATGGAGTCTCTGCTTTGCTTATTATGCAGATATGCTAGACCAACTAACGTTAATGAAACGCCACATACTGAGTAGATAAAGGTTCGTTTTCGAAAAGTAATCAATAGCATTACTACACTCACGAACACCATCACAGCAAGGATTAACCATGTGCTATGATCGATTGATATACTGGCCCACGAAAGCTTGGCAACGCTATCAAGCCAGTGCCACAATACGGTTAAACTTAACTGTGCTAACGAGATTAATACTGTTGCACTGGTTTCATTAATTACGCTAGCAATAACTGATAGTAAGGTCAGCGGCACGCAAACTACACTCACCCATGGCACCGCAATAATATTGGCCAAAATGGCAACTAACGACACTTGATATTGCATTGATGACGTTAAAGGCAAAAGCGTGAAAATCAAAAAGCCTTGAAAGCACAAGGCATACAGTACCACGTGAAAATAACGAATGAATATCGAAACATGCTCAGATTTAACGTGTTTTTTATAACGCCAAATAAATAAAAAAATGGTACTTACTGCTGAAATAGATAACCAAAAGCTCGCAGATAAAAGACTAAAAGGAGAAAATATAACAATAATAAACATCGTTAAAAGAATTAACCTTGTCGCGGTAAATTTTGTTGCTAATAATTTTGCACACCACAAAATAATGAGCATGATTGCGGCACGTATTGTGGGTTGAGAAAAACCAGCTATGTAGGCATAAAACGTCACAAAAACAAGGGTTAATAACGTAATAAATAACACTTGTGAACTAACAGTTAATTTTTTCGAAATGCGCGGAGAACTGAGAGCGATTAATGATAATAAACGCAATATTAATTTACTAAACCCGTAACTCAGCATCGCAACTACACCTAAATGCAACCCTGAAATCGCAATTAAATGCTGTGTTGCCGTTGCATTGAGCACCTGCCATTGTGCCTCTGATATTTGATGTTTTAAACCAAAGGTTAGTGCAAGTAATAAAGCATTGTTTTGATGTTTTGGTAATAAGTTTTGATAATGTTCATAAAGATGCTGTCTGACACTAGCCTTAGATTTAATCGGCGACATCCCTTTAATAACATAACCCGTTGCGTGAATATTATGCTGTCTTAACCACGTTTGGTAATGAAAACCGCCTTCATTAGCAAGACCGTATGCGGGTTTTATTTTTATTTTTAATTGCCACTTTTGCCCTTGTTTCAACGCATTTTTATGACTTTTCCAGCTAAGCCTTACATTAATCGGTTGATTAAGCACTTGCCCAGAAAATTGTGTTATTGAAAAATTAAACCGTTGAGTTTTTTCCTTCATTTGAGGAATACTGAGCACCTCACCTATCACTGTATAAGACGATTTATGCAATAATTCAGTTGAAATATTATTATTCTGCCATATGTCTTCATACTGGGCGCCATGATAAAGTATCCATGCAACTCCCAAACAAAACCAAACTAAGCTTTTATTTGTCAAAAAAATACCAACGATTAGACTTAAAAGCGTAAACAAGAGCGCATAAAATAAACTTGGCACTATTGGTAAAAAAAGTGACAATAGCGCCCCAATGAGAAATGACGATAACCAACGATCCATCGTGATTGAAATCCTTAACTTGATAAATTAGACGTCCATGCCTAAGAAAACGATTAAAAAGCTGCTGCCAGATCATCAAAAAATCAAAGCAAATAAGCATTTGCAGATCTTCGGTGACTTAATTCATAACGGTAATTTATGGCATTTAAATCGTCGTTCTGTCGCTAAAGCGTTTGCTGTTGGCTTATTTTGTGCCTTTATTCCTATCCCTTTTCAAATGGTGTTAGCAGCAGGCTTAGCTATTATAGTACATGCAAATCTACCGCTATCTATCGCATTAGTGTGGATCACTAACCCTGTCACCATGCCGGCAATTTTTTATTTTTGTTATGTTGTTGGCACGTGGATTCTAGGTAAGCAAGAACAAGCTTTTGCGTTTGTTCCAAGCTGGCAATGGGTTGTAGACAGCGTTTCAACTATAGGTCCGTCTTTTTTACTGGGCTGTGCGGTACTGGCAACCTTATTTTCTTTAATAGGCTATTTTGGAATTCATGGCCTTTGGCGTTACTCCGTGAATAAAGCGTGGAAAAAACGAATGAAAAGGTGATGGTTAAAGCGGTTAACAATAACCGCTTTGTAGATTCGATATTATTTTCTCGCGATTAAATGCACTGTACTGGTTGAGCGCTCTAAAAATGCTCCTTCACAATAAGCAAAATAATATAGCCATAAACGTTTAAACTCTTCGTCATATCCTAAGGTTGATAGTTCAGGCCAAGCATTTAAAAAAGCCTTACGCCAATCTGCCAAGGTTTTTGCATAATGTAATCCAATATCGTGCAGCTCTTCCATTACTAACGACGTATGCTTCGTAAGTTGATTTGTTAACTCACTGATCGAAGGTAAAAAACCACCTGGAAAAATATATCGTTGAATAAAATCAACATTCTTTCGGTAATAATCAAACCGCTGATCAGCAATAGTTATTGATTGGATCAGTAACTTACCGCCTGGCTTAAGCCGATCGTGACACTGTTGAAAAAAGCTTGGTAGATAATCATAGCCAACAGCTTCTATCATTTCTATCGACACTAGCTTATCGTATTCACCAGTTAACGCACGGTAATCTTCTTTCAATAAGGTAATACGATCTTCTAAACCGAGTGCCTTTATTTTATCACTCACATAAGCGTACTGTGCATCTGAAATCGTCGTCGTGGTAACTTTACAGCCATAATGCATTGCCGCATGAACGGCTAATCCGCCCCACCCCGTACCAATTTCTAGCAAATGATCATTTTCGTGCAATGAAAGTCGCTGACAAATAATATCTAGTTTGTGTTTTTGTGCTTGCGCTAAACTCGCCTCTTCGGATGGGTAAATAGCGGCAGAATACACCATTTCTGGATCTAAAAAGCGTGTATAGAGTTCGTTACCTAAATCGTAATGCGCAAGAATATTGCGCTTTGAGCCTTGCTGACTGTTTCGATTAAAACGGTGAAAAATCACATTTTTTAACTTACCGAGCCAAGAAGCATTTTTCTCAAGTTCATCGGTAAGTTGCTGTGCCCTAGCGAAAATTTGAATAACGTGAGTTAAGTTTGGTGAGGTCCATTTTCCATCAATAAATGCTTCTGCTGCACCTATACTACCGCCACGCACAAAGTCTCGGTAAGTCGATGTATCATGAATAACAATGGTGCCGGTAATACTATCAGAATTAATTCGATTAGCAGGAAAGCTAAAGGTAGCAGCACCTTGAACAATATCGATGCAACCAAATTGAATGTTATCTAATACCGAGAATACGAGCTCACGACAACGTTTGTTAATCCAAGTTTCTGTTGGCTCATTAACCTTACTTTCTACAAGTTGCTCCACATTAAGCTCCTACTGCTACAATCTTTTTTTCTGCTGATAAGAAACAAAGGGTATTTTTTTTAAAAATAACTTGAATGCTTGCCAGTAAATGCCCGTAACAATTGACAACGACATAGCAGGCAATTGACACCATGTTTTCAATAGGGCTTTGGCTGCTAAGGGTTGTTTCTTCAACCGTAAGTGGGCGTCAAATACTGTCAACGTATCACCTTGATTCATTTTTCTATTTTCTATATGGATCAACAAATTATCGTCCATACTCACTGGCGGCTTAACGTGCCATACATAATGCATATCTAGATCCATAAATGGCGAGACATGAAAGGCTTTTTCGTTGACCTTTTCACCCAGTAAGTCAACCAAATAATAATGGCGTTCATTCCACGGTGTGTTACTCACTTCCGCTAGCATGTATTGACATTGTCCTTCTGAATCGTAACAAAAGTAGAAATTTGCTGGACTAAAGTAAATACCAAAACATCTTGCCTGAACGAGCATTACAACTTGAGAGATCGCCGCTGTACCACCCAATGCCTTTACTTTCTCTACAATACGTACCTTAAGCGTTCCTGGTTCACCTGCGAGGTAATCTTTTTCAACAAATCTTATTGGCTGCCACCATTTTTTGCCGAATAAGCGCGAGGCTGAAAACGCCTGTTCAAGCGTATCTAGATTAAGTGCCAACATATATAAGCGATAAGAGAATTGGTGCCGTTTTGGCGTAAATCTTCTGTGCTGGATATCACCAACATAAATATAAGAATTTAATGGTGTACCTGTGGATGATTTCATTGGTGGTCTTTCGCTAAAAAACAATCAAACCTGGCTGCAACATCAAGCGCACTTCTTACACCATCTTCATGAAACCCATTATACCAATAAGCACCACAAAAATGCGTATTGCCAACACCACATACTTCACTACGTCGTTGTTGTGCTGCAAGTGACTGCACTGAAAATACAGGATGATAATAGGTAAACTCTCTCAATATTTTTTCTGGCGCGATTGCCTCTTTTTGGTTAAGTGTCACACAAAATGTGTGTTCAGTATCTAATCCCTGCAATATATTCATGTTATAAGTTACGCTCGCAGGTTTTGTTCGGTTATCGCTTAATTGATAATTCCAACTTGCCCAAGCCTTTTTACGCACGGGTAACAAAGTGTCATCAGTATGTAGTACTACAGAATTAGCCGCATAAGGCATTGCTGAAAGTATTTCGGTTTCTTTAGGTTTAGGGGCATCTAGCAACGAAAGCGCTTGATCTGAATGACACGCAAACACCACGTCGTCAAATACTTTTTCAGATTGGTCTTGAAAAACTAACGTTACACTATTATCACGTCGTTGCACTGAACGTATCTGTGCATCTACCGAAATGTTGTTTTTAAATGGCGCGATTAAAGGCGTAAGGTAATTTCTCGAACCTTTGGGTATTACATACCACTGAGGTCTATTTGTAACGTTCAATAAACCATGATTGTAAAAAAACTGAATAAAAAAGCGTAGCTGGAACTGCTCCATTTGTGCTAAAGAGCTTGACCAAATCGCCGCTCCCATTGGCAAAATGTAATGCTCTGAAAAGTATTTATTAAAGCCATTTTGCTGCAAAAAACTACCCAAGGTTTCGTGTGCTAAAATACTTTGCTTTTGATAAACAGCTTTGCAAAGTTTATTAAAGCGTAATATGTCTAAAATTAAACGCCAAAACTTGGGGTTTAATAGATTGCGTTTTTGAGCAAAAAGTGTCGCTAAGGTATGGCCATTATATTCTAATCCCGTTTGGCAGTTATGCACCGAGAAACTCATTTCAGTGGCTTGTTTATCTACGCCAATACTTGCCAGTAAAGCTAAAAAATTGGGGTAAGTTTTATTATTAAAGACAATAAAACCCGTATCAATTGCATAGGACCTACCGTCTACTTCTACATCAACAGTCGCCGTGTGACCACCAATATTACTCTGGCTTTCAAAAACACTAACATGATGTTTTTTGGACAGAACATGTGCTGCGGTTAATCCTGAAATACCTGCACCTATCACTGCTATATGCTTCATTGATAATCACCTATTTACATCAAACGATGTCTTAAAAATTGAGGCATAAAAGCGAGAACTTTCAATAGCCATGTTAATCTTTTTGGGAAATGTATGTATTGTTTTTTCTTCATTACACCTTTATAGATGCGTTGTGCAGCTTCTGGTGCTGAAAGTATAAAAGGCATATTGAAGGTGTTTTTATCGGTCAGTGGGATTTCAACAAAGCCTGGGTGCACTAAACTTACACCGATTTGGTGTTTTTCAAGATCAAGTCTCAAACTGTTAGCAAGGTAATTTATCCCTGCTTTTGAGGCGCCATATGCTTCAGCTTTAGGAAACGGTAATAATGTTGCCGCTGAACTGACCAATACTACTTGTCCACCTTTGTTTACTTTTGGCAAAAATGCCGCCAATACGTTACCCAACGAAGTTAAATTAGTATTAATAATCCGTGCAAAATCAGCGGCATTAAATGCCATAACATCATCAATGTAAGCACAATCGCCCGCGTTTAAAATCAGTATATCGATGGAATCCACCTGACTAGCCGCAAGGTTTACTTGCTCGGTTACATTAATGTCAAACGATAAAGGCCAACAAGTTGCAGAGCGTTCTTTGAGTTGTTGAAGCTTATCTTCATTGCGGCCACATGGATACATGGTGTGACAGTGTTTACTAAAAAGTGAAAAAAGTGCTTCGCCAATTCCTGACGTGGCACCTGTAATCAATACATTTTTGCCGACGTTCATACTGTATTTACTCGTGCTTTTAACCAAGAAATGATTCGTCCTAAAACAGGAACATGTTGATACAGCATTTGACCTAAATCGATATAATCTCGATGATAAATGACTTTCCCTCCCCTCGCTTTCAAAAAGGAGTGCCCTTCTACAGCAATTGGCTTACCACCATTAAGCTTTGAATGTTGATACGTCATCAACCAATACACCGCGGCGTGGTCATTTTGATAGAAAGCGTGTGTGATCTCAAATTGGCAATAGGGTACATTTTCGTAGAGTTCACTAAAGTATCTTGTTAAGGCTACCAATCCCTCGACTTGGTGCATCGGATCAATAAACACCACATCATGGTGATAAATTAATGCAAGCTCTTCGAAAGTACTATCTGCAGAAAGTGATTGATAAGTCTCACAGAATTTGACCAACCACGCTGGTTTCTGCGTGATATCTTGTTCAGATAATTGCTCAATATGATGTAGCAAAATGAATCCTCAAATACATTTCTATAAAATTCGTTTATCGATAAAACGCCAGTGCTTGTTCTCTCGCCGCTTTATGGTCAACAATTGCCGGCCAGTAAGCTATATCACGATGAGACTTCATATAACCATGCGGAAAGTGCACATGCTTGTCAGGCACTTTATCAAGCTCTGGTAAATACTTACGAACAAACTCTCCTTTTGGATCAAATCTTTCCCCTTGTCGTATCGGATTAAAAATTCTAAAGTAAGGTTGTGCATCACATCCCGTGCTTGCTGCCCATTGCCAACCACCATTATTTGCAGCAAGATCACCATCAATTAACGTTGACATAAAGTATTGCTCACCCAATCGCCAATCAATAAGTAAGTGTTTAGTGAGAAAACTGGCAACAACCATTCTCAAGCGATTATGCATCCAGCCGGTTTGATTGAGTTGACGCATCGCAGCATCAACGATGGGGTAACCCGTTTGCCCTAAACACCACGCATTGAATTTCGCTTTATCATAAGGCCAAGTAATGTTCGCATATTTGTCATTAAACATTTGATGTCGGCAAAGTTTAGGGAAGTGATGTAACAAGTGACGATAAAAATCGCGCCAGATAAGTTCATTTAGCCAAGAAAACGCGGAGCTATCATGCGCAGTTAATAAATCAGGGTGTTTATTCAAAATTAACTGCAGTAAATATCTTGGACTTAACGCGCCGATAGCTAAATAAGGAGATAGACCTGAGGTCCCTTTTATTGAGGGGATATCTCGAAATTGATGATATTGGTCATGTTTGTTCGCAAAAAAATCAGGAATAATGTTTGCTTCAACGTCATCAACTAGTGGCCAATGCAAAGAAGTGTTATCGCTGTTCAACAAGTCATTATCTGCTGCGTAACCTGATTTATCAGTCATATCAACAGACAACGTTTGAGCGCTTGGTTTACCCAGATACTCAAAACCATAAGTTTTTACATGACTTAACCACGCACGCTTAAAGGGGGTAAACACTTTAAACATATCTCCCGCTTTATTCAGCACTTTACCTTTACTAACAATAACGTCGGCTTCAAAAAGTGTTAAAGAAAGGCCCGAGTCCGCTAATGCTTTATCTCGATTTCTTTCATTTATCTCAAGTTCTTCGTTAGCGATGATATTAACCGAGTCTTGGCGTGAAATTTCACCTTTTAAAAATTCAACTTGCTCTCTAAAGTCGTCAACTTGATGTATTTCAAGCTGCACACCTAATGCTTTTAACTGCGTTTGCAGCAAATGTACGTGACGTTTAATTAAATCTATTTTTATACGTGCCCAATGATGCTGTTGCCATTGAAGTGGTGTTAAAATATATACAGCGCGATCACCTGCTTTGTAATGGGTTAAAAAGTGTTTTAAAGCAGGGTTATCATGTATACGTAAATCATTTCTAAACCAAAGTAATTGCATAACGTCTCATCTGCTTAGTATGTTTATTATTTGAAAAGAAAAACGACGAACTCTTTTGGTTAAGCTATCGTCGTTTGATTGTAATGTTATGCTTAATAGCCGTATCTAAGTTTTAAACTTTCAGGGTAAGGGTTTAAATAGGCCTGCTTAGCTAAATAGGCCTTAGGGTGAGACAACAAATAGTGTTTTATGAGTGTCAACGGCACGAATAATGGCACTAATCCAGTACGATATGCATCAATTTGTTGACACAGTTCTTGGCGTTCTTCAGCCGATAAATGCTTAGAAAAATACCCTTGAATATGCGCTAAGGTATTAGCGTGCTTTTTACGGGTCGCTTTAATTTTTAACGCTGTCATCAAACCAGTGATATACGCTTGGGCAAGCTCTTCAAGTGGTAAGTCATTCCCAGCCAGTAATTGACCCAATTCTTTGTAAGCAACAAGATCATGGCTCATTACGGTATACTTATACTGGCTATGAAACTGAGTTAGTTTGTGCTTTGTCAGCCCTGACTCTACCAGTGATTGCCAATGTTTGTAGGCAAAAACTCTCGCGACGAAGTTTTCTTTTATAATCGGATCATTTAACCGACCATTTTCTTCACAGGGCAATAATGGATTTGCTTTCATAATTTCCTTGGCAAATGCACCAACACCAGTTGATGGTAACGAATTACCCTCAGCAGAATAAATTTTCACCCGCTCCATGCCGCAGCTTGGGCTTTTGGCACAGAAAATAAAACCACTAAAACTATCAGAAAATTTGGCTATTTTCTTACCATACGCAGATAACGCCTCTGTCACATCACCGCTGCCATCAGGCCTTGCAACCTTAATGACATTATCTTTTTCAATTAACCTAATGGTAGGTCGAGGTACAGGCAAGCCGATCGCAACTTCAGGACAAAAGGTTTTAAACGTCACGTGTTGTCCAAGCTCTTTGTTACAAAAACTTGAAGGCTTATTGCTGGCATCAAATCGAACTTTTTCACCAGCAATACAAGCACTAATACCAATCGTAATGTCTTTTTTATCAAATAAATTATGCATGCTTTCACCCACTAATAAATAAAGTTGCCTATAGGATTAAGAAGCTTATTGATACCTTGTGTAAACTTCTGCGGCGCATTAGCGACGGTATAACAAAGGCACCCTTGCTCTGAAACAGGATGATGAACATGTTGACCATCAAGCATAATAAAATCACCGGGAAAATACTCCCCCATTTCATCAGTGAAACTACCTTCAACTAACACTGTTAATTCAAAGCCGTTGTGCGTATGCATGGGCACACCACCGCCAGGCTCAATGTGAAGTAAACTTGTATGGATTTCGCCTTCATCAAGCATGACTCTAGCGCGCGATAATTTGCCAATATTGGCGCTACTTGATATTTCCATATGTTGCATCGCTCTGGGAAGCTGATACGGTGTATCACGTAATGTAATTGTTTTCGCTTCAGTTGGCTTGGTTAACGTAATACTGTCATCACTACAAATATTGTCTAACATTTGCTCAAAATCAACTGACATAGTTTCGTCACTTACATTTCCAAAATGTAATGGATCATGTTCAGGTTCAAAACTCACTTCAGCTATTTGCTCAGTTAATAAAGCTATTTGCTTACGACATTCATCACATTTATCGGCATGTATAGATACACCTGCAGCCAATGATGCGGGTAGGTCGCCTGTAACATAAGCTTTTAACATTTCAAAAGTAGGATGATGTTTAATCATGGTCTGCTCCTAACTGCGCCTTTAGTTTCGCTAAGGCTAGGCGTAATCGTGATTTTATCGTGCCTAAAGGTAATCCAAGGTGATTTGCAAGTTGCTCTTGCGACATCTCCATAAAATAAAAACCTTTAATCACTTGTTGCTGGTTTTCAGGAAGTGTTTCGATAACAGACATGATGTTATTGCTCGCTAGATGATCTTCAAACAATTCATCGTCGGCTGCACTTTGCTCTGCAATTGGCCAAATATCGTCACTTAACGTATCTTCTCTATTGCTTTTAACTTTTCTAAGCAAATCAAATGTAACGTTACGCATTACAGTGTAGACCCAAGTTGTTGCTGCACCTTTTTGCGCATCAAATAAATGCGCTTTGCGCCAAACATTAGACATTGTTTCTTGTACAACTTCGCTAGCTTGCGCTTCGCTTCCTATTTTCGTCTTTGCAATACGTAATATTTTTGGTGCAAAAAACTTAAAGAGCTCACTAAAAGCTAATTTGTCACGTTGCTCTGCAACAGATATAAGCCACTGACTTAATTGCTGATGTTCAGCTGAATCGTTCATAGCTTTAGGTGTAACACTTGAACCAATAACTGACAAGTTTATTTGCCTAACCGCCATCATTTTTACTTCCATAAAACTCAGATAGACATTAATACGCACAAGGTTATGTTACGGATCACAAATTTAGTTTTTATTTTTCAGGTAATACGATATTTTGAACAAACTGTTTTGCGGCCTTAAATGAATGCTGATTCGCGAACATCATTTTATCTTCAAGGTTAATTGGCAGTAGCTCTAACCAGCGAGCAATAACCCAATTAGCATTGTCTTTAAAGCCAGATTGATACATATCAGTAAGTAATTTATTGTCTTCGAATACTTTCAATAATGACATCGACAGGTGACTTGTTTTATCGTCATGCATACGTTCAGGCCAATGTTCTACGTGCGTTATATCGCCATGATGTAAGTTATCTTTATCTACTATTAATTCAGATAACGTGACTAATTGCTTACATTTCACATCGATGACCAACACGCCTTGTTCATCTTGATCAAAATTTATAATATCTACCCAACTCGCCAAATTTCTTTCACCTTTTTGCGCATTAGTCGCTGTCGACAAAATGGCAAAACCTTGCGCTTTCGTCGCCAGTTTCACCATATTTAAATAGCGTTGTTCAAAAATTCGTAACCGTGTAATTCCTTGTGGTAATAGAAATACAGGTAAAGGGAATATCGGTAACTTCATTAAAATCTATTCTTGCTGTCTTTGTAATTATTACGTAACCAACCTACATTTTGATCACAAAAAAATGCCCCTGTTCTAGGGGCAAATTAACATGCATTCATTTAAAAAGTTCTACGGGATAATTACTACTCATTCTCAGCACTGGTAATAACGGTATCAATCACGTGAATAACACCATGAGTTGCCAAGGTATTTTAAATAACAAAATTTGCGCCGCCAAACATCTCGTTATCTATTTCAGCATTAATCATTACTAGAGAGTGTTGATCTTTGCTGTTTGAGTTTTGTTCAAGGTAAACGCCTTCTGATCGCGGCACTTGGATTCTTGCATAGTCAT
>NZ_JAUOPD010000016.1 GCF_030546745.1 Thalassotalea sp. 1_MG-2023
GCAAGAATCCAAGTGCCGCGATCAGAAGGCGTTTACCTTGAACAAAACTCAAACAGCAAAGATCAACACGCTCTAGTATTGCTGATTTTCGTTATAGGAGATTTTATGAAATATGTTCGGTTAGGTAGTAGCTCATTAGAAGTATCGAACGTTTGTTTAGGTACCATGACATGGGGTAAGCAAAACACACAACAAGAAGCCAATGAGCAACTTGATTATGCGCAATACCACGGGGTGAATTTTATCGACACCGCCGAGATGTATGCAGTACCACCTACGGCTGACACTTATGGCAAAACGGAAAAAATCATCGGCCATTATTTACAAGCGAATCCTTCTCGCCGAGAAAATTTAGTTATTGCTACAAAAGCTGCTGGCCCCGGGCTTCAATATATACGAGGTGGTTCAGAAATAACCCGAGAAACCGTTACTCAAGCGGTAAATGATTCACTGATGCGTTTGAACACCGATCACATTGATCTATACCAATTACATTGGCCGAATTATACCTCTCCTCATTTTGCGAAACATTGGCCAAATATGGTTGATTACACTAACGTAAACGCAACAGAAGAAACTGAGAAAATGCATGATATTTTGCGGGGGTTAGCAGATTGTGTTTCAGCCGGAAAAATTCGCTATTGCGGTTTATCAAACGATACGCCTTGGGGAATGAATCAATATATCAAACTGAGCGAACAGCACAATTTACCGCGAATAGTATCAGTGCAAAATGAATTTAGTTTACTTCATACCAAAGATTGGCCGTATGTGATTGAAAACTGTATCCACGAAGATATTGCTTATTTACCTTGGTCACCATTAGCCTCTGGTGCGCTGACCGGTAAATACCTGAACGGAAATAGACGAAAAGGGAGTAGATGGACTCTCATGCAACGGCATGGACTTTTTAGAGATACTCCGGCAGTTGAACGTGCAGTTCAAAGTCTTTGTGACATCGCTGAACAAAGAAACCTTTCTTCGACTCAACTGGCACTTGCTTGGGTTAGCCAAGTGAAAGGGGTAACGTCAACGATTATTGGTGCAACAAATATGACGCAATTAGCTGAAAACATTGCTGCATTTGAACTAACACTTGATGAAGAAACAGTGACAAACATTGAGCAATGGTTAAAAAATCACCCTTCCCCTTACTAGATAAGAAATATTACTAATATAAACCTGTAGAAGAAAAAATGCCTCATGGAGAAGTCATGAGGCATTTAGAAGTTGAATGATAAACTACTTGATCTTTTTACGATTCCAGATAAACAATCCTGATCCCAAAGCAAGTAACATCAGCATAATAGAACTAGGTTCTGGTATTTTCACCGGCGCAATATTTTGCTCGATTGGTGAGGAACCTTTTCGATGACTAACCTCTGAAAACTGCGGTGCTTTGTTAAAACTATTTTGTGGATTTAATGGTATTTCATCAGTATTTGGTGAATTATTATCACCTGTTGAACCTCCATTGCCACCTTGTTCAGCGTTTGAACTTCCCGTGTTTATATCATCTAAAGGTGTACCTTGATGTTCATCGCCTACCGTTACATCTTCAAATACATTATCGTTACCTAAACCGTCACCAGCATTATCGCCGCCTTCAGCTGTTCCACCTTGAGGGTCGGTAGTGCTTTGGCGAAATAACCGTCCCACGGTCTGTTCAGCTATTAAGGCTGCTTTTTCTTTACCTAAAGTAAGTAAAGCCATAGGTACAGATGCTCCTATCGGCTGTTCAGCAAACGATTCAGCGATATTATTACTTGCGAAAAATACTTGGGTTGCTGGATTCGTTTGATTTAAAATTGGGATCAATTGATCAGAAGAGGTGCCAATAGCAAATGAGCGAGTTGTCATATTTTTTTGCGTAAATGCTGTTGAAACTTGTGGGCTAGTTGGGCTTACTGTAGCAATACGACGATCAAAACTTCCAATATAACTATTACCAACAAAACCCGTTAACCATTGCTGAGTTTCACCAACAATTACCTCACCAAGCTCTGCAGAAACGAACTGTGGCGCGGCATAAGTATCAATCGCTAATGTCGGTTTATTCACCACATTAATGGTTAATGAAAATTCTGTAGCCCTTACATTCAACGTGTTAACGACACGAACAGTAACAGCAACATCTTCGTCTACTTCATTAACATAGACAAACAATTCGTTTTCGCTAAAAACGCCTGAAACGGCGTTGTTATCGCTGATAACTTCAAGAGTACGACCCTGTTGATTTAACTCATCAATAGGAAAAGAAAACATGGTGTTTTCATGGGCTAAAACACTGTTGTTGGCAATGCCTAACAGCGAAAAATGTGCATTATCACTGTTAAAGCCTGTTGATGTATTTTGGAAGTCGTAAATATTTGCTGTTACAAAGCTACTATAGCCTAACAATAATGCAACACTTAATAAATTACGTACTTTAGATTGATGGTATTTCACAGGGTGATCCTCGTTTGTGTATACTTTCACATCGTAATAGCGTTTAAAACGCTAGATTTACAACAGACAAGGATTGGGAAGTTCAATTCTCTGCAGCCCCGCTACCATAGTGTATACCTTAGGTCGGAAGCTTTGCGTATATGGGTTTCACCATACTTGCCTTTTAAAATTACCCTTCGATAATAATCCTAAATTGGTAAACCGTCAATAAAACGATCGAATTGTTTATAAAAGCATCAATCGTGCCAACAGCTAAATTTTTACTTTCAGCGTATAAATACCCTTTTAGCTCATTGCGTTAGAAAATAAAAACCTGACTTCACTATTAATATTTCATAACAACAAATTAACGCTATTAACAAACCGTTGATATTTATATTTTATACAATATACTTAATAGTGTATTTTACATACAAACTATAAAAACAATGAATTAAAGGAAACACAGTGAAAACACCTCTACAAATACTCTGTGCTGGTTTGGCATTTAGCACTTGCGTCGGTTATACCGCAGCTGAAAATGCAAACCCAACAGCACCAACACTTTCTAAAGCCTCGGCAAAACCATTAATTACAGCGCATTCAGCTAAAAAAGTACAAGCTGTTAAACAAACCGATATCAGTCCTCCAAGACAGGTATCGCCTAAACAATTTGAACAACTATTGCAGTCAAAGCAAACATTAAACGATCATTATCGAACTAAGCCAAGTACGCAAAACCGCTCTATGCAAACGCCTATTAAAGCTAAACTAAATAACGGCTGTAGCAGTGTAAATGAATTACAATCCTTAACAGGTGATGCGTTAGTAAATGCAGTCATTAACGGTGACTTGAATTCATGTCTTTATGGATTATTCGACGCAAACCTTGTTGGCACCTCAGTCTTTTCAGATCAAAGCTTACAGACAATTGCTGATGCGATGTCAGATTTACTGTCTGATGGTTACGACGGTACAGATGTAACTAAAGCCGCTCAATTAGAAAAATTAGTGATTTATTTACGAGCAATGTTTTGGGCTGAATGGGGCACAAATAGAGTGTTCGATGGTCAATTTACCAGTTCATTAACTAACGTATTTAACCAATATTTCTCCGGACAAAACTTTGTTAATTACAATGGCGAAGCAACCAGAGATTTCATGGTTAGATATGAAATGCTTATTTTATTACGTAGCTCTGGCACAAGTAACCTCCCGTATTTAGTACGATTAACAGAAAGCCTACTTGGGTATGCTTCAACCGTTAATCGGGCTGATGATTGGGGTGTTTACTATGAAGAGAATGGCGTTACTCAGATCCTGACACATTTATTTAATACCTCAAGTGAAGATGCAAGTGCATTGGAACAATTGGTACAAAATCAACCTGAATTACTGACAAATTTATCTTCTTTTGTGTTAAACGAAGGTCAATGGCTGGTTGGTCACACACGAGAATATCAATGGGGTGATAGTGTTAATGAGCTCGCTCGCTTTTTAAAGTTTGGTGGCGTAATTGCTGATACTATTAGACCAACCATTATTACGATACTGAATAATTACGATTACCAAGGTGCTGGCAGCACAGGCTGGTTAAAAGCTCAAACAGCTGTGATGGCTTATGATTCAGAAAATTGTGATCTATACGGCAACGCCTGTAGTTTCGATTTAGAAGCAGCCGTTTTATCGGGCAGCCATACCTGTAGCACAACGTTAAAATTACGCTACCAAGAACCCATCAATGAAAGTAATCGTGATCAAATTTGTGTACAGCTTGCTGAACAAGAAACCGCTTTTCATCAAATGTTTCAAACAGCTAAAGATACGCCAGTAGCTAACGATCATAATACTGACCTAGAAGTCGTTATTTTTAGTTCATACACTGATTATGACAACTACGCAGGTACTTTCTTCGGAATTGATACCGACAATGGTGGCATGTATTTAGAAGGTAACCCTGCTACACCAGGTAATCAAGCACGCTTTATTGCACACCAAGCGACCTGGTTGCCGACGTTCCAAGTGTGGAATTTACAACATGAATACGTTCATTATCTAGATGGGCGGTTCAACCTATGGGGTAGCTTTTCAGATCAACCAGATAACAGTGTTTGGTGGAGTGAAGGGTTAGCTGAGTATCTTTCTCAACCTAACAACAACAGTAATGCATTAGCTGTTGCTGCAAGTAAAACCTACACGTTGAGTGAACTATTCCAAACCACTTATGCTAATGGCAATACAGAGAGAATTTATCATTGGGGCTATTTAGCAACACGTTTTATGATGGAGCAAAACCGTACCGAGATCGATAACACATTATTACCTACGCTTCGTGCAGCTAAATATGTGGTTTCTGAAGCGGAATGTTCATTCGATTGGAGTTGGAAAACAAAAACAGAAGCCATCGAAAATAATTGGTACTGGGCATATGACGATAGTGAATGGGCAAGTGGCAGCTGGGTTTGGACATGTGGTCAACCGAATGTTGAACAACCAGAGCTACCTAATTATACACCTTATCAAGATATTATAACGGCATGGGGCGTCAACTTTGATGCACAATTTAACGAATGGTTAGATTGTATTATCGCAGGCAATGGTGAATGCCAAGCTATAGCACATAACCCTGCTGATATTGACGGTAACCAACACGTTGATAGCCGTGACCTTGCAGCTTTTAGTTTAATGCTGCGTCAACAAAATAATTTATCGCTAGATTACGACTTTAATCAAGACGGTACCGTTGATATACGAGACATCCGCAGCATGATGGCATTATGTGATCAAGCCCGCTGTGCAATTATCCAATAATCCAAGGAATATATTATGAAATCATTATTTATCAGTTTACTTACGTTTTTCGCCTTCAATAGCCAAGCGACACTGCTAGAACTCAAAGTAGATCAAGCATCGTATCAAGAAGGTGACACGGTAACAGCAACTATTGTCGCTAAAAACTTTCCCTATACCTTAGGTGGTTTCGCAGGTGAAGTAAGTTTTGATGACAATGCATTAGCGTTAACAAGCTGGCAGTTTGGTCAAGGTTTTGATGACGGTTTCGGTAGTTTCTCTTATGCCGATGATAGTGTTTCAGGTTCACTTTATCTTGAAGACTACGCTTATATATTTGCTGATGAGCCGACCATCATTGCAAACCAAGGTAGTGAATTCGTACTTGCCAGTATACAATTTTCCGCGATAGGTACAGGCCAACAATCATTATCTTTACTTAATGGTGTTGAAGTACTTAGTTTTGATAATACGATGTTAGAACAACTTCAAGGCATGTCTGTGACTTTTGATGTTACTTCGGTACCAACACCAGCAAGTATTGCCCTATTTAGTTTAGCGTTATTATTACTTCGCAGAGTAAAACGTTAATTTAACGTATTACTGTTAAACTTTTCACGAGGTTAATTTAGTTATTTAACCTCGTGAATTACTTTTACACATTTAACACTCAGTACACCCCTCTCCTTTCTGTGTTACAACCCCATATTTTTCACAACTATTTTTTATGCGTTATTAATTTCTTGCTCACTTTTCATCTCATCGTCTATTTTTTATAGTAACTAACGTGTGCTGAAAGTTACGTTTTCATTTCTATCGTAAAGCTCACAGGCCAAAATGACGTAATTAAACACCATTTTTAGCTTGTTATTTTATATAGAAGTATAAAACAAAAACATGAAACTCATTATTTTATTGGAATTTTTGCTTTGTTTTGCGTAAAGTAAAGAAATCAATTTGTTGTAATAAAATTACATTTAGGTGTTATCATGCTAGAAACAATTTCTAATAATGTACGAAAATTGGGCGAAGCTCTTGGCCAAACCATCGCCAACGACAAAGGTCAAAAATGGGTCGATGACATAGAAGCTATTCGTCATTTATCAAAAGAAGTCTCTAACGGTAACGAAGAAGCCTTAACAGCGCTTCAAGATAAATTCCGTGCATATGATGCTGATGAACTTATTGTCCATGCAAGGGCATTTAGTCAATTTTTGAATTTAGCCAACATTGCAGAACAGCAATATACAGCAAGTGAAAAAGGGTTAGCTGAACTTGACTTACCCCACCCACTCGATGATTTAAAAGAAAAGTTGAGCGATAAACCGGCACATATTATAGAAAAAGCAATTTCACAATTAGAAATTGAATTAGTGTTAACAGCTCACCCTACCGAAGTTAATCGCCGTACTTTTATTCATAAATATCATGAAATTGCCCAAGCACTCGACAATAACGATAATGTGCTCGGTGATCGCATCAATGAACTAATAGAACAAGCATGGCATACCCAAGAAATACGTAACAACCGCCCTTCTCCATTAGATGAATCTCGTTGGGGCTTAAACACAATCAGCGATAGTTTATGGCATGCAGTGCCTGATTTTGTTCGAGAGCTTGACCAATTTAGCCAAGAAAAAATAGGCAAGCCGCTTCCTGAAACATGCGTACCATTAACGATGGCTAGTTGGATGGCAGGGGATCGTGACGGTAACCCTTTTGTCACGGCAAAATTAAGTGAACAAGCCATTTTACAAGCAAGATTAATGGCTGCTCAATTATACCTACAAGATTTTGAAACCTTGTATTTAGAACTATCGATGGGAAAAGCAACATCTGACTTAGTTGAAAATGATGTAAATGAAATAGGCCCATACCGACAAGCATTGAAACCTGTGATTGAAAAGTTACAGCGCTCAGTATCGTTATTAGAGTCAAACATTACCGAAGGTGCGATCGCAAGCTCCAGTGAGCTGTATTTGCCATTAAAACAGTGCCGAGACAGCTTATTAGCGGTTGGTTTAACACGCATAGCAAATTCTCATATCATTGATTTAATGCGAAAAGTGCAATGCTTTGGCATTTCATTAGTAAAACTTGATGTCAGACAACACAGCGAACGTCACGATACGGCACTTGCTGAAATTCTAACGTCTTTAGGTTTGGGTGATTATCTTCAATGGTCAGAAGATGAAAGGGTTGACTTTTTATTAACTGAAATTAACAACCCAAGACCACTGATCCCCAATAAAGCTTGGAGCCAAGAAACACAAGAAGTTCTCGACACCTTTGATTTTATTGCAAAACAACCTAGGGAAGTGATGGGAATTTACATCATCTCGATGGCGAGTAAAGTCAGCGACGTTTTATTAGTAAACTTATTCTTGAAAACTGCCAATGTTTCGTGGCAAATGCCTATCGCGCCGTTGTTTGAAACACTTGATGATTTAAACAATGCGCCTAAAGTTATGGATGATTTGTTAACGATTAAAGAGTACAAAACCCGCTGTGATAACAAACACTTTGTTATGATAGGTTATAGTGATTCAGCTAAAGATGCTGGCGTATTGGCGGCAGCGTGGGGTCAATACCACTCTCAAGAAGCCTTGGTTAATGTATTTAAAAACCATGATACTGTGCTTAAGTTATTTCATGGTCGTGGCGGTACAATCGGTCGCGGTGGTGGCCCAGCACATGCCGCTATTGCATCACAGCCACCAGGTACCTTAGATGGAGGCTTACGAGTTACCGAACAAGGCGAGACGATTCGCTATAAATTTGGTTTACCAAGCCTTGCAGTTCGAAGCCTGCATTTATACGCAAGCGCAATACTTGATAGTTTGATCACTCCTCCATTAACACCAAGTGATGAATGGCGCGAATTAATGGGCAAGCTTGCCACTGAAAGTTGTGATATTTATCGTCATTATGTACAAGAAGAACCTGATTTTGTACGTTATTTTCGTCAGGCAACTCCTGAACAAGAACTTGCATCACTGCCATTAGGCTCTCGACCAAGCAAAAGAAAGGTCGACGGCGGTATTGAGTCACTTAGAGCGATTCCTTGGATCTTTGCTTGGAGTCAAAACCGTTTAGTATTACCAAGTTGGCTAGGCTTAGGACAAACACTAGCCAATGCAAACGAAAAAGACGCAAAAACGATTCAAACCATGTTGACCGAATGGCGTTATTTCAGAGCAAGGTTATCACTGATTGAAATGGTGTATTTAAAATCTGAACCTCAAATTTCAGCTTTATATGATCAAGCGCTTGTAGAACCAGAATTGCATAATATTGGTGAAACATTAAGGTCTCAGTTAGCCAAAGATAAACAAACCGTTTTATCATTATTGTCTCAAGAACACATCATGGAATCTGACCCATGGAATTTAAATTCATTCAAACTGCGTCAGCCGTATTTATTACCGCTTCATCTGATGCAAATTGAAGTGTTATCACGCTTACGCCAATCACCTGACAAAATAAAAAATGAACAAGTGTTAACCGTGACCATGGCAGGTATTGCTACAGGGTTAAGAAATACCGGCTAGTCACTATTATACTCAAGGTACATCATTAGACATGAGCGTTATTGAATGCATTTTCAATAACGCTCTTTCACTATAAACTGGCATTTCGACCTATATCAACACCATCAAGCACTTAGCGCTTACCCTACCATTAACACTGAAACTAAACATTTAACAATTTTGAAACATATTGCAACACCAAATATACAAGTCGACTTTTTATTTTGAGTAACTTTCGGTATCATGCAGCGCTTTTCAACTAAAAAATAGTTATATGTGGTTTAAAACGTTCACGGTCATTTTACTTATTTTTTCATCGTCTGACCTATTCGCGAGTGGGTTACAGTCACTGAACCAACATTTTTATAATATTGTAAAGACTGAGTTAGCACAACAGAGTATTCCGGGTGCAGCTTATACTGTCGTTCAAGGTGACAACGTAATTGTTACCGAAACGTTTGGCTATACAGATAAAACCAACTCACAAAAAATAACCCCTAGTTCGGTATTTCGCCTTGCATCAGTATCAAAGCCTTTTGCTGCTACTTTAGTTAATATGCTTGCTGATGAACAAAAATTAAGCCTGACGGACCCTGTAACAAAGTATGTACCGCATTTCAGTTTAGCGACACCCAAAGCTGCCGATAAAATCACTTTGCATCATATACTCAGCCATTCAACTGGCCTAATGCCTAATGCTTATGACAACCTACTTCATGAAAATTGGAGTATCGAAAAAATTATCGGTCGCTTCGACCGTGTAACTCCTATCTGTGAGCCAGAGAAATGTTACGGTTATCAAAATATTGCCTATGGCATGTTACAACCAGTGATCGAATCTACTACTAACACCTCTTATAAAAAATTATTAAATCAGCGTATTTTCGAACCACTAGCGATGAAAAATGCTTCTGTGGGTATTGATGTCTACCGTACAGAATCGAATACGGCAAAACCACATGTATTAAGAAAGCGTGTGAACACCAACAAATATGATAGTCGTGGCAAAAGGATAAAACGAAACATTTGGCGCACAGTAAAAGTAACACCCGATTATTACAAAGTTGCGACAGCAGCGGGCGTTAACGCCAGTATTTCTGATATGTCGCAATGGTTAATAGCCAATTTAGGCCATGCGCCTGACGTGTTACCTGACTCAATTATCACTAAAGTGACTACCCCACGGATCAAAACAAAGAAAGATTTACGACGCCTTTATTGGCGAGAACACCTTGAAGATGCTCACTATGGTTACGGATGGCGCATTTATCAATTTGACCATATAAAGCTTATATATCATTCAGGTTGGGTATCTGGCTTTAGAGCTGACATTGCATACTCTCCTGAGCTCGATCTTGGCTTTGCGATGTTAATGAACGCTGAAAGTAACAGTATTAATAAGCTTTCAACGACATTTTGGTCTTTGGTGTATGATCACTTTTTTCCCGATGTTATCGCTGACTAGTTTCAACTTTATTGAGCTTTAAAAGCATCAACTTTTGCATTACACTCAACTCATCTGACCAGAAGAGTGTAATCGATACGTATGTTATTAGAACAGCTATTTAAACCTTTTGATAAAAAACAAACACAATATGAAATCACCGTTCCTAAAAATTGGTCTCAAGGGCGTACCATTTATGGTGGTCTTTCAGCCGCATTAGCCTATCAAGCAGCTGAAAACCTAATTGACGATGAAAGGTTAGTCCGCTCTTTCCATTGTAATTTTATTGGTCCACTAATTCCTGAACAACCTATTCACATTAGTGCAGAAATTTTACGATCAGGAAAAAATGTCACTCAAATCGTCGCAAAAGTAAGCCAGAATGGTCAGGTAGGGGTAATGTCGCAGGTATGTTTCGGGATCGACCGTGACTCTGAGATATTACAAGTGGCGACTGATCGCCACGACATGCCAGCACCGAAAAAGCCTAAATATATTCCCCTTATTCCCAAAGTTGTTCCTAAATTTGTTCAACACTTTAATTACAGCTTTAACAAAGGCGATTTATCGGTAACAAAAAGCCAAAAACCCATTTTACATGGCTGGACAAGGTTTAACACGGCGCCTGCTCAGATGAACATGGCTCACTTAATTGCAATAATGGATGCCCTTCCACCAACTATGTTGCAAATGGTGCGTTTACCAGTCCCTGCAAGTACCATGAGTTGGAATATAGAATTTATTAATCCAGAGTTAATTTTTCAAGGTAATCAATGGGTGGCCAGTCAAACAGAAGCGTACCATATTCGAAATGGATATGGGCATGAACAAGCAAAGTTTTGGCATGAAAACGGCCAATTACTCGCAATTTCAAAACAAGTGGTGGCCGTATTTGGTTAAGGTGGTTTAATGTCATATCATTGCTATAATGAAACACCCTATATCATCAAGGTAAACTCTTGTAATGACTAAAATTATGATCACAGGTGCTACGGGCTTACTGGGCCGTGAACTTGTTACTAAGTTATCTGAACATCACGACATTATCGCGACTGGTTTTTCTCGTGCTAAACCGCCAATAGCGTCACTCGACTTGCAAGATAAACAAGCGGTTGCCAACTTTATCGAAACACATCAACCAAACGTTATTATTCATGCGGCAGCTGAACGCAAGCCTGATGTATGTGAAACAAATCATGAGGCAACCTTAAACTTAAACGTTGCAGTATCTGAACATTTAGCCGAGTGTTGTTTACAGCATAATATTCGCTTTATTTTTATCAGTACTGATTATGTCTTTGATGGTGATCATGCCCCTTACCAAGAAAATGCTACGCCTCGCCCACTTAACTTTTATGGCCAAAGTAAAAGCCAAGCGGAAAAAGCCGTGTTATCGGTAAGTGAGCAGCATACGATTATTCGCGTTCCGGTTTTATACGGCGAAGTGCAAACGTTAGCCGAGTCAGCGATTACGGTGATTGCCGAGCAAGTTATGGCATCAGCAGAAACTGAACATGACCATTGGGCTATTCGTTATCCAACGCACGTTCAAGATATCGCGCTAACAATACGCGATTTAATTGCCTTGTCTTCATCACAGTGTCAGGGAATATTTCATGTCAGTGATACCACAAAATTAACCAAATTTAATATTGCAGAAATTATCAAAACACAATTTTCTCTCGATGATAAAACTTTAACCCCTTTATCTGCACCATCGCAAACAGCAAGCAGGCCGTTTAATTGTGCGCTAAAAGACACGCGTTTACATGCATTAGGTATTCATCATACGCGTGATTTTACCGCAGCAATAACGAAAGCTATCGCACCGCATATTAAAGAAAATCAATTAAATTAAGCGATAATTCAATGTTGAATTGTGTCATCTCAAATAGAATATTTAGCACAGTTTAGCTTTATTATCGCGTGGTTATTTTTTCTAATATCAGCTACTAGTGAGCTTAAGAGCTTTAGCCAGATTGACTGAATTGAAAAAATAACCACAGGCTGTCATTCTATCTGTAGTATTCATCTACCATGACGGATTATGTAAGGCATCAGTCCTTGTTTGATTAAACAATGTTTTCCAGTCGTCAATGAGCTGTTGGTGGTAATGATTCTTTTTATACACCATGTAAATGGGTCTTGTTATCTGAAGAGGTGATGGTATTTCAAATAAACGCTCGTCTTTTACAAACTCAAGGGTTAATTCTGTTGGTAAATAACCAGCCCCTCCTTTCGATAACATCACTTCCAATGCCATCATCGCCGTTGATGTTTTAAATTTAGGCATAAACTTATGATGTAAAGCATGTTCTTTGTTGAAAGTAATGCCCCAGTCCACGTAAATATAATCATCCGCCTCCGGATCAAAACTACTGCTGCTTCCCACAAAGGATAGGTCAAAATAACCAATTAACTCATTGATAAAATCATCATCTTTTATTGGATCTGTCAGTAAACCTACATCAACCGTATGTTCGTCAATTTTACGTTGTATTGCTTCTCGTACAGAAATTTCGGTACTCAGCGAAACATGTTCAAATAGTGCTAATGCATCAAGAATACGTGAACTAAAAAACGCATCCCAAACATTGGGTGTTGCCGCAACATTAAATGCAATTTTTTGCTGATCAGCAATCGATAATGCCACCTTTGATTGCGCCATTTGTTGTACCATTAATTGCGCGTGAGACAAAAGCACTTCGCCAGATTGAGTCAGCCTTAAATTATTTTTATCTCTGATCAACAGCCGTGTGCCATAAAACTCCTCTAGTTGTTTTATCCTCGCACTTACCGCTGCCTGTGTAATATATAAGTTTTCTGCTGCTCGACCAAAGTGTTTATTTTCAGCCACTGAAATGAAGGTTTTAAATACACGAATATCCATGAATGCGTCCAATGTTAGCAGTACAATTGCAATGTAAATAAATCTTGTCTTCACGACAAATATTTTTTGTTTTTAAATAATCACTTTTTTACATACATTTCACGTAACCAGTAATCACCGTATCAACGTATAGCAGTGTTATATAACTTAAGTCATTTAACTTTCGTTAGTAACACTAAGAAACACCACTAATTGAGTCACAATAACCCTTTGTCATTGTGACAATGAAGGAGTATTTATGAATACCACGATTAGAAAAGGTAAAGTACCATTTTATGGCGATCATGTGTTTACACATGGTATTTCTCGTAGTGGCTTTTTTAATAAGCGAGAATCAGAAGAATTGCTCATGTACGGACATACGCTTTCTGCGTTAGCTAATGGCACTTTAACGCCTGAAAACGCAGACGAACAACTGTTTATTGACCAAATATCATCTTCAGAACCTGCGACATTTTATTTAGCAACACTGTGGAAAAAATATTTAGCCTCAGTCATGAAAAGTAAGATGCATCACGGTTTTGCTAAAAGCAGCGCAAGAAGCACTTTCTCGCAAAATAATGACTTAGAATTTGCTTAAAGGCAAAGGTAACCTAATCCAAAACATCGCATTACTGTTTACCACAATGACAGTTTTGCGATGTTTTTCTGCGTAGAATAAATTAGAGCGTGTTGATCTTTCAAGTTTGTTTTTGCAGCAATTTGTTTGGTATTTATACAAGGCAGAGCTTGTGCCGTGTAGTTATTCTACTCAAATCAAGCGATAACATAGTAGAAATGCCAAATAGGTGCTGCCCGAAGGGTTCAACTAAACTTAAACAGCAAAGATCAACACGCTCTAGTCTCAATACTATTTTTTGGTTAAGAACATAATTTATCACCAAAATAGTGCAATTAACTTATCGCTAAATCAATACTAGACTTTTACTCAAAAAAAAGTAATCTGTTAACAGCCTTTAAAGTGCTTGAGCGTGAAAGGAACACTGCCTGTCCTATGTAAATGCACCTTGCGGCTTGAAATTGTACATGGACAAACGTAGTAAAGGAGTTGTTGGTGAAAAGTGGACGCGATATACACATTCTGATCGTTGATGATGTATCAGACAACATTCAAGTTGCCATGAATGTACTCAAAGAAGAAAGCTACACCTTCTCATTCGCCCTAGATGGGCAAGAAGCACTTAACTTAATACAGCACACCGATTTTGATTTGGTTCTTTTAGACATTATGATGCCTCATGTTAATGGCTTTGATGTTTGTAAAGCAATCAAAAGCCAGCCAAATAAAAAAGATATACCGGTAATATTCTTAACAGCTAAAGCTGATGTTGATGCCATATCAACAGGTTTCGATGTTGGTGGTGTTGATTATATAACTAAACCTTTTCATGCAAATGAACTACTCTCTAGGGTAAAAACCCACGTAGAACTGTCTTCTGCGCGAAAAGCGTTACAGAAACACTCCGAAGAGGTTGCCAACAAAGCTAAATTGCAAGCGGAACGGCTTGTACTTGAAATTGAAGAACATCAGTGTGAAATGATTTACATTTTAATGGAAGTTATGGAATCAACCTCTGATGAAACCGGACAGCATATTCGCCGCGTTGCTGAAACTTGTCGATTGCTCGCTCAACATGTGAGCTACCTTAGTGACACAGACGTAAATACAGTATTTCTTGCATCGCCAATGCATGATATTGGCAAAATAGCCATTCCTAAAGAAATTTTACATAAACCAGGAAAGCTAACCACTGATGAAATGACGATAATGAAAACCCATGCTGAAAAAGGGTATGAGTTATTGAAAAATTCAAAACGACGTTTAACAACAGCGGCCGCAATCATTGCTCGTGATCACCATGAAAAATGGGATGGCTCTGGCTATCCAAGAGGATTGTCAGGTGAGCAAATTCATATTTATGGTCGCATAGTCGCACTTGCTGACGTATTTGATGCTTTAACGCATAAACGTCAATACAAGAATGCCTGGACCGTTGAAGATGCTGTAAACTATATAAAAGACAATAAAGGGGTGCATTTTGACCCTATGTTAGTTGATATTTTTGTTGAACATTTACCTGAATTTCTTGAAATAATGCACTAACACTATGCGAATTCGTGATATTAACCTACTGATTATTCTTGTACTTTTTTTAACTTCACTAACAAATGCAAGTGCTGAAAGTAATCAACAGATCACGGCTAACGTTTCATTATCCGAAGCTGAAAAGCAATGGTTAACCAACAACCCAAACGTTGTTGTTGGTGGCACCCCAGATTGGACCCCTTTCAACTTTAGTGATGGTCAAGGACAATGGCATGGTATTGCCAAAGATTACCTCGACCTAGTTGCTCTATACACAGGACTTAAATTTGAAGTAAAAATAAACCCGTGGCATACCAACTTAGCCCTCATTCAATCGGGTGATGTTCACATTTTAGGATCCGTTTATAAAACCAAAGAAAGAGAATTATTTCTAAACTTTTCAGAACCTTATTTTTTTGCGTTAGATTATTTTTTTATTAGAAAAGATTTAGATGTCGACAACTTATCAGATCTACACGGTAAACGGGTAGCGCTACCTAAAGGTTATGCACATCAAAAAATAATAAAAACGCACTTTCCTCAAATTAAGATTGTTGAAGTAAACACCTTTGGTGATGCCATTGACGCGGTATTAGAAAATGAAGCAGATATGTTATATGACACTTATGGTGCCTTAATTTACACCTTAGAAAAAGAAGGGATCAATACGATTGTGCCATTTAAATCTACACGGCATATAGGAAAAAATCCGATCCATATCGTCTCACATAAAGACCACCCTGAGCTTGCAAGTATCATTCAAAAAGGGCTAGATGCAATTACCGTTGAGCAACATCGGCAAATACAGCTCACCTGGTTTTCACCCCCTACGCAAACTGAACAAAAAATAACGTTAACAGCTAAAGAGCAACAATGGTTAGCCGAGAACCCCACAGTGAAAGTTGCAGGTAACTTCAGTTTTCCGCCTATTGATTACACAGAGCAAGATAAACCTGTTGGCTTTGCCCATGATTTATTGACACTGATTACTCAACGGACAGGCTTGCAATTTTCAACAGTCAGTTACCCATGGACAGAAGCATTACGAAATACAAAACAGGGAAACGCACACTTACTCCCTGCCATTTATCAAACCCCGAAGCGTGATGAAGATTTCATTTTCTCAGATGAATATTACAAATCTCTCGATTACTTTTTCTCAAAAAGATCTTTAGATATACGAAAAAATAACACGTTAGCAGGCCTAACCGTCGCAGTGGTAAAAGATCATGCGGCGAGTTCAATCATCAAAAAACGATACCCAGAATTAACTATCGTTCATAAAGAAACATTACGAGAAGCAATACAAGACGTTCAAGAAAATAAAGCCGATTTGGTTCATGATGGTTATAGCGCGATTCAATATCATATTACTAACAACGGTATCGTTAACTTTATCGCACAAAGACCAATCGCTGGTACGCAAGCTACACCGTTAAAAATGGCGACAACAAAGCAAAACGGTCCGTTAATTTCCATTATTAATAAAGGGCTAGCCTCAATAACAAGTGATGAACGAAACAATCTTCTTAATAAATGGTCCTTAAGTACTACCAATAACTCAAGACCACAAAAACCATCTTCATTAACACTTACACTTGAAGAAAAACAATGGTTACGCGATCATAAAACATTAAGTTTAGCGATAGATCCTGATTGGATGCCCTTTGAGTCTCTCAATGAACAGCAGCAACATATCGGCATAGTTCCTGATTACCTTTCAATTATCTCAGAATTACTCAATATCAAATTTGAACGACTGCCATCCAAAAACTGGCAAGAAAGCAAAACCTTCCTATTAACCAAAAAAGCAGATATTGGTAGCGCTGCTAATACTTACAAGCCACTTGAACATTTACTTTTTACTGACAGTATTATCAGTAGCCCTTTTGTTATCGTCATGCAAAATGAAGAAAAGTATATTGATAACATCACGCAAATATTAAATAAGCGCATCACACTGATTAATGACTATTTCAGTACAGAAGATTTAATTGGTCGATTTCCAGATAAAAACTTTCAACTCGTGAATAACGCAGCTCAAGGACTTGATGACTTGTCATCGGGTAAAACAGATGTATTTATTGCTTCGCTAGCCCAAGTAAACTATTTAATCGCAGAAAAAGGTTACAGTGGTTTACGAGTTGTAGGTAAAACTACTTATAATTTGCCGTTACGCTTTACCGTTCAAGAAGAGTTAGCACCGCTAGTGCCTATTATTAATAAAGCATTAAAAAGCATTAGCACAGCAAAAAAACAACAAATAGTAGATAACTGGGGAAACAAAGAACCGGTTATTCGTACCAATTATCAACTTATCTTTATTGTACTTATTATTGCTAGCCTAATAGTTACCATTATTTTTCTCTGGAACAGACGATTACAACAAGAAGTATTGTTGCGCACTAAAACACAACAATCACTAAAACAAAGTGAAAGGAATTTATCTGTGGTGATAGATAATATACCCGTCATTGTTTTTGTTGCAGATAGGCAGAGTAACGTTTTATTAATGGCTAATAACCACGCGGTTGATGAATTGAATATTGATGAAGATAACCTCGCTGCTTTCTCTAGCCATCAATTTTATCAAGGGGATATTGAAAACCTCCACGATGAACAAGTGACTATATCAACGCTAAAAAATTACACTATCGAGGGGTTACTATCGGTTATCCCCATACGATATCAGAATAAGAATGCCCTGTTATATATTATTGTTAACCTGAACGAACGTGTTGTAATGGAACGTGAGTTAGAACAAGCAAAAACTAACGCCGAAAATGCTAATAAAGCGAAATCAGAGTTCCTTGCTAATATGAGTCATGAAATTCGCACCCCAATGAACGCTATCATAGGCTTTACTGAACTTCTCTATGAGCAAATACAAGACAATAAATTAAAAGGCTTTGTTAAAACCATCAAGTCTGCTGGTAGCTCATTATTGTTGTTAATCAACGATATTTTAGATCTTTCAAAAATTGAAGCAGGTAAACTTAGCATCAGCAAAGACGTATGTAATCCGCATAATATTTTTGAAGAAATTAGCCAAGTATTTACCATGAATGTGCGTCAAAAAGGTTTAGACTTTATGCTTGAAGTTGATGAAAAGATTCCGCACTCGCTGCTACTTGATTCAACTCGTATTAGACAAATTTTATTTAATCTCGTTGGTAATGCAGTAAAGTTTACCGATACAGGTAGTATTACATTGAGAGCCGTTGCTGAAAACGAAAATACTATTCATAGCACCATAGATTTAAGGATTGACGTTATAGATACCGGCATAGGTATTTCTGCCGATAAGGTCGACGATATTTTTGAAAGCTTTCAACAGCAAGAAGGGCAAAGCGTCAGAAAATATGGTGGAACCGGCTTAGGCCTGACCATAAGCAAAAGGTTAACTGAGTTGATGAATGGCAAAATATCCGTGCAAAGCCAAGTAAATAAAGGGTCATGTTTTTCAGTTTATTTAAAGAAAGTAGATATTTGCGCGATTGACAATAATCACCAATCAACAGCTCTTAAAACAGCTGACAAACCTGTTGTATTCGATAATGCAAAAATATTACTCGTAGATGATATTCCTGATAACCGCCATCTATTAATTGAAATATGCAAAACATTAGACATTGAAACGTTTGAAGCTAGCAATGGGTTAGAGGCCGTCAACGCAGTAAAACAACAAACGTTTGATCTCATCATTATGGATATTAGAATGCCCGAAATGGACGGTTATGAAGCTGCAAACATCATTAATACATCACACCCTAAACTGCCTATTATTGCTTTAACAGCTTCAGTCATGCGTGATGATTATGAAAAAAAACGTCGCGAGAACTTTAATGGGTACTTAAGAAAGCCAGTATTAAAACAAGAGTTAATTAATGAATTAAAACGACATTTATCTTATCAAGAAATATCAGTCGATGAAGAAGAACCAAGCAAAGAAGCCTTCAACAAAGCGTTATTACATCACTTACAGATTAGTTATTTAGCAACTTGCCAACAATTAATGCAAAGTAATAACTTGAATGAAATATCACAATTTTCTCAAGCAATACAAGCGACAGCTAAGCAATACCAAAGTGAAGCCTTACAGCAATTTAGTGATAAACTTAAACAAGCAATTGATAGTTTTAATATAATAGAAATAAAAGCGTGCTTGAAACAGTTTGTTCAAATGTGTCATATTGATGATACTGAGTGATAAACCAAATTCAATCTGCCCTACTGCCGCACAAATTTGTTTAACCAATATACCCGTAACGTTTACTTTTCTTTATCGTCAAATGGCAATAACAATGTTTTCATTGCTGGCCGAAGAGCAATTAAAATGCCTGTTTTATCGAGTGCGGGATTTAATACTCTTCGCAAAAGTAAACCTCCCATCATTGAAAACATGACTTCAATACGGGCATCAACTTCACGAGTTGATGCCGCTTGTAGTGACCCTCGTTCCCCGATTAGTAACTTACGCATTTCATTTCTTGCATGCGTGTCTGACTGCTGTAATAAACTTGCTATTTTATCATTGCGTGCCGCTTCCGATAGCATCTCTAAATGTAATGCCTTACAGTCAGTGTTGGTGTGACGTTCGACGCCTTCATCTAAGCTATCAATTAAAATCGTTGTTAAATCGCCTGGTTTATCACCAAACTCTTGGAACAATGAGATCATTTCTTCCATATCTCGTTGAATAATTGATTCAATAATCGCTTCTTTACTGGCAAAATAATTATATATATGGCCCGCGCTCATACCGGCTGTTTTTGAAATTTCAGCCATACCTGCACCATGATACCCCTTTCGTTTAAAGCATTCTGCCGCGGCGCATAACACTTGATTTCGTCTGGTTTCAGCTAACGCAGGATCAGCATGCTTTTTAGTTTTTGCGGTCATAATCACTCCACACTCTTACTTGCTTAAGTGATGCATAAGGTTATGCACCACTTAAATTACAAACTTATCTAATACTTTAATTTTGCATGCAGCCTACGCTGCATGCTTTCCAGGAAATACTCTTCTGACTAATACAAAGAACATCGGTACAAAAATAACAACTAATATTGATGATGCTAAGGTTCCTCCAATGACAGAAATACCTAACGCATTTTGCGCACCAGAGCCAGCACTTGAAGCTATTGCCAGTGGTAAAACTCCACATATAAATGCCATAGATGTCATCAATATAGGCCTTAAACGCAATCGAACAGCATTAATGGCAGCTTCTACAAGAGGCATACCTTCATCCATTTTATGAATAGCAAATTCAACAATGAGAATCGCATTTTTTGATGCTAACCCAATCGTGGTCAATAAACCTACTTGCAAATAAATATCATTAGATAACTGAGCTGTGAACGCAGCGACTGCTGCACCAAAAACACCTAACGGTACAATTAACATCACCGCGGCCGGCACAGACCAACTTTCATATAATGCCGCTAAACATAAAAACACGACTAATAACGATAATGCGTAGAGCAACGGAGCTTGCCCGCCACTTAAACGTTCTTCATATGAAATACCGGTCCACTCAAAAGCAATACCAGGTGGTAATTGTTCAACTAATCGTTCGATTTCATCCATTGCCTGGCCAGTACTATAACCTGGCGCTGCAGAGCCTTGTATTTCCATCGCTGAAAGTCCGTTATAACGCTCTAATCGTGGTGAACCATAAGTCCAATACGAACGTGCTATCGCAGTGAAAGGCACCATTTTACCTTCGTCATTACGAACATACCATTGATTGATATCTTCCGGCACCATACGCGCTTCAGCAACACCTTGTAAATACACCTTTTTTACTCGCCCGCGATCAATAAAGTCATTCACATAACGACCACCCCACGCAGTAGATAAAGTATTATTAATATCTGCTTGCTTAACGCCTAATGCTTGGGCTTTAGCTAAATCTATATCAAGTTGTAATTCTGGTTTGTCTTCTAAGCCATTCGGGCGAACACCCGCTAAAATTGGGCTTTTTGCGGCCATACCTAAAAGCATATTTCTTGCATTAAGTAATTTTTCATGACCTAATCCAACGCGATCTTGCAAAAACAAAGTAAAACCATTGGCTGTTCCTAATTCAACAACCGCAGGGGGTGGGAATGCAAAAACAAATGCCTCTTTTATTGTAGAGAAGTATCCCATGGCTTTTCCTGCCACCGCACCAACAGATAAGTCAGGACGTTGACGCTCATCCCAGTGTTTAAGGTTAACAAACCCAATAGCAGCATTTTGACCAGAGCCAGCAAAGCTAAACCCTGCAACACTAAAAATTGAATTAACCGCTTCAGACTGATCTTCTAAAAAGTGGCGTTCCATTTTTTCAACCACTGCTAAAGTTTGTTCGGTCGTCGCACCTGCAGGTAAGCTAACCTGGTTAAATAAAATCCCCTGGTCTTCATTAGGCAAAAACGCTGAAGGAAGTTGGGAGAAAATATAAATCATGCCGCCAACAATTAATCCGTAGCACAATAAGTAACGCTTACTTTGTTTGATCATTCGACCTACAAAGCCTTGTGCACCATTATTTGTTTTATCGAAACCTCTATTAAACCCTGTGAAAAATCGCCCTATCAAAGAGGAGTTATTATGCACATGACTAGGTTTTAACATAGTTGCACACAATGCAGGAGTTAGAATTAATGCGACTAACACAGACAAGCTCATAGCAGTCACTAACGTAATGGAGAACTGTCGATAGATTACCCCGGTAGAACCAGCAAAAAAGGCCATTGGGATAAACACCGCAGATAAAACCATAGCGATACCAACCAATGCTCCTTTAATTTCATCCATTGACTTTCGTGTGGCTTCAAGAGGTGACAGCTTTTCTTCTGTCATCACTCGTTCTACGTTTTCTACCACAACAATTGCATCGTCTACTAATAAGCCGATCGCAAGCACCATGGCAAACATGGTTAGGGTATTAATCGAGTAGCCAAATACTTGCAAGATAGCAAAGGTACCTAGCAACACCACAGGAACAGCAATTGTTGGGATCAATGTTGCACGAAAGTTTTGTAGGAAGAGATACATAACTAAAAATACTAAGATCACCGCCTCAATCAGCGTACTTACAACTTTTTCAATCGATAATGACACAAAAGGCGTGGTGTCGTATGGAATGACACTTTCTAACCCTTCTGGAAAAAAAGGTGCTAACTCGTTCAACGCATCTTTAACCCCTTGGGCTGTATCAAGTGCATTGGCACCACTGGCAAGTTTTATACCTAAACCTGTTGCGGGATTACCGTTAAAGCGAGCTACCACACCGTAGTTTTCACCACCAAGCTCCACGGTTGCTACATCTGATAAACGAACAACAGAACCATCTGCGTTGGTTTTCACAAAAATATCACGAAACTGTTCTGGGGTTTGTAAGCGGCTTTGCGCCGTAACGGTTGCATTTAACTGCTGACCAGAAACCGCAGGTAACGCGCCTAGCTGCCCTGCCGATACTTGCGCATTTTGCGCTTGAATTGCAGCGCTAATGTCTCCTGGTGTCAATTGATATTTGTGCAGCATTTCAGGTTGAAGCCAAATACGCATTGCATATTGAGAGCCAAATAACTGAACTTCACCCACGCCATTAACGCGTGAAATAATATCTTGTACATTAGATGCCACATAGTCGCCTATGTCGATATTATTCATACTGCCGTCTTTAGATACAAACCCTAACACCATTAAGAAGTTTCGTGCTGATTTTGCAACGGTTACACCTTGTCGCTGTACTTCCTCAGGTAACAAAGGTGTTGCTAACGACAACTTATTTTGCACTTGGACTTGTGCAATATCTGGGTCAGTATCAGCATCAAACGTTAAGGTAAGTGTTGCTGCACCATTAGACTCTGAGGTTGATGACATATATAACAAACCATCTAAGCCTTTCATCTTTTGTTCGATAACTTGGGTAACTGTATCTTCCAGAGTACGTGCTGAAGCACCAGGATAAATAGCCTGTATGCTGATCGCAGGTGGTGCTATCGATGGATATTGCGCGATGGGTAGACTTTTAATGGCTAAAATACCTGCAAGCATAACCACAATAGCAAGTACCCATGCAAAAATAGGTCTGTCGATAAAAAAGCGTGACATATTACTTCTCCGCTATGGTGCGCTGTTTGAAGATTGTGCTGGAACGGGTGTTACAGGAGCACCACTACGTACTTTCTGTAAACCTTCTACAATGACTTTATCACCGTCAGATAAGCCCTCACTGACTAACCATTGCGACCCCATTGTTCTATCAACCACTAACACGCGAGGCTCAACGGTATTTTCTTTACTGACAACTAATGCTGTAGGTTGGCCTTTTGCGTTTCGGCTAATACCACGCTGTGGTGCCAATATCGCATTTTGTTTGACTCCTTCAACAATAACAGCTCGTACGTACATGCCCGGTAAGAGTAGTTTATCTGGGTTAGGAAACTCAGCACGTAAAGATACAGAGCCAGTGCTAGGGTCAACGGTTACTTCTGAAAACTTTAACGTACCAGTATGCGCATATGTACTACCGTCTTCTAACAGTAACTCAACTGAAGAATGCAAATCAGCATCGCGTGATAATTTTCCGCTAGCTATCGCTTGTTTTAACCGTGTTAACTCGTTACTTGATTGCGTTAAATCAACATAAATAGGGTCAAGTTGGGTTACCGTCGCTAGTGCAACAGATTGATTTGCATTGACCAAAGCCCCTGCCGTTACATTAGATTTTCCAATCTGACCACTAATTGGCGATAACACCTTGCTATAATTTAAATTAATTTGTGCCGTTTTAAGTTGTGCTTTTGTGGTTAATAAATCAGCATTAGCGCTTTTGAACGCAGCATCGGCTTCATCATATTCTTGTTGGCTTACTGCTTTAGTCTTTAGCAAGTTTTTATAACGCTGCAATTTTGCTTTAGTATTTGCAATATTGGCTTCTGCTTTTTTAATTGCCGCTTCACTTGTGGCAACTTGTGCTTCAAAAAGAGCAGATTCAATTTGATAAAGCGCTTGCCCTTCTTCAACTTCAGCACCTTCAGTAAAAAGTCTGCTTTGTACAATACCATTAACTTGCGGACGTATTTCAGCGATTTGCGAAGCCACAACACGACCAGGTAACTCTTTAGTCAGGGTGACACTTTTACTGCTCAAGGTAACAACACCAACAGGTATTGCTTGTGCTGTTCCGGCACTTGACTTGGCCTGTTCATCTTGCCCACAACCAGTGAAAAGGGCCGTTGTTACAACAACCGAAAAAATATAAAAAAGAACTCTAATTCGTTGCATGGTGTTACCTTAAACTTAGAATGAACGATCATTCTAAAACAAAATTTAGCAAAACTAAACACTTTCTATGCTTTTAAATGTTTAGTTTTGTATTTATAACGCTTTAAATGGCAACTATATTTAATTGCAAATCAACAGGCAATCAAATATAGTTGCAAATAACAATGCAACTTAATATAGTTGCCTTGTACGAATAGTGAGGTAATAAATGATCGCAGTACTGACCGGTGACCTAGTAAATTCAAGTAAAATGTCTACTACGACTTATTCTCAAGTTGTAGACCATTTAAACGATTTACTACAAGATTCACAAAAAAAATATCAGGCTAGTGGTGAAATATATCGTGGCGATGAGTTCCAAATACATTACCCAGAGCCTATTGATGCATTAAAAAGTACCCTGTTAATCAAACTTGCATTGCATATCGCCCAATACGTTGATAAACCAATACAATGCACACTGTCTTTGGCATACGGCAGCTATGAAAACTATAAAAACAAGCCCAATACTTCTTCAGGTCCTGTTTATATTGCATCTGGAAGAATGTTAGCAAAAACACCTAAAGGTGATTTATCGTTAAGTGTTGAACAAACAGCATCAGCAGCTCAATTAACGTTACTCACAACATTTTTGAGCCACTTGATCAATAAATTAACAAAAACCCAAGCATCTCTATTGTATCAATACATAGAGAGTGACTTCACTGAACATAGAAAACTAGCAAAAATAACAAACACTTCCCGACAAAACATTAGTAACCGCTTAGCGAATATTGGCGGGCACCTTGTGAGAGATTACATGCAGTTTATTCATCAAGAGGTTTTACAGTTCAAGGAATTTAAATAATGGAAATATTGCTTTTATTACTTACGGCCCACTTTATAGGGGATTTTTATTTACAACCCACAGAGTGGATTTCTTGTCGTAATCAACACCATTACGCCTCTAAAGGACTAAAAAAACATTGCTTAGTACATACGCTATTAAACGCGCTTACCCTTTTCATACTTAACATAGCGATTATACCCGCAGTTATATCTATTATCGTTATTACGCTTTCTCATGCCATCGTTGATCTGTGGAAGTCATACCGACCAAACACACTCGGATATTTTTTACTTGATCAAGGCATTCACCTCACTATTATTGGTTTAATCTCAGCTTATTTAAATGAGATCACTTTATTACAGTTACTACAATTTGCTACAGAACAATTAAGCGCAGCAAATATTATTATTGTTATGGCCTATTTAGTAGCGTGTAAACCCGCTTCCATCATTATTTCTTTAGCCTTGAAAAGACATACGGAAACCTTACTAGAAACCAATAAAAACGCTGAAAGTAATAACACAGGGCTTATTTCAGCTGGCGCTTGGATAGGGTATCTTGAACGTTGTTTAGCAATTTCATTTATGTTTACAGGGCAATTTATTGGTATTGGTTTTTTAGTGGCAACTAAAACCATATTTCGCTTTGGTGATCTCACGAAAAGCCACGACATGAAACTCACAGAATATATGTTGTTAGGTACGTTATTAAGTTATGCCATTGCATTTTTAATTGGTTGGAATGCCATTGAAGTTTATCAATGGCTAAATTAAGCGGTTGATTGTTGTTGCTGAGCAGAAAAAAGAAAACGATATAATAAGTAAACGGGCAATAACATCACGAGTTCACCTAGCAAGATCCCTATTGTAACTTGTGCATTCATGGCACCAGCCTGAATGGTTGACCATACCAATTTATACAAGGCCCAGTCAGTGTAAAGTGTCGGGTTAAATTGATACACTTCTCGATAAATGGTCATCAGTATCATAGGCTTTATTAATTGCAGTGCTACAAAGGTAGAGCCGCATAGAAATACATTTGCCCAATAATGCTTTCTTTGTGTGATACCTGCCATCAAATCCCTCAAGTTATTTTAACGTGAAGACTACAAGGTACGATGCCTAGTAGCCTATTTATTCTTTACAATAAGTTAAACCAATTAATTGGGTTGTAAATAACCAGGTGCAAAACACCCTCTACTTCCCATTTGTGCTAAAGTTGTTTTTTACTACCATCAGCTAGTAAACGATAAAACAAACTGTCTTTGATTAACAGTCCTTCTGAACTTCTAGGTGGAAAATGTGTTTCATAATCGCTTGGGTGTCTAACATCAATAGCAACAACTTTGCCTTGATAGAGCTCTTGAACTTGCCATTGAATAGTGTGACCAACAATCACAGCTTTTGCTGAAAATTTATCTAATCCTTGCTGCACTTCTTGCTGGGTTAAATCATCTTTGAAATAGCCGCGATACCAAGAAGGCCCCGTTTTATTAGAGACTAAAAAGTCATCATCTGTTGCATGTAAACGCGTGAAAAATGGTTTGCGATAATGTGCTCTAACTATTTGATTTATCTTTTCTAAACTATAGTCAAACTCACTCAATTTAGGGTGTATCCCACCATGTACAAACAAGTAACCATTAATTTTTTCTACGCTATTTTTACTAGCAAGCCACTGACCAATAAACGAGTTATCATCATAAAGCTCTGCCTGTGTTTTGCCTAACATGGCTGCAATATAAAGATATTTTTGTGATGCACTATAGAAGTTAGCCTGTAAGTTTTTTATTTCATGATTACCTAAAATATAGTGTACATGGCCCCCTTGTTTTTTCGCTTCTTGCTCTAATTTATAAATTAGCCACAACACCTGTGTTACTGAGTTTCCACGATCAACAAAGTCGCCAACCAACACTAAATGCCCTTGACCAAATTGCCATGTTAAAGCACTATCAATAACATTGTGAGCAAGCAAAAAATCACGAAACGCCTTATAACCCCCTTCTATATCTGAAATTGCTAACATGGGTTTGTTATCTTGATATGTAGATGGTGGTACTTCAATACGAGGGTTTATCGTGATAGGAATTTCCTGCTGTTCTAAAGGGAAATAAGCCATTGCTTTAATATCCTCATTGACAGAGTATTGTTGGCTATCACGATAAAAACCGCCAGATTCTTTGCTTCCTCTAACATAATTTACCGTTAAGGTTTGCTCATCAATAAAAATATGAGGCCCTTCCTTATCTAGCGTGTAAGCCAAACGATTTTCGTTAAAGTGTGCTTCGGCACCATGATAGATACCGATCGCTACAATCAGTGAGAACACAAGAATAAAGGTGACAAAAAAATGTTTAAGATTTGTTTTTAATACGTTGAACATATGAGCTCCTTTTGTCGAAGATTACATTTAATCTTCAAATCGTAAATTTTAGACACGGCTTAGCCGCATCACAGAGTCATAACTCTGTGATCGATAAATAAATAACGCTTGAAGTAGTGGTTACGCGATTATTCGTTTTAACGCTGCTAATATTTTTGTGGTTAAACGAGCGATAAATCCACCTGATAATAAGGCGATGGGAATAAGCCAATAACCAAAAATCTCTCCTGATTGTGGAATACTATGCTCAGAAAAAGTGATAGTAATACTATTTCCTTGCGAAGCTGACCAAACGCCAACCGCTTCAGGCATCACTAATTTGCATAAGCCGACAACAATTAAAAATAGTGAAATGCCATAGCCAACAAAAGCCATTGAATAAAATAAGCTTTTTGTCACGCCCCGCTTTACTGTTTGTATCGCGTTAAAACCTTCAGGTGGTGGCGCACCATTTACCACGTGTTCAATATATTGCTGCGCTAATAGCCTAGGGTCACCAAAACCGTCAAGAATAGCTTGTGCACTTGAAGGCTTACCTTGCTGCTGTTGTAATTCAAGCGCATCGTAAAGATGACTTTCTATTTCTCGGATCACATCGTTTGCGTCATTTTTATCTAATCGTGATAAATAAATAGATAATGACTTTAAATATTGGTTGATCAATTCTCGTTCAGACATATTATTTTCCTTGCGCTTTATTTACAGAAGCAGGTTGTGCAATTAATGACTCAATATCTTGTACCGACTGGCGCCACCGACTGGCTAATGCAGATAGTTTTTCTTCGCCTTGAGTCGTTAAGTGATAATACTTTCTTGGTCGTGTTTCCCCCTCTTGATGCCACGTAGCCTGTATTACACCGTCGCGCTTTAAACGATCGAGTAATGGATAAAGCGTACCTTCAGTTATTTGCATCGTTTCATAGCCATGCAAAAGTTTAAGTAGTTCTAATCCGTACAATTCTCGCGCCTTTAGTGCCGCAAGTATCACTAGCTCTAGCGTACCTTTACGCAGCTGAACATCCCATTTTTCATTCACTTTATCTCCAGTATCTTTCACAGCTCACCTTCCCATATCATGGCATATGAATTATGCATAACATCACACCTTGCAGTACATAGTATACAACTATAACACACATACTATGTACTACAAGGTATATTTTTAGCTCATAAAAATTGTACTGATAGGCAAGAAACTAAACGATGATTAACAATTAAAGAAAAAATTAACTTGCTAAGTAGCAGATTTTAAAATGTTTATTATACTAATATTCACAATGGAATGACTGAGTGACCAAACGTGTTAAGTATTTTTAAAAACCATAATGATGATATAGTAACCGCTATTAATAAATGCCAAGCAGTAATTGAGTTTGATTTACAAGGAAAGATAAAAAACGCAAATAATAACTTTCTATCACTAATGGGCTATCAAAAACAGGAAGTAATTGGTAAACACCATTCAATGTTTATTGATCAAAAAACCGCACAAAGCAATGAGTATCAACAGTTTTGGCAACAGCTACGACAAGGAAAGCCACAAACAAATCAATTCAAGCGTATTACTAAATCTAAAGAAGAAGTGTGGATTCAAGCGTCATACACACCAATCATTCATCAAAATAAAGTGCAGCGAATCATCAAGTTTGCGTCAGATATTACTGAACAAGTGATTAAGAACGCGAGTAATCAATCACAAATTAATGCTATTCACAAAGCTCAAGCTGTTATTGAATTTACCTTAGCTGGCGAAATTGTTGACGCTAATGAAAATTTTTTATCATTAATGGGTTACCAACTATCTGAAATCAAGGGTAAACACCATCGTATTTTTGTTGATCCGAACGAAGCAAGTTCATCAAGTTACGCCCAGTTTTGGGAGTCATTACGCAATGGCAATATTCAAACGGCAGAATACCAACGGTTTACCAAACATCATGAACCTGTATGGATACACGCAACCTATAACCCAATATTAGATCCTTCAGGCAATGTCATAAAAATAGTGAAATTTGCCAGTGATATTTCAGCACAAGTTGAACAGCGAAAAGAATTCTCAATGCTATCTGTTGTCGCTAATCAAACCAGTAACGCTGTACTCATTACAGACAAAGACAGGCGAATAAAATATGCAAATGAAGGCTTTACACAAATGTTAGGCTATTCAGAACAAGAAGCATTGGGTCATACGGTTAAAGAATTAATAACTGGCAATTATACTGACGAATCAACGCTTTCCCGAATAACAGCAGAACTTGAGGCACCTAATGCCTTTTATGATGAAATTCAGGTACATGATAAATACGACAATCCTAGTTGGGTTTCGGTGACCAGCAACCCTATTTTAGACGAAAACAATATTCATACGGGCTTTATGGCCATTCTAGCCAACATTGATAAAGTAAAAACAAGCGCATTAGAATTTGAAACACGGTTCAATGTTATTTGTCAGTCATTGCTTTTTGTTGAGTGGGATGCAAATAAAAACCTGCTCAATAGTAATCATTTACTACAAAAATTTGCCAACATCAGTAAAGAAAACGAGCAAGCAAGCCTAGCTAATTTAGATTCTTTAATCAGTCTAGAAGAATTAACCAAGCTTGCTGATGACACCACAATAATTAAAGAATTCGATTTAGCCATATCAGGTAGTAACCGAGTCATAGGCTTAGCTGCAACGTTTGCCGCTATAAAAGACGTACACGGTGATATCCGAAAATATGTCATGTTTGCAAACGATGTGAACAATAGGCGGCAAGTTGTCAATAAAAGTGAAGATGTTACGAATGGTTTAATTAGTTCAGGCAATAGCATTTCAAAAATGGTAGAGACCATTAACGCTATTGCCGAGCAAACGAATTTACTTGCGTTAAATGCTGCCATTGAAGCTGCACGTGCTGGCGATGCTGGTCGAGGGTTTTCAGTTGTTGCGGATGAAGTAAGAAACTTAGCACAAAAAGCCAGTACCAGTGCTGACGAAATAAACCAAGTTGTGGCTAAAAACCAACAACTCGTGAACGAGTTATCAGATGAGATAGCTAAATTGAAGAAAAATTAACATCACATCTGACATAATCTTATTATCACAACCAAGATGAAAATTACGTTACATATCACATGGCAACGTAATTTTTTTTGGTTACACAGAAGCTAAGATATGCGTTAACATAGCCAGCTGATAATATGCTCCACCCAAAAGCCTCTTACATGAATAGCAACCACGGCAAACAAAGAAAACATAAACACTCACCGCAAAAATCAATGTTATCGTTAGTAACATTAACACTATTAACCTTAATAGCTTTTGCTGGAAACTCAGTGTTATGTCGACTCGCAGTAAAAGAAGGCTATATTGACCCAGCAAGCTATACCAATATTAGACTTATTGCTGGTGTGATCGCCTTATGGTTAATTTTCGTTTTTACCCATAAACCCGCAACATTGACCGTAAATAAAAATAATTGGTTAGGTGGTGTAAGTTTGTATTTATACGCGATCACGCTTTCTTACGGTTACTTAACGGTAGAAACAGGCATTGGTGCGGTTGTACTTTTTGGTGCGGTTCAAGTGACTTTAGTGTTATTTTCTTTTATTAAAGGCCACAAAATTAAATTATTAGAATGGTTAGGATTGCTTATTGCCTTCATAGGCTTTGTTTATTTAATGGCAGATGAATTAGGACAACCCTCATTAATTGGCTTAATTTTGATGACCATTTCAGGGGTAACTTGGGGAATATATACGCAATCAGGTTTAAATGGCATTGCACCAATTCACAATACAACGGCAAACTTTACTTGCACGATACCCCTTATTTTAATTTCTATGTTCTTGCTCACCACTGAAGTATCAATGAGTTTTCAAGGTGTTATGTTGGCAATAAGTTCGGGGGCTGTTACCTCTGCAATAGGTTATGCACTCTGGTTTAAAATATTACCCTACTTCACTTCTATTCAAGCCGGTGTGATACAACTACTCGTACCGATTGTTGCCGCTATCGGAGGTGTAATGTTTGTTAATGACGCCGTTACTGTAAAACTGTTTATCGCCTCAATATTAGTATTAGGCGGTGCAGCTCTTGTCACATATGGGAAGCAACGAGTTTAGTCTTGTCATTGCTAAGCTTTAACTCCGTTAATGTAATTAACTTATCTATAAAAGAGGCGAAGTAGCATTAAAAAACAATACTGTGATTAAACAAAAAATAGCAGTGTTATTGTCCAAGTAGAGGAAGATGCTTTATCTGTTGATAAGTTAAACCTAATCTTAAGCATTGGGACAGCACATGTTTAGGTAAAGGGGATGAACGTTTTAGTACAATGGCGCGATTCCCCTGAAATTCAAGCTCATTGGCATATAGTTCGCGAAACGTTGCAATTAATTTAGTGTTACAATTGAAAAAAAGATAATAATTCTCCGGCGTTTTATCTTTCCAGTCCATTCGAATTGGGCTACCTGATTTCACTGAATAACTTGGCTCTCCCCATTTAAGTGATTCGGTCACATCCCCTAAAACGTGCGTTGATGCCAATTGTAAAATCATTGAGCGAATTTCAATAAGTAATGCATTAATATCATCAGGATAACTATCAAATTTATCTTTTACCTTCTGTTCCATCATTGCGGCACCTATAAAATCTTCCTTCATTATCAACTCACCTACTCATTACTGTTTTGTTAACCTATTCGCCCAATTGCCGCCATGTTGAGCCTCACACCATTGCTCAGTATCGAAAGATACATGTTTAGTGATATTTTTTACCTTAATATCGGTATTCATAAGCTCAGTGTGAATAAGCGACTCTAGTGATTTACTTTGTTCTGAACCGCGATAAGCTTGCAAGTTGTCACTGGTATCAAACACACAAATAATCTGTAAACTCTGCGGGAAATTAGCATAATTAACTTTATGCGTTAACCACATAAAACCAGTGATTTCTTTTAGCGCCCTTTCGCACACATCAGTTAAACAATTGCGGAGTTGGTTTTCTATTTTTTTATCTATTTTACGCATAATCTTGCTATTGATGAGTTTAGAAAGCTAGATTAACACTTTCTCTTCACCAACCTAAAGCCTCAATGATTAATTTAAATTTTCCCATAAATTCTTTATAAATTTTCGGTTGTTCGCCTCAATTACTGCGCAATTTGACTAATTAATATAGTTAAATATGAGTGGTTGTGTATGCTGATATCATATCAAAATAATAAGGATACATTGTGAACGTTCGTTTATTAACAGCTTTGTCGTTGATACTATTTTTAGCACAACCTGTACAAGCACAAAACACTTCAAAAATTCAACTTAAAGCTGACAACCTAGTTGTCACCAAGCACACCACGAAGATCAAAGGAAAAACAGTTGATTACACTGCCACAACAGGCACTCAACCTGTTTGGGATAAGGACGGCAATCCAACAGCTAGTCTGTTTTATACCTATTATCAACGCAGTAACATAAAAGATCTGGCATCACGCCCATTGTTAATTTCTTTTAATGGGGGCCCTGGCTCAGCCTCTGTGTGGATGCATGTAGCCTACACGGGTCCAAAGGTGTTAAATGTTGATAACGAAGGTTATCCTCTGCAGCCTTATGGTGTGAAAACTAACCCGTATTCTGTATTAGATGTTGCCGACATTGTGTTTGTAAACCCTGTTAATACTGGGTTTTCTCGCGTGTTACCGAACGCTGAAGGTAAATTACCAAGCCGCGACAAACAAAAATCAATGTTTTTTGGTGTCAATGCAGACATAAAATATTTAGCACAATGGGTTGAAACGTTCGTTAGTCGTAATAACCGTTGGCGTTCACCTAAATATCTCATTGGTGAAAGTTACGGAACCACACGTGTATCAGGGTTAGCGCTTGAATTACAAAATCGCCAATGGATGTATTTAAATGGCGTAATTTTAGTGTCTCCAACGGGTATTGGTATCAAACGCGACGGCCCAGTTAAAGCAGCAAACCGTTTACCCTACTTTGCCGCTGCAGCTTGGTACCACAAAGCATTATCAAATGAGTTACAACAAAAAGACTTACTTGAGCTTTTGCCTGAAGTTGAAGAATTTACTATAAATAAATATATACCAGCACTCGCAAAAGGTGGTTTTATCGACGCAACTGATAGACAAAACATCGCGCAACAAGTTGCCAAGTATTCGGGCTTAACGGTTGAAGAAGTGCTCAACAACAATATGGACATCAACCCATCTTATTTCTGGAAAGCATTATTACGAGACAAGAAGCAAACGATTGGCCGTTTAGATTCTCGCTATTTAGGTATCGATAAAAAAGCGAGTGGTAGTCGTCCTGATTATAGTGCTGAGTTAACGTCGTGGTTACACAGTTTTACGCCAGCAATAAATTATTATTTGCGTGAGGAATTAGGCTATAAAACCGATTTAAAATACGCCATGTTTGGCGACGTCCATCCATGGGATAGAACAAACAACAATACCGGTGAAAATTTACGTCAAGCAATGGCACAAAATCCTTATTTGAATGTTATGGTTCAATCTGGCTATTATGATGGTGCAACAAATTATTTTGACGCCAAATACACCATGTGGCAATTAGACCCAAGTGGTCAAATGAAAGATAGGTTATCGTTTAAAGGCTATCGAAGTGGTCATATGATGTACTTACGCTATGACGATTTAAAACAATCAAATCAAGATGTTCGTGAATTTATCAACAATAGTATTCCAGCAAAAGATAAAGCGGCTAAGTATAATTTAAGGCCATAAATATCATTTTGTGGTTAGGGAGCTTACCTCCCTAACCTTCTATAAATAACTAAATATCGCTTAAGCAAGCACATATCTATATTGCAGGGTTTCTATACAACTCATGGTGCAGCACGTTGTTTAATTTTCATCAAAGCGGTCAAAGTTATTATATTCAATAATTTCAGCAAGTTCTTCACCGTATTCACTGCCCTTTTCTGAGTAACTATCAAGTTTAGCAACGAGTTTAAATGGGTCATCTGAGGTGTAATTTAACTGTCTAAATTCACTAAATGCACGCCCCCTGCCTAACGTACGATAATAATCAAAAACGGCATCTTCAATGGTCGAATATTTTTTTACCCAGATGGTTTTATCTCCACGTTTTTGCAACGCAGCGATACGCGGTTCATCGTCGTTAAACGACCAAACACCAAAGACATTATTTGCTTGACGAAAAAACCGAGAGGTCGCCCATGAACTTTCCATTGCAGCTTGAGCAATAGCGATACTTTTTGGGTGCGGCTTTAGTGCTATCAGTAACTCTTCATCTGAGGTAACTTTATATTCATCTTTAAGAGAATCGATGCGCTCGTGATTTTGCCCTTTCTCAATCATCGCTTGAATAGTTTCATAACGCGTTTGTAACTTAGCGTAAACAGTATCTACAGCAGGTAAAATCAAAGAAATGAACCTCGCTTTTTTCTCTTTTACCGTCATTGGCGGTAATGGTTCGTCTTTTTGCTGGCTATAATAAAAAATTATTGCCAATACACACAGTAATAATGTAATAACAGCAACCATGGTTGCGCGGTATTTTAACAACATTAAACACTCCTATATGGCTTAGAATAATTATTTAAAACGCTCACCAACTAAACAGGTACTCTGTAAGCGTAGCAGTCCTGAGCACTTGAATACAGTGAAAAGAGCAACACGCTAGAACATGTGTCATTCTGATTTAATTGAATTTTTTACTTTATAGGGTATTAGGCGCGTGAAATGCGGCTTTTAGCAATGATTTTATTTCTGTATTGACCAGGGCTTATGCCAAGAATATCTCTAAATTGATGATTAAAGTGTGCTTGATCATAAAATCCTGCCAAGTAGCCAATATCGGTAAGGCTCACATCAAACAATTGCGTTTTTAATAAATGTCTCGCGTATTGATTTTGTCTGAGCCGACTATATTGCTTTGGTGCCAATCCTAAATGTTGTTTAAACAATCGATCGAGCTGACGTTGACCTAAACATAACGCGTCATTTAACACAGAAATGGGTTTCAAGCCATTATTCGCATCAATCCAATTTATCGCAAACGCTAACCGATTATCTATTTGACCTGACAACAACTTATTTTGCTTTTGCATAGTTATAAGGTGAGAAAACAAATGATATTCAATAGCAGCAATCCATTGTTCAACCGAAGAACTCATCATAAGCTCATTCATTAATTGATCGCACAGCCTCGCTAATAAAATATCTTCAGGAAGAATCGTAACACTTTCAATTTCAGTCAGCGGTAAACCAAAAAACTGATGCCCGGCTCCAGGATGAAAACGAATACCAAATGCTTCTACGCTACCTAACCCGTTAAAATGTACTGATTTACGATTAGGACCAATAATGGAGCAACCTTGTTTTAACAAAAAGTCGCCAATCATGATCGGATTTGCCAGATTAAAAATAATACCGCTGCCACCTTCTGGATGCATATACTCATCGTCATTGCCTACGTGGTCTTCTTTACGCACCATATACCAGTAGCATTGCACTAACGTTGCTAATTTAGCGGTAGGGGCATAACGTTGGAAGTAAGACGCAGAAGATGTTGCCATAACATTCGGTATTTTAAATTGAGTCACTGCAGTATATCAAAGATGAACATTGACACAAATTCAGCACTAAGCGCTCAAGCATGTCGAAAAATTACAATCTTAATGCTCATTCATACCCTATGATTTTTACCTTTACAACATAGAGGATAAATCAATGCCTATACATTTAAACTATTATCAAATCGCGCCTAAAGCAATTGCTGCACAACTTGGGCTAGAGCAATACCTATCGTCGGCAGATGTCAGCCCAAGTATTAGCAAAACGTTACTAGAACTAATAAAAATACGGGTATCGCAAATTAATCAGTGCGCGTACTGCATTGATATGCATACTAAAGATGCACGGGCTAACGGAGAAAGTGAGCAACGTATCTTTGGGCTTAGTGCATGGGAAAGCGCCCCTTTTTACACCGAAGAAGAACGAGCAACGTTAGCCTGGTGTGAAGCGATTACTAAAGTAGCTCCTCATGAAGATTGCCATGCATTACTTAACACTATGCGTAATTTTTTTGACGATAAAACCATTGTTGATTTATGTATCGCGATTTGCAGTATCAATAATTGGAATAGAATTACGTTAGCCTTTGGAGCTGATGTAGGTAGTTATCAAGTTGGTCAATTTGAACAACACTCATCTTCTGTATCAACTTAACAGCTCTATGTGCTAGTTAATGGTTCTAAGCTTAGCTAGCACACTTCTAGGTAAGAATAACTTTCTGTTATAACATTAATTTATGCTGACTCTGCAAGGTACCTCCGAAATTCACGTTTTATAGCTAACTTAATAAATTTACATTCGTAAAAATAGCCACTTATTTAGCATAAATCGAGTATGAATATACCAGCTCACTTTTCTATGGTCGTACTACAAGAGCAAAACCTTCTGAACATCAGCATCATATAATCAAATTAACAATATTTGATCTTTGTATCTGTTAAATAACGCAAAAAACATGCTGTTGCTCGTCAAACAGTTAATTATCCTAGATAGTTTGATTATAATATCACACTAGTGTCTTTTGAACTTTCGCGTTTGTTTTTGCAGCAGTTTGTTGCTATTCAGACAAGACATTGCGATTCATGTGTGGTTATGCCACATGAAAAGGCAATAACAACGTATAAGGGCTAAAAACGTTGGCCTTTGGGTTCGTACAAAATTTAATCTCGAAGTTCAACAGGCGTTAATAATCACACATTTATTCTTCCTTTTTCTAGCGGTAATCTTAAATGAAAAAACAACTCTCTGCTGTTTCTTTAATAGCACTTTCAACTCACGCATTAGCAGATGTTTCAGGCCTCGAACATTTTGTTGTTTTAGGTAAGCGAGCCAATTTAATTGGCGAAACCATGTCAGCTTCGGAAGGTTTAGTTGGCTATGGTGATATTGAACGGCGTCCGATTTTACGTTCAGGTGAAATTTTAGAGTTTGTACCAGGCATGGTTGTAACGCAGCATAGTGGCTCTGGAAAAGCCAATCAATACTTCTTACGAGGCTTTAACCTAGATCACGGTACCGATTTTAGTACCTATATTGATGGTATGCCTATTAATATGCGCACACATGGTCATGGCCAAGGTTATGCAGATCTAAATTTTATCACTCCTGAATTCATTGAAAGTATTCATTACCAAAAAGGACCATATCAAACAGCGCAAGGCGACTTTTCTACCGCGGGTTCAGCGTATTTTGCATTAAAGTCTGATTTTATCAACCCATTCGCTAAAGTAGAATTAGGTCAAGATAGCTACCGTCGAGGCGTTATTGGTCAAAACATCAAAACAACCGAAGGTAACCTTGCTATTGGTGCAGAATGGCAACAATATGATGGCGCTTGGACTGATATCGATGAAAACATAAATAAAAAGAATGTGATGCTTCGTTACCAACAAAACATTCTTGATGGCACATTAAACCTGACATTTTTGGGTTACGAAAATAGTTGGAATTCCGCTGACCAAATCCCCACTCGTGCTGTCAACAGTCAGTTAATCGACGAATTAGGCTCAATTGACGACACCTTAGGTGGTGTATCTGATCGCTATAGTTTATCGATGAATTGGCGTAATCAGCAATGGGCTGCTTCTGCATACGCCATAGAAAGCTCATTAAACCTCTATTCTAATTTTACTTACTTTCTAGACGATCAAAATAATGGCGATCAATTTGAACAAGTTGACGATAGAAAAATATTTGGTGCCAGTTTAGTCAGACTCTTTAATCAGCAACAAGGTAATGCTCATATACATCATAGTGTTGGGCTCGATGTTAGATTCGATGACATTAACGAAGTCGGCCTTTATAAAACCAATGCCAGAAAAAGGTTATCTACGGTACGTACAGATACTGTTGAACAGTATTCCGTTAGCGGCTTTTATCAAGTTAACGCTGATATCAATGACAATTTATCAGTGAATGCTGGCGTGCGTCATGATTACATGAATGTTGACGTAAACAGTGATTTAACACTAAATAGTGGCGATAACAGCGACAGCATTACAAATTTCAAGGCTGGCCTGAGTTACCAATTTAATGAACAATGGCAAACCTATGCTAATTGGGGGCAATCATTTCATTCCAACGATGCTCGCGGGGCAACAATTAAAGTTGATCCAGTCACGAACGAAGCGGCAGAATCCGTAGATTTATTGGTGCAAGGGCAAGGCGCAGAGGTAGGGTTAAGAGTTGCAGAATATGAAAACTACAACGCATCTCTTTCACTTTGGTGGTTAGAAAACGACTCTGAATTAGTATTTGTTGGTGACGCGGGCAATACAGAAGCTAGCCGTGCATCTAAACGTTATGGTGCTGAATTTTCTGCACTATATTGGCTATCGTCAGAAATTGTGGCAGATATTGAACTTGCATGGACAAAATCACGCTTTACAGAAGACGAAGTGGGTGAAGGTAATTATATTGACGGTTCACTGCCTTTTGTTGCGAGTGTTGGACTGAATTGGCATATAAATGACAACTTCAACACAAGTTTGCGTTTAAGACATTTTGGTAAACGCACACTTGATAGTTATAACCACAATCAGTCAGACACATTCAGTGTTGTGAACATGAATGCACAATACTTATTGAACGATTGGAAATTCGGGATTTCAGTATTAAATCTGCTCGACAGCAATGATCATGATATTGATTATTTATATGAAAGTCGATTACCTGGAGAAAGCGATACCGGCGAAGAAGATATTCATTATCATCCAATAGAGCCTCGCACAATACGTGCAAGTGTTACCTATTTGTTTTAACACTTAGCAAATCAGCTGGAGTAGCTCACTACTCCAGCTCCTCATTATTAACCACTTCAGAAGAAAAGCCCAAACCACGATAACCAAGAATTTCCTTGCATTTTTTTGCCATAATTGTTCATCACATTGCCCTTTTTCTCCCCTAAATAAGTCATCTCTTTCATGTTTAATACAACCTATTAAACATGGAGTACAACATGAACACGCAAACCCGAATTATTATTACACTTGCCATACTTACCATAGCGATTAGCGTCTCATTTTTTCTTAATAGTGAACATGCCGAGACCACGAGCCAATTTAATGTTGATCTGTCATATAAAACGGTTTCATCTAATAAGCCACTAGTAAAAGTAGAGCAATATGGGCAAGTACAACAAGGTAGCTTTTTTCTACAACAAGAAAATCAACAAGGCTATTTACTTTCACCTTTATTAGATACCAAGGTGGATATGACCGTGACAGGACTTATCGCTCGAGCTATAGTTACGCAAGAATTTACCAACTCAACAACTGAGTGGGTCAACGGGATTTATGCATTTCCATTGCCTGAAAATGCAGCTGTTGACCACCTAACGATGAAGATTGGCGAACGCACAATCGTTGGAAAAATTCAGCCTAAACAAAAAGCGAGAAAGTTATATCAACAAGCAAAGTCTGCCGGTAAAAAAGCCAGTCTATTAGTACAAAATCGCCCAAACCTCTTTACCAATCATGTTGCCAATATAGGCCCAGGTGAAACGATAAGTGTCACGATTGAATATCAGCAAGCGATAACGTTTGACAAAAATCTATTTAGCTTGCGATTTCCTACCACAATTACCCAGCGCTACTTACCCTCTTCTCCTCTAAGCAGCGAACAAAAATCAATTGATGAAAATGGTTGGGGGAACACTCAGCCTACCTTTGAAAATAATACTGTTGATGCATCGAAAGAAGGTGCACCACCCATGCATAAACTTGCAATGAACATCACACTCAATAGCGGTTTTGAACTTGAAAAAATTGAAAGCGAACAACATCCCATCATTACAAATAAAATGGCAACTGGCCAATATAATGTGCAATTGGAACAAGATATGATAGCCAACCAAGATTTCGTACTTCAGTGGCAAGCAAAACCTACCAATCAACCAACAGCAGCGCATTTTAGCCAAGCAACAGAAAATGGTCATTACGGTATGATAATGTTAATGCCGCCACAACTTACCAACAAAACTACACCGCTAAATCGAGACGTTGTTTTCGTAATAGACACCTCAGGCTCTATGGCAGGTACTTCAATGAAGCAAGCTAAAAACGCTCTTGCCTGGGCTATTTCAGATCTATCAAGCACTGATACGTTTAATGTCATTGCATTTAACAGTACCGCCAATAAAGTATTTCAACAATCGATGCCTGCCAATAATGCCAATAAAAGTACTGCCAGAAAGTATATAGATCAATTAAACGCTAATGGTGGCACCGAAATACTCTCAGCTCTGCAGCTATCATTAGGTCATCAAACGCCAAACCCAACCCACATAAGGCAAGTTGTGTTTATTACCGATGGCGCAGTTGGTAATGAAGCTGAATTATTTAGCTATATCAACAAGCATTTAAATCAAAGTCGGCTTTTCACTGTGGGAATAGGGTCAGCACCCAACAGTTACTTTATGACCGAAGCCGCCTTGATGGGTAAAGGCACTTATACCTATGTAAGCTCTGTTGACACAGTACAAACTAAAATGCAGCAATTGTTTGGCAAACTTAAACAGCCAGTGTTAGCTAACCTTACAGCTCAACTGAATCAAGAGGTAGACATGTACCCTCGTCAATTACCCGACTTATATCAAGGTGAGCCAATAATGCTTAGCTACTTTAGCAAGCAAGCGCCAGAGCAAATGCTCATTTCAGGTAAGTTACGTCAACAAGACTGGCAGCAAACGCTTGCGTTACAACACAGTGGGCAACAGTCAGGTTTATCTACCTTATGGGCACGTCGAAAAATTGCTCATCTCTCCAGAGAAAAATACAAAGGACAAGATGCAACCACTATCAATAAACAAATTTTAGCGATTGCGATGGAACATCACCTTGTCAGTGAAATGACAAGTTTAATCGCGGTAGACATGACGCCATCAGCAAAAGCAAAAAGCATAGATAGCGCCATCAAAAATCAACGACCTAAAGGCCAACAAGGTATGCTACCACAAACAGCAACACCCGCTTCATTACAAGCATTGATAGCCTTATTCTTTTTAATACTTGCACTGGGTGTCAACTTGCTAAATAAAAAGCGCCAATGAAATCGTTAACCGTTAATAAACCTAAAGCAATCGTGATTACTTGTTGCTTTATAAGCGCATTACTTTTTGGGTCAAGTATGTATATACACGCTAAAGCAATAGTTGCACAATGGTTAATCGAAAACGCATGGACAGCAACGCTTTCAACAGGTAAACAACAGCCACCCTGGTCATGGGCAGATACCTACCCGGTCGCTAAAATATCACTAAAAAGTCATAGTTATTATTTATTAGCAGGTATTACGGGAAGAACGCTTGCTTTTGGTCCTGGACATATGAGCAGCACACCACTACCAGGAAAGGCAGGAAACACCGTAATTGCTGGTCATCGTGATACCCATTTTGCACAACTTGAACAGCTTACTTTCGAAGATAACTTAACGGTAGAAACACTCAAGGGGCAGTTCACCTATCAAATTATTGATATTAGCATCGTACACGAAAAAGACATGAGCGTTACCGCATCAACCAGCAACGACACCTTGACCTTAATTACTTGCTACCCGTTTGATTCATTATCACCTGATACTCAATGGCGTTATGTCATACAAGCAACGTTACAAAAGCGAGATAATAACCAATCGGGTGTTTAAGGTCTTGCTAACGCCATGGAAACTTTTTCGATACCATGTGATGGAGTAAAACACTCTTGTACGACAAAACCATATTTTTGATATAACGTAATCGCAGGAACATTAACAACGGCGGTTTCGACACTTGCCGTGTGGTAATTGTCATGCTTTAGAATGAATGTCAGTAATTTACCGGCGATGCCTTTTCTAAAATGATCAGGATCAACCACTAAACTCTCAATGGCCAAATGTTTATTAGCAAAGCTAACTTCAATAACAGCCGCAAGGCCTTTATTCTCAATAAAGCCAAAAAATAACGTTGTAGAATGGGTAAAATCTTCAATAGAACGTTGCAATGGCGGGAAGTCACTTACGCCAATTAATTGCGCCTCTACCTGATATGAGCGTTGAAAAACACGATGAATTTTCTGAGCAACAAGTTCATTACTTGGTACTAACGCCTCAATCACCCAAATGCTCCATAGTGATAAAACAACCACCTGTGTCTTTTAATAAAGATAACGTATTGATCACATCACCTCAGCTAACAATGCAAACATTGAAATTAAAAAACCACTAATAACAATGCTTTGCTGTAGTTTATCATTCACCAAGGTGTCTAATTTATAGGTAGTAGAAAACAACTGCTTTATTGGCGTAAAAAACATTTTTGGTGCTAAGCTGATACCAAAAAATATTAAACTAACACCGATAATATTCACTAACTCCAGCGCAGATAAACTTTCCTGAGTAAACTTATATCCCCCAGAACTACACATGAATAAAGTGATCAGCCAGCAGATACAAACCACCATTTTTTCTTTGAAATTAAGAGACTTCATTTCCCCTACCTACATAACCATTATTATTGTTTGTTAAGCTCATTGTGTTATAAACTTTCTTGTTGGCAATTCCAACAAATATCAAACGATGCATCATTTTTCTCAGTGCAATGATTACAAATCCAATCATCGGCATGAGTGTTTTGTTTAGCCGCTTTCACAATACTAGCTGCTCGTGTTATATCTTGATCATTAACGACCCACACTTCAGGCCAGCAATCTAAAGGTGCGATCTCTCCCATCGCACCTTGTGCATATTCATTTTTTAAAAATACCGCAATACCTTCAGCTCTGATCAGATCTTTCATTCTGTTGACAAGGAAACTATGTTCATTGGTATAGACCATTTTCATGATAGATGACTCTTTAAACTTTATTGTCAGCAGCCATAATGCATTTAATACCTACTACATTGATACATCGTATAACTCAAAGCGATATCAACAGAATTTTTAGACGCCTACATCGTTAATACAAAGGCTATAATAAACGCAATACAAAATGAAACAAGCGTTGCTTTTATATCCGTTTTAGCCACTTTATGTTTTATTGTAGCTAAAGAAAATGGTATTACTTGCTCTTGATGTTCATTGCACATTAACAGTTAATTTAATTGAACATCAAAAGTAGCACATAAAGATTTAACTGACTCAGGTGAGGCTACTCCTGATTTTTCAATACGCTGAATTGTTCTTAAACTAATACCACTAACCTCAGCAAGATGAGATTGACTCCAAGCTTTTGCTTCTCTGTATTGTTTTAGTTTTACGTTATCTAGTTTCATTTCCATTACTTTTCCTCCGCGCTAAATATTGAAATAATTATCGAAGGAAAGCCTTTTAATTGATACGTCATCTGTACGACATCTTAACGTCATCACTGCGTCGTGAATGTACAATGCTCACATAATCAAGGTTTAAAATAAAGCACGCTAAAAACAATTAACACATCTACACATCTCTCGCCAGAAATATTGAACAACCTCGTTATTAACACTTACCGCTGCCCTTTGGGTTCAACTAAATTTAATCTCGAAAGGTCAACAGACCCTATGCCTTTTTAACAAACTTAGCTGTAATCATCATCTCGCCGGCTCCGTCAACCTTACAGTCTAATTGATGATCTTTCGCATCTTTTATCTGTTTAATGGTGGCTTTTGTGCCAATTTTAATCACTTGCGAACTACCTTTTATTTTTAGATCTTTTATCGCTGTAACCTTATCACCTTCATTTAACAAGGCGCCATTAGCATCTTTTACCACGACGGCATTTTCTTGGGCTTGTTCATCAGGGTTCCATTCGTAGGCACATTCAGGGCAAATTAAATGATTTTGATCTTGATAAACATATTCTGAGGAACAACTTGGACAAGGAGGAAAAGACATAAATCATCGCTTTATCAATAGAAAAAAAAGTATTTTAATAGATATCAGGATTCTATGCGAGATCTGACTTACTCCTTTGTTTTACTTCTACTTTAATACTGAACTGGTCGGCAACTGAAAAAATGCCCACCCGTTGAGAACGAGGTATTTTCTGAAGCTATTAACTGCTCGAGTCTATTCACTCTTATAGAAATAAACTAAGCATTTAATGTTGTAACGCAGTTAATCGCGCAATAGATTGAATAATATCTTCAAGTTGCCAGTGTTCAGTGTTGTTCGCAATGACTTTCGCTGTGGCTAATGTGTCTAAAGCTAGCGTTAACTTATTTAACTTTTCATATACTTGCGCTAAAGCTAAATAACTTTCTACTTGTTCAGGTGTGTACTCTACCAATCGAAGGGCAACGCTTTGAGCTTCATCAAGCCTTTCTAACTCGATTAAATGACGAACAATAAATTGCAATGAGTTAACGCTGTTCCAGCGCATAGGATTTGGTAACACAGAAAAACCAGTATGCTGACTTATCTTTTGATAATAGTTGTCGATGTTGGTTAGCGCATCACCTTTTTGAGCAACAAGTTCACGGTATTTTGGTGCCCAAAGGCTTTCAGGGTATAACGTGTCAAAAGCTAATAACAATGTTTTGATAAATGCATCATAATGGCGTTCATTATCAAACACGTGTGTTATCAATTTACCTTGCTTATTGGGAAGTTTTTGATAGCTTTCTAACACGGCTTTATTGTTATTAATGTAATCAGGTTTTCCTGCTAAATCATCATCAGCTACGGCAAAGAGAACCAGCCCAGTAAGTTCATTTACTAACTGTTTAGGTATCGTTTCACTAAACGGGCGTTTAGTTTCTTCATTAAAACTCATACCTAACATGTCACTCGCAGCAAGAAAAATATAATTATCAAAAAGCGCGGGGTTACTATCTATACTATACAAAGGAAATAGTGATGAACCAGACACACCGATAATCGAGCGTTTATTCATTGCGCGATAATGTTTTTCAAGGTATGGAAATAATTCTTGTTCTAACATTGCTTGGTATTTCTTTGCATCACCGTAACCAGATATAACCTCACGCTTGGGCCACATACCATTGGTATAAGTATCAGGAAAATGCCCGCTGTAATTTAAACTAACAACAATGCTATCTGGCATACGATCAACACTAACTAAGTGTTTCACAACTCCTGTTAACGTATGGAAAAAACGATTACCATGTGAACCATTAATAAAAATAACCGGATAACGAAACTCTTTTGATACTGTGTCAAAGTTTGCTGGCAGGTATATATTTAAAGGAATTTTTTCCTCGATAATGTCAGACTTAAAATTTAACGTATTCCCATAAGTAAGGGGCATTCCGGTTGTAGTATTACTATTTGCGCTAGTCGCAACAGATAATAAACACGTCACGATTAACGCATGAACCTTAGAACTTATTTTCATTATTTCCTCATTATTATTCATTGATTATTGAACAAGGAAAATATGACAAAAACAGGTTTGGATTACCTGAGGCGACAATGAAAAATTGCTGATTTTTCGCTGAATCCTTAAAATTCAATAGATTAACGATTATTGTAATTTATATAACAACGATATAATGTTAGCTTAACAACGATTATGAGAATTACTTTCAATGCCGACAAAATTTTTCATCGGTCAGTTTTACGTCGACATTCAGCGAAACCTAATCATCATCCAACAAGATGGGATCATTGAAGAGGAACATATTCTTCCACCGAAAACAATTGCTGTATTGCAACTTCTGGCTAAGCAACAAGGAGAGGTATTAACAACAGATTATATTATTGATCAAGTTTGGCCTGATACTGTGGTTTCTACTAATTCACTGCAACGTTGTATCACTCAACTTAGAAAAGTACTTGTTATTTCAGGTGATAACCAAGCAATTATTAAAACTCACAACAAAAAAGGTTATTGCTTAGAGTTTCCTGTAAACGTGGTAGCTGATGATTTTTCATTATCGGCCACTAAAACGTCAGAAAATTCCCCCACAGTCACACATAAAAGTAAAAATGTTAGTCAAAAATCATTATTTATATCAGCGTCTTTATTGTTGATATTATTACTTTTTATTACGTTTATTAACGATATTGAACAACCTACACACCGCTTTTCAACGATCAAACAGCTCACCCATTCTGATTTTAAAGAGCAATATCCAAGCTATGCGCCAGATGGTGATTATCTTGTATTTCATCGCTATGATGGTCGTTGTAATAATAATATATGGGCGATAAATAATACGACTAAAGAAGAAATTCAACTCACAAAATCCACTGATTTTTACGGACCGCACCGTTTTTCATCCGATGGGAAAAAATTAATCTTTTTGGCTAAAAACGCTTGTACCGAGTCCAAAAAAGAACAAAACCCAAAACAATGTTGGAAAGTAATGTCTTTAGACTTTGATGCTGCACTTTCGTCACCTCAGGCACCAATTGAATTAGCAAATTGTCGACAAGGAAAACTTAACTATCCTACATGGTTAGATAACGGTAGCATCGCAATACTACGAGGTAAAAATGAAACCTGGCGTCTTGCCAAATACATGCTCAATGCTGCTGATAGCGTTGATATTTATAACCCAAAAAACAAACAACTTTATTATTTTGATTACTTAGCCGCACAGCAACAATTCGTTGTATTATCAAAAGATAAAAGCAACCAACACTGGCGAGAACTCATTTCAATAACCGGTAACATTATTAGCAGTACACGTATATCAATACCTCAGTCTTTCAATGCTCACCGCAACATTCGACCTTTTGCGTATGATGGAAAAGGAAGACATTTTTTTGCCACTGGAAAAAACATTTATACATTGCATGACGATGGTTCGATAAAGCATTTTCAACAATTACCTTTTATAAATACTCATCAGTATGCATTATCACCAGATGGTACTTCCTTACTTGCGAGTAGAGGGCGATTAGATAATGATGTGGCACAAGTCACCTTAACTTCAACAGTTTCTGACACCGTCCATCCAAATCAAATTAATCAAGTGACAACAGATTTTCCTAGCCTTTATCGAAGTACCGCGCAAGAGCACAGCGGTAAATTCCAGCCTTTGGGTAAGCAAATTGCGTTTGTTTCTAATAGGTCAGGTCAAGCACAGATTTGGCTTGGTCAAGAAAATCGCGTTAAGCAGCTCACTTTCTTTCCTATCGACAGTCAATTAAGCAATTTTCAATGGCATCCAAAGGGCGCTCAAATGCTTGTTGCCAATAATCGCCAACTTTGGCTGATAGATATAGATGGCACAGCAAGCAAATTAAAGCACCCGCATTCAGTGACCAAAGTGTACCAATGGATAACAGATAACGAAGTACTAGTGTCATCATTTAACAACGATAAGAACCATGTTTCGTTATTATCACTAAGCTCAGGAAAGCTTACCAATGTATTCTCAGAACCCGTCCGATGGGCTCAATATACACCAAACGGCAACTTGATTTTATTAGATGACAGTAACACGTTCTGGCAAAAAGATGACCAAGTAATAAAACAATTATCAGCGCTTAATAACCAATCAGCTCGAAAAGAATTTTTACTTGAAAAACAAAATATTTATTCAGTGAATAAGAACGGACAACTCTGGCGTTATCATCTAGACACCCATGAGTTTAGTGTGATTAATCAAAAAGCCCACTACCTTTCCTCTTTAACAGATATAAAGAATTATCAAATGTTAGCTACACAAGTGGTTACCGATAAAAAAGATATTGTAGAAATTTATTAACCAATGCTGTGTTATTAAAAAAGGGGCAAAATTTGCCCCTTTTATTACTATTCGTAAAATATAATCTATTTTTTCATACGGCGTGATACGCCACCAAACAATGCCAGCGCTAACAACGCTAACGTAGAAGGCTCTGGAATATCTGCCGCAATATCCGCTCGAATTAATGTTGCATTATCAATAGTTAAATTATTATCGGTATACGTAAACCAGCCATAACGATTACCGCCAATTGAGGTTGCAATATCATCAGCATTTGATGTGCGTGTTTCAGTAAACAATAAACTTTGGTTATTATCGTATAAATTAAAATCTACTGCTAAAAAACCATTAAGATCATAAAAGTTCTGCTCAAAGGTGTACCAGCCACTTGTTCCAACGGTGAAAAAACTATTATCAGCAATCAATTTAAATTCGTTATAAGTAGAGTCAGTATTGTTAGAGCTGTTTATCACAAAACCATCATTAGCGGTTTTACCAGCATGAAAAATGAAATCACGACGGTGATTACCCGCTTGATCACTAACCGCGGAAGTATAATCAAATCCTTGGCCAATATCCCATGCGTCTAAATCTAAATATATATCTAAACTGGTAGTGAAACCGCTACCAAAAGTATCACTGTAACCACCAAATCGAGTAAAAATAGCGCCAGATTCATTCGTGACACCTACACCGGTGTTATTATCTACTGCGAACCAAGTATTGTCATTACCGTCAAATGTTTCTTGGTAAATAACATTAGCTGATGCACTTACCGAGGCAAGAACAAGCAATGAAGATGTCAGTATTTTTTTTAAGCTCATTTTATTTTCCTTACAGCTTTCAGTGATTTAAAGTTCAATATTTGCACACAAGTACAAAAGCAAGAATCGCACCTAAAAGAAAAATTCAATTAAATTCATTAACTTAATAAAATTTAAAATAAACAAACCGCTAAAATTGTAAAAATATTTGACACTAAAATACAAATTATATGAATTATAATCTGATCTTATTAAACGATTATCGCGCCTAAATAATCAAAAGTGCTAGATTAACTTACGCGCTTTAATTGCATAAATTAATGGCACTTGTTGCCCTTTGTGTAATAACTGATACCCATGCTCAGCAACATAATCTAAATCTTCTAAGCAATTATAGGGGCTATAAGGAAATTCATTTACTTGCTCAATGTATAAACCTACAGATATTAACGCAGTGATCACATCAGCTAAAGAATGCGGCCATGTGACGATTGTTGATTTAGCGCCATCACTGTTTTCTGTGTAAGTTTCTTCAACCTCAACATCAGGATCTACACTTGAAAAGTATGAATAGCCCGTCAATAAATCAATGGCGGGGTGAAACTCTATCAGGTGAAGTTCACCACCTGGCAATAAAGCCTTGGCTACCGTTTGAGCCCAACGGTCAATGTCAGGTAACCAACAAAGCGCACCATAAGAAGTATAAACAATGTCGTATTGTTTGGCGTTGTCATCTGAAAATTGATAAAGATCAGCAGCGATAAAAGTAGCTGTTAAGCCAAGTTTGTTTTTAAGTTTATTTGCTTGTGCAATAGCTTCAACGGACAAGTCAACACCAGTGACACTGGCACCTTTTCTAGCCCACGATAAGGTATCTAAACCAAAATGGCACTGCAAATGTAATAACGTTTTCCCTTTAACGTCACCTACTTGGTTAAGCTCAATTTTATTTAACGAAGACTTGCCGCCTATAAAAGCATCAACATCATAAAACCTTGAATTTATATGAATCTTGGTACGCTCATCCCATGCTTTTCGATTTATTGATAAATAATCCATATGAAATATCCTGATGTGGTTCTCAACAACGAATAAGGTCAAATAACTGCAGCTTATCGATTATTTTAAATGCCTACCACCGTCTAATTGCATGTTTCTGCCAGTCATAAATTGACTATTAAAAATAAAATCAACGGCTTGTATTACCTCATTAAAACCGCCTTCTCTCGGCAGCAGCGCTTTTGCTAACGCTTTTTGTTGGTAGGCTTCATCATCACCATCATTAAACTTTAATAACGCAGGTGAAATTGAATTCACTTTAACATTAGGTGCCAACAGCGCAGAAAAGGATAAGGTTAAACTATTTATTGCAGTTTTACTTGCCGCATAAGCAATATGTTTTTTACTGCCTTTTTCTGCAACATAGTCGCTTAAGTGAATAATATCTGCCCCGCCAATATCAGAGCTTTTCAATAACGCTTGTAATGCCAAGTTTAATTGATACGGAACGGACACGTGTATAGTCATCATCCTTTGCAAAATTTCAGCAGAAGAAAGTTGCAATCCATCTCTTTGGGCATTGTCAGGTAACCAATCTGACGCATTATGGATAATAGCGCGCAACACACTATATTTTTGCTTTAGTTGGGCAACAAACTTGTCAAGTTCAGCCTGTTGATAAAAGTCGACTTGATATAGATCAGCACCTTGTTGTTTTAAGTCATCTAGCACGGGATACACAGTTCTATAAGTACCAATGACTTGATAACCTTGAGCTAAATAATAATTTGCTAGTGCTAAACCTAATCGTTTACCAATGCCGGTAATTAATATTACTTGGCTCACGATAAAAACTCCGCGCGTGTTTGTGAATTCGTTTTAAAAATTCCACCGAGTGCCGTAGTGGTGGTTTTTGAGTTCACATCCATCACGCCTCTTGATTTAACGCAAAAATGCGTGGCGTTAATTGACACAGCAACGTTTTCAGTTTCAGTTAATGCTTGCACTGCCACCAATATTTGCTGGGTTAAACGTTCTTGAACTTGTGGTCTTTGTGCAAAAAAGCGCACCAGACGGTTTATTTTCGACAAGCCAATGATTTTCTTACTGGGAATATAAGCAACTTGCGCTAAGCCATCTATGGTAACAAAGTGATGTTCACAGGTTGAAGTTAGATTAATATCAGTCACCTTAACCATTTCATCAACAGCCATTTTATTTTCAATTATCGAAATTTTTGGAAAGTGTTCATAATTTAAACCTGAAAAAATTTCATGAACATACATTTTAGCAATACGATGCGGCGTTTCAGCAAGGCTATCATCGGTTAAGTCTAAACCAAGCGTGTTAACCACCTCAGTAAATAAGCCTTTTAGACGTGTGTACTTTTCTTCGCTAGTTAACTCAGTAACTACCATGGGCGTTTCTAAGCCTCGAGCAATTAAAGTATCTCGAACTAACACTGCTTCAGGGCTGATCATAATATGCCCCCTTCCTCTGCTTGATAGCTTAAAGTAAGTGAAACTGAATCAGCAAAACGTAATGCATGAGGTTTATCTATGGTAACCTTTGCATAATTCACCCACGGGTGATTAACACAAATATTTAATACATCACTGGTTAATTTTTCTAATAATAAGAAACGACCACTTTCAACGTGGTTAATAATATCTTTACAAATTGTTTTATAATTTAGTGCACTTTCAACGCTATCATTTAAACACAATTTGCTAACGGGATAATGTACTTCTGCATTAATAACAATGTCTTGTTGTTTGTTTTTCTCTTCTTCATTAAAGCCAATAAAGGTTCTTAACCGTAAATTGGTAATGGTGATAATGGCATTGTTGTTCATAAATCTGACCTGTTTTTTTATTCTTTTTAATCATAAGTATATACGTATAAAGGTAATTTAGGGTTCACCTTTCAATGATAAAAATATTGAATTTAAATTACTGAACACGTTAAGTGTTGTATTAAAGCAATATAATCTATGCAGCACTATCTGTTTAACGATTATTTTTTCGGTTGCCAATTAAACTCTATGGCCGATAGTTTTTGATGTTGTTTATCATAGTGCAGCCAAAGCTGTTGGTAGCTTTTATTCAATTGGGGGTGAAGTTCATCAGGGGCAACATTTGAAAGAGGTAACAATACAAAAGCATTTTCAGTAATTTCGCCGCGCGGTAATGTTACACTATCAACCGTGCCAACCACTTTCCCAAAGGTAAGAATATCAATATCTAACGTTCTTGATGAAAACTTTGGCCCAGTTCTTACTCGACCATTGTCATCTTCTATTTTTCTCAAAATAGTGGCGATCTCAGCAATTGAACAATCGCAGTCAAAACCCACCACTAAATTTAAAAAATTGTTACCCGCAAACCCCACGGGTTCACAATCATAGGCTTGTGACACGCTAAGCGGGGAAAATTCATTATTGAGCGCATCCAGTGCACGCGATATGTGCTGCTCACGTTCAATATTACTCCCAAGGCTTAGATAAACTCTAGGCATAACGATATCTCTAGCTGATAAAAATTCAACAAGTGACTATTATCACATGAAAATAGAAAAATTTATGCTTAAACTTCTTTATACGGCTACAACCTCTGTAAATCATTAATGTTTAAAAATGCTGTTGCCGCACAATGCCGCGGCTTTACCCCCTTCACGTCAATTAAAAATGTAACACCTGCCTTTACATTTACTTTGATTACATAGAGTTACAGTTTTTAAATTTTACCTTTGATAACCTCGATGATTCATAATATCAATGACAAATAAGGGATTATCATGCATAAAAACGTTGTATCGTTTATCTTGTTCTCTATTTTAGGGGCATTCTTACTTGGCTGTAATTCAAGCTCAGATGATAAAGCTATCACCGTACCTGAAAAACCAAGCTCACCATTAACGCCTAAATTTACTGAATTTGGATTGGAAAAGCATAAAATCGAAAAACTGATGCAGATTAATGGACAGTTGCTCGCGTTAACTGATCAGGGATTGTATCAATATGATACTAACTGGCAAATCATCACTGACAAAAGCTTCCACGTATTAGCTATGGTGGTAATTAGTGACACACATTGGCTTGCCAGTGTTAAACAAAAAGAACAAGGACTTTTTATTGAAACCACCGATGCTGGTGTAACTTGGCAACAGTTTGACAATAACTTTGGCGGTGATTTCTCATCTAATGAAGTGGCTCGAACTTTGGCTTATGATAATGAAAAACAAAAACTATACGCGACAGGTTCATATGTTTTAGCTAGCTCTTCAGACAATGGCCGTTCGTGGACCGTAGAAGAGGGACAATGGGACTCACTCGGTACAGGATTAGGCTCTATTTTATTGCACCCGGAAAAACAAGATGTTTGGTATGGCGGACAAAACGGTATTGAGAGCCCAATTTTAGACCAACTTAATACTGAAACCTATCAGTTAACGATGCATGGTCAAGCGATTAATGAACATTTACCTAGCCCCAGTGTAATTTATCAAATTTTATATGATCCAAAAAATAATGAGCGTATTGTCGCCAGTGGTGAAGGTGGCATTGTTCATTCTAATGACTATGGTGAAACATGGCTGCCACTGCTCACAGAGCAAGATTATCGTTTTCATTTTTCCCCCGTATTTGACCCAATCGATCAAACTGTTTTATACACCGCTGGCTGGGATAAAGGCGGAAATGTACAACCCTTAATCTTAGAAATGAGCAAAGACGAAGGCCAAACTTGGCAATCGTATACCTATGAAAAGCAAGAATTTAAAGGTGGTGTTAGAAGTATGCTAGCGGTTGAAAACTCAGGTAAAACCGTCATTTACATTGGCTTGTATAATAACGGCGTGGTGAAGGTTACGTTTGAATAGTTATTTTCAAAGTCAGAACGTTACACATAAAAGTATATAGAACGCCGACATTGAATTCGGCGTTCTAAACGTGTTTACCGCGCAATGCCGCCGGGTTTAACCCCTTCACGTAAACTAAAACTATCGCCAACAGAGCCGACAACTACTTGCTTTCTGTTTGATGCTAATAGTCGGCGTAGCGTATAAAGCGAATTAATACCTGTACAATGTGCGCCCATCATATTTTGCAAACCAAAATATTTTAACTTATCTGCAGTCCAGGTTAAATGTTTATCATCAGCATTCATCAAATGAAAACCACCTATCGCCGTGGTAATTGTTCCTGGATGAATATGCTTAACGATATGTTCCATCGTATTGATAATGCCAGCATGACCACATCCAGAAATCAAAACAAAGCCATCTTTGGTATTGATCACTAACGACATATCTTCAGGAATATTATCTTCAATATGACCGTGCGAAGTTTCAATGCGGCCTCGTCCTCCCCAATTTCGTTCGGGATGAACACGTGCAACATTACCTGTTAACCAAACACCGGGATAAATTTCTTTAACGCTAGTGTACTCATTAAATACCACGCCTTGTTTTTCTAATGTATTCTTCATTGCCAACATACGGTTAGCACGACCAACACGTTTGTTGAAAATACCTTTGCCTACATGCACACGTGAAAGTGCCTTAGAATTTTGTTCGCTAAAATGTGCTCTTAACGTTTCAAACCCACCGGTATGATCACCATGATTATGACTTAAAATCACATCTTCAACATCTGATAGGTCAATGCGTAGTTCTTTGGCATTTTGCAGCACGGTTTGTGGCCGATTACCTGTATCGAACAATATTTTACGTCCGTCTACTTCAATAAGTGCAGCATAACCCCACTCACCTATTCCCCGATTTGCTAACATGGTAGATAACGTGGTGACTTTTAATTCACTTACCTGATGTAGCTTTACCTCTCTTGCGTTGGCTTGCAGGGAAACTAAAATAAAAAAAGAACAGATTAACGAAAGTAATAATTGAGACTTCATGACGATTCCTTATACCTTTTACTGACATTACGTGTGATTTAATGACACTAGCATTAACGATTAAGTAATATCAAACGTTGGCCAATTTCACCAAAACAGCCACAAAACCTAACACACCAGAGGTGGCCGTTTATTGTTTTGTGTTTATAGTTATTCTAGCTGTTAGGTTTGTTGTATTAATAAATTAACCCACAAAACCATTACACAAATAAACGCAGCCCAAAAGGTCAACATACGATGAATAATATGATTATACGTTAAGTGAATAAAAGCATGTACGATACGTAAAATAACAAATAGCCAAGCAAATACAGTTGCAACATTACTTTCTATACCAATACTAGGGTCTGTTGATCTTTCGAGATTAAATTTTGTTTGAACTAAACGCTTTTTGTTCAAGGCGTGAGCAATGACGCATGGTTATTCCATGTAAATTGCGAACAACGATGAAGAAATAGCGTTTAGCTAAACCCAAAGGGCAGCGTTTTTTGTCATTTATACGTCGTTATTGCTTTTTCATGTGGAATAACCACACATTAATCGCAATGCCTTGTCTAAATACCAATTAACTGCTGCAAAAATAAACGCGAAAGATCAACAGACCCTAATATATAAAGTGCTAACGACATAAAATAACGTTGGTATTTCAAACTGATTATTAAAGTTTCGACTAGTTATTGTGACAACTTCGGGTATGTTATTACCATCCATTAATTTAAAATACCGTGCACTTATATTACCGCTTTTAACGCTGGAAAAACGAGCTTTCACTGCAAAACAACCGACTATAAAAGTTAACAAAACCATTAAGAACATTGGATATAACATACAAACTTCCTAATAAACATAAATATTGAAAACACATAGTTCAGAGATTTAGGATTGTACCTGACCCTTTTTATTATTTTCTCACACGAAACCCCTTCACCATCCAGTTTTAAGAAATAAATTTTATGAAATTAATCGATATTGTTTAATTCTGAACTTCAATAGACATAATAACGCTTCATTTTTTGTTAATAGTTCAACTACCGCAGTCCCGTTCCCGCCAACGACAAAACAAATAATAACTATTTAAATCAAAAAACTAGGTTTTTTATCAAAAAACTCAATCAATAAAAAAGTAAAATGGTTATTTTATATGCAATTTAATTACTAACAAATATTACCCTCTGTTTGAAAATATATTGTATACGGTATACTTTTAAATAAGCAATTTAGAAACATTTGTTTACATAATTGCGAAAAATAAAAGTACTAAAAAACAATAAAACATTAATTTTACTAGGAGGAAAAGATGAGAATTCGCTCATCCGTATTAATAAAAGGACTTTTTAGTTCTTTATTATTTATGTCATATCAATCAATGAGTAATGAATTACCTGATACCTGTGCAACGCAAGGGCCTTCAAACTCAATCAATGACGGTACACCTGTTTGTGTAAGCAATAATGGTACTGCATACCTCAGTTTGGGAGGTGCAAATTCACACAACAGTGTAGCGATAAGCACAGCGCATGGTACTGGTGACTTAGGTCTATATGTTGGCCAAGGTAATTGGCCAAGCACTGCGGCAAACAGTAATGCTTACAAATCACTGAATGTAAATACGAATAATGAATGTGTTGTTATTAATAACCCTAGCCAATATTGGCTAATGGTAGCAATAACAGGAACGCGAGATGGCGCATCATTAGCTGTTGATTTTGGTGCGAGTACATGTCGAAGTTCAACTGGCAGTAACCCCGGAGGAAATACCGGCTCTTTAGTTGCACCAAATAACCTTACAGGTACAGGCAATAGCAACTCCATCAATTTAACTTGGAATGATAATGCTAATAATGAAGATCAATTTGTTATTCAACGATCATCAGCTGGCAGCTCATGGACAACCATTGCCACCCCTACGGCCAACTCAGAAAGCTACATTGATAGCGGTTTAACAGAAAATACAACTTACTATTACACAATGTACGCTGAAAATAGCACGCATAGATCTGGCTGGAGTAATACAACAACCGTGGAAACAACAACAGGATCAACAAACCCTGATCCAAATACCGGTGCGTTGAACGATATTTGTGCTATTGAAGGCCCAACCACTGTTACATCTTTAAGTGATGGCGTGCCTGTTTGTGTGCCAGCAGCTTCAAAAGGGCATGGTTTTAGTGTTTCTACGTTTAATCAAAATGTAACAAGCATCGCTTTTAGCACAAAATATGGGTTAGGAAATTTAACTCTTGCTGCTAATGCTAATGGCTGGCCAACATCAGGCGATGACAGTATTCGTTCTTCAAGCGTTGGAAACACAGAATGTGTGGTTCTAACTCAGCCGAATAATGGTTGGAATAACGTTCGGTTAGAAGGCTTATTTAAAGACGTTAGCGTAGTTGCAGACTTTAACGCGACAAGTTGCCGTGTTACTCCTGGAGCCGCCGATCCAGGTAATGATGGTTACGATCATAATGGAGTTCATGTGCTGGTATATCCAATCAGATTTCCAGACCAAGATCTTGAATTTACAAATGCACAAATCAATACAGAAATGCAGATTGCTAAGCAATATTTTACAGAGCAATCTTACGGTAATTTTAATTTTACATGGGAAATTAAACCCAAAATAACCATGCCAAATAATCATGATTATTATAATAATGACAAGACATTATGGAACCCTGGCTATCGAGAACAACTTGTTAATGCAGGTGTTGACCCTAACTTTCCTGGAGATGGTACCATTATCATGGTAACGGCTCCTCCTGTAGGAACAGAAGGAACATATTTCATTAATTCTCAAGCGAGTCCACCGTTGATGGAAATATACACCTATAAAGCTGGTACTATTGCACACGAAACTGGTCATGCCCTAGGTTTGCACCACTCCATGTCGATAGAAGGTGGTAATAGCATGTTAAACGGTAATGCTAATGACAGCGTGATCAATTATGGTAATGTTTTTGGCCTGATGGGAATGGGAGCTCACTCTCTAGAAGAAATGAACCTGATGTACAAAGGTTACTTCAATAATTGGATTAGTGACACTGACGTACCAACCGTAACAACCTCTGGCGTTTATAGGATATATGCTTTTGATCACGGTACTGCCGCTGGTCATAATGCACCGGGTAATATCGGACTTAAAATTAAATCTGGTGACGGTGAAAAAACCTTTTGGGTTGAATACAGAACGATGCAAAAAAGTGAAGTAAATACTGCTCCTGAATATCAATTACGCACACCTTTATTGCAAAATGGTATCTCAATCAACTTACAAAACTACATGGATAATAATGAAGCCCCTTGGTATAACCACAATTCATTATTGTTAGACTCAACGCCTAACTCGCGTAGTTCAAGCTGGGCATTAGAAGACTTTAATGACGCTCCTTTACAGATAAATCACACCTTTTCAGACCCCTGGAATGGATTTACTCTATACCCTGTCGATAAAGGCGGTGTATTAGGTACTGCAGGCGCTTGGATTGAAGTACAAGTGACTATCCACTAGTATTAATAGAGGCAGAAACTGTTTAGACAATCTATAATAGTTTCTCGCCTCTTTCTTTTAGTATAAAACGTAAATTACCGATCAACTCAGGCTTGTATACGCCTTAACCTACACTAACACTTTCGTAAAAAAACCAGTAACGAGTTCAAAACTAAGAGTGATTTATTGAGAGCTTTATTGTTCGACATATTTAAATGTGTTCGCACCATCAAAATATCTAGTATTAACTGCTTTAAGAATATCTGGGTTTACCATTCTAGTATTTATTGCAACTCTATTTGTTCCATCATCTCGTGTTTGTGTGTAATGAGTGATACAACCGCAAAACGAACATGAGTGGTACGAACGTAGTTTATTACCCCATAGATATACTGCATTATTCGATTCTTGTTTTATTATTACTTGATTCGCTGTGTAATATGCCCACAAAGCACCAATACGATAACACATAGAACAATTACAACTTGTTATTGATTCTGGTAATTTATTTGTGGTTATTGCTATATTTCCACAATGGCAAGTCGCTTCGATCATGTCGTCTCCTCGTTCTTATAACACCTCATGAAGGCGAGCCACCTTTTGGCGTCACCTTTACTGGAATGATACTTGGTTCTGGCTAATGCTGAAATATCGCTTTTCTACCATGAGAGATAATCTTTTGTACTGAAGAACCATCCTTATTCATCATATAAATATGTGACTCTTTATCTTTATTGGACGATGAAAAAATTATTTTAGCACCATCAGGTGACCAAGATGGATGCCAATTACCCGCATTATTAAATGTTAATCGTTTTTGATCAGAGCCATCTATATTCATTACATAAATTTCATAATGTTCATCTCTGTTCGACATAAAAGTGATTTGTTTACCATCAGGAGAAACGTCTGGATGCCATTCTTCTGCTGCATTATCTGTCAAGTGGATAACGTTGCTTCCATCTATATCAGCTATGCTAATCTCACTTTTTCTATCTTTATGTTCAGAAGAAAAGACTATCTTCCCATCTGGAGTAAAATAAGGGTTACTTCCTTTTAATGACTTTATTTGAGTCTTTTCGCTACCATCTGGATTCATTATCCAAATTTCTGCCTGCCAAACACCTTCCGAATCTTTGTATTCTCTTGCAAACGCAATTTTTTGGCCATCAGGAGTCCATGCAGGTGCACTATCCCATTTATTTTTAGCATGAGTTAATCGTTCAATATTCGTACCATCAATGTGCATTGTGTGAATAGACCAAGTCTTTCCGCCATCAAAATATAAGCGAAAAGCAAATGTGTTTCCGTCAGGTGACAAAGCTAAGTAATCACCTTCGGTATTGATGCTTTTAATATTTGCTTTACCTTCTTTATCACTTGAATAAATTTTTACTACTCCCTTTGAAGTATAGGCAATGGTATAAGGGCTATCGAGCACTTGAACATCATCTTGGGCGTGACTTTCGCCACTCATTATCAACAGAGATAGTAACAAAGGTATGGAAAGGTAAGTCGGTTTCATAAATTTTTCCTTTTTTGAAGCCAGCGAATTATTTTGTTTAGTTTAAATACGTTAATTAAGCGCTCAATTTACCCGAACTGTGCTTAGAATACCTGACACTCTTATGACTTTTAGATGATTTTTCACTGACAACGCTCAAGAAGTTATTAAGCACAGATAACCCTAGATTAACGATTTAGCAGATGATGGCGTGACGCTCAGGAACGCAAACAGTATGGCATAAGCTGACATCCCTTATTTGGATTTCCCATACATAACTGGACATCAAATGATGTTACATTTTAATATCAACTAAAGGGTTGTTCAGCAAAGGAAAACGAGATACCCAAGAGTTTAAAATTTAAGCAATTAAATAACTCACAGAACGTGGCCATTCATTTTGAGTAAAAGCTATTACAGGAAGCAAAAAAGAAAGAGAAAACCTCACAATACGATAATCATGAAAAAAGGGGTCAGGTACATTTACTAATTGTACCTGACCCCTTTTGTTGTGCTTAACCCTTTTTAGTTTAGGATTTAATCTAGGCGGTAATCAGAGGAGGAAAACTTTTAATTAACTCATCAATTGCTTTCATTTGATTTAGGTAAGGTTCAAGCTTATCTAAAGGCAAAGCACAAGGGCCATCACATTTAGCGTTATCTGGATCAGGGTGCGCTTCAATGAAAAGCCCAGCAATACCTAATGCCATTCCACTACGCGCTAATTGTGCCGCCTGTGCACGTCTACCGTCAGCAGAATCACTTCTGCCACCTGGTTTTTGTAATGCATGGGTTGCATCAAAAATAACCGGAGCCATGGCTTTCATCTCATCCATAGCTAGCATGTCAACAATCAAATTATTGTAACCGTAGCAACTGCCACGTTCACACAAAATAACTTGCTCGTTGCCCGCTTCAGCAAATTTTGTCACGATATGCTTCATTTCATGAGCCGCTAAAAATTGCGGCTTTTTCACGTTGATTGCCGCGCCTGTTTTCGCCATTTCTATCACGAGATCTGTTTGTCTGGCTAAAAACGCCGGTAATTGAATGATGTCTGCAACATCTGCCACCGGCTTTGCTTGGTGTGGTTCGTGAACATCGGTGATCACAGGAACATTGAACGTTGTTTTGATTTCTTCAAAAATTCGCAAGCCTTTTTCCATTCCGGGCCCTCGATATGAGTTAATTGAAGAGCGATTAGCTTTATCAAACGATGCTTTGAACACGTAAGGTATGCCTAACTTTCTTGTAACTTCAACATAATGTTCAGCAATACTCATCGCCAAATCACGAGATTCAAGCACATTCATTCCGCCAAATAATGTAAAGGGCTTGTCGTTGGAGACAGAAATATCACCAACCTTAACTTGTTCAATTGTCATCTTAATTTCCTAATATTTACTTAAGCCACTGCTTGTAAAAATTGACCACATAACCATGCCATATATGTACCTAAGGTATAACCTAATACTGCCAATAAAACACCGACCGGAGCAAGTGAAGGGTGGAATGCAGAGGCAACAATCGGCGCCGATGCAGCACCACCAACATTGGCTTGGCTACCTATCGCCATATAAAATAAAGGCGCTTTAATTAATTTCGCTACTAACAACATTAATGAAGCATGAATAATCATCCAAATTGCACCAATTACAAAATAGAGTGGCGTGTCCATGATCATTCTCACATCCATTTTCATACCAATAGTTGCTATTAATACGTATAAAAATGCACTGCCTACTTTAGAAGCACCTGCCCCCTCTAGATTGCGCACTTTGGTGAAAGAAAGAATAATACCCACGGTACTGGCAAAGATGACCATCCAGAAAAACTTACTGTGAAAACTAAACTTTCCTAAGCTGGGATGATTCTCAACAAAATACGGTGTAACAATATCTGCAAACAAATGCGCAAAGCCCGTTACACCTAAGCCAACAGCGACAATAATCATTAAATCAGCTAGGCTTGGAATGCGTGAATGTTTCGCATGAAATTGCTCAACTTTTTCTTTAAGTTCATTAATTGCGCTTACATCTGCACCTGATTTTTTATCGATAGATGCTGCTCTTCCTGACATAATAAGCAGCACTGCCATCCATAAATTAGCCACGATAACATCAACCGTTACCATGGTTGAGAAAATAGCGTCACCTGCCCCATAAATTTCTTTCATCGCCGCTTGGTTTGCACTGCCACCAATCCAGCTCCCGGCAACCGTTGTCATACCACGCCATGCAGCTTCTGGCCCTGATACGCCTATTAGCTCTGGCACAACGGCTGATACGATCAATAACGCTATCGGACCACCGATAACAATACCTACCGTACCGGTAAAAAATAAAATAATCGCCTTACTGCCCAAACGTTTGATTGCTTTAATATCAATACTAATAGTGAGCAACACTAAACAGGCTGGTAGTAAGTATCGTGAAGCAACATAATAAAGGTTTGAGTCTTCACCGCGAATAATATCAAATGTATTCAATAATGAGGGCAAGAAGTAACAAAGTAATACGGCAGGAACTACGCCATAAAACTTTTTCCAAAACGGCGATTGGCTATTTGACGTATAAAATACCCAACCTAACATTAAGGCAAAAATACCCAGAATAGTTGCGTCGTTTGTTAATAATGGTGCATGAGCAGCATCTGCTACTGTAGGATCGGCAAACATAATTAATCTCCAATTTGTTTGTCTTATTATTTTTTATGGCGATTAGTGTAACACGGTCTCGCCTAAGTTTATGTTATCGAGTTGTAACTTTAACAATTGCGCTGCAGGATCTTTAGGGCATTGCTCAACAAAGTACTGATAATCATCATAAGCAACTTTAAAGCAGTCAAGTTGGTGCAGTAAAAAACCTCTATCGCGTCTTTCAAAAGGGTCCTCTGGCTTAATTGCTAACAATAAATCAACACATTTTAACGCCTGATCAAATTTTGCTTCGCTTATTAGGCTATTTTTTAATAATGTTAAATGCTCAACGATAGTACTGCTTTTATCCATTGGTTCTAAATATTTACTATGAGGCTCATTAGGTAAACCGTCTAATCGTCTATCTAATTCTTCCCAATTCAATGACTCGCCAGTAATAGGGTCAAAAATAATTGAATAAACATCATCACATATAATTCTAACCATCACGCTTTCAGGGACATAAACAATTTCAGCCTCTAACTGACAGCGATTAATAATGTGTAGAATTACGGCGGCTTTGACCACAGGAGACAATATTCTGTGTGCAATTGCGCTTTCAATAACACAGGAAAGAACAGGCCAGGCAGCACGTTGTTTATCGATAAATAACTCATCAACATACAACGCATTGATTAAACATTCAGCTTGAGCCATTGTGTCATCTATACCCTCAATAGCGTCTTGGCAGGTTTCTATAACGGGCGCAATGACACGTTCGAATTGGTTACTAGCGTGTTTGTCAAAAACATACTTTTCAATTAAAACCAACAATGAAAATAAATCACTTTGTTCAGAACAAATTTCTGACAACAACAAATCATTCATTAAATTTACTTTTATCCTATTAAAACTTACGGGCGCAATATTTAAAAAAAGCGGTTATACGGCTAAAACAAAATATTGTCTTTAGTTAACGCCAAACGTACTACAAGCACTATCCAGCCAATTGCACCGAGATAACCTACAAATTGCATCAAGCGATTTCTCGCTAACTTTAAGGTGTAATAAGCAGTAAAAATATAGGCAACTACTGCTAATAACTTCTCAGCTAACCAAGTATGCTCTAACGGATTCCAGCCAACTTGAACCATTAAAACAACACCAAAAATCAATAACAAAGTATCTACGGCATGAGGCGTAACTTTTACCCATTTTTTGTCTAACTGCTTAGAGCCTATTAGTGTCCATACAAAACGAATGGTGAATAACGAAATACTGATCGCCGCCAATGTCATATGTAAATGCTTAAACATGTATAATTTCCTTAAATATTTTATTTATTGTTGTAACAAGCCAGTGTGACTCGATCGTTATTGTTATAATCTTTCACGGTTTGAATATGATGATAATCAAATTCTGAAAAAATGCTTTGTACCTCAAGTGCTTGACCGCAGCCGTGCTCTATATATAAATACCCACCTGAAACCAAATAGCTACGCGCATCAAATACTATTTTTTGAATATCTGAAAGACCATCGTTTTCAGCAACTAACGCACTTTTGGGTTCGAAGGCTACATCACCTTCTAACAAATGTTGATCATGTTTATCAATATAAGGAGGGTTGCTTACAATAATATCAAATCGGGTTGCTTGATCAATATGAGCAAACCAGTCACTTTGATAAACAGACACATTTTGTAAACCAAGACGAGCAACATTTTGTTTTGCTAGTTCAACAGCTTCTAGTTGAAAGTCTACTGCCTCTATTTGCCAATTTGGTTTCTCTGTAGCTAATGCTAAAGCGATAGCACCTGTTCCCGTCCCTAAGTCTAAACAACGACAATTATTTGCTTTATGGTTTAATAACACTTGCTCTACCAGTACTTCCGTATCTGGCCTAGGAATCAAGGTTGCGGGTGAAACTTTTAACGGTAATGACCAAAACTCTTTTTCGCCGGTTAAATAAGCAATGGGCTCACCATTAGCCCTTCGCGCCACTAACGTTTCAAACAACAGTTGCTGTGAAGTTGCTAGCGTTTTATCAGGCCAAGTAAACAAGTAACTAGTTGGCTTTTCAAGACAAAACGCAAGCAATATCTGGCTGTCTAACTTAGCTGAGTCAGATACCGTAGAACATAAACTTCTACCGTATTCAATTGCTTGCTGTATTGTGAAGCTTGTACGTTCACCCATATAAGTTGATTAATGACTTTCAGAAAGCGCAGCAAGCATATCAGCTTGGTATTCTTGTAAAATAGGCTCTAACACTAAACCAAGGCTACCTTCCATAACTTCTGCTAAACGGTATAGGGTTAAATTAATACGATGATCTGTCATTCTACTTTGCGGATAATTATACGTGCGAATACGCTCTGAACGATCACCACTTGCAACGAGATTTCGACGTGAGTCTTCTTCTTCGCTGCGACGTTTTTCATCTTCTGCCGCTTGTAATCTCGCCTGTAATACTGACATAGCTTGCGCTCTGTTTTTATGTTGCGAACGCTGGTCTTGACACTCAACCACTAGTCCTGTTGGAATATGGGTAATACGAATGGCAGAATCGGTTTTGTTAACGTGCTGACCACCTGCACCTGATGCGCGAAACGTATCGATACGTAAGTCTGCTTTGTTAATTTCAATCGCCTCTGATTCAGGTATTTCAGGTAACACAACAACAGTACAAGCAGATGTATGAACACGCCCTTGCGATTCAGTTTCAGGAACACGTTGCACGCGATGCCCGCCTGATTCAAACTTCATTTGACCATAAACGCCTTCACCGGCTATTTTAAAAATTACCTCTTTAAAACCACCCTGCTCGCTTTCGTTCATATTCATCACTTCAATACGCCAGCCTTTAGACTCGCAATATCGGGTGTACATACGATATAAATCACCCGCAAAAATAGCGGCTTCGTCTCCACCTGCACCAGCACGAATTTCAACGAAACAGTTATTATCGTCGTTCGGATCGCGCGGTAGTAATAAAATTTGTAATTCGTCTGTTAATGCTTCAACGGCTTTTTTAGCTTCTTTAAATTCATCTTGGGCCATTTCCCTTAGATCAGGATCTTCATCTTTTAGCATTTCTTCAGCGGTAGCGAAATCGTCTTGAGCTGACTTATAGCGATTAAAAACTTCTGTGACTTCATCTAACTGCTTAAATTCTTTTGATAATGCTTGAAATTTTTCTTGATCGGCAATGGTCTGAGGATCAGACAAAAGCGCTTGAACTTCTTCAAAACGCTCTACTAACCCTTCTAGTTTTTCGTAAACTGACTTTTTCATGAAACTTCTATCTTTTGATAAGTTAATTAAACGGTGTGCTTGCACCATTTATTGAATAATTTCTCTGAGAATTGCGCGAAGTGTAAAGGCTTACTCAGCGACTTTCAACAAAGAGCCTAAGTTGTCGCTATTTATCGATATTAAAAATATCTCGTAGGTAAACAATTTTATCTAATTCCCCACCTTGTGCAGCATTTTGAATAGCGCTAGTTGGCGCATGCATAAATTTATTCGTTAATTTAGTGGCTAACTCGGCAACAACCGCCTGTGGGTCTTTGTTAGCACCTAACTGCTGCATTGCCTTTTCAAGTAAAATATCACGTTCTGTTAAACACTGATTGCGGTAACTCACTACCGTATCTTGCGTATTCAAACCACGTAACCATGCCATGAAACTATCGGTTTGTTCTGTCACTATCGCTTCAGCATCTACTGCTGCTTTGCGTCTATTTTCGATATTTTTAGCAATAATGCCTTGAAGATCATCAACCGTATATAAAAATACATCTTCTAAATCTGAAACTTGCTCTTCTATATCGCGAGGAACCGCAAGGTCAACCATAAAAACAGGGCGATGTTTGCGCTTCGTTAACGCATTTTCTACCATGCCTTTACCAATAATGGGTAACGTACTGCCTGTTGAGCTAATCACGATATCAGCATCACTAATTTGTTCAGGAATTTGTGCAAGTGTTATCACATTAGCACCAATTTTCTCAGCCATTGCTTGCGCGCGTGACAAGGTGCGGTTTGCTACCGTTATGCTGCCAACATTGTTTTCATATAAATGTTTCGCAACTAACTCAATCGTTTCACCAGCCCCTACTAATAATACGTTAGCCTTTGTTAAGCTAGCAAAAATATGTTTCGCTAAATTCACCGCAGCAAACGCAACTGACACAGCACTTGCACCAATATCCGTATCTGTTCTAACTTGCTTGGCGACGCCAAAAGTTCGTTGAAAAAGTCGGTCCATCACTAATGCCATTGAACCTGCAGCTTTAGCCTGACTATATGCCTGTTTCATCTGCCCCAAAATTTGAGGTTCACCTAGCACTAATGAATCTAAACCACAAGCAACACGCATCATGTGGTTAACGGCTTGTTGGTCGCGGTGCCAATATAAACTTGGTAGGATTGATGCTGCAGCTACGTTATGATGTTTCTCTAACCAAGATGTGACCAACGCTTTAGTGTCAGTAATTGATTTTGTTTCAACTAAATAAAGTTCAGTTCTATTACAGGTTGATAAAATAGCTGCTTCTTTACACTGCACATGGCGTAACATATCTTGCAGTGCCGAAGACAAATTATCAGGGTTAAATGATATTTTCTCTCGAACAGCAACGGGTGCAGTTTTGTGATTTATTCCAACAGCAAGTATGGGCATAAAACGTAAAGATAAACCTATAATATTTTAATAATGAAATAGCGCTGACAATTACTTTTAGTGGTGTATCATACACACAAATAATTGAATAATGACGGTTAGCCACACGCTGCGAACGGCGTAATTTTACGAAATAAACCGACTAATTGAAAGAAATAAACCATGATAAAAGTACGAGTATTACTAATTATTGCCTTTTGTAGCTTTATTAATGCCTGTTCAAGTTTACCTAGTGAAAAAAATACCACATTTAACAACCTTGATTCTTATCAGGAGCGTCAAGCGAAAATAGCTCAACTCAATCAATGGAAATTAACAGGTAAAATTGCATTTCTAGAAGGAAAAAAACGCGAAAGCGCGAATATATATTGGCAATATTTTCCTAAAACTCAAGCACAGCAACTCACCCTCACCACTTATTTAGGCATTCAGGTTTTTTCTCTTACCTCTTTGGAAGGCTTGCATACGTTAACACTTGATGGAAAATCTTATACAGATACTAGTCTTTCTAGGTTACTTGATTCTTTCACCGGTTACCCTTTACCTACTACACAGTTAACACAATGGTTATTTGGACTTGCTGCGAATAAAACTGATCAGATCTACTTTGCAAAAGATAAGAAATTACCCTCAAGGCTAACTACCGAAAATTATGCTTTTCCTTGGCAAGTAGAATATGAGAATTATCAAGCTATAAACTCGCTTTATCTGGCAAAAAAATTAACCATTAAACATCAAAATTTGACCATAAAATTATTGATCAGTGAGTGGACTTTGTAACATGTCGACAAATACTTTTATTTCTTTTCCTTCGCCAGCAAAACTTAATTTATTTTTGCATATTGTAGGACAACGTACCGACGGCTATCACGAACTAGAAACGGTTTTTCAGTTTTTAGATGTTGGTGATACCATAGAAATTGCAACCTTGATGTCTTCAAGTTCCATTACATTATTAACACCTATTGCCAACGTTAATAATGAAGATAACCTTATCATTAAAGCAGCTAAGGCCCTGCAACAATACTCGAATACAACTAAAGGTGTTCAAATAAAAATAAACAAAATACTTCCGATGGGTGGTGGGCTTGGTGGAGGCTCTTCAAATGCTGCAACAGTATTAATTGCTTTAAACTATTTGTGGCAATTGCAATTATCACTAGATGAACTAGCCAACATCGGTATATCTCTAGGGGCTGATGTACCAGTGTTTATTCATGGCTATGCTGCATTTGCACAAGGCATTGGCGAAAAGTTAACACCAGTCAATCCCAAAGAAGATTATTACTTGATTACTAAACCAATGGTCAGTATTTCAACTCAGTCAGTATTTACCGCTCCTTCGCTTACCCGAGACACGCCAAAAATAAAACTTGACCAAATGGACATAGAAAACTGCCATAATGATTGTCAAACTTTCGTAATAAAACACTATCCTGAGGTTGCCAATCTATTAGCTTGGTTGATAGAATACGCGCCGTCTCAGATGACGGGTACTGGTGCTTGCATTTTTAGTCGATTCTCTTCCAAAGAAGAGGCTGAAAAAGTGCAGCGTTTATTACCGGAAAATATCTCTTCTTTTGTGGCAAAAGGTGTTAATCATTCTCCACTTCATCAGAAAATAGCGATGTTGAAAACAGGATAACACAGTAAAAAAGTTGTATAAAAAAAGCCTAAGTAGTTGGCTTTTTTGTTAATGTGTGCTGTTATTATCCTAGTGATTGATAACGGTATGAAAGATAAACCAATGTCAAAAGTTTCTGAGGAACTACCTGTGCCTGACATGAAAATTTTTGCGGGTAATGCCACCCCTGAACTGGCCAAAAAAATTGCTAATCGCTTATACATCACCTTAGGTGAGGCCAAGGTTGGCAGTTTTAGTGATGGTGAAATCAGCGTTGAAATCACCGAAAATGTTCGTGGTGCTGACGTTTTTATTATTCAATCTACTTGTGCCCCAACTAACGATAATCTAATGGAATTGATCGTGATGATCGACGCATTTCGTCGTGCATCAGCTGGTCGTATTACTGCAGTAATGCCTTATTTTGGTTATGCAAGACAAGATCGCCGAGTACGTAGTGCTCGTGTACCTATTACCGCAAAAGTTGTTGCTGACTTTCTTTCAAGTGTTGGTGTTGATCGTGTGCTAACAGTAGATTTACATGCAGAACAAATACAAGGCTTCTTCGATGTGCCTGTAGACAATGTATTTGGTACGCCAATCTTACTTGAAGACATGCAAGAAAAAGCGTTAGATAACCCAGTAATTGTATCACCTGATATTGGTGGTGTAGTGCGAGCTCGTGCTGTTGCCAAACTTCTTGATGATGCAGATTTAGCAATCATTGATAAGCGCCGACCAAAAGCAAACGTCGCTCAAGTAATGCATATTATTGGTGATGTAGTTGGTCGCGACTGTATTATTGTAGACGATATGATAGACACTGGTGGTACATTAGCTAAAGCTGCTGAAGCATTAAAAGATCATGGTGCTAAACGCGTTTTTGCTTATGCTACACACCCTGTTCTTTCAGGTAATGCTGCTGAAAACCTAAAAAATTCAGTGATTGATGAAGTTATTGTTACTGACTCTATCCCGCTTTCTCCTGAAATTAAAAAGCTTAAAAACGTTCGCCAATTAACATTGAGCGGTATGCTTTCTGAAGCTATACGTCGCGTTTGCAATGAAGAATCTATTTCAGCGATGTTTGATAATTAATAAAACAAATAATAGATAAATGGCTCTTATTTTAAGAGCCATTTTTTTCATATCAACAGCTGCTTCACTCAAACTAACGCCTGCTATTGTGCTTAGCTCTCACTATTATTAGCTAATTAAATCACGCCCCGCTTTATTGCTAACTTCGGCTAGTATTCATCAAATGATAATGTTATTATGCCGCGCCTTTTTTATCTGAGCGCTAAAAGCGCGGTTAGAAAAGCATTACGCGGTTGTTTTTGGTCGCAAAAAACAACCAAAACTATACTTTTACATTAGGTAATAACAATGACTGATATATTTACTTTGGATGCTGAAGTACGTACTGATTTAGGGAAAGGTGCGAGCCGCCGCCTACGTCACGCGAATAAAGTTCCAGCAATCCTTTACGGTGAAGGCAAAGAGCCTGTTTCTTTAACACTTGCGCACAACAAAGTTTTCCGTGCACAACAAGAAGAAGCATTCTACTCACAAGTATTAACGTTAAATGTTGACGGTAAGCCTGTTGAGTGTCTTGTTAAAGATATGCAACGTCACCCGTTCAAGCAAATCATCATGCATTTAGATTTTATGCGTGTAGATGCTGCTCACCCAATCCACACTAACGTTCCAATTCACTTCTTAAACGAAGAAGCAGTGACGAAAAGTGGTGGTATCGTAGCTCACAACATCACTGAAATCGCAGTAACATGTTTACCTGGCGATTTACCAGAGTTTATTGAAGTTGACGTAGCTGGCTTAGAAGTTGGTCAAACATTGCACTTATCAGACGTAACACTTCCAAAAGGTGTAACTTCAGATGAGTTATCAAAAGGTGAAGACCACGACCAAGCTGTTGTAACTGCAAATGCACCTAAAGGTGGAAGCAGTGACGACGAAGAAGCTGAAGAAGAAACTACTGAAGAATAATTAAGGCCAGCCCTTAAATGACTATTCAGTTAGTTGTGGGCCTGGGTAATCCAGGCCCCGAATATACAAATACTCGTCATAATGCAGGCGTCTGGTTTGTTGAAGAACTTGCCGCACGTTATAACATTTCTCTCCGTCCTGAAAAAAAATATTTTGGTCTTTATGGTAAAGGCAATATTGGTCGCAATATTGTGCATTTACTTGTGCCAACAACCTTTATGAATAGAAGTGGCCAAGCAGTAGCGCCTTTAGCCAATTTTTATAAAATACCCGTTGACGATATTTTGGTTGCACACGATGAACTAGATATGGAACCTGGTGTTTGCAAGATCAAAAAAGGTGGCGGACATGGTGGTCATAATGGTTTACGAGACATTATTTCTAGGTTAGCCAATAATAAAGAGTTTTACCGATTACGTATCGGTATTGGACACCCCGGACACCGTGAAAAAGTAACCGGTCATGTGTTAGGAAAAGCACCAGCCAGTGAACAAGCACTTATTGATCAAAGTATTGATGAAGCAAGCCGCTGTTTTGAGATTTGGCAAAAAAAAGACATTAAAGTAGCACAAAACAGATTACACTCCTTTAAAGCACAAGCTTAATAACGATTACAGGTAAAAAACTATGGGATTTAAATGTGGTATCGTTGGCTTACCCAACGTTGGTAAATCAACCCTTTTTAACGCATTAACTAAAGCAGGTATTGAAGCTGCAAACTTTCCGTTCTGTACCATAGAGCCTAATACAGGTGTTGTACCTGTGCCGGATCCTCGATTAGATAAACTGGCTGAAATTGTTAGCCCTGAGCGCGTTATTCCTACTTCAATGGAATTCGTTGATATTGCAGGCCTAGTCGCTGGTGCTTCAAAAGGAGAAGGCTTAGGTAACAAATTTTTAGCCAATATTCGCGAAACCGATGCCATCGGCCATGTAGTTCGTTGCTTTGAAAATGAAAATATCGTTCATGTTGCCGGTAAAGTTAGTCCAGAAGATGATATTGACGTGATCAATACCGAATTAGCTCTTGCTGACATGGATACCGCAGAACGCGCTATCCAACGCCAAACGAAGAAAGCTAAAGGTGGCGATAAAGATGCAAAATTTGAACTTCCGGTATTAGAAAAAATTCTTCAACATGTTGAAGATGGTAATATGATCCGCTCACTTGAATTAAGTAAAGAAGAGTTAGCCGCCGTTAAATATTTAAACTTCTTAACCGTTAAGCCAACTATGTACATTGCTAATGTAAATGACGACGGTTTTGAAAATAATCCTTATTTAGACAAAGTAAGAGAAATTGCCAAGCAAGAAGGCGCTGTAGTGGTACCTGTTTGTGCTGAAATTGAAGGTGAACTTTCTGAAATGGACGAAGAAGATCGCGAAATATTTATGGAAGAAATGGGCTTAACAGAACCAGGTTTAAACCGCGTAATTAACTCTGGCTATGGTTTACTTAATCTACAAACGTATTTCACCGCCGGTGTAAAAGAAGTTCGTGCATGGACAGTAAAACACAATGCAACAGCTCCCCAAGCTGCCGGTGTTATTCATACTGACTTTGAAAAAGGCTTTATTCGCGCTGAAGTAGTAGCATACGATGATTTTATCGAATGCAATGGTGAGTCAGGTGCCAAAGAAGCCGGTAAATGGCGTTTAGAAGGTAAAGATTACCTTGTTAAAGACGGTGACGTAGTTCATTTTAGATTTAACGTGTAATGTTTTACACGTTATTAAAGTAGATAAAGGGACTGTGTGTCCCTTTTTTAATACCTGCCTTTTAAAGAACATTCAACTAATCACTCTCTTTATAAAGTTGAACCTGCATAACTTTACTATTTCAAACTTCTAAATATGATAAAAATCCCCCCCCAACATTTTTACTTGGTCATAACATATTGAATTTATTAGCGCGTCTTGAATTTGTGGTATGAGTTTTATTCAACTTAAACGTGGTTTAGTCAAGGTGCAGTAAATGAAGATAAAAGGTAGTCGTTTAGAATTCTGCATTATTATCATTCTATTGAGTAAAATAACTACACGGACAAAGAGTCATCTTGTACAAATAGTAAACTAATGACTTCAGATCATATATAAAAGATCAACACACACTAACTTCAGTTTAAAAAGTTTTCTTAATTTAAAAGCTTTTTGTTAAAAAAACGCAAAGAATTTGCATAGAATAGCGCCGGTTTGGCGACTCTTTAGCCAAACAAGCAGAAAGAGTGATTTTTTTAGAAAAAAACGGTTGACGAAGCGTGAGCAGATTTGCATAATACGCGCCACTTGCTGAGAGGCAAGATTGTAAATGGCTACATAGCTCAGCTGGTTAGAGCACATCACTCATAATGATGGGGTCCCAAGTTCAAATCTCGGTGTAGCCACCATTTACAATGCAAGAATGGCGGAGATGGTAAACGCGCTGGCATTCCTAAGGAATTAGCGTTCCAGTATCTAGAGTTGCAAACTCTTTAAACTATGCAAAAAAATGCGGGAGTGGCGGAATTGGTAGACGCGCTGGATTTAGGTTCCAGTATCGCAAGATGTGAGAGTTCAAGTCTCTCCTCCCGTACCATTCAAGCAACACATGTTGCGAGAATAAGAAACATTGCAGGGGTATAGCCAAGCGGTAAGGCAGCGGGTTTTGATCCCGTCATTCAGAGGTTCAAATCCTCTTACCCCTGCCACTTTCTTTCAACATCAATAAAGAAAGTGGTGAGTACAAATCATCAATGTTTCAAGATTAAGAATTTCGGAAGGGGTATAGCCAAGCGGTAAGGCAGCGGGTTTTGATCCCGTCATTCAGAGGTTCAAATCCTCTTACCCCTGCCAATTCTTACCAATGTTCCATTACTTATTACGTAAATTACCTACTAATTAATAAGAACATCAGCGTTTCAATACGCAGAGCTGCAAACTCTTTAAACTATGCAAACAAAATGCGGGAGTGGCGGAATTGGTAGACGCGCTGGCATTCCTAAGGTATTAGCGTTCCAGTATCATAGAGTTGTAAACTCTCTAAACTATGCAAACAAAATGCGGGAGTGGCGGAATTGGTAGACGCGCTGGCATTCCTAAGGTATTAGCGTTCCAGTA
>NZ_JAUOPD010000017.1 GCF_030546745.1 Thalassotalea sp. 1_MG-2023
GCGCCAAACGAGCCATCACCAGAAGAAACACCTTCAGTTGACGATGATTTATCGTCAGAGTTAAGCGATCCTGATGACATCGACGCGCTAATGGATTCTATGGCGGCAGCACCAAACGAGCCATCACCAGAAGAAACGCCGTCAGTTGACGATGATTTATCGCAAGAGTTAAGCGATCCTGATGACATCGACGCACTAATGGACTCTATGGCGGCAGCGCCAAACGAGCCATCACCAGAAGAAACGCCGTCAGTTGACGATGATTTATCGTCCGAGTTAAGCGATCCTGATGACATCGACGCACTAATGGACTCTATGGCGGCACCTACTGCATCCGAAAATAATCCACTGGTTGAAGCAGAACCTTCAAATGACACTATACCAACTGTTGAAGATGAACAGCCAAGTGAAATCGAACAAAGCTCGCCAACCGAAGGTGATAACAAAGCATTAATTGATAACCTGCCAGAGGAATATGTTGAATCGTTTTTAGCTGTAGATTTAAGTGAGTTAGCGGAGTCGAATGTTGAAGAACCTGAGCCCATTGTTACTCAAGAACAAGTTTCAGATGATATTGATATTGACGCTCTTTTAGCGGAAGAACAAGAAAAACAAGAAGTTTCACCCCAGGAACAACAAGGTAGTGTTGAAGAAGATTTAGATATTGACGATTTGCTTGCCGAGGTTGCACAAGAAAGCGGTGCGCTATCTGATGATGAACCGCTTGAAATTGGCGATGATATTGAATCAGCAAACACAGAAGATATCACTGATGGCTTATCGGATGAACTTCAAGCTGATTTAAACGCAGAATTTGACGAATCAACGTTATCAGAATTATTAAACGACGAGCAAACAAGTAATGAAGCCGTTGAAATTACGCCTGATTTTACAGATAGTAATGTATTAGCCGATTTATTGGCTGATGATAATGAAAAGACACAGATTGAAAAAGTAGAAGCGAAAGAGTTAGAAGATATTGAAGAACTCGATAATTTAGATTTTGACGAGCTTTTAGCAAATATTGAAGAAGAGCCTGCAGAGTCAAGCTCTGAAAGTTTTAACGTTTCTGCTGAACAGCAAGCAGAAGAAAAAGAAACATCGAATGATTTTTCTCAAGACACAGAAAGCCAAAACAAAAATTTCATTTCTGTAGATGAATTAATCTCTGAAACATTATCAGAAGGCTCTGATGATGAAGAACCTTATGATAAAACAAATATTGATGTAGGCTTAGGTGAGTTTCCAGAGTTCACTCGAGATATCAACCAAATTGATGTTGATGAAGATGATGACAGTGGCGTGACTGCTAAATTAGACTTGGCAAAAGTGTATATTGAAATTGGCGATAATGATAATGCTGAAGTCATTTTACAAGATGTGGTTAAACTAGGTGATGCTGATCAGCAGTATGAAGCACAGCAGTTATTAGATGGCTTAAAGTAACTAACTTATCAGCGCAATACGGTACACTCGTTAGTTTTACATTGAGAATGTCGCTTTGATAGCGCGATTTATTCGCAAAATACCACAAAATAGTGGATAATTCGCCGCGATTTTTAATAGATATTGCGGTTTATGAAGTATGCGATTTGCACTTGGTATTGAATATGATGGTAGCCAATATTGTGGTTGGCAGCGTCAAAATAATGTGGTCAGCGTACAAGAAACGTTAGAAAAGGCGTTATCTAAAATAGCGAATGAACCTATTAACGTGATCTGTGCTGGCCGTACAGACACAGGTGTAAGCGCGACTAATCAAGTCGTACATTTTGATACTCATAACGTTCGCAAAGAAGTAGCTTGGACTCTTGGCGTTAATACGCATTTACCGAAAGACATAGCCGTTACTTGGGTGAAAGCTGTCGATGAAACTTTCCATGCTAGATTTGGCGCAACTTCTCGTCGATATCGCTATATTATCTATAATAATCCGTTGAGACCTGCCATTTTTTCAACGGGATTAACCTTTAATCATTATCCTCTTGATGAAAAGCTGATGCATAAAGCGGCTCAGTTTCTTGTTGGTGAACATGATTTTACCAGTTTTAGAACTGTACATTGTCAAGCACCGAGTGCAGTAAGAACCATAGAGCATTGTCAGGTTTCTAGACAAGGCAACTATCTTTGTATTGACGTTAAAGGTAATGCATTTTTACACCACATGATAAGAAATATCGCCGGTAGTTTAATGCGGGTCGGTCGAGGCCAAGAAGAAGTTGAATGGATAGCAGAGGTACTGGCAGCAAAAAATAGATGCCTTGCCGGTGTGACAGCACCAGCGAATGGTTTATACTTTGTTGATGTGACGTACCCAGAAAAATATCAACTACCCAGTAGTCCGTTAGGACCAATATTTTTTAATTAACCATAATATACAGGGCAGACCAGTTTTTTATATTCAAACCACCTTATGTTATGTTCTAATTACGGGTTAAATGCCATTGTGGCGATTGACTGTATAACTGTTTATTATATAAACAAAATTCAAGCATTGATGAAAGTGAAATTATGAGCTGGATTGAAAAGATTCTCCCAAAAGCAAAAACCTCTCAAAAGCGTAATATACCTGAAGGGGTTTGGGAAAAATGTACATCATGTAACGCGATGTTGTACAAAGCTGAACTAGAACGTGTTTTATCTGTATGCCCTAAATGTGATCACCACATGCGAATTTCAGCACGTAAGAGAATAGAGCATTTTCTTGATGTAGGTGAACGCGTTGAACTTGGTGCCGATCTTGAGCCTCAAGATAAATTAAAATTTAAAGACTCAAAGAAATATAAAGATAGGTTGACTGCTGCTCAAAAATCTACCGGCGAAAAAGATGCTTTAGTTGTTATGCATGGTGAACTTCATGGTTTACCGATAGTCGCTGCGGCTTTTGAGTTTTCATTTTTAGGCGGTTCTATGGCATCAGTTGTTGGTGCAAGATTTGTTAAGGCGGCAGAATATTGTTTAGAGCATGAAGTGCCACTAGTTTGTTTTTCAGCAAGCGGTGGAGCACGAATGCAAGAAGCATTATTTTCGTTAATGCAAATGGCTAAAACTAGCGCTGCACTTGCTAAAATGAAAGAAAAAGGCTTACCTTATATTTCAGTGTTAACTGATCCTACTATGGGTGGCGTATCAGCAAGTTTAGCAATGTTAGGGGATATCAATGTTGCCGAGCCAAAAGCATTAATTGGCTTTGCTGGTCCACGAGTTATTGAACAAACGGTGCGTGAAAAATTACCAGAAGGTTTTCAGCGCAGTGAGTTTTTACTTGAGAAAGGCGCAATTGATATGATTGTTAACCGTCGTGACATGCGCGATACGCTAGCAAGAGTATTAGCTAAGTTTACTAACCAAGAGTTACGAGCCAGTTAGTTTATCTATGAAGAATATTGATACAAGCCACTCAAATCGTTCATTCGATGAGTGGCTTTCTTATATTGAACGTATTCATGCCACTGAAATTGATATGGGGTTAACTCGTATTAGCAAAGTTGCTAAGCGCTTAGGATTAAACTTCGAACGTTCCATTGTTATCACGGTGGCAGGTACAAATGGTAAAGGTACAACATGTGCCTTTATTGAAAATGCCTTACTTGCAAACGATCATAGTGTCGCTGTGTATTCATCACCGCATATTCATCGTTTTAATGAACGTTTACGCATAAATAAACAAGATATTGATGATTACTCACTAGTTGATGCTTTTGAGCAAATAGAGCTTCTACGTGGTGATATATCATTAACATATTATGAGTACACAACGTTAGCAGCATTAACTGTTTTAAACGCAACAAAGCCGCAGTATATTATTTTAGAAGTTGGCTTAGGTGGCCGGTTAGATGCAACTAACATTATCGACGCTGATATTGCCGTAATTACAACGGTTGACTTAGATCACCAAGCGTTTTTAGGGAATGATAGAGAGTCAATTGGTTTTGAAAAAGCAGGTATCATGCGTACTAAAAAACCGGTTGTAATTGGAGACAGTAATCCACCTAGCAGTGTCATTAAACATGCAGATACTTTAAGCAGTATAAAATATTGCCGCGAAAAAGAATTTTTTGTGATTGAAGACAGATCTAGTTGGCAATGGCATTGTCAAGGCACTTCATTTAGTAACCTTCCACAAGGATTTATTCCTAAAGATAACACCGCAACTGCACTACAGGTGCTAAAGCTGTTAGATTACCCTTTATCGCAGGCAAAGGTTGTCGCGCTTATTAATGAAACCAAAGTGTCTGGCAGAACAGAACTTATACAGTGTGAGGGTGATATTCTACTCGATGTAGGTCACAACCCATTAGCTGCGAGATACTTAGCAGAAGTGGTGAGCAATTATAATTGTGAAAACGTATATGCGGTTATTGGCATGTTGTCGGATAAAGATATTAGCAGTACGATCACTCCCTTATTTCCCCATATAAAAAAGTGGTTTGTTTCAGGGCTTGATGATATACCACGGGGTGCAAGTAAAGAATATTTAGCGTCATATTTTACTGAGCAAAATATTTTAACTTTTGACAACGTCATTGACGGCTTTAAAATGGCTAGGTCAACAGCCAATAATCGAGATTTAATTTTAGTTTTTGGTTCGTTTTATACCGTCGCAAAAGTAAAAACATTGCTAGATAGGAGTTAATTTGTCTACACCTTTTCAAAATAGATTGGTTGGTACTATTATCGTTGCCGCCGTTGCTATTATTTTTTTACCCGATTTACTCGACGGTGAAAAACAAACCTATCAGGAAGAGTTTGAAAATATACCAACAGCGCCAAAAGTTGATTTTAAGCCTAATAGTTTAACAATTGATGAAGATAAAATAGCGAAATTACCTAAAGAAGAATTAACAGATGAAGTAGCCTTAGACGACAATAATCAAGAAAAGGCGCCTGTTGAACAAGATGCTAATAATAAGCTTGAATCGGATGTTGGTGATAATAGCAATCAACCCGTTTCTTCTGATTCAAAAGTCACCGCTTTGCCTGAAAAAATAACTGACGAGCAAGCTTGGGTGATCCAATTGGGTAGTTTTCGCCATAAAAAAAATGTAGCAGACCTAACGCGTAAATTAAAAAAAGCAGGTTATACCGTCTTCACTAAGCCGATAAATACAAAAAGTGGCACATTAACAAAAGTATTTATTGGTCCTGAATTAGTGAAGTCTAGCCTAGAGAAAAAACTTCCGGCACTTAAAGAGTTAACGAAAGTGCAAGGAAAAATTGCCAAATTTCAGCCAACAAAATAATAAAATATTAGCGATCTTAGTGCGTGTTCTGGTAGAATGCGCGCCTCTAATCGATGAGACACGTAATTTATGGTTTGGGTAGACTATGCCATTTTGGCAGTCATAGGTATTTCAACACTGATCAGCCTTATCAGAGGTTTTGTTAAAGAAGCTATCTCGCTTGTTGTTTGGATCAGTGCCTTCTTTATTGCCAGTACTTTCTACTTAAAACTAGCTACGCTATTAACTAACATATCTGATCAACTCCTTCGTAATGGCGCTGCCATTGCTATTTTATTTATTTCTACGCTAATCATAGGTGCCATTGTTAACTATGTTATTGGGCAACTGGTAACTAAAACAGGGTTATCAGGAACAGATCGCGTATTAGGGTTGGTTTTTGGTGCGCTAAGGGGCGCATTAGTGAGTAGCGCCATATTATTTTTTATGGATGCATTTACGCCTGCACCTTCAAGCGAATGGTGGCAGAACTCTTTATTGATACCTGAATTTTCATTAATTATTGAATGGTTTTTTGAGTATCTCAAACAATCATCCAGTTTTTTACAGCAAGTTTAAAACATCGGGGTAAACTACATGTGTGGTATAGTTGGCATTGTTGGTAATACATCGGTTGGGCAATCTTTATATGATGGCTTAACAGTTCTTCAGCATCGTGGCCAGGACGCTGCAGGTATCGTGACTATTCACGATAACACCTTTAGACTCAGAAAAGCGAATGGCTTGGTGAAAGATGTTTTTCATACGCGCCATATGCTAAGACTTCAAGGTAATATTGGCATTGGCCATATTCGTTACCCAACTGCAGGTACGTCTAGTTCATCAGAAGCGCAACCATTTTATGCAAATTCACCTTTCGGTATTTCACTTGCACATAATGGCAATTTAACCAATGCGCAAGAATTAAAAGATTGGCTTTTTAAAGAAGCACGTCGCCACGTAAATACAACGTCTGACTCAGAGCTTTTGTTAAATATACTTGGCCATGAGTTACAACATATTGGTGGTTTAGATTTAACACCTGATGATATTTTTACTGCGGTTGCTAATGTACATAAACGTGTTCGTGGTGCCTATGCAAGTGTTGCTGTGATCATTGGCCATGGCATGGTTGCTTTTCGTGATCCTAATGGTATTCGTCCTTTGGTTTTTGGTAAAAGAGAAACTGAGAAAGGCACAGAGTATATGATCGCTTCTGAATCGGTTGCATTAGATGCAAGCGATTTTGAGTTTGTCAGAGACGTTGCACCCGGTGAAGCTATTTTCTTTACAGAAGATGGTCAATTACATAGTAAACAATGTGCTGAAAACCCTAGCTTTAATCCATGTATTTTTGAATATGTTTATTTTGCACGCCCTGATTCGACCATGGATAAAATTTCCGTTTATGGTTCACGCGTTGAAATGGGTACAAAACTTGGTGCTAAGGTTGCAAAAGAGTGGGCTGATGAAGATATTGATGTTGTAATTCCAATTCCTGAAACATCTTGTGATACCGCATTGCAAATAGCACAAACGTTGAATTTACCTTACAGACAAGGCTTTGTTAAAAATCGTTATATTGGTAGAACGTTCATTATGCCTGGGCAAGAACAACGTAAAAAATCAGTACGACGTAAGCTAAATGCCATAGGGGCAGAGTTTGAAGGTAAAAACGTTTTATTAGTTGATGATTCAATTGTACGTGGTACTACCTCTGAGCAAATTATTGAAATGGCACGCGCAGCAGGCGCTAAAAAGGTTTACTTTGCCTCAGCTGCACCTGAAATACGTTTTCCAAATGTTTATGGCATTGATATGCCTAGTGCGAATGAATTAATTGCTCACGGTAGAGAATTAGAAGACATTTGCCAGTTAATTGGTGCTGACAAATTGATTTTCCAATCGATTGAAGATTTAGAAGAGGCTGTTCGGACCGCTAATCCTGATATTAAAAAGTTTGAAACATCAGTGTTCAATGGCCAATACATTACCAAAGATATTGATCAAGATTACTTAGAAAGGCTTGATGCATTAAGAAATAACGAAGTAAAAGAAACGTCAGATAAAAATGCCGATTCCATTATTGATATGCATAATGAAGGTTCTGAATAATTTTAATTTCAGTTTATAGAAAAAATAAAGGCACCTTCTGGTGCCTTTATTATTATAAAGCTAGCGAGTATTATCGAATATATTCGGTACTAAATCCCATACCAAACATAATAGCGCTAACCGCCATTAACGCGACAAGCAATACTAAACCACAAGTGACAACTGAGCTTGAATAAATAAAACCACTTTCTTCAGGTATGTTCATCATTATAGGCGTTCCTGAATAAAGTAAATAAATTGAATAAGCCAGTGCAGCAAGACCAGAAAGTGTTACAAACCACAGTACAGGATATAAGGCTGTTAACCCAACCATTAATAAAGGTGTAACAGTGTACGACGCTAGTTCAAGTGATTGTGAAAAGTCAGGTGAGGCTTTAAACGTGATAGCCATCCATTGAATCAAATAAGCAAGTGCCAAAACACCAACAATGATTCCGAAATACATGGCAACAGACATTGCTAAAGCGCTTGATTCTGCAATTTTAATTACTGGACCTGCACCAATAGACCAACCAATATGTGCTGTTGCAAAATAACTGCATATAGCTGGTATCAGTGCGATTGTTAGTATATGCACAACACTGTACATGTAACTTTCATGGCGTTTTTCTATTGTGCGCCATTCTTCTTTTGGATGAGCATAAAGCCCCCATATATGATTTAATATCATTTTATATCCTCTTACTCAGTCCCCAAAATCGCTTTATGCGGTTGTTGTTATTATTATCCGCTAGCGTGTGTTCAACGTTATTATTTTTATAGTTGATATGTTATTTATGGAAGATGTTGAAGATATAGTCAAGAACAGAGTGAATTTTATACTAAAATCGTAGCAAATCATTTTTCATTATAATTAAAATAGATAAGAGAAATATGATCAAAGTGGGGAAATTTAGCTGACTTTTATTCGGACAATATTCATTATTTCCATCTCAAATCCAGCAATAGTCTCAGTTGCAGGATAATAGGTAACATTGACTTTTTGTCCAGATAAGCACCGATACTGCTTTTTACGTTTATATTTAAATGGCACATCAATATTTTCAAACATGATGGTGTTTAGGATCCAATCATCTTCTTCCCTTTGAACATGTGAGATAACTTTTAATGATTCGCTGTGGATCAATTGTTTATGATTTTCGAGTAATTTATTAATTGCTTTTTTAGCCATGGCATCAATGTTTCATTTAAAACGGTTTGATAAGTATCTCACGCTTTATTCAATTTATATACTTTTGCTCAGGCAAAACCTTGTCAGATTCAAATATTCATTGATAGAATTATTTGGTCAATCACGCGACTTAAGCGCTCAACAGAATTTTTGTAACTCGAGGGCGCATCCTACTCTATATTCACTCTGATGACTTTGCTCGTGCTGCTTTGATGAATTAACAAATCCCCTTGTTTGGTTTTTCGCATATGCCTTACAATTCCTGCATAAACGTCACCTGATGGGATAGCCCAGCTTTGAAAGATCTCACTTTTGGGATCAAACCTCACTAATGCATCTGGTCTCATGCCTGACTCGTTATACCAAACGATATTATCAATCACGGCTATGGCATATGGGTGAGACTTATTGCCACTTGGAGAAGGCCATTCTTTAATATCTCCAGTGTCAGGGTTGTAACGGCCTAATCGCCCTTGAGATGAATTAACATACCAAATCATACCGTCTGCTGCGATATCTAATCTTCGCACTCTTGTTGCTTTATTTGGTAAGGTAATATCGGTTAATGCCATCGTTTTTGGGTCAACTTTAACTAAACAATTTCTACCGTTGCAGGCTACCCATGGAGTGCCTTCATCATCAATTTTAATTCCATAAGGTTTAGATTTAGGAGCGTTCATCGTTACTAGTTTTATTTCGCCTGATTCTGGGTTTAATCTACCAATCATATTGCTATGCTGAAGGGTAAACCAAAGTATGCCTTTATTATCGAAGATTGCACTGTGAGGATCTTTAGCTTGTTTGTCAGGCATCGGAAATTCAGTAATGGCTTCCGTTTTTATATTTAGCTTACCCATGGTGCCATTTTTATTTCCTGTGTACCAAATATTGCCATCACTATCAGTTGTCACTGTATGTGGCATCGCATTATCTGGCAGGGTATATTCTTTCATTTCGCCGCTGTCAGGATCAATACGACCAATAAGGTTTGCACGTTGGCCTGCCCACCAAATATCACCATTTTCTGCTTCTATCGGATCTCGAGAACGTTGTCCAAGGGTTGGTGTATGCCAAGTGGTAAAACTAATTTCGGTATCACCTGATATTAAGTTAGGTGTTCGTTTATCATTGGGTGGATAATTTTTGGCTAAGTAACTCACAATTTTTTCTTCAATAGCTGGGCTGTTAGAAAAGTTGATCATGGTGTGAATTAACGTTTGCCAGCCATCGGCGTTATACCCTGAACTTCGCGTGATCATATTGATACGGTGGCAAGCGGTACAATATTGTTCTACAAGTGCCTTTCCCTCATTATTCATAGGGTCATTTACCAGCATGTTATTGTATGGCTGGGTAAAGGCTGTTAAAGAAAGTAGACTACTGGCAATAAATAAAATTGTGTACTTAATAAATCGCAAAGTCATTTTGGTTCCTATATTACTATTGTCATGATTTAATCCTATGAAACCTAACGGTAGTTTAACGATGGCTGTCTGTAAATATAAAACTAACAAGAGCAGACACAAAAAAGTGATGAAATAGCGCTATTCAACTTTATTTTTTAACTTGGCTATTGTTAAGCAGGTTTCGTGACACTACTTGCTCCTAAGCTAGAGAAGTATTGATGAAAGGAAGGATAATTTCTTTGAAATAATCAAAGTGTCCTTAATTGGCCTATGTTAATATTTACCTTTATCCTTAAATTATCGTGAAGAATTAACACCAATGTCGATAGAAGTATTATTAACGCCGATACAATCATTCCTTAAATGTGAAACTCCACAAGCGTGGGTTGATGAAGCAAAAAAGAAAGAGAACCTCGACATTGTCCTTATCGATCATTTAATTTGTGAGTTAAAAGCTGCACAATCTGCAATGTTCTTAATTCGTAAATATGCTGTAGATAAAGAAAGTGCTAATGCTTTACTAGCCTGGTTAGAGCCTTTTGAAACACTTATTTATAAACGAGAAGGGGATTGGCGTGTATTACCTGAAAAAAATAAATTATCAAAAGCAGTGATCCCGAAATCTGATTCTGATTACGGTCAAAATTTAATTGATAAAATGGTAGTGTTGATTAAAGAAGAATTACACCATTTTTATCAGGTGCTAGAGATCATGGATGAATACAATGTTGAATATCGCAGTATCACTCCTTGTCGATATGCTAAAGGTATGTTGCGCAACGTGAAAACATTTGAGCCCGATGCAATGATTGATAAATTAATCGTGGGCGCTTACATTGAAGCGCGTTCTTGTGAACGGTTTGCAAAGTTAGCGCCTCATGTTGATAAACGCTTAGGGGATTTTTATATTTCACTTTTGCGTAGTGAAGCTCGCCATTATCAAGATTATTTAACCCTGGCAGAAGAAATAGCCGGCCACGATATTTCCGAGCGAATTGCCTTTTTCGGTGAGATAGAAGCGGAGCTTATTCTAACACCCGATGAAGATTTTAAGTTTCATTCAGGTGTACCTGCGTGCTCACTTAACGACTAAAAGGCATATTTTCTAGCGTAATACTGTCATTGCTTACATATAATATAGAGCCTTGTTCATACCAATCGCCTAATACTATGCGTTTAGCTGGCTCACCATTTACCGTTAATTCATGTGTTGCTGGGCGATGGGTGTGGCCATGGATCAGAAGCTTTGATTGATGCTTTTTTAAACATTGAATTACTTCATCTGGCGTAACATCCATGATGTCTTGGGATTTCATCGCGGTCGATTGAGCGCTTTTCTTGCGATAATTTTGTGCGATTTTTCGTCTGATAAAAAGTGGTAAGCTTTTTATCATGGCTTGCCACCACCAACTACGTGATTTTTTTCTAAATGCTTGGTAGTCAACATCACGTGTACACAAGGTATCACCATGCATGATTACGGTTTTTTCACCATATAAGTCAATTGTTGTGACATCTGGTAATAAAGTCATGCCACAGCGCTGTGCATAGCGTTTTCCTAGCAGAAAGTCTCGATTCCCCTGAATAAAATATATTGCCGTGCCTGTCTGACTAAGTATTTTAAGGTTTTGTGCAATTTGATTCACCAGTGGAGAATCATCGTCATCGCCGATCCAATACTCAAATAGGTCACCTAAAATATAAAGCGCTTGGGCCTTTGGTGCGTCTTTTTTAAGAAATGACAAAAAACAGGCCGTAATATCCGGCCTGTCTTCTGCTAAATGTAAGTCGGCAATAAAGTAAGTGATATTCGACATACGTTAGCTAATTTTATTCAACGATTGTATCGTTAATAATGATTTCATCTTTTGGTACATCATCATGAAAACCAAAGCGACCTGTTTCAACCAGTGTCATTTTGTCAACAATATCCATACCTTCAACTACTTCACCAAATACACAATATCCCCAACCTTGAACGGTTTCGTTTTTAAAGTCGAGAAAGTCATTATCCGTTAAGTTAATGAAAAATTGTGCTGACGCTGAATGCGGATCTTGCGTACGGGCCATAGCTAAAGTACCACGCTTGTTCGATAAGCCGTTGTTGGCTTCATTTTCAATACTTTCACCGCTTTCTTTTTCGTCCATTCCTGAAGCAAAACCACCGCCTTGCGCCATAAAACCTTTGATCACACGATGAAAGATAGTGCCATTATAGAAGCCATCTTTAGCGTATTGTTCGAAATTTTTTGCAGTAACAGGCGCCTTATCGAAGTTCAATTCAATTTTGATATCGCCTAACGAAGTTTGAAAAGTGATCATATTTCTATCTCTAATAAAGTTTGTGGAAGGATTGTAACCTAATGGCTAATTCTGTAAAGGGAAGTGGTGATTATAATGCAGAGTTCGGTTACAATGCCGAAGCTTAAATAAACCCGTCTTTTAGGAGTCAGAAAACCTCATGTTACAGATGTACAATACACTTACCCGTGAAAAGGAAACATTTACACCGATTAATCAAGGTAAAGTAGGGTTGTATGTTTGTGGTTGTACCGTTTATGACTTATGCCACATTGGCCACGCTCGCACATACATCAGTTTTGACAATATAGTGCGTTATCTGCGTTTTTCCGGTTTCGATGTAAATTACGTGCGTAACATTACTGATGTTGAAGATAAAATCATTAAGCGTGCGATTGAAAATAATGAAACGCCAGAAGAGCTTACTGAGCGTACCATTGGTTATATGCATGAAGATTTCGATGCATTAAACATATTACGCCCTGATTTAGAGCCTCGTGTAACAACGCACATGGCTGAAATCATTGACATGATTGATTCATTGGTCGCCAAGAAACATGCATATGTTGCCGAAAGCGGCGATGTATTGTTTGATGTGTCAAGCTTTGCTGAATATGGACAACTTAGTGGCCAAAATTTAGAACAGTTACAAGCGGGCTCACGTGTTGATGTAGATACTACAAAGCGTAACCCTTTGGATTTTGTCTTATGGAAAACAGCGAAACCTGAAGAACCTAGTTGGGATTCGCCTTGGGGCGCAGGTCGCCCAGGTTGGCATATAGAATGTTCTGCAATGAATGCGAAAGAATTAGGTAAGCATTTTGATATTCATGGTGGTGGCTCTGATTTGCAATTCCCACATCATGAAAATGAAATTGCTCAAAGCTGCTGCGCATTAGATACACCGTATGTGAACTACTGGATGCATACCGGCATGGTACAGGTCGATCAAGAGAAAATGTCAAAATCTCTTGGTAACTTTTTTACTATTCGTGATGTATTAAAACAGTACGATGCAGAAACCACACGTTTCTTTTTAACCACAGGGCATTATCGTAGCCAATTAAATTACTCTACAGAGAATTTAGAGCAAGCGCGTGCCTCAGTTGAGCGTATATATACGGCATTACGTGATACTGATGTGCCAGCTGATTTTCAACTTGATAAATCATCAGTGCATGTATTGGCGTTTATCAAAGCAATGGATGATGATTTTAATACTCCGCAAGCGTTGTCAGTGTTATTTGATTTAGCAAAAGCAATAAATGTAGCTAAACAAAAGAATGCAAGTGAAGAACTTGTGCAGCTTGCAGGTACCTTGAAGCAACTTGGTAATGTGCTTGGCTTATTTCAATTAGAACCTGCTACCTTTTTACAAGGTGGAAATGATGATGAAGCTGCTGAAGTTGAAGCGTTAATCGTTCAGCGTAATCAAGCGCGCGTTGACAAAAATTGGGCGCTTGCAGACGAAGCACGTGATAAATTAAAAGCGATGAATATTATATTAGAAGATAGTGCAGGTAAAACAACCTGGCGTAAAGGCTAGTACGTACCTTTTTATTTGATAGTAAAAAGCCCGGATAACTTATGGTTAACCGGGCTTTTTTAATAGGCTAATTTTTATGATTGGCTAAATTCTTCACAGGCGATAAGCGTGTTTTCAATTAAACTTGCTACCGTCATCGGGCCAACACCGCCAGGCACTGGAGTGATGAAGGCCGCTTTATTTTTTGCTACGTCAAACTCAACATCACCGACTAATGTACCGTTATCTAAACGGTTAATACCCACATCAATGACAATGGCGCCGTCTTTTATCCAGTCGCCAGGTATAAAAGCAGGTTTGCCAACAGCGACTACTAGTAAATCTGCGTTACGCACTTTTGTTTCTAAATTTTTTGTAAAGCGATGGGTTGTGGTCACCGTACAGCCAGCAAGTAATAACTCTAGAGTCATTGGCCGACCTACAATGTTTGATGCACCCACTACCAGAGCGTCTAAACCGTGAGGGTGTACACCCGTAGATTCAAATAAGGTCATGATACCTTTTGGCGTGCAGGGACGAAGGCCAGGTTGTCTTAGCGCTAATTTACCAACATTTGATGGGTGAAAACCGTCAACATCTTTATGAGGCGCGATTGTTTCTATCACCAAATTAGCATCTAACCCTTCAGGTAGAGGTAATTGCACTAAAATACCGTCTATCGCATCATCATTATTTAATTCTCTTACTAGAGATAGTAATTCATCTTCTGAAGTAGTTTCTGGTAAGTCATATGAACGAGAAACAAAACCAACTTCTTCACAAGCACGACGTTTGCTGCCGACGTATACTTCCGAAGCTGGATCTTTGCCTACTAAAATCACCGCTAAACCAGGCGCACGCAAGCCTTGTGAAACGCGCTGTTCTACTTTTGTCTTTACAGAAGTTCTGAGTTCTTGCGCAATTTTTTTGCCGTCAATGAGAGATGCAGTCATAATTCCTAGGAAGATTAGATTAAAAACGTCGACATTTTCGCATATTTTACTTAGTAGGTGTAGATGCTATTTGTTGATATATTGTATTCATTTTGACTAAGTTAGTTTTTATTCATAAAACTTAACTTTTAGCTACTTTTTAAGCAAATAGCCGTGAATTACTCTGGGTTTGCTGTAAAAGTGACCGAACACGTAATTTTTATTAAAAAACGTTTGACGAGTAAACGCCAACTCGGTAATATCCGCACCCGTTGAAAGCAAGCATGTTTTTAACAAAACGTCGGTGATTAGCGCAGCTTGGTAGCGCACTTGGTTTGGGTCCAAGGGGTCGCAAGTTCGAATCTTGCATCACCGACCACTTTTAAATTTTTCGAAATACTGTTAAATTTAAAAACGCACTTGTAGGTCATGTGCGCCCTTAGCTCAGCTGGATAGAGCAACGCCCTTCTAAGGCGTGGGTCGTAGGTTCGACTCCTACAGGGCGTGCCATTCCTGTGGTGGCTATAGCTCAGTTGGTAGAGCCCCGGATTGTGATTCCGGTTGTCGTGGGTTCAAGTCCCATTAGCCACCCCATCTTTCGTCGGTGATTAGCGCAGCTTGGTAGCGCACTTGGTTTGGGTCCAAGGGGTCGCAAGTTCGAATCTTGCATCACCGACCACTTTCTCTTTTTGAAAGCATCTTTTCAAACGTAAAAAATATATTGCAAAATTACACCTAGATGAGAACTTGCGAAGCAAGTCGACAACATTGTCTGGAACAATGTTGAACGCACGTAGTGCGGCCCGTAGGGTGAAGTACAGGATGTACGGAATAATCTTGCATCACCGACCACTTTCTCTATGTCAGAAAATATCTCAATAACTTTAGTATAAATTCACGATCTTTGAATAAGATGAGAACTTGCGAAGCAAGTCGACAAAATTGTCTGGAACAATTTTGAACGCACGCAGTGCGGCCCGTAGGGTGGAGTACAGGATGTACGGAATACAAAGTCTGGAACAATGTTGAACGCACGTAGTGCGGCCCGAAGGGTGGAGTACAGGAAGTACGGAATAATCTTGCATCACCGAGCACTTGTCCTCTTTGAGCTTGAACTTCTGAGAAGCATTTCTTTTTTAGCAGTTAAAGATTCTATCAATTAAATTATTTATTAATATTATTTTGTATTAACTGATTTAAAAAAAAACAGCGTTGCTGATTAAAATTTCCTCGCTGAGTTATATGCTCTATTTGCCCTTACTTTGTATTCAAATATCCAGTAAAGCTATTCATTTTTATCACCACTGATTTCAATGAAGCTTGTTTTTTGTTGTGCCCCATCGATTGAATACGCAACAATGCCGCTAGAAGCGGTATAAAAATGTTTTTTTCTAAATTGAACTAATGTTAATAAAACCCTTATATTCTCTAGGCTTGGGAATGATTAGCTGTAATTTAATCAATCGTTCAAAAATTAATTGCTTAGAGCTCTCGACTCTGGCTGAAAGCGCCGCTATAATTTCGCGTCATTATTTTTAATCTATTCATCTTTGATTCGGATTTATTTCGAGCCTAGCTAGTCATCAGATAGGTTTCGAACAACAAGAAAGCTTGTTGCTCAGAATATAGATGCATTTTTGAAAGTGCTAAAAAGTACTAAATATTGAGGTATGTAAATGCAAGTTTCAGTTGAGACTACAAAAGGTTTGGAACGTAAATTAACGATTTCAGTTCCTGCAGAGAAAGTAGACGTTGAAGTAAAAAACCGTCTTCGTCATATTGCGAAGACACAAAAGATCAATGGTTTCCGTCCTGGTAAGGTTCCACCTTCTGTTATTCAAAAGCGTTACGGAAAAGCTGTACGCCAAGAAATCGCTGGTGAAGTCATGCAACGTAATTTCGTAGAAGCGATTGTTGCTGAAAAAATTAATCCAGCAGGTCGTCCTCAATTCGTTGCTAAAAGTAATGAAGATGGTCAAGATCTAGAATTTGAAGCAACGTTCGAAGTTTATCCAGAAGTTGAATTAAAAGATTTAGATAAAATTACCGTTGAGCGCCCAGATGTTGACGTAACAGACAAAGACATTGATGAAATGTTTATCACGTTACAGAAACAACACCAAACGTGGAAAGAAAATAAGCGTAAAACTAAGAAAGGCGATAAGCTAACGATTGATTTCTTAGGCCGCGTTGATGGTGAAGAATTTGAAGGTGGTAAAGCTGAAGGTTTTGAATTAGAACTTGGTGCTGGCCGTATGATCCCTGGTTTCGAGAAAGAAATCACCGGTATGAAAGTTGATGAAGAAAAAACAATTTCTGTGACTTTCCCTGATGATTATCATGCTGAGAACTTAAAGGGTAAAGAAGCTGAATTTGATATCAAAGTGCACAAAACTGAAGGCCCAGTATTACCAAAAATCGATGACGAATTTGCTAAACTATTCGGTGTTGAAGACGGTGGTGTAGATGCACTTCGTGATGAAGTAAGCAAAAACATGGCTCGTGAACTTTCACAAGCGGTTAAAACTAAAGTGAAAGAGCAAGTGATCAATGGTTTACTTGAAACCAACAGTGTTGACTTACCACAGTCATTAGTTGCTCAAGAAATTGATGTACTTCGTCAACAAGCTTTACAACGTTTTGGTGGTCAAATGGACCCTAAAAACTTACCTGAGCTACCAGCTGAAATGTTCCAAGAACAAGCAGAGCGTCGTGTTAAAGTAGGTTTATTACTTGGTGAAGTTATCAAGCAAAATGAATTAAAAGTTGACGAAGCTAAAGTCACTGAGTTGATTGAATCTGCAGCTTCTGCTTATGAAGATCCACAAGAAGTGATTGAATACTACAAGTCTAACCAAGAAATGAATCAGCAAATGCAAAACGTAGCGCTTGAAGAACAAGCCGTTGAAGTTTTACTTGCTGGCGCAAAGGTAAAAGACAAGAAGTCTAACTTCAAAGATATTATGAATCCGGAAGCTAAATAAGCTTTTTGATTGACAATAGTTCACGCAATAGCTTAAATGGCTTGTATGGAAACATATGAGCCATTTTTTTTTAAAAGGAAACCGTGTTGATCACTTCTCTTACTAAATCTCAAAGTACGAATAGCCAAATTGAAAGCGCCTTAGTCCCTATGGTTGTTGAACAAACAGCAAAGGGTGAGCGTTCTTATGATATTTATTCTCGTTTGCTCAAAGAGCGCGTTATCTTTTTATGCGGCCAGGTTGAAGACCACATGGCTAACCTGATTGTCGCACAAATGCTTTTTTTAGAATCGGAAAGCGCAGAAAAAGACATTTTTTTATACATTAATTCGCCAGGCGGGTCAGTCACTGCGGGTATGGCTATTTACGACACCATGAAGTTTATTCGCCCTGATGTTAGCACTGTGTGTGTTGGTCAAGCAGCAAGCATGGGAGCGTTCTTATTATCAGGTGGTGCAAAGGGGAAACGTTATTGTTTGCCTAACTCTCGTGTTATGATCCATCAGCCTTTAGGAGGCTTTCAAGGTCAAGCATCTGATTTTGAAATTCATGCGAAAGAAATTTTGACCATCAAAGAGAAAATGAATCGTTTGATGGCAGAACATACAGGGCAGCCACTTGAAAAAGTATCTGTTGATACTGATCGTGATAACTTCTTAAGTGCGCAAGCAGCAGTTGATTATGGATTAGTTGACTCCATATTTGAACGTAGAGCCGAAAAGTAACACTAAAGTAAGTATAGACATTGAGATCTGCTTATTTTGTGAAATACTTATCATATAGATATTGAATAATTTAGAGGTACCGTATGACCGATATTAAAAAAGGTGACGGTGATAACGGCAAGTTATTATATTGTTCGTTTTGTGGTAAAAGCCAACATGAAGTGCGTAAGTTAATTGCTGGCCCTTCGGTATTTATTTGCGACGAATGTGTTGAGCTATGTAACGACATCATTCGAGAAGAAATCAAAGAAATTTCTCCTAAGCAAGAAAAGGAAAGTTTACCTTCACCAGTAGAAATTAGAGAAAGCCTTGATGATTATGTTATCGGACAGGAGCATGCTAAAAAGGTGCTGTCGGTAGCCGTTTATAATCATTATAAGCGTTTACGTAATGGTGATTCTCACAATGGCGTTGAATTAGGCAAAAGTAATATTTTGCTTATTGGGCCTACAGGCAGTGGTAAAACGTTACTCGCTGAAACGTTAGCTCGCTTACTTGATGTACCTTTCACCATGGCAGATGCAACCACGTTAACCGAAGCTGGTTACGTAGGTGAAGATGTTGAAAACATCATTCAGAAGTTACTTCAGAAATGTGATTATGATGTTGAAAAGGCACAACGTGGTATCGTTTATATCGATGAAATCGATAAAATATCTCGTAAGTCTGATAATCCGTCTATTACACGCGATGTGTCAGGTGAAGGTGTACAACAAGCATTATTAAAACTAATAGAAGGTACTGTTGCTTCTGTGCCTCCACAAGGTGGTCGTAAACACCCTCAGCAAGAGTTTTTGCAGGTTGATACTTCTAAGATTCTATTTATTTGTGGTGGTGCATTTGCCGGCCTAGATAAAGTGATTGAACAGCGTTGTGATACAGGTGCTGGCATTGGTTTTGGTGTTGAAGTTAAAGCAACTGATAGTAAGAAGTCATTGACTGAACGCTTTCAAGAAGTTGAACCAGAAGATTTAGTTAAATATGGTTTAATTCCTGAGTTCATCGGTCGGTTACCGGTAGTAGCTACCTTAAGTGAGCTTGATGAAAGTGCATTGATCCAAATACTTCAAGAGCCAAAAAATGCGTTAACCAAGCAATATTCCGCATTGTTCGATATGGAAGGTGTTGAACTAGAGTTTAGAAAAGATGCCCTGCAAGCTATTGCAAATAAAGCAATGGTACGCAAAACAGGTGCTCGTGGGCTACGTTCTATCGTTGAAGGTGTTTTACTTGATACGATGTATGAACTACCAACGATGGAAAACGCTACAAAAGTTGTATTAGATGAAACTGTCATCAAAGGTGAGTCTAAGCCTATTGTGATATACGAGTCTGCACAAGATAAAGCTGCATCTGATAGTTAATTAGTGATTGATTAAAAAGAGTACTTCGGTACTCTTTTTTTTATCTTTTAAAAATTATCCGTGAAAAAACTGCATTATAGAACTATGTTGTGTGTTTATTGTACGAACATATGCTTTTTTTAAACTAATTGTTGAAAGCGTTGCGAATAACCCCATATAGTTTTTACTAAAGATTAACACCTAAGATTTTTGCATTTAAGAGAGTCCCCGATGTCTGAAGAATCAAATCCTGTCAGCAAAATTAGTGAAGTTCCCGTTTTGGCCTTACGTGATGTTGTTGTTTATCCACAAATGGTCATTCCTTTATTTGTTGGCCGTGAAAAGTCGATTCGTTGTTTAGACATCGCAATGGAAAGTGACAAGCAGGTTTTCCTTGTTGCTCAAAAAGATGCCGCAGTTGATGATCCCAGCGAAAATGATGTGTTTGCTACAGGCACTGTCGCCACTATTTTACAAATGTTGAAGCTGCCAGATGGCACAGTGAAAGTGCTAGTTGAAGGGGTTAGGCGAGCAGAAGTCACCGAGTTTGTTGAAACAGAACAATATTTTACCGCAAATATTGCCTATTTAAGCACTGAAAATAGCGACGAAGACAGTTTAGATGTGTTAGTGCGTTCAGCTATTTCGCAATTTGAAGGTTACGTTAAATTAAATAAGAAAATTCCGCCGGAAGTACTTACATCAATTTCAGGCATTGATGATGCTGAACAATTAGCTGATACCATGGCCGCCCATATGCCATTAAAGCTAGTAGAAAAGCAAAATGTGCTTGAAATTAAAGATGTTGCTAAACGATTAGAGCATCTGATGGCATTGATGGAAGGCGAAATCGATCTACTGCAAGTTGAAAAGAAAATACGTACTCGCGTTAAAAAACAGATGGAAAAAAGCCAGCGCGAATATTACTTGAATGAGCAAATGAAAGCGATTCAAAAAGAATTAGGTGATATGGACGATGTACCTGATGAGTTAGAACAAATCGCGAAAAAAATTGAAGATGCTCAAATGCCAAAAGAGGCGAAAGAGAAAACACAAGCTGAACTTCAAAAGCTTAAAATGATGTCTTCGATGTCAGCTGAAGCAACCGTTGTGCGTAGTTATATTGATTGGATGACAAGTGTTCCATGGAAGAAACGCAGTAAATTGAAGAAAAATTTGGCCTTGGCGGAAGAAGTATTAGAAAAAGATCATTATGGATTAGATAAAGTCAAAGAACGCATTATCGAGTATCTTGCCGTTCAACAGCGTGTTAGTCAGTTAAAAGGGCCAATTCTATGTTTAGTGGGGCCTCCTGGTGTTGGTAAAACCTCTTTAGGGCAATCAATTGCTAAGGCAACCGGACGTAAATATGTGCGAATGGCTTTAGGTGGCGTCAGAGATGAAGCTGAAATTCGCGGACATCGAAGAACATATATTGGTTCATTACCGGGTAAACTGATTCAGAAAATTGCTAAAGTAGGGGTTAAAAACCCGCTATTTTTATTAGATGAAATTGACAAAATGGCGTCAGATATGCGCGGAGATCCATCTTCTGCGTTATTAGAAGTATTAGACCCAGAGCAAAATACCAGCTTTAATGATCATTATTTGGAAGTTGATTATGATCTTTCAGATGTTATGTTTGTAGCAACATCTAATAGTATGGATATTCCAGGGCCATTACTTGACCGTATGGAAGTTATTCGTTTGTCTGGTTATACCGAAGATGAAAAGCTTAATATTGCTAAACGTCATTTGTTAACCAAACAAATTAAACGTAATGGCTTAAAAGACAGCGAAATTACCGTAAAAGACAGTGCAATTATTGGCATTATTCGTTATTACACAAGAGAAGCTGGCGTACGTAGTTTAGAAAGAGAAATTTCTAAACTGTGCCGAAAGGTCGTTAAAACGATCTTGTTAGACAAAAAAGTGAAATCAGTCGAAATTTCACAGGATAACTTGGCTGACTTTCTTGGTGTGCAACGCTTTGATTATGGTAAAGCGGATGATGAGAACCGCGTTGGTTTAGTGACTGGTTTAGCTTGGACCTCTGTAGGTGGTGAGTTACTTACTATCGAAACAGCGTCAGTACCAGGAAAAGGTAAACTCAGTTATACCGGTTCACTCGGTGATGTGATGCAAGAGTCTATACAAGCAGCGATGACGGTTGTACGTAGCCGTACGGAGGCACTTCGCATTAATGATGATTTTTACGAGAAACGTGATATTCACGTGCATGTACCTGAAGGAGCAACACCAAAAGATGGCCCAAGTGCCGGTATTGGTATGTGTACTGCGTTAGTATCAAGTTTAACGGGTAACCCGGTAAAAGCAGATGTAGCTATGACAGGTGAAATTACCCTTCGTGGTGAAGTATTGCCAATCGGTGGGTTAAAAGAAAAATTGTTGGCCGCACACCGTGGTGGTATAAAAACGGTGGTTATCCCGAAAGATAATGAACGTGATTTAAAAGAAATTCCAGATAATGTCAAAGCTGACTTAGCAATTCATCCCGTAAAATGGATTGAAGAAGTGCTCGACATTGCATTAGAAAATCCCGTTGAAAAAGTAAAAATTACCGGTTAGCACCTGAAAACTGATGCTTTTTTGAGTAAATAAGCAAAAAAAGTGAAAAAAATAGCAAAAATTTGCAATAAAGGCTTTCCAAACGCTGTAACTATGGTAAGTTAATGAGGCTAATAGCGCTGTACCCCAATATAAACAAGGGGTCTGCTAGAGATAAATAAAATTATCTTAATTTTAGATTTTCTTTAACTCAGTGCTTGATGTTCAAAAAGAAGCTTGTTATAAAAGCTTTTGCAGGACGCTAAATTAACAAAAGATGGCGCTGAATAATAACAATTGAAGGGGAATATACTGTGAATAAATCTCAATTAATCGAGAAAATTGCTGCGGGTGCTGACATTTCTAAAGCAGCGGCTGGTCGTGCTTTAGATTCATTTATCGAAGCTGTTACAGAAGAATTAAAAAGTGGTGAGCAAGTTGCTCTTGTTGGTTTCGGTACTTTTTCAGTACGTGATCGTGCAGCACGCACAGGCCGTAACCCACAAACTGGTGCTACTATTGAAATTGCTGCAGCAAAAATTCCATCTTTCAAAGCTGGTAAAGCTTTAAAAGATGCTTGTAACTAATCACAGTTACTAAATAAGCATTCCAAAAGACCACCTTAAGGGTGGTCTTTTGTTATCTATCTACCAAAAATATAATAAGAATCTTTCGAATAATTTTACAGATAGCTTCAAGCTTAGCGTTCCATCTGATAAAATCGCGCGCAGATAATTATCTTCAGGTTTAAAAACCTAGTGTTGAGAGAAAACGATGTTAGAAAATATAAGAGAAAATTCTCAAGGATTAGTCGCAAAGATTATTCTTGGTTTTATTATCCTTACTTTTGCAGTAGCAGGGATAGGTAGTTATACCAATAGTGTTGATACATCAATTGCAGAGGTTAATGGCGTTAAAATATCGCAAGCTTCGTTCGATAAAGCGTTTCAGCAGCAGCGTGCTAATATGGCGCAACAATATGGCGAAATGTTTGAAACATTAGCGTCTGATGCTTCATATATGGCTAACTTTAGAAATAGTATTGTTGATAATTTGATCAACCAAGAGCTAATAGATCAAGCCTCAAGTGATTTGTCGATTCGTGTAAGTGATGCACAAATTAAAAAAACCATCCGTGAAATGCCTGCATTTCAAGTGGAAGGTGAGTTTGACAATAACCGTTATTTAGCAGTGATAAACCAGAACGGTTTTTATCAGTCATCTGATTTTCGCGATTACCTACGTGTAGAAATGACTAGACGACAGCTTTCACAAGCATTGGTCGCAACAGAATTTAGTGTACCGTTCCAAGAAAAACAAGTGATGGCATTACAAAATCAAAAGCGAGATTTACGCTACGCCATTATTTCAGCTGAACAATTTATTGACGGTGTGTCGGTAACAGATGAAGAAATTTTACAATATTATCAAGCTAACCAAGCTCGTTATCAAAACGCAGAGAAAGTAAAAGTTGATTACATTACTATCGACGTTAACGAAATTGCTAAAAACATAACGGTTTCAGATCAAGAACTGCAAGATTATTATCAAAGTAATATTGCAAATTATCGTCAAGAAGAGCAACGCAGAGTTTCGCACATCTTAATCGAAAATGAAGATGATGAAGCGGCAGCAATCGCTAAAATTGAAGACATTCAAACACGCCTTGCTAATGGTGAAGAGTTTGCGGCTTTAGCTGAAGAGTTATCAGCCGATGTGTTTAGTGGTGAAAATGGTGGTGACCTAGAATGGATAGAACGAGGTGCAATGGATGAAGCATTTGACGATGCAGCATTTGCGTTAACTGAAATTGGAGAAGTGTCAGATGTTGTAGAAACTGACTTTGGTTTGCACTTAATCAAATTAACGGCATTAGAAGATGAAAAGGTTAAACCGTTCTCTGATGTTGTTGAAGATTTACGAGTTATGGTAAGTCAGAATAAAGCGCAAGATAAGTACTTTGAATTACAACAACGTGCTGCAGAATTAAGCTTCGAAGTACCAGATAGCTTAGAAGATGCTGCAGGAGCAATTAATGTAAACGTTCAAACTTCTGACTGGTTAACAAAAAACAGCAATTCTGCGCCTTTTGATAGCCCTAAAGCAATAGAGGCTGCGTTTTCTTCTTTAGTGTTAGAAGAACGCCTTAACTCAGACATTATTGAAGTAAGCGATAGCTTAGCTTTAGTCTTGCGTGTTAATGAATATCAAGCGGCAAATGTAAAACCGCTTGATGAAGTTAAAGCAACGATCAGTGAAACGTTAACGGCACAAAAAGCGCAAACACAGGCACAAACAGCAGCGGAAGAACTGCTCGCTTCACTAAGAAGCGAAGAAGCCGTTGATGAGCAATTAGCTGCGAGTCAAACAAGCTTTGAACAACAAGCTGATGTTGCACGATATGGTAGTAACCTTGACGCTAACTTAGTGCGAGAAGCTTTCAAATTGCCTCATCCAAAAGAAGATACTGTTTCTGCAACAACGGTAAGTTTGACAACAGGTGACTATGCTGTTGTTAATGTAACCGCGGTAAATGAAAGCGAAGAAACGGAGACAGCACCGCGCTTAGCAGAACAACTTACGCAACAATTGGCACAATCAGCTTATGCGTCTTACGTTGAAGCGTTAAAAGCAGAAGCCAAGATTACACGTCGTTCATCGATACAGGCGTCTAATCAATATTAATTTTGCATAAATACGTGAATTGTATAAAGGCCGCATAGCGGCCTTTATACTATCTACTCATGTCTAATTCTTATTAATCTTTGTACCTGACCCCTTAATCTTTAGGGTTATTTTTTCGAGAGTTGAAAGCGTTGGCTCATGATCAGCTTTTTGGTGTATTTATGTTTGGGGTTTCGTAGAACGGCTGTTGTATTACCCATTTCAACGACTTGTCCTTTACATAGCACCATGATGTCGTCACTAAAGTGTCTGACGATACCCAAGTTATGAGAAATCAAAATAAAGCCAAGACCCATTTGTTGTTGTAAATCGAGTAATAGATTTATCATTTGAGAACGTAATGATGGATCTAATGCGGCAAGCGCTTCATCAAGAATGATAACTTGAGGCTCTAAAATAATAGCGCGAGCTAATGAAATACGCTGTTTTTGTCCACCTGAAAACATATGCGGATAAAAATTCATATGCTCTGCAAGTAACCCTACTTTTTTTAAGGTCGCAATGATCAAATCAGTGCGTTGCGCTTCATTTAATTGGGTATTTAAATATAAAGGTTCATCAAGTAACTGTTGAATGGTTAAACTAGGGTTTAACGTTGTGCCAGAATCTTGAAAAATCATCCGTATATGCTGACAGCGTTGTTTAAAATTACCATCTTGAAGTAACTGCGCATTTAATTTAATTGCACCTGTTGTTGGCTTTTCTGCTCCAACTAGAAGCTTAGCAAGCGTTGACTTTCCAGAACCTGCCTCACCGACTATCGCGAGCGTTTTCTGTGCATCCAATGTAAATGAAACAGGCTCCAATGCAGGCACTAAGGTTCGATTAAACCAGCTTTTCGTAATTCGATAGGTTTTACTTAAATTATTTACCTGTAATAAAGCTGTCATTTATAACTATCCTTTAATGAATAATGACAACTTACTTGGTGCCCATGATAATTTTTCACTTTAGGTGCTTGTACACATGCTTTTTGTGCTTTAGGACAACGTGGCCCAAGTCGACAACCTATTGGCAAATGTTGCAAAATAGGAATGCTACCTGGTAACGTCATCAAGCGCGATTTAGCAGGTATCTGCATATTTGCCATAGGGCTGCTATCAACTAATGCGCGAGTGTATGGATGAAACGGCGTGTGAAATATTTGCTCTGTTGTTCCTGCTTCCACAAATTGACCTGAATACATAACCGTTATGTTTTTTGTCCAATGGGTAACATTTTCTAAATCATGGCTAATAAGAAGAATAGACATATTTTTTAATTGATTAAGACTAGCAAGTAGACGAAAGATCTGGTCTTGATTGGTACTTTCCATCGCTGCCGTTGGTTCATCTGCAATCAATAATAGTGGTTTTCGCGCGAGTGCCATGGCTATCATCACTCTTTGGCAAAGCGCTTCTGTTAACTGATGCGGATAGCTATGCACGCACTTCTCGTGGTTTTTAATACCAACTTTGTGTAATAAATTAATTGCAGCAAGTTTTCGTTGTTGTTTGCGTTGCCAAAAAAAGCCGGTTAATTGTTCTCCTGACACAGCTTCCTCAAGTTGTGCACCAATAGTTGTTGTTGGATCTAAACAAGCCATAGGCTCCTGAAAAATTATCGCCACATCTTTGGTAATAATGGCTTTTCTTTCTTCTAATGATAACCGCATTAGATCTTGTCCACGCCAATGAAAACGATCAGCGTCTACTTTCCATTTATCATCTAATACGCCCATAATGGCTTGTGCAAGTAAAGACTTGCCCGATCCAGATTCTCCAACTAGACCGCGAACTTCACCTTCTTTCATGGTTAAACTCACCCGGTCAACCGCTAAAATTGAAGAAGTTGTAGTAAGGAGTCTGATGGATAAATTTCGAATATCAAGTAAGTTCATTAATGTTCTTTCCTGACTTTCAGCGCGTGTCGCATGCCTTCACCGACTAAATTGGTAGCAACAACGGCAAATAAAATTGCAAGCCCAGGTAGATAAACAGTCCACGGCGCGATATAAAATAAATCAATACCATTAGCCAACATTGCTCCCCATTCAGGCATTGGGATAGGCGCACCAAGCCCTAAAAACCCTAAGGTTGCTATGTCTAGTATTGCAGCAGATTGAGCAAGCGTGGCTTGGCTGATCATTTTCTCAATAATATTAGGGTAAATAGAGTAATAAAGAATCCGGATATTGCTTGCACCATCAAGTTTAGATGCAAGTACATAGTCCTTTTTAAATTCTTGTACCACGGCATTTCTTGTAATATGTATAAACTGGGGAATTAGAATGATCACAATAGCCCATAAGGTATTGCTAAGACCTGGCCCTAGAATAGCGACGATAATAATGGCTAGAAGTAAGGATGGAATTGAAAGAATGACATCTAAAAAGTGGTTAAGAAAACTTGATTTTACTCCTTTAGTCAACGCTGAAATAGAACCGATTATCACTCCCACAAACATAGATAAAATGACAACAATAAAACTTAAACCAAAGGTTAACGATGCACCGTGCATTAAACGAGACAGCATATCTCGGCCTAAATTATCAGTTCCCAGCAAATAACTAACATCACCATCATTATGCCACGCAGGCGGAAGCAGAATAGCGTCAAGATTGTTTTCTATTGGCGAATAAGGAGATATGAGAGGTGAAAATATTGCTAACAAGACTAAAAAAATAAAACACCCAAAGCCAATCATCACCGCAGGTGATTGCTTAAAGTTATGCCATAGCTGTACTAATGGTGAAGGAAACTCTTCTTCCGTATACGTTTTATCACGAGCCATACTTAATACCTCGTGCTAATGGATTTAAGCTTGCGTAAATAAAATCTGTAAAAATATGTACAATAAAGATGAAGCTTGATAGCGCTAACAACCCGCCTTGTATTGCAGTATAATCACGCTGGTAAATACTCTGAATTAGCCAATTTCCAATACCAGGCCAGTTGAAAATAACCTCTGTTACCATTGCTAATGTCACTAAATTAGCAAACTGCAAGCCGACATCTCTAATCACATTAACCATCGCATTTTTAATGGCATGTCTAAAAATAAGTTGTTGAAAGGTAAGTCCTTTTGCCATAGCTGCTTTTATATAATGTGAATCTAATACCGTCAACATTGATGTTCTGGCTAATCGTACAAAAACCGTGGCGGGTGCAAGAGCGACAACACAAGCTGGTAATAATATATGCACACTCGCATTTTGAAAAGCTTGCCATTTATATGGGTTATCACTGAATAAAATATCAAAAAATAAAATACCCGTTACTTGTTCAATTTCATAAACTAAACTGATTTGCCCGGCAGAGGGTAACCAAGCGAGTTGAATAGAAAAAATTAAGATGGCAAGTAAAGCGAGCCAAAAAATAGGGATTGAATAGCCGATCATAGAAACCGCTAAAATTATATCGTCTGTTTTTTTTCTATGCCGTATAGCGGCGATAAAACCGATTGGAATGCCAACAACCATGGCGATAATTAAAGCAACAGTCGTAAGCTCTATCGTGGCAGGAAGGTGGCTCATCATTTCATCCATAATAGGAATTCTTGACGCCATAGAAACACCTAGGTCTCCGTTAAAAAGATGTACTAGGTAGCTCCAGTATTGCATGATTAATGATTCATGCTTGTTGTAATCTAACGCAATTAAAGCTATTTGTTCGGGCGTGGCATCTATTTGCCCAGTAACATTGATAATTTGTTCGCCAGGAAAGAAAAAGCTTAAACTAAAGGTTAAAAGCGTCAATACTAACATGGTGAAGAAAAATAAGTTTAAGCGCCTTAACGTAAAAATTAGCATGTTATTGTTTTTCTACCCCACCAAAGCTAATGCCACCAAAGGGATGTAATATATCACCCTTTACTGATATTTTACGTGCTTGAAAGCGCTTAGAGTGTGCAATAGGAAACAGCGGCAATTCTTCAGCGGCTATTTTTTGAGCTTCTCGATACAATGCTTTGCGTTGTTCAACATCCGTGATCTTAAGCGCTCCTTGAAGTAATTTTTCAAACTGTTGGTTACACCAAAATGTTCTATTATTGCCTGTTTCAGCAGAACCACAACTGAGTAGGGGAGTAAAAAAATTATCGGGATCAGGGTGATCAGCCGACCATCCCAACAGTACCGACTGGTGCTCGCCAAGTGCTAAACGTCTTAAGAATTCTTGCCAATTATAGCTAATGATGTTGACGGTTATACCGATTTTTTGCAGATCCGCTTGAATGAGCTTAGCCATTGTTACAGCATCAGGGTTGTAGGCACGTTGCACTGGCATTGCCCATAAATCTATTGTTAAACCATCAGTGATCCCTGCTTGTGTTAATAACAATTCCGCTTGTTCGACAGAGTATTCGATATCATGAGTATCCTCAGCGTAAGCCCAGGAGGAAGGGGGTAGAATTGAATTGGCAGATTCGGCTTTTGCATCACCAAAATATACGGTATCTAAAATCGCCTGTTTGTTAATGGCATGTGCCACCGCTCTGCGTATTAATTTGTTATTAAAAGGTGGCTTTGCGGTATTAAAGCCTAAATAACCAATATTAAAAGCTGTGACATCTTCAAGTGTTAGTAAAGGATTGTTGTTTATTTTTTTATGTGCAATAGGGTAACCAATAACATCACATTCCCCAGCAAGTAATTTAGTTAATCTGCCTGTGTTGCTAGGGGTTATATCAAAAATAAGTTGTTGTAGCTTTGGTTGGCCTTCCCAATATTCTGTATGAGGTTCATATCGAATATAAGAACCAGTTCGATATTCTTTAAATTTATAAGGGCCTGTTCCTATAGGCAATGTATCGATATCTTCTAGTCTATTTGAACGTATTAATAACTCAGCATATTCTCGAGATAAAATTACGGAAAAGTCAGTAGCAAGGTTTGCTAAAAATGAACTGTCAGCACGTTTAAGGTTAAACCTAATCGTGTATTCGTTTATTTTTTCAAGTGACTCGATGACATCAGCAAAGCCAACACTATCGAAAAACGGGTATTTTCCGCCAGAAACATCATGAAAAACTTGGCTAGGATCCAATATGCGGTTGAAGCTAAATAATACGTCATCTGCATTTAAATGCCTTGTGGGCATAAAATATTGTGTATGATGAAAAGCAACGTTTCTTCGCAAATAAAAGGTAATTTTTTTATTGTCTTGTGTTACATGCCATGATTTAGCGATAGAAGGTGTAACCTCGTTAGTAGCCACATCAAACGCAATTAATTGATTGTAAAGTTGTTTTGATGTCGCATCAACTGTGACGCCTGACGTAACGAGTTGAGGATTTAAAATTTCAGGAGATCCTTCGCTACAATAAATCAAGCTTCTTTCACTCAGCGAGTCAGCCTTATAAGAGTCGCAACCCCAAAGAAACATAGCTGATAATGTCACTAATATTCTAAAATATTGACTCGCCGATGTAACTGTCACAAAAAACCTTTACCCTTCGCTATGTTGACTGTCTAACAAGTTGTATTTTTTTAAATAACCACGTAATTGATGATATGTTAATTCTAATGCGTCTGCAGTCTTTTTCTGGTTATATTGACAATTTTCTAATGCAGACTTTATAAGATCCACTTCATATTGCTGAGACAAAGATTTTAACGAAAGTGGAAAGTTAAAACTTGTGCTTAGCTCTGGTGGTTTTTCTACTGTTTTTACTGGAGCTTCTTCTTGTTCTTGCCATTGATTTGGCGCCTGTTGCACAACAACACGATCTTGGGTTTTTACGCGTTGTTTTGGGCGATAAGGAGACTCGAAGGGATCGATTACTAAATCATGTACCGGTAAGTGGGGGTTGTTACACCGATAAACACTACGCTCAACAACATTTTTTAACTCGCGAATATTGCCGGGCCAGTGGTACTCAAGTAATGACCTTTTAGCTTTTTCAGTAAAACCACTAAATAGCTCAAATTCTAATTCACGAGCCATATTTATAGCGAAGTGTTCAGCTAGCATTAAAATATCTTCAAGGCGCTCTCTAAGGGGCGGAAGGGTTATCACGTCAAATGCTAAGCGATCGAGTAAATCAGCTCTAAACTCACCAGAATCAGCCATAGAAGGAAGATCTTCATTTGTTGCAGCAACTAATCGAGCATTTGTTTTAATTGTTCTAGAGCCACCAACACGCTCAAATTCACCATATTCGACTACGCGTAACAATTTCTCTTGAATAAGCCCTGAGGTATTCGCTATCTCGTCAAGGAACAGTGTGCCTTTATCAGCACGTTCGAAGCGTCCTTCATGGCGTTTACTTGCCCCCGTAAATGCACCCCCTTCATGACCAAACAGTTCGGTTTCAAGTAAATTTTCATTTAATGCGGCACAATTTAGTTTAAGATAATTCTGATCCCAGCGTTGAGAAAGGTAATGTAGACGGGCAGCAACGAGCTCTTTACCTGTTCCTCTTTCACCAATAATTAACACGGGTTTACTTAACGGAGCTATTTGTGAGATTTGCTCTAAAACTTCTAAAAAGCTATTTGATTGACCAATGAGATTATCTTGTTGATTGAATCGAGACATTGCTGACCTAATAATTAGTGTTTTTCGCTAACAAATAGTCTATTTCATTAGTACTAGAGAGGGAAGCATTTTTTGCAATGTTGATAAAAATAATTAAAACAACTACTTAAAGATGATTATAATCTTGGCGTAAAATGTGAATACTAGAAAGCATCGCCACACATTTCTAATAGAATGAGGAAGTAAAAATGGGTGTTTTTTCAAGATTTACAGATATTATCAATTCGAATATCAATAGCTTATTAGATAAAGCTGAAGACCCGGAGAAAATGGTACGCCTGATCATTCAGGAAATGGAAGATACCTTAGTAGAGGTTCGCTCTACATCAGCTAAAACGTTAGCCGATAAAAAAGAGTTAGCGCGTCAAGCTGAAAAATTTGAGAACGATGCTGAACAATGGCAAGAAAAAGCGGAGTTAGCATTAAGTAAAAGTCGGGAAGACTTAGCAAGGGCTGCACTTGTAGAAAAGAAAAAATGCAGTGAAAATTCACAAGCATTGCGTGATGAATTAAGCCATGTAGATGAACATATTGCTAAATTACAAGATGAGATATCTCAGTTACAAGAAAAGTTAGCTGATGCAAAAGCACGTCAAAAAGCAATCATCATGCGTGAAAAAACCGCAAATTCTAGACTAAAAGTTAAGCGTAACATCGATTCCGACAAAGTGAATGATGCCTTAAATCGTTTTGATAGTTATGAACGTAAAATTGATGATATTGAAGCGCAAGTAGAAGCTTATGATCTTGGTAGCAAGTCATTAGCCGATGAAATTGCAGAGCTTGAAAACGATGAAAATATAGATGATGAATTGGCACAGTTAAAAGCTAAGATGAAACCAGAACAAAAATCTAAATAACTTAGCTATCAGTAAATTGCTAATCGAATCGGAAGGAGATGTATCGTGGAACAGATTATTTTAGCGCCTGTCATTATTTTTATGATAATCGTAGCCCCTATATGGTTAGTGCTACATTATCGAAGTAAACGACAAATTAGCCAAGGGCTTACTGAAGAAGAGTATCATCAGCTATCTGAATTATCTGAGTTAGCCGATAAAATGGCAGATCGTATCAAAACGCTTGAAGCGATATTAGATGCTGAAACGCCTGATTGGAGAAACAAAGTATGATAAAAAAATGCCGCGGTGAGCTTTTTCGTAACCCAAGTAAAGGTAAAGTTGCAGGCGTTTGTGCAGGAATAGCTGATTACTTTGGCTGGGAAACTTGGTTAGTCCGTATACTTGTTGTATCTGGTGTCTTATTAGGTATGGGTTGGTTTATTGTTATTTATATTGCTGCATGGTTCATATTGGATAAAGCACCATTATCAGCCAAAAGTTCAACAACGAAGCAACAGAGTGCCAAACAACAGGAAAATGACTTTCAAGATGAATTAGCAGCAGAGCCAATAAAAGTTAAGGCTCGTATTTGGCAAGCAGGAGAGCCGCCAAAACAAGCTTTTCATGATATACGTAAAAAGTTTACTATGTTAGAGCGAGAGCTGCAGTTAATGGAACGCTATGTTACCTCACCTGAATTCACGGTTTCTCGTGAAATCAACAAATTATAAAAGCGGTTCATACCGCTTTTTTTTCACTATTTTTCAAATGTTTCTCATATATTTTAATGTGTAAACTGGTTACTATATTCCGTAGGTTTTAATTAAAATAATAATGCCATACCGTGCTAAGTAATGACTTTTTTACACGTGTTGGTATAACCAGTTGATTATCTGAGTTGTAAAACTATGCCTTTAATTGAAAAAGAATTAATAGAAAAAATACGTGTTAAAGCCAATGTGCTTAAACATCGCGCGATAGATCAACATATTAATCTAGCTGTTACTGGGCTTAGTCGAAGTGGTAAAACGGCGTTTATCACTTCCTTAGTAAACCAATTGGTTAATGAAAATGCACAATCTCAAATGACGTTCTTCTCAACCATGCAAGAAGGACGATTTATCGCTGCTAAACGGGTCCCACAAAAAGATTTACATATCGCAAGGTTTGATTATGATTCAGCGGCGCAAGCACTAAGTGAAGAGCCGCCACATTGGCCAGCACCAACAAAAGGGATCAGCCAATTACGTATTGCAATAAAGTATCAACCCAAAGATTCTTTTATTAAGTATACGACAAATGCTGCAACACTCTTTGTAGACATTACTGATTATCCTGGCGAATGGTTATTAGATTTGCCTATGCTAAATCAAACTTACGAAGAATGGAGTCAAGCGACAACAGAGCTTTTATTACAATCGCCCCGTGCTGATGAAGCGGCAAGTTTTTTAAAGCGTATTGAGTCAATATCGCCCTTTGAACCCGTTGATGAACAATTACTAGAAGAAGTTTCGAAACAATATACCCAATTACTGAATACCTTTCGTCATGATTTTGGGTTATCACTTATACAGCCTGGACGTTTTATCTTACCAGGCGATCTTGCCGGCGCACCTATTTTACAATTTTTTCCTTATACACAATTTAAACATATCGATTTAGATCATTATCAAAAAGCGCAAGACGATACGTTAATTGGTATGCTAAGAGCGCGTTATATTGAATACAAAGAACGTGTTGTAAAAGAGTTTTATAAAGAACATTTTGTTAATTTTGATCGGCAAATCATTTTAGCTGATTGCTTAACACCATTGAATAATGGCCACAGCAGCTTTAAAGATTTACAACAAGCAATCACACTGATCACAGAAAGTTTCCGCTATGGTTCGACAAACTTTATATCACGATTATTTTCTCCTAAGATAGATAAGTTATTATTTGCTGCGACAAAGTCAGATCATGTAACACCTGAGCAACACAGTAATTTAACTTCTTTACTCACACAGCTAGTACACCCAGTTCGACAGAAAACAAATTTTGATAATATTAATACCGAAACACTCGCTATATCATCGGTTAAAGCAACACAGTTTGGTAAAAGTCAGCACCAAGGGAAACAAATACCCGTTGTTCGTGGTAATCAATTATCTGATTTTAAGGAAATTACGCTGTATCCAGGTATGGTACCGAAAGAACTTCCTGCAAAGTCTTATTGGCAAGATTATCAATTTAAATTTGTGCCTTTTGCTCCGTTGGTTTCCACGGGGTTACATCAGCCTTTTCAACATATTCGCATGGATCAAGTACTAGAGTTTTTATTGGGAGATAAGATGAAATGACCCAAGATAAAGAAAAATATCAACAGCAAATATTATTTGAAGAATCAACGTTACATACCGAAGACGATAAAAGTTTACCAGAACCGGTAGAGCAAATTATTATCGAGCAAGATAACTTTGAACCCCTTGCTGACGATGATGAAAGCATTGAAATCGTTAAAGAACAAACAATCAGTAAATCGCCATCTCGATGGTTACTCAAGAGCGGTTTATTGTTATTAACAGTATTATTATTTATTGAAGCAAGTTTGTTCTTTATTGAAGGTTTTGAGAATGAACCTTTTATTACCGGGTTGTATGCGGCTTTATTCGCTGTCATTTTTTTAATGTGCTCTCGCACCATATATCAGGAAGTTAAAGGATTACGTGCTTTAAAGAAAAGAACATCTACGCGGCAATCATTTCATGAACTTCGTGAAAATAATTCATCAAAATCAGCGAGAGCTTTATGCGATAAAGTGGCGGATAAAATGCCATGCGATGCAAAAGAAAATGTGCTGAACTCATGGTCATCTTCAATTGCAGAAGAGATGACAGATAAAGAAGTTATCTCGTTATTTTCTAAACAAGTCTTGCTGCCAGCTGATCAAAAAGTATTAGATAAAATTAGTAGATATTCCACAGAAGCGGTTGTTCTTGTGTCGTTAAGTCCTATTGCTCTTGTGGATATGGGGCTGATGTTTTGGCGCAACATTAAAATGATTAACGAAATATCAAGCTTGTATGGTTTGCAAATCGGCTATTGGTCACGTATTAAGTTGATCAAGCAAGTGTTTGTCAATATGGTTTATGCTGGCGCATCAGAGCTGATAGCTGATGTAGGTGCTGATTTAGTTGGCGCTGACTTATTAGGTAAACTTTCGGCACGTTTGGCACAGGGGCTTGGTGCGGGTATGTTAACTGCTAGGCTAGGGTTGCAAACGATGAAGCTTTGCCGACCAATAGCGTTCGAACAAAAAGAAGCACCTAAATTACGTACTATTCGTAAACAAATCGTGTCAAAGATTGTATCTCTATCAAAAAAATCTTGAATAAAATACGGATAAAAACAATTAAAATAGGTACTTTTGAGACAATTATTCTTGTTTAAACAGTCAGTTAATGGTGGATGTCAATTAAAGTGTAATCATATTTTTACAAAGTGAGTTTCTCTCTATTTGTTTGCCGAATTAAATTTGGTGATTTTTACTGTCGTTATCGCTTAATATGTCTGTCATCTATAATAAAGGCAACACGCCTTAACTTAGCGCAATAAGAACAGTAAGAATGTGCTGAGTTTATAAATTTAAGGTTACAACATGGCTAAGAGCAGCGCATACGTGTCGAAATATCCCGATGAAGATGGGAACATTCAATGGAGTGATGAAGAAAATAGCATTTGGCATGACTTGATCACCAGACAGTTGTCATGCATTCAAGGTACGGCGTGTGATGAATATATCGCAGGGTTTGAGAAATTAAAGTTACCAACAGATCGTATTCCACAACTGGAAGAAGTAAGTAAGGTGTTAAGAGCTGAAACGGGTTGGCAATGTGAGCCTGTACCAGCATTGATTGGATTTGGAGAGTTTTTTCGTTTGCTCTCTGAAAAGAAATTTCCGGTCGCAACGTTTATTCGTACTCGAGAAGAATTTGACTATTTACAAGAACCAGACATTTTTCACGAAATATTTGGTCATTGCCCTTTATTAACAAATCCTTCGTTTGCTGACTATACAGAAGCGTATGGAAAAATGGGGCTTAATGCCACAAAAGAACAACGCGTGTTCCTTGCGAGATTGTATTGGTTTACCGTTGAGTTTGGTTTACTTGATACCCCAGAAGGGTTACGCGTATACGGCGGCGGTATTATTTCTTCACCTACGGAAACTGAATATGCGCTAAATGATAAAAATGTTGAAAGAAAAACGTTGTCCTTTGATAGCGTACTTGATGTACTTCGTACACCTTATCGCATTGATATTCTACAGCCTGTATATTATATGTTAACTAAAGTTACGGATCTTGACGAGATCAGAAAATATGAAATCGAAGATATATTCGAATTGATCGAGCAAGCAAAGTCACTCGGTTTACACGAAGCAAAATTTCCTCCTAAAGAAGAAAAGCAAGCGAGTTAAGGATAAATAAAATGAGTTCAGAGTTATCAACACAAAAATGTGAAGCGTGTCATGCCGACGCTCCTAAAGTTACAGACGAAGAGTTACAAACATTAATGTCTCAAATACCTGATTGGGTACCTGAAGTCAGAGATGGCGTAATGATGTTAGAACGTGTGTATAAATTTAAAAATTATAAATTAGCTTGGGCATTCGCAAATAAAGTATCAACGTTAGCGGAAGAAGAGTTTCATCACCCAGCCATTTTATTGGAGTGGGGTAAGGTAACAGTAACGTGGTGGTCACACGCTATTAAAGGGCTGCATAAGAATGATTTTATTTGTGCGGCTAAAACTGACGCCTTATTGTAATACTTAGTTACATTAATTACATAAAGCTCTCCACACTGGGGGGCTTTTTTTTGTTGTAAAAATTAGTTTACAATAAAGCTTTAAGCATGATGAGTTTGAGGAAACGTTTATGCGATTAGAAATAGGTTGTTTAGATCGCGTTGGCATAGCACAAGATGTTTTAAGCATATTTGTAGAACGTAGTATTGATTTACGTGGTATCGAATTAGAACAGCCCGGAAGAATTTTCATCAATATACCTGATTTAGATTTTTCTGAATTGCAAACATTCATGCCGCAGTTACGTTTAATAGAAGGGGTAGAAGATGTTAAAACAACGCCTTATATGCCTTCTGAACGTGAAAAAAATGAGCTTTCTACGTTAATTAAAACGTTTCCCGATCCCTTTGTTTCTATTGATGCAAAAGGAAACATTAGAATTGTTAACCACGTAACAGCGAGTATTATTGGTTGCAGTAACGGTGAAATTGTTGGTCAACATGTGAGCCAGTGGCTTAAAGGTTTTAATTTTAATCGTTGGCTTGACAGTGAAGAAGTCTTAGCACAAACAAGACGGCTCAAATTTATTGATGATGATTATGTTGCCGACATTATGCCTATTCATATTCAAGGCATTGATGGCGAGGTTATTCTTGCCGGTGCGGTCCTGATTTTAAAATCAGAAATTCGCTTAGGTCAACAGATGAGTGCATTTAAGCAGGCAAATGAAAATAATTTTGCTGGCATTCAGGCAAGTAGCGGTGCAATGCGTAAGGTGATTCGCGAAGCGAAAAGAATGTCGTTGCTTGAATCCTCAATGTTACTTGTTGGTGAAACTGGCACAGGTAAAGAGTTAATTGCTCGCGCATGCCATGCTGCGAGTGATCGTGCAGATAAACCCTTTATGACGCTTAACTGTGCTTCATTACCAGATGAGGCAGCAGAGACTGAATTATTTGGTATGGGATCGAACAACCCTGAACTGATTAAAAAAGGGTTGTTTGAACTAGCTGGTGGCGGAACCATCTTTCTTGATGAAGTAGGAGAGATGTCGCCAAAACTTCAGATTAAGCTTTTGCGAGTGATACAGGATGGTATTTTTAGGCGAGTTGATGATGAGAAAGAAATCAATGTAAACGTTCGATTTATCAGTTCCACCAACCATGATTTATTAACCATGGTGCAGCAAGGTGAATTTAGGGAAGATTTATATTATCGCTTAAATGTACTGGGGTTGAACATTCCATCATTAAGAGAGCGGCGTTCTGATATTATTCCTTTGGCGGAATATTTTATTGCAAAATTTGGTCAACGAATTGGTAAAGGCAGCATCAATATGTCTGATGATTGTCGTGACTTTATTGAGCACTACCCCTGGCCTGGCAATGTCAGGCAATTAGAAAATGTGTTGATCAGGGCTGTATCATTAATGGAAGGTAATCTTATTCAAACATCACACCTTCAATTGCCGGCATATACACGAGAACATGGTTATCTAGAACAAGAGTTTGAAGGTACGTTAGATGCGGCGGTGAAAGGCTTTGAAGCTGATCTATTAAGAAAGCTATACCCTGCCTACCCTAGCACGCGTCAGTTAGCAAAAAAGCTGGGATTGAGTCATACGGCTATCGCTAATAAGTTACGTGAATATGATATCAATAAAAAAACCGTGAAAATTTAGTTTATCGATTGGCATTACTGTAAAGCAACCATAACAACGGTTGCTTTTTTATTATGACTAAATCATTGGTCTTTAAATACGTTTCTTTTATTATTTGATTTTTGAAGGTGATATTTATATGAAATTGTATGGCTATTGGCGCTCTTCTGCGGCCTATCGCGTAAGAATTACACTTAATTTGAAGGATATTCCGTACGAAACAATTCCTGTTCACTTGGTTAAGGCAGGGGGAGAACAGCATCTAAAAAATTATGTTGATATGAATCCTACCCATTTAGTACCAACCTTAGAAGATAACGGTTTTATTTTAAATCAATCTATCGCGATTATTGACTATCTCGACGCAAAATTTCCACAGCCTGCTGTTTATCCTAGCGCTGTGCAAGATAAAGCTTTAGTGCAAGCGTTAATGTTTGACATTGCGTGTGAGATACATCCTGTGAATAATTTGCGCGTACAACAATATTTAGCGAACGAGTTAAATTGTACTGATCAAGATAAACTACGTTGGTCACATCACTGGATGCATATAGGCTTTACTGCAATTGAAGCAAAATTAAGTAAAACAGCTGGCAGGTACTGTTTTGGCGATGATATTACCATCGCTGACATTTGTTTGGTGCCACAAGTATACAACGCGAAGCGCTTTAACCTTGATATGACACCATACCCTTTAATTAATAGCATCACGAACAATTGCAATGAATTGCCTGCATTTAGCCAAGCGTTACCTGAAAACCAAAAAGATGCGCTATAAAAATGCAGTATTGCTTTGTTTTTAAGACAATAATGTATCGAAATTGCAAGAAAGTGTGAACAATAAACAAATGTTACTTGAAACCTTGGTTAAAAAGCGTTGCAATAGAGAGGGTGTAACCAATTTAAATGTTGTACACTCTTTTTTCATCGAAGTTTTTTAATCAGGGGAAGTATGGATAAATCATCATCTAATCAGTCATCAACACCTTGGCCTCTCGTTATTGGTATTATCATTGTGGTTGTGGCAATGTTGTTATGGTTTCTTCTTGATGAACCAGCTCAGAAAGAGAGTAAACCATCAGAACCAACTGTTGTGGAAGTTGAGCAACCGGTTGAACCAGAACCAATACCGCTTCCTGAACCGCCAATTGAGCCAGAAGTTGTAGTGCCAGAGCCTGTAGAGCCAATAGCGCCTGAACCGACAAAGCCTTTATTGCCAACGCTTAATGAAAGTGATCAGTGGCTTCAAGAGAAGTTACCCAGCATTACTTGGCGTAAAGAATTGCTTAAATTGGTCATCGACGATGATATGATCCGCCGTTTTGTTGTTTTTACTGATAATTTTTCTCAAGGGTTATTAGCTTACGAACATAGCCCTTTAATTAAACCTACTACGTCTTTTTCTGCAAAAGAAATCAATGAAGATGATCAAATAGTGATCAAATGGGATGAAACTACATCAAGACGTTTTAGTTTATATGTAGACTTATTACGCTCGGTAGATACAGACACGTTAGTTTCTTGGTATTTTGAATTAAAACCACTGATTAACGAAGCTTATAGAGAGCTGGGCTATCCAGAAGAAAACTTCACTGATATTTTGCAAGACTCAATTACCAAAGTGCTCGATATGGAAATTCCTAAAGAGCGCTTAGAACTTGTTCGCCCAAGTGTTATGTACCAATTTAAAGATGAATCTTATGAAAGCTTGGATGATGCAGAAAAGTTAATGCTAAGAATAGGTAAAGAAAATTTACTAGTAATTAAGTCTGTGCTATTAGAAATCAGTGAAAAGCTATCCAGAGCGAGAGAAAACCAAGAAAACGATTAACTTTTAGCCGATCAATCTAGAGTTGATCGGTTGTTCTTGCAACTCAGTGAATGTTTAGCGATAATCCTCGCCGCTATTATAGCATCTATGGTGACCCTTACGGTCCCTTCGCAATGATACTCTGTGAACTCGGCCAGGTCCGGAAGGAAGCAACCGCAGCAGACGACTCATGTGCCGGAGTGTGGCTGTTTGGGTTGCCACCCAAATTCTCATCTGAAACTATATGCCTTGAATCAATTCCGATGTTGCTTCATAAACTCTAAAGCTTTACTTACCGCAACCTTTACTTTACTTTCCATTTCAAATCGCTCAGATGCAGGAAGATAGAAGGCCATATCCACTTCATGGCGAATATAACGACATGGCAGTTGATTCAGCACGACACAAGTTAAGTCAGCGATAAAATCAGCATCATGTGTTTCTTCTAGTTTTAATGCGGCGAAATGTTGAACAACGAGTTTTTCATAATAATTGTGAATATCATCAGCAATTTTCATTGTGACCTCAAGGTGTTAAAGACTAAAATCTTTATAACCATAGCAAAGCAAACGCCTAAAGCCTAGCGTGTGTTGTTCTTTGGTGTACTTTTTTGTTGCAAAATTTGCATGATGTAAACAAGGATTAGTGACTCGTTACATTACGTTGAAAATGATAAGGTAATAGAACTGGGGGGAAATATGCTGCCCTAATAGGGGAAACTTAAAAAACTTCGTTTATTACTGCTGACTTTCTGTTGTAACGACTATGCCGTGAACTAGTGCCATGAACGTATGTTTTGAATCTGATCAAAGAGCAGAACACTATATGACATTAGCGTTTTTCACTCATTTCAATTTGCCGTTCAATTTTACTGATTGCTTGCCTACAGCGTCCAAGACGTTGATGAAGCGTTAACACTTGTTGAGATAAATTTTCTTGGGTTGCGTTGTTGGCGTTGTGTAGTTCAATTTCTTTTAGCTCAAGCATCTCCATAAGTCGTCGTTCAAATTCATGTGTTTCTGCTAATTTTTGATGTAAGTGATGTGAAGTGTTTAATACTTGCTTCGCTGCCTTTTTAAAGTATTTAGCACGATTTTTCTGTGAGAATTGCTGTTCTATTTGTTGTTGTCTACCTTGGGCATGAAAAGCAGTAGTAAGTGCATTTATTTGTTGTTCTATTGTTTTTAATTCATTAAAAACAAAATCATTGTGTTCTTGACGATCGATCAAACGTGAAACATGATGAACTTTCTTTTTTACTTCAAGTGAATAGGGGAGGTAAGTATCCGCTTGAGAAGTAAATAATGGCGGTGAAAATACGTGTTTAGTATTATGTTGTTTCGCTTTTTTTGCCGCAAGTTGATCATCAATTGCCTGCGCTTCCGCGACCAACTGCTTAACGATTTCCTCTAGCTTATTAAGCGTATGTAACGTTGGTGTACTAACCATTGAACCACGCCTGATAAGCAAGATTTATTGACATTATAATGACAACGGTAATAAAGATAGGACGAATAAACTTTGTGCCAAATTTGATCGCCCAATGTGACCCAACCCAAGAGCCCAGCATAATAAACAATCCCATTGACACACCTAGTAAGAAGTTAACATAACCTAAATAAATAAACGTTAACAAACTGCATAAATTACTCACAAAATTAGTTGACCTAGCAAGCCCACAACTTAAAAGAATATTAATTTTATATAATGCACTTGAAGTCGCTGTCCAGAATGCTCCGGTACCAGGGCCAGCAACGCCATCATAAAAACCTAAAACTAACCCTTGCGTACTCTGTTTAATTTTTAATGATCTATTTTTATCTGGCAACTGGTTGTTTTCATAAACAATGTTTTTTGAAAATAGTGTATAAGCTGCTGTGAACATAATAAGGATAGGTAAAGCTTTATCTAATAAATGTACAGGTAAATAATCTACGACGATTGTACCTAGAACTGCGCCAATCGCTGTCATGATGATAGACACTCGCCAAAAGCGTATATTAAACAATTTCTTTCGATAAAAAGTGATTGATGCGGTAAGTGAACCGAAAGATGCAGCCAGCTTGTTGGTACCTAATGCAAGATGTGGAGGTAAACCAACGGTTAACAATGCTGGAATGGTTAACATGCCACCCCCGCCTGCAATAGCATCAATTAAACCGGCTAAAAATCCGATACCGCAGAGCATGAGCCAAAGGTTAGGTTCGAGAGCAATTTCCATGAAGATAGGTAAATTATGACAACGTATGTTTCAAAGGCGTAATATTATCACATTTAATTTTTTACCTATATAACCAATCAATACATTTAGTAACTTAACCTTTCGATTTAACAAATCTAACCGCTTTCCTGTAAAGAAGTCGAAACAAAAAACAATGACCTTGGTAAAAATGTGGATATAAAGTACGAATAAAAGGCTATTTTTGAAAATAGGTGAAGCCATAAGAATAATAACGGCTATGTATTGTCATTTTCTTATAGATAAATTCAATAATATCAGTGGGTAATTCTGAATGACGTCAGAAAAATAACTGTCTTAGAATACATCTAAACACTCAATAATGAGTTAATAAATTTGGATATCGTTACAATTAAATTTGACTTACTACGAATGAATTAGTAAAACATAGGGTAGGCAATATTCTGAAGATATTAAGCGCCTGCTAAATAAAACAATTGCAAATAAAACGATAAGTTTTTGTTTGGAAGTTGTTACAAAAAAGAACAATTGGCTTTTTTTTGTTTCAATTTAGCAGACATTTTTAATATGTCAGGTTGACATGAAACATGTCGTTTGGGAATATTGCATGGTTTTATTCTAGAGAAATTAAAACTTAAAAAAATTATTGGGCAAATTTTTGGGATTTGCCTTAACAATGAGATTTGTTATCTACATTCAATAACAATTGGTTGGGAACTATGTCCATATTAAGTAAAAAAAGCCTTATCGCATCAGCGATGGTCGGCTCATTAGCATTGACAGCAAGCACTTTCGCTTCTGCAGATGAATTAACCGAGCTGCAAAAAGCTGAAGCACAAACGTTTAAAAACTCTGCGAGATCGCAAGCTAAAATAAACAATATCTATGAGCAAACGCTTACTTTACTTGCGGAATACCGTAATACAGTAGACGAAGCTGAGATTTTATCGGATTACAACGACCATGTTCAGCGTATGGTTGATGGTCAAAAAGCCAACATTAAATCATTAGAAAAGCAAATTGCAGGTATCGACAAAACTAAGCAAGGCGTTGTACCGCTAATGTATAAGATGATCGATACACTTGATCAATTTATTAATGCAGACATTCCAGTAAATATTGATGCACGAAGAGATCGTGTTCAAGGTTTACGCGATGTAATGGACGATTCGAACGTTACCGTTTCAGAGCAATTCCGCTTAGTACTAGAAGCTTTTGAAATTGAAGCTAACTACGGTACTGTATTTGCTGCTTATCAAGGTGAACTTGATTTAGATGGTCAAAAAATTACTGTTGATTTCTTACATATGGGACGAATCGCATTTGTTGCACAATCGCTTGATATGAAAAATGCATGGGTGTGGAACAACGAAACACGTGCTTGGGAAAAATTAGGTGATGAATACTTGAAGCCTATTACAGACGGCATTCGTATGGCTCGTAACCAGCTAACGAAAGATTTAACTAAGTTACCAGTTTTCGCAGCAGGAGCTAAATAATGAAGAAGATGATTAATTATGTAATGCTTGCTGCGTCAATGACCGCTGGCATGGTAGCGTCTGCAAATGCAAACGACTTACAAAAATTACTTGAACAGGTTAAAAATGACCGTATTTCTGAAGCTAGCATTGATAAAAAGCGTGAAGCTGAATTCACTGCTGCTCGTGCTGATAAACAAGCGTTATTAAATAAAGCAAAAGCGCAGTTAAAAGCTGAGCAAGATCGTAACAAGCGTTTAACAAAAGAATACGCTGAAAACGAAATTACCCTAGCACAAAAAGCAGTTGAACTTGATACTGCCGAAGGCACGTTAGGTGAAATGTTCGGTGTAAGTCGTGCAGCGGCTGCTGATGCCTATGGTGCAATCTCTACTTCTATCGTAAGTGCTGAATACCCTGGTCGTGGCGATATCTTAAACGAAATTGCAAATGCAAAAGAAATTCCTGAGCTAGAACAGCTAGAAGAGTTATGGTTTGCTTTACAAACTGAAATGACTCAGTCAGGTGAAGTTTCACAATTTACAACTGAAGTAACGAATCTTGACGGTACAAAATCAACAGAAACGATTACACGTATCGGTACGTTTAACTTAGTGTCAGATAATGGCTACTTAACGTATAATGATGAAGTTGGTCAAGTTCAACCACTTGCTAAACAACCAGCTGGTTTTATTACTGAAACAGCATCAAGCTTCTTCAACACAACTTCTGGTTATACTGAACTTTATGTTGACCCTTCTCGTGGTGCTATTTTAACGTTAGAAACACGTAAGAAAACTCTTGAAGAATTCTACCACCAAGGTGGCACTGTTGGTTATGCAATCACTGTATTGTTAATCATTGGTCTACTAATTGCGCTTGAACGTTTAATTGTTCTTGGTAGTGTTAGCTCTAAGATTAAGGCTCAACAAAAGAATTTGGATCAACCTAACGAAAACAACCCGCTTGGTCGTTTATTAGTTGTTTACAACGAAAACAAAAACGCTGATGCGGAAACGTTAGAACTTAAACTTGACGAAGCTATTCTTCGTGAAACACCTAAAGTAGACCGTGGTATTAACCTGATTAAGATGTTCGCAGCTATTGCGCCGCTTATGGGTCTTTTAGGTACGGTTATCGGTATGATTTTAACCTTCCAAACAATTACATTGTTCGGTACAGGTGACCCTAAAATCATGGCAGGTAACATCTCTCTTGCCCTTGTAACTACTGCATTAGGTCTAATTGCTGCATTGCCGTTAATTCTAGTTCACAGTGTTGTTGCTGGTCGTAGTAAATCTGTACTTCATAAGTTAGACGAGCAAAGCGCTGGTTTAATTGCTGAAATTGCAGAGAAGGAGTCTAAGTAATGTTATTCCTGATAGAACTTATCGAATCTGTCAGGAGTTTTATTGCAACTGGCGGTAACGTTTTATACTTTGTCGCCTTTGCTCTCTTAATGATGTGGATATTAATGATAGAACGTTATTGGTTCTTGGCATCAACATACCCAAAATTGCGTGAAGAAATTATCGCAAAATGGGATGCCAGAGCTGATACAACTTCGTGGTATGCACATCGAATTAGAGATACATGGATCTCCGAAGCGGCAGAGTTACTAGAACGTAACATGATTACGATTAAAACTTTAGTGGCAATGTGTCCACTCATCGGATTGCTAGGTACAGTGACAGGTATGATTTCAGTATTTGAAACCATGGCTCAACAAGGTACAGGTAATCCACGTCTAATGGCTTCTGGTATTTCAATGGCAACTATTCCGACAATGGCGGGTATGGTTGCGGCATTATCAGGTGTATTTTTTAGCAGCCGTTTAGATGCAAAAGTTAAACTAGCAAAGGCTAAACTGGTTGACAGTTTACCTCACCACTAGAGAGAGATAAGAATGGCACGTAAACGTATTCGTGAAGATGAAGACGCAGCTATTGATATGACGCCGATGCTAGACATCGTATTCATCATGCTGATCTTCTTCATCGTGACCACTTCTTTCGTAAAAGAAGCAGGTATAGAAGTTAATAAACCGAAGGCAGCTAATCAAACCAAACAAAAGTCAGCTAACATTTTTATTGCTGTTAGAGATTCTGGTGAAATTTGGTTAGATAAGCGTCGTGTGGATGTCGAACGTGTTGCCGCTAATATTGAAAAACTATTAGCCGAGCAACCGAGTGATGTAGTAATTGTTCAAGCTGACAAAAATGCTAAACACGGTATTGTTGTCAAAGTAATGGACGCGATTAAAGAAGCAGGCATCGACCGTATCTCCATCGCTGCAGCTAGGGGGTAAGTTTATGGTTCGCTTTATAGTATCAATACTACTAGGCGCAGCGGTTACTTTTGCATTGTTCGCTTTTATGGCTTATTTGATCTCTAGTACAGATCGAAGAGAAGAAGAAAAGTTAGAACACATTGTTGTAGAAGTAAACACTACGCCACCTGAGTCAAAGGCTCAAACAAGACAACGTGTACCACCGCCGCCGCCGCCGCCGCCTAAACAGCCGCCTAAGCCGCAGGCACCAGAGCCAGATACAAGTACTGACACTGGTGGGTTAAGTTTTAATTTACCAGGCATACAACTTGCTGGTGCAAACACTAACATTGCAGCACCAGGTGCTGGTTTTGGACGTGATGGTGATGCCGCACCTATCGTGCGTATTAATCCTAAGTATCCAATGCAAGCAGCGCGTGATGGCATTGAAGGCTGGGTAATTCTATCATTTACTATCAATGAAATTGGTGGTGTTGAAGATGTTGAAGTTATCGATGCTGAGCCGAAACGTGTTTTCAATAAAGAAGCACGTCGCGCATTGAGAAAATGGAAATACAAACCTAAAGTTGTAGATGGTAAACCAATTAAACAACCTGGTTTAACTGTACAGTTAGACTTTAAAATGGATGGGGGTCAATAATCATGCACAAGATAACTAAATCTTTAATGTTATTCGCTTCTATTGCGTTGGTGCAGCTTCCTACATCTTATGATGTGCAGGCTGCTGAGCAAAAGTCTGAAAAGCCGAAGCGAAAAACGCAATTGGTTGGACAGTCTGTTGGTAAAAAAATTGGTAAAGCTTTCGAATTGTATACAGCTGACGATGTTCAAGGTGCTTTAACAACGTTATTAGAAATTAACGCGAAAAAAGACTACGACAAAGCGTATTTAGCACGATTTATCGCTAATATGTACGCAACGTTAGGTGAACCAAAGAAAGCGATAGACTATCTTAAGCAAGCCGTTGAACCTGATATTCTCAATGAATCAGATCATGGTGATGCACTTAAATTATTAGCGGATCTTCAAATGCAAGAACAAGCATATGAAGACGCGTTAAAAAATTATGAAGCTTGGATGGACTTTACTGGAAAATCTGACGGTGACACGTGGGTTAAAATTTCGAACGCACAGTATCAACTGAAACGTTTAGATAAAATGATCACACCGGCAGACAACGCAATTGCCGCTTACGGTGACAAGCACAACAAAAACCCGTATTTATTAAAACTTACTTCATATTACGAGCGTAAGAAATATAAAGATGCGGTTGAAGTACTTGAAACTGCGGTGCAATTGTTCCCAACAGAGAAAGCTTTCTGGACCCAACTAGGTAATTTCTATTTGCTAACAGAAGATTATAAGCGTGGCATGGCTACACTTGATCTTGCTTATAAGCAAGGCTTTTTAGAGAAGGAATCACACCTTAAAACACTTGCAAGCTTATATTCTCAAAATAATATCCCGCATAAAGCGGCGAGAATTTTAGAGAAGCATATCAACTCAGGTGAAATAAAACGTGATGATCAAAACCTTTTCTCACTAGCTAATGCGTACCATGCTGCTCAAGAAATTGACACAGCAGCCAAATATTTTAGCGAACTTGCGAAGATGACTAATGAATCCAAGCATTACGCTAAATTAGGTACGTTACTTGCTCAAGATGAACAGTTTAAAAAAGCCATTGTAGCATTGAACAAAGCGTTAGATTTAGGTGCTAGTAACAAAGGTCGTTTGAATATGAGCTTGGCTGAAGCACACTTTTATTTAGGACAATATAAACAAGCTTATGCTGCAGTTAAGCTTGCAGAAAAGGATCCTAAAACAAGAAAAAGTGCTAAAGGTTGGGTAACATATATCAAAGATACTGCTCAACGAAAAGGCAAAGCTATTTAAATAGCAAATTGTTGTCTTGATTTGAAAAACCAGCCTAATGGCTGGTTTTTTTATTGTGATAAATTCTAAAGCTTTACATGCTTTGCTATGATCTAGATCAAAAAAGGCTATCTAATTGGGTTAAAATTCGCTAGAATTCGCGCCGTTCATTTTGTAGTTTAGTAGGAAGTGTAAGATGTCACATAATGAAAATTTCAAAGATAGCTCGTCAAAGCGCCATTTATTTGCTGCCATAACTGTCATGTTTGCCGCACCATTATTACCTATGTTAATGGGTTGGTTTACCGTTTTAAGCTAGTTTTTTCACTGACCTAAGAAAATATATGCAAATTTTAATCGTTGATGATAAACCTGTTGTTTTAGAACAACTACGCACGTTACTGGCTGATTTTCCGTGTGAGATCGATAGTGCTGGTAATGGCTTAGATGCTCTCGAGAAAGCTCAAAAAAAACAATACGATCTGTTTATCGTAGATCATTTAATGCCGGTAATGAATGGTCTTCAACTTGTTAAAAATTTAGAGAAAAAGCAATTGTTAGCTAACGCGACGTTATTTTTTATGACAACACAAGGTGCAAGTGCGGCCAACATGACTGCTGAGTCTTCACTCTTTGATCAGCTGATCGAAAAGCCGATTAATGTTGATTTGTTCAATCAAGTCATTGAGCCGCTTTTCTCACAAATTAACCCGATAAGATCTATATCAAATTAGTCGTTTTTCTATTATTCTATTAGTTAAAGAAATTCTTTAAGAAAACAGATTAATAGTAAGCATGACAAACTCTCAAAAAGCGTTATTAGAAAGCGCAGTACACACTATCCCTGACTATCCTAAAAAAGGTATCATGTTCCGAGATGTTACGGGAATTTTAGATAACGCAGAAGCATTTAACTTAACCATTGATTTATTCGTTGAAAAATACCGTGATTGTGGGTTTACCAAAGTTATTGGTACCGAAGCGCGTGGTTTTCTATTTGGTGCTCCTCTTGCTTTGCGTTTAGGTGTAGGTTTCGTACCTGTCCGTAAACCAGGTAAATTACCTAGAGCGACTTTTTCACAAGAATACCAACTAGAATATGGTACGGATATTTTAGAGATACACCAAGACGCGTTAGTGCCTGAGGATAAAGTATTAGTTGTTGATGATTTATTAGCAACAGGTGGTACTATCGAAGCAACATACCAACTGATACGTCGTATTGGCGCCCAAGTTACAGATGCCGCATTCGTTATTTCATTACCTGATTTAGGTGGTGAGAAGAAACTTGAAGCATTAGGGTTAGCGGTGCACTCTTTATTAGCATACGAAGGCGATTAAATAAGTCATGAGTTACCAAGTCTTAGCAAGAAAATGGCGTCCGAAGAACTTTGCCCAATTAATGGGGCAAGAACATGTGGTGGCGGTTTTATCTAATGCATTGCAGCAGCAAAGACTCCATCATGCTTATTTATTTACGGGTACTAGAGGGGTGGGTAAAACCACCATAGCGAGAATTTTTGCTAAAAGCTTAAATTGTGCGCAGGGTGTTACTGCTCAACCTTGTGGTCAATGTGATGTATGTGAAGATATCGATCTTGGACGCTTTGTTGATTTGATTGAAATAGATGCAGCTTCTCGCACTAAAGTAGATGACACCCGAGAAATATTAGATAATGTTCAATATGCACCGACAAGAGGCCGTTACAAGGTATATTTAATTGATGAAGTGCATATGCTCTCACGTAGTAGTTTTAATGCCTTACTTAAGACCTTAGAAGAGCCCCCTGAACATGTTAAGTTTATTTTAGCGACCACTGATCCTCAAAAGTTACCTATTACCGTACTTTCAAGGTGTCTTCAATTTCACCTTAAAGCGTTAACAGTCAAGCAAATTGAACAAAAACTGTCAGAAATTTTACAGTCTGAAAAGGTCACAATAGAACCTCTGGCACTGAATCTACTTGCAAAAGCAGCTAGAGGCAGTATGCGTGACTCGCTGAGTTTAACTGATCAAGCAATAGCGCAAGGTAATGGTGAAATTATTGCTGCTAATGTTCAACAAATGCTTGGTGGTGTTGATCACAATTGGGTGTTTAAAATACTGATTGCCCTGATTAAAAATGATAGTAAAGCATTAATGAATCTCTCATTAGAAATTGCTTCATATTCTCCTAACTATGGTCGTTTGCTTGCGGAATTAATACAGTTGTTACATCAGGTAGCAATTACTCAAGTGGTTGGTAAGCACTTTGATTTATCGCCAGAACATAACACGCTTGTTGAAAAATTTTGCCAGGCAATGTCGCCAGAAGATGTACAGTTGTATTATCAAATTGCTTTATCGGGTCGCAAAGACTTACCTTATGCCGCTGACGAACAAGCAGCATTTGACATGGTATTATTACGACTATTGGCCTTCAAGCCACAAACGCACGCTGAACTCCCTTCAATGACTGATGCAATCGAAAATAAAGTCAGTTTCGATGATATTCGCTTTTCTGAAGCTGAATTATCAATAGACGCAAAACCAGTAGCGAGTAAGGCAGAAAATACAGAAAAGACTTTTCAGCAGGTTGAATCACCGGCAGAAGAAAGTGATATTGTTGAAAATGATACTGTTAATGAAGAGGCACTCACGGCACAGATGACAGAGCTGGAGCTAACAGCGGCTAGTGTGCGTGAAGAGACTATACCCGAAGATTCATCAAACGATTATAGCGTTCAAAAAGATCGTACCATTGTTGAGCAACCAGAAGCATTAAATGAGTCTAACACGATTGACGATGAACACACGTTTGATAATCAGCAATCGGAAAGTTCAACTGAAGCCTCAAATACGCTGTCAGCTACGACGAATGATGAATTAGGGAAAGTTGCTACACCAGAAATTGCGCAGGTATTAGCACGTCGAAATATGCTGAGAAGTCAAAAGCAAGCACTGGAGAATACTGAAAAAAAGTTTGATGACGCCGAAACGCGTCAAGAACCGACAGCCGCTGCTAATGCAATAAAAAATAATATCAAGCAAGTCCCTGATATTGAGACGCTTCCTGAACAGCCTTTTATTGAGCAGGCGATTGACCCAAGTATTATAAAAAAAGCCAATCAAGTTGATAAGTGGGCGAATATGATTGACGCTATGGCATTAAATGGTCGATTACGTCAATTAGCACTCAATGCAACGATTAATGAAAACACGAATGAAGAAAGCTTAGTGTTGTCGTTAAATCAATCAACAAAGCACTTGAAGTCAGACGCTGCTATGACGCAGCTTAATCAGTTTGTTTCAGAGTATTTTGGTAAAACAACAACGGTAGAAGTAGTTATTGTTGATGAAACCAACGACGATCCAGCACAAATACAGCAAAAAATTAATGATAAACGTTATGAGTATGCGAAAGCATTATTAAAAGAAGATGATCTCGTTATTGCGATGCAAGAGACATTTCAAGCAGAATTGAATGAAGATACGATAGAAGCAAGATAGAAGCTTGAATTTTCGTTCGTAAGCCCCTATCTTTGGCATAAGTGTTAATTGGAGAAAAGTATGATGAAAGGCGGAATGGGCAACATAATGAAACAAGCCCAACAAATGCAAGCAAAAATGCAGAAAATGCAAGAAGAGCTAGCAAATATGGAAGTGACTGGTGAGTCTGGTGCTGGTATGGTAAAAGTTACCATGACAGGTAGCCATAGTGTTCGTCGTGTAGAGATCGATGAGAGCCTTCTAGAAGATGATAAAGAAATGGTGGAAGACTTAGTTGCCGCTGCAATTAATGATGCTGTAAGACGCGTTGAAGAGCAAAATAAAGAAAAGATGGGCTCTGTTACTGGCGGTATGCAAATGCCTCCAGGGATGAAAATGCCGTTTTAATTAACCAGTAAAAAGAGAAAAGCCGACATTTAGTCGGCTTTTTTTTGGTGTGAGTATTGGTTACCATTTTTTCTTAGGTTGAAAAAGTAAGTCTAAATCATCTTCTTCTGCTTTTGCCTTTTTAGCAGCATCTGCCGCATTTGAGTTTTTCAGCGCATCAGTGATTAACTCAAGTTGCTCTTGAATTTCTTCGCGTTTTTTTATGGTGTACTCAGTTTGGTGTGGGTGTTCGGTTAATGTTTGTATCGCTTTTTCATAATATTGACGGGCTGAACCAAGCATTTCTTTACCATGTGCTTGAGATCCACGCTTATACAAACTTTCGATATTAATGCGAAGTTGCATTGCATCAAGCTTTTGATCTTCATGCATAAATGTTTGGGCATCTAAAGCCCCCTTAGCTTGTTCAGATTTTAACGTAGCTCTTAATTTCTTGATCGTTTGTAAGATGACCACTAATTGTTGTTCGTTATCGGGTAATATAAAGGTATCTTCTGTGGTTTGTGAGGCTAAATCTTCTGAGGCTGAAAGCCTTGCTTCCATTTCATTGATTCTATTTTTTATACCTTTTAGCTCTGGTATTATTTGTGCCATTGCTTTCGCTGCGTTTAAGCTTCGACGGTTGAGTATTTCAACAACCTTTGGGTTAGTAGGTAAGTGTGAAAGATTAAGAATCAACTCTTCTGTTTCATCAATAATTGCTTTTTGTTTGGCTGCTTTAGCACGTTTATCTTGTTCTTGCTTTTCTTTGTGTTGTTGCACAGCATTCACAAACACAACAATGACCACAAGTGCGATAACTAAGCCTATAATAATACCCATATTTTGTTTCTCAACTGATATTGCTACGATAACTTTTCTCAGTCTACAAAAAATGTTGAGCTTAGCATAGCGTTATCTTCCAGCAGAATTTTCTTTAAAATGAAATATAATTAGATTTTAATGAAAAAGATTAAAAAATGTACTTTTAATTTACCTTTTGTTGTAATATTCTTTCATTAAAGGGATTTATTATATTTTTATGAAATATATTTACAAAAAAGTCAAAAGACTATGGAATAAATTGTTATTTAAGTATATATTTTTGGCATAAGTCATTTGAAACATAGATTATGAAGCTGCAACAACTCCGTTATATCGTCGAAGTACAAAACAATAATTTAAACGTTTCTGCTACTGCAGAAAGTTTATTTACCTCTCAACCTGGTATCAGTAAACAGGTACGCATGTTAGAAGATGAGCTAGGGATCCAAATATTTGGCCGTAGTGGTAAACATCTCACTCATGTAACCCCAGCAGGTAAAGAGGTGATTAACATTGCGACGGAAATTCTATCGAAAGTTGAAGCAATTAAAGCGGTTGCTCGAGAGCACACTCAGCCAGATGAAGGTAAGCTTAGAATTGCCACAACACATACACAGGCAAGATATGCTTTACCTGATGTTATTCAAGGTTTCATGAAGAAATATGCGAAAGTAACGTTGCATATGTATCAAGGAACGCCTGCACAAATTAGTGACGCGGCCACTAAAGGTGAAGCCGACTTCGCCATTGCAACAGAGTCATTCCATCTTTATAACGATTTAGTGATGTTACCATGTTACCACTGGAATCGCAGTATTATTGTGAGACCTGATCACCCACTTGCTAAGAAAAAAACTTTAACCATTGAAGATATTGCACAATATTCATTGGTGACTTATGTATTTGGCTTTACCGGGCGTTCAGAGCTTGACGAAGCCTTTAAAAGAGCAGGGGTTGAGCCCAAAATTGCCTTCACCGCAACTGACGCTGATGTAATCAAAACCTATGTTAGGATGGGAGTAGGCATTGGTGTGATTGCAACTATGGCGATGGATGCTGAATTAGACAAAGACCTGGTTACGTTAGATGCAAGCCATCTGTTTAAAGCCAGTACTACTAAAATTGGTTTTAGACGCGGAACATTTTTACGTGGTTATATGTTTGATTTTATTGAACGCTTTGCACCACATTTAAATCGAGACTTGGTGACAAGAGCAGTATTATTAAAGAATAATGCTGAAATCGAAGAGTTGTTTCAAAATATCGAATTACCTATCCGGTAATGTATTTAGTCAATGAGCTTTGTATTTTTTGTAATACAAAGCTCATTATGATTAACATTCAATAATATTAACCGCTAAACCGCCTCTTGACGTTTCTTTATATTTAGTTTTCATGTCATTACCTGTTTCCCACATAGTTTTTATCACCTTGTCTAAAGAAACTTTTTGTGTACCGGTACCTCTCAATGCCAAACGTGAAGCATTAATTGCTTTGACTGATCCCATAGCATTTCTTTCAATACAAGGAACTTGAACTAAACCACCTACCGGGTCGCAAGTTAGACCTAGATTATGCTCCATTCCAATTTCGGCTGCATTTTCTACCTGTTTAGGGCTACCGCCCATTACTTCGGTTAATGCACCTGCCGCCATCGAACATGCAACACCAACTTCAGCCTGACAACCACCTTCAGCGCCCGAAATAGTGGCATTTGTTTTATATAAAATACCAATGGCTGCTGCCGTTAATAAATAACGAATACAGTCTTCATCGGTTACTGGCCTAATGAATTTGTCGTAATAGCATAACACCGCTGGAATAATGCCAGCAGCGCCGTTTGTAGGTGCAGTAACAACTCGGCTACCTGCGGCATTTTCTTCATTGACCGCAAGAGCAAATAGATTTACCCAATCCATCGCACTTAGCGGGTCATTATTACTTTCAACAGATAAAGAACGATATAGTGCGGGGGCTCTGCGAGTTACTTTTAAGCCGCCAGGTAAGATACCTTCGGTTTTCATACCACGCTCGACACTGTCTTTCATGGCCTGCCAAATATTGATTAACTCTTTTCTAATGACTTTTTCATCAGCTAAACACTTTTCGTTTTCCATCATAATTGTGCTAATGCTTAAGCCTTTCTCAGCAGCCATACCAATGAGCTCATCAGCACTTGAGAATTTATGCGGACGAACAATATTACTATGTAAGGAAAGTGCTTTATCTTTTTCTTTTTCAAAGTCACAATCTTGCACGATAAAGCCACCGCCAATCGAGTAATAGGTTTCTTCAAAAATAATTTCATCACCTTGATAAGCATATAACGTCATTGCGTTAGCGTGAGCAGGCAAGGTTTTTCTTCGGTGATAAATGATCGCGTCTGATTTCGGAAACTGAACTTCTTTGCCGGAAGATAATGTGATCACTTCTGTTTTATTGACCTGTTCAACAATTCGCTCAATAGAAGAGACCGCGATACCTTCAGGGGTTTCACCAAATAGACCTAATATAACAGCTTTACCTGTGCCGTGGCCGACACCTGTTTGTCCTAATGAGCCAAATAGCTCAACTTTAAACCGATCTACATTATCAATTAATTGCTGTTCAATCAGGTGATCAACAAATAATTTTGCTGCTTTCATTGGACCTACCGTATGAGAGCTAGAAGGGCCAATACCTATTGAAAACATATCAAATACACTAATCATACTTTAAACCTGAATAATAATTCATTATTTTGTTTGTGGTGAAATAATCTTCGGTCATGATAACGTAAAGTTATACATTACTAAATAAGTTTAGTCGCAGAAAAAGAAAATGTTTAACGCTAGTGCGAAGTTTTAACGTAAATTTTCACATAAGTCTTTGAGGATCGCCGCAGTTGCTCCCCATATATTATGCTCGTTATACGGCATGTAATAAATTGGATGCTTGCGCATTTGTCGCTCAACGGTAATGATGATGTGGTTTCGTTGATCGACGAAGTGTTGCAAAGGTACATGAAATACTTGGGCTACTTCATTTTGGTCAATAATGTAATGCTGTGATTGTGATAATAAGGCAATGACGGGTGTTATGGTGAAGCCTGTAAGTGTTCGATATTCTGGTAGCTGTCCCAATATCGCAACAGAATCAGCGGCAAGTCCTATTTCTTCCTGTGCTTCACGCAATGCAGTGGCAATAATATTCGGGTCGTGTTCTTCTACCTTTCCGCCAGGAAAGCTAATTTGACCAGGATGATGTCTTAAATGTGAAGCTCGTTTGGTAAGTACAACGTGTAGAGCGTTATTAATTTCAACAAGCGCAACTAACACTGCTGACTCTTTTATTACCCCACCTGAATCTACAGGAGATGAAGATATAGCAGCAGTTAGCGGGTGCAGGTGAAATTTATGTAAAAACTCATATTTATTCATAGCACAATGCTTAACGTTAGCGACATTTAGTGTTAATAAATGTTAAGACATTGCAGCCAAGACAGGAAGTATTTTGTTCACTTTATCTAAGCTTTCTTGGTATTCGGCATCAACGTTAGAGTCGGCGACAACGCCACCACCTGCCCAACAATAAATTTGATTGTTAGTGCAAACTAGCGTTCTAATGGTGATACTGGTATCCATATTTCCGTTGGCAGAAATATAACCAATTGAACCGCAATAAATACTTCTTCGTTGTGGCTCAAGTTCGTCAATGATCTCCATGGCTCGTATCTTAGGAGCACCAGTAATAGAACCGCCAGGAAATGCCGCTCGCAATAAATCAATGGCGGTTTTATTTTCTTTGAGCGTTCCCTCAACGGTACTGACGAGATGATGAACCGCAGGAAAGCTTTCGATATCAAATAATTTAGGAACCACTACACTACCTGCTTCGCAGACTTTACTCATATCGTTACGTAGCAAATCAACGATCATTAAGTTCTCTGCTTTATCTTTTTCAGATTGGCTGAGTAATGTCGCTTGCTGCTGATCGGCTTTTGGGTCGGCTAAACGAGCCATTGTTCCTTTAATCGGTTTTGTTTGCACTTTATTTTGTTTTGTTTGTATAAAGCGCTCGGGCGAAACACTTAACACTGAAAAGTTATCAAAAGTTAAGTAAGCGGAAAAGGGCGCTTGATTTGCTGCTCTTAATGCTAAATACGCCGAAAACTCATTACCTTTATAATGGCTAGAAAAGCGTTGTGTTAAATTGATTTGATAACAATCGCCTTCAGTTAAATAATGCTGAACACGGTTAAATTTCTCGGTGTATTGTGCTTTGGTAATATTATGTTGCCACGGAGTCGTTAACGTGAAATTGGTTGGCTGACATTTAGAGTTTTGCAAATATTGTTTAATTGTATTTTCTAATTGGGCACGCTCCTCTTCTAAACATACAAGATAATATAACTGTGTTTTATTATCGAAAATGATCCCATGAGTATAAATGCCAACGGCCATTTCAGGCATATTAATATCTTTAATAGCTTGTTTTGGTAGTTGTTCAAAACTTCTTCCTAAGTCATAAGAGAAATACCCAACGGCTCCTCCAGTAAATGGAAGCTCAGAGCTTGCTATCTCGATAGATTCGAAAATTGTAGATTGTAATGTAGATAAAGCACTAAGTGGATCATCGTTAACGGCTAACGTCGTTTTTTGTTGATTTTGTTCAATAACGATTTGTTGATCATTTGCGATAATGGTCGCGCGGGGTTGCCAGACGATAAGATCAAATTGGCTGTCAATATGACCCTTACCGGAAGAGTCCAACCACATAGCCCAAGGCTGTTTTGCAAGCGGAGTGAAAACTTCAGCAGGGGTGTAACTATGACTAAAGTGCAAAGGTTTCGCGGTGATAATTGTTTTACAATGCTGCGACAATGTGAGTACCCGTTAAATATTCAAACGCCGCTACTAGCGAGCGTGATTCAAGCAGGGTATCATATCGGCAAAAATATAACTTTCAATACTTTCGCTATAGTTATTGTAGAAAGATCACACTGAAAATCGTTAAAGGGCAACCATGGCTATTATTAAACAACAAGATATGATCGACAGCATTGCTGATGCTTTGCAATATATCTCTTATTATCATCCATTAGATTTTGTTCAAGCATTAGAGAAGGCTTATCACAAAGAAGAAAGCCAAGCTGCTAAAGATGCTATTGCACAAATACTCATTAATTCGCGTATGTCAGCACATGGTAAACGTCCTATTTGTCAAGATACGGGTATTGTTACTTGTTTTGTAAATATCGGTATGGACGTGCAATGGGACAAAACCGATATGACCATTCAGCAAATGGTCGATGAAGGAACACGTCGTGCGTACTTGAACCCTGATAATCCTTTAAGGGCGTCAATTGTTGCTGATCCAGCAGGCGCTCGTAAGAACACTAAAGATAATACGCCATCTGTTGTTCATATTAACATGGTTGCTGGTAATGAAGTTGAAGTGATGATTGCAGCGAAAGGCGGCGGTAGTGAAAATAAAACTAAAATGGCTATGTTAAACCCAAGCGATTCTATCGCTGACTGGGTTGTTAAAACATTACCTACCATGGGGGCTGGTTGGTGTCCTCCTGGCATGATCGGTATTGGCGTGGGTGGAACAGCTGAGAAAGCCGGGGTACTTGCAAAAGAAAGTTTAATGGATCCGGTAAACATTCAAGACTTAATTGATCGTGGTCCAGAAAATGCCGAAGAAGCATTACGTTTAGAAATTTATGAACGTGTTAATAAACTTGGTATTGGTGCTCAAGGCTTAGGCGGTTTAACAACGGTTGTTGATGTTAAAATTAACTCTGTACCAACGCATGCTGCATCTAAACCTGTGGTGATGATCCCAAATTGTGCTGCCACACGACACGTACATTTTCATCTAGACGGTAGCGGGCCTGCTAATTTAACACCACCTAAATTAGAAGAGTGGCCTGAAATTACATGGGAAGTGGGTGAAAATGTTCGCCGAGTAAATGTTAATGGGTTAACTAAAGCCGATATCGCAGAATGGAAAACTGGCGAAACCGTATTACTGTCAGGTAAAATTTTGACGGGTCGCGATGCGGCACATAAAAAAATTCAAGAGTTATTAGCCTCTGGCGAAGGTTTACCTGCGGGGGTCGATTTCACGAACAAATTTATCTATTACGTTGGTCCTGTTGATGCTATCGGTGATGAGGCGGTTGGCCCTGCTGGTCCAACAACGGCAACACGTATGGATAAGTTTACCGAAATGATGTTAGCTGATACTGGCTTATTGGGCACTATTGGTAAAGCTGAGCGTGGCCCTGCAACGGTAGAAAGCATAAAACAGCATAAGTCGGTTTATTTAATGGCTGTTGGCGGTGCGGCATATTTAGTGTCAAAAGCCATCAAAAAAGCACGGGTCGTTGCTTTTGAAGAATTAGGAATGGAAGCTATCTATGAATTTGACGTTGAAGATATGCCGGTTACGGTTGCGGTAGACTCTACCGGAGAATCAGCTCATGTTACTGGCCCTGCCATTTGGCAAGCCAAAATTGAAGAGCTTGATGACGCATTAACACCGAAGACATAAACATTTCTTTATTTTAGATGATGGAAAAGCGGCACGTGCAACGGCCGCTTTTTTTATTGGTTGGCATTACTGTTTTGTTGTGCTTAAATAACTGTTAATATTTACAGTGTTTATTGGTGTTATGTTAACATTTATTCTCGATTTTTTTCAGCAACTTTCCACATATCAACTGCTTTTTAGTTTTTCTTGTTTATTCGTGTCTTTATTGATCGGTATTATACTTGGCAAAATAAGCGGTAAAGCAAGCCGCGAGCAATTAAAAACGCTTTTGCAGCAGCACATGCAATTGCTTCAGCAGCAACAACAACAACTATTTTCTGAGCATAAATTAGCGCAACATCAACTGTTTTCCGAACAAGCAACATTACAGCAACAACAGGCGCGTGATGATGCGCATATGCTGCAATCTATGTTGCATAAACACCAACAAGACTTTGCTAAAACACAAACGGTTGCCCTTGAGCAATTACTAGATGTTATTGCAAAACATAATCAATCAAATCGTGAAGAACAAGCCAAATCATTAACGATTGCTAGTGATAAAATAGCGAACAAAGTGTCTGAGTTAACTGGTGCAACAGATAATCGTTTAAAAGAAATTAGTGAACAGGTTGAAAAACGCCTTGCTGACGGCTTTGAAAAAACCAGTAAAACGTTTAGCGATATTGTTAAGCGTTTAGCATTAATAGATGATGCACAGAAAAAAATAACTGAATTATCCAGCAACGTAGTATCACTGCAAGAGGTCTTGTCTGATAAGCGTTCTCGTGGTGCTTTTGGTGAAGTACAGCTTAGTGCGTTAATTCGTAATGTTCTACCAGAACAACATTTTAGCCTACAACATACCTTGTCTAATAATCGAGTGGCTGATTGTATTTTATGGCTACCAGAACCAACAGGTAACGTTGTTATTGATGCTAAGTTCCCATTAGAAAACTACAAAGTGATGACTGACATACATCACAGCGACTTGACACGTAAAGCGGCAGAAAGGCAATTTAAAACGGATATTAAAAAACATATTAATGACATAAGCACTAAGTACTTAATCGATGGAGAAACAGCAGATGGCGCGATTATGTTCATTCCAGCTGAAGCTATATTTGCTGAAATACATCGTCATTTCCCTGACTTAGTGGAGCATGCGAACAATCAAAGGGTTTGGTTAACCTCGCCAACTACGCTAATGGCAGTGTTAACTACAGCAAGAGCGGTACTTAAAGATGAAGCTACACGAGAACAAGTGCATATTATTAAGGCACATTTAGGTGAACTATCTGCTGATTTCTCACGATTTAAACTGCGCTTTAATAATCTAGCTCGGCATATTGATCAAGCGTCAGTTGATGTTAAACAAATTCATACCTCGGCAGATAAAATATCTGCTCGATTCGACAAGATAGAGCAAGTAGACTTATCCCAAGAAGATAAATTAAAAGCACAGTTGCTTCATGAAAAAACCAGTTGATTGCCGCTTATATCACACCATACAATAGCGTTTACGGTTGTCACCTTGTCTAAAGGTGCAATGAAATAAAAAATATGTCGAAAAATAACAATGATAGGGCTGTATAGTTGTTTCAAAAATTTGAAGGTATAAAAACCACATTGTGGACAGGGCTAGCAGTCAGCTTATTATTTGTTGTTGCTTGTTATAGTCAATCGTATTGGTTGAGTAAAATAAATCTAATTGAACAGATTGTCTTAGGGTTATTTGCTGTTGGTATCATTTTTACTGCACAATTTAGTAGAAGCCGATATACCTTACTGATCATTAGTTTACTTAGCTTTTATTTACTCTTTCAACAACAACTGGTCAGTGGTGACTGGTTTATTCAGCATCAAAAGTGGATATTTTTATCTGCGATGTTCATTCTTAGTTTTTTAGTTAATGTGAAAGATCGTAGCTTGATTTCTGTACATGGTGCATTGCGTTTTGCTGCTATTTTTTCTTGTATTCTTTTGGCAAAAGGTTGGTTGATATTGGGTGAATATTTAACAGCACAAACTTTACTACTTGGCTGGCCTGCACAACTTAGCGCGAATATAACCATTACTCTTCCATTGCTGCTTTCCTGTAGCTATATATTGTTTCAATCGTTGCGTTACCCTAGCTTATTAATCGCTTCTTTACTCACAAGTTTACTGGTGGCGAGTCTAGCGTATTATCAACAATTAACCTTACCTTTAAGTGCAATGCTAACACTGTTGTTAGTGCACTATATTGTGGTGGTGGTTATTGATTCATATTATCTTGCCTATCGTGATGAACTCACAACTATTCCATCACGAAGAGCGTTAAATCAGTACGCATTATCCTTAGGACGACGCTACTGTGTTGCAATGGTAGACATTGATCATTTTAAGAAATTTAATGACAGTTACGGTCATGATATTGGCGATCAGGTGTTAAAGCTAGTAGCAGCAAAACTAGCGACGGTAGCTGAAGGCGGTAAAGCGTTTAGATATGGTGGTGAAGAATTCACCCTAATATTTCCTCGAAAGACGATTGAAGGTGCGACGCCTGAACTTGAACGCATTCGTCAATTAATTGCTGATTATAAAATCATCATTAGGCATCCAGTAAGAAAGAATAAAAAAGCACGTGGCAGTAAGCCAACAGAGCAAACTAAAACTGTGAGTGTAACAGTTTCTATGGGAGTTTCTGCCCGAGAAGATAAGCAAAGCTTTGAACAAGTCGTGAAGGTAGCAGATCAAGCGCTTTATCGCGCTAAGAAAAAAGGCAGAAACAACGTTAGTCGGTAGTTGTGTTTCTAACAAGTTGATCAAACAAATAAAAAAGCCTTACACATTATTATACTATGAGTAAGGCTGTTCATACTTTTATTCACGTTAATAAATGATTATTAATTTAAAATTGCCACGTTGACAAACACTACGGTTAATAACAATGGGCAGACAAAACGCAAATAATTACCCCAATGACGTAGCCAAGGTCGATTTTGTTGTAGGTCACTATCACGAAGCTTATTGCCTCTTTTCCATAACCAGCCAACAACGATAAAGTAAAATAGGCAGCTAAGTGGTTGTAAAATAGTGGTGAGTACTCTTATAAACGCTCCAAAAAGTACGTCAAAAAAAGCGATTAACAGCATAGAGAAAAATAACACTGTCGCCGATACTAACCAAGTCGCTTTTTGTCGAGAAACCTTTTTATCTTCCATTAAAAAGGCAACGGGTACTTCAGTAGATGAAATGGTTGAAGTTAATGCTGCAATTGATAACAACAAAAAGAAGCCTGCAGCAACAATAAGACCGATAGAACCCATTGAAGAAAATAGCTCAGGTAGAATATGGAAAATCAATTGGCCTTCACCAATAAGTTCATTACCTTGAAACACTTGCTGACCAGCATGTTGTGCAACAAATAGCGCAGGAATTATCAGTAAACCGGCTAAAAAGGCAATGCCGGTGTCTAATGCGGTAATAGATAATACCAATTTGCCTAAGTCTTTATCTTTCTGCATGTATGATCCGTAAACCATCATTCCGCCAACACCTATTGATAAAGAAAAGAACGCTTGTCCCATAGCAGAAACCACTAATGTGGGATTGGTGATTTGACTAAAGTCAGGGATCAAATACACTTTTAATCCTTCCATTGCTCCGGGTTGCTGTAATATATAGACAATTAAGCCGAATAACATGATCAATAAAATCGGCATTAATCGAGTAGACCACTTTTCAATACCAGCATTCACACCTTGATGAACAATAGCGGCTCCTAATAAGATAAAAATAGGAGTAAATAATATGTTTCGTTCAGTACTTGAGGTGGCTAGCCATTGTGAAATATTGGTTAGACCGATAAGCTCAGATATTGCTGACAACGCATGAGAAAGCATCCAGCCGGCAACAATAGTATAAAAGCTCAACATCATGATAGCGCCGCATAGCCCAATGATGCCTGCTTTACGCCCTAGCCCTTCTGAAACTCCTTTGCAGGCGTCTCCTAATGCGGATACTGGATTTTTTTGCGCTTGATTACCAATGTAAACTTCTGCATATAAAGCGGGCAAAGCTAACAATATTGTGACGACTAAATAAACAAATAGAAAGGCACCGCCACCGTTATTAGCCGCGTTCGTTGGAAAACCCCAAATATTACCAAGGCCAATGGCAGAGCCGGCAGCAGCCAATACAAAACCAATGCGTGAATGAAAAGAGTCCCTGAGTTGTGTCATATAGTGTTGCGCTATTATTTTTATTTCAGCCGAGCTTACCGAGTTCACCATAAATAGGAAAGTAATTTTAATGATTTCTTAACATTTCTTTCCTTGTTGGTGTAAATATATTCAGCCTAGTATTGAATTAAAAATGGATTGCACCCACATTAAGGAGCAGAGAAAATAGTTCCTAACTTTTAAACCTGAGACTGACTATGTTGCAATACCAAATTATCCCCGTTACACCTTTTCAACAAAATTGTACATTATTTTGGTGTGATGAAACTAAAAAAGCCGCTGTTATTGACCCTGGTGGCGACATAGAACTCATAATACAAGCCATTGAAGCTAATGGGGTAACGTTAGAGAAAATACTACTTACCCATGCACATATTGATCATGCTGGCGCGACCAAAGCCGTCGCTGAAAAGTATTCGGTGGCAATTGAAGGCCCTCATAAAGAAGACAAGTTTTGGATTGATTTGATCCCAGAGCAAATCACACGCTTTGGTTTTGATCACGCAGAAATTTTTGAACCTACTCGATGGTTAAATCAAGGGGATACTGTTTCTTTTGGTAATATTACTTTAGAAGTGTATTTTTGCCCAGGACATACCCCAGGGCATGTGGTTTTTTTCCATCGCGACACTAAACTCGCACAAGTAGGCGATGTATTATTTAAAGGTTCAATGGGGCGAACAGATTTTCCTCGTGGTGACCATGCTACTTTGATCAAATCTATTCGTGAAAACCTCTTTCCGTTAGGGGACGATGTTCGTTTTATTCCTGGGCATGGGCCAATGAGTACTTTTGGTGAAGAAAGAAGAACCAACCCTTTTGTTGCTGACAGGGTAAGTTAACAATGAGTACTGTCGTAATTTCGCTTAAAGATAGGTTAAAACAAATTGATTCGAGCCCGTGGTTTCAATGGAGTGTTATTGCCGTCATCATTCTATCGGCATTGCTTATCGGCGCTAAAACGCACGATTTACCAGAACCGGTTATTCAACTGTTATCGTTTGCAGATAACGCGGTTACGGTATTTTTTCTGGTTGAAATTATTATTCGCTTTTTAGCCACAGCTGATAAAAAGGCGTTTTTCAAGAGTGGTTGGAATATCTTTGACACCATTATAGTGATAGGGAGCTTAGTGCCTGATGGTGGTTCTGGTGTTTTATTAGCGAGACTACTACGAGTTTTTAGAGTACTCAGGTTAGTATCAATGGTGCCTGAATTAAGGTTGCTGATAAATGCGTTAATTAAAGCCATCCCAAGAATGGGTTATATTGCATTGTTAATGTTCGTTATTTTTTACATTTACGCAGCAATAGGCAGCATCATTTTTCATGAAATTAATGAAGAATTATGGGGTGATGTTTCAATTTCATTATTAACATTATTTCGGGTTGCAACCTTTGAAGATTGGACCGATGTAATGTATGAAACAATGGCAGTACATCCGTTAAGTTGGATTTTCTATTTATCTTTTATTTTTCTGACTGCATTTATCTTTCTTAACATGATGGTTGGGACTATTTTAGATGTGATGAATGAAGAACATGAGCAGCATCGTGCTAAACAGCATGGCGAAACCGCACAAGGGGCAGAACCAGCAAGTAGAGCGCAAATTGAGTCTCTTCAAAATGAACTCGCGGAGATAAAAGCGCTTCTTGCTAACAGTCAACTTGCCAATAAACCGACAAAGTTAGAATAACGATAAAAATAACTTAATAGCGAATACCATTTGGTAGAAATACTTGTTCGCATTCTATGTGGCGTGGTATTCGCGGTTTAGTCAGCGCTATAGTCTTGAAAATCACCACGTTCAATAACGAATTCACGTTTGTTTGCGTTAATTATTGTTGTTCTATTAATGCAAGAAACTGAAGTCATAATCACACCAAATATAAATTAAAACGAGTAAAGAATACTTGCTAAGATAAATAAGGATGTGGTTAACAATTATTCATTTGAACTCAAGCTAATAATACGGTTAGCTACCTTTATCTCTAAAGTTTGATCTTGCCATACAGAATGTCTTTAAACATGACCCAATCCCCAAGTAAGCTATAAATGGGGTAACTAAAAGTGGCAGGTTTATTTTTTTCATAAAAGAAATGACCAACCCAAGCAAAGCCATAGCCTGCGATAGGCACATAAAGTATGTACAGCCAGTATTGAGTAACAATACTCACAATAAGAAGTATAAGCACGAACAAAGAGCCGATGAAATGTAAACGTCTACAGGTTTTGTTCTTATGCTGGCTCAAATAAAATGGATAAAAGTCAGTGAATGATTGATAGTTTTTTTCTGCCATTATTGTCTCTGTTATTCTAGTTTAGAAGTCAATACTTTGATGCCTAATAAAATCATAGCGCCACCAGAAACCTTATCAATCCAGTGGCCCATTTGTTGAAATTTCAAATGAATACGAGGTCGCGAGAATAAGAGCGTGACCAAGCAAAACCAGACTAATTGAATCACCATTAACCAAGTGCCATAAATGATTAAGTGTGTATTAGGTAGCTCTGGCGACAACACCACCGTAAATAATGCGACAAAATAAATTGGCGCTTTAGGGTTTAAGGCATTACAAAAGAAGCCTTTAGTAATGGTTTTTATCGATGATTCCACCTGTGTACTGTTCATGCATATCTCGGCATTATGAACAACGCGTGTATTTTCTTTGCTTAATTGTGGGTCAATATTACGTGATGTAGCACGGAGCCCTTGAATACCTAAGTAAAATAAGTAACTAGCACCCAGTATTTTTATCCCCCACAATAAGGTACTAGAATTTGCTATAACAGCTGCTAATCCTAAAGCAGAATAAATGATATGAACGGATAACCCTAAAGAGATGCCTAAAGAACAAAGCAAACCGGCTTTCTTTCCGTGTTTAAGGGTTTGTTGTGTCACTAAAACAAAATCTGGGCCTGGAGATGCTGCCGCTAATAGGTGAACTGAGGTAATTAAAATAAGTCCTGAGAATAAATCCATTTGTTGGATCTCATGTGAAAGTTTACAATTGTCAGATTATCATCACTGAATCAATTCAATATTGCAATCTTGGCGTGTAATCCAGCTGATATTGCTATAACGACGGCAAAAGCTGCATATGCGTTTAGATAAATTTATTTGTAAAAGTACCGAATTAACTCGAACAGAAGCCAAAAAGTTATTAAAAAAAGGTGAAGTAACGGTTAATAACGAAATTATCACTAATCCGGCAACACAAGTTCATGAAAATAATGATATCCGTGTTGATGGACGGGCGTTAGTTGCGCGAAAATCAAGATACATCATGTTGCATAAGCCTATAGATACAATTTGCTCTAACGTAGATGAGCTATATCCATCTGTACTACATTTTCTTGATATCGATAAAGCATTTGATATGCATATAGCGGGTCGACTTGATGCTGATACAACAGGGCTAGTGTTAATTACGGATGATGGAAGATGGTCACATAATATTATTTCACCTAAAAAATCATGCAAGAAAACCTACCGAGTGTGGTTACGAGATATTTTGCAACCTGACACTGCCGAAAAGTTCGCAAACGGTGTGCAATTACAGGGTGAAAAAGATCTAACCCGACCAGCAGTGTTAGAAAGGGTAGCACCAAAAGAAGTTCTACTCACTATCACCGAAGGTAAATACCACCAAGTTAAGCGTATGTTTGCCGCCGTGGGAAATAAAGTGGTTGGTTTGCACCGTGAAAGCATTGGTGGTGTAAAGCTTGATGAGCTTGAATTAGGCGAGTGGCGTTACTTAACCAGCGATGAAGTCGCTAATTTCTTATAAACCAATATCAATTACCTGTGGTTAATTACTTAATAGCGCAAAAATAAAATAAGTCAAAAAAATGTTAATATTTAACTAAAGAAGTTTTACCCGTTGCCGATATTATAGCCAAGAGTTTGAATTTTAATTTACATTATTAGGTGTGAAAATGGACGTTTTGGCAGATTTATTACCGCCATCTTATCTTGTAAAGTCGGAAACAACAGCAAAAGATCGCCAACCTGAGCAACAAAACCCTCAGGACGAACAGTCGTCTGAAGAAAATAACGAAGCGACGCATCAAGAGAAAAAGAAGAAAACGCGAAAGAAGGCATATTTTGTTGAACGACGTTCAGGGGAAGATCGCCGGTTACATCAAAAAAATAGAGGTCGTTGGCTTGATTCCCGTCTTAATAAAGATAGACGTAAAGCCAACACCAAAACAGCAATAAAGTTAAGCATATAACAGAACTTAACGCGTAACGTTTTCACGATAACGTTACGCGTTAAGTGTGTTTGTGAAGTTAATCACCTCTATCTACTTACCAGCTAGTACAATTGTCAGTTTAAGTGCCATGCATTATCGAAGTGCATGCATTGTTATTTGTTAGTTACATCATTATCCGCTGATAAATTATTTCGAACAATTATGTTTTTTAGCCTTTGTAAAATATAAATAAAAAACCTTTAAAGAATTGCATTTGAATTTCAAATCCTACTTTCTATACTTCATCCTATGCGCATAGTATTTAGCGACTATTTATAAATACTTCAATGTATGTGTATCAAGCATCTAATAAGGTGGTTCAAATAAGTGATTAATATGGCTGGCTGTTGGATGTGTCGATGAAAGGTGAATGTTTTATCGTTATTTACTTTATTTAATATAATAAATAGTTTTATTAGTAGTGCCAAAGGGCTTTTAAATTTATGAAAAAAACAGATCAAATTGTATTGTTTTCCAATGATAAAAGTACGGATTCTTTACTGATCTCTACATTAACTAAACACTATGAAAAAATAAAAGTATTACAGGAGCCTGATGAACTCGTTGAGCAATTAAAAGAAGAAACACCTAAGATTATTTTAGTTTCCGCAGAACGATTCCAAGAAACACTCTCTATTTTTTATGGTTCATTAGATAAAGTACCGGATCAAAGCTTATGTGAGCACTTTTTTGTTTCTTTAGTTTCCAGACACGATGAAGGAGAAGCTTATGACGCCTACCGAAATGGGATCATTGATGACTATTTAGTCGCTAGGCCATTGTATGAAATTCATCGACCTATTGTTATCTGTGAACACTTATTAATTGAACTTGGCTTTGCTAAAAAAGAAAAACCTGGGCTTGAGCATATTTATCGTGAAGAAAAATATGCTGATGATGTTAGAGGTGTTGTAGCTAAAGGACTTGAGCGTAAAGAACAAATGAAGCAAGAGCTGGAAAGCTCAGTAGGCATTATTGAATCTGCATTAGATAACGCAGCAGAAAAAATACAACAACATCAAAAAGTATCATTAGATCTAGATATATTAAGAGAAACATTAGGAAAAATAAAATCTGATGAAATAAGGCCAGAACTGTTAAAGATACAAAATAAAGTATTGAATTTATTGCAATCTTTTGTGCAAGACAATCAAGATATGCTAGAAAAAATCGATGGTGACAAAGATGAACTAGCAAAAGTTGCTTGCCAACAAATTCATAATAAGTTTCAAGAGCTGCAATCGCAATCTATAGAAAGTGACATCGTTAAATTACCAGATAAATTAAAAGTGCTGCTTATTGAGGATGATCCTATAAGTATTCATTTAACCTCAGAGATTCTTAAGTTATTCAATTTAGAGCTTGATACCGCTTTTACTGGTAGAAGAGCGTTAGCGTGTTTAAAAAGCAAACAATACGATTTGATTTTATTAGATATTGGTCTTCCTGATACCAGTGGTATTTACTTGCTTGATCAAATATCTCAAAGTTCGAAAAATAAGGATGCAAATACAGTTATGCTGACGGGGAATAGACAAAAGAAAACAGCGCTTGAGTGTATTAAACTTGGGGCAAAAAATTATATTGTCAAACCGCTTAGACAAGATAATTTTGTCTCTATTTGCGAGAAACTTGGCATCACATTGCTTAGAAAACCGAAATAATACCTTTGAATGCCAAAAGGTGGTCTGGAATAACTTAATAGGCATGTATTTGGTTATTGGTGCTAATGGCATTTAACTCATTAAGTATATACATGACAGTGAAACAAAAAGCTAAATGTTGCTTATCTTTTTCTTCACTGTCATATCTTAAGTTAGAGCGTGTTGATCTTTGCTGTTTAAGTTTTGTTCAAGGTAAACGCCTTCTGATCGCGGCACTTGGATTCTTGCAT
>NZ_JAUOPD010000018.1 GCF_030546745.1 Thalassotalea sp. 1_MG-2023
AAGGCTTTAGGGATATGAAAAGTCATCAGTTTGGGCAAGGGTTTGAATATAATAGAACACACAACACCAATAGACTGGCCATTCTTATCTTACTGACAACGTTAGCTCATTGGCTACTGATGGCTATCGGGTTAGCGGCTAAAAAAGCGCATAAACATTATCAATATCAAGCAAATAGTGTAAAGAATAAGAATGTGCTGTCACTTCACTTTATTGGCTTAAGAGTCATGGCAAATCGATATGAGAAGCTCTCATATCTCGCGCTTCTCAAGGCAATTAAGCAATTGCATTTAACTGGAGGAGCACATTCCTTTGATACTTTATAGAATTTGTGGGGATCACTCAGACTCTGACCCATGATTTTATTTAATTTCTAACTTTTTCCGATAAATGTACGGTATAACTAATCCATAATAAATCGAAATCAGTGTGGCAATCATTACATCAATTATAAAAGGCTCCTTTAATCTCAGCAGCAAAAAATAGGAAGTGCTACACCAAAAGGAAGCCAAAAGTTAAATGACATTTTGCGCAGATCTAACTGACTTTTCTTAGACAAAATAAAGCGATATACACCCAATTCTAGGAAAGTCAATACAGCCCAATATATTAGAAGGTTGATATAACTTAACGATTCTAACCAAATTAAGAAATTTCCCATAATGTACCTATTTTTCCTTTGTTAATACGTTGTTTGTAGAATTCACTACACCAACCATATTTAAAACTAAACCTGAATTACCCAAATCATGTTTCACAGCTTTAAAATCCGTACTATACCTAGGACTCAAAGTACGCATACTTTTAGGTAATGTTAATAGATTTAACCCCAATAAATCAGCAGTTAAGTTTATTATTGCATTTGTTGCGGCAGCTTCTTTTTCAGTCATTCTAAATTGTACTTTAATTGCTTCTTGCGTAAGATTGAACCCTTCACCTCTTCGGTGAAGAAATCCTGTTAATGACTCTCCAGCATTTGAAACTCCTAACACAATTAAAGGCGCTCCAATCAAACCTCCCAATCCTGTAGAACAAGCAACATAACCCGCTCCTATTTGACCTGTTCCACCTAGACCAGTTATAGAGTTACTTATAATTTTGCTATCAATTTTAGGAAAAATGCTGTCATTGTCTTTTTCATCACTTCTTTTACTTCCTGATGGGATAAACTCGCTACAGTTAGGATCACTAGCACAACCTTTGAACATGCCATTAGGGTCAATAACTTATAAGGATTATTTGCAACATATGCATATCGGTTAAATGAATGCACGTCACCCACAAACCCTATAGGATCATTACTATAAAAACGACCTATGACGGGCTCATAGTATTGTGCCTGCATATACATTACATAAACACATAAAAGAAAAAGCACTAACGGCAAAACCATTAGTGCTTTTTAATATTCAATTAGCTTTAGTTGATTAAAAAATCGAACGGAATGATGAACGGCCACCACGACGTGTTGATCTTCGGTTACGCATACGGCTATGAAGTTCACGGCGTTTAGCGTCTAACCAATCTTCAGTTGTAATTGGTGCGTCACCTGAGCGAGCTTGCTCACGCGTACGGTATGCACAAAACTCTTCAAACGCTTCAATGTCGTCTTTAAGTTCTTCTGCCACTAATTCAATCATGATCGCATCATCTAAAAAGCCTAATGCAGGAATATGATCAGGAACTAAATCTTCAGGGTCACTAAAGTAAGCAAGTGCTGTAAGCACATCGTTCTTTTCTTCTTCGGGTATTTGCCACTCGCTATCTTCAATCATGGCAACCAGTGTTTCTAATTTTTTAATACGCTCACTAACAAAAGCAGGAACACCACCCTTCACATCTTGGCTTAATTTACGTGCATTTTCTAAAATACTTGCTTGTGATAATGATTTTGCTCCATGTTGAGCTTTTTTCATTACATCACGAAAATGGTCTAGATCTGAATCTGATAGTTCAAATGTCACTTCAAACGCCATTATAATTCTCCTACTGTTGGCTTTTTTGTGAGAAATTCTCAATAGACTAAATTTAACAGAACATTTTGCATTCATCACCTAAAAGATAGCATTTCATCACAATATCTTGAAAAAAATGCTACTGCCGCTAACAATGACCTGATAATATTAACTTTTTTAATGTGTTTTTATTATTATGGTTCATGAACAGCAGCTTCAAAAAAATCCTCCTGAGGCATCCGCTCAACCACATAACAAAGAATGTGACAATTGTCATGCACCAATTAACGGGCCTTTCTGCTCACAATGTGGACAAGAAGCTGAATCAACGCTGAAATATTTCTGGACTGTCATTCTACATATTTTAGACGATATATTTAGTTTTGATTCACGCGCTAATAGAACATTATTACCGCTGTTATTTCGACCAGGCTTTTTAACAAACCAATACTTTGCAGGTCACCGGGTACATTATATCCCGCCGCTTAGGCTATATCTGTTTATTAGTATTATCTTTTTTATCTCATTAAAATTTTTTGCTAGCGCAGATTTACAATCAGATCATGCTAAGGAAGTTGCAAGCTTATCAGAAGATATTAGTAAAATTGAAGCCATTTACAAAGCACAAGAAGCCACTCCAGAGCAGACTGAAAAATTAACATTATTAGCGTCTTTTCAAAATAAACTCTCTGATATTAAAACTAAAGACACCATCAAAAATCGTAGCTATTACTTATTAATACAAAAATTGGTTGAAGCTGCACAAAAGCAGACAACAACGAATGAATTAGCCGTAGAAGAGCAAGAAAAATATCAAATACTTGTCACTCAATGGCAGAATGTGCTCGCTGGAAAGGTCGAGCTTAACAGTAATAGTGGAGTACAGTTTAGCAATAATCCAGATGGCACTTTTACCTTTGACTGGTTAACCCCAAGTGCAAACGAAAAGCTTGAACAAGCGACTAACTCTATTGAGAAAAAAGTACAAAACTCATCATTTGAACAACTGTTTGAACAAGCAATAGATAAATTGCCGCAACTCATGTTTGTGTTATTGCCACTTTTTGCCGTGTTATTGAAAGTGATGTATCTGTTTTCAAAACGACTTTATTTAGAACACCTTACTGTTGCTTTACACAGCCACAGTTTTATCTTTTTATCGGTGTTAATGATTGAATTAATTTCTCTGCTTCAAGATATGCTAGCGTCATCAAGTGACATAATGGTTGATGGTTTACAATTTATTATTACCCTCGGCATCATTTGGATACCAGTTTACTTATACATCATGCAAAAACGTGTGTATAAACAAGGATATTTTATTACGCTAATGAAATATGGCTTGATAGGAATAATGTATATACTTTTATTAACAACCGCCTTTTTAATCGCCTTTATTTGGGGAGTAACAGACTTGCCAAGTTAAGCTAGCTTACTTTTTTGATATTGACAAAAAAGGCAATCAAACGATTGCCTTTTTTAACGCTTAAATTTTTCAATTATTCTACAACAGGTCGCATGTGTGGAAATAAAATAACATCTTTAATCGTTGGAGAATCTGTAAATAACATCACTAATCGATCAATACCTATACCTTCACCGGCTGTTGGCGGCATACCATGTTCTAAGGCACGAATATAATCATCGTCAAAGTGCATTGCTTCATCATCGCCAGCGTCTTTTTCTTCTACCTGCTTACGAAAACGCTCTGCTTGATCTTCTGCGTCATTTAACTCTGAAAATCCATTAGCAAGTTCACGACCACCAACGAAAAACTCGAAGCGATCCGTGATAAAGGTATTCTCGTCATTGCGACGTGCTAACGGTGACACTTCCCAAGGATACTCTGTGATAAACGTTGGTTGATCCAGCTTATGTTCAGCTAATTCTTCGAAGATCTCACAGATATATTTACCTGGCCCCCAAACTTTTGCCGCATCACCTTCTTTGACATGTGCTTTCTTCGCTAAAGCTTTTATCGTTTCAACGTTATTTTCAGGATCACGCAATGCTGCTTCATCTTCTGAAGAAACTAAACCTTCTGGCGCATATTTTAGAATGGCGTCAACCATAGATAAACGTACGAATGGCTTACCAAAATCATAAAACTTTTCTTCAACCACTTCACCATCAGCGTTCTTCACCGTATTACGGATCATGCTTGTGCCTAATACCTCTTCGGCAACTGTGCGAAGCATTTCTTCGGTTAAATCCATCAAGTCATTATAGTCAGCATAAGCTTGATAGAACTCAATCATGGTAAATTCTGGGTTATGACGCGTTGATAAACCTTCATTTCTAAAGTTACGGTTAATTTCGAAAACACGCTCAAAACCACCGACAACTAAACGCTTTAAATATAACTCTGGCGCTATACGCATAAACATTTCAACGTCTAACGCGTTATGATGGGTAACAAATGGTTTTGCCGTTGCGCCACCAGGTATGGTTTGCAGCATTGGCGTTTCAACTTCCATAAAATCACGTTCGGCTAAAAAGCGACGTATACCTTCAACAACTTTCGAACGAATTTTGAAGGTATTACGTGTTTCTTCGTTAATGATCAAATCTACATAGCGTTGACGGTATTTTGTTTCTGTATCTTGTAAGCCGTGAAATTTTTCAGGTAACGGTCGCAATGATTTAGTTAATAACTGATATTCATCCATATTAACGTATAAATCACCTTTTCCTGATTTATGCAGCGTACCTGTTACACCGACAATGTCACCAATATCTAGCAATCCCCAGCGAGCTTTAATATCTTTTTGTACATTCTTATCTGCATAAGCTTGCACGCGACCTGTCATATCTTGAAGCACCATGAATGGGCCACGTTTCGCCATTACGCGGCCAGCAATGCTATAAACGTCAGTTTCAGATTCAAGCGTTTCTTTATCTTTTTCGCCGTGTGCAGCTTGTAAATCAGCTGCATAGTGTTTTCGGTCAAACTTGTTTGGATGGCCATTAGCCGAACAGTTTTCTCGAATTTGCGCTAATTTGCCGCGACGCTCGGCAATCAATTTATTTTCGTCTTGAATTTGCTCTGTCATTTGAATTCTCAAGTGTTACTTATGCTTCCCCAATAAAACATTGGGCATGTTTTTATGTACTACAAACCTGACTTAAGGCTTGCCTCAATAAATTTATCTAAATCGCCATCGAGTACTGCTTGTGTATTGCGGTTCTCAACACCGGTTCGTAAATCTTTAATTCTACTGTCATCAAGTACGTAAGATCGTATTTGGCTTCCCCAGCCAATATCAGATTTACCATCTTCTAGTTCTTGCTTACTTTCGTTTTGCTTTTGAATTTCCATTTCATACAATTTTGCTTTTAATAGCTTCATTGCTGTTGCACGGTTTTTATGTTGCGAGCGGTCACTTTGACAAGCTACAACAGCTCCGGTAGGAATATGGGTAATACGAATAGCTGAATCTGTTTTGTTTACATGTTGCCCGCCTGCGCCTGAGGCTCTAAAGGTATCAACACGTAGATCAGCAGGGTTAATATCAATGTCGATATTGTCATCAATTTCCGGATAAATAAACGCTGAAGCAAATGAGGTATGTCTTCGACCGCTAGAGTCAAAAGGTGACTTTCTTACTAGACGGTGAACTCCAGTTTCAGTACGTAACCATCCATAGGCGTAATCGCCAGAATATTTAATTGTGCAACCTTTAATGCCAGCTACATCACCATCCGTTACTTCGATAACTTCGGTTTTGAATCCGTGAGCTTCCCCCCAACGTAAGTACATACGCATAAGCATTTCAGCCCAGTCTTGTGCTTCGGTACCACCAGATCCTGATTGTAAATCTAAGTAACAATCAGCGGCGTCTTGTTCACCGGAAAACATGCGGCGAAATTCTAATTTTTCTAAGTTTTCGACTAAAACAGCAACTTCTTGTTGTGCATCTTCAAAGGTTTCTTCGTCGTCTTCTTCTACGGCTAGCTCAACTAACCCTTCAATATCTTCACAACCGGCTTCTAAGGTAACAATGGTTTCTACCACGGCTTCTAAATTAGCGCGTTCTTTACCTAGCGCTTGCGCACGTTCTGGCTCGTTCCAAACATCTGGTAATTCTAATTCTCTAACAACCTCAACAAGTCGCTCTGCTTTAAGATCATAGTCAAAGGTACCCCCGAAGCATCTGTGTACGTTCGCGAATTTCTTTTATTTGATTTACTACTGGATTTACTTCAAACATAGCCATTTTCTGAAATTATTAGGGTTCTTTAGATAACGAAAAAAACAATCGCGCATTGTAGCGTAAAACATTAGGCAAATAAACGCTTGCCGACGGTTTTATCTGTTTATTTTTTAACGGGGTTCAACCAATATTTGCTCAACTAAAAGTTGAACATTTCGTTGACCTCTAAATTCATTTATATCTAATTTATATGCAACACGAACAGACTTTGCAGCATGGTTTGGCCATTGGTTGATATCAACGTTAAACGCGATGGCATCAAACATTTGCTTATCTTTTGCTAATACCAGTTTTAAATGTTTTTCACCAACAATTCGTTGCTGCTCTAGGGCAAAAACACCTTCAAATACAGGCTCTGGGAACGCTTGCCCCCAGGGGCCACTTTGTCTGAGTAATTCCGCAAAAGGTAAGGTCATGTCTTTAATGGCAAGCTCTCCGTCGGTAAGCAATTGCCCTTGCAATTTATCAGCAGCAATCCATTGTTGTGCGTATTGATTAAACAATTCTTGAAAACGTGAAAAGTCCGCTTTTGCAATACTAAGCCCAGCTGCCATCGCGTGACCACCAAACTTTAAAATAAGCCCGGGGTGCTGACTGTCAATATGCTCCAGTAAATCACGAATATGTAAGCCGACAATAGAGCGTGCAGAGCCTTTAAGTTCATCGCCAACATCATTGGCTGCAAACACAATGGTAGGTCGGTAGTACTTTTCTTTTATACGCCCTGCAACAATACCGATTACACCTTGATGCCATTGCGGATGAAAAAGTGAAATCGCAAACGGTAAGGCGTTAATATCAACATCTAAGCGTTGTAATATAATTTCTGCTTCTTGTTGCATTCCTTGCTCGATTTCACGTCTTGACTTGTTTAATGCATCAAGCTCTATTGCCATTGCTCTTGCTGACATCATGTCAGGTGCTAATAAACAATTAATGCCAAACGACATATCATCAAGCCGACCAGCCGCATTTATACGCGGACCAAGCGCGAAGCCAAAATCACTCGCGACTAATTGTCGTTGATCTTTATTAGCCACTTCGATCAATGCTTGAATACCTGGCCTTGTATGCCCAGCTCTGATCCTTTTTAACCCTTGTTCCACTAAAATTCGATTGTTATTGTCTAACGAAACAACATCAGCCACAGTACCAAGCGCCACTAAATCTAAAAGTCGCGCTAGATTAGGTTCTGCCAACCCTTGCTCGGTAAACCAATTAATATCTCTAAGATACTTTCGCATTGCCAACATAAAATAAAAAGCAACACCTACACCGGCTAAAGACTTACTAGGAAACTGACACCCCGGTTGATTAGGGTTAATAATCGCGTCTGCATTCGGTAAGGTGTGACCGGGTAAATGATGATCTGTGACAATCACTTTCATTTCTAACGATTTGGCGTGCGCTACACCACGAAGACAGCTAATACCGCTATCTACCGTAATTAATAACTTTGCTTTTTGCTGGTGGGCAATATCGACAATTTCAGGAGTTAACCCATAACCATATTCAAAACGATTTGGCACAATAAAATGATGATGTTTGCTGCCAAGCCAAGTTAATGCCTGCATCATTAATGCTGTGCTTGTTGCACCATCGGCGTCAAAATCACCAACAATGACAATTGTTTCTTGGCTGATTATCGCTTGGTGTAATACCGAACAGGCAGCATCAAGCCCCATCAATTGCTTTACGTCAATAAGCTTATTTACGTTAAGAGTTAATTCATCAGCATGATTAACCCCTCTACTGGCATAAATTTGCTTGATTGTTGGATGTAATTCATTAGGAAGGAAGCTATCGTCAACGATAGCTCGACGTGTAATCGTCATTGATTGTGTCATTGCTGTTACTTATTAACCATCAGTCGGCATACTTTCTAATATTTCAATTAAAGATGATGGCGTTTTATAACCTGGGATCATCATGCCATTATCAAAAACAATCGCTGGTGTTGCATTAACACCTACTTGGCGGGCAAACTCAAACTCTGCTTCTAAAGGTTTATCACAAATACGTTGTGCAACAGAAGAGCCGGCTTTAGCTTTTGTCAGCGCGTTATCTGGCTTTTCATGACACCAAATAGAGCGTAAATCTTTAAAGCCTTGCGTTAAATTACCAAAACGGTCGACAACACCAGAACGCGGATAAGGCAAGTAGCGAATTGTTATGCCAAGGTCGTTATAGTCACTCATTTGTTGATGTAGCTGACGACAGTAGCCACAAGTAATATCAGTAAAGATGGTAACGACATGTTTTTCATTTTTAGCAGGGTATACGATCATATCTTCTTCAAACTTAGAGAGCCCGGTCACGCGTAATTTTGCAAGCGATCTTTCTGTGTAATTTATTACGTTATCCCCTATGCCATATAGCTTACCTTGGATCAGGAACTTTCCATCTGCACTGGCATAAAAAATCCCTTGATCTGTTGTCACCTCAATAATGTTATCAACAGGCGTTGGCGTAATAGATTGAACGTCCAAACCAATTAATTGGTTCAGTCGTTGTGATAATTTTTTACTCTCTGCGGATACACTCTCATCTGCACTTACCGCAGCTATTGACGAAAACAAAAGTGCTGCGTTAAATATCGCAGCGGAAAAAACACGTGTTGAAAACATAAAACTACCTAAATATCGAATTATTAACCACAGTGTATCATTAGCAAAATAGACAAATAAACCGATTATCGCTAAATCCTTCACCGATAAATAAAGATTAAAGATGATGTAAAAAAAGCTCAACTGTTAATCTGTAAAAATAAGACCTGAAAACAGACAATAAAATTACGCAATGCTAATCACTTGTGATGACAAACTAGCAACATACTATCAGCATCTGATAAACTGCGCGCGTAATCTACTACTCATTAAAATACGGCGTTCAACAACTCAATGAATATTGGTCTTTTTTACGGTTCAACAACCTGCTACACCGAAATAGCAGCTGAGAAAATACAGGCAGAGTTTCCAGAGCACAACATCACGTTGTTTAATTTAAAAGAAACAAGCCTAAGTGAATGTTTAACATTCGATATCCTTATTTTTGGGATTTCTACATGGGATTACGGTGAAATTCAAGAAGATTGGGAAAGCCAATGGCAAGACATTGCGCTATTAGATTTGAATGGTAAAATTATCGCCCTTTATGGCATGGGTGATCAAATTGGTTACACAGACTGGTTCCAAGATGCGCTTGGTTTATTGCATGATCAAGTTATCGCCCAAGGCGGTTATGTTATTGGTCAATGGCCAAATAACGGTTATGAATTTTCCGCATCTAAAGCATTATCTGAAAATGGTGAACATTTTGTTGGTCTTGCACTTGATGAAGACAACCAATATGACTTATCAGATGAACGTATCGCCACTTGGTGCCAACAGATTAAAAATGAAATATCAGAAATTCTACAACATTAACTTGATTGCTTAACGTTACTTGTAGTTGTTTTTTATTTTCTATGTCGTTTTTACTTATTTATAAATGAACGCCCTCTTCACATAAGTTAAGCCTTGTACAAACAGCAAGTATGAGGCGTAAAAATGGATAGCAAAGATCAACACGCCCGAGTAATAATCTTAGCTAATTTTGTGTAAACCCATTATAATTAGCGCCAATTTTTGTTAACAACCCAAAGCAGTATATATGTTTGAACCTTTTGAACTTGATTCAGCCCTATTAGCCGGTATTAAAGAGGCGGGTTATAAGAAGCCGACTTCAATTCAATCTTTAGTTATTCCAGAGGCAATGAGAGGAAAAGATATTCTTGCATCGGCTCCTACAGGTACTGGAAAAACCGCAGCGTTTTTATTACCCGCTGCTCAGCATTTGCTTGATTACCCAAGAACAAAACCCGGCTTTCCTCGAGTATTAGTGCTAACACCAACACGCGAACTTGCTTTGCAAATCAGCGAGCATAGCGAACAGCTAACCGCGCAAACCAATATAAAAACAGGCGTGATCACAGGTGGTGTAAATTACGGTAGCCATAAAGAAATACTCACCTCTACTACTGACATGCTAATTGCCACTCCCGGTAGATTATTAGAGTACATAGAAACAGAGCAATTTGATGCACGTGAAATTGAAATATTGATCCTTGATGAAGCTGACCGAATGTTAGATATGGGCTTTTCAGAAACCATTAATCGAATTATCGGAGAAGCTCGCTGGCGAAAACAAACCATGCTGTTTTCAGCGACTCTAGAAGGATCAGGAGTTGTAAAATTTTCAAAAGATATACTTAATGAACCAGTCTATCTTGAAGCTACTCCATCGAGAAAAGAAAAAGGTAAAATTCATCAGTGGATCCACCTAGCTGATGATAAAGATCATAAATTAGATCTATTAATTAACACTTTAAAACAAGAAGAAGTTACCAGAGCGGTAGTTTTCGCCAATAAAAGAGAAACCGTACAAACCTTATCTGGCAAGTTATATGCCGCACAAATTCCCTGTGCTTGGCTTGAAGGGAAGATGCCACAAGATAAAAGAAACAGTGCCGTTGAACGTGTACGTAACGGAAATGTGCGCGTGCTAATTGCCACGGATGTAGCAGCGCGGGGTTTAGATATAGACGAAATATCTCACGTTATCAATTTTGATCTACCACGAAAAGCTGATATTTACTTACATCGTATTGGCCGAACAGGTCGAGCAGGTAACAAAGGTACCGCAATTTCTTTAACAGAAGCGCATGACATGGCAAACGTAGCCAAAATAGAACGTTATATGGGTGAACGTCTTGCTAGAAGAATAATCGAATCATTAAGACCTAAACATAAAGAAGCACGCGTTGCAGTAAAAAAACCTAAAGTAAAGAAGTCAGCTGCACAAAAAAAAGCCAAAGCTAAGAAAATTAGTAAGCGTGCGAAAAAGTAGTTCATCGTTTTAAATTGAACATTTGAACAAATTTGGTTGCCAAGCAATATAAATTAAGTAAAAATACCAACACGCCAGATTGTATACTATATTAAGTATTATCTGCTGTTGGTATTTTATTTACTATTTTTGATACTTTTACCCAAAATAGACAACGAGCTACTTTTAAGGAAAAATAAGCGCGATGGCAAATCATTCAGTTCATGACCCTATACGTTTACAAGCGAGTGCTTGGATAAGCCGCTTAAATCGTGGGCTCACGGATGAAGAAAAGCCGCAATTAATCGCGTGGATTAATCAAAACCCTAAACACCATAAAGCCATTTATAAATGTGCTTCTTTTTTTGATAATATTGCCCACCTTGAAGAACTCAATGGTGTATTTCCTTTAGAAGAAAATCCCAGTATCTGGACAACTAACGTTATCATTTCTACCGCCATCTTACTGGCAATTGCAATTTCTTTAACGGTTGCCTCTTTCTATTGGATTAAAAAACTCAACAACACACCGTCTACACATTTTTATGCCACGAATATTGGTGAATCACACCAATATACTTTACCTGATGGTAGCAAAGTATTACTAAACTCTAACAGCAAAGTCAGCGTAAACTATACGGAAACCTCAAGAGTCGTTAATTTAATTTATGGCGAAGGTCAATTTGATGTTGAAAAAAATGATGACAAACCCTTTATTGTTATTGCAGGACGTAAGTCATTTACCGCATTAGGCACTATTTTCAATGTTGAAAAAAGCAACGAAATGGACATGGAACTGATTGTAACCGAAGGTGTGGTTTTGATTAGTGATTCAACCCTAGATCATGCGCAATTAAAACAACGTATAAACCACGAGCAACAAAAAACTCACTCAAGAGATATTATTACTGCGCAAGAGAAAGCCAGCATTGAAAATACACGAAATCAACACGTCGCTACGCTATCTGTGCCGCAATTATCAAAAGCACTTGCTTGGCAACAAGGCATGTTAATTTTCGACGGCCAGCCTCTAGTAGAAGTACTGCAAGAAGTAAGTCGTTATACAGACATTCAATTTGAAATATTGTCGAACGATGTAGCTAACATTGAAATATCAGGCACCTATAACACTGGTGATGTGAAAAAACTACTAGCATCTTTAACACATAATTTTAATGTTCAATATAAGTACAACGCGACAAACACCGTACAATTATCGTTAAAATAGGCGATTATATAATGATTGCCTTTTCCCTTTAACCTCATCGTAATATACTAACGCTTAATTACATTCACTTATGATTAAGTGTCACAAACTTTTATGTTGTTTTCTCACCTAACCACAAGAGAAAAAAAGCGTGTTTATTGGGCAAAGTTCTTCAGCTTTAAGCTATTGATATTTTGTACCATTATACTTGTTACTTTTGTCAGCAGAGCTAAAACTAATGATCTGTATTTGTTCGAGATACATGCACAAAGTGTCGATAAAGCATTAAGTTTATTTGGTCAACAAACACAGCAGACATTAATTTATTCATACGAATTAACCCATCCCTTTACATCAAACGCAGTACATGGGTATTACACTCAGCAACAAGCGTTACGTATCTTATTACGCAACACTAAATTACAAGCTAAAATAAGTAAAACCGGTGAAATAAAGATTATTAAGCAGCATAATAACGCGAACAACGCTATTGCAAAAGCGAATGATAGAATATTAGCAATTACTAACAACAACAGTGAAAGACTCATTGAAAAGATTGCCATTATTGGCAATCGGGGATTTTCAAGAAGCCTTACCGAACTGACAATACCGGTTGATATTCTAACCAACAAAGCATTATTAGCGACCGGGGAAACAGAATTAGGCCGAATGATTCAAAAGCTCGCTCCTTCGTTTAATTTTTCAAGCTCTTCAATCAGCGATGGTACTGATGTATTAAAACCCGCCACACTCAGAGGCTTAGGCCCAGACCAAACACTCATACTGATTAATGGTAAACGTAGACACCATGCAAGTTTAATTCATATTAATACATCAGTAGGTCGAGGAACTGCAGGTGCAGACATTAATGCGATCCCTGCTAACGCAATAGATCGAGTAGAAATTCTTCGAGATGGTGCGGCTGCGCAGTATGGCTCAGATGCGATAGCTGGTGTTATCAATATTGTTTTAAAATCTGGACGGCAAAAAAACAATATAAATACTTCTGTTGGACAGTTTAAAAAAGGTGACGGGGAAACCGTAAATAGCAGCATAAATTATCATCAGACTATTGGCACAGAGGGCTTCATAAATACAACGCTGTCATTAATACACCACAACAGTACAGATCGTTCAAGCTTACATGGCACTTGCCAATACACAAACTGTAAAGAACTAGAACCGGGGATATACCTATCAGATGATCCAAGAGAAGCTACCGCCAATCGTAATACATTTCGTATCGGTGACCCTCATTCTAAACAACTTAACTTAGCCTATAATTCAGAGTTTACCTTAGCGCAAGGAAAGTTATATAGTTTCGCTGTGTATTCAAAGCGTGACAATAACACCGCTGCTTTTTTCAGGCATGCCAATAATCAAGGGGCAAACCCAGTATTAACAGACGGTCTTGCAACGGTTAAAGATGGTTATCTGCCCATTATTGACTCAGACATCACTGATAAATCGTTCACGCTTGGCTATAAGGGAACAATAGCTAAAGATTTATTTTATGACCTTTCATATACCTATGGAAAAAACAGCATTGATTATGAAACCCAGAACGCCATAAATGCTTCTTACGCGAATTCATTACAAACACAATTTTCGCCAGAGGAGATAAGAGAAAAAACTCCTACTAACGCAAGCGCATACGGTTTATCTTTATCATTACAAACATTAAACCTTGATTTAAAACGCCAATTCAGTGAATTTGATTTAGCCTTTGGCCTAGAAGTCAGAAAAGATCATTATCAAGTCATTGCAGGAGAACGATACAGTTACTTTGACTATGACAAAAACTTGCAACTCCCCGTTAATGCACTTCCTGGGATCCAAGGATTTCCGGGTATTTCACCAGACGAAGCCGTAGATGAACAACGTGATGTTTTATCCTTCTACCTCGAGTTAAACACTAGTATCACGCCAAATATTGACTTTACAGGTGCATTGCGTTTTGACGACTATGATGGCGTTAACGATATTTCTAATGTTAAATTAGCCGCCAATTGGCAAGTAAACAAAGCTCTTGCCTTACGAAGCTCTTTTAGCACAGGGTTTAGAGCGCCATCAATGCAGCAATTATATTTTAACAACACCAGTACTCAGTTCGTGGTTGAAGACAGTCAAGAGCTTGTAGCAGAACAAATAGGTACATTTAGAAATGATAGTCAGCTCGCAAAATCTATCGGTATTCCCACATTAAAAGAAGAGAAATCGACAAACTTTTCGTTAGGCGGCGTGTTAGATTTTGATGACTTAAAAATGACGCTTGATTATTACGCGATCAACATTAAAGACCGCATCGTGATCAGTAATCAATTATGTGCTGATTATTCAACAATTCTTACTGAAGCTTTGGCACAAGAGCATGTTGATAAAGCACAAGTGTTCCTCAATGCAGCTGATACAAAAACACGAGGTCTCGATTTCATCGCAACCATCGATAAACAACTCCCCTACGGTGAATTAGCGTTTACTCTTGCTGCAAACATCACGAAAACTGAGGTAACTCAATTATATTCACCGAAAGACAGTGAGTTACATGAACTCGAAGTCGATGATGTTTTTTCCTCGCAAGACATTTCCATTATTGAGACATGGCAACCACAAGACAGAGTCAGTTTAATAACACACTTCCAGCGTGATACTTGGCGCGTTAATTTTGCATTAAATCGCTACGGGGCTTATACCATCAAAGATGGTGGACAACAGCGTTTTGAAGCAGAATGGTTAACAGATATCAGCATCGAACAAAAACTGACACCTGCCCTGTCTTTGTATGCTGGCATCAACAACCTTTTTGATGTAATGCCCGATAAGAATAAAATTGGTAATGCGCATAGTGGCACAATTATCAATTCGAATAATGAGGTAATTGTAGAAAGCGACGGCGTATTTAAATATTCAAGACGCTCAGCCCCTTTTGGTTTTAACGGGCAATATTATTATGTTGGCTTACTGTATCATTTTTGACAATACCGCAGCCAACACAACTTCAAATGTTTATGCTTACTCTTTTCGGGTAAAAACCCAATCATTACCTTTAGATAGTTCAGTATTGTACTGATACCCTGCGGCATTAAAGGCTTTTAATGAAGACAAGCTATCTACTTTGTTTTCAATAATATATCGTGCCATTAAACCACGTGCTTTTTTCGCAAAAAAGCTGATCATTTTATATTGGCCGTTCTTCCAATCTTTGAACGCCGGTGTGATCACATTAGCCTTTAATTGCTTTTTCTTCACCGATTTAAAATATTCGTTTGATGCCAAATTAATTAAAATATCATCGCCCTGCGCTGAAATAGCATCGTTTAACCTATCGGTGATGATATCTCCCCAAAACTCATATAAGTTTTTGCCACGTTCATTATCAAGCTTAATGCCCATTTCAAGACGGTAAGCTTGCATTAAATCAAGTGGTTTTAACAAACCATAAAGACCTGACAATATACGCATATGACGTTGGGCAAAGTCAAAGTCGTCATCCGATAAACTTGCTGCGTCTAAACCAGTATAAACGTCACCATTAAACGCTAACACTGCAGGCCTTGCATTATCAGTCGTAAAGGGCTGGTGCCAATCACCAAAACGTGCGGCATTTAAGCCAGCTAACTTATCACTAATTTTCATCAAACTTGCAATATCCGCAGGCGACAGTTTTTTGCAACGATCGACCAAAACTTGGCTATGTGATAAAAGCGCTGGTTGCGAATATTTTTCGGTGGCTAACGGCGACTCAAAGTCTAGGTTTTTTGCGGGAGATACAACGAATAACATAGAATACCTAACAGAAAAAGACGATAATTAACTACTATATCACAGCGATATACAATTAAAATAATTTGCACTAAGAAGTCTCTTGCATTCAAGCTGTTTGTTAGGGCATATTAGAGCTGAAACTCAAATTAACAATATCGTTAACAAAGGTTAATCAGCACCATGATCAACCTTCTCTTTTAGGAAATTATTAAGGCAACAAGTATGGCGACGCAATTAGAACAATTGAAACAAATGACAACAGTAGTAGCAGATACCGGTGATATTGAAGCTATTGCAAAGTTTCAACCGCAAGATGCAACCACTAACCCATCGCTACTACTAAAAGCAGCTTCATTACCTTCTTATCAGCATTTACTAACACAAGCGGTTACATGGGCTAAAGAGCAATCATCAGACAGGAAGCAACAAATCATAGATGCCAGTGATAAGCTGTCAGTATTAATTGGTTTAGAAATTTTAAACATTATACCTGGACGTATTTCAACAGAAGTTGATGCTCGACTTTCCTATGATACTGAGGCTTCTATTGAGAAAGCACACAAGTTAATCGCGATGTATAATGAAGCTGGTATTAGTAACGATAGAATATTAATTAAACTCGCTTCAACTTGGGAAGGCATCAAAGCTGCTGAAAAGCTCGAACAAGACGGTATTAATTGTAACTTAACCTTACTGTTTAGTTTTGCCCAAGCACAAGCATGTGCAGAAGCAGGAACATTCTTAATTTCTCCTTTTGTTGGACGCATTTTAGATTGGTATAAAAAAGACACTGGTAAAACTGAATATTTATCTCATGAAGATCCAGGTGTGATCTCAGTAACCAAGATCTACAACTATTATAAAGCTAAAGGCTATAAAACAGTTGTTATGGGGGCAAGTTTTAGAAACAGTGGTGAAATTCTCGAATTAGCTGGCTGTGATAGATTGACCATCAGTCCACAATTACTTGATGAACTAGCGTCAACTGAAGCTCCTCTAACCCAAAAACTTGCTGCAAATCAAGCTCCGTTAGAGCCAGAAGCTGCGTTAACAGAAGCTCAATTTCGTTGGGCATTAAATCAAGATGCAATGGCGACAGAAAAGCTTGCAGAAGGCATTCGTAATTTTGCCGCTGATCAAGTAAAACTAGAGCAGCAGTTAAACGACTTATTTTAATATCAACATACGTTTGAAAGTTATTAGGTTGTCGTCTTTGGAAATAAAAAACACTTAAAATTCATTTTGTTATTAAAAGTTAGTTAAAAAATGTTTCATTTATATAACAGAGTATGGTATTAAAAACATGCTGTTGTAGAAAAAAGGAGCATTCCATGAATAACGTAGAACAAATATTGGACTCACTAAGTAAGCAACCTAAGGCGTCAACATCAAGCAACAAAAAGCGAAAATGGCGAGAAATAGAACAAATAAAAGAAAGATTCCAACTCGAAAAAGAACTCAAAGAATACGAGGATTCACTTGAGTATATGTTGGATGAGTTTTAACGAACACAAGCCATTACACAAAACCCAGTTTCGACTGGGTTTTTTATTAGGGTTTGTTGATCAATATCGGAGTTAATTATTAAAGGCCTTGGCAATACAAATGCAGCAATAAATGTTTATGTGGAATCAACTCCTAATATTGATAAATATCTTGAACAATCCACTTGCCGCTTTATAGAATTAGATGAGATTAACGCTATTGGCCAGCAAGCAGGAAATGGCTGGAGAAAAGTGTTTAATGTGTACGCAAAGTTTATCTATGAATTATCGATTCATGAAGCTCACCCTTTTAAAAGCTGGCAACAATTCCGTGATAAACAATTATTGCAAGCAGGATCATCGTTATGCCTTTGGCTTTCATGCTCAGCTGAACAGTTAAATAGCAACCTTAACAAAAGCAACTCTATTCATATAGTTATGGGCAAAGGGTATGCAAGTAAACTATCACTAGCAGAACAATGTTTTTGGTTGAGTGAAGACTTTGCCATCAATAGTAAGCAACATCTAATCATTTGCCCTTATTTTGACTATAGGCAACTGACTAATGAAAAAATCACTTATTTATGCCAGTTGCTGAAACAATCGTTTCCTGATTTTTATAAAGCACTCAGTTGATATAAATTATCACTAAGCAACCATGTAGGATAAACTTGACTAGGTTCACTCGCAGGCATTGCAAGGTAGTATCCTTGGGCAAAACGCATACCTAAGCTACGTAAAAGAGTAAACTCTTGATGATTTTCAATACCTTCGACAATAACTTCAGCATCGGCAGACTTTGCTAACTCAAAAATAGCAGTAAGAAATTTTCGCTTAAAGCTATCTTGATGACAGTTTTCAACAAAGTAACGATCAACTTTTACAATATTAGGTCGTAATAAGCTCCACATTTTTAAACCAGAATAACCTGCGCCTAGATCATCAATAGCCACATCAAAGCCAAATTGACGATATTTTTCTAATGCCTGTTTTAACATCGTCGCATTTGGATAAGGATACTTTTCACTTAATTCAATAACAATTTGATGACAATTTAACCCTGCTAATTCAACTAACTTTATTGTTTCCCCTTGAGGGTGAGCCTTATCAAGTAGTACTAACGGACTAATATTAAGAAATAGCTTTCCTTTAAGCCCTAATTGAACAAACCTTTTGATAGCAATATCACGACAAAGAATTTCAAGCTCCGATAATAATCCAAAGTCAGTCGCACATTGGAATAAACGATCCGGAGCATGCAATGCACTATCTTTAGGCCCCCTGGTTAATGCTTCGTACCCAAGAATGGATTTATTTTGAACATCAAATATCGGCTGAAAAACAGTGGTTACTGCTTTGTTCTTAATTATTTTTTCAATTTCTCTATACACTAGAATCTCCTTACCAGTGCATAGTAGGCGCTGTGCATGACATTTTTATGACAAACACAACACCTTTATTGTTGTTTTACGAACAACAGCTCATTTATGGTTCTTCACTATTTAAATTTTCTGAACCTTCAGTTGCTGTTTCCACATGTGCCGATTCAATATCTATGCGGTCAACACGTTGCAAGCCTCTTGGTAATTTATTACCTCGGCGACCTCTTTCCCCACGATAATGAGTAATATCGGTTGCTTTTAAGGTTAACTTACGTTTACCAGCGTGAAGTGTTACAGCGTCACCTTCTGCGATAATTTCAATAAGGGTAACAAACTCTTCTCTTGCTTTAGCACGTGCTGAAGCAATATTTATAATTTTATTGCCTTTTCCTTTACTTAATACGGGTAAGTCTTTCACTGGAAAAACCAACATACGGCCTTCAGATGTAATAGTTAGCACTAAAGAAGACTCGAAATTATTAATCGGCTTAGGTGATAAAACCTTAGCATTACTTGGCAAACTTAGCAGCGCTTTACCATTTTTATTCCGGCTGACCATGTCAGAAAATTTACCTACGAAACCATAGCCGGCATCGCTACTTAACAGGTAGCTACTTTCATCATCAGCCATAACGGTTTGTTCGAAGTTCTCTCCTGTTGGTAGATTAAAGCGACCGGTTAGCGGCTCTCCTTGACTACGAGCTGTGGGCAAAGAGTGGGCATCTGTTGCGTATGCCCGCCCAGTTGAATCTATGAATACTACCGGGCGGTTGCTTCTACCGCGAGCAGAACACAAGAAAGTATCACCAGCTTTATAACTCATCGCCTCAGGGTCGATATCATGGCCTTTTGCACATCTTGCCCAGCCCTTTTCTGAAATCACTACAGTAACAGGTTCACTTGGTACTAAATCTTTTTCTGACAACGCTTTAGCTTCTGTACGCTCAACAATTGTTGAACGACGCTCATCACCGTACTTCTCAGCAGCTGCAAGTATTTCCTTTTTCAGTAACGTATTCATTCTCGCTTTAGAATTAAGCGTTTTTTCTAAGTATTCTCGTTCTTTGTTTAGTTCGTCTTGTTCCGCTCTTATTTTAATTTCTTCTAATTTGGCGAGTTGACGTAGTTTAATTTCCAAAATCGCTTCAGCTTGGCGCTCAGATAGCGAAAAGCGAGAAATCAACTCAGCTTTTGGATCATCAAAGTTTCTAATGATCTCAATAACTTCATCAATATTTAAATAAGCGATTAATAAACCTTCAAGAAGATGTAACCTTGCTAATACTTTATCTAAACGGTATTGCAATCTTCTGGTGACGGTTTCACGCCTATAAACTAGCCACTCTGACAAAATGTCACGTAAATTTTTAACCGCAGGCTTACCGTCTAAGCCAATCATGTTGAGGTTTACACGATAGTTTTTTTCTAAATCAGTCGTGGCAAATAAATGTTGCATTAACTGTTCAATATCAACACGATTAGAACGGGGTACAACAACTAGTCGCACTGGGTTTTCATGATCAGATTCATCACGTAGGTCAACAACCATCGGCAGTTTTTTCGCTGTCATTTGTGCTGCTATTTGCTCTAAGACTTTTCCGCCCGAAGCTTGGTGAGGCAATGCGGTGATCACAACTTCACCATGTTCAATATCATAAACGGCACGCATTTTAATACTACCGCGGCCTGTTTGATAAATTTTTTCAATGTCAGATTTTGGCGTTATAATTTCAGCGTCGGTTGGATAATCAGGGCCTTTTACGTGTTCAAGTAATTCATGTAGTTCTGTTTTAGGAGCTTCAAGCAGTTGAACACAGGCACTAGATATTTCACGGACATTATGAGGAGGTATATCGGTCGCCATACCCACCGCAATCCCAGTAATACCATTTAACAAAATATGAGGTAAACGCGCAGGTAACGTTTTTGGCTCTTTCATAGTGCCGTCAAAGTTAGGCACCCAATCTACCGTACCCTGCCCCAATTCAGCTAAAAGTACTTCACTAAATCGTGAAAGCCGCGCTTCGGTATATCGCATAGCGGCAAAAGATTTAGGATCATCTGGAGCACCCCAGTTTCCTTGTCCATCGACCAATGGATATCGGTATGAAAATGGTTGAGCCATTAACACCATGGCTTCATAACACGCAGAGTCACCATGAGGGTGAAATTTACCCAACACATCACCTACGGTTCTCGCTGATTTTTTATATTTAGCAACGGCCGATAATCCTAGCTCTGACATTGCGTATACAATTCGTCGCTGTACTGGTTTCAAGCCATCGCCAATATGCGGCAATGCACGATCCATGATGACATACATGGAATAATTTAAGTAAGCTTCTTCAGTAAACTGTCTTAACGGACGTTGTTCTATTCCGTCTAAACTATAATCAAGCGCATCAGACATTCATCTTTCCCAAAATTTGCTAAATACTGTTAGGTATCAATAGCAATAATTACTCGTATATTGTTTTTTTCATCTTAAAAAAGTTAAGTTGTTACATAACTTCAACTCCCCTTCGTAGCTTAGCGAATTATTGCACGGGAAAAAACTGTTTGTTGTATATATTTTGAAATACAGTAAACCGCTTATTCGCTAACGATCGACGGGTTATGTAAGCTCAGTTTTCATTGACAAACTTGATTACGACCTGAGGTTTTAGCTCGATACATTGCTTCATCAGCTGCATGCAATAACTGATCAAAGTCTTTATTCGTCGGAGACAATGCTGCCACACCAATACTGATGGTTACGTTAATATTATCAGTCGCTTGATCTTCTGGCTCAAAGACGTGTTGTTGTACTTTTTCCTTCAATCGTTCAGCTATTGCTTTGGCTTCTTTTAATTCTGTTTGCGGTAAGATAATGGCATACTCTTCGCCACCAATTCGTGAAAAAATATCTTTCGCTCTCAATGTTTCTTTTGCCAAATTAGCCACAGCAACGATCACTCTGTCTCCGGCATCATGCCCATAGGTATCGTTAATATGTTTAAAATGATCTATATCAAGCATCATTACACATAGCGGAGCTTGTTTTTGTTGATGTTCTTGTAAAAGCAATACTCCTTGTTTAAACAATACACGACGATTGTATAATCCAGTTAAACTATCCGTTTTTGCAAGGTACTTTAACGTTGCTCTTATTTTTAGTTGCCTAATAAGCAACACTAAAATAATGAATGCGGTTACCATTAAAATAGCTAAGTTACGTTGTTGTGATTCGCGTCGCTTCGTTGCCTCAGCCAATTGTAGAGACTTTAACTTTTGTTCGTTTTCGAGCAACTCATTTTCTTTAATTTTCAAATCAGTCGCATATTTTTCATTCAAACTTGCAATGCGTATTTTTTGTAATACTGAACGATTCTTCTTCCTTTTTTCTAAGTAATGCTTTTTTTCATCATAGGCAAGTTTATATTGTCCTTGACGTTGATAAATTTCAGCTAACAAAAAGTGAATATGCGAGAAATTTTCAGTATTAAGTTGAGCGGTATCCATTTTCTCTTCAAATGAAAGTGCTTGTGTTAATTCTGTGACACTGAGCGCTAATGCACCTTCTTGCTTATGAATATAAGCACTTACCATTAACATCAAATACTTTTCTGCAATATTGAAGGTGCTTTCTTGTGACTGTAATCGTTGAAAAATAGTCGTTATATCTCCCTCTTTTTTTCGCACTTTTTCAACTAAATCACTTATTCTGTCATCAACTGGCAACGTTTGCTGCTGCGTTAGTAACTTACTTTCGCTGCGTTCTTGTGGAAATGCTTCGATATTAGTGCTGAAAAAAAGCAACAATAAAAGGTAATAAATGTGCATGTTATTCATCGCAAAACACCTTATCCTTCCCTTGATGTTTTGCTTTATAAAGCAACTGATCCGCTTTTTTCAGTAATGTTTGGCTACTGGTATAATTGCCTTGATGTAAACTCACTACGCCAATACTTAAAGTAATTGTGGCAGTTCTGTTGTGCTCCCACGTGCTTTCTGCCACTTGTTTTCGTAAACGTTCAGCAATAGTATTTACCTGTGAAGATGCTACACCAGGTAACACGGCAATAAACTCTTCGCCACCATAGCGCCCAAAAGTATCAGTTTCACGCATTAACGCTTGACCAATTAATGCGATTCTAGCTAATACTTGATCACCGACTTTATGCCCGAATTGATCATTAATTTTTTTAAAGTCATCAATATCAACCATAAACAGGCTAAGTGGTGTACCTTGTTCTGTGGCGGTGTGAAACGCTTTCTCTACCTGCTCAATAATATGGCGGCGATTAGCTACGCCTGTTAAAGAGTCTGTTCGAGTTGCATGTAACAGTTTACGTTGTCCAGAGGCGATTTTAATTAATATCCAGCCTAATATTAATGCCACAATACCAAAGAACACAATGAACCATTGACGGTTTTCTACCGTTCGTTGAGTTTCACTCAACATTAGCGCCTGCACACTTTCTTTTTGTTCTAACAGTTGCTTTTCTAAATCAGCTTGTTGGCTTTCATAGCGCATGCGTAAATCTTCTACTTCATCAACGTTACTTTGTTCAAGTAAGTGTGTTACAAATTCAATTAATAAATTTTGTGCTTCATTGGCGTCTTTATATTGTTTTAACTGGTAATGCAATTCACCTTTTAAATATAAAAAATCCAGTTTAGCATTATTGGCTACCGTGTTCTGCTCACTGTTTTTATAACGTTTTATATGTTCACTTGCCCTATTTAAGGCTATAAGCGCTTCTTGAAATCGCTCAAGCTCAAAAAATAAATAAGCTTGGTTTAAAGCATGATTAATAGGAATATTAGCTTGTTCAGCATCTTCTAAATATTTAGTGGCCATACGCATATATTGGTATGATGCTTCTGAGTTTTTATCCTTCTTTCTAGCATGTGCCCATGCTAAACCAACATAAACGGATGCAATTAATTCGTTATTCCTAATTTTATCAACGTCTGACAGTAGTTCTTGATAGGTTTCTATAGCATTTTCATACTGCTCTGTTGAAGAATAGTGTTGGGCAATATTACGTATAGTGTTATAAACATATTGGTGCTTACCGGCATCAATGTAATGTTGCTTAGCTTTTTGATAAAAAATCAGTGATTTATCTTTTTGATTGATAAAATCATATAAAATACCTAACTCATTGTTAATAAAACCTAATAATTCGCTTTCTTTAATTTTATTCGCAATTGCTAAAGCATCATTAAACATGATTAATGCACGATCAAATTTTTCCATTAGATAATCAAGCGCACCTAGATTGATTAAACCCATAGCAACAAATTTTTGATTTTTTAGGGAATTAGCAACTTCAAAACCATTCAAATAATCTTGTCTTGCGCTTGTAAAATCTCCTAAGCTTTCGAGTGAAAAACCGCGGGCGTATAAAAGTTCGGTTGTGACAATACTCGGGTTTGATAATTTTCTCGCAAGTTTTAATGCTTTATCGGCAACCTCTTTCGCCTGTTGGTACTGCGCTTGATCCACAAAGAGTTCTGTTTGTAATTTGTAGAAAACTAATTGCTGTTCAATAGAAAGCGTATGCAAATGCGATATTTGTTTTTCAAGCTCATAATAGGCTTCGGTAGGATCTTCGTCTTTTAATTGTTCAATTTTCGCAACAAATTTATCAAAACTCGCTGAATCCAACATTTCATCAGCATTTACTTTACAAAAATTTAACAAAAAAAGTAAGAAAACTAAGCTGCTAATTTTGACATAATTAAATGTAAATTGATCAGACAACTTTCTTTCCTTAAATAGAAAACTTAATGAAATAATATTCACGTGAATTAACAGAGATTGTTAATATGTAAACAATATGGCGTATATTCACTTTCAATATCACTTTTTATCGAGGCGCCAATAACTTGCTTCTATTTTGTTACCATCATGGTCAATAATAAAACAACCATAGTAAGGCTCGCCATATTCAATTCTACCACCCGGTTTTCCATTACACTTACCACCTAAAGACAACGCTATGGCGTAAAATTGGTCAACTTGTTCCATCGATGTTGCGACAAAACCAAAATGAACGCCATTACCAAATGATGCCAATTTTTTATCAAAGGGTTGCTGCACCCAAAACTCTGGGTATCCCTTACCAAAGGCGATAGCATGTTCATATGAACTCACTAATTCTATACCTAAAACAGCTAAAATCGGTTGATAAAATGTTTTCGCGCGCTGTAAATCATTTGTGCCGATAGAGGCGTGACAAATGCTTCGGTTAACTCTATGTTCAATCATCTCGAATGTTTACAATTATAAATAGATTAAATCGTCCCTAAAAAGTGAGAACGTTACGGTTTAATAGAACTTAAATGATTAACAATAATGTAAATAACGAGTTAGTGAAAGGTTTTTTGTGATAAAACAATCGTTTTAATGTTGTAAATGTTTGATTGCTAGCGCGTCAATAAGGTCGTTATTTAAGACACCTGAATAACTATGGAAGCTAACTCGTGCATTGCCAAGTGAAAGCTGACGAGTAATTGCTGAGATATTATTGGCTGAGACCCCTCCAGCTATCACAACTTCTATGTGTTCACCCGCCAAGGAAAGATACCGATTGATATTATTGATGCCATCAAGTGCATTACCTTTTGTTTTCCATGCAACACCAGACGTTAACACACGATCAAACGCTAAATCCTTTAATTGTGCTAGTGCGGTTTCTCGTTCCAATATGGCATCAAAAGCACGATGGAAAGTTGTTTTTAATGATAACTTCTTTGTTGTGTAGAGCAACATTTGACAAGCATTTAGGTTTATTTGCTGCTGATGGTCAACCACGCCAAAAACTACTCCATCAGCGCCACATTCTTTAGCTTGTATGATTTGCTCGTTCATTGTAATCAGTTCATCGACAAAATAATTAAAATCTCCCGCTCTAGGGCGTATCATTACCATGAGCTCGCCACTTGGAAAGTTTTGTCGAGTAATTCTGATTGCTTCAAAACTAGGGGTCAAACCATCTACATGCATATCAGCACATAATTCGATTCTATCGACACCTGCTTTGTTACATATTTTCGCATTTTGTGCCAAGACAGTTAAATTGTCGGCATCAAGACAAACTTCAATACTATTCATCTTGATATTGCTGCTTAATTGCGAGTACTTTATCAAGTTCTTGATCTAGTAATTCAACGAGCTTAGGCTCAAAGTGTTTACCTTTTTGCTCTCTAATAAAGCTCATAGTTTCGTCGATGCTCCAAGCATCTTTATAAGGTCGTTTACTCGTTAGTGCATCAAAGACATCGGCTAATGCAACAATACGTCCTTCGATAGGAATATCTTCACCTTTTAATCCGTTTGGATAACCACTACCATCCCATTTTTCGTGGTGGGTTAAGGCCACCACTTTTGCAAGACTAATTAACTCAGAGTCATCTTCACCTAAAATTTCAACACCGATTTGAGGATGAGTTTTCATAATGGTAAATTCTTCATCGGTTAATTTACCTGGTTTTAGCATGATATGATCTGGTATACCTATTTTGCCAACATCATGCATAGGGGCAGTGTGTAAAAGCATGTCAGCGTTAGCTTCACTGAACCCATATGCTAAAGCAATTATTTTTGAGTAATGGCTCATACGAACCACATGCATACCTGTTTCGTTATCTTTAAACTCTGACGCTCGCCCCAAGCGTTGAATTATTTGTAAGCGTGTTTCTTTTAATTCTTCAGCATTCACTAATGATAAATGGGTAGCAACCCTTGCTCTGACAACTGCAGATGAAACCGGTTTTGTAATGTAGTCAACAGCGCCAATCTCAAAACCTTGTGTTTCATCTGTTTCATGATTTAACGCCGTGACAAATATAACGGGAATTTTTCTCGTAAGCTCTGCTTCTTTTAGTTGCTTACAAACATCAAAACCCGTCAAATCAGGCATCATAATATCAAGTAAAATTAAATTTGGTTGTTTACTTACTGCTAATCTAAGTGCTTCTTCACCACTTTTAGCAAATACCAAACGATAATCTTGATGTAAAATTTGTTTCAGTACCCGCAAATTGGCAGGTTCATCATCAACAACTAAAATTAATGGTCTATTATCTTGCATGTTTCTATACCTTAACGATTAGCCATTCGATTTAATACATCTTCAATCAATGCGACAGCTTGTGTAAATTCAAAATCGTTAATCGATTGATTAATTGCATTAAGCTCAGACTGAAAACACTGCTCTTCTTGAATGTCGGTGATTTTAAGTAGCGCCTGTTCATCTATTTCATTTTGCTGCGCAGCAGCTTTTAATGTTTGCAATGTATCAATAAGTTCTTCTGCATTGCCAAGATTACCTTCTGTGGAAGCTACCGCATTCCCTTCCTGCTCTACTTCAGCTTTTACCGCATCAAACATCGCTTGAATAGCATCAATAACAGGGGCGCTTTGTGCCGGATGGCTAGTAATGATTGCTTCTAACTTTTCTAAATGACGCATTAAACTAATTAAAGATAAGTTACCGCAAACGCCTTTTAGCTTATGTGCGAGTGCTTTTAACTCTTGCCAACTTTGTGCTTCGCATAGTGGCGTTAACAACGTAAAATCTTCTGGGTATTGCTGGGTGAACTTGACCAGTTCTTGATAATATCCTTCTTTAGAACCCCACAAGGCAACCCCCTTTTTCTCATCAATAAGCTTACCTAATGCTTCTTCTGGTTCTGTTATATCTGGTTGATAAGTCTCAACACCTAACACGCGAGCGGCCTCATTAAACAATGCAAAAATATCAACAGGTTTATTGGCAAAACCATCCATACCAGCATTTTTTGCAGCAACACGATCGTCGTCTAAAACACTAGCGGTAAAGGCAATAATAGGAATATGATCAAGCCCTTCTTCTTGCTCTACTTTTCGTCGCTCTCTTGCTGCGGTTAAACCATCCATGATAGGCATTTGAACATCCATAATCACTAGGTCTAGATTGGTTTCTGCTGCCATGCGAATTAACGCTTGTTGGCCATCTCGAGCTGTTAAAACCGTATGGCCTTCTCGCTCTAATAGAACAGAAAGTAAATCAATATTTTGCTGAATATCATCAACAACTAAAATTGTCATCGGTGGTAACTTTATACGTTCTTGTTTCTGTTCTACAACAAGATTTTTACGCGCTTGGAGAGGAAGAGTAAACCTGAAGGTACTGCCTTTATTTTCTTCACTTGTCGCGCTAATTTTACCCCCCATTAACTCTACAAGTTGTTTACTAATAGTTGTTCCAAGCCCTGTTCCACCAAAGCGACGACTCATTGAAGCGTCTGCTTGAGTAAAGGGATCGAATACCGCAGAAAGTTGTGATTTACTCATACCTATTCCACTATCTTCAATCACAAATTCAATGTTGTTTTCTTGTGCTGGTGATACGGTAATTTTCACATAGCCCTGTTGCGTAAATTTAACGGCATTACTCACTAAATTGGTGAGTACTTGACGAACTCTTTCTGGAGAACCTGCATATGTTTTCTTTAATTTAGGTGATACGTCAACGGTTAATTCAAGCCCTTTACTTCTTGCTTGTAACCATAACGTAGAGACCACTTCGTCGACTTCTTGAATTAAAGAAAAGTCACGAATTTCGAGATCCAGTTTTCCTTTATCTAACTTCGCACTATCTAAGATATCATTCAATAAATGTAACAAAGATTTAGCAGAGTTATTGATAGTTTTTAAATGACGCTGGGGTTCAGCGGCTAAACCACTTTCTAGTAAAATATCACTGAAGCCAATAATCGCGTTCATTGGTGTACGAATTTCATGGCTCATATTTGCCATAAAGCTTGCTCTTGCAGACGCGGCTTGCTCTGCTGACTCTTTTGCAGTTCTTAGTTCTTCTTCCATGACACGACGTTCGGTGATATCCATAATGAAACCATCAATCCAAGTTTCATTTTTTTCTTCACCTTGCACATGACGTCCCTGCCCTATCATCCAACGAATATCACCGCTTCGAGTAACGATACGATATTCAATATTAAATGCGCCACCAAGAGCAATTTCTGCTGTCACATTATCAATATCGTCGGGGTGAACTAGTTCTGACAAACGTCGTTTAGGAGAAGGCAATAAAAAATCTTCCGGTGGGTACCCGGTGATATCTTCAACAGCATCACTAATAAAAATCATTGGCCGGCCAGGCACATTTTTACATCGATAAGCGATGCCAGAAATATTGGTAATTAACGAACGATATTTTTCTTCATTTTCACGTAACGCTCTCTCCATGCGTATACGAGGTCTGATATCAGAAATAAACGCAACAAAAAAATCATTGGTGCTTAATTTAACGTGTCCTATGCCAAGGCGAATTGCAACACCGCTACCATCTTTATGTACTGCTTCTACTTCGCGGCCTTTACCAATAATATTTGCTTCGCCAGTCGCTAAGTACCGCTGAATATAATTATCATGTTGCTCATGATACGGTGAAGGCACAATAACTTTTACGTTCTGTCCAATGAGCTCCGTCGATGTCCAGCCCAATAACTGTTCAGTCGCTTGATTGATACTTAATATAGTGCCTGTGCTATCTATACTAATAATGCCATCAACCGCGGTATCCATCATGGCACGCATACGATGTTCGCTTTCAGCTGCCTTTCTTGAAATATCTTTATAACGATAAATCATGTTTAGTCCTAACACTAAACAGATGATCACAATAGTAGTAATTGAAATGCCTAGCGCTAAGTAAATTGATATTTCAGATGTTTGCTTGCTTAACTCAAGCCCTGGTGGCCTAACAAACCGTGCTGCTGCCATGCCAGTGTAATGCATTCCTGTTATCGCACAGCCCATCACGATACTTGCCCACAAATGAGGGTGCCACCACGTAAACCCTTTATTGCGTAATAACGTTAATCCAAAATAAATCCATAAAGACAGCATTGCCAACGTAACAGCAACTACTATCGATAAGGCAAACATCCATGGTTCATAGCGCAATAATGGAGCCATCTCCATCGCTGCCATACCGGAGTAATGCATGGTGCCTATCCCTGCTCCCACCAAAACGCCACCGATTAATAATGATAAAAAGCCTTTTCTGTGACTATTAATATAATTTAGTGCAACCCATGAAGCGAAAATGCCTGGTAGCATAGAAAGAAAGGTAATTAATCCGTCATATTCAACCGTTGTACATAAATCAAAAGCGAGCATACCGATAAAGTGCATACTCCATATACCACCACCTAACGCAACGCTGCCTATTCCAAGCATGCTGTGTCGACGTAATGCTGATACTTTACCCTTTGCTTGAGCTGCAACCTGTAACCCCATAAAAGAGGCAAATATTGCAATAAAAATGGAAAGAGCTACCAGCCATGGATTATAATTACCATAAATCAAAATACTGTCGGCTGAGATTGTAAACTGCTCAATTACCCAATCTAACATACATCAAAACTCCAAAATTAAACGACCTTATAAGCCGTAAAATGCTTCACGATGCATTTCTACAAAGCAAATTAAATAACTTCTACTCGATCGCCGTGTTCTTGCAACCATTCTTTTCTATCGCCACTACGCTTTTTCGACAAGAGCATGTCCATAATTTCCATTGTCGCGTCAAATTCATCAACCGTGAGCTGCACTAACCGTCGAGTGTTTGGATCCATAGTCGTTTCACGTAATTGTAAAGGGTTCATTTCGCCTAGCCCTTTAAAACGTTGAACGTTAACTTTACCGCGTTTTTTCTCAGCCTCAATACGATCTAAAATTCCATTTTTTTCATCTTCATCGAGCGCATAATACACTTCTTTACCCACATCAACGCGATATAAGGGTGGCATAGCAACATACACATGGCCTGCTTGCACTAATGGTAAAAAATGTTGAGTAAACAGCGCGCACAGAAGTGTGGCAATATGTAACCCATCTGAATCAGCGTCGGCAAGAATACATATTTTGCCATAACGCAACCCTGATAAATCGTCACTGTCAGGGTCAATACCTAACGCCACAGATATGTCGTGTACCTCTTGAGAAGCTAAAATTTGACCAGAATCAACCTCCCAGGTATTTAATATTTTACCGCGCAAAGGCATGATTGCTTGAAATTCTCGATCGCGTGCTTGCTTTGCACTGCCTCCTGCAGAGTCACCTTCAACTAAAAATAATTCGCTTCGTGTAGAGTCTTGGCTACCACAATCCGTTAGTTTGCCAGGCAAAGCCGGCCCTTGTGTTACTTTCTTACGTACTATTTTTTTAGCAGCCTTTAAACGTCTTTGTGCATTTGAAATACAGAATTCAGCTAATGCTTCGGCAATTTCAGTATGTTCATTAAGCCACAGGCTAAACGCATCTTTCACAACACCGGTAACAAACGCCGCACATTGTCTGGAAGATAAACGCTCTTTCGTTTGGCCAGCAAATTGTGGATCTTCCATTTTAACAGACAAAATAAAAGCACATTTATCCCAAATATCATCAGGCGTTAGTTTTACGCCTCGAGGAATAAGATTTCTAAATTCACAAAACTCCCGCATAGATTCCAACAAGCCTTGGCGCAGCCCATTTACATGTGTACCACCTTGCACAGTTGGAATTAAATTAACATAGCTTTCTGCGATACCGTCACCGCCTTCAGGTAGCCAAGTAACAGCCCAGTCAGCAGCTTCATTTTGAGAAGAGAAAGTACCGATAAAGGGCTCTTCTGGCAAACTTTCGTAATTTTTTACTGACTCTTTTAGGTAGTCACATAGACCATCTTCATAGCACCACTGGTATTTTTGGTTTTCATTTTTATCGTGGAATTTTATCGTCAGACCAGGACATAAAACAGCTTTCGCTTTTAGCAAATGCACTAATCTACGTACTGAAAATTTAGCTGAATCAAAGTATTTTTCGTCTGGCCAAAACTTTACTCTGGTACCAGTATTACGCCGGCCAACAGTGCCAGTTTCATGTAATTCTTCTACTTTATCACCGTTTTCAAACGCCATTTCAAAAACTTTGCCTTCACGGCGAACAGCAACATCAACACGTTTTGATAACGCGTTAACCACCGAAATACCTACACCGTGTAGACCACCGGAAAATTGATAATTTTTATTGGAAAATTTTCCGCCAGCATGAAGCTTACAAAAAATTAACTCTACGCCACTAACACCTTCTTCTCGGTGAATATCTGTAGGCATTCCGCGACCATCGTCAATAATTTCTAACGATTGATCTTTATCTAAAATCACGGAAATATTTTGGGCATAACCAGCTAGTGCTTCATCAACAGAGTTATCGATAACCTCTTGGCCTAGATGGTTAGGCCGATTAGTATCGGTATACATACCTGGACGGTGACGGACAGGGTCTAGGCCACTAAGTACTTCAATTGATTCGGAGTTATATTGTTCGCTCATAATGGGTTCTAATAATTATTATGACTGTGAGTTGATGTTATTGCAGAGACAAGAATACCATTATTTCAGGTAACATTTTTTGATAATTAACAAAACTGTGATCACCGTTTGCTTGCACAATGATACGGTTACCCTGATATTTTTCTACTGCTTGACGATAATCTAACACTTCATCACCTGTTTGTACCATCATCATATAACGATTTATTGATATTTTTTTGTGATAAAGATCGTGTAATTCATGCATATGTTGTTCAGTCACATCATAAACTTCACCTGTATATGGGTTCTTTTGCACACCAATATAATCATGAAGCAGCTCAAATGGCTTCACCGCAGGATTAATTAATACCGCAGAATAACCATACTTTTCCGCTAAATAAGTAGCAAAATAACCACCTAATGATGATCCCATCAACCCCCATTGTTCATTAGGTTCACTCGCTAAAATTGCTTCACATTGCGCAATAGCAGCTAAAGGTGAACTCGAAATTTGTGGACAATGAAAAATTACATCAATGTTTTTATCATTTATATATTGTTTCGTTAAAATTGCTTTTTCTGATTGAGACGATGAATTAAAGCCATGTAAATATAAAAGATGTTTAGTCATACGTTTAAGATAAGAATACCGCTTCAGTGGTTAGCACATTGTTTGTATCGATTGTAAACAGTCTATATCCAGCCGGTAAGTGACTATTTACTAACGTAGCAGCTGTCTTATCGAATTGAATTGATGTCGCAGGACATGTAAATAAAGGTATGTCATTAACGTCTAACGATAACGTCATGGCATTATGTACATGACCGCATGCAATCGCCTGTATATTATCATATTTAGCCAGAAACTGATTAAAAAATTCGGGGTTTACTAACGGGTGCTTATCAATAAAGTAACCCACGTGTTTCGGATGATGATGCATTAAAATACATTGATACTTTACTGGGTTAATACTCTCGGCTAACCGAGCTGCTTCTTCTGCACTAAATACCCCAGCAGGCGTAGCACTTTTAGTGTTGATTAGTTGTATCTGCCAGTGCGCCAAATCAATTGTTTTTTCATGACAAAATACATCATCAGTAAAGAATTGGCAGAATTTAGCCAACTCATCATGATTACCCGCTAGATAATATACGGGTTTATTCGGCCCATATCGTTTAATTGCTTCGGTGAAGAGCTGATAGGCGCCATCTGAATGATCTTGGGTCAAATCCCCAGTAAATACTATAAAATCAATGGATTGATTGTTTTTTATCTCGATTAACACCTTCACTAAATTGTCATAAACATTCGCGTCATGATGACAAGCTTGACGGTCAGAAAATAAATGACAATCTGAAATTTGCACGAACGATACAGTCAATTTACCACCTTAAGTTTATGACAAAGCAACATGACTTTGACCTAGCTGCAAACTTAATTGCAACCATTCGGTCAGAAACTGATTTATTTGCTCTTTTTCATCAGGCAAGTGCATACGCTTATTCGGGTAGTCATATCGAGGCTTAATTTGTCGCACATCTTGATTTGAAACAACCTCTGCCATGCGGGCGTCATGGTATAAGCGAATGACCATTTTTGGACGTAAAAAAATTGATAAGTCAACACCGTTGATTGTTGCCACTTGCTTTATCGTTACCAAAGAAGTGTAACGAGTCACTTCATTTACCGTTAATTCAAACGAGAGAAAATCAGAAATAAAAAAATGCCGAGACTCACCTTGCTGCTCTTTACCAGCAAGCAACCTTAATAACAGCATATAATTAACCTCACAAATTGTCATCAACGTAGACAACTTAGGGCGATATGGCGCATTTACAGTGCTCATCAGTTAAATTAAACTCCAGCAACACTTACAAGGTTTGATAGTTTAGAGCTAGCCATTGTAACCCAATTATCGTTGCAGCATTAGTGATTTTTCCTTCCGAAAGTAAAGCCATTGCTTGTTCTCTTTTTATCACATGTACCAGAATATCTTCATGTTCTTCATCTAATCCAAAAACACCTCCGATATTTTCACTGTTTACTTTAGCCAAATAGACATGCATCGCCTCACTCATGCCACCAGGGCTCGAAAGATAGGTCATCACTTTTTGCATGTTTTCTGGTGCAATATCAATATTGGCTTCTTCTTTGGCCTCACGTATTGCGACATCCATCGGGGATTCATGTTCTTCAAACATACCGGCAACAAATTCTAACAACCAAGGGTTGCCGCCATAGCGAATAGCCCCAGCTCTAAATTGCTCTATCAAAATGACCTGATCTAGTGCTGGATCATAAGGAATAACAACTACGGCATCATCACGTTCAAATATTTCTCTACTGATCACTTCGCTAACACTACCGTCATATTTTTTATGACTGACTTGGTAGCCATCAATTTTAAAAAAGCCTTGGTATAATGTTTCTTTACTATGTAAAGTATAATCGCTTTGCGTGTAGCCTAATATTGCTGATACTGTATGCTTATGTTTCATTTTGTAAGATTCACTCTATCAAATGTAACGAAATAAATTTTTAGAAATAGTAATAAATATTTTGTTACACTAGAATGCCCTAGTTAACATTTATTCTATTTAGGTTAATCCTATGTCCATGTAGGATAACAACATATTAATAATAAGCACTAATAGCATATCTAAGGAATTGCTTCGACATGAAAAAATCAGTTACCTCGATAATTATCGGCATTGTATGTGCTACAAGTAGCGCGTTTACTTATGCGCAAGATCTATTATCGACTTATGAACTCGCAAAAGCGAATGACCCAGTTGTTCTTAAAGCACAAGCACAATTTAACGCTTCTCAGGAAGGAATAGTACAAGCCCGCTCTTTATTGTTACCACAACTGTCAGCAAACGCGAGCATAACAGCCAGTGAACGTGATAGCCAAAATTACAACAGTGACTTAGGTGGCTTTGGTAGCAACATAACCACAAAAACAGACTCTACTAGTTTTGGTGCTAATTTAAACATGCAGCTATACCATCACGATACTTGGTTAAGACTCGACAACGCGAAAAAAATAGCGCACAGAAGTGATATCTCGTATCAGGTTGCCAAGCAAGATTTGATCATTCGCGTTACAGAAGCATATTTTGGCGTGTTAAGTGCGAAAGATGATTTAGAGTTTGCTAAAGCTGAGAAAAAAGCCATTGAACGACAGTTAGAACAAACAAAACAACGTCATGCCGTTGGTCTAACAGCAGTTACAGCCGTACATGAAGCACAAGCGCAATTTGACAATGCAGTGACAGCAGAGATTCGCGCAGAAAATAATGTGTTTAACGCAGAAGAAGCCTTACGAGTTATCACAAATGTTTACCCTCGCGACATAAATATTCTAAATACTGAACGTTTTAGTGCTTCTCGCCCATCACCAGACAGTGCTAATGAGTGGCAACAAACTGCAGAAGCGAAAAACCTTGACTTAATTATTGAGAAAATCTCAGTGGATATTGCCAAAGAAAGCATTAACATTGCTCGCGCTGGTCATTATCCAACACTCGATTTAAATGGTTCTTATGGTCAAGACAAATCACAATCAGATTTTACTACTGGTGGTGTGACTCAGAGCTTTCCTGAATCGCCTTATAATGACAGCCAATCTATTGGTATTACCTTGAGAGTACCAATCTACTCAGGTGGGGCTACCACAAGTGCGGTAAGACAAGCTCAAGCAAACTATGTTGCAGCAAGCCAAGATCTTCAGCAGGCCCATCGTAATGTCGTTCGTAATGCAAGAAATTCTTACAATACAGTCATTGCTAATGTGTCGAGTATTAAAGCATTACAACAGTCTGTAATTTCTGCTGAAAGTGCATTAAAAGCTACTGAAGCCGGATTTGAAGTGGGTACCCGTACCATTGTTGATGTACTAGACAGTACACGTAATTTATATAACGCTAAGCGTAATTTATCATCAACTCGATATAATTATATTCAAGCAATTTTAAATTTAAAACGTGCTGGTGGCACTATTAGTGAAAAAGACATTACCGCAATTAACCAAGGGTTAAAAACCGCAAGTTAATTATCTATTGAGCAATAAAAAAGCCGATAAACACTGTTTATCGGCTTTTTTATCAGATAGAAACGGCCACCATTAAATACAATAGAGATGTGAGATCTTTTAATCTTCTAAACGAATGGTATTTATTATTTCAGTGGTAGAAATACCTTGTTCGAAATTGAGCACTTTTACCTGCCCACCAGCGGCAATAACTTCTTCACCACCAGCTATTTCTTCTACTTTGTAATCTCCACCTTTCACCAAAATATCCGGTAAAATATTTGCAATCAGCCTTTGTGGAGTATCTTCAGAAAAGGGCACAACCCAATCAACCGACGCTAAACCTGATAATACCGCCATTCTTCGGTCAACGGCATTTACCGGCCGACCTTCACCTTTTAAACGCTTGACCGAGCTGTCATCATTCACTGCAACGATAAGCCTTTCGCCTAATTCAGCTGCATGAGTTAAATATGAAACATGACCTGCATGCAGTAGATCAAAGCAACCATTGGTCATCACAATTTTTTCACCGCGAGCTTTAGCCAATTCTACTGCTATTTTTAACTGCCCCTCAGTGACAACACCAAAACCGCTTTCTTGACCAGATAAAACTGCATTTAATAATTCAGCTTCGCTTACTGTAGAAGTTCCCAACTTACCAACAACAATACCCGCAGCAATATTAGCTAATGCACTTGCTTGAGGTAAATCAGCATCTGCTGCTAAAGCCAGTGCTAACGTTGCTATTACGGTATCACCCGCGCCGGTTACGTCATAAACTTCTTTCGCCTGAGTTGGTAAATGAAATTCTTCATGATTTTGACGAAGTAATGTCATGCCGTGTTCGCTGCGTGTAACTAACATAGCATCTAGGTTCAACGACTGTAGTAACGTTTGTCCTTTAGCAACAATGTCAGCTTCATCTTTACAAGAACCTACAATCGCTTCAAATTCAGCCATGTTAGGGGTAAGCATGGTTGCACCTTGGTATTTGGTAAAATCAGTACCCTTAGGGTCAATAACAACAGGAACATTATATTTTTTCGCCACCTTAATGAGGTGTTCAACATCACTTAATGTACCTTTGGCATAATCTGAAAGTAGTAATACATCATGATCAGCAACAACTGCTTCAACTTGTTGTAATAATGTCGTTTTATTAACAGGGGCCAATGACTGTTCAAAGTCTAACCGCATTAATTGTTGATTTCGGCTCATCACACGCAGTTTCGTAATAGTAGGTATACTGGCATCTTTAGCAAAAAAACAGGATATATCCATTGCCGATAAGCGCGTTTCAATAGATTGCGCTGCTTCATCTTGCCCTGTAATCCCCACAAGTGAGACTTTACCGCCCATAGATGCAATATTCAGTGCCACATTAGCCGCACCGCCAGGTCTGTCTTCATCTTGATTAATATTAACAACAGGGACTGGAGCCTCAGGCGAAATACGCTGTGTAGGCCCATACCAATAGCGATCAAGCATAACATCGCCAACTACTAAAACACGTGCTTTGTTAAAAGCGGGAATATCTACTTTCATCCTGCATTCCATAACAGATATAATATCGATAGTGTATCATATCAAATTAAATGAGTTGACCTCTTACCGTGAGTAAAAACAAAGTTTTACAACCCAATTTTAAATTAGCGTTTTTCCTGCCGAAGTATTGGCTCACTTGGCTTGGCGTTATTATTCTATATAGCATCTCTTGGCTTCCTTACCGATTACAATTAGTACTAGGGCGCGGTATTGGCAAACTGCTATTTAAAATTGGTGGTAAACGACGCAACGTTGCTAAACGCAATATTCAATTGTGCTTTCCTGACATGTCTGAAGATGAAGTTAACACACTTTTACGTAAGAACTTTGAAAATACCGGTATTGCTTTGCTTGAAACTGGCATGGGTTGGTGGTGGCCTGACTGGCGAGTAAAGCGAAAAGTACAAGTGAAAGGGCTTGAGCATCTTGCACAAGCACACCAACAAGGTAAAGGTGTATTGTTATTGGCGATGCACTATTTAAGCGCAGAAATAAATTGTCGAGGTATCGGCACAGGGCACCCTATGGTGGTGTTTTATCGCCCGCATAACAATCAACTCATGGAGTTTTTTCAATACCGTGGTCGAGGTCGTTCAAACAAGTACATGTTGGGAAAACGTGATGTTAAGGGGTTACTAAAAGCGCTTAACGACGGTGAAACATGTGTTTATTTACCTGATCAAGATTATGGTAGAAAACGCAGTTTATTTGTACCTCTTTTCGCCGTACCTGATGCCGCTACAACCACTGGAACACTTATTTTTGCGCGCAATAAAAACACGCAATCTCATATGCTAATACCCACACGTAATGAGGATGGCAGCGGTTATACCATTGAAATTACCCCACAGCTTGAAAATTTTCCAACAAGCGATGATAGAGCTGATGTTATTCGCATAAACCAGGAGCTTGAAAAAGCAATATTGCAAAAACCGGAACAGTACATGTGGTTACATCGAAGGTTTAAAACCCGTCCTGATGAAAACGCTCCGTCATTGTATAAATAGCAGATTTTTATTATGTTATTATACTTAAGACGTATTTATTAAAAAGTTAATGGCTCGTTTATGATGTTTTGGCTAAAAAATATTGTGTTTGCACTACTGTTGCTCGGGTTGGCATATTACTTAATTGCCAATCAGGAGATACTGTTTTCACAAAATGATGAGCAAGAAATCATTTCAAACGACAATGCTATTACAGAAAAACCTAAAGTTTCAAAAAAAGAAACCAACCCTGCAGCAGAAGGTTTATCACGTTTTTACGCAAACCTAAGAGGTTCAGAAGATGAAGATGAACCTCGTGTAAGAAATAACATTGTGTACTTGCCTGCCCATAAAGGCGATATTGTTGACATTTTGGAAGCAAAGCGTTTAGTGACTCGACCATTAAGAAAAAACTGGAAAAGCACTAAGCTAAACAGACCATTTCGACCTGAACATACGTTACATCAGAAGTTAAGTGAATATGCTAAAGCAGAAGGCCTTGAAGTTATTTGGTGGCTCGATAAAGATTTCATCATAAAAGACCCTTTTCGTATCGATAAAGATATTGTAGATACCGCCTACCAAGTAGGTTTAGCAATCAATGGTCATTTTCAAGACGGTTTATCTACTTACTTTTGTTATCAACACCGAACATTAGTATTAATTGAAAAGCATAAATCTTACTTAGATGAAGAGTGCGTAAAATTACCGAGGAAAAGCCGAACTCGTAGTTATTAAGTACATATAAATATCTCACACTTTTTATTAACTTCTCGAAGATGTCTCTCGAAAAAACTGGTTGATGATAGTAATAATTGGCTGAGTTAATGCATCAAATTTTTGCTTGGGTAATTTATTATCTTCTTGTTGTAAGCTAGTTTTATGACCAAAGTCTCGTAATTGACAATAACATTCTGCTAATGCTTGTTGTTGTGCTTTCTCAATCACTTTATATTTTGATAACGCTTTAAATATACGTAAATTATCAGAAAAATAACAAATCTCAGGGAATTGACTACCATGACTTAGTACAAGATATTGTGCTAAAAATTCGATATCAACTAGCCCTCCTTTTCCTTGCTTAATATCAACTACTGAATCATCTGATTTATCAAGATGATTTCGCATTTTTTCGCGCATGTTTATAACATCCTGTTTTAACGATGTTAATTCACGCTCTTTTGCTAACACTGCACAACGTATTTTATTGAATTGTGAGGCTATTTGATCATCCCCATACACAACCCTTGCTCTGACCAACGCTTGATGTTCCCATGTCCACGCTTCATCTTGTTGATATTGTGCAAAGGTAGGCAAACTAACCACCAATACGCCTGAATTTCCAGAAGGCCGCAAACGCATATCTAATTCATATAATATGCCTGATGCCGTACGGGTATTAAAGATATGCATCATTCGTTGCGCAACTTTCGCATAAAACTGGCCAGCAGCAACTTGCTTAACACCATTAGTCATATCATTAATGTCATGATTGTGCACAAAAACTAGGTCGAGATCAGAGCTATAGCTAAGTTCAATTCCTCCAACTTTACCATAACCGATAACAGCGAAACCTTTGTTATTATCAGGTAATGCTGAGGGCACGCCATATTTTTCTGCAGTTTGTTGCCACGCCATATTAATCACTTCGGCAATGACCGCTTCAGCGAGTGCCGTTAGATGATCACTGACTTTAGTCACAGGTAATACATCAGCTATATCAGCTGCGGCAATTCGCAATTGTTGTGCTTGCTTGAATTGGCGTAATGACTCCATTTGTGCTTCTAAATCATCTTCAGGAATACGTAACAGTTGTTGCCGTAATTCATTTGCGTAGCTATCGAGCGTTGGTGGATTATGCAATAATTTTGGATCGATAAGCTCATCTAATATAATAGGATACTTCGCAATATGCTCTGCCATCCAATGGCTAGCATGGCAAAGTTTTACAAGGTGTTTAAGCGCCCCTACATTTTCAAATAACAATTCTAAATACGCTGTTCGTGTAACAATTTTTGCTAATATCCACAATACACGTTCAATACATCGTTCATTGGCTTGAAATTCAGAGATTTGGGTTAATAGCTGTGGCATCAATTTATCGAGAACTTGACGCCCCCTACTCCCTATTGAGCGACGATCAATATCACGCTTAAAATCAATTAATAGCTGATATACTTTTTCGCCATGCCACTCTTTCTCATGATTGGAAATCCATTCAATCGTTTCTTCTTTTGACCAGCCTCCATCCCATAAATCAGCCCAATGATCATCAATATCTTGCTGGCTCGGACTTTCTTCACCAATTAACAAAGTAAACTCTTGATGTACTGCTGCCATTAATTTATGTGTGTATGCTAAAAACTGTGGCCAACTTGGAAAAACATTATCACCTAATACATGTAGTAACCTACTTTGATCGAGTGATGAATCAGGAAGAGTTTGCGTTTGTTCATCATGTAGTGCTTGTACTATGTTTTCCACTCGGCGTAAAAAACGATATGCTTTCTCTAGCACTTGTTTACTATGCTCAGAAATTTCTTCATGAGCGACTAATTCAGGTAGTACCGAAAGCAAGTTGCGTTGTTGTAACGCTTTTGTCCGCCCACCACGAATCAGTTGAAATACTTGCACAATAAATTCAATTTCACGAATACCACCAGCACCTAATTTAATGTTGTTATTAAGTTGTTTACGTCTTACTTCTTGAGCAATCATCATTTTCATACGACGTAAACTATCAATAACGCTAAAATCGATATAACGGCGATAAACAAACGGGCGAAGCATGCTACTTAACGTACCATGGTATTTGCCTTCACCAATTAAACGCGCTTTTAACATCGCATAGCGCTCCCAGTCTCGCCCCTGCTCTTGATAATAGTCTTCCATGGCATTAAAACTAAGCACTATGGGGCCACTATCACCAAAAGGACGTAGTCGCATATCAACGCGATAGACAAAGCCATCTGCTGTTTTTTGATTTAACGCAGTAATGAGCTTTTGCCCTAAACGGGTAAAAAAGTTGTGATTATCGACTGACTTTCGGCCGCCCTGCGTTTCTCCCGCTTCGGGATAAACGAAAATAAGATCAATATCTGATGAAAAATTTAGCTCTCTACCGCCTAATTTTCCCATACCATACACGAGTAGTGGTTGTAATTCGCCTTTGCTATTAAGGGGCTTGCCGAGCGTTTGATAACAGGCATGAGAAAGCCAATTTAATGCAGATAAAATCAAGCTATCTGCTAACGCAGATAATCGAGAAAGTGACTCATCAAGTGATATATCCAAAACCATATCAGCAAAGGCAATTGCAACCATTTCCCGCATGCGAAACTGTCGCAACATGTGATGTAATATTTCTTCACTGTCGCAATCAGCTAATCGTTCATTTAGCATATCCTGATAATTAGGCTTTGTAGCTTGGTAGATATCATCTGATGCAAACAAAGCGGTTATCACTTCGGGTGCTTGTAATGCGGAACAATAGATAAAGTCACTTAAGGCAATAGCTTGTTTGAAATCAGCAACACGTTGTGGTGCTACCTTAGTTGAAAATTCAGTTGCTATCTCGGGGTATTGTTCACAAAATTGCTGCCAGTTGCTGTTTTGTTGTGTTAACAAAACAGGTAAAAGAGGTTTGCGAAATTCTTTATTCAACACTATCACCTATCGTATAAACTTGTATAATGCTAGTTAACAAAATATCAATAGACATATTATGTCAACAATGCTATTAATGAATGATAACCATAGCATTTTTGAGGGAACTATGGCAGAAATGCACCAGTTAACAAAATCGCTAATCATCGTTATTCTATTGCTGCTAATAGGATGCTCTGATCCATACATTGACAAAATAGCGCATCAAACACCATTAACCGAGCAAAGAATCACACAGCTTGGTGATGCGCTAGCCTCTGGTAATGTGCGCAATGCAACACTAATCAAACAGTATGCAGAGCAATTGATCGAGAGTAAACCGCAATTGCGTCCTGTAGTTGAAGAATTTTTGAAAGATTCAACGACACAAAGCCCAATGTATAAAGCACTGGTAGATCGATTAAATACCGTAAAACAGCAACCGCAAATGTTTGCCAGTAATGAAGCTGCTTTCGCAGAGTTACTCAACATTTATCAAGCAGCTGATCCTACGCTCTATTCCGACGCATTAAGTGATCCACTCAATGTGCTAGCTGATATGTCAGATGGCGCGTTACCACGCGTGAATGCATTAAGTAAATCACAAAGTTTGCAAGCAAATAAAGCACAAGACTTCGGTGTAGGTGAGCAATTAGTCGGTAATCCCAATTATGGCCAATGGCAAACAAACAGCAGCGGTATGTCATTTTGGGCTTGGTACGGTGTTTATTCTATGATGGATAACATGTTTGGTTATAATCGCAAACGTTACTATCACCAATGGGGTAAAGGCCGCAATTATAGTTACTATCATGATTATGGTCGTACGCGCTATAGTTCGCCCACGCAGCTTCGTAAACAGTCACAATTAGAAACACGTACGCGCAAGTCGTTTAGCAATAAAGGCCAACGATTTACCAGTCCTTATAGTAAAAATAAATCTGGTGCTTCTGCATTATCTGGTCAAAGCAGAAGTGCACAATCAAGCGCTAATAAATTTGCAAAAAGCAACCGCGCTAAAAGTAGCTATGCAAAAAAATCTTCGAGCTACAGCAAAAATGCTAGTTTTAGAAATAGTGCCAACACTACATCACGTAGTTTTCGTCGCGGAAAATAAGAGCAACAAACGCAAGGAATTAATATGAATACCTTACTTGAAAATATTGGCCTCAATGCAGACCTGCTAATCTATCTTGCGATTGATATATCTATTGCAATTCTTTTACTTGGTTTTATGAAATTTATTTCTGGTATTTCTGCCCAAGTAAATGCAACTGATGAGCTTTCAAAAGAAGATAACTTTGCTTTTGGTATCAGTGTCGCTGGCAGTGTCGCTGCGTTAGGCATTGTGTTAACTGGAGCCATTACAGGCGAAAATGCAGAAAGCTATGCGATGGAAGCCATTGGAATGCTTTCTTATGGGTTATTAGGGTTAATTTTAATTAAAATAGGCCGAGTTATTCACGATCGCTTAGCGCTCAACCAAATCAACAAAACAGAACAGATTAAAGCCCGTAACGTAACCGTAGGTATTGTTGATGCTGCTGGTGCAATAGCAACTGCCATCATTATTCGCGCAGTGTTACTTTGGGTACATGGATTAGATGCCAGTACTTTTATAGCTATCGTTTCAGGCTTTGTGGTATCTCAAGCAATGCTAGTATTAGTAACGCGTATAAAAGAAAAGCAATACGCAAAAAATAACCAACGAGATAGCATGCAAGAAGCATTTGCAAACGGCCAAGACGCGTTAGCCATCCGTTATGCCGGGCAAGTTATTAGTACTGCTTTAGCAGTAACAGCAGCGAGTTACTTTTTAGTTTACAGCCCAGACACCCTGTTTGAAACATTAGTGGGTTGGTTTGTATTTAGTATACTCATGACCTTATTGGTGGCGTTTTTAACCGCTATTGCTAAACGATTAATACTTTGGGGAATTAATTTAGTTGAAGAAGTAGACCAACAGCATAATATTGGCGTAGCAAGCGTTGAAATGGCTATCAGTATTTCTATCGCGTTAATCTTAACGGCATTAATGGCGTAAAACGTTGCCCAGATTTTTTGCAAATCGGCTATTTTGGTACGATGTATTATTAATACTTTCCATGGCTGTACTTGCCGGGTGTGGATTAATATACGAATATTTACTTTCTCATTATGCTGGGCGCGTACTCGGTATAATGGAAAGTGCCATTTACGCCATGATCGGGTTAATGATTGTCGCTATGGGTTTAGGCGCTTTCGCTGCACGTAAAATTTCTTGTGCATTTAATGGTATTGTTTGGCTTGAATTGCTAGTTGCGGTTATAGGCTCTACGGCAATTTTAATCATTGCAGGCCTTATTGCTGTTACGCAATTACTGCCACAAATAATCAGTGATACCTTTTCACTACCGCCTGATGTTTTCCCTCGTGGCGGCTTTATCAAACAATTCACTTGGTTAGCGTTAAACAGTCCATATTTTTTCGGCTTAATGCTGGGCTTTTTCATTGGCATGGAAATTCCGCTAATAGCTAAAATTCGTGAAGCATTACACGAAAAGCATTTAAAAAATAACTTAGGTACAATTTACGGCGCGGACTATATCGGTGCCGGCATTGGTGCAGCTATCTGGGTGACTTTTTTACTGACCATTGATATCAGCAAAGCGAGTGCATTAACTGCCGGGCTTAATTTAATTGCAGGTTTTGTGTTCATCTTTGCTTTCTGGCAGCATCTTCGTTGGCGTAAACTACTGATTATTTTACACACAGTGATGTTTGTCGGCTTACTGTTTATTTATCAACAAGGTAATCAATGGCTTAATACCATGAGCAATCTGTTATATTTAGACAAAGTCATTTACACAGAGAAAACACGTTACCAACAACTAACATTCACGGAACGTAAATTAGGTAATGATCGCCCCTCTATTTTAAATTTTTATCTCAATGGTCGGTTACAATTTTCGTCTGCAGATGAGCACATTTACCACAGCTATTTAGTCACTCCTGCCTTAGCAGGGTCAGCAAGGCATGATGATATATTAATTATCGGCGGTGGTGACGGTTTAGCATTACGAGATGTATTAGCATGGTCACCTGAAAAAGTAACACTAATAGACCTAGACGAACAATTAGTTAATATTTTCAAACACCCTGAAAATCACGTCAGTTCGGCATTATCAACAAAAATACGCCAACTTAATCAAGATAGTTTACAAGACAAGCGAGTAACGCTCATTCATCAAGATGCTTTTCTTGCTATTGATAACTTCCTTTCGATTGCGCGAACTTTCGATAGTATTATTGTCGACTTACCTGATCCTAATCACCCGGATCTTAATAAGCTTTATTCGGTTAACTTTTATGCAAAGCTTAAACAATTACTATCAGGTGATGGCCTTATTTCCGTGCAGTCAACTAGTCCGTATCATGCTAAAGACGCTTTTATCGCCATTGGTAAAACAATTAATGCTGCAGGATTTAACCATGTTGAACAATTTCACGATAATGTTCCTAGCTTCGGTGAATGGGGTTGGACAATCGCATCAAAAAATGGTGCAAGTCCTAAAACAAGGCTTTCAGCGTTAACCTCTATACCTATCCAACAGACCTGGTTAACCCTTCCTATGTTGCTTGGAGCTTTTGAGTTTTCGACTGATTTTTACCTAACTCAAAAAGATATCCCTATAAATTATTTAGGCAGTCATACAATTTATCAATTGCACCAACAAGCTTGGCGTGAACAGCAGGGGCTAAATAGCGCTTATAATCAATAATAAATTAATAACAACAATACACTTGACATATTATGTCACGGTGTTACATTTAACACATCGACATAATATGTCGTAGATAAATTCGATAACACGTTATCGAGCTTTTAGAGATGAGGAATCAAATGAATATTCACAAAATAGCGAATCACTTGAATGCATTAGCAGATGACTCAGAAACAGGTATGGTATTTGATTGCCAACCTATTTCAGGTGAAGTTGATGTATTACAGATCACTGTAATTGGACGTGAAGAATTACCTATTTTTGTTTCGGTGACAGATGATCAAATTCTATGCATTACCTACCTTTGGGGTGAAGATGAAGTAAAGCAAGACACCCGAGCAGATATGCATGAAGCCATGTTAGATATGAACATACCTATGCCACTGTCTTCATTTTCTAAAGTGGGTGATAAATATGTAATTTTTGGTGCCTTATCTATTAATTCACCTTATAGCGATGTAGAACACGAGCTTGCTGTATTAAGTAACAATGCTGTCGAAGTTATCGACGACATGAGTGACTTTCTATTATAACCACCCTATTACTGGAGTAATATTATGAGCATTTTTAAAAAAGTTATGACTGCGATCCGTGGTGGTGCCACTGAAGTTGGCGAAGCCGTGGTAGACGCAAACGCAACACGCATTTTCGAACAAGAAATTCGTGATGCTGAAAACCATTTAACCAAAGCTAAACGTGATTTAACTGGCGTTATGGCGCAACAAATGGCTTCAAGCAGAGAAGTTGACCGTATCAAGCGTGAAATTACCGAGCATGAAGGCTACGCAGTGCAAGCACTTGAAAAAGACGATGAAGCCTTAGCACTTGCAGTTGCTGAAAAAATTTCAGCCCTAGAAACGGAACTTAGCGCTCAACAGCAGTCGTTAGATAGCTTTGAAACAAATGCCAATCGATTAAAGGAATTGGTGAAGAAAAGTGAGCGTCAGGTACAAGAGCACAAACGCCAATTATCAATGGTAAAGACCACAGAAAGTGTGCAAAAAGCAACGTCAGCTATTACTGATAACTTTTCATCAAGCAATTCTAAATTGCTAAGTGCTAAAGATTCTTTAGAGCGGATCAAAGCAAAACAACAAAAATTTGATGATCAATTAAAAGCAGCTGAAGTACTAGAATCAGAAAATGCCGATAATTCATTAGAAGCTAAGTTAAAAGCAGCGGGTATTGGCGAGCAAGAAAAAAGTGCAAACTCTGTACTTGAACGCTTAAAAGCAAAACAGAAATAATCAAACCTTAACCCTTTGGCCACTTGTCTCCCAACCAAGTGGCCTTTTTTGGTATTTAAAATGAGCTTATTTAAAAATATTTTTAGCAAAGACAAACCGGCACCAAGAAAAATTAACCAGGTAAATGATTTAAATACTGGTGATATTATTCAATTAACTGACAGTTTTGCTCTGCCAGAAATATTACGAGGGCAACAATTTGAAGTAACAGCCATTAATAGCTATGAATTCGAGCACCAAACTGAAACAGAATGGGTACTCACAGGTAGTAGTGATCATCAAGTGTTTTTATCGCTTGATATAGACGATGTTGTTTACTTAAAGTTTGCCATGAAAATTGAACATACTGATGTAGAAACATTATTTGATCTCGACCAGTTTTCACTCTTATTTGAAGAACCAGGCAATGCTGCGCTTGATAGAATAGCTGATAACGACAATACTTCACAATGGAGTGATCAACAATACCAGCAACGAATTTTTGCCCAAATAGGTTATTTTCATCGGAAAGATCATCGGTCAGAATCACTTTCACCTTTTGAGGGCAAAGAAGCTGGTGAGCAATTAGAGCGTTACCAATTACTTAATCAAGATGAAGATAAAGGCATTGAAGCGGAAGTTTGGACAGACGGCGACACAGATATCTTCTTAACCTTATACCGTCCAACAACAGATATTGTCGATATGTACCCAGGAAGCTAAATTGTGAGTAGAAAAATCCCTGAAAAATGGCAATCTTCTGTCAAAGCAGCAAAAGCAACCCAAGTCGCTTTTGACCTTGATGAGCGATTTCAAATGCATATTCGCCGAGAAGCACTAGAATCGGGTTTAAGTCCCTCTGATAGAATCCGAGAAATTCTGGGCTTACCTGTTAACAAGCGACCTAAGCGCCCCCGTCTTACCGTTAGCCTTTCTGGTGAAGACTATCAAGCACTTGCTGAAAAATATGGCTTAGATGCAAGCCAGCAACTTGAAATCAAACGAAAATTAATGGAAGATTTAGTCATTCACGTGGATAAAGAACAACAATAGGCACTGTATATGTGTGCTGTACTCAATAATTCAACTTACAATATACAAAAAATGAAAGCTGTTTCAGTGCCTATAATATTTCTTGTCCTACAGTATTCTATGCAATTGGTTAATACTTTATCCTCGATTGTAACTCAAACTTTCACATTACGCGGACGATAAACATATGGCATTTATTTTTCAAGTAGCTTCCAGCAAAAGCAAACTCTATTCTGTTGATGAGTTTGGCGTCATCAATTATAAGACACGGTTTGTTGCTATGTTGTGTATATTATCAATGGCAACTTTAATACTTCTGTTTGGCGGCATTACTTATTATGCGGAATTTGGCACTGAAGGCGCTACCATACAAAGCTTTGGCGATGCCTTATGGCTGATGGTTATGTCTAGCACGACCATTGGCTTTGGTTCACAATACCCCGTAACCGTTATTGGTCGTGTAATGGTCACTATGATGTTCATATCCGGTGTTGGCATTATCGGCGGTTTAGGTGCATTGGTCGCGTCAAAACTACTCGGTTTTTCAGATACTAATGTAAAAAATCGTGAATTGCGGAAACAAAATGCCGAAATTTTAGCGATGAATAAAAAGCTAGAACAAAAATTAGACTTGCTTGTAGAAAAAATTGAACCTATGGTAAGTAACAATAAGAATGATTAAGGAAATAAAATGAAAGCAACGATATTTACCGGCTTGACAGCCATCATATTATTTACTGGCTGCGCAAGTTCAAATAATCTTGAGCAACAAGTTACGACGTTATCAAACAAAGTAGACAAACTGACAACTGAAGTGAGTAAATTAAAAGAGCAACACCAAAAAACAGAAAGTAAACTGACCCAATTACAAAATGCTAACAAGCAAACCACGCAAAAATTACATAATATCTCTTCAAGTTTTAAAAAATAATCACATCAAAAGCACGCTGAAGTAATGTGTTGTTTCATTACTTCAGCGCGTAGACAACACCCTGCTGCTCTTCAAGTAATTTTTTTATTTTTGCATTGCTAATGCTTTCACCTAAAAAAGCATTCACCGCTTCAGACATTCGACTCTTCTTAGCATGTGGAAACTCACTTAACGGTCTATGTACCTCAATATATTTACGCCCTTGGGTTTCATAACTCATTTTTATTGGCTGATCGATAATTTTTACTTGAGTGCCTATAGAAATATTGTGATATAGCCATTCAATATCATCAGCATACATACGTATACAACCGGAACTTGCTCTTAAGCCAATGCCCATTCTTTGATTTGTGCCGTGGATTAAATATTCACTAGTGCCTATTCTTAATGCGAATTTTCCAAAGGGATTATTAGGTCCTGGTGGGATTTCTTTGGCTAAGTCAATACCATGTTCTTCTTTATAACGTTGCCGTAATGCACTTGGTGGACGCCAAACAGGGTTCTTACGTTTATCACCAATAACGCTGATTAAATTTGGTGTTGATAAACCTTCACGGCCAATACCAACAGGAAAAACGTAAACAAGTGGCTCTTCAGGGGGGAAATAATATAAACGCAACTCCGCAAGGTTAATGATAATCCCTTTGCGTTCTGCATACGGTAAAATCATCCGTTTAGGTATAATGATATCTGTGCCAACCGGCGGTAAAAAGGGATCCACATGAGGGTTAGCTTCAATTAACGCAAGTAATCCAACATTATAATACTCAGCCAGCGCCTGAAAATAATCTCCAGGTAACACCTCATGTTCGACATCTTCACCAATGATTCTACTTTCAGAAGTAGGTAAAGCGTAAACACTCGCTTGAAGCGACAACGTAAACAATATGCTTAACGAAAGAAGAAAACGCAGTAATACCATGATGCTTAATTTTGCCAATAAGCAGGCAATGACAATGCAGCATCTTTAGTATGCGATAATGCAACAAGTAAGTTTTCTACTTTTCTTTGCTGCCAGGTAATGACTTTCACGACAGATTCATTGTTATCATCTGCAAGCTTTTCTAATTGCTGTTTAATAATCCATAAGCTTTGTAATTCAGCTAGCCCTTGTTGCATATCAAGCCAAGGAACTCTAAATTGATGGCGATGTTGCTGATCAAAAAGATGACCAAACCAGTTCCCCGTTAACAAACAACGATGCAGCACTTTTCGCTTTGCTAGGAATTGTTCAGCATCTGTTGGATCAATTGCTTCAATTGCATCATGGAGCTCTGTTAAACTTTTATTCATTTGTTCACGAGCAAAAAGAAGTAATGGGGGTTGTTCAACCAGTAAAAACGCCTTTGAGGGATCATCATTTAAAATAAGTTGTAATAAACGCATTTGTAATTGATTAAAGCGTTCACTGTGTAATAGTTCTGACACCATTTCAGCATCAGGAAATCTTCGCTTTTCAAGCTTAAGTTGCTCGATTAACTGCTGGCTATATTCAAGCTTTTTGCGATAATTTCCGGTTTTATTCATCACTTCTTTAAGGTAAATCGCACTATCAACCCAAGCAAACAACTGAATAAAATGACTTAATTCTCGCCTAATTTCTTTACTATGTTCAGTGATAATTTCATCGTACAGCCAAAAACCGTGTCTAATAATAGACAGTATTTCAACAAGTTGCATAAGCGCTGATAACTTTCTATTTGTCAGGTAATTTTCAGTCGCTAATTGAAGTTGTTGCAAATAATGGCTCAGTGCGGCAATAAACCATTGCTGTGTGTTATCTTGCGTATAGTCATCGCTAAAAAAAAGAGTGGCATTGTAATTGAATGGCTTATCAGCAAAAAGTCGATAACCTCTTGCAGCTTTACTATGAATGCCGGCACGCAATGAAAGTTGAGAAAATAATAATGTTGATAAGCTATATAAAGCAGATACATCACCTTCAACTAATTCAAGTTCAATTTCATTGATAGCCTCTTGTCTGCCATCAGATAGAATTTCCCCTTGATCAAACGCCATTTCAACCTTGCTGCCTTCAATTTCTACCAGCCATGTTTCACGCTGAAAATTTGTTGAAAACAAAGAAGTTAGTTCACGTTGAATAGCCTCAACATTGATATTATCAGGCCAAATATTGCTCGGGAATAATGACAAATCTGGAAAGTTATGCTCTACATTAATATTATATTCTGGACGCTGATGCAATCCGCCAAGCACTTTGCCAGATGTTTTAATTGTTTGCTCTAAATGCGTTTCATATTGGCGAATTCGCAGGCCAAAGTCCAAAGCTCTAAGCTGTAAGTCTGCAGTGTCAAAATAACAGTTATGTAGCCTTCTGATGTTATGTTGATACGAAATATTATGGTGTGTTAATAATTGCTTGATTTTTTCAGATACATCTTCACTTAAAATCAAGAATTTAAGTTCAACTTCGGTGATCATTAGTTATATTTTACAAACTCTACGGTAAAGTTGGCTTTTATTTAGTTTACCATACAAAAGCTAACGCGAGGGTGCAATATTTTTCGCTTGCTATCGTCGTGTCAAAGACCTACTATTTTCATCATCAAAGAAAGAAAAAGGTGTATTTAGGTAACTAAATGAAAATAATGACATGTCTGGTGATTGCAACGTTGTCGCTACTAGCGCCACAAGCCTTATCTGAAGAATCACAACAAGAACCGAAAGAATCAGCGTATATTATCGATGATTTATTTATTTATATGCATGCAGGTGCGGGTGCTAATTATCGTATCGTAGGTAGCGTAAATGCAGGTGATGAAATTAAACTTACCGGCAACGAGTCTAATGGATACACGGAAATCATTGATCCACGCGATAGAATTACTTGGGTAGAAAGCAAATATTTAAGTAAAACACCAGGCATGCGTGTTGCCATTGCTGAGTTAAATACGAAATTAGCCAACCAAGAAGAAAATGTAGAACAATCTGAATCAAGCTTGTCGTTGGCCAATCAGCAAATTAATCAATTAAAAGCCAATGAAAAAGCGTTAAATAAACAAATTACCACTTTAACTCGTGATTTAAAAACTGCACAGTCAAAAGTTGATAATCAAGATTTAGCGGTCAAAAAAGAATACTTTTTTAATGGCGCTATTGTCTTAGCCATTGGCCTCATCTTCGGACTTATTTTACCTAGGCTTGCTGCTAGAAAGCGCTCTAGTATGGATAATTGGAAATAAATAACCAACATTGTGGCAAATAAATGCTAACATTAGCGGAGAATTTCGCTCAAACATAACATTTATTTGCCATTATGCATCTTATTTTCGACGTACTCCATCTATATTATTTACCACAATACCTGCCTGTTTATCACCAATTAATAAAACAAAATGCTGGCCACGCGACCTTCGTATTTTACCATGGTATACATGATGAAATTATTCAGTCGATTATTGAACAAGAGCAACTCAATCATCTATGGGTTGAGAATGAAGAACAAGCTTTAGCATTTTATCAATCACAGGCTGCCGATTGGATTTTTTTTGCCAACAGCTTCTCTTATCTAGATGATGTTCATCAGATGAGCAAATCTGTACAACTTGGTCATGGAATTGGCCCAAAGTCTTGTTATTACACTTGTTCAGGTACTGCCACTACCGTTAGGTTTGTTGAGGGTGAATATCGTACTCAACGACTTAAATCGATGTACCCTGATGCTACTTTTGTTAATGTTGGTTATTGTAAATTAGACCCAATAATTAATAATGCATTGATTGACTTTGACTTGGAAGAACATCAACTTGACCCGACTAAAAAAACAATTTTATACGCACCAACTTTTTATCCTAGTAGTATTGAGTGTTTCCCAAAAGACTGGCCTAAAGCATTTGAGCAATATAATATTATCATTAAACCTCATTACTTTTCCCTCAGTAAGGAGAAATATAAGTCACAACAAGCCTTACTTCTGCATTGGCAACAGTATGACAACGTTTATTTAGCTGACGTACACGATTACTCTCTAATTCCTTTTATGGCAACCGCAGATCTATTAATTAGTGATGCTTCATCAGCCTTATTTGAATTTGCAGCCCTTAACAAACCTGTAATCTGGTGTGATTTTTTAAAGTTGCGTTGGAGTTATCGAGGCATTTTCTCCTATCGATTTAAAAAGCGGATGGATCAAGACTATGGAGAGTACGCAGATATTGCAGTGCATGCAAAAACCTATACTGAACTAGTAACACTTGTTGATGAACAAATATCATCGCCTAAACAACTAGAAAAGACACGCTTATCTTTCGCAGAGAAGTTAGCAGGTAAACTCGACGGTAAAGCAAGCGAACGTATCGTAAATTACCTAGTTGACTCTGTTAAGAAATAAACAATCTACAAACTTACTACCACATATAGGATAAACTAGTACGGATAAAGTTATCACCAAAGTTATCTTTTCCTCCAGAAACAGTCAAGCCAACAAAAGCATCATCAAATAAGTAGTTAAAGGTTAAATCAAGTTGATGTGAACGCTCATATGATTTTAATGAGCCTGCTTCGATATTAATTTGTTGGCTTCTATATTGAACAATCACACTGAGCTTTTCTCTATCGTCCCAAGTTAACTTAGTACTTATAGCTTCACCTGAAGATGGATCACCTTGTGTTTTACCATCTCCCCACCAATGTCCCATAACATTATGCTTATTTGTATAACCTTCGCCGTAAATATGATGAATGTACCAAAGTCGATGAAATTTCGCCCACTCAAGATTTAACGACATACTTTCAGTTAAATAAGGTAAAAACACACCGAAATTTCGACCAATATTCCCAAAACTAGTTTTATTAAAATCTTTAGTATCTTCACCGCCATAATCAATAAACAATGAAACTGGAAAGTCACCAAGTGAAAAGTCAAATCGGCTTGTAATAGATGCTATTTGGTTACCAACTTCCTGATCACAATCTTGAAGGCTAGTACCATCACCACCACAATTATCACTATTTACGGGATCAATTACTGCATTCCATACATCTTTAAATGCAATACTTCTTTTTCCACCACCAAACATCATGGTTCTATTGCCTCCAAGTGTCCACCAGTCAAATAGCTGAACACTCAGATGCATTGTCAGAAAACCCGGTTTACCAGAATAACGCTCTTGTTCAAATAAAATGTTATCTACGCTATTAAGTAAACCGAAAGACATTTCATATTTCAACTGCCAGTCTGTAAAAGGTGTGACATTACTTAACGTTAAAGTTAATGGCGGCTCTGCTTGAGTACTTAATAATAAGCTACTATCGTGGTGCGGTGCTAACCAATGTTCACGATAACCAAAGTCAAGCTGTAACTCATCCCAACCTAACGAAACAAATGTGTTATGTGGCACCGCACTGCCTTGAAAAAAACTACCGCCAGAGTTCACAATAAGATATGAATTATATTGATAAAAGCTTGCAAAACTAAACCGATAATTATCTGAACTGTTTTGTCCCCTTTTATTATGTAAAGCAAAAGCATCTGAATCGCCAAAGTCTTCAGATATTTCAGCAGAAAAGTGCGTAACTGCTTTTTGTTTTTTGTAGCGTTTAATATAAGTATGTAGTCGGCTATATAACATTGGGTGAGTATGTTTCACCTGTTGTAAGTAACGGTTTACAGTTACAATTTGATATGGTTTGATTAACGTAGGTAACCCTGTAACACTGACTAATCTCTCAATTTCAAGTTCAACAATAGGATCAAGCTTTAAAGGCAAGTAAGGTGAAACTCCTTTTGCATGAGCAGACATTGAAAAGAAAATAAAAAAACAGACAATTAAAAAATTACGCAAAACTACAGATTCCATACTATATGTTAGGGGCATATTTTACCTCCCTCTAAATTTATAACAATCAATATTGGAGACTTATTTAGTACATTTCTATAACGCTTTATTCTGAGGAACGTTACTATTTCATACTGTTATTTTATTCAGCTTATAATTATGTTTAAATTAACAATAAAAATAGATAGGTTTTTAATGAGAGTAATCACATTCGGTACATTTGATGTTTTTCATGTAGGTCATGTAAATATTTTAGAGCGCGCAAAACTGCATGGAAACCAGCTAATCGTTGGTGTTTCGTCTGATGAGTTAAATATGTCTAAAAAACAACGGTACCCAATTTACTCTGAAGAAGACCGTGTGCATATTATTCGATCTTTAAGCTGTGTCGATGAGGTTTTCATTGAGGAGTCTTTAGAATTAAAAGCTGAATACATTAATTATTATAATGCCGATATTCTTGTGATGGGTGATGACTGGCAAGGAAAGTTTGATCATTTAATGAATATTTGTCAGGTTGTTTACTTACCAAGAACACCGTCAGTATCAACAACTGAAATAATTGAAATTGTTAAAACTAAACGGAAGTAATCAACTTATCACTTAGATAATTAAACTTTTCACTCGCTAGTTCAAAGTTCTTATAATCAATCCTATTATATATATAGCATTTAACTATGAATAAAAATTTGACAAAATTTGAGTAAATACGCTATTAATAGCTCACTGATCTAATAAAATTACAATTTATTACTAAACGGCAATGATAAAAAAGCCGATTAGTACTAAGGCAAACATAGAAAATAATGAATTTTAACTTCAACAACACATTAAACCTCCTCCTCCTCGCATTAACGTTGCGCGGATAGCTTGTAGGTGACTGTTGAAGAATTAAATTAAACAGAAAGAATCACTAAAACCCGCGCTACTCAACGCGGGTTTTTTTATGCTCGCATGTTTAGACATACACTTTAAGGGAAAAAAAATGGATAATCAGGTCATCATATTCGATACCACCTTACGCGATGGTGAACAAGCATTAACAGCCAGTTTATCAGTACATGAAAAGCTACAAATTGCACAAGCAATAGAGCGCCTTGGTGTTGATATTATTGAAGCTGGCTTTCCCGTTTCATCACCAGGTGATTTCCACTCAGTACAACAAATTGCCAAGACCGTTAAAAACTCAGTGGTTTGCGGTTTAGCAAGAGCAGTGGAAGCTGACATACAAGCTTGCGGAGACGCATTAAGTGTTGCAGAGCAATTCCGCATTCATACATTTATTTCTACATCAGATGTGCATGTTCAACAAAAATTACGCAAAGGCTTTGATGATGTAGAAGCGATGGCAATCAATGCTGTAAAGTTTGCGCGAAAATTTACTGATGATGTTGAATTTTCTTGTGAAGATGCAGGCAGAACGCCTATTGATAATTTATGCCGTATGGTAGAAAGCGCCATTAAAGCAGGTGCCACTACCGTAAACATCCCCGATACAGTCGGTTACACGCTACCCAATGAATTTGGCGGTATTATCACCCAGTTATTTAATCGCGTGCCTAACATAGATCAAGCAGTTATTTCCGTACATTGCCACAATGATTTAGGATTAGCCGTTGCTAATTCAATCTCTGCTGTACAAGCTGGCGCAAGACAAATTGAATCAACCATCAATGGTATTGGCGAACGAGCGGGTAATTGTTCATTAGAAGAAATAGCGATGATCATGAAAACTCGACAAGATATGTTAGGCGTGCAAACGAATATCAACCATCAAGAAATCGCTCGCACATCAAAGTTAGTTAGCCAGCTTTGTAATATGCCAGTACAACCTAATAAAGCAATTGTAGGTAGCAATGCATTTAGTCATTCATCCGGAATACATCAAGATGGCATGTTAAAAGCAGCGAATACCTACGAGATCATGACGCCTGAAAGCGTTGGTATTGCGAAAACAAAATTAAACTTAACTTCACGCAGTGGTAGGCATGTTATTAAGCATCGTATGGAGAGTCTTGGATATAAAGAGTCAGATTACCAATTAGATGAGTTATATAAAGACTTTTTAGCGTTAGCTGATAAAAAAGGCCAAGTGTTTGATGATGATTTAGAAGCGTTGTTATTTAACATTCAACAACAAGATCAAAAAGATCACTACACGCTTGAATCTATCAACGTGCAGTCTGGCGGCAGAGAATATGCAACCGCAGGTATTAAATTAGTAATAGGTGAAACAAGTCAGATCACATCTGCTACAGGCAATGGTCCAGTAGATGCGTTATATCAAGCGATTAAACAATCTGTAGATGTTGATTTTGAAGTGAGTGATTATAAAATTTCAAACAAAGGCTCAGGTGAAGATGGACTAGGTCAGGCTCACTTAGTCGTTGCTTGGCAAGGCAGAAATTTTCACGGTTACGGATTAGCTACTGATGTTATAGAAGCATCAGGACAAGCATTAGTGCATTGTTTAAATAGTATTCACCGTGCGATAACCATTGCAGAAATTAAAGAGCAGAAAAAAATAAATGAATAAAATGAATGAGTGTAACTCGCTAACTCATTCAAACACATAATAAGGGCAAAAAACACATGTCAAACATTGCAGTATTAGCCGGTGATGGTATCGGCCCAGAAGTTATGCAAGAAGCGGTAAAAGTTATGTCAGCTGCCGCTAAAAAGTACAATTTTAGTTTAAATTTCGAAAACCATGATGTCGGTGGTTGTGCCATCGACAATCATGGCACCGCTCTACCTCAATCAACCATTGCTGGTTGTGAGAAGGCTGATGCCATTTTATTCGGCTCAGTTGGCGGTCCTAAATGGGAAAACCTGCCACCTACAGAACAACCTGAACGTGCATCTTTACTGGGGCTACGCGGACATTTTGGCTTGTTTTGTAATATGAGACCTGCACAATTACAACCTGCCATGTCTAATTTATCTCCTTTACGTGCAGATATATCAGCAGCTGGTTTTGATATTTTAGTAATGCGAGAGCTTACTGGCGGCATTTATTTTGGTGAGCCAAAGGGCAGAAAAAATGCTGGTACGGCCGATGAAGCAGGCTTTGATACCATGATTTATTCCAAAGCTGAAATTACTCGCATTGCAAAATTAGCTTTTGAAGCTGCACAAAAAAGAAACAACAAAGTAACCTCTATCGATAAAGCAAATGTACTTGCTACCTCCATTTTATGGCGCGAAGTGGTTAATGAAATCGCAAAAGATTACCCCGATGTAACGTTAGAGCACATGTATGTTGACAATGCAGCCATGCAATTAGTCAAAGATCCTGCGCAATTCGATGTCATGCTTTGTTCAAATTTATTCGGTGACATTTTATCGGATATTTGCGCAATGATCACAGGTTCAATGGGGCTTTTACCTTCTGCAAGCCTAAATGAACAAGGTTTTGGTATGTACGAACCCGCTGGCGGTAGTGCACCCGATATTGCAGGAAAAGGTATTGCAAACCCAATTGCTCAAATTCTTTCAGGGGCATTACTTCTGCGTTATAGCCTTAATCAAGATGAAGCTGCTACAGCGATTGAGTCTGCGGTAGCGAAGGCATTAGATAAAGGCTATTTTACCGGTGATTTATTACCTATAGAACAAATTAACAATGCAAAATCGACCCGTGAAATGGGTGATATAATCTGCAACATTATTCAGGAGAGCTAAACCATGGCGAGCACACTTTACGATAAACTATGGCAGCGCCACCTTGTTGAAGAAAAACAAGGAGAAACACCGTTACTTTATGTAGATCGTCATTTGATCCACGAGGTAACATCACCACAAGCTTTTGCTAATTTACGATTCCATAACCGAGCATTACGTTGCCCAGAGCGAACAATTGCAACGATGGATCACAATATCTCTACTCGTTCAATTGAAATTACGGCAGCAGGTGAAGGTGCTGCAAATCAGTTACGTACCTTAGAAAAAAACTGTAAAGAGTTCGGTATTGAATTATTCGGTATGGGCCATAAAAACCAAGGCATTGTACACGTGATGGGCCCAGAACTGGGTTTAACACTTCCTGGTACTGTAATTGTTTGTGGTGACTCTCACACTGCGACACATGGTGCTTTTGGTGCTTTAGCGTTTGGTATAGGTACTTCTGAAGTTGAACATGTTTTTGCCACTCAAACGTTGCGTCAAACCAAAGCAAAAACAATGAAAATTGAAGTAAAAGGCAACGTTGGCGCGGGCATAAGTGCGAAAGATATTATTTTAGCCATTATAGGTAAAACAGGTAGCGCAGGGGCAACTGGCTATGTAGTTGAATATTGTGGCGAAGCAATAGAAGCGCTTTCAATGGAAGAGCGTATGACCGTATGCAACATGAGTATTGAGTTTGGTGCTAAAGCAGGATTGATCGCTCCAGATCAAACAACTTTCGATTATGTAGAAGGCCGTGAATATGCCCCTAAAGGTGAATTATGGCAACAGGCAGTTACCGATTGGAAATCATTAAAAAGTGATGACGATGCTACATTTGACACTGTATTAACGCTAGAAGCAAAAGATATCAAAGCCCAAGTGACTTGGGGCACTACGCCAGGTCAGGTCATTGAAATTGATGCTGTAGTACCGTCTCCAAACGACTTTTCAGACCCCGTTGAACGAGACTCATGTGAAAAAGCATTAGTGTATATGGGGCTAACGGCAGGAACTAAGATAACCGATATAAAAGTAAATAACGTATTTATAGGTTCATGCACTAATTCTCGTATTGAAGATTTACGCGCAGCAGCATCAGTTGTTGAAAGATATATTGCTAAAGGTGATAAGTGTGCCAAAGAAGTCACAGCAATTGTTGTTCCTGGTTCATATCGCGTAAAAGAACAAGCAGAAAGCGAAGGTTTAGATAAAATATTCACTCAAGCAGGTTTTGAATGGCGCTTGCCTGGCTGTTCTATGTGTTTAGGCATGAATGACGACAAGCTAAATTCAGGTGATCGCTGTGCTTCAACAAGCAACAGAAACTTTGAAGGTCGTCAAGGACGGGGTAGCAGAACCCATTTAGTTAGCCCTGAAATGGCAGCCGCGGCCGCGATTGAAGGTCATTTTGTCGATTTAAACGCATAGGAGTATTCACGTGGAAAAGTTTTCAACACATACAGGTTTAGTTGCTCCGTTAGATGCAGCAAATGTAGACACCGATCAAATTATACCTAAGCAATTTTTACAAAAAACTGAACGCATTGGTTTTGGTCAGCATTTATTTCATGATTGGCGCTACCTTGATGCAGATGGGCACCAAGATAATCCTGATTTTATTTTAAATGCACCAGCCTACCAAGGTGCGAGTATTTTACTTACTAGAGAAAATTTTGGTTGTGGCTCAAGTAGAGAGCACGCACCTTGGGCAATTCAAGAGTTTGGCTTTAAGGTTATTATTGCCCCTAGCTTTGCTGATATTTTTTATGGTAACTGTATCAATATTGGTGTTCTGCCCATTATCTTGCCAGAAGATCAAATTAATACACTTTTTGCACGTACAGAAGCTGGTGAACTTACGCTAGAGGTTGATTTAATCAATAATACTGTAAAAGGAGAAGATTTTTCTTTTTCTTTTAACCTAGATAAATTCCACCAGTATTGTCTTGAAGAAGGCATAGACAGTGTTGGCTGGACACTAAACAAGCTAGATAAAATTAAAGCCTTTGAAGCCAACATGCCTGCATGGCAATAACAATTTAGCTGATTGAAAGCTTTAGTGATAACGTGTTAACTTCAAATATTCACGTTATCACTTAATTTGTTTTGTAATGACAATATCAAACTCGCAAACAATTTTAGAAAAAATCTCTTTATCCAACCTTTCCTTAGGGATGTATGTCACATCAATCATAGACAGTGACGATTTAGAAATTAAGTCAGAAGGCTATGTTTCAGATCAAGAAACAATAAACCAATTAAAAAAAGCAAACGTTTGCTACGTAATTGTTGATACTACGAAACAAAAGTCAGTTGAAAAAATTGACCGAGTATTAGGTGAAATTACAGTGACTAAACCCGTTCCCACTAAACGTTCAATACCTGAAGTTTCACTTGATCAAGAAATGCGTAAAGCCAATAAGCTCTATATGAGTGCGCGAGACTTACAAGAGAACATTTTAGCGTCAGTTAAACGAAACCGTACCCTTAATCAAGAAAACATAAGTCAAACAACCGATTCACTCGTAGATTCTGTTTTTCGTAATCAAGATGCACTGACTTGTTTAACCCGCTTACAATCTAAAGACTCTTATTTATTTGAACATTCGCTCAATGTTGCTATTTTAATGTCAGTCTTTGCTAAACATTTAGCCCTTGAAAAGCGTATTGTACAAGAACTAACGTTAGGCGCTTTTTTACACGATATTGGTAAAGTATTAATCCCAAAAGAAATACTTCATAAACGTGGCTCTTTGACTATTCAAGAAGAAAAAATAATGCGTAGTCATGTTGCACTGGGTTTAAAGCTGCTGGAAAATAGCCCTGAGATTTCTCATATCGCAATGCGAATGATACAAGAACACCATGAAAGAGCTGATGGTAGCGGTTACCCACACGGGTTAAATAGCAAAGCAACATCTAAATACGGAAAAATGATTGCGATTGTTGATAGCTACGATGCCATGACATGCGAGCGTCCATATAAGTCAGCTGTCTCACCAATTTCAGCCTTTAAAACACTTGTTGCAGAAGCGCCAACCAAGTATGACGAAGAGCTTGTCGAAAAGTTTATTCAATGCTTAGGCGTTTATCCTGTAGGCACACTGGTAAAACTTAATAGCGGGAAGTTAGGCTTGATTAGTCAGTTGAACAAGAGCAAGCCGCTACGCCCCTTTGTCAAAGTTTTTTATAATACTCGCTTAAATCAAGCTATTTCAATTGAAGAAATTGATCTTTCAAAAAGTAAATATAAAGATCAAATTGATTGTTGCATTAAACCAGAAGATTTCAATATTAATTTATTAGGCTTTTTCAAAAATGCTTTTATCGACTAATTGCCTATAGAGTATTAATCACACTAAAGCATTTTAAGATCACCAATTAGATAGCGCAGGCATGGAAAACTGTTCACCTTTAAAGTTAAGTATTACTCTTTGCGGTAAAATAGCTTCTAACAATATATTGTTAGCGATATACTCGCCTTCTTTGAAATCACTCCCATTCACCCTTACCCAACCATTACCTTCGGTTTCAAACATATGCATTTCAAAACTTAGCGGTGGTAAGGCATCTTGAAAAGTAGCAGGCATTTGATGTAAAGCAGTAACCGATGAGTAATCCACATTGTTAACCGATTGGCTGTCGATCTTATCAAGCGGCTCGTCTTCAGTTTCTTTCACCGCTTCTTTAAACAGTTCTAGTATTTCCTCAGACACTCCCTCTTCAGCTTTTAAGGTGATAGCACTTTTTTTCTGTTGTTCTTGGTAAGCTTGTGCGTTGTAACCTAAAACCAATGGTGCTGTTGTTTTTTCTTCAGTTTCAACTGATTCAATTATTTTTTCATCTGGGAGATTTTTTTTATCGACAATATCGATTGCTTGGCTAATCTCAGTTTGGTTGGCATGCCTCTCTTTTTGTTGAGGCAAGTTATTTGCTAAATGGGAACTATTTCGCGACTCTACACTATCTGTTGTTTCTTGTTTCGTGTGAGTTGCAGGTACTAGTTGATCACTTTGCCCCTGATTGGTATGTGTTGGATTAGATAATACCTGTTCATCATCATTAAAAAATTTTCCATTATCCGCAAGCCACACACCTATCAATAACGATAAAATCACAGTAACGGACATAATCGCAACTTTAACTGAAAGCGATTGCCATAATGAAGGCTGAACAGCTTCTCCTAAGGCTTCATGTGCCGCCTCTATCACGATTTTTCTATTTACAACAGCTTGATTGTCACTGTACGCCAACACTAAAGCGCGATCACATAACAAATTAACGACCCGAGGAATGCCTTGTGATATTTTATGAATAGCGGCAATTGCACCTTTATTAAATAAACTTCGAGTGCAATTCGCAACCGAAAGCCGATGTTGAATATAATTGGTCAGCTCTTGTTGTGTTAGTGGCATTAAGTGATAACGAGCGGTGATACGCTGCGCAAGTTGTCGTAAATCTCTGCGTTGCAATAATTGCTGTAACTCTGGTTGACCTATTAAAATGACCTGTAGCAACTTTTTGGTATTCGTCTCTAAGTTTGTAAGTAGCCGTAATTGCTCTAACACTTCTGCTTGTAAGTGCTGCGCTTCATCAATAATGACTAATGTGTTAATTCCCTGCTCATGATTACTGATTAATTTTTGTTGGATTTTATCGGTAAGGTACTTTAACGTTGCGCCTGTTTTTTTGTAGCGTATTTTTAAATTGTCACAAATCGTAGCAAGCAACTCTTCACATGACAGCGTGGGGTTAAGAATAAACGCAAGTTGTGTATTTTCTGGTAATTTTTCCATTACTGTTCGACTAATGGTTGTTTTGCCAGTTCCTACCTCCCCAGTAAGTAAAACAAAGCCACCATTATCTCCAAGCCCATACGTTAAGTGCGATAACGCCTCGCGATGACGATCACTTAAAAATAAATACGCGGGATCTGGGGCAATGGTAAAAGGCGCTTCACTTAATCCAAAATAGGCCGTATACATAAACATAATTTACTGGTGAAAAAGGCTAGAGCAAATTAACCCGTATCATCAACGATGTCAAAGGCCTGCATATAAGAAATAACCATGTTATGGTAGAATGATTAAAGTTAATGATCACTAAATATTGTACGATATTTCTTCTCATGAAAAACAGCAACAAAAAACTTCCTATTGAACATTACCTTGTGGGTGGTGCCGTGCGAGATCATTTGCTTGGTCGAGAGATAAAAGAACGTGATTATGTGGTAGTCGGCGCAACCGTTCAACAAATGTTATCACTTGGCTTTACCCAAGTTGGTAAAGACTTTCCTGTTTTTCTTCACCCAGAGTCTAAAGAAGAATATGCCCTGGCACGCACTGAAAAAAAACAAGGACAAGGCTATACAGGTTTTGTTTGTAATGCATCGCCAGAAGTAACTTTAGAGCAAGATCTATTGCGAAGAGATTTAACCGTTAATGCTATGGCAATGACCAATGACGGAAAAATTATTGACCCATATCAAGGTAAAAATGATCTAGATAACCGTATACTTCGTCATGTATCTAATGCCTTTGTTGAAGACCCACTTAGAGTGCTAAGAGTGGCTAGATTTGCCGCGCGATATCATTATTTAGGCTTTAAAGTTGCACCTGAAACACTTGCTTTGATGACCAATATTAGCCAGTCTAACGAGTTAGATGCATTATCTGGAGAACGCATCTGGCAAGAGTTTGCTAAATCATTATCTGAAAATAACCCTGATGTATTTATTAACGTTTTAGCGCAATGTAAAGCGCTTGAAAAAATTTGGCCTAACTTTGCCGACGCCTATGCTAAGTCGCCTTATTTACAGCCTTTAATCCAGTCAATTAACGTCACGAATAAATTATCAATTAGATTTGCCCTATTAGCACTACAACTTCGATATACAAAAAATAAACAGAAATCTCTTAACTCTATTGATTCACAGCATGAAAGTATTGCTAGTATTGAAGAAATAGCAAATACATTGCGAATTCCAAACACCATTAAATGGCTTGCGATCAAAGTGAATCGTCATCAACAACACGTTGAACAAATGCTTACTTTAACTGAAAAAAAAGTTTTATCATTACTCAATGATTTAGATGTTTGGCGAAAGCCAGATGCTTTTGAAGATTTTCTCATTGCATGCCAAGTAGCAAACCTCAATAAAAGCTGTACTTTGCAAACACAGTTTTTAAGACACGTTGTAAATGAATCAAAGAAAATTAGCGCACAAAGCTATATTAAGCAAGGTGTTCAAGGTAAGGATATTCGTTTAGCGATGGATAAAGAAAAGCTAGCCGTTATTCATCAATTACAAGAGAGATACAGCAAAGATACTCAATAATAGCTGAGGATTTATGTTGTATTTTTATTAAAAACAATATTTAACCTACTAATAAACTTATCATTTTCAATTCACAACCTTTCTGCAAGTACTAATCAAAAACATTCCTGTTAGACTTTCAATACTCTTGCTTCAAGAACATATTTGTCGCATTAAGAAGCTACTTAGCAATTCTGCTATTCCTGCATCTGTAGGAGTAAAGAATAACAGGCTAATTCAACATGGAATTAGTAAATTTAATTGAAACAAAAAGGAACTTAATTGTGCGTGAATTAAAGGTATGTGAAATGAAAGAAGTTCAAGGTGGTGGTGCTGCTGGTAGTATTGCTATGACACTCGCTGGTGGTTGGGCTGGTGCCGTAGCCGGTTTTGCAATTGGCGGGCCAATAGGTGGTCTCATTGGATATGGACTTAGTACACTTGTGGGTGTTGGTTATACTTTAGCGACTAGTTAATTTGTAAAGGGAGAACTCTCCCCTTTTATATGGTGGTATTATGGGGAATAAATATAAGAGTTTAGCCGTTTGTTATTTTGGCTCTTTGATACTTGCGTTTAGCATCTTTGTAATTATGCCTGTATTGACGTGTTCATTTTTGGGACTTAGTTTAAGTAATTTTATCGTTTCAACCTTGGTTTTAGTATCAATAATTGTAGCTAATATATTCAAAAACAAATGTTCAAAAAGGATCATGTCGTAATAAAATGACACAGTTAAATAAGTCTACTTTTTTAAATTTTACAACAGGACGTAGGGTTGAGTTAATTCTTCAATCAGAAATAGCAGAATGTGGATTAGCCTTTTTGGCAATGGTAGCAAGTTATCACGTGCATCAGCTTGATATGCCAGCTATGCGCAAACGTTTTCCTGCGAATTTAAAGGGGATGAATTTACAACAATTCGTCGAACTAGCGGATAGCTTAAGTTTAGCTAGCCGTGCACTACAATGTTCTGCTGATGAAATACATAAACAGCAAACACCGTGTATATTGCATTGGGATATGAATCACTTTGTTGTAATAACTAAAGTTTCAGGAAAGGGAAATGTTGCTAGATTTGCCCTATTAGCACTACAACTTCGATACACAAAAAATAAACAGAAATCTCTTAACTCTATTGATTCACAGCATGAAAGTATTGAGGAAATAGCAAATACGTTGCGAATTCCAAACACCATTAAATGGCTTGCCATCAAAGTGAATCGTCATCAACAACACATTGAACAAGTACTTATTTTAACTGAAAAAAAGTTTTATCATTACTCAATGATTTAGATGTTTGGCGAAAGCCAAATGCTTTTGAAGATTTTCTCATTGCATGCCAAGTAGCAAACCTCAATAAAAGCTGTACTTTGCAAACACAGTTTTTAAGACACGTTGTAAATGAATCAAAGAAAATTAGCGCACAAAGCTATATTAAGCAAGGTGTTCAAGGTAAGGATATTCGTTTAGCGATGGATAATGAAAAGCTAGCCGTTATTCATCACTTACAAGCGAGATACAGCAAAGATACTCAATAATAGCTGAGGATTTATGTTGTATTTTTATTAAAAACTATATTTAACCTACTAATAAACTTATCATTTTCAATTCACAACCTTTCTGCAAGTACTAATCAAAAACATTCCTGTTAGACTTTCAATATTCTTGCTTAAAGAACATATTTGTCGCATTAAGAAGCTACTTAGCGATTCTTCTATTCCCGCATCTGTAGGAGTAAAGAATAACAGCCATGCGAGAGTTAGCATATATTTCTTGTATGCTATTTATCGGAGGAATAGAAGATGGTTAATTTTTTTGCTCGGTATTGCTCCTTATACAAAATTTGGGATACAGACAGTATCGATAAATGGAAACGTCAAAAACAAGCGGGCATAGTTAAATTTATTTTGGTTGAAGGAGTCATAAAGTGGGGGATATTCTCGGCATTAATTTTTCTTAGCATAACTCTTACTGGAAAAGAATTTGGCTCAAAAGAAGTGGTTACAACATGTCTAATTTGGCTAGTTGCTTCAATAGTATATGGCTATTCACATTGGTACGGAACATCTTTAGCTTACACTAAACAACTTAAAGTAAGGCAGCAAATTAATTAGTTCAAGCCTTTCTTTTTTTACTCATTGTTCGTTTAAAACTTCAATTTTAAGGAGAGGAACCCCCTTAATTTGAAGAATAGTTTTCTTTAGTTGTTATGATTTTTGCTCTGATCATCAAACTTCCATGCACTAAGAAAACTAAAAGCTTTAAATATCGCTATAAGCATAAATCAAAGTGTTAGCAAATAAAGGATTTTTCTATGTACAAAGTACGCTTTTTTGGGGTAATGAAGAATGTTCTGCGCAACTAAATCAGGACACTTTTCTTAAGGAACTTTGTTCATACTCTACTGGCGACAGATCACCATTAGC
>NZ_JAUOPD010000019.1 GCF_030546745.1 Thalassotalea sp. 1_MG-2023
GACGCGTAGCTCAGCTGGATAGAGTACCTGGCTACGAACCAGGCGGTCGCAGGTTCGACTCCTGCCGCGTCCGCCACATTTTAAACCAACCTTCGGGTTGGTTTTTTCGTTTAAGAGTCGTGTAAAAACAAGTCGCTCAGCTGGATAGCTATACTATGGGCAAAAGCTGGCTACGAAACATGATCCCTTTCGGTCGCAGGTTCGACTCCTGCCGCGTCCTCAATATTAAAAATAAAATTTAAAGAGTTAGATACATTTAATGAAGATAACGTTGTATTTTCACGATTTTGATTCAAGCTTTTAAATGTACCTGACCCTTTAATCATTCATTGTGTATTCAATTTGGCATTATTGTATTTTGCATACAATATTGTCTTTTTTTGTTCTAAGCCTTAAAAATTGGAATGGGTAATTGTATACAATATTAATTCTTATAACAAAAATGTGAATAATTATTGAAAATAATTGAATGTCACGGCTTAAATGTGGCTTTTATGGGTTGACTTCAAATTTTTTTTCTGAGTTCTCGAAAATATATTTGCTTTTTACCAATTGGAGTGATTATTCTAATTCCAACCTTTTTTAGATTAGGATAAAAAATGGACAGTTTATTACAAACTTTTATTGAAGCTGGCACATTAATGTTAGCAGGTATGGTTTTTGTTTTTGCATTTTTAGGGCTACTCGTTATTTTTATTAACTTAGTACTAGTAAAACTTGCGAACAAATATCCCGATCCTATTATTCAATCTAAATCAAAACCTAAAGCAAAGAAAACAAATATTGCCTCTAATGGTGTAACACCCCAAGTCGTTGCGGCGATAGGCTCGGCTGTTACTCAATATAAACAAAAACATGGCGATAAAGCATAGGAGCGAATACACATGTCAAAAGCACTAGGTATTACCGAAGTTGTATTACGAGATGGTCACCAATCTTTACTTGCCACTCGATTACGTTTAGAAGATATGCTGCCGATCGCATCAAAATTAGATGATATTGGTTTCTGGTCAATAGAGTCATGGGGTGGTGCTACGTTTGACTCATGTATTCGTTATTTAGGAGAAGATCCTTGGCATCGAATTCGTGAATTAAAAAAAGCAATGCCGAAAACTAAACAACAAATGTTATTTAGAGGCCAGAATATTTTAGGCTATCGCCATTATGCGGATGATGTTGTTGAAAAGTTTGTTGAAAGAGCACATGTCAATGGTGTAGATGTTTTTCGAATATTTGATGCTATGAATGATGTTCGAAACCTTCAAACTGCAATTAAAGCTGCAGTTAATGTTGGTGCTCATGCGCAAGGTACGCTCAGTTATACAGAAAGCCCTGTACATACTCTTGAGGGCTGGCTAACCATGGCTAAAAAGCTAGAAGACATGGGAGCACATTCTTTATGTATAAAGGATATGTCAGGTTTGCTGAAACCCTATGACGGTGCCGAGTTGATAAGCCGTCTTAAAGAAACTGTCTCATTACCTATTGCGTTACATTGTCATGCAACAACCGGTTTAAGTGTTGCTACCCACATGAAAGCCATTGATGCCGATATTGATGTTATTGACACGTCTATTTCATCTATGAGCCAAACGTATGGTCATTCGCCAACAGAAACAATTGTTTCTATTGTTGAAGGAACAGAGCGTGATTCAGGTTTAGACATGGAAAAACTTGCTGAGGTGGCTGCATATTTCAGAGATGTTCGAGAAAAATATGCAAACTTTGAAGGTAGTCTAAAAGGCGTAGATGCGCGTATTTTATTAGCACAAGTACCTGGTGGCATGTTAACCAATATGGAAAACCAGTTAAAAGAACAAGGTGCTGCTGATAAATTTGATGATGTATTAAAAGAAATTCCAAGGGTACGTGAAGATCTAGGGAATATTCCGTTAGTCACGCCAACATCGCAAATCGTCGGCACACAAGCGGTTTTAAATGTACTAACAGGTGAGCGTTATAAGTCGATTACAAAAGAGACTGCAGGCGTTCTTAAAGGTGAATATGGTGCAACGGCTTCGCCGGTTAATACGGAGCTACAAGATCGTGTGCTTGATGGCAAAGAGGCTATTACCTGTCGTCCGGCTGATTTATTAACACCTGAAGTTGATAAACTCACCAGCGAACTTGAAAATATTGCGAAAGAAAAAAGCATTACACTAGCGGATGAAGTAATTGATGACGTGCTAACTTATGCATTATTTCCGCAAATAGGTTTGAAATTTTTAGAAAATCGAAATAATCCAGATGCTTTTGAGCCAGCACCGACTAAAGAGGCGAACAGCTCTCAAACGTCAACGGCGAAGAAAGCATCAGCGACTACTGAGAACTACTCGGTCAGTGTTGATGGACAAGTGTTTGATGTTGTCGTTGGCCCAAGTGGCAGCGTATCTTCAGTTACCACTGCAGATGCTGAAATAAAACAATCTGCACCGGTCAGTGCAGGTGAAACCTTAAATGCACCATTGGCAGGTAATATTTTTAAAGTACTTGTTGATGAAGGTGAAGAGGTTGCCGCAGGCGATGTGGTTATCATCATGGAAGCGATGAAAATGGAAACTGAAGTGCGAGCTGTATCGGCAGGTCAGGTTGCTTCTATTCATGTTAGAGAAGGGGATGCCGTTACTGTTGGCGAAACCTTACTGACTTTAGCGTAGGTGATAACATGGAGCAGTTAAATACTTTATGGTTATCAACAGGCTTAGCAAATTTTGAGTTAGGCCAAGTTATTATGATGCTTGTTGGTTGTGGGCTTTTATTTCTCGCTATCGCGAAAAATTTTGAACCGCTGCTACTTGTGCCAATGGGGTTTGGTGCCATACTGACTAACATACCTGTTGCAGGTTTTTCTGAGGTCGGTGGTCTATTACATTATGTGTATTACGCTGGTATTGATACGGGTATATTCCCGCTATTAATATTTATGGGTGTAGGTGCAATGACCGATTTCGGCGCGCTAATCGCGAACCCTAAAACCTTGTTTTTAGGGGCTGCGGCGCAATTTGGTATTTTTGCGACATTATTTGGTGCTATCGCATTGAATGCGATCCCTGGCTTCGAATTTACGTTACAAGATGCTTCTGCAATTGCGATTATTGGTGGTGCAGATGGCCCAACAGCTATTTTCTTAGCTTCTAAGCTAGCACCAGAGCTTCTTGGCGCTATTGCAGTAGCAGCATACTCATATATGGCGTTAGTACCCATTATTCAACCACCAATCATGAGAGCTTTAACCACCGAAAAAGAACGTAAGATTGAAATGGCACAGTTACGTCATGTAACCAAAATTGAGAAAGTTATCTTTCCGTTGGGTGTCTTGTTGATGACAATTTTCTTTTTACCTGCGGCTACGCCATTAGTTGGTATGTTTTGTTTAGGTAACTTAATGCGTGAATGTGGTGTCGTTGATCGTTTAAGTTCAACTGCGCAAAATGAGCTTATCAATATTGTTACGATATTCTTAGGTTTAGGCGTTGGTTCTAAATTAAGTGCTGATCAGTTTTTGAATGTTGAAACATTAGGTATCCTCGGTTTAGGTGCTGTTGCCTTTTCAATTGGTACAGCTTCTGGGGTATTAATGGCGAAACTGATGAATAAACTAAGTAGCGAGCAAGTAAACCCGTTAATTGGAGCGGCTGGTGTGTCTGCGGTACCGATGGCAGCACGAGTAGCGAATAAAGTAGGCTTAGAAGCTAATCCACATAATTTTTTACTGATGCACGCTATGGGGCCAAATGTCGCCGGGGTGTTAGGCTCTGCAGTGGCAGCCGGTATTTTATTAGCATTGGTTGGTCAGTAAAAGTTACAAGTTAATAGAAAAAGCGTTAATCGATGTTTATCACGATTAACGTTTTTTTTTGTCCGAAATCGTCGTGACTATTCCAGCGTTTGCCAATTGGTTAAAATTATTTAATGGTGTTAAGTAGGCTCGCGTATTCAGAGTCAATAAGGCTTTATCAAGCTGTTTTTTTAAGGTTTGACCTGCACGTGTTTTTTTAACGGCAAGACCAGCAGGAATTGTAATAAGTTTGTTGTAATGTATGTTGGCAAGCTTTAAGCGGCTGATAGTACTCATCATTGATGCGCGTTCAAAAATAGCAGCCTTTATGCGCTTTTTGACGATTAACCTAGCTAACTGCTCAAGGCTACTGACTTCTATAAACTTTTCTCTAGGGATATTCGTCACCATTGACATAAAGTCAGCATTACCTGTCAAAGTACCGATGCTGTTGGTGGTTAAGTTTTCTTCGTTAAGATACCGGGGGCTTTGTGCGTAGATATCTACTGTCGCTTGAAAAAACCAGTCTAACTCTATTGCCCCTCGATAAAAGCTTTTAGATTCATTGCCCTTTGGCGTTAATCCGATTAATTTCACTTTACCGTCATGCAGATCTTTTTTTGCTCGGGCATAGGTTGCTATTGTGACTTGAAAAGATAAGTCTGTTTTGGCTTCAATTGCTGCTAACATATCAGGTAAGATCCCTGAACCATCATCGTTTATAACGGGCGGAAATGGTTCAAGTTCAACGAAAATACACTCTGCATTACCCGTCATTGAAAACGTTAACAATAAGATAATTAAAAGTTTCTTCACGTATTAAATCCCTGCTGCTTTTATTCACCCTAACATAATTATAAAAAGTATCGCAATCTATCGTTGTTAAGGTTGTATTTTATATTGTTGCCAGCCTTCATTACTTTTTTCAAAACATATCCGATCATGTAGTCGGCTAGTTCTTCCTTGCCAAAACTCCATGTAATGTGGCTTAACGCGTAAACCACCCCAAAATTCGGGCAATGGCACTTCTTGACCTGAAAATTTTTGTTGATATGCTTCAAATTGTTCTTTGAGTGTATTGTCGTGACTGAGTTTCTGGCTTTGCTTTGATGCCCAAGCGCCAATTTGGCTACCTCGGTCACGACTATGAAAATAGCGTGTAGATTCTTCAGGCGTGATCTTTTCAACGGAGCCTTCAATACGAACTTGTCGTTGTAATACATTCCAATGAAATAGTAATGCAACTTTATCGTTGTGTTGTAATTCTTGATGTTTCCGACTGCCATAGTTGGTATAGAAAACGAAACCTTGTTCGTTGAATGATTTTAATAACACCATGCGAGAACTGGGTTGACCACTATCACTGACAGTGCTGACCGACATCGCTTCTGGCAATAAAATGCCTGACTTATTGGCATCATCAAACCACTGTTGAAATAAATCAAAAGGAGATTGGTTTGGTTGAATATCAGGTAAGGGTAAAGCAACGCCTTGGCCAAAAGTAAATAGGCAGCGTAACTTCTCTAAAAAGGTCATGCAGTCAACTCCAATATTTGAATTTGACTATTTTATCAATAACGATATGAGTTTTATAGAAAAAGAATGAGGAAATGGCAAAACATAATGTAAATAAACAATATTAACTAAACGGTTAATACTGAATAATTATTGCCATAAAAAAGTAAGGTATATAAATTTACGATGAATCCCAATCATCAAGTAAGTCTTTTAAACGTTTCTGCTCCAATAAATCATCGATTTTACGTCTTACTTTGGCGTTGTTTTCTGCTGTTGGTAACGCGTGTACATCAGGTTCATCATTGTTAAGTTGTTGATTGTGTGCATCGTCGTGTTTGTCATAAGTCATGTTTTTATACCTAGTTCATGCGAATAACGAATATCACTTTCGTAGTTTTCATCCTAATAATGTGAACATAGGCAAGGAAACTTTATCGGTCAAATTTTCAGTGTAAAAAATGTGTCTTAACAACAGTTGATGGAAAAGCCGTTCAAAAGCACTACTGCCAAATTACAGCAGTGCTATCGGCTATTTGAGTGTTATTTTACCAGCCTTCAACACCTTTCATATCAGGCAACTGGTGCGCAATACCTTTATGACAATCGATACAAGTTTTATCACCGCTAGCAAGCGACGTTGAATGTTGTTGAGCTGCTCTGCCACTTTGAGCGGTAAAGTCCATGTAATCAAAATTATGGCAATTTCGACACTCTAGTGAGTCATTAGCTTTTAGGCGTGTCCATTCATTTTGTGCTAAACGTTTTCGGTGAGCGAGAAATTTTTCTCGAGTGTTTATTGTGCCGAATATTTTACCCCATACTTCTTTTGAAGCTTGCATTTTTCTGGCTATTTTATCTGTCCATTTATGCGGAACATGACAGTCGGGGCAGGTGGCACGTACCCCTGAACGGTTTGAAAAATGAATGGTCGTTTTCATTTCTTCATAAACATTGTCTTCCATTTCGTGGCAAGAAATACAAAATTGTTCGGTATTAGTTGCTTCTAGTGCAGTATTAAAACCACCCCAAAAGATAATGCCCATGATAAAACCACCGATAACGAGAAAGCCTAAACTAAAATATGCACTAGGCTTTTTGAGTGTTTGCCAGCCAATGCTAATGATCTTTTTCATCATACACTCCTAATTATCACTTTTTTGCTTTGTTTTCATTAAACGATGCATGTCAATAAAGGTGTTTTCTACTAAAGGTTTTGCATCGGTTTGAGTCGCGTGGCATTGGTTGCAAAAATAGCGTCTGGGCGATATTTCTGCGAGAAAGTTTCCGTCTCTATCCATATAGTGAGTAACGCTTACCATTGGCGCTTGAGACTCTTCAGTGCGCTTTCTACTGTGGCACGACATGCACTTGTTGGTATTAAGGTTTACTTCATAATTTCGTGTTTTATGAGGGATCACCGGCGGCTGCATAGGATAGTTTCGGGCGCGTTTTATGTCGTTATTCATAACATTAGCAATGGGTGATGAAGGTGATTGCTGATCCAGCGCTTTCCCTTTTCTTAACGTTGCAACATCGTCAAAGGCGGTAGCCGTTGTGGTGACTAATATTAATGATAAAAATGAGTTACATATATATTGCATTGCTTTATTCATATCATCCTCCTAAGCTTTTACTATTCTGACAGCACACTTTTTAAAGTCAGTCTGTTTAGAGAGTGGATCAGTTGCATCTAAGGTCACCTTGTTGACTAATCTGCTGGCATCAAACCACGGCATGTAAACCAAACCTTTAGGTGGCTTATTACGTCCTCTGGTTTCTACACGGGTTTGTACTTCGCCTCGACGAGACTGTATTTTAACCAAATCGCCGCGTCGCATTTTCCGCGCTTTAGCATCATCAGGATGCATATAAACGAGGGCGTCTGGCATTGCTTTATAGAGTTCAGGTACTCGTTGAGTCATAGAACCTGAATGCCAGTGCTCTAATACACGGCCGGTGGATAACCATAAATCAAAGTGAGCGTCTGGTACTTCAGCTGGCGGCTCATAGGGCAGTGCGAAGATCACGGCTTTTCCGTCAGGTTTGCCATAAAATTCAAAATCACTACCTGGGGTTACATACGGATCTGAACCTTCCTTAAAGCGCCATCGAGTTTCTTTTCCGTCGACGACAGGCCAACGAAGTCCACGTTCTTCATGATAACGATCATAATAGGCTAAATCATGAGCTTTTCCTCGGCCAAAACTCGCATATTCTTCAAATAATCCTTTTTGAATATAAAAACCAAAGTGACGAGCTTCATCATTGAGCCTGTCTGTTGGTACTTGGTTGATTGAAAATTTGTTTACATGACCATTTTCATAAAGCACTTCATACATAGATTTACCTTTATACGAAGGGTTTTTATCCAATAACTCTTCCGGCCACACTTCTTCGATAGCAAAGCGTTTAGAAAATTCGACTAATTGCCATAGGTCAGATTTTGCACCCTTTGGTGCTTCCACCATTTGGTACCATGCTTGGGTTCTTCTTTCTGCATTACCGTAAACACCTTCTTTTTCCACCCACATTGCAGTGGGTAAGATTAAATCTCCAGCTTGAGCGGTAACGGTTGGGTAAGGATCAGATACAACAATGAAATTATCAGGATGGCGATAACCTGGGTAGCCTTCTTCATTCATATTAGCTGCAGCTTGCATATTGTTATTACATTGCACCCAATAGAAGTTAAGTTTTCCATCTTTTAACATACGGTTTTGCACAACAGCATGGTAACCAGGTTTTGCGGGTATTGTGCCTTTTGGCAGTTTCCACTTTTCTTCTGCAAAGGCTCTGTGCTTATCGTTGGTAACAACCATGTCTGCCGGTAAACGATGTGAGAATGTCCCGACTTCTCTTGCCGTTCCACATGCGGATGGTTGGCCTGTTAATGAGAATGGACTATTGCCAGGAGTTGATATTTTCCCGGTTAATAAGTGAATGTTATACACTAAGTTGTTTGCCCATACGCCACGCGTGTGTTGATTGAAACCCATCGTCCAAAAAGAACAAACTTTGGTTTTTGGGTTTGCATACAGCTCTGCTAAAGCTTCTAAATTTGCAATTGGAACACCAGAGAGTTGAGAAGTATATTCAGCGGTATAAGTGCTAACAAATTCAGCATATTCTTTGAAGTTAATTGCTTTCGAACCGCCAGCGTTTGAGCCATTATTTTTGGCACGTTTCTCTAGTGGGTGCTCTGCTCGCAAGCCGTAACCAATATCGGTATTACCCATACGGAAATTAGTATGTTTATTGACAAAATCTTTATTAACACGATCTGTGGTAATAATGTAATTAGCAATAAAGTTTAAAATAGCTAAATCGGTTTGTGGTGTGAAGATCATACTGTTATCAGCAAGGTCTGAACTACGGTGCTGGAAGGTAGAAAGCACGGCTACCTTCACATGTGGGGCGCTTAAACGGCGATCGGTTATTCTTGTCCATAGAATAGGGTGCATTTCTGCCATATTAGAGCCCCAAAGCACCATTGCGTCGGTTGCTTCAATATCATCATAACAGCCCATTGGCTCGTCGATACCGAAAGTGCGCATAAAGCCACCAACTGCTGACGCCATACAATGCCTTGCGTTTGGATCAATGTTATTACTTCTAAAACCGGCTTTAAATAATTTAGATGCCGCATATCCTTCAAAAACTGTCCATTGACCAGAACCAAACATACCAATTCCGGTAGGACCTACTTTCTTGAGTGTTTGTTTTGCTTTTTCAGCCATGATGTCAAACGCTTGATCCCAAGTGATAGGCGCGAAATCACCATTTTTATCAAACTTACCATCTTTCATACGAAGTAAAGGGGTTGTAAGGCGATCTTTGCCATACATAATTTTCGACAAAAAATAGCCTTTTATGCAGTTTAAACCGCGGTTAACTGGAGATTTAATATCACCATGAGTCGCAACGACTTTACCGTCCATGACTCCAACGTTGACACTACACCCTGTGCCACAAAAGCGACAAGGGGCTTTATCCCATTTTAATTTAGTTAAGTCACTGCTCGTGATCAAATTTGATGCAGTGGCAGGAACTGATACCCCTGCAACTGCCGCAGCAGCGGCAACAGCATTAGCTTTAATAAACTCGCGGCGATTAATATTCATTTTGTCACCTTATTCTTCGGTTATAAATTGATGATAAACAGGCGATAAACTGTAAAGCCCGATAAAATTTCTAAACTGCTCTACCACAAAAGCAATATGTTTTTGATGTTGAGCTTCAACAGTAAACACTACTTTGCCATCGTCACTGATTGCGTGAACTTGTACGCCTTTTTGCGCTTCAAGGTCTTGGCTGAACGCATCGGTTTGTTGTGGAATAATATGTGCTACAAAACTGGCGATATGGTATTCGGTTGATTCTGGACAACCATTATTTGTTGGTTTGCTGTTTGTTGTTTTCATAAGAAGTCTCTTGCAGTATACGTTTAACTTTCTTCTAGTAACTTTCCATGGCTGATGATTGTTACTTTCTGTCTGTTAAACGTTCTTAAGAAGTAGGCGGGCCAAATAGCATTTGTGATATCCAGACAACAAAACCGAATCCACCAACGATAATGACTGATAAAATCGGCGCTAAAAATACCGCAAGAAAAATAAAGGTGTTTCTTTCATGCTTACGTTGCCTTTCTGGAGTGACTTCGTTTGGCATATTGTTTGTCCTTCATAGGTTTTTAGCCATTATGCCTAAAGCTAAAACGAGAGAGTTGATCCATATCAATGTTAAGTGCGTTTATATTTCTGATGAATTATCGCTAACATCAGTTCAGAATTGGGTTATTGCTTGGTATGATAAATCTCCTATTAATGAGAGTAATTGAGTAGTTAAGTGCATTCTTCTGACGAGTTATTACAATGGTTATCATCGTGGCAACCTGATATTTTAGCTGCAAATGAACGAAGACTAGTGATTGCAGAAGGTGAGCTTTCATGGCAGCACAAAGTAGCTGAACGTTTTTTTTATTTTTATCAGAAGAAAAATGGCAGCATATATTTGTGGGGAGATTCTCAGCCGTACTTACCAGGAAATAAACACAACTACCGCCATCAATTAGGCCGCGAAAATGATTTGGTTATTTTTGCTGATGAAAACTTTCATCCCGATGCCTTTGCTGCATTATCAGGCACAATTAAAGCCGGCGGAGTGCTATTGTGGTTAAAGCCAACAAACGGTAAACCTAGCTCATTTATGCAGCGCATAGAAACTGAGTTTGCTCGAAATCATAATGTTATAACTATTACAGCATCATCATTACCTGTTATTAACCCAGTAAAACTGGATAAGATTGCCCCTCAACCTAAGGGCTTAAAAAAAGGTTGTGCAACCTTAGAACAACAGCATGCTGTGGATGGTATTTTACGTGTTACTGATGGCCATAGAAATCGTCCGTTAGTGTTAACAGCAGATAGAGGGCGAGGAAAATCAACCGCATTAGCGTTGGCAAGTGCTTACCTTTTATTGCAAGCAACGCAGCAACAGCCAGTTACTATCATTATTTGTGCGCCAACCATAAATGCGTTAAATGTATTTTTTCAGCAGCTGTCGATACATTGTCCACAAGGTGTGTTAACTAAAGGTTTATTCGAATATCAACAGCATTGTGTAAAGTTTATTCCAATAGATGTGTTATTAGAAACAAAGCCAACATGTCAATTACTGTTAGTGGATGAGGCAGCAGCTATTCCAGTACATTTATTGTCTGATGTTGCTACACATTATAAACGCATTGTGTTTTCATCAACACAACACGGCTATGAAGGGGCTGGTAGAGGTTTTGCCATTAAATTTCAGCGTTTATTAGCTAACATCTCTCCTCAATATCGCACATTACATCTTCAACAGCCGATCCGCTGGCGTGAAAATGATCCATTAGAAACACTTATTTACTCCACCTTCTTGTTTGATTGTCAACACGAACCATTACCAATAATACAAGGCGCAACGGGACAACAGTTCCGCTTTGTGACTAATAATGAATTAACTAGGGATAATGCCTTATTATCACAAGTGTTTGCCGTGCTCATGAGCGCGCATTATAAAACCACGCCGTCTGATTTAAAATTACTGCTCGACAATAATGCGGTACGAATTGTTATTGGCTATGAAGAAAATAATTATTCAGTGAATGCAGTAGCGTTGATCGTTGAAGAAGGCGAGGCAAGCAATGAAGATATAGCTTCCGTGATCAATCATGAAAAGCAATTAGCCAATCAGTTTATTCCGCAATATTTACTCAGGCATCTATCTGTTGAAAACGCCTTTCAATATCGTTATTGGCGCGTAAATAGAATTGCTGTTACTGAGACTATGCAACATTTAGGTATAGGTAGTAAACTTCTTAGCTTTGTAGTAACAGAAGCAGAACAATTAGCTATTGATTTTGTCGCAACCAGTTTTTCAGCAAACCAAGCGGTTGTGTCATTTTGGCAAAAAAATGGTTTTGCTGTGGTTAATCTTGGAATGTCAAAAGTACAAGCCAGTGGTGAACATGCTGCGTTACTGTTACAAGCTCTGAATAACCAAGCTAAAACAATTGAACATGCTTTGGCAGAACAATTTTATCGAAAAGTAGCCTTTTATTTACCTAGTGTATTTCAAAAACTACCAGCTTCATTAATTCGACAGTTAATGTACAGTGGTCAGCCACAATGGTTACCCCCATTAACATCTACCGATAACCTTGTCGTTAAAGCATTTAGCGATAAAAAAATGCAATTTTTACAAAGTGCTTTTAGCTTGCAACTTTGGATGTTGCATTATTTAACTAATGATCATGTAGTGGCTGAAGATATTATCAAAGGCACGTTGTTTTCTGACGCTGAAATCGCCTTAGACTTTATGGTTGTTAAACTTTTACAACAACACTGTGATGCTGATATTTGCAAAGCGTTTTCAATGTCGGGTAAAAAACACATTCAACACCAATTACAACTATTATTAGGTAATTTAATTTGCTGATAAGTGAAATTATCGTCGACACTGCCAACTCCAAAACCGGTGCATTGTGTGATAATCACATACGCTTGTTGTTTCTGGTAAATAATCTACTGAGATGATCACTTTCTCAATATAGTGAACAATGGTTTTTGCCAGCCCTTGACTGGGGGCATCGCAATAGGTGTTGAGTAGAATAGTTAACCATTGTTCAGATGTTGTTGCATATTGCTGAGTAATATCGATACATTTCATTGTTATTAATCCTGTCTACCTACACAGCTCGTTAGTAAGCTTTGCCAAATAACTTTCTTTGCAGCGGAATTTAAACTTTGGCATTCATTACCGTGAATTACGCCTGACGTGATCAATGTTGCTAACAAATGTTGTGGCAGGGCAACCTGTGCAAGTTCTCTAGTTTGGGGGGTCGCTTTATTTTTTGTCATGCTTGTTCCTTACGTTGACACTGGTAGTAACAACTGTAGTCATTCAATTAACTTAATACAAATGATAATTAATCGTATTTAATGCTTTGTTGATGTTGTTAAGTACCGATTTTAGCGTTACTATCTGATGTGTAAGTAATATTATGGAGTAATTTAATGACACCAGTCATTGAAGTAAAAGGGTTAACAAAAAAATATGGTGAGTTAAATGCAGTTGATGGCGTAGATTTTACTATTAATCAAGGCCAATGTTTCGGTTTGCTAGGTCCAAATGGTGCAGGCAAAACAACAACAATTGAAATTATGGAAGGGATCATCAAACCCTCTTCTGGCCAAGTGAACTACTATGGAAAAACTGCTACTACTACTGATATTTCTCAACAAATAGGTATTCAATTTCAACATACGGCTTTGCAAGATTTTCTAACGGTAAAAGAAACATTAACGCTTTTCTCTTCATTTTATCAACAGACGATAAGCCATGAACGTTTAATTGAATTATGTGATTTAGGTGATTTTCTATCGCGCGATAACCGCTTATTATCTGGCGGTCAAAAGCAACGTTTGTTATTGGCATTGGCATTAATTAATGACCCCGATATTGTTTTTTTAGATGAACCAACAACAGGGTTAGATCCACAAGCAAGACGAAATTTTTGGCAGTTGATAGGTAAAATAAAAGCCAACAATAAAACAGTCATTTTAACGACACATTATATGGACGAAGCAGAGCAACTTTGTGACGATGTAGCAATCATGGATAAAGGCAAAGTCATTGAACAGGGCACACCTGAACAGTTACTTTCTAGACATTTTAAAGATGTTTTTATCAATCTGCCAAAAGAAGATATCGATAAACAGATAGTTGCAGAAAACAACTGGTTGATTGAAGGCAACAAGGTGGTTATATCCACGTCAACCGTAGAACAAACATTAGCATATTTGATAAAACAAAATATTTCACTAACGGGGCTACATGTAAAGTCGCCGAATCTTGATGATCTGTTTTTAAAGTTAACAGGTCATTCGTTGAGAGAATAATATGAACATTAGTCGGTTTTTAGCTGTCGTTAAGGCACGTAATTTAGAATTTGTTAGAGATAAGTCATCGTTAGGTTGGAGTATTTTATTTCCTGTTATTTTGTTAGTGGTGCTTTCATTTGTTTTCTCTGGTGATGGTAAAGCCGCTTATAAAGTAGGTGTGATAGATTTAACAAATGTTGAATCAAACTTTCTGCAAACGAAGTATATAGATTTTGTTGATTACCAAGATGTCACGCTTGCGCAAACTAAGCTTGCTCATCACAGCCTTGATATGGTGGTTGATTTTACCAATCAACGGTATTGGATCAATCAAGACTCTCCTAATGGTTATTTAGTTGAAAAAATATTTTTAGCTGAGCAATCAGGCTTTGAAGCATTATCAACTAAGGGTGAAAAAATACGCTATGTTGATTGGGTGTTACCCGGTATTTTAGGAATGAATATGATGTTTTCATGCTTGTTTGGTGTGGGGTATGTCATTGTCAGGTATAGAAAAAATGCAGTTTTAAAACGATTAAAGGCAACTCCGCTAACGGCATTAGAATTTGTCAGTGCGCAATTAGTATCACGCACGATTATCGTGATGCTAACCTCAAGTATTATTTATATTGGCTGTAACGTTTTCTTTAATTTCTATATGTTAGGCAGCTATTTAGATTTATTTATCGTTGGTTTACTGGGGTCATTAAGTTTGATCACCTTAGGGTTATTGATGGCTTCAAGAAGTAAAAGTGAAGAGCTTACTGGCGGATTGCTGAATCTAGTTTCTTGGCCAATGATGATGCTTTCCGGCGTTTGGTTTAGCCTTGAAGGCGCACCTAAAGGGTTACAATTTTTTGCTGACTTTTTACCTTTGACTCATTTAGTGTCAGGCGCACGAAAAATTATTACAGAAGGGGCAAGTTTATCAGATATTAGTTATCACTTAGCGATAATGGCGGTGATGACTACCGTTTTCTTATCGCTAGGCGCTTATTTTTTTAATTGGAATACAGAACGTTAATTTTGTATAAACGGGTGGGTTAACTTTTTAATATCTGACTGAGGCGAATCAGCCTGCGTAAACAATAAAGTATCTATACTAGCAAGTGTTGATAAGTTGGTATAAGAACCTAAAGAACCTTTTGGTAATTTAACTAATGGCGTGATAGTTTGCGTGGCAAAACTGTAAAAGCTAATAAGGTGGTAACGCCGATAATTTTTACGGTAATAAATACCTTGGTTGGTATACTCCCATGCATACGTGACTCTAAAAACCTTTCCAGATAGCTTCTCTAAAGGGTTGTCATTAAACAAATTATTATCTAATTCTTTCTGCCAAAGTCCTTTTTTGTTGGCAGTATACACTAACGTTGAAGGGGAAGTCATAACACCAAAGCGACCACCATCAAACGTTAAGCGTTTGCTTTCTCCCGTTGTTATGTCAATTTGATGTAAATCTACGTATTCACTTTCATAGACTGCAGAAATAATGGCGTCGTCTTGCCAAGACCAGGTAGGACGATTGTGTTCTTTATGTTGGCTAGGCACGATAGACAACTTTTGCGTGTCCATATGGTAGATGTAAATTCTGTCTGATTCATTACCTTCTATTGGTGCCAGAAACGCAATTTTTGAACCGTCGTGTGACCATCGCGGGTAACGGATAGAACGCTCTAAAAAGGTTAACTGGGTGCGATTTTTTCCAGAGGTATCAGTTAACCATAGTTCATAAAAACCTGACTCATTAGACACATAAGCAATTTTGTTTTGCTGTTTAGAATAATGTGGGTGATGATGGCTAAATTCTGATTGTATCAACGGAAAAGGTGTTGAAACGATATCACTATCAAGAGCGAGTGTTGCTAAATGGTATTTTTCACTTCGTTGTTGAAAAAACAATTCTCCACTTTTGTTGGCAAATGCAGGGTAACTAAAGCCATCAATATCAATTTTAACCGTTTTCTTTTTAGCAATATCAACAATATGACCTGTTCTTCGATCAGCTCGTTGAGCAGCATATACCAGTTTTTTGCCAGAAGGGTGCCAAGTTAAGCCTACTATGTCTTCTTCATTATAAGTAATAGGGGTCGCTTTTTTGCTAGCAAGATTTACCAGATAAATATTTTCATTAAAACGGCTAACACGTCGGGTAACAGCAATATGTTTTCCATCAGGGGAAAATTTAAAGTCTCTGTCTTTATAACCACAATCTCTACTACAGGAAAAGCGAATCGGCTGGCTTTGTTGGTCGGTTAAATCAATAAAATAGATCCCGTTGTTTTCTGCCGGTTCGTGAAAGCCATGAAAGGCAAGGGTTTTGTCATCAGGTGAAATATCAATGTAGTAATAACCACCTTTTAATGGGCAGTCAGCAATAGGCTTTTCTTCTCGTGTTTTAATTTTTAATTGAATTACTTGGCATTGGCTACGATCAGCTGCACGCTTGGCAAAATATAAATATTGGCCATCGTTACTCCAAACAGAATGACTTAGATGATTATTGCCAAAGGTCAGTTGTTTTGGTGGGTGTTTGTCGTTCGTACGATCTTTTACATATAAATTATTATCAGCTTGTTCACCACTCCACTTAAAGACAATTTGTTGGCCATCAGGTGACGGCGAAGCAAAAAGCTCAGTACCCGGTTCTTTGGTAATTTCACTAACTACTAGGTCGTTATATTGCTTTGGTTGCGTTAATTGCATAACTACAATTGCAAGTAAGCCAATTAAAGCAACAGCAAGTGCAATGACCCCTTTAGGGGCTTGATTAGCAGTGGGCAATTGACTTTCATTTTCTAACGGAGTTGGCGGCTCAGTAACGGGTAAGTAAACGGGCTCAATTAATAATCGGTAACCTACTTTTCTAATTGTCTCAATCACTTCACTATCGCCAGCTGCACCTTGCAGATTCTGACGCAAGTGCCAAATGGCATTGGTTAGCGCTTTTTCGCCAACGTATTGGTTGCCGTTCCAGACATTTTCTATCAATTCATCTCTGGGAATAACGCGTGGATATTCCTTTGCCAAATAGCACAACAGCTCTATGAATTTCGGTTGAATGGATTGTTTTTCTTGTTCGGAAAAACAAATCGCGTATTCGATGGGGATCACTTGACATTGACCAATAGTGAATACCGAATCTGAAATCATAAATCGAGCTAATGCCTTGTTATATATTTGGGGTGGAGTACAAAAACGTTGCAAAATAATAATAGCGATTACTCACAACACATACAATATAAACTCGTCTTAAAAGTGTAACTATTTTACATTTATACAAAAAAGCAATGACGATATTGTTATTTATTACTTAATGATTTTAAAAGGAAAAATAAAAATAGATGTTAAATAGAGATAGAAAAGACGCTCAGCCGATTGTGCCATAACCTACACTTACGTAAATAAGTAGCTAAAGCAAAAATAATAAAAGTCGTTGCTTATAATTACTGTCACATTTTTTATGAACTAAGTGGTGCATGAAAGTTGGCAGAATAAAAAGAAAGTCACATAAAAAATAAGGGAAATGTCATGAAAAAAACACGTATTTCGGTCGCGATACAGTCAGCTATGTTTAGCTCTGTTGTTGCTATCTCTGGTACTGCTTCAGCTGATGAAAATCAGTTACTTGCTGAAGTGGAAGCACAATCTTCTTCAGCTCAAAGTTCGTCAGAAAAACAGGTAAAAGAAGATAAGCCTGAAAAAATTACCGTGACAGGTTCACGCTTAAGACGCGATAGTTTCAGTGTTGCGACACCATTAGCGACAATGGACAGAGAAGCCATTGAAGATACTGGTATTGGTTCTTTATCAGATATCTTAATTGATGAACTTCCTCAATTATCAGAAGGCACAAGTAACAGTAACTCTCAATCAAGTGTGCAAAATACCGGCCTTTCAACTATTGATCTACGTGAATTAGGTACGAACCGTACGTTAACGTTAATTGATGGTCGTCGTGTTGTGTCTAACAGTTATAGCGGTAACTATGTCAGCTTAAGCACTATACCTTCAGGTATGGTAGATCGCGTAGAAGTTATCACTGGTGGTGCATCAGCTGCATATGGCTCAGACGCTATTGCAGGTGTTGTAAACATTATTACTAAAAAAGATGCCGAAGGTTTTTCTTTTAAAGCACGTGGCGGTGAATCAACAGACGGCGGTGCTCGCGAGTACGGTTTAGATATGGATTTTGGTACAGATATCGCTGATGGCCGTGGTAGCATTTTCCTAGCAACAAGCTATGACCGTGAATTTGGTTTAGATTTTGAAGATCGCAGCCGTGCGCAACAGCAAGACTCATGGGATTATGATGATGATCTTATGTGTAATGTAATGCTAACGGAAACTGGCGATCAATGTATGCGTGACATAACGAAAGCGGATTGGCGCAGTTTAAGTGACTCGATCCCTGGTGGCGTATTTGATGAAGAAAGTAGCACACGTCCAGATGCTGGCTTTTGGTATGATCAAAATGGTTTACGCGATGATTGGCATGAAGAACGCTACGGCATTAATACTAATCAGTTTGTAATGCTTCGTGTACCTGATGAAAAAGCATCTGCGGCAGTAAAAGTTGATTATGATCTAACTGACGATACGATGTTCTACGGTCAGTTACAATATAGCTATAACCGTTCAATCAATGATAAAGCACCTGAAAGTGAAGATGAATGTGATTTAATTGTTACCCGTGATTCATCGACGGGCGAGTTTGGTGAAGACTGTATCGGTCGTATCCCTAAAAACAATCCGTTTATGCCGGAAGAAATTCGCGATCAAGCAAGTTCTAGCGGTGTAAAATGGGATAGAAATTTTGCTGAAGTTGGAAACATTGTTACCGATAACACTCGAAGAACTATTCGTTCGTGGGCTGGTTTACAAGGTACTATGTTCGATGGCGAATGGGATTGGGATTTATCTGTAGGTTTTGGTAAGTTCGAACAACGTCAACGTCGTTTTAATGAGCTTTATGTTTCAAATGTACGCAATGCATTAGACGTAGAAAGTGACGGTAATGGTGGTTACCAATGTGTTGACGCTACTGCTCGCGGCGAAGGCTGTGTACCGTTAAACTTATTTGGTGAAGGCGCTATTTCTGATGAAGCAGCTGATTACATTCGTGCAAATCCAACCATCAACACTGATATTGAGCAATTCAATATGCTTGGTTATATGGCGGGCGACTTGTTTGAAATGCCAGCTGGTATGGTGTCTTCGGTATTTGGTTTTGAATACCGTAAAGATTCACAAGAAGTAAGCACAAATGTACCTGATGGCGGTGTAACGTTTAATTACGTGCCTGATTTTAAAGGTGATTTAAGTGTTGCAGAAGTGTTTGCTGAGGCGGCATTCCCATTATTAAAAGATGTTGAAGGTGCGAAAAACTTATCAGCTGAGGTATCAGTTCGATTGGCTGAATACGACTTAGATAACATCGATTTAGTACAAAGTTACAAAGCAGGTTTAGTGTGGGAACCTATCGAAGGGTACGCTGTTCGTGCTAATTGGGCTCGTGCGCAACGTGCACCAACGATTACTGAAGCCATGTCACCACCGCGTGGTGATTACGATTCATTTGATGATATTTGTGATGGAGTTACTGCGACATCAACAGATGAAGGCCATGCAAATTGCCGACAAATTCCAGGAATTGCTGCCGAAATTGCTGCTGAAGGTCAATTTGATGACGAGAATAGTGGTTATTCACCTAATGTGGGTAATGCCGACTTATTTGAAGAAACCGCGGAAACAGTAACACTTGGTATCACGATGGCGCCGGCATTCTTAGATGGTTTTAGAATGGCGATTGATTACTATGACATTTCAATTGAAGATGCGATCACCTCATTTGGTAACGAAGATATCATTGAGTTTTGTTATAACTCTTCGCTAGCGTTTGGTAGTGATAACCCTTTTTGTAATGACGTACAACGTGACCCAACTGATGGCCAAATTATTGGTGTAATGCAACGTCTTTATAACCAAGATGAAATCAGTACCAGTGGTTATGATGTAGCCGCTGAATATCGTTTTGATTTAAATGAATATGGTAATGTTAAAATCAAAGCCGATTGGACTCATGTAATAAGCTACCAAGAAACAAAAACATCTCCTGATGGCCAATACACGACAGATTACACCGGCTCATTATCTGCTGACGTATTCCAAGATGCGGCAAGTGCATCGGTAACTTGGTACAAAGATAGCTGGCGTGTTCGTTGGAGCATGAAATATAAGAGCGACGTTGTTTCAAGTAAGTCACTTTATGATGATTTTTACGAGCCGCTTGATGCAGAAGGTAATGGTGGTGTGATCACTGAATACTACGCAGCATGTGCTGAAGACTCAAGTGTGTGTGTTGATAACCCAGAAAAACCTTACCAGTTATTCTTACCGTCATATGTGCGTAATGATGTGTCTGTTTCTTACAGCACTGATTTAAGCAGCGGTGCGGAGTTACGCTTATTTGGTGGTGTTAACAACGTGTTTGATAACAATGGTCCATTCATCCTAGGCGGTAAAGGCAACTATGACAGCTCTTACGGCGGCGGAAAAGGACGATTCATTTATGCTGGTGCAGAAATAAAGTTCTAATCAGCTGATAAATTCTCTCTGGACGAATCATTTTCACAAGGACGTGAAATCAAGTGATATGGACGTTACTGCTAAGTGCAGCACAGGGATGTGTTTTTTATTTAATATTTATAGGTATTAATATGTCTAATATCGGTAAATGGTTACTGCTTGGGTTACTTGGAGCGAGTGTTTCAAGTTATGCAACAGATGATGAGCAATCAATGTTTGTTTCTGACGGACCTTATATTAAGAAACAAGAAGGCGAGCTTACCGTTGAGTGTGTTATCAATAGTCAAGCAAAACGCTATCAAGGGTTATCATTTATTGCCCGCATGCAAATTGATAACTGTGGTTACCCGGTAACCTTGTCGAATATCGACTTTATTGAAAAAACCACGCTTACGTTCAACACCAAACAACGTATTGTGGCAACAAGTGATTTTCACGGGCAATATGCGATTATGAAACGCTTATTACAACGTAATGGTGTAATTGACAGCGGGAATAATTGGGCATTAGGCAAAGGACATTTTGTGATCACTGGCGATATTTTTGATCGTGGTGACAAAGTGACTGAAATATTATGGTTTATTTATCAGTTAGAGCAGCAAGCAAAAGCTGCTGGTGGTTATGTTCACTTACTTTTAGGTAACCATGAAGTAATGGTGCTTAACGGTGATCTTCGTTATTTACATCCCAAATACCTTGATGTTGCGAGAATTTTAGATTCACCGTTTGAATTACTTTTCGACAAAAATACAGTACTTGGTGACTGGTTAAGAAGTAAACCTGTATTAGTAAAAATTAACAATATGTTGTTTGCTCATGGGGGATTTCATCCTGAACTAGTAGAAAAACAACTGACCTTAGCAAGCATCAATACAAGCTTTAAAAAGAATCTCATTAAACGAGAATTACCTGAGTCAAGATCAGAGCTTGGTGAGTTCTTACATAAAAAGAAAGGGCCAGTTTGGTATCGTGGTTTATTAAAAGATAATGGTGCAACGTCTGCTGAAATTGATTTGCTGCTTAAGCATTTCGATGTAAAGCACCTTGTGATTGGGCATACGTCGCAAAAAGAAGTCTTAACAAAACATCAAGGCCGAGTGATTGCTATAGATTCAAGTATCAAACGTGGACAATATGGCGAAGTGTTAATCGTCGACGGCGATAAAAAATGGCGCGGTACACTAGATGGTAAACAATTACCGTTAGAAAACCATGAGTAATATGAACTATCATCGATAATCATATCGTTAGTAATCGATAGCAATAACATGGAGACGTTATTTCATCTAAGGGTCTGTCTTTGAAAACGCAAGTTGGGTATTTGTGTAGGTGAATACTCAAATATATTATTGCTATACTGTACCTGTAATGTTGATTGTAGGATACGCTGTTGTTAAAAGTTATTGGTATATTTTTTGTTGCACTTGCCGCCCTTGGTGCAGTGTTACCTCTATTACCTACCACGCCATTTTTGTTGGTGGCCGCGGCGTGTTTTGCTAAATCGTCGCCTCGGCTTTACAACATGTTGCTGGCAAATAAAGTATTTGGTCCATTAATTTACCATTGGCAACAATCAAGAAGCATTCCTAAAAAGGGAAAAGTGATTGCTTTAGCGTCGATGTTAATAGCTGCTGCTTGGTCGTTGTATGTTTTAGAGTATATGTGGTTGAAAATACTCACAGTACTGCTAATTTGTGGACCGTTTATTTTTATATGGCGTTTGCCTATCGCAGGTAAACGCATTGAATAAAGTAATGCTACTACAGACGACTGATTTGTATTCCATGCAAACAAAGCAATGGTTAAACATTGCTTTGTTGCTAAGTTAGGGCTTTGTTCACCAATGCAGCTAAATGGGAAGGCAACGTAAATGTTAATGCAATATCTTGTCCTTGCGCTGACATTTTTCTCCACGTTTTTTGCAAGATAGAAATGACTTTCTCATCGCTATGTTTTTCAGCAAACGGTGCAAAGTAATGCTGTAAGAACACTAAACAGGCAACATCTTCAAGTGTTTGACTGTCTTGATCTCGTTTTAATTTTTCTTTTCTAATGATTTTAGCGGTGTGTTCAGCTTCTTGTTCATTATAACCATGTTCTAACATAACCTTTTTGGCAATATCTGCGTGCATTTTCCCTAAGTCTTTACGCCAAGTTAAGTAGCCTTGTTTACCTTCGGGATATTCTGTGCGGGCGATATACCAACGTTTGACGTGTTGTGCTCTTACGGCAACTTGTAAACACTCATTTGCCTCTGGCCAGTATTTATTTAGGCAGGCAGTCATTTGATGACCGTAAATTAATTCTTTTGCAACGCTTTCATTATTGATGGTGAGTGTATTTGGATCTTGTCGGTTAATTTTATCAATAGCAGCGAAAGCTTGCTGACAACGTTTTACATTCATATAAACGCTCTTTAAACAGGAGATATATACAGATGATATCGTTTTCGAACATCTCTGCAAGTTTTCGTTTCGAATATTATCGACTATTTTATATAGATTGGTGACAACTTTGTGTTGTTGTTAATCAGCGAAATGCGTATAATGCTCTCCCGTCTTGTTGAGGTGGCATTAGTGTAATATTTCATCGCACTTTCTTGCCGATTCAACACACAAAAACGCAAATTTTTCTAATTTTCCTGATTCTGGGTAACGCATGACAACTAGATATATTTTCGTAACCGGTGGCGTTGTATCGTCTCTTGGTAAAGGTATTGCGGCAGCATCTCTTGCGGCAATTCTTGAGGCACGTGGCTTGAAAGTTACGATGTTAAAGTTAGATCCATATATTAATGTTGACCCAGGGACAATGAGCCCCATTCAACATGGTGAAGTTTTTGTTACAGAAGATGGTGCTGAAACTGACTTAGACTTAGGTCACTACGAGCGCTTCATTCGTACCAAAATGACAAAGCGAAATAACTTCACTCAGGGCCGCATCTATCAAGATGTACTTGCGCGCGAGCGTAGAGGTGAGTACTTAGGTGCAACTATTCAGGTAGTACCGCATATTACCAACGACATTAAACGCAGAGTAATCGAAGGCGCTGAAGGTGCTGACATTGCGATGGTTGAAATTGGCGGTACGGTTGGTGATATTGAATCACAACCCTTTTTAGAAGCTATACGACAACTAGGTACAGAGTTAGGCCGCGAGCGTGCTATGTTTATGCATTTAACGCTTGTGCCATATTTAGCCGCATCAGGTGAAATCAAAACTAAACCTACGCAGCATTCTGTAAAAGAGTTACGTTCTATTGGTATTTTTCCTGACTTATTAGTATGTCGTAGTGAAAACCCAATACCTGCTAACGAGCGTGGTAAAATTGCTTTATTCTGTAATGTAGCAGAACGTGCGGTTATTGCGATGCGTGATGTAGACTCAATTTACAAAATTCCCGCAATTTTAAAAGAGCAGGGTGCTGATGAATTAGTAACGAAACGTTTTGGTATAGACGCACCGGAAGCTGATTTATCTGAATGGGAAAAAGTACTGTACCAAGAAGCGAATTCAATCAGCGAAATTAGAGTTGGCATGGTAGGTAAATATATCGAGTTACCTGATGCCTATAAATCAGTTAATGAAGCACTGAAACATGCAGGGTTGAAAAACCAGTTGAATGTTAAAATTCAATATATCGATTCTCAGAATATTGAATCAAAGGGTACTCAACAGTTAGATGATTTACACGCTATATTAGTGCCTGGTGGCTTTGGTGAACGTGGCGTAGAAGGGAAAATACTTGCTGCACAATACGCCCGAGAAAACAAAGTGCCTTATTTAGGTATTTGTTTAGGTATGCAAGTTGCCTTAATAGAGTTTGCACGTAATGTAGTGGGTATGGAAGACGCGCACAGTACTGAGTTTAATCAAGCAACGCCATATCCTGTTGTTGGTCTTATTAATGAGTGGTTAGACGAAGAAGGCCAAATGGAATATCGTGATGAAAACTCAGATTTAGGCGGTACGATGCGCCTAGGGTCACAATTGTGTCACTTACTGAAAGGTACCAAGGTATGCGACGTATATGGTAGTGAAACAATTTATGAAAGACACCGTCACCGTTATGAGGTAAATAATAACTACAGAGATAAAATCGGCAAGGCTGGTTTAGTTTTTTCTGGGTTATCTACCGATAAGAGCTTGGTAGAGGTGATAGAAATTCCAGATCACCCTTGGTTTATTGCAGGACAATTTCATCCGGAGTTTAATTCAACGCCTCGAGATGGACACCCGCTATTTGAGAGCTTTATTGCGGCTGCTTACGAGTACCGTAAAAATAAATCAAATAAAGCATAATCTTTTTAAAACCGTGGCTCTTGCTGCGGTTTTGTGTTTTTAACACTTACGTTTACTTTTGTCGATGTAAGTACATTATTTATAATTAGCTTGTTCATAGGCTGTCATGAACATGAGTCAGAGGAAAAACAATGTCAAATATCAGTAAAGTGATTGCACGTGAAATAATGGATTCACGCGGAAACCCTACCGTAGAAGCAGATGTGTTTTTAGCATCAGGTGCTTGGGGACGCGCTGCGGCTCCTTCTGGGGCATCAACAGGTTCACGTGAAGCACTTGAATTGCGTGATGGTGATAAATCACGTTACTTGGGTAAAGGGGTATTAAAAGCGGTTGCAGCAGTCAATGAGAGTATTGCTCCTGCACTGATTGGTAAAAGTGCATTGGCACAGGCTGAAATAGATCAAACGATGATCGATTTAGATGGTACTGAAAATAAAGAAAAGTTCGGTGCAAATGCTATTTTAGCGGTATCGCTTGCTAATGCAAAAGCCGCTGCAATGGAAAAGAAAGTTCAATTATTTGAACATATCGCAGATCTAAACGGTACATCTGGCCAATATTCGCTACCTTTACCTATGATGAATATATTAAATGGCGGTGAGCACGCAGATAATAATGTTGATATTCAGGAGTTTATGATTCAGCCCGTGTCTGCTAAAAGCTTTACAGAAGCACTTCGTGTTGGCGCTGAAATCTTTCATGCATTAAAAAAAGTGTTATCAGCAAAAGGTATGAACACTGCCGTTGGTGATGAAGGCGGCTTTGCACCTAATTTAGAATCTAATGCTGATGCATTAGCTGTTATTAAAGAAGCAACTGAAGCAGCAGGCTATAAGCTAGGTGAAGATGTTACGTTAGCAATGGATTGTGCAGCATCAGAATTTTATGATGCTGATAAAGGTATTTACGATCTGAAAGGCGAAGGCAAGCAATTTACAGCCAATGAGTTTTCTGACTTTTTAGCTGAGCTTTGCGCACAATACCCTATTGTATCTATTGAAGATGGGTTAGATGAATCAGACTGGGACGGCTTTGCTTATCAAACCAAATTACTTGGCGATAAAGTACAAATCGTAGGTGATGACTTATTCGTGACCAATACTAAAATATTAGCTCGTGGTATTGAACAAGGTATTGGTAACTCAATTTTGATCAAGTTTAACCAAATAGGTTCATTAACTGAAACTTTAGCGGCAATTAAAATGGCAAAAGATGCTGGGTTTACTGCTGTTATTTCACACCGCAGTGGTGAAACTGAAGATGCAACCATTGCTGATTTAGCTGTGGGTACTGCTGCAGGTCAAATTAAAACTGGTTCGTTATGTCGTTCTGACCGTGTTTCTAAGTACAACCAATTATTAAGAATTGAAGAATACTTAGGTGATAAAGCAATATTTAACGGTTTATCTGAAGTAAAAGGTCAATAGTTTATTCATTTCATAAAAACCACGTTATTGAAACAATTCACTAACGTGGTTTTTTTATGGATATTTCTTGGCGCTATTGTTTAATAAGGTGAACATCGCGTTGTGGGAATGGAATCTCTATATCTGCTTCTTGTAATGCTAAATAAATCGCTTTATATGCCTTGAACTTGTTTTCGTATAAGTTTTCTGTCGGTGTCCAAATACGTAAAGCAATATCAATTGAGCTATCGCCAAATGCTTCGATGCCTATTTGAGTTGCTTTAGCACCCCCTGAAATATCTAAGGTTTCAATCACCTCTTCTAATAATGCTATTGTTGATATTGGATCTTCTTTATACGCAATACCTACGGTAAGTTCTAATAAGCAATCATTTTTAGAATTGTGTAATATCTCGCCAACGATATGCTTATTGGGGATGGTAATCTCAACGTTATCTTTATCAGCAATAATGGTATAAGCAAGTAATACTTGTTTAACCACACCTGTTACCCCTTGCACGGTAATTGTGTCGCCGACTACAAACGGTCGGATCAAAATAATATTAAACCCTGCTGCATAATTTGAAAGTAATCCCTGAAGTGCTAACCCCGCGCCCAATGAAATTGCACCAATCGCGGCAATAAATGGCGTAACACTAATACCAAGCTTCGCCAATGCAACTATCGCAATCATGACAACAATCAGCATTTTGGCAGTGTTTGATAAGAATTGACTAAGCGTAATGTCTAATTGGTGTTTTTGGCATATTTTTAATACCGCATTAGCAATTTTCCCCGCTAATATAAAGCCGATGATAAAAATAATGATCGCGCCAATTAATTGGAAAGTGTAGGTGGTAAAAAACTCAACAGTTACTTGGTAAGCTTGGGTAATTAAATCAAGTTCGTTTTTAAGTAACTGACTTGGGTCTAGCCCATCAACTGCTGGTGGTGGGCTATTTTTGGGTTCTTGAAAAAGCATTATCTACTCCCTTGTATTTCAAAAGATAAAGCAAAGTGATTTTAAAGCTAGTGTAAACGAGATTTAAAAATGAAGCGATTAAAAACAGATACAGACATTCGCTAAAGTAGCAATTTATCTTTCACTAACAATCAAGTATGCTTAAAGTGTGAACAAAATAGGGTGTAGAGTAATAATTTTAGCTTATGACTGAGCAAGTATCTTTATGGCAAGATGAATCACAGTCAGCAGACTTTGCTGAGCTTTGCTGTGCTTTATATGAGCGAGAAGTCACTTCGCTATGCAGAATGCAGTTAAACTCAACAAACGCTATTCAGGGGCGTTTAAAAAGTCTCTCTTATTATGTAAAGCGTACTGCATCGAGTATGTTACAAGCGAACACACCACTTACCTTAGATATTCAAAATGCCAGTTGGTCCGCAAAACAATCTATCCACCTTCCTCTTGCAGGGCAAGGGATTGATGAGGTTAATCAATGGTATTTATCCGTGCCGTTAACACATGGTTTAGTGGTTCCTGTTGCTGATGAATCACGTATTATGCTTGATTCAATTGATCGTATCGATATGGAAAACCAAAGGTTTCGAACCAACACCTTTGGTTGGTTTACACTTGATGGACAACAGACTCAGTCGATCAAATTATTAAAACCAAATAAGAAAGTAATGACAGCAGCTTGTACAGGACATACTTGGTTAAATGATCAAAAGGCAATACCAACTATGCCAACATTAAGAGAATTGTTACTGTCATGTGCAATAAATTGGCGTAATTTCAAGCAAACCCTAACAATTAAGCCTTGAATTCGTGCTTGCATGTTTACAGCAGGTTAATCGCATTTATAATAATGCTATCTTTTTAACGGTTGTTATCAATTGATGCGTTTTATCTCAGGCATTTTGCTTATATTTTTAATTATGCTGCAATATCGACTTTGGTTCGGTAAAAACAGTGTGCCTGATTACCTTGCTCTAGAAGATGAAATTGCGAGACAACAAGCTGATAATGATAAATTAAGAAAGCGTAATAAACTGCTCTATGCTGATACCGATGACTTAAAATCAGGTGTTGAGGCCATTGAAGAACGTGCTCGTAACGAATTGGGCATGATTAAGCAAGGTGAAACGTTTTTTCGCATTATTACCAACAAACCCAATAAAGGCTAGCAGTTAGAATGCCTCAAACTCCTAAAATTGTTGCTGTGATTCCTGCTGCTGGTGTTGGTAAGCGCATGCAAACTCATTGTCCTAAGCAGTATTTATCGATAGCCAATAAGACCATTTTACAACATACCGTAGACAAGCTTGCTAGTCACCCTAGTATCTCATCAATTGTTATTTCGGTGAGTAAGTCTGATCAATACTTTGCTTCAACACAATTAGCAGAACACCCAAAAGTTAGCGTAGCTAAGGGTGGCAAAGAGCGCGTTGATTCTGTCCTTAATGGGCTTTGTGCCATTGAAGAGCAAACCGTTGACTGGGTTATTGTACATGACGCAGCAAGACCTTGTATTACACATCAAGATATTGATCTGCTGATTGAACAATGTCTTTTACAGCAAACGGGTGGGTTATTAGCAATACCTGTTAGAGACACGATGAAAAGAAGCTATGTTGAAGACAAAACTGCTTTCGTTAAAAAAACTGTTGCTCGCGAACATTTATGGCATGCTTTAACACCACAAATGTATCCTGCAAAACTACTAAAAAAGGCTATTGAACAAGCGCTCATTGATGGCAAAGCGGTCACAGATGAAGCGTCAGCAATTGAATTGGCGGGTGGATCGAGCCTATTAGTGCAAGGAAGAGCTGATAATATTAAAATCACTCAACCGGATGATCTAGCAATGGCAGAATTTATTTTATTAAAACAACAGGACTACTCATGCGAATAGGACATGGCTTTGATGTACACAAGTTTGGTGGTAAAGGGCCTATTGTGATGGCTGGCGTGAAAATTCCTTATCAACAGGGTTTTCTTGCACATTCTGATGGAGATGTTGCTATACATGCGCTTTGTGATGCAATTTTAGGTGCGTTATGTTTGGCTGATATCGGTAATCATTTTCCCGATACTGACAATCAATATGAAAATATTGATAGCAGGGTTTTATTACGGCACGTAGTAGGGTTAATGAATGAACATGGTTTTAAGTTAGGTAATGCAGATATTACGATTGTAGCGCAAGCACCCAAAATGGCGCCTCACTTAACTGATATGCGCGAAATTTTATCCATTGATATGCACTGTGCTATTAACCAAATTAATGTCAAGGCAACCACAACCGAAAAACTCGGTTTTGTAGGTGAGGAGCGTGGTATTGCGGTTCATGCGGTAGTGTTATTGGTGTCTAATGAACAATAATTTAATGAGCCAGTGGCGATACCTCTTTGGCAAGCCAGAAATAACAGGTGATCTACGCACACAGCGTGAAGATTTTAAAGTGTTTGAAATATTGCCTTTTTCACCCTCAGGTGAAGGCGAGCATTTGCTTATTCATCTTAGAAAAACAGGGGTCAATACCACGTTTGTTGCAAAACAACTAGCTAGTTTTTTTAATGTTAAAGAAAACTTAGTCACCTATGCTGGCTTAAAAGATCGATTCGCAGTGACTGAACAATGGTTTGGAATACATCTTCCAGGTAAAGCAACAGATAACCTTGATGAATTAGTGCTTGATGGCGTAGAGATACTGTCATTTCATCGTCATAATAAAAAGTTACGTATAGGCGCGCTAAGTGGTAATCGCTTTGAAATAACATTGAGAAATATTAGCGATATTGTTAAGTTGCAGCAGCGATGGCAGGCAATAAACCATTTTGGAGTGCCAAATTACTTTGGTGAGCAACGCTTTGGCATTGATGGCGAAAATATTAATAAAGCGCGTGAATTGTTTTCAGGAAAGAAAGTGAAAAATAAAAAAATGCGCGGCATGTACTTATCAGCTGCGCGTTCATTTATTTTTAACCACCTTGTTTCATCACGTATAGAAAATGAGCAGTTTGATCAGATACAGGTTGGCGATGCGTTAATGTTGTCAGGCACACAATCAGTATTTAAAGTTGATGAAGTTACCGCAGACCTTCAACAACGTTTAGCCGAGGGTGATGTTGACCTAACCACAGCAATGTGGGGCAAAGGTGAATTATTTAGTTTTGCAACAACAGCAACACAAGAACAACAAATAGCGACGTTACATGAAGATTTATGTCGTGGCTTGATTAAGCATGGCTTAAAACAAGAACGTCGTCGTATTAGGTTAATGCCACGAGATTGCCATATTCAAGTAGACCATGAGAAAAAGCACGCGGTACTAACGTTTTCGCTTGATGCTGGCTGCTTCGCCACTTCAGTATTACGTGAACTTTTGTGTTACCAAGACTTAACCGTTAGATAGAGTAGTAAATAATGAGAATATTATTAAGCAATGATGACGGTGTTAATGCGCAAGGCATTAAGGCGTTATACCAAGAGTTGAAAAAGATTGCAGAGGTTACTGTTGTTGCTCCTGATCGCAATTGTAGTGGTGCAAGTAATTCACTTACGTTAATTAATCCGTTAAGAGCGCAAAAATTGGAGAATGGTTTTTATTCTGTTAACGGTACACCTACCGACTCAGTGCATTTAGGGATCAGTCAGCTAATGGACCCTGCACCTGACTTAGTTGTTGCAGGCATTAATCATGGGGCTAACTTAGGTGATGATACGCTTTATTCAGGGACAGTTGCTGCAGCAACCGAAGGACGGCATATGGGGATGCCAGCTGTAGCAGTGTCGTTAGCAGGTAAAGACGAAAAACATTTTGAAACAGCTGCTGTTGTTGCCGCAAAATTTATCCAGCGGTTGAGACAACACCCGTTACCTGCTGATCAAATAATTAATTTAAATGTACCCGATGTACCGTTAACAGAAGTTAAAGGTATTAAAGTGACACGTTTAGGTCATCGTCACAAAGCTGAAACTATGAAAGTAAGTAAAGACCCATGGCAACGGGATATTTATTGGTACGGAGCTTTAGGGGCAGAACTTGATGCCGGAGAAGGCACAGATTTTAATGCGGTCAGTAAAGGATTTGCATCGGTAACACCGTTAACGGTCGATATGACAGCTTATAAAAGTATGTCAATTATGACTGAATGGATTAATGAATTTCAATTAAGAGAATAATAAAATGAATGTCAGAGTAAGACATCGAGTGGGTGGAAAATCCACACGTAGTGGTGAGTTGCTGGCGCAAAAGTTACAATCCGAGGGGATAAAAAATCCTCAAGTGCTACAAGCAATTGCACGCAGCCCAAGACATATATTTATCCCAGAAATATTAGCACATAAGGCGTATGACAATACCGCGCTACCTATAGGCCAAGGACAAACGATTTCTCAGCCATATATTGTTGCAAAAATGTCAGAATTACTTTTAGCTGATGGTATCCCTGATAGTATTTTGGAAATAGGCACAGGTTCCGGTTATCAAACATCAATTTTAGCGCAGTTAACGCCGCATGTTTATTCTGTTGAACGTATTAAATCTTTGCAATTTCAAGCGAAAAGAAAATTACAATCCATAGATTTTCATAACATTTCTATGAAACATGGAGATGGCTGGAAAGGTTGGAAAAGCAAAGCACCATTTCAAGCTATTATAGTTACTGCGGCACCAACAGAAGTACCGCAAGCACTATTAGAGCAATTAGCAGATGGCGGACGTTTAGTCATTCCCGTTGGAGAGCAAACACAAATATTGAAAATTATTAAGCGACAAGGTAATGAATTTAATGAACAACATGTAGAAGCAGTTCGCTTCGTTCCATTGGTACCAGGAGCGGTACAATGAAAATATTTACTGCGCTCTATGATTGGACCATAAAGTGGGCTAAGCATAAATTTGCGCCAGTCATTCTTGCTATTCTAACGTTTGCTGAATCTGTATTTTTTCCTATTCCGCCTGATGTGTTATTAGCACCGATGGTTGTTGCAAAAAGACATAAAGCTTGGTTTTATGCCTCTTTAACAACTGTTGCATCTGTGATGGGTGGCGTTGCGGGTTATGCACTTGGTTATTATATGTTTGAACCGTGGATACAGCCCTTAATAATTGAATGGGGCAAACAAGAAACGTTTGATCAAGCAGTATTTTGGTTCAAAGAATGGGGGGTATGGGTAGTATTTATTGCTGGCTTTTCTCCTGTTCCTTATAAAGTTTTTACGGTCAGTGCTGGTTTTTTACAAATGGCATTTTTGCCGTTTTTATTCGTATCAGCGATTGGTCGAGGTTTGCGTTTCTTTTTAGTTGCAGGTCTTATATACGCTGGCGGTGATCAAATGGAACAAAAACTCAGAAAATGGGTTGATATTCTTGGTTGGCTATTGGTAGCCTTAATTGCTATCGCTTACTTCGCACTTAGATAAAAAAGTTTAGTTCATTTAAAAGAGGGATTTGTGCTTAATCGAATTGTTGTTTGCATATTGTTAATGACTTTATTTGCTTGTTCATCAAGGCAAACACCAGCACCCGTTATCGAAGCGAAAGCCAAAGTACCGTTAAGTAAACAAGTGCGAAATAGCTTATCAGGTACCGAATATATCGTGAAGAAAGGAGAAACGTTATATTCTATTTCTTGGCGTGCTGGTTTAGATGTTAGAACACTTGCATCCTATAATGACATTTCCCCCCCGTTTAAAATATTTCCTGGACAAAAAATATTTTTAGCTAAAAAATCCATGAAGGCGAGTAAAAATAAACCTTCAAGTAAAACAACACAGAAACAACAGCAAAAAGTTGTAAAAAAACCTGTTGCATCAAATAAAAAGCAGGCGTATGGTAAAAATGTAAGAGGGCAAAAAACATACAAAAAGTCCTCTGACAATGTAGGAACATTTTCACAAAAAATAAGAACGTGGAAATGGCCTGCAAGTGGAAAGCTCATCAATAAGTTTTCTACGAGAAAACAAGGTAATAAAGGAATTGACATCGCAGGTAATCGTAATGATTCTGTGAAGGCAGCAGCTGATGGCAAGGTAGTATATGCCGGTGATGTGTTGCGAGGATATGGCCAATTGGTAATCGTTAAACATAATGATGATTATTTAAGCGCTTATGCTCATAACAATCAAATTTTGGTCAAGGAGCAGCAAACTGTTAAAGCAGGTCAAGTTATTGCGAAAATGGGTGATAGTGGCGCGGAAAGAGTCATGCTTCATTTTGAAGTTCGCTTCCGTGGTAAACCAGTAAACCCATTAAAGTATTTGCCGAGAAGATAAAAACTAAAATAATAATTTGGAGATGACGTGAGTATTTTATAAGTAATTCAGCTTTGCGAATGATGGGAGATTATAGCATGAGCAAAAAAAAAGAATTAAAAAGTGAAACTGTCGAAAACGCTGTTAATGCAGCAGAACAGGAAGTAATAGACAAAGTACAGGATGATGTACCTTCAAATTTAGATGCCACACAGTTATACCTTGGTGAAATTGGCTTTTCACCCTTATTAACTGCTGAGGAAGAAGTTTATTTTTCTCGTTTAGCCCTAAAAGGTGACGAGCCCTCTAGAAAACGTATGATTGAAAGTAATCTGCGTCTTGTCGTAAAAATTGCACGCCGTTATAACAATCGTGGCTTACCGCTATTAGATCTCATAGAAGAAGGGAATTTAGGCTTAATTCGTGCTGTTGAAAAGTTTGATCCTGAACGCGGGTTTAGATTTTCAACCTATGCAACGTGGTGGATACGTCAAACGATTGAACGAGCGATCATGAATCAAACGCGTACTATTCGCTTACCTATTCATGTAGTCAAAGAACTAAATATCTATTTAAGAACTGCTCGTGAGTTGGTGCAAAAGCTCGATCACGAACCAACCGCAGAAGATATTGCTCATGCTTTAGATGTACCGGTTGCCGATGTATCGAAAATGCTTCGTTTGAATGAGCGTATTGCGTCAGTAGATACCCCATTTGGCGCTGAGTCAGACAAAGTATTGTTAGATGTTATACCCGATGAAAAATCAAACGGACCGGAAAACAACTTACAAACAGATGATATTAAAAATAATATTGTGCATTGGCTGAATGAGTTAAATTCTAAACAACGAGAAGTACTTGCACGTCGTTTTGGATTATTAGGCTACGAAGCTGCAACCTTAGAAGATGTTGGTGTTGAAATTGGCTTAACTCGCGAACGAGTACGCCAAATTCAAGTCGAAGCATTAAAACGTTTGCGCGATATTTTAAGCGGCCAAGACTTATCAATTGAAGCATTGTTTCAAGCGTAATAAGTATTAAGCAAAAGTTAGATAAACCAGCCAATTGGCTGGTTTTTTTGCTTAACCCTTTTAATGTACCTGACCCCTTTAATCTAATTTTTGCTTTAAATCATATAATAAATCTAAAGCTTGCCTTGGCGTTAAGTTATCTATGTCTGTATTTTCTAAAGCATTTACAACAGGGTGCTGAATATCAACGAGTGGTAGCTGTTCGTAGGGGGCTTTTAAGTCAATGTTAACACTTGGCTGTTGTGTCTCTAATTCTTTTAGTTTTTGCTTTGCTCGTTGGATCACACTATGGGGCACACCAGCTAGTTGAGCAACTTGTAAACCAAAACTTTTACTTGCTGCGCCTTCTTGTACTGCATGCATAAAAATAATGTTGTCATCGTGCTCTTTAGCATCTAAATGTACATTTGCTAATGTTGGAATTTGTTCGGCTAGTAGGGTTAGTTCAAAGTAATGACTGGCAAATAATGTATAAGCTTTAGTACGTAAAGCAAGCATTTCTGCACACGCCCAGGCGAGCGAAAGACCATCATAAGTACTTGTGCCTCTACCAATTTCATCCAGTAATACTAAACTGTTTTCAGTTGCATTATGCAGAATATTGGCTGTTTCCGTCATTTCAACCATAAAGGTAGAGCGACCACTTGCTAAATCATCAGAAGCACCAATTCGGGTAAAAATACGATCAACTAAGCCGACTTTGGCGGCATCTGCCGGTACAAAACAACCCACATGAGCAAGTAAAACGATTAATGCAGTTTGCCGCATATAAGTTGATTTACCGCCCATGTTAGGGCCAGTAATTATTAGCATTTTACGGCTGTCTGATAGTGCTACTGGGTTTGCAATGAAAGGATCTGTTGTCATTTGCTCTACTACAGGATGACGGCCATTATCAATATGGATGCCTGAGCCATCATGTAATGTTGGTTGTGAGTATTGTAAGGTTTCTGCTCGTTCGGCAAAGTTAGCGAGTACATCTAAAGTCGCCAATGAGTCAGCAAGAGACTGTAAAGATTCAATGTTTGGCAGGATCAGATCAAATAGCGCTTCATATAATTTCTTTTCTAAGGCCAAAAACTTACTTTGCGCGCTTAATACTTTTTCTTCATGAGATTTCAATTCTTCGGTGATAAAGCGTTCATTATTTTTTAATGTTTGTCTACGAATATACTCCGGCGGAACTTCATTTGAGCTTGCTCGGCTAATTTCAATATAAAAGCCATGTACTTTATTGTAGCCAACTTTTAATGATTGAATGCCTGTTTTCTCTTTCTCTCTTTGCTCGAGTTGGGCTAAAAACTCACTCGCGCCTTGACTGAGATCTCGTAAAGTATCTAATTCTTTATTGTAGCCAGGCGCAATTACCCCGCCATCTCTTATTAATACAGGTGGGTTCTCAACGATGGCAGCGGATAATAAATCACTGAGGTGAGTTATTGGTTGAGTATTATTAGCAACTCTTGAGAGTAGCTCACTTTTGGTATTAGCTGTAAATGGCTGTAGCATTGGTAAAATGTGTAATGCATTATTTAATCTTGCAAAATCACGAGGTCTAGCGGTTCTTAAAGCAATTCGGGCAACAATTCGCTCAACATCGCCCATTTTTTTTAATAACTCTTGAATGTCTACATATGACTCATGCTCAATTAACGTTGAAGTAGCATGCTGTCTCGCTTGTAACGTAGGTAAATCGCGCAACGGAAAATGCAACCAACGCTTAAGTAGCCTAGACCCCATTGGTGTAGATGTGCGATCTAATACCGAAGACAAGGTGTTTTCTTGTCCACCTTGTAAGTTCTGGGTTAATTCTAAATTTCGACGTGTGGCTGCATCTAGAATAACACCTTGTTGTGCTGACTCTGCTTTGATAGCACGTATATGCGGTAAAGCGGTTCGCTGAGTGTCCTTCACATACTGTAACAAACAACCGGCGGCTGCTATGCCTAACGGAAAGGGTTCAACCCCGAAGCCTTTTAATTCTTTAGTGTTAAATTGCTTGTTTAATAATGCCACAGAGGTTTGATGATCAAACTCCCAGTCAGGGCGTCTTCTTACTCCTTTAAAGCCGCGAATTAAAGCTTCATGCTCGAAAGATTCCGGATATAACAACTCCGCAGGTGATAATCGTTGTAATTCAGCTTGTAGTTGTTCGATAGATTGGGGTTCACAGATGACAAAACGTCCGCTAGTCATATCTAAGTATGCGAGACCAAAGTGTTCTTTGTGCTGAAAAATACAAACGAGTAAATTGTCTTGGCGATCAGACAATAATGCTTCATCGCTTATGGTCCCAGGTGTCACAATGCGAACAACTTTTCTTTCTACAGGGCCTTTACTGGTGGCAGGATCACCAATTTGTTCACAAATAGCGACAGATTCACCAAGTTTAACTAGCTTAGCTAAATAATTTTCTACGGCATGGTAAGGCACACCGGCCATTGGAATTGCATTGCCACCGGCTTTACCACGAGCTGTTAACGATATATCAAGTAAATCTGCGGCTTTTTTCGCATCATCAAAGAACAATTCGTAAAAATCGCCCATACGATAAAAAACTAAAATATTAGGAAATTCAGCTTTTATTGTCAGATACTGACGCATCATGGGGGTGTGTGAATCAAGGCTTTGGTTTGTGGTCATTAATTAACTTATCAATATGTTCTTATACTGTAGATTGTAATTTTAACTAAGGGGTGTATTCAACCTTAAATAGAGTAACTTTAGGTAAGTGTCTAAATATTTTACACTTTTGTAAGTTTTTTGTTGATTGAAATTCATAACTCGTTGTTTTTGAGGGTTATATTTATAGTGGCACTGTAATTGCTTTTGAGTTCGTAATAACAAAATGTTTTTAATTAACTTAATGGAATAACAAATGATTAATAAAACAATCAAAACTCTTTCTCTTTCTTTATGCTTAGTAGCTAGTTCATCTCAAGCGACAATATTAGACTTCTATGACACGATATTTAACGGTCAAAATCAATTTACAACGGCTGTAACAAGTGCAGGCAGTTCAGTAAGTTCAGTGACTTTGAACGGTTTAAGCGGTGGAAATTCATGGGATTTAGGCGATTTTACTATCTCTACAACTGATGGGTTTAATGAAAGTATTTATGGTGCAAGCTATGATAACTCTACAGGTGAAATGATCGGGATCGATCCAAGAGATAACAATGATAATGGCGCAGGCTCAGGTTTAACTTTTACATTTGACAGTGCTGTTAATGCATTAGGTTTTGAAGTAGGTGATTGGGCGACATGTTGTTTTACTTCAGAGTTATTTATTAGTTTTGATGGCGGTGCAGCAATTAAAGTAGCAAGCGCTACAAACGCTAATGATAATCCTGCAACTGCTGCTGGTGGTAATGCTGGTGATGCATTCTTCGTTGGTGCTATTGACGATTCATCACAATTTACCACGGTTACTTTTTTCGGTAATGGTTTTGGTGAGTTTTTAACTGCAGGTGGTACCATCATGTATTCAGCGCTTGATGTTGGTTCTGTGACAGTTCCAGAGCCTTCTACAATTGCTATTTTAGGTTTAGCAATGATGGGATTATCTTTTTCAAGAAGAAAAGCATAATCTAAAAGAAAATACATAAATGAAAAACGCTACTCGCTTTGAGTAGCGTTTTTTTTTGCTTGTTAGCTAAACCTTAAGACTAATAAAATATTCAATGTAAACAGACTACTACTGTTTAATTCAGTAAAAAAACTACTTTATAATAAAAAAACACTTGATACTGTACGACCATACAGTATACTTTGCGCATTACAAAGATTTATCCGAAACATTGGAGCAAGAAATGGACGATAACAAAGAAAAAGCACTCTCTGCTGCGCTAAGTCAAATTGAACGTCAATTTGGTAAAGGTTCAATCATGAAATTAGGTGAGAATCGTAGCATGGATGTTGAAACCATTTCTACGGGTTCTTTAGGATTAGATATTGCACTGGGTGCTGGCGGTTTGCCCATGGGGCGAGTTGTTGAAATATACGGCCCAGAATCAAGTGGTAAAACAACGTTAACGTTAGAAGTAATTGCAGAAGCACAGCGTAATGGCAAAGTATGTGCTTTTGTGGATGCAGAACACGCACTTGACCCTATTTACGCAGAAAAGCTTGGCGTGAACATTAATGAATTACTTGTTTCACAACCTGATACCGGTGAGCAAGCGTTAGAAATTTGTGACATGTTAACGCGTTCAGGCGCAGTTGATGTGATTGTGGTAGATTCTGTTGCTGCTTTAACACCAAAAGCTGAAATTGAAGGTGATATGGGTGATTCACATATGGGCCTTCAAGCGCGTATGCTTTCTCAAGCAATGCGCAAACTAACCGGTAACCTTAAACAATCGAATACCATGATGATCTTCATCAACCAAATTCGTATGAAAATTGGTGTTATGTTCGGTAACCCAGAAACGACAACAGGTGGTAATGCGCTTAAATTTTACGCTTCAGTACGTTTGGATATTCGTCGCATTGGAGCGGTAAAAAATGGCGATGAAATTGTGGGTAATGAAACACGCGTAAAAGTGGTAAAAAACAAAGTGGCACCGCCATTCAAACAAGTTGAGTTTCAAATTTTGTACGGTGAAGGTATCAACAGTTTAGGTGAATTGCTTGATTTAGGCGTGCAAAATAAGATGGTTGAAAAGGCTGGTGCTTGGTATAGCTATAATGGCGACCGTATTGGTCAAGGTAAAGCCAAAGCTGTTGAATATATGCGTCAACACCCCGAAGTATCGAAGGAATTAGATACTCGTTTACGTGATATGTTTTTAAATAAAAATACTGAAAGCGCTGAGCAAGAAGTAGCAGCAGAAGCAGAGTAAACGGTTGATATAAAATACTATTAGTATTTTGCGTTGCGTATTTTATTCTTAATAACCTAGATATTTCGAAACCCAGTAACAATGTTACTGGGTTTTTTATTGTTAACTTACTTTGAAACAGATGTAAAAGAACTTTATTAAAAGATGTTGAGCACAGACTTTTATAGGACTAAGTCATAATACGAGAGAGTGACAATTAGATATTTCACTATTAATTCAGAGCAAGAGAAAGATTTGTCGTCTTAAGCAATTAGATTAAATCCATTTTTTATATTACAAAAGATAGTTATTAGATTAATTCGGCGACTTAGTTAATATGTTATACATCATACTACCTAGCTGATCAGCCAATTCTTTAGTCGAGATGTTGAGGTTAGAAGATGTAATGCAGTAACCTTCAATGAATGGCAATAAAATAACCACCGTATTATCCAGTTGCTTATCTTCGCAATCCATGGGGGCTACTTGCTTAAGTGCTTCAAAAAGCATCGAGTATAATTGCTTATAATATTGTTCGACAGCTGATTTTACCGAACTATTACGCTCTGATATAGCCCAAATTTCTTTAAAAATAACAGAACAATTACTACTCTCAATATCATTTAGAATATGAAAGGCTAATAAACTTAATCTTTTTTGTGGTTCGAAGTTCATAGGAAATGAAAGTAAATGCATCGAGTCTGCATACTCTAATAAAAACCCTTCAAGTAACGCTGCCAAAAGCAATTCTTTGGTTTTGAAATAATACTGGACATTGCTTAATCTCATATCCGCTCTTTCAGCGATCTTGCGCATGGTCAACCCTTGATCACCAGACTCAACTAATATACTCATTGCGCAATTTAATATGTGCTCAGTCTTTGAACTCATTATGTCTTACTAATCATTCTACTGTTGAAGCTAAATATATAGAAATTGACACTCTAGGTCAAATGACCTATTCTAAAAGTAGGTCATTTGACCTAATTTGTTTGCGGAGAATAATATGAGCAAAATTCAAATAGAAAGTGCAGTTTTAATTGTCGGGGGTTATGGCATTGTCGGTAGGCAGATAGCGTCAATTCTTAGATTAAAATATCCCGAATTACCTTTAATAATTGCAGGTCGGGACTTAAATAAAGCAGAACAGTTTGCCGACATGCTTGGATATGCTCAAGGCATTGCGATAGATGTAACTAACAGCAAGCAAATATCGCCCTTGCATGGAAAACTAGCGGCTGTTGTTACTGCAACCAATGATCCTAATAATTATATTTTGTTAGATGCTATTGTAAATCAACTTCCGTATATCGATGTGACCCGTTGGACAGCGCGATTAGAAGAAGCCATTATTCGTATTTCAGGTGAAAAAATAACAAAGCCAGTAATCTTTTCTTCCGCATGGATGGCTGGAACCACAGCAATATTGGCGAAAAAAGTATCTGAACAATTCACAACAGTAAACTCTATTGATATAGATGTACTTTTTTCACTAAATGACAAAGCGGGTCCAAACTCAATTGAGTTTGTCGATCAACTTAGTAAACCTTATAACGTTTTTGCTGACGGTCGTATTAAAACCGTTAAGCCAATGACCGAACCCAAGTATGTAAGTTTCGAAAGTGGTTTTAGTACTAATACATATCGCTTTGATACTCCTGACCAACGTACATTGCCAATGTTTTCTAAGGCAAAAAGTGTTTCAGCGCGTATTGCATATGATGATAAATACACTGTTGGTTTTCTATCTTTTATGGTTCGTTCTGGGTTATGGCGTATTATTGATAGACCCATGTTCAAAAAATTTAGACATTCGCTACTTTATAACCCCGGAGAAGGTGGGCCTCACGAAGTGCTTGTAACTATTACAGGTATGGACGAAAGTGGCACACATAAAACTGTACGCGCAACGTTATTGGATGAAAAAGGTCAGACTCATTTAACAGCTCTAGGAGGAGTAATTCAGGTTGAACGAGCTTTATCTCTTGGAGGTAACTCAGGGATAGACGCTGGAGTCACATTTCCTGAACGTCATGAAAATATTGATATAGCACTTACGACGCTGCGAGAACACGGCGTTAAAATTTTAATTGATGGATAATACGCTTAAGCGGATATGACAGTGAAAAGTCGGAGGATTGCTCTGCTTTAATTAAACAAGACATGTTAATCAAAAAATATAATCTTTTTATAGAGATGTTAAATAATTTTCTAAAAATATCAGATCTAAAATAAAAGAGAATATATCGATTGGAATACAATCAGTGGTCAAAAAAATTGATCACTGATTGTATTTACTAAGTATAAGGATGGAATTTACTTAAAAGTATAATGTTAAACTTCTCCAAGTCGCATTAATCCTATTTTGTAGTTTAAATACATCTATAAACCTATCCAGCTTCATTTTCGTTCTTGACGGTATTCTCGTTTTAAATGACTTTTTACACACAAGACAGTTTCAATCTAAACTATGCATAACTGTTTTAGACGTCTATACGTTTAGAAGTTGACATAGCTAGTAATCCAAGGCACATTACGCACTATAATAATCTGTAAAGGTTATCTTCGAGACAACACAATACGAATCGACACTGGGTGTATGCAATGCCAATTAAAATTCCTGATCAACTTCCTGCCTTACAAGTTCTTGATAATGAAAATATATTCGTTATGTCAGAACATAGGGCTATCAATCAAGAAATTCGTCCGATGGAAGTGGCGATATTGAACTTGATGCCGAATAAAATTGAAACGGAAGTGCAAATTTGTCGAATGCTGTCAAATACACCATTACAAATTAATATTGAGTTTGTTCGTATTAATACAGCAGAATCTAAACATACACCTCAAGAGCATCTAGATAATTTTTATCGTTTATTCGATGATATTAAACATAAACAATATGATGGCCTTATTGTTACGGGGGCACCACTTGCTTTATTAGAATACGAAAAAGTCACCTTTTGGGATAAAATTTGTGAAGTATTTGATTGGGCTGAAAGAAATGTTACATCCACGATGTTTTCGTGTTGGGCTGCACATGCAGCTTTATATCATCACTATGGGCTAAATCGTCATTTACGACCAAAAAAATTATCAGGCGTTTATCTTCATTCTCCTTTAGATGCAAAAGAAGATCTAACTCGTGGATTTGAAGATTACTTTAATGTGCCTCATTCCCGTTATGGTTATATTGATAAGGCTGACTATCTGTCAGTGCCAAATCTAACCGTAGTGGCAGAGTCGCCTACCGCGGGGGTATATCTGGCCGTTAGTAAAAATAAGCAGCAAGTCTATTTAACGGGGCACCCTGAATATGATGCGACGACCTTGGATGATGAATATCATCGTGATCTAACAACCTCAGAAAATGCTATAATGCCCGAAAATTATTATCCAGAAAATGACGTTAAACAAAAGCCTATGTGTAATTGGAAAAGCCACGGAAGTCTTTTATTTACTAACTGGTTAAACTACTACGTTTATCAAATTACACCCTATCAGCTTGATGCTAATAATATTCAGGCAATTCATCCAAGTCATCAACGTTAATAAAGAGTCATCACATGCAACATTCAACCTCCTTTTCATTAATGAAACAGCAATTAGAAAACCGCATCTTAATTCTTGATGGCGCTATGGGGACGATGATCCAAGCTTATAAATTGGAAGAACAAGATTATCGTGGTGAGCAATTTGCTGATTGGCACCTAGATGTTAAAGGTAATAACGATATGCTGGTGTTATCGCAACCAGATATCATTAAAGCTATTCACAGCGAGTATCTTGCTGCAGGCGCTGATATTATTGAAACAAATACATTTAACGCCACTACCATCGCAATGGCTGATTATGATATGGAATCTCATAGTGCAGACATTAACAAAGTGGCTGCGGCATTAGCCCGCGAAGTCGCCGATGAATATACCGCCAAAGAACCACACAAACCACGTTTTGTTGCGGGTGTGTTGGGCCCAACAAATAGAACTTGTTCGATCTCTCCTGATGTAAATGACCCAGCGTATCGAAACGTCACTTTTGATCAATTAGTTGAAGCATATAAAGAGTCAACACATGCGCTTATTGAAGGTGGTTCAGATCTTATCTTAATTGAAACTATCTTTGATACCTTAAATGCGAAAGCGGCTATATTTGCTGTTGAAACAGTATTTGAAGAGTTAGGCATTAAGTACCCCGTGATGATTTCGGGCACGATTACAGATGCGTCAGGCCGCACTTTATCAGGGCAAACAACTGAAGCATTTTATAACTCATTAAGGCATGCAAAACCTATATCGTTTGGTTTAAATTGTGCCTTGGGGCCAGTTGAATTAAGGCAGTATGTGCAAGAAATGAGTCGAATTTGCGATTTTGCAGTATCAGCGCATCCTAATGCCGGTTTACCCAATGCTTTTGGCGAATATGACTTTAGCGTTGAAGACATGAACACGCATGTAGAAGAATGGGCGCAATCGGGCTTTTTAAATATTATCGGTGGTTGTTGTGGAACTACACCTGAACATATTAAAGGTATGGCTGAAACAGTTGCGAAAATTGAACCTCGTGCAATTAGTACTAAAAATATTGCCTGTCGATTATCAGGTTTAGAAGCACTGACGATTGATAAAGATTCATTATTCGTTAATGTCGGTGAACGAACGAATGTGACAGGTTCTGCTGTTTTCCGTCGATTAATTACCGAAGAAAACTATGAACAGGCCATTGCTGTTGCACTTCAACAAGTTGAAAACGGCGCACAAATAATTGATATCAACATGGATGAAGGCATGTTGGATTCACAAGCTGCAATGGTTAAATTTTTGAATTTGATAGCCGGTGAACCTGATATTGCTAAAGTGCCGATCATGCTCGATTCGTCTAAATGGGACATTTTAGAAGCAGGATTAAAGTGTATACAGGGCAAAGGGGTAGTTAATTCAATTTCATTAAAAGAAGGTGAAGATCAATTTAGGCATCAAGCTAAGTTACTCAGACGTTATGGCGCGGCAGTTATAGTGATGGCGTTTGATGAAACAGGTCAAGCTGATACCCGAAAGCGTAAATATGAAATTTGTCACCGTGCATACCATATTCTTGTTGATGAAATAGGCTTTCCAGCAGAAGATATTATTTTTGATCCTAATATTTTTGCTGTTGCTACAGGTATTGATGAACACAATAATTATGCGGTCGACTTTATTGAAGCGGTAGGCGATATTAAACAAAACTTACCTCATGCAATGATTTCAGGTGGTGTATCTAACGTTTCATTTTCGTTCAGAGGGAATAACCCAGTTCGTGAAGCAATACATGCTGTGTTTCTCTACCATGCGATAAAAAATGGTATGGATATGGGGATAGTAAATGCAGGGCAACTGGCGATTTACTCAGATTTACCGACAGATCTAAAAACCGCCGTCGAAGATGTTATCCAAAATAGTGATGACGGAGCAACGGAACGATTACTTGACCTTGCTGAAAAGTTCCGTGGTCAAGGGGGGACAAAAGACAGTAAAGTTGATCTATCTTGGCGAGAACTCCCTGTAATAAAGCGACTTGAACATGCATTAGTAAAAGGGATAAATGAATTTATTATCACAGATACTGAAGAAGCGAGAATTGAAGCGAAGAGGCCGTTAGATGTAATTGAAGGGCCATTAATGGATGGCATGAATGTTGTCGGCGATTTATTTGGCGCAGGTGAAATGTTTTTGCCGCAAGTAGTGAAATCTGCACGAGTGATGAAACAAGCGGTTGCTCATTTAAACCCTTATATTGAAGCTGAAAAAACCGAAGCTCGTTCAAATGGTAAAGTACTCTTAGCGACGGTAAAAGGTGACGTTCACGATATAGGCAAAAATATTGTGGGTGTAGTTTTACAGTGTAATAACTTTGATATTATTGATTTAGGCGTGATGGTTTCATGTGATGACATATTGCGCGTAGCCAAAGAAGAAAATGTGGATGTAATTGGCTTATCAGGTTTGATCACGCCATCATTAGATGAAATGGTGCATGTGGCAAAAGAAATGGAACGTCAAGGCTTCAATTTACCTTTACTCATAGGGGGCGCTACTACGTCGAAGGCGCACACAGCAGTAAAAATTGAACATCAGTATAAAGAGCCTGTGGTTTACGTGCCTAATGCTTCTCGATCAGTTTCCGTTGTTAGTAATTTATTATCGGCAGAGTTACGTACAGACTTTATCGCAAGACAAGATAAAGAATATGAAAAAGTACGTGAACGCCACTATAAAAAAGGACCTCGTTCAAGCTTGATCACTTTAGAGCAAGCACGAAGTAATCCTGCGCCAATTAGTTTTGACAATTACACCCCAAAAAAGCCAAACCAACTAGGGATCACAGTACTTGATTCACTTGATTTAAACATTGTGCGTAATTATATCGATTGGACACCATTTTTCATGACTTGGCAGTTATCAGGAAAATATCCACTGATATTGAAGCATGAAGTGGTAGGTGAAGAGGCAACGAAGTTATTCAATGACGCTAATGCCATGATTGATGATGTGATTGCCAATAATAAATTACAAGCTAAAGCTGTTTTTGGTTTATTCCCCGCTTATCGTGAACAAGATGATTTATGGGTGTTTGAAGATGAAGCGAAAGAAACCCCATTGATGCGTTTACACCAGTTAAGACAACAGAGTAAGAAACCTTCAGGTCAGTTTAATCGGTGTTTAGCTGATTATGTCGCTGATAAAGACAGTGGCGTTGCTGATTATATGGGAGCATTTGCGGTTTCCGCGGGGTTTGGTATCGAAGCGCTTACTAAAGCATTTGATGCTGAGCATGACGATTATAATAGCATCTTAATTAAAGCCGTTGCTGATCGCTTGGCTGAAGCCTCTGCAGAATATCTTCATGAAAAAATTCGAACAGAATATTGGGGCTATGCAGCGGATGAGTCTTTAGCGAATGAAGACTTGATCCGTGAAAAATACCAAGGTATTCGTCCTGCGCCTGGTTATCCTGCTTGTCCTGATCACACTGAAAAAGGCATGTTATGGAATTTACTAAATGTTGAAGAAAACATCGGTATGGAACTTACATCAAGTTATGCAATGTGGCCTGGCGCTGCTGTTAGTGGTTGGTATTTTGCACACCCTGACAGTAAATACTTTGCTGTTGCTAAGGTAGCAAAAGACCAAGTATTAGACTACGCTGCGCGTAAAGAAATGACCATTGAACAAGCGGAACGTTGGTTGTCTGCGAACTTAGATTACGAACCCGGTTAAAGGAAATATCGTTAGCGATTAATATCAAATTCTTCGCATAAAAAAAACCGGCATATTCTGCCGGTTTTTTGTTTACTTACTTTTTGTATATTACCAAATACGTACGCGATCTTCTGGTGCTAAATAAAGCTTATCGCCTTCTTTAACATCGAATGCTTTATACCAAGCGTCGTGGTTTCGTGGTGCAAGAGCACGGAAACGTCCTGGTGCATGTGTACCTGCACGAAGTTGGCTCAACATACTTTTCTCAGTACGTTTTTCTTTCCATACTTGTGCCCAAGCAAGAAAGAAACGTTGATCACCGGTTAGTCCATCAATGATAGGCGCTTCTTTACCGTTTAAGCTTAATTTATAAGCATGGTATGCCATTGCGATACCGCCAACATCACCAATGTTTTCACCTAGGCTGTTTCGGCCATTGACAAAGTTTTCTGGAATAGGTTCGTACTTGTTATATTGTTCAGCAAGTTGATCAGCTTTTGCATCGAATGCTGCACGATCTTCGTCTGTCCACCAATTACGTTGAATACCCTTAGCATCTGATTTTGACCCTTGGTCATCAAAGCCATGACCCATTTCGTGACCAATTACTGCACCAATTCCGCCGTAGTTTACTGCAGGATCTGCGTTTGGATCGAAAAATGGTGGTTGTAATATTGCTGCTGGGAATACAATTTCATTAAATGAACTGTTGTAATAGGCGTTAACTTGTTGTGGTGTCATGCCCCAGCGATTACGATCAGTTTTTTCTAATTCTTTGGCTGCACTGTCAGCACGGAAGAATTGACGAATGTTTTTAATATTGCCAAGTAAGTCTTTACTTGAGATTTCAAGACCGTCAAATGATTGCCATACATCAGGGTAACCAATTTTTGGGTTGAATGCGGCTAATTTTTCATGGGCGTTTACTTTTGTTTCTTCGCCCATCCAATCTAAACCATCAATACGCTCGCCCATGGCTTTGCGTAAATTTTCAACTAACTCAGACATTTGCTGTTTAGATGACTCAGGAAAGTATTTATCAACATACACTTTACCAATGGCAAAACCAAGAGATTGCGTACCAGACATTTGAGCGACAGCACGTTTCCAACGAGGACGAGGCTCTTGTTGGCCGCGTAACTCAGTACCGTAAAATTTGAAGTTAGCTGCGTAGATGTCTTCAGCGAGTAATGATGAGTTATTAGAGATAGTATGGTAAGTCATATAGTCTTTCCATACACTTAACTCTTCTTCATTAATTAAACTGATCATCGCCTTAACAGGCTCTGGCTGTGAAATATTCAACTGAGGAACTTTATATTCTGTTTGTGCAAAGTATAAATCCCAGTTAAAACCAGGGTATTCTTTTGATAAGTTAGCACGTTCAATTTGGTTTAACGTTAAATCGCGATTACGACGTTTTTCTCGTGGCCAGTGACCTTCGGCAATTTTTGTTTCCAATGCTAAAATGGCTTTGGCTTTTTCTTCACCGTTTTCAACGCCAGCAAAGGCAAGCATTTCAGCTATATGAGCGACATAAGCTGCGCGTGTTTTTTCAAAGCGTTCGCTGTCTACTAAGTAATATGAACGATCTGGCATGCCTAATCCACTTGCACCAATAGACATTTCATATTTATCTGGGTCTAAACGGTTAAACCACATACCACCACTTAATGGGCTTGTAGTACCGGTTAACCACGCTTGACCGAACATTTTTGTTAAATCATCAACAGAATCAACGGCTGTAATATCATCTAGAGTAGATTGAATAGGTGACAGTCCAAGTTTGTTGATGGTTTCAACATCCATGTAACTGTGATAAAAATCAGCTACTTTCTGCTCTTCAGCATTTAAGTTTTCGCGTGAAGTTACATCATCAATTATTTCTTTTACTTGTTTTTCGCTGCGTTCTGCTAACGCGTTAAATGCGCCATAGCGAGTTTTATCTGCTGGCATTTCGTAATTATCGTACCAATTGCCACTAGCATACATGAAGAAGTCGTCGCCTGGTTTAACGGTAAGGTTACGAGCAGTTAAATCAACACCGAATGAACCTAGTTCAGCTTTGGCTGTTGTGCTAGTTTCTGCGGTACTTTCTGTCGTATTTTCAACGCTAGCTTCTTGGCTAACGGTCGTTGAGGTCGTTTGTTCGCTACATGCGCTTAGCAAAATTGTAGCGATAGAAATGGCTAAAAGTGATTTTTTCATAGAGGTCTCTTATCGTTTTTATAAGTCATTTTTACGCTACTTATAATGGCGACTAGCCCAATAAAGTCAACCTTGAACCGCTAAGTAACCTAATTGATAAGATTAATCACCGATTTTTGCGTGATATAATAAACAAAAACAAGTAAGTACCTTGGATATACTCCGCCATATTCGCTCAAGAGCGAAATGAATTACATGGGTTTTGTAACTTTTATTGTACTTTTTGCCAAATTTCATACTCAACGCGTTTGCCATCATGCCAGCGTGAGTTATGCCATTGGTTATTTTTCATCTCATAATGAAAGGTGTATACACCATTACCCTCTAAAGGGTATGACGCCATACTTGGCTTTTCGCTGTAGGTGGTGTTAGTAAATTGATAACTACCTGTGCCTGCGGCCCAAAATTTATCTTGTGAAAAAGTAACGAAGCTAAAATGCTTTTCACCAATGACCTTTTGAGAGCGTATGCCGATTGATTGGTAGACGATTGTTTCATTTTCATTATTTACATATTCACCTGACACTAATTGCCAGGTGCCAATAAATGGATTGTTAGTTGCCCAAGCACCTATTGATGCAGTGGCTAAAACTAGGGTTAAAAGCGTAAGGTTTAATTTCATCGCAGCTTCCTTGTGTACATTGTTATTTGATTATTTGTTAAATGACTTCTAATGCGTCGCTATTTTTTTTTACCCCAATAACTTCCATCCCTTCAATACGGTCTTTAGGCATATTTGCAAAAGGTACAATGGCGCGTTTAAAGCCATGCTTTGCCGCCTCGTTAATTCGCTCTTGGCCACTGGGTACTGGCCTAATTTTTCCAGATAAACCTACTTCACCAAATACCACTAAATCTTGTGGCAACGCTTTATCCCGAAAGCTTGACAATAGCGCTAACATGAGTGCTAAGTCAACACTGGTTTCAGATACTTTACACCACCAACAACATTGACAAAAACATCTGGGTCATTCATTTGTAAGCCGCCATGACGGTTTAAAATAGCCAATAGCATAGCAAGTCGATTTTGCTCTGCGCCAACAGCGACTCTGCGTGGGTTACCTAGGGCTGAATGATCAACAAGTGCTTGAATTTCAACTAACAATGGCCTTGTTCCTTCCCAAAGTACCATAACGATACTTCCTGGCGTTTGTTCTTCACTTCGGGTGAGGAAAATGGCTGATGGATTTTTAACTTCTTTTAGACCCGTACCCGTCATGGCAAACACGCCTAATTCATTTACTGCGTCAAAGCGGTTTTTATTACCACGTAAGGTACGATAACGCGAGTCAGTACTGCCTTCTAGCATAATAGAGCAATAATACAGTGTGTAACGGTCTAAATATTCAGGACACCTTGTTAGAGGTATTATTACCCTTAACTAACGAGGTTAAATATGACAAGAAGAACGTTCACACCAAACCTTTGATAAAACTGTTAACATTGTTGAAGAACACTTTTTAACAAGCTCATATGAAAAAGTCGTTAATATTTTTGGTCGATTTCAGCAAGAGTCTATCGCTTTGGGACTGAGTGAGTTGAGGTAGTTATGTTGACTGTTGAAAAATTTAAGGAACGCTGGAGCAGCCTAACCAATCGGATTGGCTACATGTCGTGGTTGGTGTTAACAATGCAAACCAATTTTATATTGTTGGTAGTGGTGGTTTGAGAAATACAATTAGTACACCTATAGAAAGTTATTTGCCTGAAATTAAGGTGTGGATAATTAGCCAGATGAACTCTGGTGAACTAATTAAAAATGAAAAGAAAAGTCTTTTGCTCGATAGAAATATTTTGGTTCAATATATATCTATTCCCTCATCTAACACGAAATAAATTATAAAATAAATTTAGCACTCATATACTCAATATTTACAGCTGTACAAATAAACAGTAAACTATTCTAAAAGCTTAATTATAAACATTAAGCAGAGGATAAAAAGTTACTGAAACAATACCTAATTATTCCTTATTAGATATGTAGTTAGATCACGAGATTAAAATGACTAAGAAAAACAATACCCAATATATATGCCAGGAATGCGGAGAAAATCACAGCAGGTGGTTAGGTAAATGCTCATGTGGTGCTTGGAATAGTATAATCGAATTCAAAGAGAGCAAAACAGTTACACAACGCACTCCTAGTTCTAAAAAACATCAAGGTTATTCAAAGCAAGATGCTAAGGTTGAAAGTCTTAGTAAAGTTTCTGACACTAATTTAACTAGATTCGATAGTGGAAGTTCAGAATTCAATCGAGTATTAGGCGGAGGAATTGTTGAAGCTTCTGTCATATTGGTAGCTGGTGATCCAGGTGCTGGCAAAAGTACATTACTAATAAAAACGTGCTCTGTTCTTAGTAAAATAGGTAAAGCTTTATACACCTCTGGTGAAGAATCAAAAAATCAAGTCCGTGATCGAGGTATTAGATTGCAGCTTGATATTAACGATATCGACATAATGAATTCAGGGGATGTTGAGTTAATCTGTGATGTCGCTGTAGCAGACGGATATAAGTTTTTAATCATTGATTCTATTCAAACGGCATTTGTTAGTTCCCTTTCAAATGCTCCCGGAGGCATAACGCAAGTTAAAGAGTCTGCCGCCATTCTCAACCGCTTAGCAAAAGAACATGGCATAACAGTAATTTTAGTATGTCACGTTTCTAAATCAGGCGATATGGCGGGTCCAAAAGTATTAGAACATATTGGCGACACTATGTGTAAAATTGAGTGCGAATTAGACAGTAAGTTCCGTACCTTACGTGCGTCAAAAAATCGTTTTGGCGATACAACGGAAGTTGGGACATTTGCTATGACCGCGACAGGCATGAAAGATGTTTTGAACCCATCGGCAATATTTTTAGAAAAAGGCGGCTTAGAATCAAGTGGTAACATGGCATATGCTTCAAACGATGGCGGCAGAACATTACTAATTAACATTCAATCACTGGTAACAAAGTCTTATGGAGAGGTACCTGTACGAGGCGGCGTTGGATTTGATTACAAGCGCATGTCTATGCTGCTAGCCATAATTCGTAATAGAATGAATGTTAATATTGGCGGTAATGACATTTACGTTAATGTAGTTTCTGGGGTTAATTTAACCAAAGATGTAGGTGCTGATCTTCCGCTCGTTTTAGCCATGATTTCATCACAAAATGACTCTGTACTTCCTTCTAATGCGATAGCATTTGGTGAAATAGGTCTTTCAGGTGAGATCAGACCTGTACCGTCAGGCGAAGAACGAGTTAAAGAAGCTATTCGCAATGACTTCAAAACAATAATACTACCAAAGAGAAATTATAATCCTAGGTTAGAAACCGAAGGAGTTACTATTATTCCTTTATCAAGCGTATCAGAACTTCATACTATTTTTGATGTTAAAAAAATCAACTAAAAAAACTTGTAACGGTATAATTTAACTAGAGACTTTGTTAGAGGTATTATTAATACAAATAGCGAGATCAAAATCCCGAATAAAATTTTATCAGCATAGTTTAAACGAGAGTGCGCGGAGTTAGTCGTTAACTACGGCTACAAACATCGTGATGCAGCTAAACGAGGTGGCATAGTTAATCTAACCAATTATTTATAGTTTATAACTCGCTTAGGGGCACAAAGTGAGATAGGTCTTACGGCAAGTATGTACTGTGAGAACAACCGATTAGCGCAACACATTTATTAAACTTTCTGTTAGCTATGCACACTCTCTCAATTTACTCTCAAGCTCTAGCCGACGGAAATGGCTAATTGAATTATCTCGATATTACAACTCTTTCTTCATCAAAAGCTAATGGTGACAGGTTGAGTAGTTTTATACTTTCTTATTAGGTAAAGGACTCCTTTCGAAACTATTATAATTTGCACCGTGACCTAGTGTGTATCAAATGTAATTTTCGCAGGAAATGAGCATGCAGTTTTATTTGCAATTTTTCAGCATTATCTGTGTTCTAGTTGCTCCTCTTGACAGAATAATATCGCCATTTTGTATTGAATCTGCTGGCTTGATTCTAACCTGTAAGTCATTGTTTTTTAATTTGCATAGCGCATACGCAAAGTAAGGCATCGTTTCTAATTTTTTGATATGAAGAACATTTTCTTCTTATTGAAAAGAAAGACGCCTTATGAGATTCTTGTATTGAACAATGAGGGCTTAGCTTTGGCATGTCCTCGCAAGTTTTGTCTACAATAGTTGATAATTTGTGTTCTTCATACAAATAATTTGTACCAAGTTAACCAAGGAAGTTGATTCTGAAACAGTTTATATCAAACCTTCACTTCCGCGAATGGCGAAATTGGCAACTTGCTAGTGCTGAGTTTTCAGTCCAAGCATATGTACCTAGTTTATGGCAAGAGTTTTGTATTGAGCTGCCTGAGCTTATAGAAAAGTCGGTAGAAAAACGACAAGCAGAGCATTTAGCTGGGCGTTATTTGGTAAAAGAGTTGCAAAGGCAATTAGATATTCATCAAGCCACCATAAGTAATGCGGCGGATAGAAGTCCTATTTGGCCTCAAGGGAGCAGTGGCTCTATTAGTCACAGTCGCGGCTCAGTTTGGGCAGGATTATCGCAGAATGCCGAAATGAGTTTGGGTCTGGATGTCGAGCAGTTTTTTTCTGAAAAGCAGGTACGGGAGTTGGGAGGGCAGCTTCTAAGTAATGAAGAAATGCAATGGCTCCGTAATCAATCACTGCCGTTAAGCCTTGCTTATGCCTTGGCATTTGCCGGTAAAGAGTCATTGTACAAAGCTCTTTACCCTGATTGCCAGCAGCTAAAAGAATTTACTGCTGCACAGGTTATTGGCGTTTCGTCTACTCAAATTGAGCTGCGCCTTACCGAAGATTGGTCTTCTAATTGGTCTGCTGGACAGAGTATCGTTATGGACTATTGGCAGTCTGACGAGATGGTTTGGGTAGCATGTGAGGTGACTCGGCGATCTCGTGCCTAAGTTTATCTATTTTATAAAAAATACACCACTTGTTAGCAATTAGAAATATTGTCTAATATTACAGTAACATCAGATTTGTGTGACGCGGAATGTCATTGGTGCCAATCACTTTATTTCATACCTATCCAATCTAAACTTCAGAAATATCGGTTGTGATTAGCAATAAGCACTATAGCCGAGGTTCCAAATCACTATCGCCATTTTAAATTTTTTTGATGAAAAAAACTTTGTTATTCACATCATCCCCGTATGACTTGGGCTGTTGATAGCTAATCGTTTACCTTCCTGTCAGAAGTAGCAGTTATCTATTTTACACAGTTGTAGTTGAATCTCCACGAAGATTAAAAGATGTGACCGATCTAATTTCTATTTTGGAAGTTAGCAGTGTCACCCAAATTACAACTATTGGAGTGTTACATGAATCAAGTAAATCAAAACGAAACTATGTACTACGTAGTCATTAATCACGAGAACCAACATTCAATTTGGCCTGCACATAAGGATAAACCAAAAGGTTGGGAAACAGCTGGTCAGGCTCAGAGTAAAGAAGAGTGTCTGGATTACATTGCGCAGAATTGGACTGACATAACGCCATTAAGTGCGCGTTCAGCTTCAGCACACTAGAGAGGATTCGTAGCGACTGGCAGCGAATTTTTTAACATAGATTAGGTGTCTAAAGATAGGTTAGGCATCTGATTACATCCGTAAAGCAAGAGCCTGCAAAATGACAAAGCATATAACCGAAAATAAATTAACAGACTACTTCCACAAAACCGTTTTGAACTACTCAGAAAAAGTCGCTGTTGTTTCTTCAATTGAAAATAATGAAATGACATATGGTGAGCTTGATGAACGTTCAAATCAGATCGCTAACTATTTTACTGCAAGGGGGATTTTTGCAGGCTCTGTTATTGCTGTTGAACTGCAGCGTTCTCCGGAATCCTTAAGTCTTATATTGGGGATAATTAAAGCTGGCTGCGCTTACGCACCTATTGATGCTAATTATCCAGAACAAAGAAAGTGTCATATGATGAATGTCGCGAATGCTGCGGTATTAATCACTGATACTTCTTCTTCAAACGTTGATCCCAACACACTTGCGCTTGACGAGATACTTGATAATAGTAAAGCATTATCTAAAGAACCATCTGTGGGTGAACGAGCACCGGAAAGCGTCGCTTATGTGATGTTTACTTCAGGATCGACTGGAAATCCTAAAGCTGTTCAGATTCAAGATAAAGCTATTTGTCGTTTGTGTTCTCAGAACAACGAACTAACGATATTTTCAACAGATAACGTACTATTGCATTCCGCTCTCGTATTCGATGCTAGCACTTACGAAATCTGGGGAGCTTGGCTAGCAGGGGCGACACTAGTTGTAGCCCGCAACGAGCCAGTAAGTACGCGTTTTTTTGCTGAACATATTGAAGCATTCGATATTTCGGTTCTATGGTTAACGGCTCCGCTACTTCCCTGGATTGCCGAACAACAGATTGAACTAGTTAAAGGGTTAAGGTTATTAGTTGCCGGTGGTGATGCGTTGCCACCAGAAGCGGTTAACCGAATTCGTGAGTATAGCCCTGAACTAACTTTTGTTAATGGTTACGGGCCAACAGAAGCGACTACATTTAGTTGTTATTATCCTATTAGATCAAGTCAAAACCTGAATGACGAAAAATCATCGGTTCCAATTGGTTTTGCTTTAGACGGTTCACATTGTTTGATTCTCAATGAAGCGCTTGAATGTGTGGCTGACGGCGAAATCGGTGAGCTGTATATAGGTGGTTCAGGAGTTGGTCATGGTTATTTAAACGACCCTATAAAAACTGCTACGCAATTTATTCCTGATATGTTTGATCATCATGGTGGTCGTTTGTATAAGACCGGTGATTTGGTTAAACGCGGCGAGCAAGGTGAAATCAAGTTTCTTGGCCGTCAAGACCAGCAAATCAAAGTGCGTGGGTATAGGATAGAACTTGGTGAAATTGACACAGCTCTCAGTAACTTAACAGATGTTGGGCAAAGTACTACGCTAGTTGTTGAAAAAGAGGCTAGTCAAAAGCAGATAGTTTCATTTGTCGTAGCTGATAAAAATGTTGTTGCAGCAAAAATTAAAGACGATTTAAAAACGACGTTGCCAGAATATATGCTCCCGCACCAATTCATTCATGTACAAGCGTTACCTCTAAATGTGAATGGAAAAGTGGATAGAACCAAGCTATTGGCAATGCTTGATGGACAGCAAACATTGGCTTCTATTGAAGCCGATGAAACATTGGAGAGTACTTTAGTTGATATTTTTCAGGAAGTGCTTCAACTCGCTGATGTTAATACGGAGCAAAGTTTTTTTGATATTGGTGGCGACTCAATTAGTGCCATTCAAATTAGTGGTTTAGCTGAACAACGCGGTATTGAATTAACGGTTTCTACAATATTTGAACATAAAACGATCAATGACATTACTATTGCGTTGTCTAAAAATATAAATAACGCAGACGCTAACGATAATGAAATCAAGCAGCTACTGTCTTTGTGGGCAGAGGTACTTGAAACTCCAGATATTAGTGCTGAAGATAGCTTCTTTGAGCTTGGAGGAGACTCGATAGTCGCTATTCAACTGGCAGGAATCGCTGAGCAGCATGGGTTATCTTGTTCTGTGGCGGACATATTTAACTACAAATCGGTTGCCAATATAGTGGCGTCTCGTCAATCGAATGATGAAAAGCCAAACCCAAAAAATACACCTTCGTCTGTATATGTTTCTGACAAGCAATTGCCTGAAGGTATTGAAGCCGCTTATCCGGCAAGTCAAATACAAGTTAGTATGCTCATTCAAAGTGATGTTGGGCGTTCATCATCAACTTATCACGACATTCTTAGTCATACTATTCGACTACCATTTGATGAAAATATATTCAAAGCAGCTCTTAAAGCGGTTACTGATAAACATGAAATTTTAAGAACATCGTTTTCAGTTGAAAATGAAAAAACACCTTTGCAGCTTGTTCATCGTGAAGTAACGCCTGAATATGAGGTGTTTGGTCTTCAACACCTAGAGAAAAGCAAGCAAAAAGAGCAATTTGAGAAGATCCTAAGCGATGAAAAACAGCGTGGCTTTGCATGGGAACAGGCTGGATTAGTGAGAGCAAAAGTACTGATTCTGGAGCCAGAATCATTTGTACTGACGTTGAGTTTTCATCACGCAATTATGGATGGTTGGAGCTCAACAGTGCTCATTGGTGATTTTGTTGATTTGTTTGCTGGTAATATTACGCAACATCAACTGCAAGAACGAGTGGTCACCCCATACAGCCAATTTATAGCGGACGAACAAAGCGCAATAAACAATACTGCTGTGAGTGAATATTGGTTGAATTATTTACAAGATGCTCAAGTAAGTGTTTTACCTTCATTTCCAGAAGAAGAGAAAGAGCAAGGCGTAAGCCAATATTCAATAACTATTTCAGAGCAGCAAACTCAGCAGCTTAAAAGTATTGCTGCAAAACTAAAGGTTTCTTTGAAACATGTTATGTTGGCATTGCACATGAGAACCGTGTCATTGTTATCAGGTTCGTCTCATGCATTGTCAGGATTAGTTAGTCACGGTCGACCAGCATTAGAAGGTGCTGATCGCACTGTCGGTTTATTTATTAATACAGTTCCGTTTAGAAGCGAAGTCAAAGTTGAAAATTGGTTGTCGTTTATTCAACGTATTTTTGATGACGAATTGACAACACTAGCAAATAAACATTACCCACTGCCTAATATTTTACGTGACAGTGGCGCCTCGTCGTTGTTTGATTTTGCATTCAACTTCACTCACTTTAGAGAATATAACAAACGCTTTAACGGGAATGTTGCGTTAGTGCAACGCGGTGCGTTTGAAACGAATGATGTTTTTGGCGGTGTAGACTTTGAACATTCAAACTTTGGTTTAGCAGTACAGGCGGGTCTATCTGCTAACAGTCGCTGCGCTTACCTTGTGCTTGACGCTGATAACAAAAAGTACCCTTCGTCAGCCGCAAGCTTAATTGTGAAAGCATACGAAAGCTGTTTACAACATCTTTTGTCGTCCACAGAGCAGAATATTTCTGAAATATCTTTGCCAGATTCCACATTGGTAGACTTGCAGGCAACTGTAACACCACCAGTCTATTTCGACCTAATGGAGCGTTTCGCATCGATTAACGGCGAATTCCCTGATGTTATGGCGATTGTGTCAGGCCAAGACTCTGTCAGTTATGCCGAGTTGAATTTGCGAGCACAAAGCGTTGCAAACTATTTAACCAGTAGAAAAGTACAGCAAGGGGATATCGTTGCCGTGCATGCTGAGCGCGGCATTGAAAGTATCGCTGCGCTTCTTGGGATCTGGAAAGCGGGTGCCTGTTATCTACCAATTGATCCGAGCTACCCTGACGGTCGAAAAGCATACATGCTTGTAAATTCAGGGTGTCAATTAGTGTTGTTCGATGCAAATAATCGCTGCGATGAATGGTGTGTTAGCGATGCTAGCAACGTACTTATTGAAGACGTTGTTTCGACTGAATCGTCAAAGGCTGTTTGTGTGGATAACGCGATAAACCCTTCGAGCCCAGCATACTTGATTTACACCTCTGGCTCTACTGGTATGCCAAAGGGGGTTATGGTGCCATTTTCTGGGGTATCAAATCTTATTTCAGAGCAAGCCAATCGATTTAATGTGACGGCAGCAACTCCTTGTATGCAGTTTGCATCTTCTAGTTTCGACGCTTCTTTATTTGAAATTATCATGAGCCTATTTAATGGCGGTACTTTGCACGTAATAGGGGAGCATATGCGGCTTGACCCAGCTGTACTTTCTGCGTATGCAATGAAGCACAACGTAGAAGTGGCTACCTTGCCGGCTTCTATGTTACAGACTTTGTCTGATTATTCGTGGCCAAGTACTTGTCGCATGATTATTGCTGGCGAAGCTTTCCCACCGGACTTGGCAAGAATTTGGGCTGAAAAAGCGCATGTGGTTAATGCGTATGGTCCAACAGAGTCAACTGTTTGGGCGACTTCACACCTATGTCATGAATATGAATCTATAAATGTACCTATAGGGAAGCCTATTGGAGGCATGCAGGCGTATGTGTTAAATGAACTTGGTCACCCTCTACCGGCTGGTGTGGCAGGAGAACTATACCTAGGTGGACCTGCGTTGGCTCTGGGCTATTACGGTAACTCCCGCCTTACTGCAGAACGATTTATACCGAATCCTTTTACACAAGATAGCGGTAGTCGAATGTATAAAACTGGAGATAAAGCACGCATAAATCTAAATGGGGAACTTGAATTTCTTGGTCGATTGGACTGGCAGGTTAAACTGCGAGGATTTAGGATTGAATTAGGAGAAATAGAACAAGTCATTCATAGTGTTGAAGGTGTAACTAATGCGGCAGTCGTTATCAAAAATGATCTAGTCAACGGTAGTAAAAGAGAATGGTTAGCCTGCTATTGTCAATTAGATGAAGAAACAACCTCTGAGCATGTAGAAGCTCAAATTTGCCAACAATTACCTGATTACATGATCCCAGGTGATTTTATTCAGTTAGCACAGTTTCCGCTAACTATAAACGGCAAGATTGACCGCAAAGCTTTAGAAGAAAGGGTTGAACAGAAGGAGGTTACAATAACCGTTGCAAGCTCTGCTGAAGAATCTGTTTTATTGCGTGTTTGGCAGAATGTCTTTGGTAATGACGAAATTGGTATTGACGATGGGTTCTATAGCCTAGGTGGCGATTCAATCTTGAGTATTCAACTAAGGGCAATGACTCAGAAAGAAGGGTTCGATTTTGAGTTAGAGGATCTGTTCGAACTGCAAACGATTCGTAAATTGGTAGCTACCTTAACTCGTTTTGGTGAAGAAGCTGAACAGCAATCTAGCGTTATTGCGCCATTCTCCTTGATTGATAACAAGACTTCACAAAAACTGCCGAGTAAATGTGAAGATGCGTATCCGTTAAGTCGAATGCAATCAGGTATGTTGTTCCATATGCAGTACAATGCAGATAGTGTTAGTTATCATGATGTTATGTACTACTTGCTGAAAGGGACTATTCAACCAGAGGCCTTTAAAAAAGCAATGTCACTAAGTGTGGATCAAAACCCAATCTTACGCACCGCATTTGATATGTCTAGTTACGATGTGCCATTACAGTTGGTATATAAGCATGCTGAGCTTGCGTTCTATCATGAGGATATTAGTGCTCTTAATGAAGAGCAGCAAAGGGAACATTTGCTGCAATGGGAAAAAGCTGAAATTAACAATCCGTTTGCACTAGAAAAACCAGGATTAGTGCGTGTGTTTATTCATCAAATGAGTGAACAGCACTATCGCCTTACTTTGAGTTGTCCACATGCAATCCTTGATGGTTGGAGTGCTGCAACACTGGTTTCGCAATTGTTAACATCGTATAAGTCAATTGTCGCTGGTCAGGATCCAATTTTAGAAAAGCCTAAACTTGGATATGTTGATTTTATTGCGTTAGAGCAGGAGTCTATCAACAACAGTGATGATAGATCTTATTGGGCTGACTATGTTGTCGATTTGGAGAAAAGTGACATTCCTCACACAGTCAATGCGTCGGAAGAGCTTACTACTAGGCGATTAAACCTCGATGTATCGCCTGAGTTTAGTCGCCTTGTAGACAGTTTATCATCCAAACTTCAGGTAAGTACAAAAAGTATCTTCCTTAGCTTACATCTAAAAGCACTTTCGATTTTAAGTGGTCAGGGAAATGTAACTACTGGCGTGATAAATCATGGTAGACCTGAAACGGAAGGTAGTGATGAAATCTTGGGTGTCTTTTTAAATAACTTACCGTTTAAAATGCAGGTAGCTGATCATAGTAAATGGCATGATCTGATTGAAGATGTGCATCGACAAGAAAGAGAGCATGCGAGTCATAGACGATTCCCACTTTCAGAAATAAAAGCACTAGACGATGGACAAGAGCTTTTCGACGTGGCATTTAACTACACAGCATTTCGCCCTTATGAGTCAATGTCTGATGAGTGGTTGGGTAGTGGTGGTCACGATTACTCTAACTACTTGTTTGTACTTCAAGCAGGTTTAAGTGCGGTATCGGGAGAATATTACCTATTTCTCGATGCTGACTGTACTAGACTTGATGAATTTTATGCTCAAACCTATTGTCAGGTATACAAGGAAGTCATCGCACATTTTCTACGTGAAAGTGCAAATGAAAGTGATAGTGATCTGCTTATTGTTCCTCTACCTTCGGAACACGCACAGAAATTGTCCATGTGGGAAGGTGAGATAGGCGAGCCTAATAATGATGTATGGGCGGCATTCGAGGAGCAAGTAGCGAAGCAAGGCGAGCGAGTCGCGGTGCGA